>JAMFSR010000039.1 GCA_026225395.1 Granulicella sapmiensis
CCAGAATCGAACGGGTGGTAAATCGAGCCGACATCATCGGATGCCCGTTTCTTCGGATCGCATCCGAGTACCCGGACTTTGACCACCCGTTCCATCGCGTGGCGGTCGAACACGAAAATAAGTTTCTTGCCTATCTCATCAATGTGCTGAAGCCCTTCGCAATCGACAAAAAAGCGGCAGCAGCAGCTTTACTGAGCGTCGTCGATGGTGGCCTCACCACGAGAATGCTCTATGGCACATCGAAAGAGATTCCGATTCTCGCGCCCGCCGAGGCAGTTCTCAGAACCTTTCAGATCGCGCGAACCCAGCGCCGCAGTTGATGGCTGTCGTTATGGAACCGTAAGCGAGCCAGGCAGGAGCGGTGTGGATTCAGACCAATATCCGAGTCACTGACCAACGTGGGCTGGCACCGGAAATATCGGCTTCTCCTCAGCTAAGCTCAAATGGAGGAAAGCGCGTTTTTCGGGACTTATGTGGCCGCTGCTAGAAAGACTCCGGTACTAGCCCACCCAACGCGCGTACATCACGGCGTGGCGGGCGGCCAAACATCCGTGCATACTCGCGGCTGAACTGCGATGCGCTTTCGTAGCCTACTTCTGTGGCGGCTGTTTCTACGGTCGAACCGTTCGAGAGCATGAGCCTCCGTGCCTCCAACAGGCGCAGCTCCTTCTGGTAGTGCAGCGGACTCATCCCTGTTGTCGCTTTGAACTGACGATGGAAGGTAGCAGAACTCATATGGGCGATCATGGCCAGTTCGTCGACACGGACCGGTTCGGCGAAGCGTGTCTTCAACTCGTGGATTGCTGCGATCAACCTGTTCTCGCGGCTGGACGCTGTGACTGCCTGTAATATCTGTCCACTGCCAGATCCCATAAGCAGCCAGTAAAGCAGTTCACGGTACAGCCCAGGATAGAGAAGCGGGATGGCATCTGGAGTCTCGAGCATCCGCATGGCGCGGTATAGGCAGTCCAACGCCTCCTCACTGAGGTCGACGACGCATACGCCCGTGTGCGAAGGCGACGAGGCAGGCCTTTGGCTTTGTGGTCGCGATGACATCTGCTCTGCGAGTTCGTGCAAAACGGCGAGATCGAGAACGAGCACGAAGCCTAAGAAAGGTTCGCCGGGGCTTGCCTCAGAGATAGCGCCTCGTGATGGCATTTCAACTGTCACAACCATCGCCTGGCCGGCCTTGTACTCGTAGCGGCGATCACCGAAGGTCGCCCACTTTGTACCTTGTACAGCGATGCAAAGTGCAGGCCGGAAGAGCCGGAAGGTGGGGAGTTTCGGCTGGTCGGACCGAAGGATCACCAAGCCGTCGATAGCCGTGGGATAGGGGTTCGTCGTTGCGCAGGAGTCCGTGTAGCGGCGCAGCGCCTGCGCCAAGTCCCCGAGACAGCGTGCTCTTCCGCTCTTCGTGCCAGCCATACAGGATCAGTGTACGTGAGAGGAATAGGCAGGAAATTGCGAAACCGGGCCATTTCGCAAGAGGCTATGGCGGCTTAGTTTGGAGAAGGATCAGGAGGAAGCATGTCACAAGATCAACAGAGAAAGATTGCCATCGTTACCGGAGGGAGCCGCGGCATCGGCCGCAGCACCGTGGAAAGTCTCGCACGTCGCGGTGTGAACGTGATCTTTACTTTCCACAGCCATAGCGAGGATGCGGATGCCGTTGTTGCTGGAGCCAGGTCGCTTGGCGTACAGGTCTTTGCGTTGCAGCTGGATGCAGGTAAAGTCAGCGAGTTCGCGGCGTTCGAGGAGAGAGTAAAAGCGGCACTCGCCGAACTGGGAGCAGAGCGCTTCGACTACCTGGTAAACAACGCGGGCAACAATCATCGCAACATGCCCCTGGAGAGTGTCACGGAAGAAGAGATGGATAGCATCTACAGCGTCCACTTCAAGGGAGTGTTGTTTCTGACGCAGAAGCTGCTGCCGCTCATGAACGATGGCGGTCGCATCGTGAATGTTTCGACGACCCGCACGCGTCTTTCGAGTCGCGGAGGAGCCGCGTACGCCTCGATGAAGGGTGCCATCGACGTGCTTTCGCGACACATGGCGACGGAGCTTGGCTCGCGTCGCATCACGGTCAATGTCATCGCGCCGGGTGCGGTGGCGACGGACTTCAGCGGTGGCATCGTGCGCGACAATCCCGAGGTGAACAAGCTAGTCGCGAATCACACAGCTCTTGGCCGAGTGGCCGGCCCCGACGACATTGGACCCGCAATCGCTTCGCTGCTGGCTGACGATAACGGCTGGGTCAATGGGCAGCGCATTGAGGTGAACGGCGGCGTCATGATGTAACGTTTCCGCGTTGCTGCGCCTGGCGGAAACCTGAAGGGCGAATCAAGAGGATCAGGAACGTGAAGTCGGCTTCTGTTTACGAATATCCCATCGATGAGTGACTCGGCGATTTTGCGTCAAATTAGAATGGTCTTAGCGAAAATCAACTTCGAAATCTCACGCCAAAACCTTGTTGCGAACCTTGGATTTGGCCGGTACTACGTGGGATAATTCTGCAACGGCGCCCCTATAGTTACTTTTGGTCCCATTGCCATGGATGAGCAAGAGCCTTCGACTACCGGACGATCCTCATCGCAAGGTGAGTCAAGCAGCACGCGTACGCCACACTCTTCCACTCCGCCTCCACCTCCACCGGTTCGTAGATGGGTAAAATTTCTTCTTGCCTTCGGTGTCAGCGTCGCTGTCGGCCTTGCCCCTCTGCTAGGCGCGCATGCGATCCCGCTCTTCTCCCCGCTCACGGACCTTGTCCCGGATAACCTCCGTAGGACACTCGTGCCTCTCACATCGGCGCTGATGGGCTTGGCTGCTGTCCTTGTTCAGTGGTATTCAGGGGAATCACTGGACAGGAACTCCCGCAGGAAATTGCTCCTACGATCCATTCTTGTCGCAGCCGTCGGTGCACTGTCGTTTTACACGCTAACCACATTCGTCGTTAAATCAGTTGACTTCGGCAGCGGAACATCGCGGCAAACAGGCTCATTCGTTGTGGGATTTACCCGTCCAAACGTTGATCCATGTCCCGCGAACGTTTCGGACGTCCAGTGCATCAAGAACGAAACATTCGACGAGGCCAAGATTGCCTCTTTTTGGGGCGAAGGAAACATCACTCGGGCCAAGCTCGCCCTTACGGCGACCTACCTTATGTTCATGCTCGGCTTCGCCGCTGCAGTAGGCGTTGTCAGTTATGGAGAGACGACAGAAAATGCCTCGAATAATCATGGTGCTATCGCTACTCCCGCTGCTGCTACTGACTTCATGTCTGCTGAAGAGGCCGGTAGGACCGACCCTGCCGATCACTAGTGCGCGCACGCCTCTAGAACTCCAGCTATCTAAAGTCGCGTGGGATCACGCGCAATGCTTTCTAAATGAAGCGCCGCGCACACCATCGGAACTTGAAATTGATGTAGAGCGTTGCAAGGGGAATCTCCTCGATGCCCTCAGCCACCTACCTGAGGCGAAGGCATTGAGAGATTACTTTGACCTCTATTACCCTACGGCCGCCGATGCGTTTTCAGCTACGAGCCGCCCCTCCTCCTGCAAAAGTTGCGATGCAGCGACGAAGCCGAGAATCATGCCAGTCGCTGCTATGCAACAATCTGATGGTGGTGGGTCCGCAAATCCCACCTCGCTTCGGATCGGGCAGTTAGCTAATTGGATGGTGGGTTGGGTTTCAGAAAAGCTGACCTACAAGCCCGACTCTGGACGTTTTATGGTGAGCCTTCCCGCTGCCAGCTATAACAAAGACAAGGCGATAGTGACGCTCTACTACCTAGATGGTTTAGCGGTTTCCACTATCCCGACCCAATCAAGCTTCGAGGGGGTCTACAGGGGCATATATCGCTACACCGTTGTAAAGACCGGATATGTGAGCTACGACAGCGGTACATCTAAAACCTCTCCTCACTTAGATCTTGTTAACTGGGATTCAAAAGGCAACGGTCTTTTCTGCCAGCTTGTCAAAGCGTCCCCAGGTGCAGTCGCCCTGCCGTGCAAATTTCAGTAGCTATAGATAGATCTATGAGCGCGCGCAGCTGAGCCAGTGTCGTCGCTTAAGTTGGTGCTAGGGAGGCTTGTCGAGTTGAGCCGTTCGACCGCTGGCAACAGGCCAACGCACGCTTCCAAACTGGCCTGTTTCGACTATGGACTGAATGTCAGTGGATCTCTACCACGATCGCGTTTTAGCCAAAGAGGCAAAGCCGAAGCCGCTGCAGTTACGACTACGATGAGCCAATCCGAGACGGCGGCGGATGAAGCGTCATTGCGGACCTTCCAGGCTAAATAACCGAGGATTCCGGCTATGCACAGCTGAATTACAACAAGGCAAATCAACGTCCATCGCCTAGCTCGTGGACGCACATTCTCCTGAAGTGTAAAGAAAGCGATTGTGACTAACGGTGCGAAAAACGCAGCTGCCAGCTTCGCCAAATCTGAGAGGATCAGCGTGACCAGTGGAGTCGCTGGGATTTCGTAACGAACCTCGAGTCTCGTGTCTCCGTGCCCCGATGCTGAGGCTGGATAGAACCTCGTGTTGCCGATTACTTGTGTTGCTTCTGGTTCCTCGATCCTCCCGTTGGAGACTTCGAGACCTTTTGCGCCCTTAGGCCGGACAACACCTATTAGCTCGATAGAGTCTACGACTAGCCCCTTCTGCGCCTGCAGGAACGCGTCGCTCGAGATACCTCGGCTCCGATACACAAAATCTCTTTCGAGGCCCGACCGGACGAGGACTACGGAAGACCTTGAGGCACGATCGTCTAACGACGCCGGACTTCCGTCTATAGTCGGAACGAAACCTATGGTGTGTCGCCCATCGGCAATAGTCGAGAACCCGATGATGGTGCTTTCCTCGTAGGATCCCCATGACGACAGGATGCTGCGGTCCCCCGACGGGGATGCCGTTTGGAACGGAAGGTAGACAAGATGATTTGTCCCATCCACGGCGGTGATGTTAAGCATTAATCCAGAGTTTGGGTGGGAATCATCCCGCAGGTCAAAGCACAAAGTGATTCTGGCGGAACTAATCTGACATGTATCACCGTCCCGAGCTGCAGCAGCCACGGCAACGTTCGTCCACATCGTCATGAAGAGGAAGAAAAACGGTCGGACGGTGATTTTCCATGGCATGCTAGTCGCGGAAAGCTCCAAGCACAGTTGTGAGGGCCAGCTCTGCAACGGCAAGTAGCATTCGCATCGCCAGCGCGAAGATGATCAGATTCAAGCTCTGCTTTAGACGATTAGCTGCAGTTCGGAGTTCCGCAGCAGCAGGCTCGACTTCCCCGAAAAACACGGGGAGGAGGTACCCTCCGAAGAAGCGTGCGAGCAGAAGCAGCGCTGCTAATGCCGCTAAGGCTCCGGTAAACGAAATCGCGACCAGTCCGATCCCGGCGGGCCCCCATTTAGGGCCGATGACCCCGAGAAAGGATACCGTTTCGGACGTAGCGGCTCCGACAAGAATGGACCATAACCAAACCTGAACATACTTAGCGAACGCCGTCTCAAGGCGCCGCTCGACTCCAAGAGATTCAGCCGGCTCGCTTAACGAATACTGAGTTACGGGCGTTCGTGGCAAAGGGACCTCGTCAGGAGACATCCTACCGTCCTCCGTAAATCCTTGATCAGATCTTGTGTGCGTTACTGAAATCTATCAAAAAACGGCGAGGCGCGGACCAAATTCGTGCTAACTGTCTTGGCTCTGCCTCGTCCGACAAGCCCGGTATTGGCCACGCTGCTGTTCATTTTCTACCTGTGAGCGATGGTCAAAGTTCTTACTCGTTTTCGAATGGCCAAGGGAGCGAGTTCCCTTGCGGACGGGATTGGGACCTAGATAGCGGTCGATTGGCGACAACAGGCCGAGTCACTCATCCAGAATGAAAAGAGCACTTTTCGTCGGCAATAGTAATTGACGAGAAACCACTTTCTAATATCTCTGCCTTTGCGCTGCAGAGGGTTCAACGGGACACAGATGGATCTCTGGAATGAGCATCACCAGCCTGGATTGGGCACCCTTTGGCAGCTTCTTCGCCGCATTTGGCGGGCTAAGGCATACTCATCTAGCTGCTATGCATCCAGCAAAAATTGACCTCCACCGGGGCACGGCAGAGGTCTGGCACACACCGGCCGTTGGGTATGGGCCGCCAACCACTATTCAAGTCTTGTTCTTAAAATGATCGGCTACTCCTCTAACCCAGTCACCTCGGGCTGTTGTGACTGCCCAGACCGTACGCCGTAGACTCTACTCTAAATATCTGATAACGTTGATCCTCTCCACGACATTCACCTTTTGGAAAGCCGTAGATATCGGTGACGATCAGCACATCAACTATTGCGCCATGGGATCTATCGGAAACTGAGCGGCTTCTCGAGAACCCCGCAGTGCGGCTGCTGAGAAGCCCAAACGGCGCGTTCACTCTTACGTTTCTGCATCGCGCCTTCAAAGAACATCACGCCATTTCCGTTCCTGAGTCGCACCTGCGGGCTCGCTTAGAAAATTTCCTCGAAGAAGCGCGTGCTCTTGCTCCAAGCTCCTATCCGCAAACAGCATCGGATTACCTTGCAATTTGGTGCGGAGATGGACAACTCCTGCTCAAGAAATTGTATAGCGGGCAAGTGGAGGAGCCAGTTTTTGAGCTCACGTCAGGCGCGGAACGCGCCATGCAATGGATCGAGGACCTCCAGGCAAAGCCCTTCGTCGGCGCAGAATCCCGACTCGAATTGATCTTGCGTAACTTGGAAGAGATCGTTCTGTTTTCGACGTCCGACGTGGAAAACCGGATAGCTGCTCTTCAAGAGCAAAAGGCTCACATACAAGCTCAAATTGACGCAATGCTCTCAAGCAATACTGCCGAGGCGTACACCCCTGTTCAGCTGACCGAGCGTTTTGCAAACGCGCTTGAGCTCGCTCGTGGCTTGACCGGAGATTTTCGTCAGTTGGAAGAGAATTTCAAGGGGGTAGCGCGTTCTCTCGCAGAGAGCCATGCGCAGCCAGGAGCTCAAAAGGGACGCATGGTCGGGCAGCTGCTGGATACACATGCTGCCATCAAGGAATCGCCACAGGGACAGAGTTTTTACGCATTCTGGAATCTTCTCTCGTCTCCGCAGCGCCAACAGCGGTGGCGAGAGTTAACTCGACGGGCCTACCGGATCGATGCGATAGATTCCACTTTGCGATCGAATAAATTGCTGGATCGGCTTACCAGCCTGCTTCTCGTTGAAGGAGAGCGCGTGGTCCGCTCCAATGAGCGCATGGCAGCGACACTGCGACGCGCATTGGAGTCTGCCGCGTCCGGCGAAGATCAGAGACTTCGGGAACTTATCCGTGAGATTCAACAGGCTGCAATCGTCTCTCGCAGCGAGCCACCATCCGAGGACGAGTTCTTCGAGTTGACGGGACCGCCTGCGGTATTTGCCAGCTTTAGTCGAAGCTTTTGGCAGCCAGATGCGACCGGAAGCCTAACGGACGAATTCTCTTTCGCTTCTGATTCGGTTCTGGACTGGTCCATCGTCGATCGCTTCAAGAATCTCGCGGATCTGAATCTCAAACGCCTCCGAGAGAAGATTCACGACTGCCTCGCTACGAGCGACTCCATTCTTCTCTCCGAGATTCTCCGGAGATTCCCCGTCACTGATGGTGCCCTTGAGGTCATTGGTTACCTGGTGATCGCTACGCAAGACGATACGCATTACGTAGCAAAAGATCAGTTCACCACCATCCGTGTGGTGGATGGAGCGCAAGGAGCGACTTGGCGTGCGCCAGAAATTTTGTTTGCGCGGGCAGGATAAGAGCATGCAAAACGATACCGAATTCGGGGCGAGAGCATTTGCATTAGCGCAGTTATTCGTTGCTCCTGTCTATATCGAAGATATTCAGATCTGGGAAACAATTCGTGCTGACAGAGACTATCTCATGCGTTACTTTCGCCAAATCGGCCAAGAACTCATTGTGGACGAAGCGGAGGGCTACGCATTCATCCGGCAGATCGAGTTGGATGGCGAAGAACGGCTGCCGAGGATTGGACGCCGGCAATCTCTTGGCTACACCGCGACGATCCTGCTGGTCTGTCTCCGCGAAGAGCTCGCGCGTTTTGACGCTGCTCCTGGAGGGTCTACAAGGTTGGTTCTTACAAGATTGCAGCTAAGGGAGCTTGTCCTGCAATTCGTTAAGGAGTCGAACAATCAAATCCGCGATATGCGTACGGTCGATAGCGCAATTCGACGAGCAGAGGAGTTGGGATTTTTGAAAACTATTGGAGCGGCGGAATCTGAAACACTCGAAGTGATGCGCATACTGAAGGCACGATTCGGACCGTCTGAGCTGGAATCGGTGAAGGAACGATTGATACGACATGGAGAAGGTCGAACTTAATTCGCACGACCATGAACCTGGGGGCCTGCCTGGTTACCGTCTCGAGCGTTTGGAGCTCCTCAATTGGGGCACCTTTCATGGAGAGGGCCAAGTCTTTGCTCCCTGCGGGGGCTGGTCGCTCCTTGTGGGGGACAACGGTTCAGGAAAATCCACCGCCATCGATGCCTTGCGCACGCTATTAGTGCCACCACGCCTCCTTGCCTCCTCCTATAACGATGCTTCGGGAGATGGCCGAAAGGCTTCTGGCCGTGATCGCACGCGACGTTCCTACATTCGCGGCGCATGGGCGAGCTCCAGTACCATCGATTCAACCTCTCCGACCACCCAATATTTGAGAGAGCCTGGCGTACTGAGTGCAATCTCCGCCGTCTTTGGGGATGCCCTCCGTTCGGAATCAGTGACCTTGGCCCAAGTGCTTTGGGAATACGACGAGGAAGTCCGCGAAATTTTTGCGATCTGTCGTGCCCCCAAAAGCTTGAAAGACCTGCTTGGACAGCAAATGAATACGACGGAGATCAAGCGCGCCGCCAAACAGAGCGGATGGGAGGTATTCGACAGCTTTCCGAGTTACTCAGAGCGTATGCGGAAGCTGCTTCATATCCCCGGCGAGAAAGCGCTCGAAGTATTCAATCGGGCAATTGGTATGAAGGAAGTCGGGGACATCGATGCGTTTGTTCGCCAGTTCCTGTTGCCTTCGGCCGATACCTTCACGTTCATCCGAGACACGGTTCAGCCGCACTACAAGACCCTCATGGATTGTTGGATGGCAATCGACCGCGCCGAGCGGCAGCTGAATGCTCTCCGTCCCGTCTCCGAAAACGCCGATCGCCTCGCGGCTGCGGAAGCCAAAATCAAGGAATGGAAAGATCTCCAGGACGCGGTCAAGCCCTATTTCCTGACCAAGTATCTCCACTTCCTCGAACAGCGCACGATAGAACTTCGCAGGGAGCATGAAATCGCCCAAGCGAAACGAAATGGGATCGTATCCGATCTCGACCAACGCAGAAACGATCGCGACGGGTTGATTGCAGCGATCAGCGCTACCGACGTTGGACCTCGCCTCCAAGCAATCGATCGCGAGATCCAACTCTCAGAGAGTGAGCGGCAACGGGCCCAGACATTGCGCAGCCGCGTTCAAATCTCAGCTGAACTTCTTGCTGCAGAATCCGCTCTAACTGACGAGGTGTCGTTCTTCATGGCACGAGCCAGTTGGGAATCAGTAGAGAGTCAGGAAAGCCAAGCGGCCAGTGAAAGTGACGAACGCCGTGCCGCCTCGCGTTACCGTCAAGAGCTGGCTCTTGCCAAGATGACCGATGTGCGCGAGGAACTTGCGAGCGTGGAGCGCAATAACGTCAACATTCCTAGAAACTTCCTGAGCGTGCGACTCCGGCTGTGTGAGGCACTGAAGGTCGATATAACCACCATGCCATTTGCAGGCGAGTTGATGGAAGTGAATCAAGAGTACGCGGAGTGGGCTGGTGCCCTGGAGCGTCTTCTCCATGGCTTTGGCTTATCTCTCTTAGTCCCGGAGAATCTTTACCGGCCTGCTGCTGAGTTCATCAACTCGACGATGCTTCATCTGCGATTAACCTTTCATCCTGTCCCAGCGAGGGTTCCTGCTCCACCTCGCCTTTCCGAAGAGCTTGTGCCAGGGCGCTTGTCTTTTCGCGTGGATCATCCTTTGCATTCCTGGGTGATTGCCGAATTGTCACGACGATTTAATTACCGCTGCTGCAATACCATCGAGGAGCTGGAGAGAGTCGAACGGGGCGTCACCCGCCAGGGGCTTATGCGCGACCGATCACGGCATATCAAGGATGACTCCCGATCGATCGATGACCCCAAGGACCGAATCCTTGGATGGTCCACGGAGCAGAAGATCGCGGCTCTGCGAACGCAGCTTAGAGAGTCGGAGAAAGAAGCGGAAACGGCGGCACGCGAGACGATTGAAGCAGGTCGCGAAGCAACGGATGCCAGACGGCGCGCTGCTGCCGCAAAAGAGCTGCTGGGCATCAATCAGTTCTTGGAGATCAATCCGGCTCATTGGAGCCAACAACTCATTCGGTTGAGGAGCGAAAAGGAGCTGCTGGAGAACAGTTCGAAAGAACTTCATCTACTCCGACAGCGGAAAAGCGAAATTGAAACAGAGATCAATTCTCTTGACCAACAACTTCGTCAAACTGACGGTGAAGTACGCATCCTCGCGAAGGATGTGAACGACTGCAACAATATCTCTCAAGTCAGAAAAGCAGAGCTTGAGAAGTTTCCTGACTATGAGCATGAAAAGATCGATGCAGATTTTGCTCGGTTGCTAGGGGTACACGTTCCTCTCACGAAAGACAACGCGGACCAGCTGACGCACACAACAGCGCAGAGTATCCAGGGGCGGATTAACAATGAAATCGGCAAGGTAAATGAGGCCGCCGATAGGATGGTAGCGGCAATGAGTGAATTCCTCAAGGAATTCAATGAGTTTGGCCAGACCCTTTCTACGGGACGGGTGTACGCCATTAGCTTTCTCGCCGTACAAGCCAGAATTGAAGGTGAGGATCTCCCGAAACACAGAGAGCGGTTCGAACACTACTTGAATGAAAACCTCGTCGGCGACCTTCTCATGCTTAACAGTCGGCTTGATGAGCACGGTCAGGCCATCGAATCGCGGGTAGAGGAAGTCAACCAGGCACTCCGCACGATCGAATACAGCGAGAACACATACGTTCAATTGCATTTGGTCAATCGACCAAATGCGCAGGTCAGTGAGTTCAAGCGTTCGCTCAAGGAATGCTTTGAGTATGGAATCGCTCCTGCTCCGGAGGAGCGTCTCAGAGTGTTCGCTCGGGTGCGTGCGTTACTGGAAAAATTTCGGGCGGATCCCGACGGAACGCAACGGACTACGGACGTTCGCACTTGGTATAGCACTGGCGTGAAGGAGCTGCGGCAGCAGGATGAGTCAGAAGCAGATTTCTTCGCGGCAACCACGGGGAAGTCGGGCGGACAGAAGGCCAAATTGGCATTCACGATCCTCGCATCTGCGCTTACGGCACAATATGGTTTGTCGCAAGCTCAGGCGGAGAGTTCGAACTTCCGCCTGGTTGTCATTGACGAGGCATTTTCACGTACCGACGAACAGAACTCGCAACGCGCGATGCAGCTTTTTGAGAGGCTCGGTTTCCAGGTGGTCGTCGTTGGACCATTTGACGCGAAAGCTAAATTGGCAGTTCCATTCGTCCAGACAATCCATCTGGCTTCGAATCCGACTGGCGACAAATCTCAACTGCTGGCGATCACCCGGCAAGACCTTGAGTCTGGCGATCTAGAGCGCTTCGCCTCAGATCCGGAATTGAATGTGGAAAACAATTCCATGACTGAGACACTCCAGTAGATGCGTAGCCCACAGGAGGTTCTCGCAGCGGCGCGCAGCAAGTGGCCCGCAGTACTACGCGCAGAAGCCGCTAGGGAAAGTATGTTTCCACTTGCAATCCCCTTTGGGCGACCACCGACAACCAGCGACTTCGCAGCAATACGTGCAGACCTAGCGAGCTTGGCGGCTGCCAAACATGGATGGCAGATCGAATGGGAGGAGATTGATACTCGGAAGTGGGGCAAGCAACGCTGGCCACGACGGGTTAGCTTTGCGTCCACTGAGGACTTGGCCGAAACACTGCAATTCATGGAACAGCTCACATTGTTTCGTGAAGCATTAGTCTTTGCGCGGTCTGCCTGCCCGAAGCTTGAGCCTTGGCTTCGCTCCAGGGCACACAGAATCCCGGAGTTGCTTCCCGATTGGAAGGACCTCATCTGTGTATGCACATTTTTCGATGCGAACCCCTATCCAAATTGTTTCCCCCGGCAGCTGCCAATTCCCGTGGGAACCAAATTTATCGAGGAACACGCAGGGATATTGGCGGAGTTGCTGACACTTGTTCTTGGAGATCGCGTCAACACAAAAGGGCTGTGTTTCGAGGAAAGATTTCATCTTCGGCTGGAGACGGCTCAAGTGAGATTTCGTTTCTTGGACGCCAGTCTCCGAGACCAGTCGCGCTGGCCCGTGATGGATTGCACCATCTCCATACACGAACTAGCGAGTCTGTCTTGGAGAATTCCCCGTGTACTGGTCGTAGAGAACAAAGCTGTGTTTCTTTGTCTTCCCGATGTTCCGAATACGTTGGCTATCCTTGGTAGCGGAAAGGCCGCGGCGCTTCTTCCTTCTTGTAGTTGGTTACAAGAATCAGATGTCGTCTATTGGGGAGATTGTGATGAAGCTGGATTTGGAATCCTATCGTCTCTGCGGGGTAGCCTACCACGGGTGCGCAGTATCCTCATGGACGATCAAACCTGGAGGTGCTGGAGCCGATTTGCTGTACCGGGTAAAAGTGATCCGGTCGCGCGATTCGATCACCTCACAGCAAGTGAGGCAGAGGCCCTGACCTCCGTGGCAGCCGGTTCGTGGATGTTAGAACAGGAGAGAATCCCACTCCAAGATGTGGAGAGAGCGATTATGCAAGCCTTTGATAGAGCGTCTAGATGATAACGACAGCTCCCCAAAAACGGGTACCCAACATTGCCAGCACTTGCCGTGTGCTCTCCTTGCAGCACGTCTCGTAGCCTGCAGATGGCTCGGGTTGAACGCCGTCAGTTAGCTGTTCTTTAGCACCCGTCAGCACCCTCGTATTTCGAAAAACCCCAACATCCACCTATATTTCTGACACTTGCACTCTTGAACGTTGCCGACCTCTGCCGAACCCCTGCAGAGGTCGCCTGCCTCGTACACCGTGAGCCTATTGTCGATCCAACGCAATAATTGTTTCGCCCCGAGCGCCATACAACCTAACGAACAAGCCAAGGGGAAACGCTTCCGTTCCCGCGATTAACAATACAAATCCGTTCAGGTGATGCGTCGATTGTGTGACCGCTTCCCGGATGCTCCGTATGTCGGACGTAGATGGAGTAGGAACTCTCTCAGGATGGGTATGCCAGTCTCCAATGAAGTGAAGTCCGTGACTGTGCATCCTGTCGATCTCTTCCTGCTCTCCCCGGCGGTCAGGAATATATCCGGATCGGGATCGCCGATCAGTTGCTCTCGGTCCGGTGACTCGTTCAACTCGAATCTGCTCGCCCTTGAAGCGGGCAAAGAGTTGACCTCCAGCCTCCGACGATGTCCCATCGCTTTGTTGGTGCATGGCTATGTGGTTGAGGACAGCAGCGGTGAGAACGAGACGCTGCTCGGAGTCCCCAATTCGGAAGCCGATGCTGCGCCAGTAACGTTTCCACTGCAGACTGGACAAAGATCGTCCTTTTGCCACGTCCAATCCTCCTGCACTCCGCCCTTTTCTCGTTCTGGATGTCCATTTCGCCATGTGTCTGACCACTCGCCTCCCGCTTCCACTAAAAGTGAGCGGGGGCCAGCCCACACACGATGAAGAGCATGTTGTATCTTTCCGAGCAGCCCGTCCAAGACGAGAGATGCGGTCGAAGAGATCGTTCCTTGCAACTCAATCGGACCGTATGGCTGAAAGACAGCACCACATGCAGGTTCGGAGCGGGCTTCAGTACCTCTTGGCCACACGGTGATTGCAACGCGCGCTGCCCCTTGTAGCGTCATGCCGCATTGAAGACATGGGCTGGTTGAAGGAAGAAAAACGGCGTGACCGGCACAGGCGTGGGGTTCGGTCCAGGTGTAGAGCACAGGTGCCGTGATCTCTCCGTGGATATGCTGGAGGTTCAGCAGACTCTCCACCTCCCAGTCTGCAGTAGCGCAAATAATCAGGTCGGCAACTTCCTCTCCTAGACGGGCTGGATAGTTTCGGGAAAGATGACCTACAACGGAGCGGGTCCAATCGCGGCGCGCATCAGTGCGCCATCTCGGGAGGCCAAGCGGCCAGCGCCAACTCTATCTCGAGCCAAGACTCTGTGTACAACACCCAACGGGAAGTTACTGTTGCAGTCGCACTTTAATCGTTGGGTATAGAGGCAAGCGAACCGAGAGCAGCGTCAGCACTAGACCAAGATCGGTGTACGGCGCGTGGCCGGGCCGTTAGCACGTAATCCTTTCCTTGCTTGGCGACTCGCGCCGCGTTGATTGCCTTTTCGGTGCATAAAAGACTCGCCCGAGTCTCTTCCGCCTAGGCTCTGCCTGCGTCCGTCAACTCAACACCCGTGAGTTCTCCCCCCTAATTCTGAACAAGCTAGGGCAGGCATCGTTGCTTAAGGATAGAAATATCGGCCGCTGAATGCAGACGCTGCCCAAGGCAGGTTTGAAGAGGCTTAAGTAGCTGCTGGATCTATATGAATGACGCTCCATTTATCGGCGAGCGTTGCAGGCGCGGCTACGAATCGCGGTTAGGTGATCGGACTGCAGGTGCATTGCCTAAGGCTCTCCGCACTTTTTTGGGAGAAACGCTCAAGTGTTTTGCCACCCTGGAGACGTTCTGTCCGAGTTTCATCCAGACCTGGGGGATGACGATGGCGGCGAATTCTTCTTCGACCTGCTGGAACGTCTTGCCGTCCAGGTCGCCGTTGACCCAGCGACGCCACGTGATTTCGAGCGCCTGGGACTGGGCGATCTTCTTCCTGAGCCCGCTGAGTTCCTGCGAGAGATGATCGCGATCTCCGCTGGCGAGCAGCTCTTCCGCTCGCGCAGCACAGCGTAGGACAAGGTCCCAGTCCGCGTTTTCGACGTCTGCGGCGGTGTGTCCGCGGGTGATGTACGCCGCAGCAAGCAAGCGGCTGTTTTGAGTAGCTTGCGACAGAGCGATCGCCTCTTCGGCGAAATCGATGGCGCGTTGACCGGGAGATTTGGAGTTGCTAGGAAAATCGATTTGCTCTTCAGCGCAAGCCATCTCGACGTACGCCTGAAGGATGCGCGCGCGTGCCATCAGCACAGGATCGTTCTTTACTTGGCCGAGACTGTAAGCGGCGAGACCTTCCTCAGATGCGGCTTCAATCTCGCCACTTTCGAGCTGCAGGTGGCCTAGATTGATGAGGACCGAGCCGGTGCCGGCCTGGTGCTCGTGTGAGGAGTAGATCGTTCTTGCGTCGCGGAGAAATTCCATGGCCTCGTGCACGATCTGAAGAATCAGATTGTTAATGCTTGCACTTGCCGGAGAGCCGCGCCCCGGCTGAAGCTGCAATGCCTGCAATCGTTTTACGTAAGCGGCGTTGACGAGGGCGCGAGCAAGGTTAGGATGCGACGCGAATTGCGTGCGATAAAGCTGAATTGCCTGCTCGAAGTAGGTGAGGGCGCGATCGTATTCGCCGGAGCTGCGGAAGAAGCGTCCGCGAGCTGCGGCGATATTGCCAAGCGAGAGTGCGTGTCCCGTAGGGAGCAGAACCCGCTCGGCTTGATCGAGAAGGTCGAGGGCGAGGCCGCGCTCTCCCCGATGAAAGAGCAACCAGCTTTGGTGGACGGCGGTAACGGCTACAAGCTTTTCCGCCTCCATCACCAAAGCAACTTCGCGCGCGGAACGAATTGCAGAGAGGGCGGCCTCGAAGTCTCCCTCAAGGCGGTTCGCGCGGCCCTTCCAGAACAGGGCGACGAACTTGACATGGAGCGGCAGCAACTCTGCGTTGGCATGAAGAAGGGAGGCGAGCATCGCGGCAGTAGCTGCATGCTCGTCGCGTGCGAACAGGCGATAGGTCTCGGCGAACCGCAAATGAAGGTAATCTTCGGCCCGGAGTTGCGAGCGCTTGACCTTGGCAAACAAAGCAAGCTGCCTTTCGAAAAAGGCGCGGTCGCGGTAGCCGAGGTCGGACCACTGCGCCAAGACGAATAGCATTTCGAAGGAGGTAGAGCAATCGACGGGCAGACGGCGGGAACGCGTGAAGTAAGCGTCGAGCAGTGCAAAGCCGTTGCGGACATCACGGGCGATCAAGGAAGCTTTGAGAGGGGCGAGTGGGGTCGATTTGCTGCTGGAGCGCATGGTGGAGTACCCGTCGGGCAATTGTATAGCCGTCCGATATGAATTGGTCCGAATCGGACGAGTTCGCCTTGCCGGAGCGGGTGCGGCCCGAGTAGGTTTGGAAAGTCCTCAAATGATGCGAATCATAGCCAACGCGGATACGGTCGAGCATGCGAGCGCGGCCCATGCCGCGGGTGTAGTGGGAATTGGTCTATGCCGGACCGAAACAATGTTGCTGTCATCGGGACGGCTTCGCCTCATGCGCGCTCTAGCCTCGGAACATGGCGGGGTAAGCCGTGATGTGGCACTCCGCGAGTTGCTCCCTCTGCACACGGCGGACATTGCTTCGATCCTGAGAGCCATGCCGGACGGTCCGGTCTACTTCCGGCTCGTTGATCCGCCGATGCAGTCGTTCCTGCCAAGCCTGCAGGAGGTGGATGAGGAACTTTCGTCTGCGCGTGCCGAAGAAAACTGGGACGAAATGCTTGCCTTGAATGGTTTGCGTCGTCGTTATGCAAGCTTGCTGGCCACCAACCCATCGATGGGGTACCGCGGCTGCCGGCTGGGACTGACGCAGCCGGAAGTACTGCGCATGCAGGTGACGGCGGTGCTGCAGGCGGCGTTGCAGGTGGGCTCCGAAGGCATCATCGCGGAGCCAGGAATTCTGATACCGCTTGTTTCCTCCGAGGAAGAGATGCGAGCCATAGCAGAGTTAATCCGCGGAATCGCCGATGAGGTTTTTGCGGCGGCAGGACGTGATGCGCCGTATCAGCTCGGTGCTCTCATTGAGCTTCCTCGTGCGGCGATTTGTGCCGGTGCGATTTCACGCCACGTGGACTTTGTGTGTATTGGAACGAATGACCTTACGCAGATGACTTACGGGCTTTCGGTACAGGACACGTCGCGTTACCTGACTTGGTATCTGCAGCATGGCATTTTTACGCACGACCCGTTCGTTACGTTGGACGTGGAAGGCGTGGGGTACCTTGTTTCGATGGCGCTAACAAACATTCGCAAATGCGCGCCATCGATGACGATTGGCGCATGTGGAGATCATGCAACCGATCCTGCATCAATGTTCTTTCTGGAGTCTCTCGGCATCGACTTTGTGTCGTGTCAGCTGGAAGGGATTCCGGGCATCCAGCATGCGCTCGCACAGCTGCCTCACAAGTGGGGGACGGACACGCATGAGATTGAGGAGGTTGACACGCATGGCAGTTAAAGTTGGCATTAATGGTTTTGGCCGCATTGGCCGCAACGTCTTCCGCACGGCTCTGGGCAATCCGGAGATTGAGTTTGTAGCAGTCAATGATCTCACTACCCCGGCAACACTGGCGCACTTGCTCAAGTACGACTCGATCCTGGGTAATCTGAAGAACGAAATTTCGGCCACTGAAGATTCAATCGTCGTCGATGGCAAAAGCATCAAGGTCTTTGCACAACGCGATCCGGGGCAGCTTGACTGGGATTCAGTAGGTGCTGAAATCGTGGTGGAGTCGACCGGCTTCTTTACCGATGCGACCAAGGCGAAGGCTCACCTGGGTAATACGGTGAAGAAGGTGATCATTTCCGCGCCGGCGACCAACGAGGACCTGACCGTTGTGCTGGGTGTCAACGAAGACATGTACGACGCGTCGACACACAACGTGATTTCGAATGCAAGCTGCACAACGAATTGCCTCGCGCCGATCGTGAAGGTCATCCATGACACGTTCACGATCCAGTCGGGCATCATGACCACAATTCACAGCTACACGAACGACCAGGTGATCCTTGATACACCCCACAAAGACCTGCGACGCGCAAGAGCCGCAGCGCTTTCGATGATCCCGAGCAGCACGGGTGCAGCGAAGGCGCTGAAGCTCGTCATCCCAGCGATGGAGGGAAAGCTGGACGGCTTTGCGATTCGAGTACCGACCCCGAACGTTTCGGTCGTCGACCTTACATTCGTCGCAGAGAAGCCAATTACTGCGAAGTTGATGAACGACGCCTTGAAGATGGCCTCTGAAGGCCCCTTGCAGGGCATTCTTGGCTATACGACTGAAGAACTTGTATCGACGGACTTCCGCGGTAATCCGTTGTCGTCGATCGTTGACTCGCTTCTGACCAAAGTAGTGGGCAACACCGGCAAGATCATCAGTTGGTACGACAATGAATGGGGCTACTCCAGCCGCGTCAAGGACCTACTGCTCTTTCTGGTGAAGAAGGGGCTGTAAACGCCATCTTAAGAAATAAAACCAAGAAAGACGGCAACATGCGCAGAGCAGATACGACGATCGAAGTCCCGACAACGAACAAGCACCTGATCCGGTGGGTGGAGAAGATGGCGGCTCTCTGTGAGCCGGATGCGATTCACTGGGTAGACGGGACAGAGACAGAAAACGAATGGCTATGCCAAAAATTAGTAGATGCTGGAACCTTTACCCGTCTCGACCAAAAGCTCTGGCCAGGATGCTATTATGGGCGCTCGAGCCCCAACGATGTAGCGCGCGTCGAAGACCGCACGTTCATCTGTTCGCTTTCCAAGGACAACGCCGGACCGACAAACAATTGGGAAGATCCATTTTTGATGCGGCGCAAGCTGAAAGAGCTGTTCAAAGGCTGCATGCGCGGTCGCGTCATGTATGTACTGCCGTTCTCCATGGGGCCCATTGGCTCGCCCATGTCCCAAATCGGTGTCCAGCTCACCGACTCAGCCTATGCCGTCGTCAATATGCGTATCATGGCTCGCATTGGCACGCCCGTCTATGCGGAAATCGACAAGGGCGACAAGCGCGTCGTGCCTTGCCTGCACTCGGTGGGCGCTCCGCTCGCAGCAGGACAAAACGACGTCGCTTGGCCTTCCAACGAGACAAAATACATCGTTCACTTTCCGGAGACCCGCGAAATCTGGAGCTACGGCTCGGGTTACGGTGGCAACGCGCTGCTCGGCAAGAAATGCTTCGCTTTGCGGATTGCCTCCAATATCGCCCGCGATGAAGGATGGATGGCCGAGCACATGCTCATCGTTGGTGTTGAGTCTCCTGCAGATCCAGATGGCAAGACCGAGAAGACTTACGTCGCTGCTGCGTTTCCGTCGGCATGTGGCAAGACGAACTTTGCGATGTTGATCCCGCCTGCTGGATTCGCAGGCTGGAAGGTCTGGACCGTAGGAGACGACATTGCTTGGATTAAGCCCGACACGACAGGGCAGCTTCGCGCCATCAACCCAGAAGCGGGTTTCTTCGGTGTGGCACCAGGTACTAGCGAAAAAACCAATCCAAATGCGATGGCGAGCCTTCGAGCCAACAGCATCTTTACGAACGTAGCGCTCATCACAGAAGACGGCAAACCGACCGGAGACATCTGGTGGGAAGGCATGACAGAGACGTCTCCCGCTGAGGCGCTCGATTGGCGAGGCAATCCATGGACGCCGGCGAGCCCGACGTCTGCAGCACATCCAAACGGACGTTTTACCGCGCCAGCATCGCAGTGCCCTACGATGGATCCTTCCTGGGAAGATCCGCAAGGGGTCCTCATCTCGGCTGTCCTCTTTGGCGGGCGTCGGCCAAAGACGATGCCGCTTGTCTACCAGGCTTTCAATTGGTCCTCTGGCGTATATATCGGGGCCACCATGGGCTCAGAGACAACGGCTGCGGCCGGTGGCGCGATTGGTACAGTCCGCCGTGATCCCATGGCCATGCTCCCTTTCTGCGGCTACCACATGGGCGACTACTTCCGGCACTGGCTGAGGATGCAGCGTTCGCTCACCTCTACCCCCAGAGTGTTCCACGTGAACTGGTTTCGTAAGGGACCCGACGGCCAATTCCTCTGGCCGGGATACTCGGAGAACATGCGCGTACTAAAGTGGATCGTTGATCGCGTCCGTGGCCGTGTACGCGGAAAAGAGACTGCTATCGGTTGGACTCCGAAGTATAACGATATAAATTGGGCTGGACTTGATTTTACCTACGATCAATTTCAGCAATTGCAGACTGTAGACCAGGAAGCCTGGAAGAGGGAGGTTGTGGGACACGAAGAGCTTTTCATCCTCCTTCACGATCATCTCCCGCCAGAAATGATCTATGAACGTGAGCTGCTCATCTGCAGGCTTTGATGAACAATAGGTGCCATCAACACTGTACGACGTTCCGTCGCGACGACCGCCGTCAGATCCACGCCACCAGTGGTTCGCCCAAGGAGACCTATGAAATCAAAGTTGGTATTTTCTGCCGTAGAGACCATCGGGAACCGATATCTTCTGTGTCGACTGACTTCAAAAACAGTTCGCTCGTTCCATTGTTTATCGATGAGTACGGAAGACGCAATCGTCGACGCTCTAGAGCTGATCGGTCGCGGTGAACGGATCGATCAGCAAGCCGGGGTCGCGGTAAGGCCATGAGCTACTATCTGCCGTAATTGAGAGCGCATAAAAAAGCCCAAAAAGCCGAATGAAAAAGATTGGAGAGGCTCGCTCCTTCTGATCCCACGCCAACATTGATCTTCAATGGTATCCGAACTTTCCTCGTGCGATGGAGGCCTAGTTTTGCCGGTTTAGCTGTGGGTTTGCGCCGTCTAAGCGATGGGAGAGGTGCGTAACTTTACGGTGAAAGTGCTTCCGGTGCCTGGCACGCTGTCGACTGTGATGGTTCCCTGATGACGGTGTACGATCTGAGCTGCGAGCGAAAGACCCAACCCGACGCCTCCTTCGGCGCGAGAACGAACCTTGTCGGCGCGCCAAAAACGGTCGAAGATTTGCGGCAGAGACGAAGGGTCGATGCCGATGCCGGTGTCGCTCACCGCGATGCTTACGTCACTGCGGTCAACCGCAAGGCTCATCGTAATCGTGCCCTTGTCCGTGTACTTGATGGAGTTGTCGAGCAAAATGAGCAGGAGGCGGCGTAGGTCGGAGGCGACCCCGCCCACCTGCACTGTCCGATTCGTGAGCGCGAGGCGAATCTCAAGTTGTTTGACGGCCGCAGCGGGCCCCATTTGATCCGCAGTCTCTTTTACTATGGAGTCAAGGTCAATCTGTTCCAGAGCAACGCTTCCAGACATGGCGTCCCCGCGGGCCAGGGCCAGCAAGTCTTCGACAAGCTTTGACATGCGCCGGGCTTCGGCGACGATCTTGCCTAGCACCACCGCCAGCTCTTCGCGGGTGCGGGGACGGCGTAGCGAAACATCGCCGGCCGTTATGATGAAGGCCAGCGGCGCGCGCAGTTCGTGCGAGGCATCGGCGGTGAACCGTTCCACGGATCGGAAACCGGCCTCGATTCTCTCCAACATGGAATTGAGTGTTCGTGCTAGTTTCCCCAGCTCATCGTCATGCCGGGGCACCTGCAGCCGTGCGGTTAGATCGGTGGGGTCGATCGCATCCGCCTCGCGCCTTATTTGTCCAACCGGCGCGAGAGCCCTTCCGCTAATCCAATAGCCAGTGGACGCGGTGAGCAATAGAGCGATCGAGACAAGCAGGATGAAATACAACGTAAGCTCGTGGAGTGAGGTCAGGAGATCGGTCAGAGGTTCCACGACATGCACGGTGAGCTCAACTCCATTCACTGTCACGCGTTTGCTGGCGACCCGAATGGTCCAACCCTGATGGCTCACGGTGGACCTGGATATCGATCCATCTAAATGCCCTCTTGGAAGGACCGGAACATACTTCGAAGTCAATAGATCCGACTCGTAAAGCATTCGAGATGAGGCATCAGTGATTTGCACGAAGACACCGACGATCGATGAATCCGACGAATTCGTAAACGTTCGATTGAAACTATCGGGTGTGCTGAGGGAATGACTCTCAACGAATGGGACAACTGCCTGCATGCGGTAGGCAAGATCGTCGTCGATCGAGTGATACATGCTGGCTCTCATTGCGTACCAGCTGCCACTTGCGAAAAGGGTAACGATGACTGCCAGGCTAAGAAGGTACCAGACCGTCAAGCGGCCCTGGATGGGCAGATTCCTCAACTGATCCCCTCACGAAGGCTGTAGCCGATACCGCGCTCCGTGTGAAGAAGGCGAGGCATTCCGGGTGGATCTAGCTCCGTGCGCAACAAGCGGATGTAGACATCGAGGTTGTTGTCGCTCACCTTTCGATCTCCCCACACCAATTCCGTAATACGGTTCCTTCGGACAACCCGTCCAGCGGAACGCATCAGGCATTCGAGGATGGAGAACTCCGTGCGGGTCAGATCCAGCCTGCGGCCAGCGCGTGTCGCCTCATGTTTCGAAGTGTCGAGGTAGAGATCGGCGAATCGCACCTGCCCCGAGTTCTTCCCCGAAGGTCGGCGGGTTCTGGCCCGAATGCGAGCCAAGAGGACCTCAAAGTCGAAGGGCTTGGCCAAGTAATCATCGGCGCCTGAGTCCAACCCCTTCACGATATCGTGGGCAGCATCCCGCCCGGTGAGGAGCAAAATGGGCGTGCGAACATGCTGCAGCCGCAGCCGTTTCGTGACCTCAAATCCATCCAGCCATGGAAGCATGACATCCAGTATCACGATATCGAACGCATGCATCTCGGCTTCACGCAGGCCGGCGCTTCCGTCATATGCCAGTGTCACGCTAAAGCCTTCGTCCTCCAGCCCTGTGCGGACGAAGGCCGCGAGTTCCTGGTCGTCTTCAACGATCAGAACTTTCAACGGGGATAGGAGAGCCTTGGTTACCATTGCACCTGTTCAACGCCGATCAGTAGGGAAAGTGGGTGTTACGTTCAATACCCAACCGCGCTCACACTCTACTGCAGGGCGCCTCCTATTTTGCCACCTTTGCGGATAAGGCGAACGGCGGCACAAAACATGGCATTGAGTCTTCCCAGTGGCTGTCTGTAAGAAGGCGCTTTCCGGTACCATCAGCATTCATCACCCAGATCGCTCCGTAGGGCTGAAACGAGTTGTCATAAAGTGCTGCTTCGTCCTTGAAACCATACTCTCCGCTGTTCCACATAATATATTTCCCGTCCCAGCTCCAAACGGCGTGGGCATCTGTGGCCGGATAATCGGTGAGGCGCTTCAAGTCTGTCCCATCCGGCTTGATCGTGTAGATGTCAAAGTTATTATCCTGCTTGCGCGTGAACAGGATGCGGCTGCCATCCGGCGACCACTCAGGAAGATTGTCTGTCGTGGTCGTCAGGACACGAATCTGGTGGGTTTTTAGATTGATGATGCGCAAGCCCATTTCACCTTCACCGAAAGTCCGGAAGACAACCTCTTTACCGTCGGCCGACCAGCTGGGGAACCCAGCATTGGGCTTGCCTTCGGTGAGATCTTGCACGTTTGATCCATCTCTATGGACGGTCATAATCCTGGCCACGGCAACGCCGCGGATCTGCAAGTAGCCGCCAAAACCGAAGACAATCGACTGACCGTCGGGTGACCAGCTCGGACCAAAGGCCACGCCGCCCATCGCGCCGCATGGACCTGCAGGCGTCCCATTGCAAGGTGTGGACGCCTTGAAAACCATGTGCTTGTTCGTCCCGTCTGCATTCATGGTAACGATTGAAGAGTCAACGTCCTTATTTGTCACCAGAAGCGTTCCATCCTTGGAAAAACTGGGGAACACATCTGTATAGCGGTACTGGAAGTTCGGATCCCAGCTATAAAGAAGCTGATTTTGCGGTCGCGGCGTGTAGTCCGCCTTTTCATAAACGACCAGCTTGCCATCGGGAGACCAGGCGGGCGAGCGCGTGTTCGGCGGGAACGTGCCCGCCCCTTTCGCGTAGCCCACACCGGAAGTTCTACCGTTCTTGGTCATATATCCAACGTTTCCGTCGGGAAGAAATTGAGGCGTAAGTTTGAGGCCCGGGCCAGAGGTAAGCTCTGTCTGCTTTTGCGAAGAGAGATCATAGGTTACGATCTGCGAAGTTGCTTTACCGGATAGTTCATAAACGCGCGAGCTCCATGTGTCTTCAACCGAGGAGACATGGTAGATGAGCTGCTTGCCATCGGCAGAAAACTTGGGCGAACCTGACGAAACGCCCGGGCCCGTGATGCGGCGAAGACCCGTGCCGTCCGGATGCACGATGTACACGCTGAGTTCTTGAATGTGCTCCCATCCTGCGTTGTGATTGTGGCCCTTCCACTCCGTATTGCGATCCGATGAGAACGCAATCCATTGGCCGTCGGGTGACCATGAGGGACGGAAAAAGCCATCCGGCTTCATGAGGTCGCCTTGAATCTCCGGACGGCCCGTCAGATTCGTTAGCTTCTTTGTGCGTAGATCCAAAATCCAAATATTTGCACGATGGCTGCCGCGCGTCGAGACGAAAGCCAGCGTGCCGTCATCAGGCGAAAGAGCGCCTTGATCGTCGAGAGCAGGATCATTCGTCAAGCGCTCCAGTGCGCTTCCATCCGCGTGTACGCGATAAAGGTCTGCCTGACCAAATCCCGTTCGTTCCGAAGTGAAGACGATCCACTTGCCATCCGGCGAATAGCTTGCGTGGTAATCAAAGCCGCCCGCGGCTAACAAGCGATGTTCGGCACTGCCATCTGCATTGGCAACGTAGAGATCAGAGGACGAAGGTCCGATCCGGTTCATCAACATAACGTTCTGAGCTCCGGCAGTGACCGCGAGTGCCAGGCTGAGCGTCGCAAATAGTTTCAATAGATTCTCCTTAAGTCATGCCGCTGACCTACGCGCTTTGTGACACCCCGAGTTGTCAAGCCATCTAAGCTTGCTACTCGAACCTTAGAAAATGCTGAAAATATACGAAAGCCACCTAATATTTTCCTGAAATATTATGCTCGCGGCTCGAAACAATGACTCTTCAAATAATTCGTGGACTACAGCTTTGGTCTCTTCATTTTTCGTGTAAATGATGGATTATTGATGGTTTTCAGTTAGGTCTTTAGGAAATTTCAGAATTTCTTCATGTTGTCCATGTATGTTATTTCGACTTCTATAAAAACGAACGTTTATAAGCGTGGACTGCGATCAGTCGCGATACCGGAAAAGACCTCTTTGAAGTATTGACACTAGCACGCGGTCGCATATACGGTCGCCAGCGAATCGAAACACCCGGCGAATCTTTCACGGAGCATATGAAAGCTTTCGAGGGCAGCTGTTGAGGAGAAACAATGGGCTGGTGGAAACGCGCGCTGTGCAATGGATTGTCCCTGGCTGTAGTCTTGCTCTGTCTCGCTGTACCGGCGATGGCACAGACCAGCACCGCTGACCTCGTAGGAACCGTTACGGATGTCAGCGGGGCCGTTGTTCCAAACGCAACAGTGACTGCCATTAATACGGGAACGGGGGAGAAACGTTCGACCAGGACTAACGACGCTGGCGAATACACCTTCAGCCTGCTCCAGGTGGGAACCTATTCGGTCTCGATTGAGTTCAGTGGTTTCAAACAATTTCGTGTTTCTGCCATGACGATTGCGGCCGGAGATCGTGCTCGTGTCGATGCTCAGCTGCAATTGGGCAACGTCAGCGAAGTGATCGACGTGCAGAGCGTGGAGCCAGCGCTGCAGACCGATAACTCTACGACCGAGAGTCTGGTGGACAACGCTCAGGTAGAAGATCTTCCACTGAATGGGCGTAATGTCATCAATCTCGTCCAGGTACAGCCGGGAGTTACGCCAGGCCTAGCTGGGTCATACGGCTCCGGGTTGAAGCCAGACGATCATCGTCAGACGTCTTCCTACTCGGCGAACGGTCAGACGGATCAGGCGAACAACAACTTGATCGACGGCTTCGATAACAACGAGCGCATGATCGGCGTCATTGGTGTCCGTCCTTCACCCGATGCCATCGATCAGGTGAAGATTTTTACCGGTCTTTACACTGCTGAGGTCGGCCGTTCTGCGGGAGGCGTCGTCAACCTACTCACGAAGTCGGGAACCAATCATTTGCACGGCTCCGTGTACGAATACTTCCGGAATGACGAACTCGATGCGAACAACTACTTTGCGACTGGCCGAAAGGCGGAATTACGGCAGAATCAGTTTGGCGGCAGTATTGGCGGTCCGATTCACAAGGATAAGACTTTCTTCTTTGGCGACTACGAAGGATTCCGCCAGGTGTCCGGTGAGACGTTCGTGTCCACGGTTCCTACGGCTTTTGAAGAAAACAATTGCAGCAAAGCCGGCTGCAACTTCTCCGATGTCATCAACTCCTACGGCGCTCCAGGCCCCGTCATTCCGGGCAACCTCATCAGTTCTGTCGGCATGGCGTACTTCAAACTCTATCCAGCGCCGAATTATGGTGGCGCTACTGCCACGGCGAACAACTTTTCGTACACGCCGAACATCGTTCAGGATTCGGACCTCTTTGATGCCCGTATCGACCATCACTTCAGTGGCAAGGACACGTTGTTTGGCCGCTACTCGTTCAACAACGTGAATACGGTTCTGCCTTCTCCGTTGCCGTCGGTCAATGGTGTTTCGCCGGGTGGTGGGACGTTCCAGTTCAACGGCCATTCTTATGAGCGTCAACAACAGGCAGGCCTGGTCTACACCCACATCTTCAGCCCGGGGCTGCTGCTTGAGCTCAGGGCAGGCTACCTGCGCAGCATCATCAATATGCTTCCGTCCAACTATGGACTTCAGTCTGCAACGGCCATCGGCTTCAGCAATATCAACATCGCGGGTGTTCCGGCAACGGACGGATTGCCCTCCTTCACAATGTCTGGCAACTATGCTTCGTTAGGAGACAGCGCTTTTGAGCCGGAGGGCGAGTATGACAACTCGTTCCAGTACATGGGCGATGTCGTCTACACGCATGGCAACCACAACATCAAGATCGGTGCCAGTCTCATTCGCCGCCAGGCCGAGAACACGCAGAGTCAGTTCCCGCGCGGGGCAGGTTTCATTCTCGGCGCGTTCACGGGCAGTGTGCTGGGCGACCTCGTCACGGGCCAGGCAGCCGCCATTCAGCGTCAAATCGCCCTTGTCTCACCTGGACTCCGCTCATGGGAGCCCTCGGCATACATCCAGGATGACTGGCGCGCGTCTCAGGCTTTGACCATCAACGCCGGTGTGCGCTACGACATCTTTACGCCCTATACCTCCAGCAACAACGCCATTTCCAACTTCAACTTTTCCAGCGACCTTATCGTCGGCCCGGGCTTGACGGGCGTGAACCATTCCTCGCCCACCGCTGGCGTTAAACCTACTATGGAGACATCTCACCACGCCTTGGTTTCGCTCTTGACCTTGGACACAAGACTGTCGTTCGCGGTGGATTCGGTTTCAGCTTCTACCCCGGCAACTTCTCCCTCCAGTCGTTCATGAAGAACGCGCCCTATACGTCGATCTTCCAGTGCGGCATCCTTATTGCGGGTACGGTACCCTGCGCGAATATTCCAGGTACCATTTCCGCTACCAATAACTACGCTCAGTATGGCGGCTCCGGGTTCGGCACACTGGGCTTTGCACCAAACGGTACCGGTGGTAATTACTACATGGGAGCTGGACTTCCCGCCACGTCTCCCAATCGTGTGGTGCTACCCAACGTCGATCCAGCAACGGCAACTAATCCCGCCGACTACTATGGCTCCGAGATCTTGGCGATGGATGTCAACTTCAGGCCTACCTATGTCGAGCAGTACAGCCTCGGCGTCCAGAAGGATTTCGCGGGGAATGTGTTCGGCGTGAACTACGTGGGCAATCTCGGACGTCGCCTCGTAGGTTATCCGAACCTCAACCAGGCCCCCTACAATTGTCCTTCTGGCGATACCTGCACGGGCGGTGTGGCGCCGACGCCGATCGCCAGTTTACCGACGACCGTAGTCTCAACGGGAGTGAGCCAGGGCAAGTCGTCCTACAACGCCTTGCAGCTTAGCTTGGAGCGCCGCATGGCCAAGGGTCTTTCAGGAAATGCGAATTACACCTACGGCCACAATCTGAGTAATATTTCCACGAATGGCGAAGCTGCCGCCAACATCCCGAACCCTGATCAGTTTTCCTGCGTGGGAGCGTGCCACATCGACATCCCGGCAAGTGGGGGAAAGTACACCGTCGGCACTGGCTGGCAGAGCTACGATTATGGCAATTCGGAGATCGACGTTCGTCATCGCGTCGCCATCACGCTGAACTACGACCTGCCGTTCGGCGCGGCCTATACCGGCCTGCGCGGCGTTCTATTGAAAGGCTGGGCAACCAATGCGTTATGGTTATACCAAACAGGCCTACCCTTCACGGTGGAGAACTCGACGAGCACAGATGATGGCGGCACTTATGACGGGTTCACCAACTCACCCTCCCGTCCCAACATCATTGGTTCGCTCAAACTGGCGCATCCCGGCATTCATCAGTGGTTCAACACCGCTTCCTTTGCAGTACAGGACCCCGGCACTCTGGGTAATGAGGGTAAGAATGTGATCAACGCGCCTCGCGTCACGGCACTCAATTTCTCGCTCTTCAAGACCTTCTCGTTGCCGCGTGAGACATCGCTGCAGCTCCGTGCTGAGTCCTTCAACCTCACGAACACGCCGAGCTTCAATCCGCCGGACAACAACCTTGGCGATGCGACTTTCGGCGTCATCAATTCCACGATTCCGGGTGTACCTCCGCGTCAAATCCAGTTCGCTGCGAAGATCCTTTTCTAGGGCCGCGGTGGCGCGGTCATTGCCGATCGGCGATACACCGGTACGTGGATGGAAGAACGATGCATTTCCGTGACTTCGCAGGCTCCCTCAAGCTCGGAACACTTGAACGCGATATGCAGCCACTTGCTCAAATAGGGCGTTCGCCTCGTGTCTTCGCACAGAACCTTTCTTGTGGACAAGATAGATTCGGTACCGGGCATCGTCGGTGGCTTATTGTTGATGTTATATCTAACAATAGGACTTATTCTGATTGGCGCCCCCAGTTGCTAATGCCTGATCGTTATCGTTATGCGGAGGCTCACTAAACGTTCCGAAAGCTATTGCGAGTAAGGTGCTTTATTCGTCGCACCCAGCCGGGTATTCAGCGATATTGAGAGGTCTATGGAGTCTTCTGCGTTTGTCATTCTGCCTAGTTCACATGTCAAGGCGCATGGCGTGTTTCCTGACTCGGTTCAGTTGGCAACGCTGCTACGTGAGACGGTGCGTGGAGAGGTTCGGTTCGACGAGGGAGCACGCGCGTTGTACGCAACGGACGCCTCGAATTATCGGCATATTCCGATTGGTCTAGTGATTCCTCGGGACGAGGATGATGTGATTGCGACGGTCGCGGCTTGCAGGAAATTTGAAGCTCCCCTGCTGTCTCGAGGTGCTGGCACGAGTCTGGCGGGCCAGGGATGCAATGCTGCGGTCATCCTCGACTTTTCGAAGTACATGAACAACATGGGCCCGGTTAACGTTGAGGATCGCACGGTGGAGGTGCAGCCTGGGATAGTGCTAGATCGCGTACGCGAGAAGGCCGAGGAGTATGCGCTGACATTTGCTCCGGATCCGGCGACTCATAGCCGATGCACTCTGGGTGGGATGATTGGGAACAACTCCTGCGGGGTTCATGCACTGATGGGTGGGAAGACGGTCGATAACATCGCCTCGCTTGATCTGCTGTTATACGACGGGACGAGGATTCGGGTGGGATCGACAACGGAAGAAGGGTTGGAACAGGTGATTGCTGACGGGGGTCGCGTTGGCGAGATCTACGCGGGATTGAAGGCGATTCGCGATCAACATGCGTCGCAGGTCAGGGAGCGTTTTCCGGACATTCCGCGGCGGGTCTCTGGATTCAATCTGGATCAACTTCTGCCGGAGAACAACTTCAATGTGGCGAGGGCGCTGGTAGGCAGCGAGGGGACGTGCGCAGTAATCTTGTCGGCGACCCTGAACCTCACGAAAAGCCCTCAATTCCGCACATTGGTTGGGATCGGGTTCCCGGATATCTTCATCGCGGCTGACCATGTGCCGCAGATCTTGACACATGGGCTGATCGGTTTAGAAGGGATAGACGGGCTCCTGCTGGATGCGTTGCGACGGAAGCAGAAGTCGCTCGACGATTTGAAGCTTCTGCCTGGTGGAGAGGGGTTTCTGTTGGCCGAGTTTGGAGGGGATACTCAGGCGGAGTCCGATGCGAAGGCCGCGGGTTTGGCGCTGGCCTTGCGTGAAATCGCTACTTCGCGGATTTATACGAAACGCGAGGCGGCGCGGGTTTGGCATATTCGCGAGTCGGGTCTTGGGGCTACGGCATTCGTTCCTGGCAAGGGGACTGGTTGGGAGGGTTGGGAGGACTCTGCGGTCGACCCAACGAAGCTTGGGCTTTACCTGCGCGAGATATATGCATTGATGAACGAGTTTGGATATTCGTGCCCGATGTATGGGCACTTTGGGCAAGGCTGCGTGCATATGCGGCACAACTTCGACCTCGAAAGCGCCCAGGGTATCCTCGACTTCCGGATGTTCATGGATCGGGCGGCGGATATCTGCCTCAAGTACGGAGGATCCCTATCAGGCGAGCATGGCGATGGCCAGGCCCGTGGGGCTCTGCTGCCGAAGATGTTCGGGCCAGAGCTGATGGAAGCATTTCGCGCGTTCAAGAGGCTTTGGGATCCGACCGGGAAGATGAATCCCGGTAAGCTGATTGATGCCCACGAGCCGCATGAGGATTTGCGGTTGGGCGCGGACTATAAGCCGTGGAAACCGAAAACGCACTTTGCGTTTCTGGAGGATGGAGGATCACTTGCTTCGGCGGCGCTACGGTGCGTGGGCGTGGGAGCTTGCCGGAAGGTCGATGCAGGCACTATGTGTCCGAGCTTCATGGCGACGCGGGAGGAGCTGCACTCAACGCGTGGGCGCGCGCATATGCTCTGGGAATTGATGCAAGGCGAGGTGCTGCCGAACAAGTGGAAGAACGAGCAGGTGAAAGAGGCACTTGACCTCTGCCTATCCTGTAAGGCCTGCAAAAGCGAGTGTCCGGTGAGCGTGGACATGGCCACGTACAAGGCTGAGTTCCTGGCGCATCACTACGAGGACAAAACGCGTCCTATCGCACACTATGCGTTTGCGCGGATAGATCGCTGGGCTCGACTGGCTTCTCTGATGCCTGGGATCTCGAATTTCTTCGGGAGCGCGCCGGGACTGAGCGGACTGATGAAGGAGGTGTTGCATATCGCGCCACAAAGGACGCTGCCGAAGTTCGCGAAGGCCTATACCCGGCGAAAAAGGAAGGTTTCGGCGGCGGCTGGGATGGAGGTCTTTCTTTGGGCCGATACGTTCAACAATTACATGCATCCGGCGACCATGCAGGCGGCGGATGAGGTCCTAACCGGGGCGGGCTTCAAAGTTACGCTGCCAACGAAGCATATTTGCTGTGGACGCCCGCTGTATGACTTCGGGATGCTGGATGTGGCGAAGAAGTATCTGCTGAGCGTGATGGATGCTCTGGAGATGCAGCTTGCCACGGGCACACCGATCGTGGTGCTCGAGCCGAGTTGCGCGACGGTTTTTCGTGATGAGCTACTGAATTTGCTGCCGGACGATCCGCGCTCGAAGAAGCTGGCGACGCAAACGTTGCTGCTGAGCGAATTTCTGGTGAAGTACGCGCCGGAATACAAGGCGCCCGCGATCTCGAAGAAGATCATCGTGCATGGACACTGCCATCATCGGGCAATTATGTCGATGAAGGATGAGATGACCGTGCTGCAGGGAAGTGGTGCTGAGGTGCAGTTGCTGGATTCGGGCTGCTGCGGGATGGCAGGGCCGTTTGGGTTTGAAAAGGATAAGTACGAGGTTTCGCAGACGCTGGCGGAGAGGGTCCTGCTTCCCGAGGTGCGGGCGCAGAGGGCGGCGGTGATTGTCAGTGATGGGTTCAGTTGCCGGGAGCAGATCGCGCAGAACTCGGATGTGCGGGCGTTGCACCTGGCGGAGCTGCTTGCTGAGAAGAGTGAGGACTTCCCTCATAACTATAGGCATTGAGGCCACGCATTTCAGAAGCCGCCGTCGACAAAGTAGACCTCGATGCTATCGCTACGTGCAACGGATAAGAATCCGCGCGCTCCAGGCGTTGGATGCTTCAGCCCATCGACGTCCACCTTGCAAGCGTTCCGCCTGACGGTTCGATGCCTGCGAACTTGGTCATCTCCTCGCGCCACCGCTGCGGCGGACCGCCGCCCCAGGGCACAAGCGAGACGCTCTGCGTCGAAAGCCAGGTGTTCGGAAGGTCCTCCGGGTCCATGAACTGCATGGGAGGAAGGATAAATTCAATGCGGTGACCGTCCGGGTCGCGGAAGTAGATGAAGATGCCGTTGGGCGGGCCGTGTCTGCCTGGGCCGTGCTCGACGTTGCGGCCGTAACCGAGATTGCCGGCGATGTCGGCCGCGCGGAATATGGCCTGGAGGTCAGAGACGACGTAAGAAGAGTGGTGCAGGCGCGGGCCTGCGGCCTGGCCGAGAACGAGGTCGTGTGGATTGCCCTTGCGGGTGAGGAAGGCGCTGAGGATCTGTCCCGTATCGACGTGGGTGGTGTACTTGGACGGACGGAAGCCGAGTTCCATGCATTTCGCGAACATGCCGGGGACATCCGCCACGACGCACTGGTAGTGGTCGAGCCGGAGGACACGTCCTCCCTTTTGAGCGGGGAAGTTATTCAGCAGCCTCGGGACAACTGGCATGCCTGAGCAGAGCTCGATGGGGGGGGCGCCTGCTGCAAAAGTGGTGAGAAGAGAGAGGCTTTGATAGGGGCGGTCGACAAATTCGGCCGTGCCGCCGTTCGCGTTGAGGTATTCGTACGCGCGGCGCAGGTCGTCTTCCGAGCCGACACGCATTCCGATACATTCCGCAGCCGGTTCACCTTTTGTACGCATGAGGACGATGCTGTGATGGCAAGATTCTTCGATGCCGCGAAGATACGCGACGTCAGCATCTTGGTCGCTGATGACAAATCCAAGGATTTCGGTGTAGAACCGGAGGCTTTCGGCGAGGTCCTTGACGTAGTAGCGCACATGACTCGCGCGCGTGATGTTGAAGGGAGGCGTCGTCGAAACCGGAGGAATGCTCATTAGTCGGCATTATTGCACAAGATGCTGTCGACAGTCATTCGCGCGCAGCGTTTCGTACTTGCTGTGTATTTCCGTAAGCTCAGGCACGGCCGAGGCGGTCGAGCTTGCGCAGGCCGGGGAAGAGGCGCATCCATAGAAGCGCAACGATGATGCTGCCGACACCGCCGATAATCGTCGCGGGAATAAGGCCGAACCATGAGGCTGTGAGGCCGGATTCGAATTCGCCTAACTGATTCGAGGTGCCGATGAAGAGAGAGTTAACCGCGCTGACCCGACCGCGCATCTCGTTCGGGGTTTCAAGCTGCACGAGCGACGAGCGCACGACGACGCTGACGACGTCCGCACCGCCGAGCACCATGAGGATGGGCATCGAAAGCCAGAGGGAACGCGAGAGCGAGAAGGCTACGGTGGCGAGGCCGAAAATGACGACGGCGGTGAACATGCGAATACCCGCGCGGGTCTTGATGGGATGGTGCGCGAGCCACACGGATGTGGAGAGCGCGCCTACCGCAGGCGACAGGCGCAGCAGGCCGAGTCCCCATGGCCCCGTATGGAGGATGTCTCGCGTATAGGCGGGAAGCAGCGCGGTGGCGCCGCCGAGCAGGACTGCGAATAGATCGAGCGAGATGGCGCCGAGGATGTTCTTGTGGTCGCGGATGTAATGGATGCCGGAGAAGATCGAGCTTGCGGTTGCGGGTTTTACTTCAGCCTTGCGCCAAGGTCGAATAGTGGTGGAAAGCGCGCAGGCGCAGAGAAACAACGCGGTGCAAGTGAGGTACGGCACTTGCGCGCCCGCGATGTAGAGCAGGCCGCCGAGCGCAGGGCCGAGGATGGAGGCCGTCTGGTTAGCGGAGGATGACCAGGCGATGGCTTGCGGGACGAGATCGTCGTCGACCAACGTTGGGACCAGGGCTTGGGTGGATGGGGCTTCAAAGGCTCGCGCTGCACCGAGGATAGCGACGCCGGCGAAGATTCCGGCGGGGCGTAGATGATGCAGCAGCGATGCGATGCCGAGTGTTGCGGCGGTGATCGATTCGATGGCTTGGCAAACTGCGAGGATGGATTTGCGACTGACCCGATCAGCGACGTGTCCTACCAGCAGCATCAGGATGAGCATGGGAAGAAACTGCACCAGGCCCACAATGCCCAAGGCTAAGGTGCTGTGCGTGAGGGCATACATCTGCCAGCCCACGGCGACCCCGAACATCTGGTAGCTGACGGAAGAGAAGACGCGGGCAATCCAGAATCGCGCGTAAGAGCGCACGCGAAAGACGGAACTGGCAGAGGGGGTCAACGGAGATGCCACATATTCAGGCTACCAAATAGGCCGAAGGCAAAAGGCATGTGGACACGCTTGCCGGGTCGCATAGCAAGCGACCCGGACATGCATGCATCAGGATGCGGCAGCTGCCGCCTGTCGTGGTGTGATTCTGCTGCGCCGCGAATGGATCGCTCAAGCTGCGGCGGGAGCCTCAGGCAGCCTTGGCGCCCATTTCTCTTGAAGCAGGAAGAAGGTGGTCAGGGCGCCGATGACCAAGAAGACAAAGATCACCTGCATGGGGGCCGTGTAGCCTCCCGTGGTGTCCAGTAGCCACCCGGAGACGATCGGGGCGGCGATGCCAGCCAGGGCCGTGGAGACCATCTGCACCCCGGTGACGATGCCGACCGCTGGCTTGGGGATCAGGGTTAGGCGGCACAGGGCGAGATGGTTGGCCGTGGCCAAGCCCAGGCCCGACAGGGAGACCACCGTCCAGAACAGCGCGACATTGACCGAGGTTGTTTTGGCCCCGAGCAATTCAGTGCAGGCGAGCACGAAACCACCGATCACGAAGGCCTTGCGGACGATCACCTTGTCCATGCCCCGCTTGATCATGATGTCGGCAGCCCATCCGGCAAGCAGGGCGACGATGGCGATGCCCATGAAGCTGAAGAAGGTATAGAGGCGTTCCTTCTGAAACGACAGGTGGTGGTGATTTTTCAGGTAATCCGGCAACCACGTCATGTCGTAGAAGACGAAGTAATTATAGCAGAAGTTGATGATGATGGTCCCCCATACCAGTGGGCTAGAGAGGATAGCGCTCATCGGGATAGCGGACTTGTATCGCGCACCCGGTGCTTGCCGGGCCACCCGCGGCTTGTCGTTATTCACCAGTAGCATCCATGGGATCAACCACAGCAGGCCGCCAAGGCCGATAATGAGGAACATCGACTGCCAACCATAGGCAACCATCAGAAAGCCAGCGACCAATGGACCGATCGCCGGACCGACCTTGGTCCCTATCATAAAAATGCCGACTGCGAGTCCGCTTTGGGTTTCTGCGAAGTTGTTGCGGATCCAACGATAGCTCGCCGGCATCATCACGGCCTCGCCGGCGCCGACGGCCAGGCGCGTTGCTGTCAGACCGCCCACATTATGCACCACGCCCGTGGCCGCCGAGCCCAAGCACCAAAAGACGAAGCTGATCGCATACGGTACCTTGTAGCCATACCGGTCCACGAACCAGCCCATGGGAATCTGCAGAACCATGTAGGACCAAAAAAAGACCGAGTTCAAAATCCCAAGGTCGGTCTTGGACAGATGGAATTGCAGGATGAACGATTTATCAAGTTGCGCTTGAGGAAGGTTCGTCCGAGATGCGAAGGCGAGAATGGCGCCAAGGCATAAGAGGACGAGGATTGACCAGCGCTTCCAGGCGACCGATTCGGTTTCCTGGGATAAATTAATTTTGTCGATTGCCAGATCCGACCTCACTATGATGTTCCTCTCTGATTCTCGTTCCCAAAGAATTACCTACCCGAATCACTCTGGTCTCACAAGTGGGGAGGATGACCAATGTGGAAGGCGGATAGCCGGCTAAAAGCAGCTCAAACTCAATCGGCCAGCTTTGGGTAAAGCAATTGGGCAGTCTTGCCAAAGATCCACTCTTGATCCTCTTTGGAAAGGGAGTCAAGCCCAGCCTTGGCCTTGCCGAGAATCGAGGCCAATGTGCCCTCTGAGGTGGGGTAGTTCGAGCCCCAGGCAAGACGTTTGCTCCCAAACGCTTCAACGACTTTTGGGAAGAAAGTTTCCGCACTTGCCAAGCCTTTTTTGACGTCGCCGAAGATGCGCGGGGTGAGCTTGAGGTAAATGTTTTTTATAGGAGCGAGCTCAAAGAGGCTGGCAGCGGCGGTGTAGGGAGGGCCATCGAGAACGTCGGGGCGACCGAGGTGATCGAGGATGATGGGCACCTTGGGGAAACGCTTTGCGAGCATGGTGACCTGTGGAAGGCCGATGGGTCCGGTCTGGATGCACATGGAGAGCCCTAGTTCGCTACACAGTTCCCATGCGGGGAAGGAGCTCGGGTCATCGAGCTCGCTGGGATCGAAGTCCTTGGTGCTGCCGCCGGTAAACAGGCGGAGGCCGGCGAGACCGCGGTCGACCCAAGAGCGGATGGTGGCAGGAGCGTCTGGCTGCAGGATATCGACAGAGCCGACAGCGACGAGGCGATCGGGATACTTCGCGCAGCCATCGACGACGTAGCTGTTGTCGAAGCCGTAGGTAGTGGAGGAGTGAACCACGGCAGCCTTCGCAACGTCCGTTTCATCCATGGCTGCGATGAGTGTCTCCACAGTTGTGGGACGTTCCTGCGACCAGTCGGAGCGCTTGCCGAAGAGTGGAGCAGGCGGGTACAGCGACTCGTCGTCGGAGATAATGTGCGGGTGAATGTCGATAATCTTGGCCATGAAAATATCTTTTCCTTCGCGGTTGAGGACTACTTGCCCTGGATTTTCAGTTTCTCGTCGAGCCGCGGATACATGCGGCGAGCATTGCCTTCGTAGATCTTGTAGAGGTCTTCTTTGCTCAAGCCCACGCAGGCGTCGACGTACTTCTTCGTGTCGTCCCAGGGTTGACCGGTATTGGGGTCGTTGCCGCGCAGCGCGCCGATCATCTCTGAGCCGAACAGGATGCTGTCGATCGGAATCACGCTGGTCAGGAACTCGATGCCCGGTTTGTGATACACGCAGGTATCGAAGGCGACATTGTTGAGGATCGGCTCGAGAGGGCGGTTGACGGTTTCGAGCGAGAGGCCGCGATAGCGTCCCCAATGATAGGGAACCGCACCGCCGCCGTGAGGGATCACAAAGCGAAGGGTAGGGAAGTCCTTGAATAAGTCCGAGGTCAGGAACTGCATGAAGGCCGTGGTATCTGCATTGATGTAGTGCGCGCCGGTGCCATGGAAGTTCGGGTTGCAGGAGCCGCTGACGTGCACCATCGCTGGGACGTTGAGCCGCACCATCTCTTCGTAGAGGGGATACCAGTACTTGTCGGTGAGAGGAGGGTCGGTCCAGTAGCCGCCGGAGGGATCGGGGTTGAGGTTGCAGCCGACAAAGCCAAGCTCTTCGACACAGCGGCGTAGCTCGGGAATGCAGTTCGCGGGAGAAACGCCCGGAGACTGCGGCAGCTGGCAGACACCGATGAAGTTATCGGGAAACATCGTAGAGACTCGGTTGATGAGGTCGTTGCAGAGTGTAGACCATACGAGGCTGGTCTGCTCGTTGCCGAGATGGTGGCCCATCTGCCCCGCAATGGGCGAGAAGATCGTCAGGTCGGAGCCACGCTCCTTCTGCAACTTGAGCTGACCATTGACGATCGCTTCACGAATTTCATCATCGGTGATGTTGAGATCGGAAGGCTTGGGTTGGGCCGCCACATCGTGGACATTCTCCAGCTGCTTCTTGCGCCAAGCATGGAGCTGTTTGGGAACTGTGGTGAAGTGGCCGTGACAATCGATGATCATGTTCGCTCCGAGCAGATGGGTTAGAAAGCTTCCGGGTTGATGAAGAGTTCGTCGACCGACATGCGCTTGGTCGTCAGGCCCTGTTTGAATGCAGTTTCTTCCAACGCCTTGATCGTCGGGAGGTTCGACTCGATGCCGTAGGGCAGCGGGTCTGAGCCGACGATCTTGCGCAGTTCGACGTACTTCTTGTCGGAGGCGTCCTTGAGCTCCGGTGCGTCGAGCGTGGGCAGCCATTCTCTCTTGGCCTTCGAGAAGGCGTCGAAGAGCGACTTTGCGACCCAGGGATTTTCCTTGTAAACGGACTCCTTCATCACGATCGTGCCGTGCATCGGATAGATGCCGGTGCGCTTGAAGTATTCGGCCTCGAGCTCGGTGGCGTTGGGAAACATATCCGGATAATGCGCTTCGACCTCCTTCCATCCGCCGGTGGGCGAGCCGGAACGGCCGACGCCTGCATTACCGTGGAAGCCGGCGACGAGCTCGCCGTCGGCCATCATGTCGGCTAAAGAGACGCCCTCGCGCGTGTGGGTGACGTTCGGTGGGAGCTTGAGCTCGGTGACGTGTTCCTCGTCGTCCACGACCCAGTTGACCTTCGAGGAGTCCAATCCGAACTCTTCGATCAACACCTGGCGCGTCCACACGCCCGTCGTTACCGAGTAGGCGCGAACGCCGACCTTCTTTCCTTCGAGATCCTTGGGGACCTTAATGCCGGCTTCCGGTCGTACCAGTAGTCCCGAGTGATGGAACCGCCGCAGCACAAAGATGGGGAGCGCAATAATCGGGTACCCATAGGACCGCGCAATCATGTATGTCGTCGGTGCCAGTTCGCAAACGTCGAATTCCAAGTTGCGGATCATGCGGCGGAAGGCGCCGATCTGAGGTTTGATGGTGAGGATTTCGGGGTCGACACCCTCGATCGTGATCGAACCGCTGCGCACGGCCGATGTGTGGGGATACTCCGCGACTGCAATACTCAGTCGTACCTTTTCGTTGGGCAAAGCATACCTCCTGGGGATCTCAGATCCGGCTCGGATGTTTTGGGCTGCTGGATCCGGCGGGCACGTCTCGCTCCGGACGGAAGGCTATTCCCTTGACGAAAGACACATTACAGGAGAGTATTGACGTGCGTCAAATGATGCGTTACAAATTGTATGCAATTCTGTCGACCGGAAATAATGCCCGTAGTACTTGAAAACGAAGGAAGAAATGTACCGGGAGCAGCTTGAATTCGGCTCGCATGTTAGCCGTGTTGAGCGGTCACAAATCGCACTCGATATTTCGCACCGCAATCGCGAGAGGACAAGATAATGCCGACGATCGGTCGACTGAATAATATGATTCGCGCGTGGGAAGAAGGCCGTCCGGCCATCGCCATGTTTGCGCGCACCGAACGCCAGGCAGTTTTGGACCTGCAGGGGGCTCCTTATGATGGCGCGATTTTTGAGCTGGAACACGGCTGTTGGGATCCGATAGCGCTGCAGGACGCGATGCAATACATGCTGAACCGCCGTCAAATTCTGACTTCGGCGTCATTCGCGCCGGAGATCACGCCGATGGTGCGGATTCCCGCCAACGGCGTGGAGAAGAACCAGTTCCTGGCCAAACAGGCGTTGGATCGCGGTGTATACGGCGTGGTGTGGCCGCATATTAATAATGCGGAGCAGGCGTATAACGCCGTAGCTTCATGCCGCTATGCGCGCCAGACCGACGCGCCCTACTACGAGCCGGCAGGTTGCCGCGGCGATGGTCCGGCGACGGCCAGTCGTTACTGGGGACTGACGCTTCCGGAGTACTACAAGAAGGCCGACGTGTGGCCGCTCAATCCGGAAGGCGAGATCCTGGTGATCCTCATGATCGAGAGCGTTGCGGGGGTGGAAAATATTGACGACATCCTTAAGAACGTTCCAGGTATTGGAGCTGTGCTCATTGGTGAAGGCGATCTGAGCCAGGCGCTTGGGCATCCGCGGCACTACGATCATCCGGTTGTGCATAAGGCGATGATGCATGTGGTCGAGACCTGCAGAAAGCACAACGTGAAGGTCGGTCATCCGCACGTTACCTCAGCGAACGTGGAGAGCATTCTGGCCGAGGGATTCAACTGGATGCTGTCCGCCCCGGTCCGTACCTACGACGCGATTAAAAAAGCAAAAGAGTTTAGCTCGAAGTAGACGTGTGCATCTGATGAGCCGCGCAGGGAGATTATGGTGAACGGAGCTGAAAGTCTGGTTGCGACGCTGGCCGACGAGGGCGTCGAGGTATGTTTTGCAAATCCGGGTACGTCCGAGATGCACTTCCTCGCCGCGCTGGAGAACCCACGTCTGCGTAGTGTGCTGGTGCTGTTTGAAGGCATTGCTACGGGAGCGGCGGACGGGTACTACAGGATGCGCAAATCGCCCGCGGCGACCTTGCTGCACTTGGGCCCTGGCCTCGCGAATGGTATTGCCAATCTGCACAACGCACGGCGTGCTTCCTCGGGTATCGTAAACATTGTCGGCGAACATGCGACGGCACATCTGCGTCATGATCCGCCGCTGAAGTCGGATCTTGAAGGGTTGGCGCGGCCGATCAGCCACTGGGTGCGTCGTTCGATATCGGCCTGCGCTGTGGCTACCGATATCGCTGCGGCCATTACGGTCGCGAAGGGCAAACCGGGTCAGATTGCTACGCTGGTGCTACCCGGTGATGTTTCCTGGGGCGATGCTGGTGATCCAGTGGCGCTGCCGAAGCACTCCGCATGCAGTGAGAAGCCTCCCGCGCCGGCTGTGGAGCGGGTCAATCAAGTGGCGGAGGTTTTGCGCAAGGGAGAGCCCACACTGATCATCGCGGCAAATCTGGCTACGCGTGGGAAGGCGGTGGAGTTGCTTGGTCGTGTCGCAGCCGCGACTGGTTGCCGCATCGGCACACAGTTCTTTACAGCTCGGCTGGAGCGGGGAGCGGGACGTGTTCCTCTGGAGCGGATTCCATATTATGTGCCCGCCGCGACGAAATTTCTCAGCGGATTCAAACACATCATAACGCTCGAAACAACAGAACCGATTGCGTTCTTCTCCTATCCCGGTTCGCCCAGTCTGCTCAAGCCCGTCAGCTGCTCCGTGCACACGCTAACCTATGCCGAGGAGGACTCCGTGGAGGGGCTGGAGATGCTGCTCGATGCGCTGGGTGCGCGCGATACCGCGCCTGTGCTGCAGCAGCGGACGATTGTGAGCCCTCCTGAGGGCAAGCTCGATCCGACCAGCATCGCGATTGCGTTGACTGCAGCGCTGCCGGAGAATGCGATCCTCGTGGATGAGTCGCTGACCACCGGGCGCGAGTCGCTTGGGCTGACGGCCGGCGCTGCGCCACACGATGTGTTGCAGAACATGGGCGGATCGATCGGCTTCGGTACCCCTGTAGCTACAGGTGCTGCGATTGCCTGCCCGGACAGCCGCGTCTTCTGCATGGTCGGCGACGGCAGCGCGATGTACACGATCCAGTCGCTGTGGACGCAGGCACGTGAGGGGCTGAATGTGACGACCATCATCTTCGCGAACCACTCCTATCAGATTTTGAAGACGGAGTTCTTGAACATGGGCTTCGGATCGCCCGGCCCGCGCGCGCTTTCGATGATCGATATTGATAAGCCGCGTATCGACTGGGTTGCGATGGGCACGAGCATGGGTGTGCCCTCGGTGCGTGTTCACGATGCCGGGGCTTTTTATAAGGAGATGGTCAATTCGATCCGCGAACCCGGTCCGCGGCTGATTGAGGTCGCTCTGTAGCCTTTTGTTGTACATTGCTATGCCGCGCGTCCTGGTAAGGCGCGCGTAAGGAGAAATCGATGTCCACCACTGTACCTACACTGACTCTTCGCACTAACCTCGCCGATGCTCCTGTCACAGTCGGGATGAAGGATGGGCGTGTTACCTCGGAGCTTGTGACCCTGGACTTCTGTGGCCCGAAGCAGGCACACAATGGCTTCAAGGCGATGATCCGCGAGAACGCCTTCGACGCCGGCGAGTTGGCTATTGTGACCTACTTTCAGGCCAAAGCCTACGGCAAGCCATTCGTATTGCTGCCCATCCCCGTTTCGGGCCGCACCCAGCACCACTGCATCGGCTTCAACAAGGAACTTGGTCATCTCCACCCGAAGGACATCGAAGGCAAGAAGGTCGGCGTTCGCACCTACGCCCAGACAACAGGCCTATGGATCCGTGGTGTCCTTCAGCACGAATACGGCGTCGATCTCGACAAGGTGAACTGGCTTACGGTCGATGAGGGCCACCTCGCTGAGTATCGAGACCCGCCGAACTGCGCGGTTCTCCCCAAGGGCGCGGACCTTGGTCAGATGATGCTCGACGGGGAATTGTCTGCTGCCATCCTTGGAGTCGACATGCCCAAAGACCCACGCGTGCAGACGCTCGTTCCGGAACCATTCAAGGCGGCTGAAGAATGGTGTAAACGCGAAGGGGTTTTGCCGATCAACCACATGTTCGTCGTCCACGAGCGGCTGACAAAAGAACGACCGGACGTGGTGAGGGAGATCTACCGCATGCTGCGGGAGAGCCGCGCTTTGGCGCCGGCAAGCGTGACAGACGCACTGCCGCCTGTCGGGCTCGAAGCCAATCGCAAGACTCTGGAGATGGCGCTCGAATATGCCTGGGAACAGCATATCCTTCCGCGCCGAGTATCCTTCGATGAACTGTTCGACGACGTAACGGCCGCACTCTAGCAGTGGAGAACGCCTTAGCCTTCTATGGGAGCACCGGCTTCCTTGAGCAGCATGCCAACAAGCCGTGTGGAGACCCAGCAGCAGCCTGAAGGCCGCTTCTCGTATTCATTTCGTGCGATGCGGCACCGCAACTACCGGCTGTTCTTTTACGGCCAGGGCATCTCCCTGATAGGCACGTGGATGACGCGCGTGGCCACGGGTTGGCTGATCTACCGGCTCACGCATTCGGCAGCGCTGCTGGGTATCATCAGCTTCGCAGGACAGATTCCGACGTTTCTGTTTTCGGCCTTCGCCGGTGCGTGGATTGAGCGGCTCAATCGGCATCGTTTGCTTACCTTTACCCAGGTGCTGGCGTGTCTGCAGGCATTTGCTCTTGCGACACTCACGCTGACGGGTAAAATCACTGTCACCGAGATATTGTTTCTTAGCATCGTGCAGGGATTCATTACTGCTTTCGACACGCCGACGCGCCACGCATTTCTCGTCCAGATGGTCGAAGGAAAGCAGGACTTGGGCAGCGCGATTGCGTTGACCTCGTCAGTGGTCACACTTGCGCGGCTGGTGGGCCCGGCTGCGGCTGGATTCATCATCGCGGCGTGGGGCGAGGGCTGGTGCTTCTTCATTGACGGCATCAGCTATGTCGCCGTCATTGTCTCCCTACTGCTGATGCGCGTGCAACAGCAGAAGGGAGGCGCCGGAAAGGCCTCCGTATGGGTGCAGCTGCGTGAGGGCTGGGACTACGTCAGGCGCTTTCGTCCCATCCGCGACATCCTGCTGCTGTTCGCGCTGGTGAGCGTAATGGGTATGCCTTACATGGTGCTACTTCCGATCTTCGCGGCGAAGGTATTGCATGGGGGGCCGCACATGCTTGGTGCGCTTTCGGGCGCCGCCGGGCTGGGCGCGCTGCTTTCGTCGACAGAGCTGGCGGCGCGCAAGAGCGTCCGGGGACTGACACGTGTCATACGAACCGCGGCTCTACTCTTTGGGGGTGGGCTGATTGCGATGGGGTTTTCGCGCAGCCTGTTCTTGTCGTTGGTAGCGATGGTGGTCGTCGGCTACGGGATGATGCAGCAGATGGCTACCAGCAACACTGTCATCCAGACTCTTACACCGGAGGACAAGCGTGCCCGGGTGATGAGTTACTACACGATCGCCTTCTTGGGCATGGCTCCATTCGGGAGTTTGCTGGCTGGGACCCTAGCTTATCGCATCGGGGCTCCCCATACGGTGATCATCACTGGAGCCTGCTGCCTAGCGGGTGGGGTGTGGTTCAGCGTCCAGCTTCCAGCCATTCGCCGAGACTCGGTCGGGGCTCTTCGCGCCTCCGGCATGGTCCCGGAACACGAAATTGATTCGATCTAACATTCGGATGAGACGCGGCTACGCACTCTTCTATATCTTTTATAATCAATTATTTATGAGGTTTCGAAGCACGCGTACAAAGGCTGTTCCACGGCCATCAAGATGAATCTGCCTAGTTCCGGCCATGCACCCTATCTACCGAAACTCAAGCAAAAAAGAAAGTGATACTGTAAAGCATAAAATATTGTATACACATCGTGATTCATTCTGGTATCGTCCTCTGCGTCGCAAACCTTAGCCGCAGCTTGTTTATGAAATTTTCATGCTGCGGGCAGGGTGAGACACCTTTAGGAGGACCCAAGTGAACCGAAACCAGTACACAGGCAAAGCATCAGTCGAATTCCTTTCTCCACGGGGCCGTGCATCCAGGCGGGATACGTCCGGTTTTGTACGGGCTGCGAAGCGCCGCCGATCTACCCTCGCCCTTTGGATGGCCGTCGTTTGCCTATTGATGCCGGCTTCGTGTCTGCTCCATGCACAAAGCTTCTACGGCTCCATCGTGGGCACTGTGACGGATTCCTCGGGTAATCTGGTGCCGGACGCGACGGTGACGATTACGAACCTCGGCACCTCGGAGGTTCACACGGTGAAGACTAACGCCTCAGGCGAGTACAGCGTGGTAAACCTAGTGCCCGCAAACTACAAGGTGGAGATTTCCAAGGAGAACTTCAAGCGCTTCGTACGCAATTCACTGGGGGTCGAGGTCGGAAGCGCGATCCGGGTGGACGCGCCCCTGGCGATAGGCGCGGTGACAGAAACGGTTGAGGTGACCACACAGGCGCCGCTGCTGCAGACAGACTCGAGTGGCATGAGCCAGGTCATTGAAGGCGTGCAGGTACAGGAGACCCCGCTCAACGGCCGCAACATGATGAACATGATCACGCTCGCGCCCGGTGTCGTCGCGCAGGGGTCAACCTCGGGTAATCCCGCGCTGAGCCAGCATGGCGACCACACCAGCAACCAGGCCTGGAACAACTATCAGGTCGGCGGCTCGATCGCCGGTGAAGCGGCCACCTACGTCGACGGCGCTCCCGTCAACGTGCTTGGGCAGAACATTGTCTCGATGATCGTCACCCAAGACGCCATCCAGGAGTTCAGCGTCTCATCTTCCAACGCCAACTCGGACTTCGGCCGCTATGGCGGCGGCGTCATCAACATGACGACCAAGAGCGGCGGCAACCAGTTCCACGGCACGGTGTACGAGTACATTCGCAACGCGGCCTTCAACGCCAATGGCTTCTTCCTTAAGCAGCAGGGATTGCCCCGTCCAGAAGACAATCAGAACCAGTTCGGCGTCGCTGTCACAGGTCCCATCAAGAACGACAAGCTATTCTTCCTCTTCACGTGGGAAGGATTCAAGGACGCCGTCGGCCAGTTTACCCCCAGCGAAGTGCCGACCACCGCGATGCAGCAGGGCATCTTCTCCGATGCACTTTATGGCGTAACGGCGACCCAGACCACCGCGTATACCGACCCGACGTCAGGCTGCATCATCGACGGTCCTGCGACCACCGGAAACCCTCACCCCGGCTCGTGGTTCATCACCAACCTGTACACCACCACGACCACCGCCCTCGGCCACTGCGGCGATCCGTCGTCGAAGATTCTCTCGCAGTATTACCCCGCACCGAACTCCACCACCGTGGGCGCGAACTATGCCAACACCCCCGTCGTTCGTGACAGCCAGTACCAGTACAACGGCCGGCTGGACTACGCCCTGAGCGCCAAGCAGCGCCTCTTCGCCCGCTACACCTACTGGACCATCAACGACACCGGCCTCAATACCTTCAACAACGCGAACGGTTTTCCGACGGAAAACGCCTACAGCGTCAACTACTCGCAGCAGGCCGTCGTGGGCGATACCTACACCCTCAATGCCAAGACGGTGCTCGATGTCCGAGCCGACTGGACGCGGGAATACTACCCCAACCTTCCCTACGCTCAAAACATCAACGAAGCCCAGTTTGGTGCAGGTTACGGCGCGCTCGCTGCCCAGGAGAGCCTGAACGTCATCCCCGTCTATACCCTGACCGGATCACACAATATCAGCGGTGTTACCTCGGCAACGACCTTCTCGAAGGCCTATTACAACAACTACGTCCTCAGCGCGAACCTGATCCGCCTGACCGGCAACCACAGCTTCAAGTTCGGCTTTGAGGGTCGCCTCATGGACCAGAGCGGTACAGGAACAGATTCGCAAGCGTCCAGCGCGCTCACCTACACCACGGCGTACTCCGGCGACGAATTCGCCAATTTCCTGCTGGGTTACCCCACCAGCGGCGCGATTCAGACCTTCAACAGCACCACCGCCTACAACTACTACCAGGCGTACTATGCCACCGACACCTGGCAGGCGCGCCGTAACCTCACTCTCGATCTCGGAATCCGCTATGAGCTTCCTGGCGGCATCGCGGAGAAGAACAACAAGGCGACCGTTCTGCTGCCCACCGCAGTCGATCCTTACACCGGCATCACCGGCACCCTGGGCCTCGTGGACTCCGGACTCTATCCGCACCGTCCGACCGTGCTGCCCGCCTTCAACCTGCTGGCGCCGCACGTCGGCTTCATCTTCCGTCCTGAAACCAGCTTCGCGATCCGCGGCGGCTACACCATCTCCTACCTGCCCCCCGACATTCAGGGCGGCTCCACCGGTATTCTGCCTTTCTCGTCGCTGATCAACTCGGGAACCACCACCTTCACCAACACCACGACGCCGACGATCTTCACCGACAACCCGTTTCCGTCCGGCATCACGCAGCCGACCGGCCGCTCAAACCCCGCGTTTATGAAGAGCTACATCAACCAGCCAATCTCCGGTGCGATTCCGAACCAGAAGTACGGCTACATCCAGCAATGGAATCTTGAGCTGAGCAAGGAGTTCAAGGGCAACTGGCTGCTCGATGTCGGTTACGCCGGCTCCAAGGGTACCCACATGCCCGGTATCGGCACCACCACCACTGTCGGACAGAACATCAACGAGCTGAACAGCTCCTTTTACAGCCAGGGTGCGACGCTGCTGACAGCCGGAAGCTGCGCGGCAAAGGCCTCGATCTCCAGCATCACGGTGGGCCAGTGCGATCAGCCGTACTCCTACTACAAGGCCGTCGTCGACACAGCCGACTGGAAAGCTTACACCAACTACAACTCGCTCCAGGTCAAGCTCACCAAGCGCTTCGGCTCGGCTGGCGAGCTGCTGGCGAATTACACATTCTCCAAGGAGATGGGCAATACCGACACGCAGATCGGAACGGCCGAAACCAAGGCGACGACCTCAACCCGCGGCGGTGGTTATGGAGAGATCCAGGACTTCAACAATCTGAGCGGCGAGTATTCGATTCTCAGTTACAACGTTCCGCATCGTGCCGTCGTCAGTTACGTCTACGACCTTCCCTTCGGCCGCAACAAGCACTGGGGCTCCAACTTGTCCGGCGGCCTCAACGCGCTGGTCTCCGGCTGGAACGTGAGCGGCATCACAACCTTCCAGTCAGGCTTCCCGCTGGACATCACGGAAGGAACCGCCAGCCCGCTCACCACCAACTTCGGGGGCGGTATCCTGCGCCCCAGCGTGGTCCCGGGATGCAATAAGAAACTGGGCGGGTCGGCATTATCGCGCGTCCCCTCTACAAGCAATCCGAGCGCGAAGTGGTTCAACACCGCCTGCTTCGAGTACCCCACAGGCCCCAACCCCGTCGGCTATAACTTCGGCAACGAGCCGCGCGTCGATCCTGTCCTTTACTCCGAAGGCGTCGACAACTTCGACTTCGCCGTCGAGAAGGGAACCAACGTCGTGCATGGCGTCAACTTGAAGTTCCGCGCCGAGTTTTTCAACCTCTTCAACCGCGTGCAGTTCTCACCCCCGTATGTGGCGAGTGCGAACCCGGCATCTGCCACAACGGGAGCCACGCAGAGCAGCACCTCTACGTTCGGCGAGATCGCTTCGCAGTCCAACAACCCCCGCCAGATCCAGTTCAGCCTGCGGCTAAGCTACTAAGCTACTAAGCCGAGTTGCCGGCTGAGCTGTCGATCAACACCTCGCAAAGGCCGCGCAGAAGCCTGCGTGGCCTTTGTAGCAGGCACCGACAAAAGAGCCGCTTCATGACATTGTCTAGCGTCATGAAGCGGGCTCTTTGTTTTGCTCGTGCCTTACTGATGCGAATAAAGCGGAAGGCCTTCCGCAAGGCCCTTGAACCGGTAGATCCACGTTCCGCCGACATCACCCGAGGCAACCGCGTAGACCTCGTCGGTGCCTGGCTTGAAGACCAGGTTGGGACTGGCCACCAGCTCTCCCCGCTCCCGCCCCGGCAGCAGGATGTTGGCCACCGGCTCGCCTTTCGCATTGAAGACCATATAGCGGCCCTCGAAGTTCATCGCGAGATACACGTTGTCCTTCTTGTCTAGGCGAAGGCCGTCGCCACCGGCTCCCGCAAGCCCATAGGTTGCCCCAATGCCCATCACAGACTTGCGATCGGCGCTCAGATCGAGTCGAACGAGCTTCTTATCGAAGGAGCAGCTCACCCAAAGCGCGCTCTCGTCGTGCGTAAACGCGATGCCGTTCGGAGACACCAGCTTCGGGCCGAAGGGCTCGACCGTAGCGAAGCCCGGGCTCCAGCGATACACACCGCCGGTTGGATTCCCCGGCTTGCCCGTAAAGTCCGTCACGTAGAGTGCGCCGTGTTTGTCGAACGTCAGGTCACTCAGTTCTTCTGGCTTGCCGTTCCAGCGCGACGCGATGTCCTTGCGCCCGCTCCCATCGGGCTGAATGACGATCAACTCTCCCGTCAGGCATACGATGAAGATGCGTCCGTCTTTGTGGATCGCATGGTCGCAGAGCCGCGGGCCGTGCGTCTTGAAGACGCTGGAAATCTTCTTGTCAGGCATGATGCGCAGAATGGCGCGGTCCAGCCGGCTTCCGAGGCCTCTGTCGTTCGGCCCGGCGTTCGGCGCAACATACGACGCGATGACGAACAGGTTGTTCTGCCGGTCGAAAGCCATGCCTTTCAGAACAACGCTGCCGGGGTCGACCTGCAGCCACGGCTCGGCCTTGATCTGCGGCAGCTTCGCCTCGCTCTGCGGCATCGGATCGAGAGGCGCCGGGGCTGGGCCAGTGGGCGCCTGATGCATCCACGCATAGACCGGCAGCGCTCGGCTGGCACCGGCGGCAACGGCCCCGGCAGTCATCGATCGTACAAAAGAACGGCGGTTCGATCTCATCCTTAACATCCTCCTTCGGGCATTTGAGCCTGATTCCATCCCGATCAAAAGAAGCGGCCCGGCGCGGTCAGCCACTTGTCCACGTAGTTGTAGGTCGTGGTCTGCGTGTTGCCAAACTCGCCCGGAGTCTTCTCACACGGCTTGCACGTGGTGTAGACATGCGTCGCGCCTTCGACGAACACTAGCGTCTTGTCTTTGCTCTTCGCATGGCCGTAGATCGTCTCCGCAGCTAGGTACTCCCAGTGGCCGGTCATCCCCATCGTTAGCAGCGGCACGGTCACGCCTTCCACATCACCAGGAGGGCTGCTGTAGGTCGAGGTCCAGTCGATCCCGTGCACCGAGTCCGCATCGTAGCCAAAGTCTGGGCTCACGCGAATCGCATAGGTTGTCAAATAATTACGCACCGTTGTCTTGAGCGCGCCTTTTTCAAACGAACGCACCGTGGAGGCCGTATTCTGCGGCACCCGCACCGAGGGAACGATGCCAGTCACCGCGGAGCCATCAGCCTTGAGCAGCGGCCACGCGGCGCGCGTATGCGCCATCAGTTTGGTGTCCTGCGCAAAGAGACGGTTATTCTCACCGCGAAAGTTCGCGCCCGCGATGGTAAAGGCCTCGTCGTCGTCGAACTCACCCTTACCGGTCTCGATGACCCTTAGTTGCGCCTGCGCTTCGGCCAGCAACCGGTTATTGCGCTTGCCAACGGCCTTCTGAAAGCGATGGATGAACGCCGCGCTATAGTCCGAACCCGACGGGTTGAATCCATTGGCAGGGTTGAATAGATCGAGCGATGGATCGAGGTTGTGGCTGCTTTGGTCGTTCACCACGGCGGGGTCGAGGCTGAAGAGGGTCATTTCCGCAAGCCCCCAGTTGGAGTCGATCAGCATCAGCCCGTCTGCCGGCGGCAGCCCGGCAAGCGTATCCGGGCACTTCATCAACTTCTCCGGCCCTTGGCAGGCCTTCACGCCGTTTTCCGCGATGTCCTGATAGGCGGACATCAACGTGCCGCCACCGCTGTGGCCTAGCAGCACGATCTTTCGTATGTTTGGCTGTTTGCGCAGCCACGACACGCCGAGCTTCGCATCCAGCAGGATGCGGTTCAGGTCGCCATCATCGGCTGCTAGCGATTTGCTCGTGGAGTTATTCGCGCAAAGCACGGTGTAACCGCGCGAGGACATCTCCGTACACGCCGAGTGCGCTAGGTAGTCGCCGCCGGAATGCTCCACAAAGATCGCAATTTGGCTTTTAGGTCCTGCTGCGGCGGGCCGGTACAACTCGCCTGGAACGCCAGGGCCAAGACGCACAAACTCTGGCGGAAACCCCGGGGTTTGGGCTGTAAGGCGTTGTGTCGACCCAGGAGCGATGAGCCAGCCGAGAAAGCTCAAAGAGAACGCCCAAGCCCAGCAAATGTTCCGACTTACCATAAATCTCCGGTGCGCCGCAGAGTGAACAGCATTCCCCCGCGATGAGAAGCATACAGGAATGCGATTTAGTCGACAATAATGTATACATGATTGCGCGAGATTAGCCGCATCTTTGCCCTGACGCGGCGAGGGCAATGGATGAAGCGGCTATAGCGGTTCGCGCGTTAACACTCCATCGACCAACCGCATGATGTTGAGCGCGTTTTCGTCGCGAAGCGCCTCCGGCAGGGCTGCTTGAGGAAAATTTTGATAGCAGACGGGACGAACGAAGCGATAAATCGCCTGCGAGCCCACGCTCGTAAAGCGGCTGTCTGATGTTGCCGGGTATGGGCCTCCGTGCACCATCGCATGCGAAACTTCAACGCCAGTCGGAAAGCCGTTCACCAGCAACCGACCGACTTTGCGTTCCAAAATCGCGATGAGGTCCGCATAGACCGCGAGGTCGGCTTCATCGCCCAGCAGCGTCGCGGTCAGGTGGCCCTCCAGGGCTTCAGCGGCCTGCAGCATGCGTTCGCGGTTGCGCCACGAGATCAGCAGGGTCGTCGGCCCAAACAGCTCCTCATGCAAAGCGGACTGCTTCTGGAAGGTCTCAAGACTTGCTTCGTGCAGTACTGCGTGCGACTGCGGCGAAGCACTTACTGAGGCTGCCACCGTATCTAGATCCAACTTTCTACGGTCCTCAAGCCCGCGATGATAGGCATTCGCAATGCCCGGCGTGAGCATCGTAAACGGGGCGTTGGCGGAGCTCAGTGTGCGTAGCTCTTCGCGAAAGGCATCGACACCGTCCGTCTCCGGAAGAAAGACGAGCCCGGGTTTGGTGCAAAACTGCCCCGCACCCAGCGTGAAAGATCCATGCAGCCCACGAGCCCCGCCCCGTGGATCACCGGCCAGAGCGCCCGGCAGAATGAAGACTGGGTTCAGGCTGCTCATTTCGGTAAAGCAGGGAATTGGCCGCGGACGCGCGGCGCAAAGGTCCATCAATGCACGACCCGCGCGATGCGAGCCGGTAAAGGCTACCGCCTCAATCGCCGGGTGCTGCACCAGCTGCTGGGCCGCCGCGATCCCGTCATCAAAGAGCATGGAGAAGACTCCCGGGGGCAGTTCGCACTCGGCCACAGCATGGGTGATCGCGAAGGCGGCGAGTTCGCTCGTGCCCGGGTGTGCAGGGTGTGCTTTCACCACCACCGGATTGCCCGCTGCCAGAGCCGACGCCGTATCGCCGCCGGCGACCGAAAACGCCAACGGGAAGTTGCTTGCCCCGAACACAGCCACCGGACCCAATGGCGACAGCACCGAACGCAGGTCAGGCCGCGGGAGCGGCTTGCGCTCGGGCAGCGCGCGGTCAATCCTCGCATGCTGCCACGAGCCATCCTCAACCATTGTGGCAAACAAACGAAGCTGTCCGCAGGTGCGCGCCAGCTCACCCTCTAGCCTCGCTTGCGGCAACGCGGTTTCCGCCATTGCCCGAGAGACCAGCTCCGGCCCAAGCTTCTCCAGACGGCTGGCGATTGCCTTCAGGAATCTGGCCCGGACTCTGGCCGAGGTCTTCGAAAATACAGGAAACGCTGCCGATGCGGCCGATGCCGCATCGTGCACATCCTGCATGGAGGCGCCCGTGAACGCCGGTTCCAGGCGCTCGCCCGTGGACGCACTCGTGCCAAAAAATACCGCATCGCCGCGCGAAATACGGGTGCCAGCAATAAACGATCGACCGAGAAATTCCAAAGCTTTACCTCCAAGGTTGCTGTTCATCATTGTAGACAAAATAGTATGCAATAGTCGGTGCAATGGAGTATATTCCTCGACGACGTTGGGAGGGCACCCGGAACATGTCTCGGAATCTTTTGCGGCTGCTTGCGATGGCATGCATATTTCACGGCGCTGTAGCTATCGGACAACAAGACCTCGTTCCCGGTCATGCTCGTGAGCTTGCGGTCCACTCTTTGGCTACTCCATCTATAGCGCATCTCACCGTCACGACACCTTCGTTTGCGGATGGCGTAGAGATTCCTAAAGAAAACACGCAGTACGGCGGCAATATTTTTCCGGGACTCGAATGGACGGCCGGGCCCCAGGGCACGCAATCGTACGCGGTCATCGTGCAGGGGCAGCGCACGAACGACCCTCACGCGATTAGCAGCATTCATCTCGTGGTCTTCGACATTCCCGCTGCCGTCACCCAGCTCGATAAGGGCATGACCGCCGTCCCTGACTCTGCAGTCTTTGGCCCGAACGTCCATGGTCCGCATCAAGCTTACGTCGGACCCCATGCTCATCCTGACGCCACCAACGGCTATCACTTTCAGGTTCTGGCTCTGGACACGACCTTGCCACCTAGCGACACCGTTCAGTACGACACATTGATCGCAGCCATGCGCGGCCATGTCCTCGCAGTTGGCGATGTTGTCGGTATATCGTCGCACGATCCCAATACGCCTGGCGCCGTCACGGCGCTGCCCGGTCCCGTCAAGGTGTCCACAGGCCTCCTGCAGGGCATTCCTGGCCGCAATCCTTCCATCTCGGTGTTCAAGGGCGTACCGTACGCCGCGCCACCGGTGGGCCATCTCCGCTTCCGCGAGCCACAGCCCCCAGCCGCGTGGGCGGGCATCTACAAGGCCGATCACTTCAGCAAGCTCTGCCCACAAATCGGCGACCCCAGCGCCATGAGCGAGGACTGCCTCTATGCGAACATCTGGACAGGCGCCCGCACGGGCACCGAGCGTCGACCGGTCTTCGTCTGGATCTATGGCGGCGGCTTCAGCATGGGGACGGGCGCAGACCCCACCTTCGACGGCGAAGCGCTGGCCGCGAAAGGCGTCATCGTCATCACCTTCAACTACCGTATCGGTGTCCTTGGCTTCCTCGCCACGCCCGAATTGAGCCGTGAAAGTGGCCACAACGCCTCCGGCAACTTCGGACTTTTGGACGACGTGGCGATGCTTAAGTGGGTGCAGCAGAACATTGCTGCCTTTGGAGGTGATCCAGCCCATGTGACCATCGGCGGCCAGTCCGCCGGCGCAGGCTCGGTTGGTTTCATGGCGATGTCACCGCTGGCACGCGGTCTGTTCGAGCAGGGCGTTGAGGAGAGCCACGCGCGTTACTCACACGACACTGAGCTACGCTATCTATCCGTCTCGTATCGCACGCTTAGTAAGGCGGAAACGGACGGCGACACGTTTGCGGTTTCGCGCGGAGCGCACTCGCTGAAGGAGCTGCGCGCTTTGCCGTGGCAGCAGTTGCTTCTGCCTCGGGATGCCTCAGACCAGTCAGTGGAGACCGGCAGCGACGCCAAACCGCCGCTCTTCCGTCCTGTTGTGGACGGATGGGTTCTGCCAGCGGACTATAGCGAGACCTACGCGCGCGGCACGCAGAACAAGGTTGCCATCATCGCAGGTAACAATCGCGATGAAACCGGCGCTGTGCCAGAGTTCACCTTCTCGCAGCGCCGTGCTGCCGGGAACCATCCCACACCAGGTAATCCGCACATCAACGTGACGCTAACGGAGTTTCAGGATGCGGCAAAGCGCAAGTTTGGTCCGCTTGCGGAGGAGTATCTGAAGCTTTATCCCGCAACGAACGACGACGAGGCCGCAGAACAGAGCGCTAACTCCGCTCGCGACAACTCCCGCATCTCCACCTACCTGTGGGCGCTGGATTGGAGGAGGCACGACAACAAGCCGCTCTATACCTACTTTTGGACGCACCGCCCCACGGGCGACCCTGCCGGTGCGCATCACGCCTCCGAAATTCTGTTCGTTTTCGACAATCTGGGAATGAAGGACCAAGAATGGACTGACGAGGACCGTAAAGTCGCTTCGACTGTGTCGTCCTACTGGGTCAACTTCATCGTCGGCGGAAATCCCAACGGCTCCGGTTTGCCACAGTGGTCCGGCTTCGACCCGAAGGCGAAGAGTGTGATGGAGCTCGGCGACCACTTTGCCCCCATGCCCATTGCGTCCGATGCTCGTATAGTCTTTTGGAAAAAGTTCTTCGCGACACAACCGGCGTGGTAGGAAGATGTCTGAACCCTCTGGTATACCTTCTGTGGAACACTGTCAGGCGCAGAAGTGCATGTTAAAATGTAGTCTTGCTAAGAATATCGCTGAACGTGCTGCCCAAGAGTCGAAGGGAATCGAAGAATGGCGCAAAGCGCAGTAGACCGCGTTTACATTGAAATTCGCCGCATGGCGATGGACTTCCGCTTCTTACCGGGAGAACGGCTAAACGAAGCTGTGTTGGCCAAAGAGCTGGGGGTCAGCCGCACGCCGCTGCGCGAAGCCCTCAATCGCCTCTCCGCGGAAGGCTTTCTAACCTTCTCCGCCAACAACGGATTCTTCCGCAAGACGATCGACGTAAAAGAGATCTTTGATCTTTATGAGTTCCGCATGTACCTCGAACGCTCCGCAGTTCGTCTCGCCGTGGATCGCGCCAGCAACGAGCAGATCGACCAAATAGAACAGTTCGCGATCGTCAGCGCCCAGGTAGATCCCACGCGAACAGTCGATGATCTTGTCGCGCTCGACGAGAAGTTCCACGAGCTCCTGGTAGGCCTGAGCGGCAATGCGCAGATGCTGGAAGCGCTGCGCAATATCAATGCGCGCATTCAATTCGTCCGCTGGATGGACATGACCGAGCGGCGCTCGGAGACGCAACATCAACACCTCGTGATTATTGCCGCGCTGAAGGAACGTGACGTGGAAGCAGCTGAGCAATGCATTCGCGACCACATTGCGCACCGTCTGGATCAGATCGTCGAAAAGGTGGAGCGAAGCTACGGCCGTATCTTCGTGCGCAAGCACCATGCGATGTCCGCCCCGTCTGCCCAGTCCGCGGCGACGACCTAGAACGCTGGGAGACCATCTTCGTTGCCTCCTCAGCCTGCTCACGCGATCAGGCTCTGCGCGGCCGCGAGCTGTGCCACGGGAATTCTCGCTGGTGAGCACGACACGTAATCCACGCCAAGCTTGCGGAAGAACTGGATCGACTTCGAGTCGCCTCCATGTTCGCCGCACACGCCAATCTTGATCGACGGATCGACCGCGCGCACGCTTCTAATCGCCATCGCAATCAGTTGTCCAACGCCTTTCTCGTCGATGGTGACGAACGGGTCCGCTTCCAGTAGCCCACGTTGCAGATAGGTATCGAGATAGCGTGGCGCATCGTCGCGTGAGAAGCCATAGGTCATCTGCGTCAGGTCATTTGTGCCGAACGAAATGAAATGCACGTGCTGCGCAATGGAGCTGGCGCATATGGCCGCGCGCGGCAACTCAATCATGGTGCCGATGCGATACGGGCACGACAGGCCGGTTTCGAGCTCGACCTGCTCCGCTGTGGAGCGGATCATGTTCGCCAGCTCACGCATCTCCTCTTCAGACGCTACCAGCGGCACCATGATCTCAGGCAAGGGATCGAACCCCTCCCCGCGCACCCGTAGGGCGGCCAGCAGAATCGCCCGCACCTGCATCTCGAGGATCTCCGGATATGTAAGGCTAAGCCGGCACCCGCGATGACCCATCATAGGGTTCGTCTCAGCCAGAGCGCGCGCGCGGCTTCGCATGGCATCGAGCTCGATGCAGCGGGTCCAGTCCTCGGCTGTATGCATTTCAGCCAGTTCTGCGGTAATCTCCTCGAGCGAAGGAAGAAACTCGTGCAGCGGTGGGTCTAGAAGGCGGATAGTTACGGGCAGCGGAGCCATGATGCGGAAGATCGCTTCGAAGTCAGCCTGCTGCATGGGCAGCAGAATGTCCAGTGCACGAACACGTTCTTCTGCGTTCGTGGCAAGGATCATCGTCCGTACATGCCGCAGGCGCTGCCCCTCGAAAAACATATGCTCGGTGCGGCAAAGGCCGATTCCGGTGGCTCCGTTCCGGCGAGCAAGTGTTGCATCGGCCGGTGTATCCGCGTTGGCGCGCACCGCGCACTCACCGTCTTCCATGGCCCAGGCAAGCAGCTCATCCAGCGCCTCATTCTCCTCCGCAGCTTGGCGGGTGGGAAGCTGGCCGCCATACACGCGACCGGTGCCTCCATCGATGGAAAGCCAGTCGCCCTCACGGAAGGTCTTCCCGCCAATGCTGATGTAGCGGTGGTCATGCGAAAACGTAATGTTTTTCGCGCTGGTAATGCAGCATTTGCCCATGCCGCGTGCAACCACGGCCGCATGGCTCGTTGCTCCGCCACGCGCTGTGAGGAATCCCCGCGCTGCGGCCATGCCCTGGATATCGTCCGCGGTGGTTTCCTCGGTCACGAGGATTGCTGCTTTGCCGCCTTGTTGCAGCGCAATCGCAGCGGGGGACGAAAGCGCAATTCTTCCCACGGCAGCGCCCGGAGACGCGGGCAATCCCTGTGTCAGCACGGCAGGCAATGACGATAGATCAAGCTGCGGCATCAGGATCTCTGGCAGGCTTTCGGGATTCACCCGCAGCAACGCCTGCTGCTGGGTGATCAGTCCTTCATGTGCCATATCGACGGCCATGCGCACTGCAGCCTGCGCCGTACGCTTGGCCGAACGCGTCTGCAGTAGAAAGAGCTTGCCTGATTCGATAGTGAACTCAAAATCCTGCGCGTCGCGATAGTGTCCCTCCAGCCGTTGCGTGACCCTGATCAACTCGTCATAGACAGGAGGCATCCTGCGCTGCAGCTCCGTGATGCCCAGCGGCGTACGCGTTCCTGCAACAATGTCCTCGCCCTGAGCGTTCGGCAGGAACTCCGCAAAGATTTCCTTGACACCCGTCGAAGGATTGCGCGTAAAGCCTACGCCTGTACCGCTATCCTCGCCCTGGTTGCCGAAGACCATCGCCTGTATGGTCACGGCCGTGCCGAGCTCATCCGGGATGCCATTCATCTTGCGGTAGAAACGCGCACGTTCGCTGTTCCAGGACGCGAATACGGCCAGTACCGCTCGCTGCAACTGCATCTGCGGGTCCTGGGGGAACTCGCTGCCGGTGTGCTCCACGTATAGCTGCTGATAGCGCTTGATCAAACTCTGCAGCTCCAGCTGCGCGATGTTCGCATCGCTCTCCGGAGCAACATCGCCCGCATCGGTGAAGAGCTTGCGCGGCATACCTAGCACCACCGTGCCGAACATCAGCAACAGCCGGCGGAAAGAGTCAAGTGCGAAACGCGGCGATTGTGACACATCCGCCAAGCCCCAAACGCACTCGTTATTCAGGCCGATGTTTAGGACCGTGTCCATCATGCCGGGCATCGAGATGGGAGCCCCGGAGCGAACGCTTAGCAGCAGCGGATTGGCGGAGTCGCCGAAGCTCTTGCCAGTGACGTCCTCAAGCCAGCGCAAGCCCTCCTGCACCTGTGCGTCTAGTTCTGGGGGTAGCTCGCCGGTATACAGGAACGTGCGGCATACATCCGTGGTGATCGTGAATCCCGGAGGGACGGGAACGGAAAGGGAAGTCATCTCGGCGAGACCTGCACCTTTGCCACCGAGTAGTGACGTCATGCTGTGATCGCCCTCCGCCACTTCGTTGCCGAACCGGTATAACAGCTTTTCGGTGCTGACTGCGATCATGGCTTTCTCCTGAAGAAACGCAGAGTGCGCTTGAAGGACACCATAGGTGCTACGGGCATCGCTGCACAAATCAGAACGTCCGAATCAGACGTGGGGACAAAGTGGTCGTGTATGGTCTTGTCCACGTGATATACAGCGACATGCACAAGAAAGCCGATATCGACGTGCTGGTGTGCCGGCTCGATAAGTTATTACTGGAGCGCAATACACGCGTAGCGTTTCCGATGCTCGATCGCGAGCTTTCTGATGGTGTGCGCTGCGATTCCTCGCATCCTTCTTACATCGCACTCGTGTTGTGTGCGGCGGAGTGGAATGACCTTGGCTATCGCAGCCTCGACTGGTTCGTCGCGCTGAAGGAGAGACTTCCGGCAAAAAGTTCCACGATGCCGTGGATCAACTACCTGCGGCTGCAGCTGATCGATGCGTATCACTGTCTGGCCACCGAACGTCCAGCCGATGCCATTGAGATCCTTGCGAAAGTGATTGCATCGGCCGAAGATGCCCTTCCTTTGCCACATCTGTTTTTGACGCGCTTCTGGAAGGGACGAGCGCACCGCCAGAAGGGAGAGTATGCCGATGCCGCAGTGGATCTTCGTGCCGCGCAGGAGTATGCCGAACGCGCCCAAGCGCCCCGCCTGGTCGCTGTGACGCGCATTCACGAGAGTTGGCTGGCGTTTCAGTCCAGCGATTTGAAGCGGGCGCTTGAACTGTTGGATGAAGCCGAAGCTGTACTGAAGCCGATCGGACACGCGCTCTCGCTGGGTAACATTGAGTCTGCACGCGGAAGATTTGTGCGCAGGACCGGAGATTACACTGCCGCGCTTCAGCACTTCGATCGCGCTATTGCTCTCTATTCGCGAGAGTTTCCGCATCATCCAAACCTGGCGCGTGTGCTGGTGAATGCGGCGTACGTGAAGCGGTTGCAGGCGCTCGATTTGAAGCCCTTTCTCGCCCGTAAGACCGGAAAGCGGGTGAGCAACGAGGAGTATCTGAAATTGACGCGGGACGCGTTGGCGTCATTGAAGCGCGCTGCTGTGCTTTATGAAAAGACTGGCCACCTAAGTGGGCTTGGGACTGCCCTTGTGAATGCCGGGCATCTGCATCTTGAAAGCGGAGATATCGAACAAGCAGCGGCTGATGCCGAGCAGGCTTTTGCTCTTGCGCAGCGCACGCAGGATCACATCCTTCGTGCGCGTACCCGCAGTCTGCAAAGCGCCATCGAACGCGAACGTTCCGACGAACAGATGTCGGCGCCTCCCGATGCTGGCCGGCATGCAGAATTGGCCGTTTCTTATGCGGAGGACGCCATCGAATACGCTCAGCACACGCAAAATAAGCGTCTGTTGGCTGAGGCCTATATCGCCCGCGGTTTGGCTGCAATGGACGATGCTGTACTGGATGTAGAGACGGCGCGGGAATATGCAGCGCGAGCGGGATCGCTGCTCGATCCATTCAACCGAGACCATCTCGTGAAAGAGCTCGCCGGCCTCAAGGCCCTCATTCTCAAAACCGCAGACGTCGAGGAGCCGTTACGCCGTTGGTCCAACGGACAGCTCGGGAACAAGACATTCCTTCAAGTGCAAGAAGAGTTCGCGGAGCTGGTTATTCCGAAAGTGTGGATGAATCTAGGGCGCAACGTGGCCGAAGTTGCCCGTCAGCTTTCCATGTCCCCCAAGAAGGTGCGACGCATCCTCAGGAACTCCGGCCATAAAGAATAGAACAAGAGTTCGAGTGGCAGCTGCCGACCTAAGTGCTGTGTCCCAGTGCCAGATCGATGAGCGCCTTCTCCTCGAGGTCGTGAGCTTTAGCGGATCCAGTCGCAGGACTTGCGCTGGCGACTCGTTTCACGCTGGTAACCGCACGGTTGGTGGCAATCTGGCGGAGGAGCGGCATGACGTAGCTCAACGCGCCCATGTTTCCAGGCTCTTCCTGTACCCACACAATTTCATGTGCTTCCGGATGCTGCAACAAGGCTGCATGCAGTTCGGCTTCTGGCCACGGGTAAAGTTGGTCGACAAAAATGATGCCGACTGCCTGATCACCACTCATGGGCATCTTGCGCTTCGCGCGTTCGACACGGAGATTGTGGCCGATTTTGCCAGAGCATACAAGCAAACGTCGCGGATTTTCGACTTCACTGTCGGGCAGGACATTACGGAAGCTGCCTGTGGTGAAGTCCTGGAGTGTGGACATAGCGTCGGGATGGCGAAGCATCGACTTGGGTGTAAAGACGATGAGAGGCTTACGCCACTTTCGCATGGCCTGACGACGAAGAAGATGGAAATATTGCGCCGCTGTTGAAGGCTGGCAAATTTGAATATTGTCTTGCGCGGCGAGTTGGAGGTAGCGCTCGATGCGGGCCGAAGAATGTTCGGGGCCCTGACCTTCATAGCCGTGCGGCAACAGCATGACAACGCCAGAGAGCAGGCCCCACTTGGCTTCGCCAGCGGCGATAAATTGGTCGATGATGATTTGCGCGCCGTTCGCGAAGTCCCCAAACTGCGCTTCCCAGAGAATGAGGGCTTCCGGAAAGTCGCGCGAGTAACCATACTCGAAGCCCAGGCAGGCGGCTTCCGACAGCAGCGAGTTATGCACCTCCCAACGCGCTTGTGTGGGGGAGATAGCGGAGAGAGGAGAATAGCGCTGCTCAGTTTCGATGTCGATGAGGACGGAATGCCGTTGATTGAACGTTCCTCGTTGCGAATCTTGGCCGGTGAGCCGGACGGGCGTACCAGCCTTCAGAAGCGATGCGTAGGCGAGCAACTCCGCTGTACCGTAGTCGAATGGCTTGAGGCCCGCGCCCATGTCGATGCGAGGTTCAAGCACTGTCTTTTTAACCTTAGGATGTAGGTGGAATCCCAAGGGGGCGGTGGTGATGGCCTTGGTGAGAGCAGTAACTTCCGAAGCTTCGATGGCTGTCTGCGGGCGATCCTCCGGTCCGAGGGGACCTCCGCGGAATGCCTTCCAATAGTCGGGCAGTGCGTGCAATTCCGGCTTGTGTTCAGCTTTACTTGCGGCCTTCTGGTCGTCGAGGAAGGTCTGTTGAATGCTCTTGATTTCGTCTGTGGCGTCGACGCCCAGTTTCTTTGCATACAACTCGTAGAGCGGCGGATGATTCTTGATGATCGCGTAACGGCGTGGCGAGGTAACCGTCGGATCGTCCACTTCGGAGTGGCCATGGCGGCGGTAGCCGATGAGGTCAACGACCACATCGGATCGGAACGTATGCCGATACTCGACGGCGATCGCGGCGACCCGCACCACTGCCTCGGGATCTTCGGCATTGACGTGGAAGATTGGGATAGGTAAGCGCTTGGCCAAATCCGTCGCAAAACGCGAGCTGTTGGACTCCTCCGGCATAGCGGTGAAGCCGAGCAGATTGTTGGTGATAATCTGCAACGCACCGCCCACGGTATACCCGTGAAGGTCGGCGAGATTGAGCGTCTCAGCCGTCACGCCCTGACCGGCGAACGCCGCATCGCCGTGAATGATGATTGGCAGAACCTGTTCTTTGCCCTCTTTGCCAAGTCGTTCCTGCCAGGCGCATGCACGGCCCATCACGACCGGGTTTACTGCTTCGAGATGCGAAGGGTTCGAAGCCAGGTGGAGGTGGATGACCTTGCCGTTGGGCGCGGTAAAGCTGCCAGTCGCTCCCATGTGATACTTTACGTCTCCTCCACCCATCGTGCTGCGCGGATCTACATCTTCAAACTTCGTGAAGATTTCAGCGCCTCCACGACCAATTGTGTTGGTCATCACGTTGAGACGACCCCGGTGTGCCATTCCGATGAGGGAGCGTGTAACGCCTACTTCACTCGCAGTAATAAATGTCTGCTCTAAATATGGGATGAGAGCAGTGAGGCCCTCGAGAGAGAATCGCTTGGTTCCGAGATACCTCTGCTGTGCGACCTGTTCGAAGAAGTCGGCTTTGATCAGGGCGGTCAGGATACGGGAGCGATCTTCTGCCGTGAAGGGCGTCGTCGTATAGTCTCGCTCGAGGCGCTCCTGAATCCACTCCCGCTTTTCTATGGACTGGATGTGCATGAACTCTACGCCGATCGTGCCGCAGTAGTATCGGCGCGCTTCCTCAGAATCGGGCCCATCCGGGACAGAGACGGGAAATGGCTCAGGAGGAAGGTACTGACCGAGCGGATCGAGTGCCGCCTGGAGATAGCCAAATGATCGAAAAACGTCAAAGGTGGCTTCCCGTTCACTGCTGCTGACGGATTCGGTAGGTTTAGGTGCTTGCCTAAATGGAGTAGCCATAGCCCCTTCATCCTAGACGTTTCGAATATACGTTGCACTCTCTGGTTCGGTAATCGCATAAAATTCTATGTCCAGTAGCCAAAAAGGATCATGTCCGCTAAGGACATTGCTAGGTGCGCGACCGGAATAAGAGAAGGCTGGTCGTTAACTGACTCGGGTCCAAATCTTTGATCTGGACGGGCCCATGGCGGCGTGCGGAATAGTTTGTAAAGGGCGTTGTGACAGACTGGTGCGTCCTACACCCGGATGAAGGTGATTGGCGACGCTGGCACCATTGTTCCAGCTCCCGAGACTTCATTGGGCGGCTGGAACGGTCAGGTAGTTATCGAGATTTCACCAACCCCAAAGCCGAGCAGTTCATTTATAGCTACTGCGTTTCTAACTGCTTGGTGCTCAACTACCTCTTGAAGCTCCCGTTCGGACAAAGTCGAGACTACCAGAGCGCATTGAGTGGTATCACTATCCGGTCGGCTCCAGTTGGGCTGTCAACGGCATAGAACGCCGCGGATCTAAATTCGTCAATCAACTCGAGATACGCAACCGGTCAGAATCGCATCGTGCTTTGCATTTTGCATATATACATCTTTGCATCGGCTGTTACATACTGTGTTGCGTTGAACATTCAGGATATTTAAGCAGTTTTGTCGGCACGTAGTTAAGCCTAGGTCTTTCATAGCGAAGCAGCTTAGGCACCGCTGCTAAGGCCGAACGAATCCATGACGCCTTTCGGCGTATGTGGGGAGTGATCCATATGTCTGAGTCGAATTTGCGAGCTGTCGTGCAGTGGGACGTATCCGGCAAGACGATTGAGTTCGACCCCAAGCGATGGATGATCATCGTACTCCTCAGTATTGGAGTAATCATTGCCTTCATCTCGCGAACGAATCTTTCGTCAGCCCTAGCCTACAAGCCCTTTGTTCAAATGTTTCAACTCTCCAATGTCGATCGGGGAGCGTTGAACTCGGCTTTCTTCTGGTCCTATGCCGCTCTGCAAATTCCAGCGGGATTACTAGTGGATCGCTATGGAGTCAAAAAGCCTTACGCAATCAGTTTCACCATCTGGTGTGTTGCCTCTGCGCTAACCGGTCTAACGCACTCCCTTTCCCAGCTGACGACCATGCGTATCCTGACTGGCGCTGGAGAAGCGATCGTCACACCCGCGACCTATCGCTGGATCAGGCTCAATTTTCCGGAGCGCGAGAGTGGGCGGGCCGTAGGCATTTACGTCGTGGGTACCAAGATAGGTGCCGCAATTGGAGCTCCGATCGCCACATGGTTAATCCTGGCTTATGGATGGCAAGCCATGTTCATCATTATTGGAACGGCCGGTCTTATCTGGCTCATCCCTTGGGCGGTGATGATCAAGGCTGACGGTCCGAAGACGAAAGCACCAGGCGAACGCTGGAGAAAGCCCTCCTCCACGATAACGTTTGGCGATCTCATGGCTAGTCCGGTGATATGGGGAACTCTTATCGTCAACTTTTGCTACAACTATTTTGTTTTCTATTGCATGACTTGGATGCCGGCCTACTTTGTCGAGCAGCGCCATCTATCGCTGGAGAGGATGAGTCTTTACTCCTTCTTCAGCTTCGGCGGCATAGCGATCGTCGCCTTCGCATCAGGGTGGTTGGCCGACATTCTCATCAAACGCGGCGGCAATTCGGTCGCTGTGCGAAAAGCATTCGTTGTCGGCGGCTTCATCCTTGCAGCGACTGAGATGTTCGGGGCGCGAGCGTCGTCCGTGCAGATGGCTCTCTTCTGGGCCGTGGTTTCGTTGTCGGGTTTGGGCCTGGCTTCTGCCAATCACCTCGCACTATGTCGCATGTCGCTCGTCCCGTCCGCATCGGTCGGTCTTGTCACAGGCATGCAGAACGTTGCCCTCAGCATGGCTGGGATCGTTGGTCCGCTTCTCTCTGGTTGGCTACTGCAAAAGACTGGAAGTTACACGGCTCCAATGGAGGCTATCCTCTTTTTCCTTGTGTTAGGAGCTGTAGCCTGTATCGTGCTGCTCCGGGAAAAATGGTCACCGGCGGTAACGAACCACGACCTCGATCCAACAACCTATGCCAGTCGATAACGAGCTGACGCTACAGATTATTCGGTCGGAGAAGCCGAAGTGGCGGACGCCTTCGCAGATGTATACCGGGTCCGTAAATTTGCGCGATATGGCATGACCGAGACGGTCCTGCACGTAGAAGACGTCTTCTTTGCCAGGTTGCGATGGAAATTGAGCGTATTGAGATTGAACTGCTTGGCTGTGCCGACTCTTTTTCAGCAAGCTCCATGGCCGGAAATAGTCCGTTCAACGCCTAAAAGCCCCACGAGATGGATGTGCAGATTCGGATGCGTCTGTCGTTGAGTCGGAAGATTGCGTTGCTGTCCATGCCATCGGCGGCGATCCGTTGGAACCCAAGTCGGTTTCACGTATTTCGGTTGTATGTCTTTCCTGCGCGCAAGCGATATACGCGAGGCGAGTCGAAATCCGAGATTTCGGCAAATAAACTACGCTGAACTTAACGCTTTAGAAGTCGAAGGTGAGTGAGAACTTCACCGTGGGACCCACATCATCGCTATCGGCCAAAAGTGAAGGTCCGTGAGAGTCGCCACATTCCTCGTGGCGCGCCTTACCATCGGACTAAAGGAAGACGCAGAAGTGCAATTTTTAGGAACACCCGCACGATCTGCGGCAAATCAATTCGCCCGGTAGGGAAATGGATTGTGGCTCTTTGGATCCCGATCCTTCGATTCGGCTAAATAGCATGTTCAACGCATAATGCACCATTGTGTCAATGGGCTGCCGAATGACCGTGAGGGGCGGGTCGACCAGCGGTGCAAAGCCGAAATCGTCAAACCCGATGATGGGTAAGCGATCCGCCGGCTTCAATCCAAGCTCTCTGAACGTCATGAGTACGTTAAGCGTTGCGAAATCGCTAAGTGATAAGAGCGCCGTTGGACGCTTCTTACCCTGAAGTGCAACACCGAGCACGAACCTAAGCTGATCGTAGTCTTGGGCCGTGATAATGGTGGGAGTGAGATGGCGACTTGCCATGGCTTCCTTGTAGCCAGTAATCCGTTCTTTGAAGCTGTAGATCTCTGGCTTGCCGGTGACGCAGGCTATGTTTTTGTACCCATGTCCCAAGAGGTGTTCCGTCCCCATCCTTGCCGCTTCTCGGTTCCGTAAGAGCACGGAGTCGATATCGGAAGCCAGAAAGCTGTCGAACGCAACAATCGGGACATGTGGGAGTGCCGCCTGCACTTCCGCGGCGACAGTCCCCGGGGCAGAGGTAATAATGACGCCGTCTGCACGGAAACGTCGTAGTTTTGCTAGGTTGTCTTGCTGTTGGGACATCCGGTCCTGATGTGTCAAAGGAATTACGGTACAGCCGCGTTGTCTCGCGTCTTCTTCAATCAGCTGCATGGCCTGGCTGAAGAACACATTTGAGATCTTGGGCAAAATGACACCGATGGTCCGCGTACGTCCGATTCTCAACGCGCGTGCCGTCTCATCCAGTTCATATCCGAGCGTCTCCACTGCTTCCCGAATCCGCTTGGCAGCAGCAGGTTTCACCCGCACATCGCGCAAATATCGAGACACGGTGGAGGCGCCAACTCCCGCGAGAGCGGCGACGTCAATGACGGTGGCACGTTTTTTCATTTGGAAACTTGTCCCTCACGGCAAATACGATGACCCATCATATCGCCTGATTTGGTACACCGCGCCGCGAGTGGTAATTGGACTTAGAGTGCGCTGAAAAGGTTCGGGCAAGAGGAATTTGGTCGAGCATCTATAAGATCTGCAAAAGCTTATCTGTCGCGTCAAGCATTTTCGAGCAGTCGCATTTCCAAATGCTGCAGATGAGTTTTCATGGCGCGGCGGGCTTCTTGGGGGTCTCGGCCAGCGATCGAGGCAAACACTACTTCTCGCTCGCGCAGAATAGCCATTCGGTGACAACGCAATGTGCCAAGATAGCTGTGGTGATCATATTTTGAGGCGAACATTTGCTTCCATAGACCATCGACAATCGCAATCATAGCGGTATTATGGGAGGCATTTGCGATTGTCAGATAGAACTGCTCGTCAATATCCAGCTCATTGGTGCCGTACGTCGGTTCACAGGCCATCTGGTGCAGAACCTGTTCAATCTTCGAGAGATCGCGTGCCGAAGCGAAGGCGGCGGCCTGAGCTGCTGTCGCGCTCTCAATCAAAATTCTGGCCCGCAGTATTTCGAATGCGCTCGGCCCAGACGGAAACGAAAGAAGGACAGCTGTTGAGCCCCTCACGTAGATACCTGTTCGGTTTCTCTCGACCTCCCCGGTGACTTCCAGGGCGACCAGAGCTTCCCGGAGCACGGGTCTGCTCACTCCACAGAGCTTTGCGAGATCAATCTCTCCGGGCAGACGGGCGCCCGGGCCCAGGTCGGCCTCTCCTATGTACTGGACAATGCTGTTGCGGATTGCCTGATAGCGCTTCCGCATCATCTCCATGCCAGTGGCCTCTCATTGTCACTTCTCGGTCAATCCTACAAAATAACTGGCATCGTTGCCAATATTTATTTCGACATTGTGTATCAACCGTAGTATTCGAAAGATTGGAGCGCGTTTTGGGAGCCGTGCATCTCCTCCTGGAGCAGAAACCACTATGAGCTTAGCCAGGTCAACACATTCTTGAGGAACCGCTGTTGCATCACCGGATGAAAGTCGGGGACACGATGATATACAAGCTTTCCTTTACCAAACTTGGTCGTAAATGTTCCAGCGCCCAGATTGCGGTCGTGGTCACGCGAGTAGGCGACGATCACGTCAATTGCTTCGCCAGTAGCCGCCTGATCAATCAGCAATCCGTTCGAAGGCCGTCCCTCAGCCTGATAGAAGCCACCCATCGCCTGATCGACGGGCATGCCTTCAAACAGGGCGTGCTGCCGGACGATGTACCAGTTGCCCATCCAGGGCGCTCGAAAGTCTCCCACCGCGCCGCGATATGTAAACGCACCAGCAGCCGCTAGCTGTTTCGCCACGCCGTCAGAAAGTGCATCTGTTTGCGGGATCACGAGCAGAGGTGTTCCCGAGCTTAGCGCCTCGATAATTCCATTCTCGAGCTCGCCGGATATGGGCGCCACCGCTTTGTTACCGGTACCTTTCCCAGTGGGGAGAGATTCTCCCGTCGTTTCCCCAACATTCTCTTCGGCGGTCCCACCTGCCTTTAGGCCTGCGGAGACGATCACATCGAAAACCTGGCCTGCTTTGAACTCTGAGACAGTGGTTCCTTTCAAGTTTTGCAGTTGCTTCCTGAGTGACGGTGTGATGCCCGATGCCCCGATCCGCAGTTGTTTCGCGGTCTTTGATTCTACGTTCGCAACCCAGATTTCCTTGATTTGTGTGGCAAGTGGTTCGGAGGATAGAGAAAAACGGAAACGATAGAGTCCCTCTTCCTCAAGACGAGGCGTTTCGAAGCCTGATTTAAGCAGATAGCTGAACTGGTCCTTCACATGCGCAGGCGCTGGTAGAGTCATCAACTCTTTTCGTTTGCCGCTGGGCGTCACCATGGCGAAAATAAGCGTACCTATTGCTGCGTTCGTTGTGTCGTTGGCCAGAAAAAGGTCGAAGTTCGCTGAGCTTCCTAAGGCGACGCTAAGCGTGTGCTGCTTCGCGATGGGGCGCACTGGAAGAAGTGACCCAGCAATAAGCTGTGGGTCGCTCTTGAAATTACGCAGGTTGTCCACGATCCCGGAGTGGTTCTCGATAGAGGTCGATTCCCATCCCGAGATGGCTGCAAAATCGAGTTCGTCGGAAATGCGCGCGTTCTCCATATAGTTCATCCAAGACTCGTAACAAGTGCGACCCACCGCGAGGAAAACATGGTCGGGTGTGGGAAACGCCTGTCGGAACTTCCACTTGTCTAGAAACTTGTTGTAGCCGGCGACGATCTCCTCATGATCAGTCAGGTCGTAGCTATCTCCGCCGTACCTCTTATAAGTGTCTGTAATTTGGTGGATCATGAGACCGTGGACATCTGGCCGGGCGCATCCCTCCATTTCGCCAAACTCTGTCAGCGTATCTTTGTAAGGAGCCCTATAAGTAAATTCTGTGGGGCTCTTATAGAACTTGTCGTACCATTGATCTCCGGCGCCCTGATGGTTGTTCCACCACGCACCGGCCTTCTCCTCATCGGAGCGGTGCAGTTTCGGGCTGTAGGGTTCATACCAGGCTTGTGCCGCGCCGCGAGCGACGAAACCATCATTAAGGACAATGCAGCGGCTGGGATCTTCGGCCCGCATAGCCGCCAGCACGTCTAGGGTGGCCGGATTTTTCAGGTCCGCGCCGATCTCATTCTGTAGGCAATATTCGATGAGGCAGGGATGCGATCGATGGGCTTTCACCATCTCCACACATTTCACGAACATGTATCGTTGGGCAAACAGATCGGCTTCATTTACAGGTCTTTCCATGACCGTTCCCGCGGTGTTCGCCTGGGCGCCCTTCGGAAGCTTTCCGATGGCCATCTTACCCGCGCCCGGCTCCATATATCGCAATAGTCCCAGGCGATCGTGTGCCCGGAGTACATCTTCTTTGGCGAGGTTGCGATGGAAGTTCAAACAATTCAACCCCAGCACTTTTGCCTGCGTCACTTCTTTTTCAGCGAGCTCGGGTATGGGAAACATGCCGTTCAGTCCCCAAAATCCCCATGAAATTGCCGTGTAGATCCTGATGCGTCGCCCATTCAAACGAAATAGCGCGTCCTTTCCAAGGCCTTCGGGAGCGAACCATCGAAACCCGAAGGCAACGCTTCGTGCGTCCGTTCCCGTCCTTATCTTCAGGTGGTATAGCACTGGATGATCGAGGTCCCAAATGGTAGCGTCCCTGCAAGTCAGGTCAAAACACACGGTCAGAGTTTTCTTGTCGCCTTCTTGGCGTTTGCCCGCTTGGATCATCCCATGGCCATCTACGATACCGTGGGGAGCACCATCATCTTGACGTTCCAGTGCCCTTCCTGTGAGGGGATCAACGATGTCAAATGACAGCTGATGCGCCGCCGTGGCGATGTCCCCACCCTCTAGCTGTACATAAGCTGTAACTTTTCCGGCTTCAGGAGTGTTCAAGACCCATGCGTCCTTGATTCGGGTCGCATCGTGCGCGCTGATCGTCATGCCGCGATCAAGACCGCCGAATCCATGGGAGCGGTAGAGGGAGACCTTGCCCCACTTTGCGTTCAGTCCGTCGACCCAGTCGAAACGCCCAAAGGGATTAGTAATCCGAATCGCCAGGACGTTTTCTTCCCCGGGCTTCGCAGCGTGAGTGAGGTCGGCTTCGAACGGTAGTTCCTCCACGATCGAGTAGCCCACAAGCATCTGATTGAGATAGACCTCGGCTCGCAGGTGAGCTCCGCGAACATGAAGGAAGATGCGCTTTCCCTTCATTGATGCGGGAATGTTGATGTTTCGATACCACCACGAAACGCCGAAGTAAGCTCCGTTCTGCGGTACGGTATCATCTGCCGGCGGTATTACATCGCGTTCCGGTGCCGCGTATCGATATTCCTCCGGTCTGTATGGACGGGAACCGAATTTTCCCCAAAAGTGTTGCTCTACGGTGCTTGGCAGTATTATCTGCTTTCCTACGTTCGAGGTCAGAAGATCCCAGCCGCCGGTTGGTGGATTCACCGGCAGCGGCGACCCTTTGCCCAAGACCTCACCTTTGTCATTCTGGTGCACATCTTCCGGGAGGAAGATGTCATCGTTGGTCCAGCTGGCTTTATCGTCGACCCAAAGCTGCCAACCCGCATCCGGAATAAGTTCGCCATTCTCGGGGTAGGCGGCTTCTAATACTTTGGATTGTGCGTAAGCGGACAGGGAAGGCAAGAGGCGCGTAGCGAAGCCAGTTGCGGTAGCTGACTGGACGAAGGCTCTTCGTGAAAGGCCACGTCTAGAATTCATATGGAAGATCTCCTGTGATCCGCTCTTTGATAAGGCTTCCTTGGGTAGTCGAAATGCTCAAGTAGGCAAAGGCAGAGAACCCATTCGGCATCTCCGATCCTCGAATTGCCTGGATGAAGAAGCAGTCCGGCCGCAACTCATGGCATCGTTGCCGAAATGAGGTTTGTCTCTCGCTATTGATTCCAATCATCAACCGCGTGATCTGCATTGGCTGACTCTATTTGTTTCAAGGAGAGACCGTCAAGGGTATGCGCGACTGCCTCGATCTCGGACGAACGGGGATGGCAGGTATTGACGTCGATCTTCAACTTGTGTGAAAAAGCTCTCAGAACTGGATGGTTTCTCTTGAAGCTTCACTTCAGTGACTATCATAGTCATCTACCTGCGCAGCACCAGGTGGGGGCAAGAGTGACCATGCAGACTGAGTCTCGGCGATTCACCTTGTTCCTGGCGTCTATCGCGGCACTCACTTCACTTTCTATCGATATGAGCCTTCCCACGGTGCCGGCGATCGAAAGGGAGTTTGGTCAACTTGCGGGGCAGGGAGGTTTGATCATGAGCCTCTTTCTAGCCGGATATGCTTTTACGCCGCTCATAGGAGGTCCACTGGCCGATCGCCTCGGGCGCAGGCCCGTTCTTCTGCTGTCATTGATTTTGTTCGGTCTTTCGGCACTTGCTTGCAGTCTCTCGACTAGTTTCGTCATGCTGTTGATTTTTCGCCTGCTGCAGGGCTGTGCCTCAGGTGTATCGACAACACTCCCGTTGGCTATTGTTCGCGATCTTATGGAGGGAAGTGCAGCCCGCAAACGCATCTCGGAAGTAACCACAATCAACAGCATTATGCCTTTGATAGCGCCTATTGCGGGATCCTGTGTGATGCTCCTGGGAACATGGAGATTGCTGTTCGCTACACAGGCTATCTTTGCCATAGGCATTGTGTTTGCGCTTCGCTCCGATTTTTCGGAAACACTCGATCCCGGCCATCGCCGCAGGCTGCACCCTCGTGCCATGCTCAGCAACTACATGCATTTGCTCACCAACAGAAGCTTCCTCGGCTTCGCGTTGATCAATGCGCTTACCTTCGCTTGCATATTTTCGTTTATCTCAGTGTCCCCATTGATCCTTATCCAACGCATGAGTGTCAAACATTACGAATATCCGGTGATGTTCGCGGCAATCGGCGCTGGTACGATTCTCGGGGCTTTCGTAAGTGCTCTTCTCAATCGACGCAAAGTTGCTGCAGGAAGCATCATTGTTTCCGGGTTAGCGTTGATGAACGTTGCCTCCCTTTCCGCCTTCTCTCTGCAGGCACTTGGATTCCATCGTCCGATGGCAATTCTTCCCCCAGTTTTCGTCACGCTGTTCGGATTTGGGCTTCTGTCACCTTCGGTAACGGTGGAAGCTCTGGCTTCGGTGCCAGACATGGCAGGATCTGGCTCAGGAGCTCTGCGATCGATCCTGATGATCTTTGGTTCAGGTGTGAGCGGCTACCTCGCTACCTTCTGTGCACGGCACCTTGTTCACGCGGAAACCATAACGACCCTGGTCATGTCCGGAACTGCAATCCTCGCCCTTACTTTGTATCTCACGTTGCTGCGCAATCGAGACTTTTGAACCAGTAATCAATGGCCTCCACGGAGAAGCGAATGCCGCGCTGTGTCATTCATTGGTTAGAAACACCGCTAGTTCCCAACCTCTGAGAAGATCCTTCATTTTTGGCAACGATGCTATATATGATGGTCAGGTCATTTGAATTGCTTCGGGGTTGGCGTTTTACGAGCGATCGAAGAAAGGTCACAAGCAACTCGAAGTATGGAGGATTGATGAACATCCAAAGTTCTGCAGGCATTTCTCTGACGGCTCTGCTATTAGTGGCGTCTATCGCTGCTGGCGCAGAGTCGGGCAAAAAGCCGCAGCTCACGGTAGGACCGGAAGGTCATGGGCAGTTCCGAACCGTGCAGGAAGCCATCGATGCGGCGCCTGTGGATGGCGGTGCGATACTTCACTTGGCGCCGGGTGTTTATCACGAGAAAGTGACCATCAATAAGGCGGGCATCGAACTGATTGGATCTGGGTCTTCGCCCGCGGACACCGTCATTACATGGGGGGACTCGTCGAAAAACACGGGAAGCACATTCAAGTCGGGAACCATCACTATTTTGGCAGATCGTTTTGAAGCCGAAAATCTCTCGATAATCAACACGTGGCGGCAGGATCATACCGCAGCTGAGGACCGTTCACAGGCGGTGGCACTGCAAATGGATTCAGACAGAGCCGTTCTGGATCGAGTGCGGATTGTGAGTGGCCAAGACACGTTGTATGCAGATAGTCATGACTGCCACGGTGACTTGAGCAGCTTATGCCAGTCAGACCGGCAGTTCTTCAACGATTGTTTTATCGAAGGCAATGTTGACTATATCTTCGGGGATGCGAAGGCGGTCTTCAACCATTGCGAGCTTCACTCGCGGCCCGGTTCTGGAGTGATGATCACGGCTCAAAGTCGCCGGTCGCCCTTACAGAACTCTGGATATTACATGCTGCATTGCCGGATTACAGGTCAAGACGAGGGCAACAAGATTTATTTCGGCAGACCCTGGCGTGATTACGCCACCGTTCTTTTCTACGACACCGAGATAGTTCAGAAGATTAGCCCGTTGGGTTGGTCAGAATGGGACGGTCGGCTGAAGACAGCTACGTACCGCGAGTATAAATCGCATGGCCGCGGCGTCGAGGGTAGTAATCGGAGTGTGATTTCGCCGCCCCTTAGCGAAGAGGAAGAAAAGCAGCTAACGCCTGTGGGCCTTCTGTCCGGCTCCGACCACTGGGACCCTGAGGCGGAAGTGGAGCAGCTGCGACGCCTTCCGTGAACGACACTATTGCGGCTGATCTCAAACGAAACCCTTGATCAGGCTTATGTGAACCGTCGTTGGAGAGTCTATGAAAAACCAGAGGGAACGGTTGCTGGGCTTGCTGGGGCTATTTGGCGCCACGTTCCTCGTCGCGCAGAATGCGCCTCCTCTGTCCGTAACTGCTGAACGCAGATCAGGAACGATCAGAATCGATCTAATTGGCGACCCACGCAAACGGATAACACCGGTTATGGGAGGGGCTTCTGTGCAAACCTGACAGCGACCATTGAGCGCCTCAACTTCGCCAGAGGAGGTCAGAGCACTAAGTCCTTCCGGCAAGACGGCATCTGGGAGAAGGCGCTGGCTTCAAAGCCAGACTACATGTTGATCCAGTTCGGACATAACGACGAAGTATCCTCAAAGTCGACCAACAACCAGTCGACCGTAGAGCAATACCAAGAGAACTTGCGAAACTTTGTGCGGGAAGCGCGTGATCAGAAGGTCATTCCAATTCTTGTAACGCTTCTGACTCGTCGAAACTGGGGAAAGGATGGAAAAATCCATAGCGACCTGACCACATATCCGAATGGCATGGAAGCGGTAGCCAAGGAGATGCAAGTCCCGTTGATCGATTTGCAAACACAGAGCATCGCTTATCTGGACAGCATTGGTAAAGAGCAAGGAACGAAACTGGGGATTACCAAGAAAGATAAAGACGGACACCCCCAGTCTGATGGCACCCACTTAAATTGGGCCGGCAGCTACATCTTTGGACGGATCGTTGCGGAGAGTCTGAGCAAGGCGGTGCCCGCGCTGGCGCCATATGTGAAGCTGACATCAGCTACCCTGCCGGTGGAGGCTGAACTCGCTATGAAGGTGATTCAAGGAGCTCCGTTCAAGATCGTTCTCGTGGGTGATCCCGCGATTGCCCCCGAAGGCGGTTGGGGGCCTGGCTTTTGTGCAACCCTCACACCGAATGTAACGTGTCGTGACCTAGCCCAAATGGGTTCCACTTCTACGAGCTACATGGAAGGAGGACAGTGGAGAAGCGCCCTTGCTGCAAAGGGGCAGTTCTATTTCCTGGAATTTGGGTCTATTGATCCTTCCATTGATCGTTCACCGGATGTCACCCGAGGCGCCATGGCGAAGAATTTGGCTGAGATGGTGCGAGAGGTCGCGCGGCGGGCGCAATCCGTGTGCTGCTAAGCCCTCTAGCGCGGAGAAATTATCGCGATGGCAGGCTCGTCGCGGTAGATGGTTTGAACGAATATGCCGAAGCCGCCAAGGAAGTCGCAACCGAAGAACAAGTGACCTTCGTTGACCTATATCAGATGTCAAAACAATATCTTGGACGTCAGACGCAGGAGGAGGCGGAATCGCTTAGCTTGGCGCCTAAGCCAGGTACAAAGGAACCGAATGAAATGGCCTTGAATCAAGCGGTTGCTGCATTGTTTGGGCGCATAATCGCTGACAATGTCATCCGAACCGAGGTCGAACTGGGACCGAACGTGATTGGTCTTCCCGATGGAACCGGTCCAGCTATGCCGAAGCAGGCTGCACCGACTGATGGCAGATAAAGCGGGCAGACTGTACACCCGAGAGGCGGCCAGATCATGACACCTGTTGTCGGGCAACGGCGTTATCTGTGATCGATCTTGCGGCTGCCTGATGTTTCTCACAGTTGTGTCCCGTTACGACGCAGTCTGACTTCGTTTTAGTATCCACCGCCACCGATCTATGAATGTTTTGGACAGAAAAGCGTGTGGGAACGATTTCAAAAAAGTTATTGACAACGTTGCCGCTTTAGGTGGATAGTGCCTGAGACCGAAAATCTTGACTCCACACGAATCTGTGAGACGCGCAGATCCTTGCGTGCCAATTCTTCCGAGGCGAACGACGATGATCAATAATCTTCTGGATACCAAAATGAAAAGTGGCATGCGAGCCGTAGTATCACCTCGCATGCGCTACGTGTGCGCTATTTTCTCGCTGTTCTTAGCGCTTTTGATTTCAACAGTTTCCATGGCCCAGATGGCCGGTACCGGCGCCATCTCCGGCACGGTAACTGACCCTACCGGGGCGGTGATCGCAAATGCGACTGTAACCGCAACCTCGGTCGAGACGAATGTCGCCACGGTTCGCACGACCACTAAGGCAGGCGACTATGACATCACTCCGCTGCCGCCCGGGGTTTACACCATCACCGTCGCAAACAAAGGATTTGAGACATACCAGCAGCAGAACATCACGGTCGATGCTCTGAACACTGTTGCGGTCAATATCAAGCTGACTGTTGGCGGGGCGGAAACGACGGTTACCGTCACCGATGCGCCTACTGTCTTGGATACGACCGACGCCCAGATTGGTGGGGTGATGGACAACCAAATGTACTCCAGCCTCCCACTCTTGATGGGTGCGAGCGGCCAGCCCGATCAACGGCGCGCGACGGACTTCGCCGCTCTAATGCCGGGCGTACAGAACACCTATGCCGCCTCGGCTGGCGGCAATCCGACGGACGCGACCGGAGCGGCGAATGGTGGCAATCCTGGTGGTGGCACCTCCGAAATTTATATCGATGGTATCAATCTGCCAGAAGGAGATGGTATTGGCGACCCACGCTACACATGGTCGGCCATCGGGGTTGATGCCGTCGACCAGTTTCAGGTGGCGACCGCAGGATACTCAGCACAGTATGCCGGGCAGGGCGTACAAAACTATTCAGTGAAGTCTGCTGGAAACCAAATACATGGTTCTATCTATGAGTTCATCCGCAACACCGCGCTGGATGCGTGGTCACCGTCTGCCAAAATTCCAACCCTCACAGGCGCGGCCGTGCCTCCGGGCGGAGCCTGCAGCAGCGCTGCTCTGACGGCTTCGACTAGCTGGTGCGCTTTAGGCGGTATCAAGCCGAAGGAAATCATGAATGAATTCGGGATCGTGATTGGCGGTCCGATCATCAAGAACAAGCTTTTCCTCTTCTACAACTATGGTCAATATCGCTACGCCGCGGGACCCAGCCCCAAGGTCCAGACAATTCCGACGCTCGCGATGATGGGCTATAACGCGTCGGGCGCGCCTTTGGGATATGCCGACTTCAGTGGATACGCTGTGGCCAATGGCAAGGCCGGCTGTGTGATCGGCTCCACGACCAATCCCTGCTATGACGTTTATGATCCGGGAACGCAGACTGTCAACAATTGCGTCGGCGCTGCTTGTCATCGAAATATCTTTCCGAATGATCAAATCCCCGCCGGACGTTTTTCCAGTGCGGCCAACTATATCAACCAGTTTATGTTGCCGTACGCGGCACAGGCTAACCAGAGCTCCTATGGCAACAACACAACTGTTGGTTATGCGAGCGGATTGAACAACTGGTACCAAACGGGTCATCTGGATTACAAGGTGAATGAGAAACAACAGATCAGCCTGGTTGTGGCGTTCGGTCGCCAGTCCGTCGCGGGAGGATATGGTCTTTCCGGAGGCGCCGCCAACTCACTTCCACCGCCGTTCAATACCAATCAGTTTTATGCACCGACGACTAACGTCGACATCCTGAAGGATACGTACACCATCAATTCGCATTTGGTGAACCAGGCAGCAATGGCTTATGGACGCTACAAGAGTCTGGATTCCAATCAGAATGAGCATCCGATCTATAGCGCGGCGGCGACGGGCTTGCTCAATACGCCCCCAGGACAGGCAACCATCGGATTCCCTGGAATTTCATTCAGCGGCGGTGCCACTCCACCTACCAATGAGGGTGGGTATAGCTGGCATGGCAACGTGAACAATACCTATACGTTTACGGATAACCTGCAGGCGCAATTTGGAAAGCACAACTTGACGTTCGGCGGACAGACGGTTGAAGTTCAATATGTCTCCTTCACGAGCACTGGTGCTTCTCCTTTGACATACACATTCTCTGGCAATCAAACCGAAGGGTATAACTCTGCCGGATCCGGACTTACTACGGGCTCAGCCTTTGCGAGTTACATGCTTGGCGCTGTCAACAGCAGCAGCGTCAGCTTCAGTCCGGAGTGGGAGGCGCGTTGGTTCAGCCCGTCCTTCTGGGCGCAAGACGACTTCAAAGTGACATCGAAGCTTACTCTGAACCTCGGTCTTCGCTGGGACCTTTTCGGCTCCATCCATGAGCAGCACGACCAGTGGACCTGGCTGAATCCCAGCGGAGCCAACTTGAACACCGGAAACTATGGCACTCTTTCGTTTGCAGGTGGTTCACTCACGAACAGCCCTTACAGCGGCTTACACTCGCCTTCTGCGATGTGGTACAAGAACCTCGGACCGCGAGTCGGGCTGGCTTACTCCCTCGATAGCAAGACCGTCATCCGAGCCAGCTATGACGTTGTTTACGCTCGCGGGGACTGGACGGCCGGCGGTGGAGGCCAGAAATTGCCTTCGCAGTCTGGACTTGTTCCAGCAGCATCGGCACCGGGCGGCCTGAGCAACGCTCCTTCGTTCTACTGGGACGCCAGTTCATGCGCCGCTAATGCCAGTGGATTTGCCAACGACGGGTTTACGCCTTGTGGTTGGACGGGAACAACGGTTAGTCCGGCGACGTTGATCGCACAACAAGTTGCGACAGGTAAGATGCCTGCCGGAGCCAACCTTGCCGAGTACGGTACGTCCGAAACGAATCTACAAGCGAACTCGAATTCCATCACGGCCGCCTACTTCGATCCGTATCTGGGATCGCGCTCTCCTGAATACATCAACTGGACGTTTGGCTTGCAGCGTCAACTCACCAGAAATATGTCGGCTAGCGTCACCTATGTTGGCAGCCAGGGTCATTTCATCAGCATATCCGGGGCGAACTACGTGAGGAACAACGGGCTTCCCCAATCCATGATTGCGCTCGCAGGATATGCTCTTCCCACTGCGACTGCTACAACGGCAGCGCCATGCACTGGCGCAGGCTGTTTGTATTCTCTTATCGGCCAGAAAGCTACCACGACCTATCTTGCTCTAGCACAAAGTTTCGGTTTTCTGCCTCCAAACCCTTACACCAGCACCTCGAACTTCTATTCTGCTGCCAGCGTGTATCAATACTATCGGCCCTTCCCGCAATACAACGCCGTCAGCGATCAGACCAGCAATGTGGGTAACGAGAACTGGAACGCTCTCGAGGTAAGCGTCCGTCAACGTCCTGCGAAGGGCTTGAACTTTATGGTCAATTACACGTGGTCGAAGTCGATCGACGACCTGGGAACCTTTCGTATCTCCGGCAATAATCGCCTGGATCGCTCCCTATCCACCGCGTCTCAACCTCAGAACCTGACTGCAACCGCGGTCTACCAACTGCCTGTTGGTCGCAATCACTGGGGAGGGGACAACATCATATACCGTTCCATTGTTAGTGACTGGACCATCTCGGGCATTGGTACCGCCCACTCTGGCCTTCCCCTCTTGGTGACGGCTAGCGGTTGCGCGGGCAGCGGCATTCTGGGAACGTGCATGCCCAGCGTCGTCTCCGGACAGACTGGTCGCCAGTACAAATACGGCAAGACTGCAAGCGGAGCTAATGTAAGCTGGGATCCCAACAACGCCAACTATATTGGCAAAGTCCAGTACGTCAATCCAAATGCGTTTACGGTACTCAACGGCGGTACATGCACGGCAGGCACCGCGACGCCCTACCACACAACCAGCGGGCAAGCTTACTACGTTTGCAATGGTCCGGAAGACTATGTCCCGGGCAATGCGGGTCGTGTAGCTCCGATAAACGGCCTTTGGAGCCAGCCCACCGTCAATGTGGATTTAGCCCTCAAGCGAACCTTCCCGGTCTACCACACTGTGAACCTCGCGCTTGAAGTCGATATGGCGAACGTTGCGAACCATGTCGTCTACAAAGGGCCAACCTCGACTGCGGCTGCCGGTGCCAATGCAACCTTCGGCACGGTTACCGCGATTGCCAACACCCCGCGCGACGTCCAAGGAGCGGTGCGCGTCAGTTGGTAAAACATCGTGCTTAGCAAGCGATGGAGCCGAGCCGAATTTTCGGATCGGCCCCATTTCGATTGTGCATAGGGTATTGCGCGAATTCGCTTGCGGCCAAAAACCGATCTGAACGAGAAACGCTTGCATTTCTGCAGAACTATCTGAAACGGGTGTATAGGGCGAGAGTCTGAAGGTTATATGTCCTGGGCAAAGGTGTTGTACCAGCATCCTGAAATCTATGTCGGGTTTTGGCGTACTCATGTTGACGGAGCGTGGCGGAGTGAAATTTGCAACGTCGCCAATTCATGGCCCAATTTGCACTATGAGAGTCGCGATCTGGCTGGCAGCCGCCTGCACCGCCGCTTGGACCTCGGATTCCCGCTCCTTGGTCATCCGCATGAGGGGAGCAGAGATACTGATGGCGGCAACAACTGGGCATCTTTCAATCTGCACGGCGGCGGCGAAGCAAAGACCGCCGTCGATAAACTCCTCGCGATCACAAGCGACTCCTCTCGCTCGAATCTCTCGAAATTGCTCAAAAAGCTTGAGACGGTCGACTATGGTTTTATTGGTACGTGGAGAGAGTCCATAGGTTTCGAGGATGCGATCGGCCAGGAGCCGGTACTGAAAAACTTTGATGACTATTCCCAGGGCGCTGCAATGGGGAGGAAGGGATCCGGCCAATCCTATTCGTGATGCGGATCTCGTTGAAGCCCTCCTTGGAATCCAGGATATGAAATCCTATCTTCAAATAGGTAAGCCTGATTGGCTGTCTCGTTGAATCGGTTCGATAACTGTTCGAGTTCAGATTCAGGATATCTCTAACTCGATTTGCGGAGTGAGCCAGCCAGCCGAAGACTAGTTTAGGCGTGAGCGACAGGTGCCATCCAAATTTCGCTGCAAGCAAGCTGACTTTTCGAGAGTGAGTAGAACCCGATAGAGGGTTGCTTCCGGAAGGGCAATTCGTAATGCTACATCGCTGAGGGAGAATTGGTTTTGGCTATCGAAGCAGTTTAGGAGATTGCCTAGCGGTTATTGGCGAATAGAACTGGGCTCGAAGCTGGTAGAGGTCATGGTCTCGCCGAGATAAGTGGTACGAGGGCCCCAGGAAAGCTGCGCAGTTCTTGGCTCCAAGTCGGACACGATGAAGGAGTGTAGGAAGTCTTTTCCAGAGAACATCGCCTGTCGTGATACTAGGGCTTCTGCACGGAGAAGCAATGCTTGCAAGCCCTTGAAGTAATTTCTAGAGCACGACAGCTATGGATGGGTTTGATCGAAGCTGCCCGGAAGACTGAGGGCTGGAAGAAAAACCGGCCGTTTTTGTGGACAGAGGGAGGTCCACGACATCTTGCGAAAAATGTCTTTACAAATACTGGCAACGTTGCCTATAGTCGGTAACGCGTAAACAAGGTATGCGGTTGCGGTCGCACGAAGGTGATTTTCAAGCGGTGTAGAACTGCGCCCGGAAGTAGCTCAAGAACAGGAAAGAAGTGAATGTCATGATTTCAAATTTCTCATCGACGGCCCGCTCCCACCGTTTTGCTGCTCGTTTGGGCGCTGCAACATCCACGAAACGCCGTACACTACCCGCTACGTGGTTGATGGTCGGACTCGTGCTTATTGGGCCCGTGGGCCAGGCGCAGACGTCTGCGCCGCTCGTTTTGCCAAATACGCTGAGCACTGTGGCGGGATCGTCCAATGGAACAGCAGGGGCGAGTGGGTTTACCGTGGGCGCGGCGTGCTCTCCAGGAAGCCCGTACAAAGCGACCGATGTGTATGGCGATGGCTGCCTGGCAACGCAAGCGGTCTTCGGTACAGATTTGCAGGACGGGATCCGGGTGGATGGGCAGGGCAATCTCTATATTGTCGACATCAACAACAACTGGGCTAATACGTCGGTTACGCTGGTTCGGAAGGTGGACGCGAAGTCTGGGATTGTTTCGCTGATCTCGAGCAGTATTAATTCGTCGTGCATGCTGGCAACGGCTGCTGTGGCCGGAGCGATGGACAGCCAGGGTGATGGATGTCCCTTCGCATCTACAAAGGCTCCCAAAGAGCGCGGCTGGGGCATGGACCTTTACGGCAATCTGTTTACCGGTACCTACGGTTCAGGTGAACTGCACATTTTCTGCAATGCGGTTTCGCCGCTTTGCCCTGTTGCCGCGGGTATAACGCAGACGTATAGCAATGCGCAGAAGCAGGTGGGCAATATGTACCGCATAGCAGGCTGCGTAGGCACTGGGGCTTCTGCGACATCGGGAACGTCGGTGGCGGCGCCGGGGGCTGGAGATGGTTATTTCGCTTCACCATTTTGGAACTTGCCAGGTGATGTGGCTGCGTGGGGACCTTCGAACAGCAGCTTTAATGCGACTGCAACAACGACCGGAACGAATGGGACCTGCGGCGCGACCACCGGCGAATTGAATGGTGGCCGCTCGGTTACTGCGGATATTTATGGCAATGTTTTCATCGCTGACGGTTCAAACTTCCGCGTCCGTGTGATTGTCGGGCCGGCGACATATACCCTTTCGAACGGTACTGTGCTCACCAATCCGATTCCGGCAGTGCTGCAACTGTATTCGACATACAGCAACATCACGGCGACGCAGATGTACGGGCGCATCTATCCGATCTTTGGCGGCTTTACGGCGACTACAGCTGGGACCGCGTGTACGTCCGCGCCGGGCGCGACGGCGGTGGATGCGTATGGTGACTCCTGTCCGTGGTTCAACACATCGCAGTCGCAGCAGGCTGCTGATCCGGTGGGCCTGGCGATTGACCAAACGATGGAAGGGGGTGCTGTCTCGAGCAACGTCATTCTGAATGACGGGACCGCGAACGTTCTTCATGTTCTGTATATGGGGCCGACCATCAGCACGGGCAATATTACGGCTGCCAGCTATCCGATGGCCCATGCCATCTCCGTGAACAACCCAAGCGTGAGCACGGTGACACATGGCTATGTTTACTTGTTGGCAGGCAATGCTACTGGAGTTGTAGGGAGCGCTCCGACGCTTGGCACCGCGACATCTGTTAGCCCTTACACGCGTGTGACGGGGGCGCCGAATGGCAACCTCTATCTGGGAGCTTCGAGCACCGCCACCACAGGGGCTTATGTGAGCTTCTATGATTTGAGCACGGGTTACATGCGGTTGCTGCTTCAGTCGACCGTTCCGGTAACGGGTTCGACGGACATTCCGCCAGGAACAACAGCGACCACGACTTATACGTGTGCAACACCGGGCACAGGTGACGGTCTGCCAGCATTCACGGCTACAACGGCCGCCCCAGCCGGAGCATTGACAACAAATCCCTGTTTCAATAACAACGGCACGGGAAGCAGCCAGCTTAGTCTTTCGGCTGACGCGAACAACAACCTGTTTATCGGTGATGTTGAGATCGACTCGGCCGGCTGGGGGCGTACGCGAATCCGCGAGGCCCTGGCGAGCAAATTGTACCCGACGACAATGGGCACGCCGACGACCCAGACCATGCTCCTCCATGGACCGGTCAACACGACGGCGGGTGCGACGGCGATTGCGGCTTCCATGCTGAATGTGGGCGCGTCAGATGTCAACGTGGCGACGCCTAGTTGCGAGGCCACGGCAAATGCCGATAAGACGGTGGACTGCGTGGCTACGGTGACGTTCTCACCTGCGGCACCCGGGCTTCGCGCAGGATTGCTTCGGTTGTCGGATGCGAGTACGGCGACGTCCTCGTATGCTCCGATGTTTGGACTCGCAACTGGAAGTGCGCTGGTGACGGACCCTGCTTCGCCGATCGCGGCAGTAACAATAAATCTTGCGGCGGCTATCGCGGCTCCTGTGGGCGCGGTGGTGGATGCGAACGGCGATGTGTTCACTATGGATACGTCGGCGGGTAAATTCGTCGAGATCTCGGGTGGAACGACGACACAGCTTCCGGGCACGTTGCCTGCAGGACCGGCGCAGATTGCGCTTGATCTTGCGGGAAATCTGTATGCGGTTGGTTCCAGCAGCACCACGCTGACGAAGCTGACGTTCACGGGGAGCACTTATGTTCCCAGCACTGTGACGTTAGGGGGAGTGGTGACGCCGCAGGGGATTGCATTCGACGCGACAGGTAACATGTACGTCTCTGACAAGAACACGTCTTCGGTGTACAAGTTTGCGGCGGCTACGCTGAATGGAACGGCAATTCCGGGAACTGCGGGATCGCTGCCGAATGCGATGCCGGGAACTGTTCTTGCGTCGAGCCTGAACGTGCCGGGAAGCGTTGCGATTGACGGCTATGGCAATGTATACATTGCGGACACTGGGTCGGGTGCGATCTATCGCGTGGATGCGAAGAGCGGCGTGACGACGGGGCTCTTGTCATCGATTCACCCGGGAGCCATTGCGGTAGATGCCGCCGGGGACGTCTATTACCAGGACACAGCTGCTGATATCGTGGTGGAGATCCCGTATGCCGGTATCTCGAACGGCGTTGCCGGGTCGCTGTCTGTCACGGTGCAGTCAGCGTTAAGCAAGCCGAGCGGGTTGGCCCTAGCAGGCAATGGAAACGTATATAGCGCAGACAGTGGCGCGGGAGCGCTGACCCTGATTGCGCGTGATGCGTTTGCATATAACTTTGGTAACGGTTCGAGTGGATCGGCTACTGTAAACGCGACGTTGACCGATGCGGGGAACCTGGCGGTGACGGGCTCCAATCCGAACGTCAATACTACGAACATCATTCTCTCATCCAGCGGAGCTACGGGTTGCACGGTGACTGCAGATGTCTTTGGGGCACAGGCCTCGGGCGGTGCATGCACGTTCAGTGCAAACTTCGTGGGGCAGGGGACAGGGCCAGTGAGCAGTGTGATCAGCTATCTACCGGCGCCAAGCACGGTGGGCAGCATGACTTTCACCGGAACCCTTACTTCGGTTTCGGGTACGACGACAACGCTGGCACCCATCGGCGCCACAGTGTTACCGGGAACGCAGCTGACGTTGACCGCGACGGTCGCATCGACATCAACCGTCGCAGGCCAGACTGTAACGTTCCTTAACGGAACAACGGTGTTGGGAACAGGTACGACGAACGCTTCGGGAGTGGCGACTCTGCCGTTCACGGTTGGGGCGCTCGGCACTGTTTACAACTTCCAGGCGACCTTCGCGGGCAGCGGAATGGTGTTGGGAGCTTCTGCGAGCGCTGTGCAGACTGTGACTGTTGCGCTGACACCCTCGACCATCACGCTGGGATTAAGTACGACCTCGACGTATCCCGGCCAGCCGGTGACACTGACGGCGACGCAGACGCCAGCGGCAGTGGGCGAAACAATCACTTTCCTGAGCAATGGAACGACCACCTTGGGGACTGGCACGATCAATTCCTCCGGCATAGCGACCTACACGTTTACGCCGACGACCGGTGGGACGGATGTGATTACGGCAAGCTTTGCCTCTGACGGAAAGGCTTATGCAGCTACGACGAGCGCTCCGCAGACGTTGACGATCGCGGGTAGTGCAATTCTATTCTCGGTGTCGCCGAGCACGATCACGCTGGCTCCGGGAGCTTCGGGTCAGGTGACGCTGAGTATCACAACGCAGGGCGGCTTCGGCGGACTCGTGGGGCTCGCCTGCGCTAGTCCTGTAGCCTATGTGACGTGCGCCTTACAGTTTTCGTCGGTATCGTCGACAGCGCTCCCGAATCCTGCAGCAACCATCACGGTGGCACCTACCACAACTACGGTTTCCAGCTTCGGCGGAGGTTCGATCTTGGCGATGCTAGGTTCGTTTGCATTGCTGGGATTCATCATGAAAGCGCGCAAACGTATGCATCGCCTGCCGCGGGTTGCGCTCCTCGTTGCATTTGCTGCTTGCTCGGCTGCGGCGACACTTGGCGTCATGGGTTGCAGTGGATCCAATGCGGGCTCGACAGGCACAGCTCCAAGCGGAACCCAGGTTGTGACGTTTACATCCACTGCGGCAGGCGCTTCGGAGACTGCAACGGTAACTGTCCTTATCAATTAGAAGCAGGGATAGCTGCAATCCGGGCAGATGTACAGGCGATGGCCTCGTCTGCCCGGATTCATGCTGGTGATTCTTGTTTAGTCGCAGCCGCAGGAGCGCCGGCAAACCAACTCGCCGGCGAGAGTAATTGCCTGGTTTTCATAGGTTGGTTCAGCGGCTACCGGTCGATTGGCGAGCACTTCAATCTTCCGGAAAAGCAGGTCGACAGCATAGCGGACCATCAGCTTGACCGGTTGACGGACGACTGTGAGCGATGGGTTCATCAGTGGAGCGAAGTCGAAGTCATCGAAGCCGATGACTGGAAGCCTGTTGGCCTCGTTTAGGCCCATATCGTTGAAGGCAAACAGAATGCTGCTGGTAGCCATGTTGCTGAGAGAGAGAAGTGCGTGCGGCCTGTGACGACCGGAAAGTACCGGAGCGAGCATCAGCCTGAGGTGGTTGTAATCGGCGGCTTCCAAAAGATGTGGCTTACGGCCAGCGCTACACATGCCTTCTGTGTATCCGTCGATGCGTTCGCGGAAGGTGAAGATGGCTGTGCGGGCGATGACACAGGCGATGTCTTTATATCCGTGGCGGAGAAGATGATCAGTTGCGGTTCGCGCCGCTTCGCGGTTTCTAAGAGTTACCGAGTCGAGTCTTTAGAGAGCAACCGGTCGAAAACAACGGTGGGCGTCCCTGATAAGACTGAGGTGATCTCCTCGGGTAGGCTACCCGGGGCACAGGCCATGATGACACCGTCGGCGCGGTAACGCCGTAAAGTAGCGAGGTGCTGATTTTGGCGATCCTTATCCTCTTCGTGCAACAACAAAATGACGGCGAAACCTCGCCGCCTGGCTTCCGATTCAATCTCCTGGATGGCCTTGCTGAAGAAGGTGTTGTCGACCTGCGGAACGATGATACCGATGGTGCGCGTAGAAGCGCCGCGAAGAGCTCGGGCGGCTTCGTCGGGCATGTAGCCGAGATGCTCAACGGCAGCGGCGACGCGTTGGGCAGCGTCCGGCCGGATGGTGATGCCGCGAAGATATCGCGAGACGGTGGAGGCCCCAACGTGCGCCATTTTCGCCACATCGGTAACGGTTGGGCGGCCTTTCGCCGGGGTCATCACGCGTTCTTTCTTCCTTTATCTTATCTTGACGTTGCAACACCGAAGTAGAGGCGAATCGTATGCTGTGCTGGGTTGTTGGCAAAAACGATGGTGTATTTGCTGCAGGCAATAGTATTTTGTCTTTATTGGCAACGATGCCATACTATCGCTAGCGGGTCTCTTTGCGCGAACTGATTCCAAGATACATTATCGCCGTGCTTCTAACCGCTTCACAATCGTTCGAGTTCGAGGTCTGTAATGCGACTCTACCTGTTCGCTGTTTTTGCTTTTTCCGTTTGCGTCGGCGTTATCGCTGCGCAATCTGAGAAAACCTGTGACGTGCATGCTTATGGTGCCACCGGCGATGGCCAAACGAAGGATACCATTGCGATTCAGAAAGCTATCGATGATTGCGCCAAGGCCGGCGGCACCGTGAAGCTCGAAGGCGCGCCGATGTTCGTGAGCGGGCCACTTGATCTGAAAAGCAAGGTGACGCTGTATGTGGGTGTGGGGACGACGCTGGCGGCATCGAAAGATCACGATGATTTCCCTGAAGAAGAGCAGTTTGGGGAAATGGGCCGGAAAGCTTTTTTGACGGCGAAGAATGCTACGGACATTGTGATTACGGGCGGTGGCATTATCGATGGAAGAGGTGACAGCTGGTGGCCGCATCGTGAGGAAGGATATACGCGCCCGCGACTGATTATATTTGACCACTGCAAACACGTGAGGATGGAGAACATCACAGCGGAGAACTCGCCGATGTGGCAAATTGTGCCGTATTACTCTGACGATGTTGTCTTCCGCAATATGAAGGTATACGCGCCAACAACCTCGCACAATACCGACGGGATTGATCCATTTTCTTCCAGTCATATTGTGATCGACCATGTGGTCATCGACACGGGTGACGACGATATTGCGATCAAGAGCGGACAGCCAAACTCTCCTGGTCCTGATGCCCCAAGTACGGACATCACCATTACGGATTGCACGCTGCTCAATGGACATGGGCTGTCGATTGGGAGTGAAGTTTCGGGGGGCGTGCAACGAGTGCGGGTGGAGCGTGTTCATTTCAAGGGCACGGGAACGGGGATACGCATCAAGTCGAATCGTGACCGCGGCAACGATATTGGGCCACTGACCTATCGCGACATCGATATGGAGGACGTTGGCACGGCGATCCTGATAACCGAGTTCTATCCCAGGATCCCTGCATCGATCGATTCAGAGCCGGTGACGCGGCTTACTCCCCACTTTCACGACATTACGATATCGAATGTGCGAGTCAAGGGAGCGAAAGAGGCCGCGGTGGTGGTGGGTTTGCCGGAATCGCCGATCCTTGGGCTGCGGTTGATTGATGTTTCAATCGAAGCTGCTAAGGGAGCGAAGTTGGAGTATGTCCAGCTTGGAGTGAATCAGTTCAAGGTGAACGCATCATCCGGAGAGAACATCAGCGCCGGGCCCGGAGTGACGTCGATGGGGAAGTAAAGACTAGGTAAGACCTGTCGCGTTGAGTCCGCCTATGGCGGACGAGAGATTCAAGATTCATAAGCAGTTTGAAAGCGTGAGGGATCAAGTTGAATTCAATATTCAGTCAGTTCAATACAGTGAAGTATGAAGGTCCAACCAGTGACAACGCGCTGGCTTACCGTTGGTACGATGCGGACAGGATCGTGCTTGGTAAAGCTCTTAAAGAGCATCTTCGCTTCGCTGTCGCATATTGGCACTCGCTTGCTATGACAGGAAGTGATCCGTTTGGTGGGTCGACGTTGGCACGTCCGTGGATGGGTGCGGGTGATCCCATCGAGTTGGCCAAGATCAAGGCGGATGCTGCGTTTGATCTGTTCCGCGTGTTGGATCTGCCATTCTTTTGCTGGCACGACGCAGATATTGCTCCGAACGGTGAGACGCTGGCGGAGACACTCAAAAACTTTCACACGATGGTCGACTATCTGGAACAGAAGATGAGCAGTCATAGCACGCGTTTGTTGTGGGGGACTGCGAATTTGTTTTCTCATCCGCGCTTCATGGCCGGTGCTTCCACCAATCCTGATCCGGAAGTGTTTTTGTGGAGCGCAGCTACGGTAAAGAACTGCATGGATGCGACCAAGCGCTTGGGCGGGTCAAACTACGTTTTGTGGGGCGGCCGCGAAGGGTACGAGACTCTCCTGAATACCGACATGAAGCAGGAACTGGAACAGATGGGACGCTTCCTGACGCTGGTGGTGGAGTATAAGCACAAAATCGGATTTGAGGGTCAGATACTAATCGAACCGAAACCGAAGGAACCCACGTCGCACCAATACGACTTTGATGTGGCGACGGTTTATGGTTTTTTGAAACGCTTTGGCCTGGAAAACGAAGTGCGCGTGAATATTGAGGCCAATCATGCCACCCTGGCGGGTCATAGCTTTGAGCATGAGATCGCAACGGCAGGAGGCCTCGGGATTCTAGGTTCGTTGGACATTAACCGTGGCGATGCGCTGCTGGGATGGGACACCGATCAATTTCCAAATGATTTGTGGACGATGACCATGTCTATGTATCACGTAATCAAAGCGGGCGGCCTGGGCCAGGGCGGGTGCAACTTCGACGCCAAGGTGCGTCGGCAGAGCTTCACACCCGACGATATGGTTCATGCGCACGTCGGCGGCGTGGATCTGTGTGCCCGTGCTTTCCTGGCTGCCGCCAAACTGATCGAGGACGGAAAGTACGACGCGTTACTGAGCGAGCGCTATGCAGGCTGGAAGTCGGAGAGAGGCGCAAAGCTGCTTTCGGGGGAGCTATCCCTTGATGCGATTGAAACGCTGGCACTGAAGGATGAACTCAATCCGCAACCGCGCTCCGGACGTCAGGAGGCAATCGAGAACCTGCTCGCGCGGTCTATCTACACCGATGCTGTGTAGATAGATCACGAAGACAAAAGCTAGTGCGCGGGGGGTATGTCTAGCTCGGCCGTACCCAACTTTCCCGATGCGACATCCCGGACCGCGATACGAACGCTCTTCGCGTTCTTCTGCTCTGGGATGTCGACAGTCAATGTGGCAAAGGGTAATTGATCCAGCATGCCGCTATCTTTCAGCTTGGCGACGACATCCTTCTTCGAAGGATTGCCGAGAGGTTTGTCGTGGGCGTCGAAGGCGACGGCAACCAGGGTGAGGTGCGCGCTTGTCGTGCCATCGGGCTGCGTGTCCCACTTGATGTCCCGCGTGGCAACCTGGACGATGCAGCTAGCCGGATTTGACGGAGACATGGCTGCGCTGATTGCCAGACCCGTATAGGCTATGCCGCTGCCCAGAGCGGAACCGATGTCATAGCCTTCTGACTTCAACTCCTGATTCGGAGAAAGTGCCGGCGGCGGGGGAGTTAATGAGTAATATCCCCGGCGGGTGATCACCCTCACTCCGGGTCTGTCGACCTTGACGTCGATTCTCCGGTAAGGATGATCTGGGTCGATCGCAGCAGTTGGCGTATAGGCGAGCGAATAATACGAGCTTCCTTCGGTTACGCTGGTCGCAATCTCCTGATCCAGGTCGTTAAACATGGAGAAAGCCCGGCCGCCTGTGAGAGGCGCAATGGTGTTGAAGCTTACCGTGCCATTAAAGGGGTCGGACGGGTTGTGGGTTTCAGCGGCAAAAACAGCGGCATCGACGTTCGTTGCGGTATCGTCCAGTTCGGCGATGAGCTTTGTGCTAAGAGTTGGATCGACGGTGTAGACGGTTACGTGGGCCTCTCGCAAAAGGTTGACCGTACGCTCGGCTGCATGCTGGACCAGATCGACCTGATGGGCGGGCTCATTCTGGAGATCGATGCTGGAGAAGCCTCTGCCTACCCAGATGATGTTTTTGCGGCCCTTGTGACCTGTGCTCGCTTTCGCAATTTGTTGAAGCGAGTCGAGGGTCTGCGCAAAGCGAATGGCCATGCCTTCGGGAGAGTTTGCGGTGCGCATTAAGGTTCCCGGTAGAACCCCGGGCAGGTGGGCCAAGGCATCGAGCAATCGCTGGCGATCAAGAGTGTAATTCTGGATTTGCTGGAAACCGGCATCCGTAGCGGCAACGAATATTGTTGGCTGCTTAAACACTGCGGGCTGAGCGAGTAGGTATTTCTTGAGTTGGAGACGAGCGTATGCGTTGTCGCTGAAGTCTGTGTTGAACTCATCCAGCACGAGGATGGTGACTGGAGAATCCGGCGCCAAGCGTTCCAAATCAGCAGCGCCGTTGATCGAACTTGCAGCGAGCGTCGGCGGCAGTTGATGCGTGTTAAAAGCGTCGTAGTTGCGGATGGACTGCAGTTCACCATTTTCATAGACGGTGAAGTCCGACTTGTTCAAATCGGTAACGAAGTTTCCACTCTTGTCGAGCACCGTCACGTCAAGGGTGACAAGCCGGCTGGTGACTGTCAGGACGCCGCCCGAGGGGTCTTCATTTTGCGCTGATACGGCCATGGAGCTGAGAACGAAAAGAATCGAAGCCGCAATGGGAGCGAATCTACGATGCTGGAAGCAGGGAAGGCCTAGTCGCATAAATTCGTTGATGCGCGGACCGTATTGTCAACGGTGCGCTCTCCTATCTCAAACATGTTGACGCAGAGTTGCGAATTTGACTATAGTCGCTGTACCAAACGGCAACGTTGCCACTATATCAAATGTAACATGTCCGTTAGGTGGCATTCACTGCGGGTTTAGCAGGCTATTGAACGAGAGCCGCCGTGAGCCACTGGACCATAATATGAGATGCTGCGCAAGAGGGGTGTCTCTGAAGGAAGTGCATGATTCTCAGAACTCTTCGGCTGGCTGCTATTTTTCTGTCTCTTGCTTCCGTTTCACTGCTCGACGCGCAAAGCGATGCGTGCGCGCCCGGCCTATGTGCCTACCAAAATGCTTCGCTGAAGCCGGATGTGCGCGCCGCCGATCTCGTGAAGCGCATGACACTCGAGGAAAAAGTCTCGCAGACGATGGACCTCGCGAAAGCGATCCCGCGGCTGGGCATTCCAGAATATAACTGGTGGAACGAAGGACTGCATGGTGTTGCGAGGAACGGCTTCGCAACGGTGTTTCCGCAGGCGATTGCGATCGCATCAACGTGGGACCCGAAGCTGGTTCAAGATGTCGGAGATGTGATTTCGACCGAAGCGCGCGGCAAGCATAATGAAGCGGTAAAGCAGAATCACTTTGGCCGGTACTCGGGTTTGACGTACTGGTCGCCGAACATCAACATCTTTCGCGATCCTCGGTGGGGCCGCGGACAAGAAACATATGGTGAAGACCCGTTTTTGACGGCGACGACCGGAGTGGCGTTTATTCATGGACTCCAGGGCGATGATCCGAACTATCTCAAGGTCGTGGCGACTCCGAAGCATTTTGCGGTTCACAGCGGGCCGGAACCTTCGCGGCATGGGTTTGATGTAGATCCTTCGCCGTTCGATCTTGAAGACACATATCTTCCGGCGTTTCGCGCGGCGATTGAAGACGGCAATGCAGACTCAGTCATGTGTGCGTATAACGCAGTGGATCACGTTCCAGCGTGTGCCAGCAGCATGCTGTTGCAAACGTATTTGCGTACTGCGTGGCACTTCAACGGCTTCGTGGTCTCAGACTGCGACGCGGTCGGGGACGTGCAACGCGGTCATCACTATGCTCCCGATGCAGCGCATGCTTCCGCCGTTTCGCTTAAGGCCGGAACAGACTTGGACTGCGGCTCTGCGTATGGCGCACTTGGAGCCGCGGTAGCTGATGGACTGGTGACGGAGAATGATTTGGATACGGCGCTGGTGCGGTTGTTTACGGCCCGCTTCCGCCTGGGCATGTTCAACACGGGCGAGCGGGTGCCGTTCGATGCGTTGTCATTAGCGGATGTGGACACCGAGGCACATAGGCAAGTCGCTTTGCAAGTAGCTCGAGAGTCCATTGTGCTGCTGGAGAACAAACAGCATGTGCTTCCGCTTACCGGGAGGAAGCGAATCGCGGTGGTTGGGCCGAATGCCAATTTGCTTCAGGCGGTTGAAGGGAATTACCAAGGCACTGCCCCGCGTCCGGTTCTTCCGCTGCAAGGGATGCGAGATCAGTTCGGAGCAGAGAATATTGTTTATAGCCCCGGTGCCACGCTAGGGGTTGGGATGGCGGCTCCCGTGCCATCAACCGCGCTGCATCAGACCCGAGATGGCTCATTGCCCGGGTTGAAGGCGGAGTACTTCGCCAAGCCCGATTTTTCCGGCAAGCCGGCTGCGGAACGCGTGGACAGCATTATCAACTTCAACTGGGATGGTGTGGCTCCTGATGCGGCTGTTCCGTCGCGAAATTTCTCCGTGCGATGGACTGGGTTTATTTCGTTCCCGACGGTTGGAAAGTACACGCTTCATTTTCGCGGGGTTCCCCAGCCGAAGAACGCACCCGATATGACAGGTGAGGGACACATGGTTGTGACGGATGTGAGGCCTGCTGTGCGTATCTATCTTGATGATCATCTTGCACTCGATAGTGGCTCGGGCGCAACGTCTCTAGAAATCTCCGCACAAAATGTGGCGCCACACAGTATTCGTATCGAGTACTCGAGAGTCAGCAACGATCACTACGTGAGCCTCGAGTGGATCCCTCCAGCCGGGGCTCTCCTTCTGGACGCAGTGGATGCAGCCAAGGCCGCGGATGTGGTGGTCGCGTTTGTTGGACTTTCTCCGGATCTGGAAGGCGAGGAGATGAGCGTACATGTTCCTGGCTTCGATGGCGGGGACCGAACGAGCATTGATCTTCCTGCCCCACAGGAACAGTTACTCGAGGCGCTCAAAGCGACCGGTAAGCCGTTGATCGTGGTGCTGATGTCGGGAAGTGCTTTGGCTGTAAATTGGGCGCAGGCTAATGCGGATGCACTACTGGAGGCCTGGTATGGTGGCGAAGAAGCGGGTAAGGCCATTGCAGAAACCCTCGCGGGCGCGAACAATCCTTCGGGAAGGCTGCCTGTGACGTTCTATCGCGGGATCAATGATCTTCCGCACTTTGACGACTACTCGATGACCAACCGGACCTACCGTTACTTTAAAGGAAAGCCGTTATATGGGTTTGGTTTTGGGTTGAGCTACTCTTCGTTCCTCTATGACAAGCCAGAGATATCTGGTTCTGGTATTCAAGCCGGAGAACCGGTGGAAGTGAAGACCAAGGTGACGAATACTAGCGGTGTCGAAGGCGATGAGGTGGTTGAAGCGTATCTCGACGCTCCTGGCGGACGTGCCGGTGCGCATCCGTTCCTCGCGGGTTATAGTCGTGTTCATCTAAAGCCAAACGAGAGCGAGGTGGTCTCCATCACGCTCCAGCCGGCCCAACTTAGCCGGGTCGATGATCATGGAAATCGTTTCATCTCACCTGGCGTGTACCACCTCTTCGTTGGAGGCCACCAACCTGGGACTCAAGATGGCCAGAATGCGGCAGCATTCGTTATCAAAGGCAGTGTGACGCTACCGAAATAGCTCATTTTCAGGTATGAATCGGAGGGGATGGCCGCGGAAGATCGCTGGAACGGTTGGCAGCGTTGCCAATATCCTTGGCATAGGTGTGCTCTCTTAGGAGTTGATCGCAAATGCCGTGATCCGCAGTAGTGAGGTCGCGATCTCGTGAAGTTGTTGACTTCGGCGGCCTCGAGACGCTCGAAGAGATTTTGGCACACGCGGCTTCCTTTATTTAGGCGGAGGAAATCAATGTGGACGGGCAGAACTCGCCGCTAGCAGCGGTATCCCAAAGCCTGAAGGCCCGTTGAAGCGGATCAAGCGAGACTACAGAGGACAACTGCCTGTGACGCTCCAGGACCCTTCTCGGGCGATTTTGCGGATGGTTGCAGATACCGCTTGACAGTCTGTACTCCGGGAACCTATAAAAGGCAGGTTTACTGGCAACGATGCCAACTCTCACCAGAATGTTTGAGGCTGTGGTCATGTCTAAGTTTTCACTCAAGAGGACGATTCTATCCGTGTGTGTGTTCTTTGCTTTGTCCTGTGTTCCGCTCTTTGCCCAAGGGGATCGTGGCGCAATCAACGGTCGAGTGACGGATAAAGACGGTGGAGGCATCCCCAACGCTGACGTTCAGGCCATCGAAGAGACGACGAAAGTTGTCTTGAAGACCAAATCGGACAGCGCTGGCGCATATGCGTTCCCGTCCCTCATCCCGGGGAAGTACACGGTTACGGTAAGCGTTTCGGGATTCAATGCATTCAATGAAGACCATGTGCAGGTCGACCTGGGAGCACCGAGGCAGATTGATATAACGATGCAGGTTGGCAAAGTCGACACCACCATCACGGTGAGTGGACAGTCGCAACTGCTGAACTATGATTCGGCTGACCTCGGCCTCGTCATCGAAGAAAAGTCGATGACGGATTTGCCGCTGATCTATGGCAATGCGTTCACACTCGAGAACCTGTCGCCAGGTGTGGTGCTTTCGGGTGTCAATCCCAACATTCACGTGTATGACAGCGGAACGGCGAACGTGTCGATCAACGGATCAATGTTCAATTCGATCGACTATAAGCTGGACGGTGCTGCCGACAACCGAATTCGTGCGACCGCGTTCACGCCTAATACTGAGTCCATTTCGCAGTATCGGCTCGCTACCTCTTCGTACGATGCAAGTCAGGGGCATGCTTCGGGTGGCTTCACCAATGTGCAGGCAAAATCGGGTACCGACCGATTCCACGGCTCTGTATTCGGTTACTACCAAAACCCGAACATCAATGCCAACAACTGGGAACTGCAAAAGACAACACAGGTCAAGCCAGAGTTTCTGCGCGAGGGCTTTTCGTTCGGCGGCCCGATCCTCAAGAAGAAAGTGTTCTTCTTCACCGGTTTCGAGCACAGCAGCCAGACCAATCCGAATAATGGAGTGGACGAAGTTCCTACGCAGGCACAAATCGCCGGAGACTTCTCCGCGCTCCTTGCCCTCGATACCAATCCGGCAGACCAAGTATGCGGTACAACTCCTACCGTCATCAATGGAGCGGTGAATCAATACCAGCTCTTCGATCCTCGCACTTCGATCGGTAGTGCGGAGCAGCGCCTTTGCATACCAGGTAACAACGTTGCGAAGTATCTCGGCGGCGTTGCTCCCGTCGCTACGAATGTCCTCAAGTACTATCCTGCTGCGAACGGAGGAACAGCCGCGATCGGCACCTATGCGTTTGGGGTGCCTAACTCGGACCAGTACACCGGTGCAATTGTGCGGCTTGACTACGCGATCAACCCCCAGCAACAGATGTATATGCACCTGGTCCGCAGCTCCCGCTTTTCAACGCCCGGGGCTGTTTTCGCCCCGGTCAGTACGTCTTATCTGGACTATGAAAACTACGGCGTTGCGGTTGGCCACACCATCGCTGTCAACTCAACTGTCGTTCTATCTACCGTTCTGGGATACACCCGGTTTACGGATTACAACTTCAACCCGTCCGAGGGAAAGGTGTCGCCTCTTACGATTGGCATGCCGGCTTACCTCGTGAATGGTCTGCCCCCATCAGCCAACCAGTTTCCCCGGTTCGATCTTACACAGTACACCTCCGTCAACCAGTCCTCCGATTTCTTCAACACAGACGACGTCTGGCTCGGAAATGTGTCGCTTTCCAAGCAATTATCCAAACACTTTCTGCGTGGAGGCGTGGAGTACCGGCGCTACATTACGGCTGGCCAAGGCGGCGGTACCGAAAACGGGGACTATGCCTCGAATGGAAACGATTCGACGCAGCAGTACAGCACGAGCGCCTCCTCACTCGCAGGCGCCGGGGCTGGTTTTTCGGTCGCACAACTGGAGATGGGAATCCTGAGCAGTGGCACCCAGGCTCAAAATTCGAACTACCTGACCCGTTCGGACTACTACTCTGCATACTTTCAGGACGACTGGCGCTTTTCCCGGCAGCTGACGCTGAATCTCGGTCTCCGCTGGGAGCATGAAACTCCCATGGAGGAGTTGAATGGAAAGGATATCGTGTCCTTTGATTTCAACGCCGTGAACAGCACCACGGTCGCAGCCGCGGCGAACTACTCGTCATTGAACACTCAGAGCGCAAATGCATACCTTCCTGCGGCCATCACCCCCACCGGCGGCGCGATCTTCGCGAATACGGACGGCCATGGGATCGCCCCCTATTCTGCTCCGAAATGGGATTTTAGCCCTCGGCTTGGGTTCGCCTTTGCCGTCACTCCAAAGACGGTCATTCGCGGCGGGTTCGGTATGTTCTTCGATTCGATCCTGTTGTATGACATCTCCGGATCAAACTCCGGATCCACGACGACTGTCACGCTGCCGCAACAGGGTTATTCCCAGACCAGCAGCGTTACAGCGCCCGCTTATGCCACGAATGGGGCTGTTGAGATAACTTCCACCCTCGACAATCCATTCCCAAACGGCCTGACGCCGGTTACGGGCAATAAGGCCGGTGTTAACACCGGCCTGGGTAATGACCTTCAGTTTTTACCTCCTAACCCGCATACGCCTTATAACGAGAGGTGGAGCTTTGGGTTCCAGCAGCAGATGGGACAGTTCGTATTGCAAGTCAACTATGTGGGGAACCATGGGGTGCATACCCCCACTGTGCAGAGTTCGGCAGGCACCAATTATGGCGGAAGGGACTTCAACGCCATTCCTGACCAGGATTTGTCGCCTCTTCAGGGAGGATATGATCTCGCCACAAACACCGCTCTAACCACGAACGTGGCGAACCCGTTGGTGAATCTCGTACCCTCAAGCTCCCAGTGCAGCGACGGTTCGAATACGGTTTCTGTCTCCCAGCTGCTGCGACCCAGGCCCGAATTTTGTGAAATCAACGACTATAGCTTCGATGGTGAAGCTATCTACCACTCCGCTCAGGTACAGCTTCAGCGCCGCTTCACCAATGGCTTCTCGACGACGCAGGCCTTCACCTGGTCGAAGTCGCTGGATGCGACCACGTTTCTCAATACTGGCGATGCAAAACCCTGGTATGGGATTTCGCCTTCTGACCGCCCGTTGCGTTACTCGACCAGCGTCATCTACCAGCTTCCCTGGGGCCGCGATCGCCGCTGGCTCTCGCACAGCCGCGGGATCGTTGCGCAGATCGTAGGCGGTTGGCAAGCACAGGGTGTGTATCAGATCCAAAGTGGCGCTCCGCTCAATATGGGCAATGATGTCTACTACGGCTCAAATATGGGCGACAGTCACTGGTCGAGATCGCAATATAAGTCGACCCAGATACTTGCAACGAACACTGCCGGTACGAATGCTGTAGGGGGATTCTGGTTCAATCCCTCGAACTGGTTAGTTTCCACCGCAGCGGCCGGCCCACTCGGGACACATCCGACCCCTCTCATCCCGACTTCTCATCAGATCGCCGCCTGCGCGACGGGAGTCACCTTCTGCACGACCCAGGAGCCAGGAAGTTTACAGCTTCGGATCGCGCCCCTGCGCTATTCACACCTCCGCGCCGACTTTTTGAACCAGGCTGATGTGGGCGTTCAGCGTCAGTTCCAGGTTTCCAGGCTAGGGACGCTGCAAATCAGAATGGAAGCGGTCAACGTGCTCAATCATCCGGTCTATTCGGCGCCCAGCACTGACCCGACGAATGCTCAGTTCGATCAGATCGTATCCCAGGCGAACGCATCACGGGTCTTTCAGTTCGCGGGATTTTTCCGTTTCTAAACTGCTTGGAAAGTCGAAGGAATTGGTACGTGGTGAGATCAGAAGTCGAGGTAATGATGAAGAGCAGACAGATGTTTCATAAAGTGACGATGTGGGGAGTTCTGGCAGCGGCGCTGGTGGGCGTCGCGAGTGCGCAAACAATAGCCACGGGTGATAGCCGAACTGTCGTGGAGCCAACGATTCCGCCCACCTGCACGACGTTGACATCCCAGCAGGCGATCGTGGCCGGCGGCCCTGCCTCAGAGACGCCTACAGATACGGCGCGTATCCAGGCTGCGCTGACAGCTTGCGCAACCGGGAAGGTCGTGGAGCTCGCTTCATCGGGAACGAACTACGCCTTTCTGATGGGCGCGGTCACGGTTCCTTCCGGTGTTGGCCTGCTGGTGGATGGCGGCGTGACCGTCTTCGGTTCGCGTAATCCGGGCGACTACCAAACCACCTCTACTGAACTGTGCGGGACCTATGGACCGTCAGGGAACGGATGCAACGCCCTGATCACATTCGCGAAGAATGGTATAGGGCAGGGAATCTATGGCTATGGCGTGATTGACGGCCGCGGCGGTTCCACGATGTTGAGCGGACCTAACCCTGGTGAAACCTGGTGGGCGAATGCGGACAATGCCGATGGCGTTGGATCGCAGGATAATCCGATCCTTGTGGACGGGACGTCGACGAATCTGACGCTCTACAAAATCACCTTGCGCAACTCGCCGATGTTCCATGTAGCCTGGACCGGCACCGGTCTTACGGTGTGGGGAGTAAAAATCCAGGCACCCTACACCGCGCATAACACGGACGGTATTGATCCGACGGGAACCAACGTCACGATCAACCAGGCTTCGATCTCCGATGGCGACGACAATATCGCGGTCGGCGCCAGCAGCGCGTCTTCCAATATCACAATCGAGAACGTGACGACCTACAGCGGTCATGGGTTGTCGGTGGGAAGCTACACTTCGGGCGGCCTGACCAACTATCTGGCAGAAAACGTCAACATGGCCGGGACGGCGGCGGACGGCAATTCAACGGGTTTGCGTCTAAAGTCCGCTGCAGACCGTGGGGGCACACTCAACACCCTTACCTATGAGAACGTGTGCATTCGCGATACTCACTATCCGCTGCAATTCAATCCGTTCTACAACACGAACACCGGTACCGAGATTCCTTTGTACGAGAACATCGTGCTGGATAACCTGCATGTTCTGGCGCCTACCGGCACCAATACGTACTCCGTCCAGCTTGAGGGATACGATGTGAACCACCTCACGACGGTAACATTCGACAACGTCGTGTTCGATTCACTGGTGGCCGCGAACATCACTCCGGCGCCGCAAGACATCACGATCACGCTTGAGGGCAACGTCTATCCTGCCTTCCTCCAGTCGTTGACGGGGTCAGGTGTTACTTACTCAGGGAAGGCAACCGCGGTGGCTGGCGCAGGCGTGTCGACATGTACGACCGCGTTCCCTTACATCGTAGGCGAGCTTTATATGTCTTCTGGTACCACGACCAACCTGAAGGCCGCGACGATCGCAGATACTGGGTCGATCACGCTAAACGCCATGCTGCAGCCCTCTATGTCCCAGACGACGTATAGCGGAACATCCGGTAAGTGGACGGGTGCTGTGGCCCCTTCTGCGGCTGTAAATTTCTACGAAGGCACAAAGCTGTTGGGAACTGGCACGCTGGGGCAGAACGGTACAGTGGCTTCGCTCACGATCAACGAACCGACAGCGGGAACGCATACGTACACCGCTCAATATCCTGGCGACTCCAACTACGCAGCTCTTGCGTTTGGATCCGTGACCCTGACGGTCAACGGGCCGACTGTGGCGACTGTAACAACCCTCACGCCGCCTGCGACCATCGTATACGGCGGATCGGCGACGCTGACGGCCACCGTGACCGGAACTGGTGGCACACCGACGGGCACGGTCACATTTTACGACGGCACCAAGTCCCTTGGAAACGCTCCACTGACGAGCGGCACGGCAACATTGTCCGTACCGCTTCCTGCGGGTGGTACACACTCCATCACGGCCGTCTACAGCAGCGACCTCGTGTATATGACGTCTACCAGCACTGCAATGAGTCTTGCAGTGACTCCCGCTGCTTCGACCACCGCAGGTTCGGCAAACCCAACCACAGTCACCGTGAACGGAACCAGCGTGCTGACGGCCACAGTGACCGGCATCCCGGGCGGCGCGACCCCCACAGGTCAGGTAACCTTCACCGACGGAGCCAGCAACCTGGGGACGGGCACGCTGAGCGCAGGTACAACCTCCCTTACAGCAACGCTGCCTAACCTTGGCGCTCGGACGTTGATGGTCTGTTATGGCGGCGACGCAAACTATGCCACGTCGTGCGGCCCGATCTCCATCACGGTGACGCCTATACCGGCAACGCTCGTGCTCACGTTGAACCCATCAACCATCTACGTTGGTGGCTCGGTGGCCTTATCGGCCGCGGTGACACCCGCTATCGCGGGCGCCACCGTCACTTACCTGAACGGCACGACAGTCATAGGCACAACGGCGACAAATGCCGCAGGGGTGGCCACCTCTAGTTTGACCGCGCAATCGACTGTCGGAACGGAGTTGATTTCGGCCACCGTTACGGCGACAGGAAATAACTCCTCTGCGACAAGCGCGACCAAAACACTCAACGTCGTAAACCCTGTGTCTCTGATTCTGAGCCCCAGCACGATCGAGGTCACGCATGGCACGTCAGGAACCGTGACGTTCCAGGTGCAACCGGGGGGCGGCTACGTGGGTGCGGTAAATCTCAGCTGCGCTACATCAGCTCCGTATGTCACCTGCTCTCCAACAACCGAAGTGGTTGGAGTCACGGGCCAGACAGCGACCCTTGTGACCTCGACGATCGGGGTGAACTTGACGACTGCTATGCTTGATCGCTCGGAAAATGGACACGGTGCGATCTGGGCAATGCTGCTTCCCTTAGGTCTGCTTGGCATAGTCGGAACGAGGCGCAAGGTGTGGAGGATCTCAGCGGCGCTGATTATGCTGGCCGGGATTATTCTGGGCGGACTGGCGGGATGCTCCAGTAGTCCTGCTTCTGCGCCAGCTGGATCGCAAACGGTCACCTTCACGGGTATCAGCGACGGACTTACGCAGACGCTGGTCGTTACGGTTGTTATTGAGTAAGCCAGCTGCAAGTGAATGAAGCTCCGGTGAATCATAGACCTGAGCGGCAGTCGAGTTGACAGTGTTTTGCCTCAGATCTGAGGCGACGTCGGCTTGACTGCCGCTGTTGTTTGCGATCCCAAGGATTTTGGTTCCTGCAGGTGAAAAGTAAAAGTCGATGCCATGACTTTAGCTCGAAATGGATCTAGTGTGTAATGAAACATACTGGTGTTGTACTTGTAGCTAGCAAGCAGTGACGCCCTCCGGACATGTTGGAGGGGCATCCACGAAGGTCCGTCCAAGCGAATCTACGTATGTTCCCGGAGCTTCCTGCTGTACAGGACTTCTCTGCACAAAATCGCCACCTCGCTTTGCAATGCTGAACTAACGGATGCTGTTTACGCCTTACTCTGTTTGAATAACCAATTTCTGGCGGCTTTGATGTAGAAAAACTTTGCCGCCGACCCCATGTGATCGACATTCGCAAAGGTCAGGAAAGTTATGTTGCCTCCTTTGTCGAGGTAGCCATTGACCTGCTCGCTCAACTTCCTTTGATCGTCGATCGGGAAGATGAGTGTTGCGTCGAGGCGCTCCTTTGGTCTTGTGACCTTGGCGCCTGCGCTCTCCCAAACCGGAACGCACCTTTCATTCCAGGGAGTGGCTTTCCCGTCCAATTCGCCGGTGATGATGAGGGCCTTCTGGGTCGCAAGATTGACAACGTCACTGGGCCGCTGCTGTCCGGCGATGATGAGACCTGCTGCAAAGGTATCGGGGTGCTTTGCCATTATCCAGAGAGAACTCATCGCGCCCATGGACCAGCCGGTTGTATAGACTCTCTTTGGATCGATCTTTAGTATCTTGTCCGCCCTGTCTTCCTTGTTTGGGTTGCCGAAGTTCCATTTGTTTTGGAGCATGTACTCGAGCAGCTTGTAAGTGTTCTCGAGATCATAGGTGTGCTCCCAGTAGTCATTCATGGTGGTGCGCTCGTAGCGCGGGGTGATGACCACGCACTCGTGCTCCGCCTGCTGTTCCGGCATCCCCCAGATGCTGGCGATGACACCATCGGTCAGCGTTGCCGTCGTGGAGCCGTCATAGCTCGTACCCGAGTGGGTGATGGCGATGACGAGTGGATACTCCTTGTTCTCCCCACCCTTTTCCAAGAAGGATTGCGGCAAGTAGATGCTGTATTCCAGCATGGCGGACCGCGAGTCATCCCACCACCAGTGGGCCTGCTCCCAACCGTCGATGCCACGTACGAAGACATCGTTCCCGCGGTCTGAGGAGTTATCCCACACGGTTGTATTTGCGGTGTAAACCACGCCATCAGCCGTCTTGACACTATTATCCTGTGTCAGAGAGACCAAGTCTCCGTCCACAGATCTGACACTGAGGTCGGGATCATGTGCGAACTCGGCTATGACGTACATGCCGGGAACGCTCTTTTGGCCGCTCAGCACCGCAGGTTGAGAATTGGTGTAGATGGCCGCGATAGGTCGTGCGTCAGGAGCGGTTCGAGGTGTTCTTGTCGCTGTGTTGCCGGGACTACCCATGTCTGCTCCCCCGCCAGGCGTACCCATGGCCGGGCCCGCCATCATGCCATTCCCCGGCCCTCTTGTAGAAGGAAAGACTTTGGCGGTGAATGTGTCGAGCGCCAAGCTGGCGGGGTTGATCACCGCGTCGTACTCGATGGCAATGCCGTAGACCTTTTGACCACCACCGGTTATCTCGCAAAGCGCATAGAGACCCTGAATACCCGGGCGTGTTTTCGTCCTGACACGGGGACCACCGGGATTGCTGGCTGCCTGGAAGCCGGTTGTCTGTGCCTCGAGTCTCCCTGCTGCGGCGCCAGCAAGAACCGCTCCTGCCGCCGAGCTGATCTTCACGAAACCTCTTCTCGTCAGATTTTTCATAAGCTACCTCCTCAATATGTAAAGCGGGTTGAACCGTAGCGGCGTTCCACAACGATGGTGCGGAGGAAATTTATGTGGCGTCCAGATGGTGTGAGTGGCCTTAAGGTTTAAGAAAGTCAACCGTCATCGCACCTGGAAGGCTGACTGGATCCCCTTTAGATGTCAGTTTGCCGGTGGCTCTGTCGACCGCGAAGACGGTGACCTGTCCGGGAGTGGGGTTTGTGACGAGCAACCACTTTCCCGACGGGTCAATGCTGAAGCTCCAGGGCATTGAGCCTGTCGATACCCGGGCGACCTCCGAGAGTCTGCCCTGTCCGCTGTTCCACCGATAGACGATCAGCTTGTTTTCGCTCCCGCGCAATGAGAGATAGAAGAACTTCCCGTCTTTCGAGAACTCGATTTCGGCGGCGCTCTTTTCTTCATGGAAGTCTGCCGGATAAGGATCCACCACCTGCGCCAGCTCCAGTGTTCCCGATGTTCGCCGCCAGCGATAAACACGCAGCTGCCCGTTCAGCTCCGTGTTCAACACGACGAAGTGTCCGTCCTTCGAAAAAGCAAGATGTCGCGGACCGCTGCCGGCAGGCACAGGAATTGCAGCGGGAGCTGAAGGCGAAATCGTACTCGTTGTGCCGTCGAAGAGGTAAACATATATTTTGTCAGCACCGAAGTCTGCGCAGAGAAGATAGTGGCCGGTAGGATCGAGGGCGAGACCATGCGGTTCGGCGTTCTTCTGCCGCGGCGATGGGCCAGAGCCCTGCTGCAGTGCTTTGTCACTAAGAGCGTAAATGCTTCCATCGGCACCGGCTTTGAGGACACCGACCAAACCGTTGCCGTGATTCGCGACGAAGAGCGTTGCGCTTTGGGGATCCCAGGCAAGATGTGTTGGGTCCTGCCCGCCTGAGGGCGAACTGCCGCGCGGTCCGAGTGCGGCGGATGCAGCATCGATGTGAAATGCAAAGATCGTGCCGGCGTCATGGATGTTTCCTGTTGTGCTTCCTGTCGTGTAGACCGTCGATTTTTGCGGATCGACGAGCAGCCAGGATGCACGGCTTACCTTCGCCTTGATGCCAAGTAGGGAGAAACGTCCAGTCTTCGTGTCAAGGCATCCCTCGTAGATGCCTTCGCGCGAAGGGTCGTCGCCGACGGTAGGCGCCGTTTGAGGAGGCCCCGGAGGACGCCCGCCCGCGCCGAACAACACCAGCTCCTCGACGCTGCTACATGCCGATTGTGCGGAAGCTTTCACACACCATCCCAGAGTCACGAGCAAAGCGGTTACGACCGCGTGAATTGCTATGCGTGATTTAAGCCTCATCGTGTGCATGTTTTCTCCGGTGCGAGTTACTTTGCGTAAGGTGGGACAAAGGCAGGCATCGCGTCTTCCCAGTGGCTATCGGTGACCTGGCGCTTGTTAGAGCCGTCGGCGTTCATGACCCAGATCTGGCCATAGGGCTGGAAGGTGTTGTCGTAGAGGGCGGCCTCGTCGCGGAAGCCGTACTCAGCGCCGCTCCACATGATCTTGTTGCCGTCATAGCTCCAGACCGCGTGCGCGTCGGAGGAGGGATGTGTTGTCATGCGCTGAAGATCGCTGCCGTCGGGGTTGATGGTGAAGATGTCGAAGTTGTTATCAGCGGACTTGCGCGTGAAGACGATGCGATTCTTCACCGACCAGCAGGGCAGGTTGTCGAGTTGATCAGTCAGCACGCGCACCTTCTTCGTATCGAGGTTCATGATGCGCAGACCGTCTTCGTTCGGTCCCCAGGAGCGGAATACGATTTCTTTGCCGTCTGGTGAAAAGCTCGGGAAACCTGCGTTGGGTGTGCCGGAGGTAAGTGGCGTGAGGTCGCTGCCGTCGCGCCGCACGAGCATGATCTTCGCAACCGAGGTGTTGCGCGCGACGAGGTAGCCGCCCCAGCCGAAGACTACCCACTGGCCGTCCGGTGACCAGGAGGGTGCGAAACCAACGCCGACCATGTCGCTGCAAGGGCCGTTGGAGTGATCCGTGCAGGGTGCAGTTGACTTGAAGACGAGATGGCGCTCGGTGCCGTCCTTCTTCATAAAGAAGATGGAATTGTCCGTGTCCTTGGTCGTGACGATGAGGTAGCCGTCTTTGGAAAAGCTCGGGAAGACGTCGGCGTAGCGGTAGTCGAGATTCTTGTCCCAGCTATAAAGCTGTGTGTAGTAGGACCACGGCGCGTTGTCGACCTTTTCGTAGATGACCTGTTTGCCATCGGGTGACCATGACGGCGAACGCAGGCTTGCGGGGAAGGTTCCCTTGCCATTTGTGTAGGCGATGCCTGTTATCTGGGAGGATTTGGTGGTGTAGCCCACGATATTGTTAGGGAGCATCTGCGGTTCAAGCTTGAGGCCGGGGCCGGAAGTGATGTCCGTGCGTTTGCCGGTGACTAGATTTACCGAAACGATCTGCGAAGTGGCGTGCGCAGAGATGGCGCTGACGCGCGCCTGCCAACTGCCTTCGACGGGCATCTCGTAATAGACGATCTGGCTGCTATCGGCTGACCACTTCGGCGAGCCCGAGGTTACACCCTTCGCGGTGATTCGGCGGAGGCCGGTACCGTCCGGATGCACGACATAGATAGCAAGCTCCTGCAGGTGCTCCCAGCCAGCGTTGTTGTCATGGCCGCGCCACTCGGTGTTGCGATCCGAACTGAAAGCGATCCATTTGCCGTCGGGCGACCACTGCGGATGGAAGAATCCGTCGGGTTTGAGAGGATCACCCTGGATGTCAGCGGCGCCGGTAAAATTGTGCGGCTTCTTTGTCCTGAGATCGAGGAGCCAGATGTTGGTGCGATAGGTGTTTCGTGTGGAGACGAAAGCGATCTGCGTATCGTCCGGCGAGAGAGCACCCTGATCATCGAGCGCGGGGTTGTCGGTGAGACGCTGGACGCCGCTGCCGTCGGGGTGCGCGAGGTAGAGATCGGCCTGTCCCGAGCCGGTACGCTCGGAGGTGAAGACGATCCACTTGCCGTCGTAGGACCAGTTGGCGTGGTAGTCGTAGCCAGTCGCAGGAAAGACTTTGTGCTCACCGCTGCCGTCGGCGTTTGCGATGTAGAGCTCTGAAGAGGTGGGCGCGATGCGGTTCATCAGGAAGACGCCCTTCTCCTTTTGGCTCTGGCCGAGAGCTGCGCCGCAAATGCATCCGAGGGTGAGCAGGCTGGTCATTTTGTTCAACATCTTGTCCCTCAGTGAATGTTGTTGACGTGGTAGGTGATGTGCCGGTCTTCGTAGCTCATCGTTCGTAGGTTGGGGTTGGGAGTGCCCATGTCGGCGGGGCGATCGGGTGGTCGCACGAGACGCCTCTGGTAGATGATGGGTCCTGTGGCGTCCGTGTTCGGCGACTCGTTGACTGCGCGGGGCAGTCGCGGCGCGATGAGCTCGCCCTGCTTGCCGGAAAGGACTTTTTCCGCTGCTGCGAGATATTTTTCGATGTCTGCGGCCTCGAGGAGACCTGGTCCGCCGGCGAGGCGATCGAACTCCTTGCGATGCGCTTCGAGCTTGCGCATGTTCATGGCGAACTGTTCGACGCTGATGTTCACCGGTTCGTTTGGCTCCATGATTTCGTCGCCGGAAAAGAGGATGCGCTCGCGCCTGTCGAGATAGACAGTCCCACCGACCGTGTGATTGCCGACGATGAAGGCTTCGATTTCGCGGTTGCCGAGCTGGAACTTGTAGCCGTCGCCGATGATGACCTTCGGGTAGTCGCGCGGGAAATTGATCCCCCGGAAGCTGGGATAGGGAATGGTGACTTTTTCGGCGGTGCCAGCGGACATGTAAGCCGCGTCAAAGTAGGCATTGTTGGCGGTGTGGTCGAAGTGATAATGCGTGTTCGCGACGAAGCGAAGGGGCTTCTTAGTGAGCGTTTGCAAGTAAGCCCGAATATTGCCGGCGCCATAGCCCGTGTCGATTGCGAGGGCTTCGTTGTCACCTTCGAGGAGATAGGAGTAATCGCCATCGCTTTCGATCTGCCATGTGCCCGGCGCGATTAGCTTCGAGCGATAATATGGCTTGTCCATCGGCTGGAGCGTACCGTCGTCGTTGCGAATCATGACATCGTGCTTCGGTGAGAAGTCGATGAGACCGGGCGGCGATTGCTGAGCGGACACGCCTGTTGTGATGCAGGCCGCCGCGATCAGCATGAGGATGCTGCCCCCGGCTTGCCTGCTCTGCTGCCTGCGATCGATTTGGTTCTTTATGAGTATCGACAATTTGTTTCTCCCCTTTTGCTTACCTGCTCAGAGCATCGGCTTCTGCGAGGTGAGGAGAGCATCCACGCTATAACGTCCTGGGCCTGTGAGTATAAGGCCGGCGAAACCGCCGAGCATGAGGATGATGATCTCTCCATGATCGCCATTGCGGCCGAAGAATGAAAAATGATGAACGGTGATCCATGCCACGAGGATGTTGACGAAGCAGAATGCGGCGGCCCAGCGCGTGCCGAAACCGAGGATGACGAGAATGGCGCAGATGAAGTCGGAGATCATGGCGATGACGAGGCTGGGAACGACGCCGATGTGGATCGGATCGGGAAACGGGAGCGCCCTGCTCGTTGCCATGGTGTGGAAGTCGAAAGCCTTCTCGACACCGTGCTTCAGGACAAGGCAGCCTGCGACCGTGACGCGCATGATCAGGAGACCGAGATCGTTGTATCGGCTGCTGGTGCTGAACAACTTTTCTTTTGTGGACATATTGCTCCTTAGACGCTGGCGAGAACGGTGGCCCCTCTTCGCCCAGAGGGTAAAGGATCGGGCGGTCGAAAGCCCGACCCCGGAGCTAGTAATTGACGCGCAGACTAAACTGTATCTGCCGCGGCTGGTTTGCCTGATAGGTGACCTGGCCAAAGTTCGATGCTCCTTGCGTGTTGATGGGTGGAGCGAACTGTACGCGGTTGAAGATGTTGAAAAATTCGGTGCGAAATTCTAGGTTGGCGGTCTTGTAGAAGCGAGTCGACTTCTGGACGGCGAAGTCGAAGTTCTTGATGCCATCGCCGCGCAGTTGGCCGTCGACCCGGCTTTCGTTGCCGAAGGCATAGTCACCGGGATAAGCGAAGCAGGCGGTGTTGAACCACTCTCCCTTGTTGACGCGCGCGAGCCCGGAACCGCCCACCTTCTTGCTGCAACCGGACAGGACGTTCGGACGTGTGACGCCGGCACCGAAGCTCGATTGCAACTGGTTTTCCTGCGAGGTGCTGAAGAAGAGCGGGAAGCCGGACTGCACCGTCGTGATGCCGTTCACTGCCCAGCCGGATGCGAGCCGATCGCCGACTCCGAGCAGATTGCCTCCGTACTTTTGTCCCTTTCCGAATGGAAGATTCAGCACGTAGCTGACGACCATGCGGTTGGTGACGTCGAAGCTGACGAGCGAATATTCGCCGTTGAGGTTATTCCAGTCCTGCGTGTAGCCGTTGCCGTTGCCGCCCTGCTGCGTGGACTTGGTTTCGAGATAGCCGTTCTGCGTATCGGTGTTGGAAAGATTCTTGGCGAAGGTGTAGTTTGCGTTAATGGTGCCTGTCGAACCAAAGCGCTTTTCAAGCCGCGCCTGAAGGGCGTCGTAGTTTTGGTAACCATAGAACTCGGCGGTATCCTGCACGTCGTTGTAGTACGGGTACTTCCTGAGGCATTGGCCTACGCTAAGTTCGAGATCATTCGCGTTGGCACAGGGCGCTGTGTTCAGCAGAGCTGCACCTAATGAGTAGTATTGGCTGGAGAGTTCATCCAGACTGCGACCGCTGTCGGAGTTCGGTCCGGGCATACCGGGCAGATTTGTCCCCTTCATTCCGAAGTACGCCAGACCCGCCAGCCATTCACCGTTGAACTGGTGATTGACAGCGACGTTCCACTGCTGAACGTAGGGGAAGGGCTGGTTGGGCACGGGGCCCGTGATGGTCTGCCCAAGGTACGAGGTCTTGCTGGCGTACTGTGTCATGAAGTCCGGCTCGGTGCGGCCGATGGGCTGAGTGAGGCCGGTCGCCGCGAGGGTCGCCAGTGATGTCTGTAAAGGCGTGGGAGCGCCGCTGCCGGGGATGTTGACTTGGGTCGTCGCGCTGTTGACGAGGGAGTAGTAAGGTAGTGTGCCGTCAGTGAGGTCGTTGGGCAGGTAGGAAAGTCCGTAGGCTCCGCTGATGACCGTATTTGCAAAGGCACGGTACGAGAAGCCGACACGCGGAGCGAAGAGGTTTTGCTCCGGCAACACGGTGCTACGGTGCGGATAGAGAGCGGAGTCGACCAGTGACAACGTGCCGGTGATGCCGGTGTACGGATCGGTCGCGTTGGGCAGAAGGACGGTCGCCTTGTTGTTGCGCTCAGAGATTGCGCCAGGCAGCTCGTAGCGTAGACCGAGATTGAGTGTAAGTTTGCGGGAGACCTGCCAAGTGTCCGTTACGTAGTACGCCTGATAGTAGCTGTACGAGGCGGTGTTTCCGCCCACGACAAAGTTGATCTGCGTGGGATAGCCCATGAGGAACGAGGCCCATTCGTCGCCGGTGAAGTTTGTGTTGTAGGTGTAGCCGCCTGAGCCGTCGTTGACAAAGCCCGAACCGCTCTGGTCCATGAGGCGAAGCTCTGCGCCGAATTTGAAATTGTGGGAGCCAATCAGCTTGGTGAGATTGGCGTTGATCGCATAATTGTTCCAGATCTGCTTCTGGTAGTTTGGGAAGTTGCCCATGTTGTATAGGTTGTGCAGACCGCCGCTTGCGTTGAAGGCGGGCAGGGTGTGGATGAGCATCTGATTGGACAGGGTGGAGTAGGCGGAGCCGAACTGACCTTCGTTGACGGAAGTGCTGTCGGGAAGGTTGGGATCGGTCTGGCGGACATAGCTGAGGCGAACGTCGAGGATCGTCTTCGGGTTGAAGATATTGGTGTCGCCGAGGGCGAACTGGTGGGTGTAGATGGAGTTGTGTCCGTCGTTGGTAGGCCATGTGGTGCCGTTGAGGCCCTGCTGCAGAAATTCGGAGTGGCCGGTGTCGTTTAGTTTCCAGTAGGTGTAGCGACCGAAGAGGCGCTGTTTGTCGCTGATGGTGTAGTCGACGCGACCGTTGTATTGCTTCTGGTGGTTCGCAAGCGGGGTGGTGAGGAACCAGTCGTTGCTGTTGGTGTTTGGATTCTGGTTCGGATCGGGATAGTAGGTCTTGAGGATGTTGTTTAGCGGATCACCGCAAGAGCCTTGGTTGAGATTCGTGATGGTCCAGTAGCCAGGGTTCACGGTCGTGCTGATGTTGCAGCGCCCGAGCGGATCGACGATGGCGTCGGGGAAGATGCCGTCCTGGATGTCGGAACCTCCCCACTTTGCGCGGGATGCCGCGCTGGTGGGAACGTTCGTCGATCCGACGATGCCGGTGAGAGCGGCGAAACCTTCGTAGGTGAAGAGGAAGAAAGCCTTATCGCGCTTGATGGGACCGCTTACCTCGAGGCCGTACTGGTTCTGGTTGAACTGTGGGCGCGGCGAGCCTGCGCGGTTGCTGAAGAAGTCATTGGCGTTGAAATCGCGGTTGCGAAGATATTCATAAGCCGTGCCGTGGAAGGCGTTGGCACCGCTCTTCGTCGTCATGTTCACTACGCCACCGCCGAAGCGGCCGAAGTCGCCGCTGGGGACGCTGGTCAGCACGCTGAATTCCTGGACGGCATCCTGCGTGGGGATGAGGGCGATGGTATTTCCGCCGAGAACATTGTTGGGAACACCATCGATGTATTCCGCGCTCTGGCCTTGGATGGACCCGCCGATTTCGTAGTTGCCCCAGCCAGCGCCGCCCGCGGTGCGGGTGCCCTGGTTGAGACCCGCGTCTCCCTGCGAGCCGCCGGTAGGAACGACGCCGGGGGCTAGGGCGATCAGATTCTGCACATTGCGGCCGTTGAGCGGCATCTGCTTGACTTGTTCGCCGGTGATCTCTTCGGAGAGGCTGCTGGAGTCCGATTGAAGCATGGGCGGCGCTGTCGAAACGTTGATGGTTTCCGTGACGACACCGACCTGCAGGGTGGTGTCGGCACGGGCGGTCGCTCCGACGCCTACGTTTATGCGGTCGCGCAGAAACCGCTTGAAGCCGGCCGCATTGACTTCGACCTTGTAGTCGGCGGGCGTGAGGTTCACGAAGCTGAATTCGCCCTTGTTGTCAGTCTGCGCGGTCTGGGCCCCGGCGGTTCCGAGATTGGTAACCGTTACGGTTGCGCCGGGCACGATCGCGCCGGAACCGTCGGTGACCGTGCCGACAATCGATCCGTAGAAGCTTTGAGCACGGAGCGGCAGAGATGCCATCAAGATGGCGGACAGAATCAACAGCACGATTCTGGCGGGAAGGAACTTCGGGCGAGGGGCGCCGGTGTTCCGCTGGGTACGTACTTTCATAAAGCCTCCATTCAATCCACGCTGTCCGCGGTGCTAACGGTTTGGGATAGGCGGTCGTCAAAATCGCTCTTCCTTCCAGTGAACACAGCGCGCTTTCTTCACTTGCGGATCGAACCCTATGGAGGCCGATACGCGGTTGACCAGTGCATAACGGTTATGGGAAAAACATGCGGAAAAATGGGGCAAATCCCAGAATGTTACGAGAGGTTACAAGCCATACAAGCAGGGAAATGAGGATGTGGCTGCTCTAGGCCCAGAAAAGTTCCGAGCGGCCGGCGCGCTTCCGCTTTCGCAACGTGTCGACGTACATCCAGAGACCAGAAATCGAGAGAAAGATCAGCGACAGGCCGGCGAAGACGTCAAGCAAGCGACCGGGCATACCAAGGGCGTCCCCCCGATGTATCTGCTTCATTAGTTCATGTTCGCGCCAGCCGAACGGAAAGCCGGTGTAGGGATATCCAGGTTCCGTCATGTGTGCGCGCGCGCCAGTACTTGCGTTGTAAACCAATTGACGTGTATCCGCACCGCCGGTCAGAATGAGGCCTTGCGGCATGCCGGCGAAGTAGCGTAACCGCAGCACCTTGACCGGTGTTGAGCCTTCGTCGGCGTGATACGCCGATAATGTGGTGGCCAGCATACGAGGAATTTCCGAATACGAAAGCGGCGAAGAGAAGTCACCGATCATGCCGGCGGGCCAGCGAGCGTATTTGCCCGCGTGCATGTGTGTTGCTCCATACATGCCGAGCGCGAAGGTATCGAGAGCCAATAGGGTTCCGGAGCCGGAGACGACGATGAGGAAGATGGCCGCTAGAACCGAGATAATGCGGTGAAGTGATCTCCACCAGTCGGCGGCAAACCAGAATACGGCACGCAGACCGCTGCGCCTGCGAGCACGGAGCAGGCGGAAATACAGAACCAGGCCGCTGATCACCATGAAAAAGAGCGCGAGCCCGATGAGCGCGTGAATGAGACCGATCATATCGCCCGCGATGCCGGGGATGAATTGAAAGCGGTGCCACTGCTTGGCGCGGTTGTGCATCGAACTCTGCGCGCCGGGAAGCCGCGACGGAGGGGGGGCGGGTAATCGCGCGTGGGTGGCGAGGTCGACGTATGACATCTCGCTATCCGTAGAGGGCGTACCCGTCCGCACGATCCCTGTAGGCGTACCGCCGAGCATCCGCACTTCAACAGACTTAATCGGCGTACCTGACGGAAAGGCGGAGCGTGCCGACATCAGCAGGTCGGAGAACGCCCGTGTGAAATCGAAATCCTGCGGTAGCGCAGGCGCCGCGTAGTCTGTCGGCTGGATGACGGAGAAGTTGGATGTGCCGTCGATGCTTTCGCGAATCGCAATCATCGACGGGTCGGTTTCGGATGTGTGGGAAAGCACTGCTTTGAGGTCGACGCCCTGGATGATCAGGCCGGTGATGGCGATATACAGCGCAAGAACGCCGACAACCGTTCCCACGATCCGATGATACGAACGAACATTCTTCCAAACCGGCATTCTTATTTCCCGACTTCAGGGTTAATGCGCTTTTCAGAGAAAGACTTCTGCAGCTGGCGACTGACATCATCCCCCTTGACGGCACGAATGGCGCGGACGACTGTGTCCACGCCAAAGTCAACAAGCGCCTTGCCTCGCGCCGCAGTCGCGCCGGAGGCATCGCCCTCGTAGCCGTTGGGGAGCTCCGCCATGCGGGCCATCCCATCGGTTACGCCTGCCGGGAGGGGAAGTTTCCTGCCTCCTCCACCGGGTTCATCGTGGGCACGATCAAGGTGAATCAGGTCAGGCCGGTAGGCAAACAGGGCTGCAATCCTTTCCTCGCCGCCGTGTCCGTCCACGCCGGTCCGCGACGGCTGCGATGCGGGCGTCATGCGATCCACGCCTGGCATGCCTGGCACGACTTTGAACGTAAGACCGTACACCGAATAGACTACGTAGTCGTGTGGCTTATCGACTTCCGAATCGATGTACAGGTTGATGATGGGAATGTTGCCGGTATGACCGTTCACGATCAGGACCTTGGTGCAGCCGTTTCGCGCCATCTCGCGAACCGTTTCGTCGAGCAGCTCATATTGCAGGCGGGCGCTGTAGGCGATCGTTCCCGGGAAGTTGCTCACATCATTGGTGCCAGCAGCGAAATAGGACGGGAAGACGACGGCATACTCCTGCGCTGCGGCCTGTTCCGACACGATCCGGTCGAGATAGAGGTTCGTTCCGAGCGGACCGGAGGGACCGAACTTTTCGATGCTCCCCATGGGCAGGAGGCATACGCCGAAAGACTTCTGGATAGCTTTTTGAAAATCAGCCGACGTCAGGTCTTCCCACTTCACCGGTAGCTTCTGGGCCATACAGGAAGCGGTGCCAATGCACAGAACCGCGCTGAGTCTCATTGCCAATGCTTTCATTGAGTCACTTTCACCATCGTCAGGGATTTTCCGTTCGACCACAAAGACAGCTGCCGACAGCAGGCAACATGTAACGCGGACTGTACACAGCCGGGTCGCGATCCATCCAGTGCATAACGGTTACGACATGCCGTCCTCGCGGCAACGGCCTCCTCCGTCAGCGCCTTTATGTGAGGTTATGACACGTTACAAATCCGGCACGTGACAAGAACGTCTTTCGACTCTCTCCGAGAGGCATATTCGGGAGGCTCGTCGCGTCAAAGAAACATCCGCGACAGGCTATGCTCTGGACTGACGACCGTTGTCGTTGCTTGGTACAATCCTCGCCGGGGTCACGGATGATTTCTGATATTGGAAGAGCGCCCGAAGGCGGCAATGTGAAAGTCGGGGAGTTCGCCACGGATCAGGAAGCAGTGCGCCTACAGGTGAGTCGGCTTCTGGACGATCCCCTCTTCCATCACAGCCAGCGATACAGCAGCCTTCTGAAGTACATTGTGGAACGCTCCCTTGAGGGAGCGTTCACTAGCCTAAAGGAGCGTGTGATCGGGGTCGAGGTTTTCGGCCGGCCGGCTGATTACGATACGAGCATCGACTCAACGGTCCGGGTTGTGGCGAACGAGGTCCGCAAGCGATTGGCGGTGTATTATGCGCATCCGACGCACAAGGATGAATTGCACATCGACGTTCCTGTCCGTTCGTACATTGCGGAGTTCAAGTGGGTCGAGAGTCCCGAGGAGAGAATGTCCGATCAGGCTGTGGTCCACACCACCATTTCAGAGCCAGCTCACATTGAGGTTGAGAGTCAGGAAATACCGCTGCTCGTTCGCGAGTCTCGATTCAAATCCAGAGCCACATATCTTGCATTGCTGAGTTTCATCCTGCTCGCTGTTGGGGGTTCTACTCTTTATATCAGGCTATGGTCTCCGATGTCGGTACTTGATCAATTCTGGGCACCCATGGCCACCGGATCGCAGCCAACATTGATATGTATTAGTTCGTCGCCTAACCCAGCACCTGGGACCGCATCTGGTCAAAGCGATACGCCGCAACCTCAGGCAGCGCAAAAGCTCTATGAGTTCACATCGCAGCGGGTCAACGTATCGATGACAGACGTGACGGCTGCTTCTGGAATAGCCCGTCTCCTTCATACGCAGGGCAAAGACTCAGTCATTCGTCCGGCACATGGGACTAATCTGGCCGATCTTCAGGCGGCGCCGGCAGTTTTGCTCGGCAGCTTCACGAACGAGTGGGCGGTCCGGTTCGGGTCGGGTTTGCACTTTCGCTTGAAGAAGGACTCCGATTTCGGCTTGCGCTGGATCGAAGACAGCACAAACCCCAGCAACAAAGCTTGGATAGTCGATATGTCTGCTCCGAATGAGCAGGTCGCAAATGATTATGCCTTGGTCTCGCGCGTTCTTGATCTGTCGACCGGACGTTGGTGGATTGGGATCTCGGGGCTGACGGGCACCGGTACGCTAGCGGCCTATCAGCTCACCACAGACCCGAAGATGATGCGCACACTCACGGCAGAGCTCCCAAAAGGTTGGGAGAACAAGAATCTACAATTCGTCGTTCAGGTGCGGACGATCCAAGGAAGCCCAGGAGCGTCGCACGTGGTTGCGAAGTACATTTGGTAGCTTCGCTATGTCGCCCGAATCATTTGCCGCATGGAGTAAAATTGGAATCTGTATTCACAGACGCTTAACGTTCAACACCAACTCCCTCCTAATTTGACGCATTCGACAGACTTTTCAAGCTCCGCACATGAGGATCACAATTGACTCGCATCGATATGAGGAACAAGGCAAGCTAGATGATAACTGCCATAGCTTTGATTCTCTGCAAGTCCTTAGTGGCTCAGTCGTCGGATCTAAACCCCCTCCATCTCTCGTTTCACCACGTGACCGCTTCAGTCGACGATCTTGAAAAAGAAGCCTCATGGTATGAACGCGTCTTTGGATTTACGAGAAGCGCCCTGCTGGGCGATAACGATGATTTTCAGATGTATCAAATGACGATGCCTGGATATCGAATCGATCTGGTCCATCAGAAGGGCTCGACGCGGC
>JAMFSR010000040.1 GCA_026225395.1 Granulicella sapmiensis
ACTCGTCGGTGATCTCCAGTTCAGGGGCTGCGCCACTCTCGAAGATGGCTTTCTCGGCAGTGAAGGTGGGGTCGGAGTAGAGCATGTAGATCTGCTCACAGTAGGCGCGGGTGGCTTTGAAGAGGGCGAGGCGGTCGGACTTGTGCTTGGGGAAGGTCTGCTCGTGGCGGTAGACGACCTTGTCGGCGTAGTCGTAGAGATGGCCGAGGCCGATGAAGCCGCGGCGCTCGCGGATCTCTTCGGTGCCGGGGACCTTGTAGGTCTGGGAGTAGCCGAAGAGGGCGGGCTCGGACTCTTCCTTGAGGATGCCTTCGGCGCGCCAGTCGTTGAGGGTGTTGGCGGCACGCGTGTAGACGTTTTCGCCGTCTTCGGTGTCGGTGGGGAACTTTTTGCCGAGGATGACGCGGATGAGGTTGTAGGGGCTGGCCTGGTAGTAGCGCTCCTGCATTTCTGGGGTGATCTTGTCGTAGGGCTGGGTGACCACGTCGGTCATGTTCACGAGCGTGGGGTCGTAACGGAGAGCGCGGAAGGGGTAAAGGCGAGCCATGCTCTTGATTGTACTTTCTGGGGTTGTGGGCAATTTCGACGACCCACCCCCTCCCCCCTGAATTCGCGTAAAGACCGCATGAATTTAGACTTAGGGTTGGACTTGGTTTTTCCTGCCGGTTAAATGCGAAGGCCCGGCGTTGGCCGGGCTGTGGACTGGATTCCTGATTTAATTGTAACTGGCGTGTCAAGAATGAGGGCGTGAGATGAAGTTGCGAACGGTTGTGGAAACCGATTATGCGGATGTGGTGGCGTTGGCGAACCTGGCGTATCGCGGGACGGGTGAGAATGCGAGCTGGAATGCGGAAACGGGGATTCTGGAGGGTGTGCGGCTGACGGAGTCGCTGCTGCGGGAGGATCTTGCGAAGCCGGGAGCTGTGCTGCTGGTTTGGCATGATGACGGCGGGGTGCTGATGGGGACGGTGTTTCTGCAGCCGAAGGAGGATGGGGTTTGGTATCTGGGGCTGCTGACCGTGCGTCCGGGTGGGCAGAATCGCGGGTCGGGAAAAGAGCTTCTGGCTGCGGCGGAGGCGTACGTGAAGTCGCATGCTGGAGCGCGGGTGCGGATGACCGTGCTGCATGTGCGGGAGGCGCTGGTGGGGTGGTATTTGCGGCGAGGGTATCGGGAGACGGGTGTGAGGGAGGCGTTTCCGTATGGGGATGAGCGGTTTGGGAAGCCGCTGCGGGATGATTTGTATTTTGTGGTGTTGGAGAAGGCGGTTTAGGGCAGGAAGTAGGAAATAGGAAGTAGGAAATAGCGAATGCTAGCCGCCCGCGATGGCACCGAGGATGATGAGGGGCTCTTTGCCTTCGAGGATGGTGGCGGGGAGTGGGGCGCAGGTGGGCTGGTGCGTGATGTCTTCCATATTGGCGAAGAAGCGCAGGAAGGCACGGCGTTCGAGGGTGACGTGGTCGCGGATGGTGCCGCGGAGCTGGGGGTAGAGGGCTTCGAGGGTGTCGAGGGTTTGGGCGAGGGTGACGGGGGTGGGGACGTCTAGCGTGGTTTCGTGGCCGCTGATGTTGGCGAGGCGGCGAAGGTGGAGGGGGAGTTCGATGCGGATGAGGGGCATGAAGGCAGGGGTTAGGGATTAGGGGTTAGGGATTAGGAAGAGCAACGGCAAGAACGGGAGGAAGCAGGTTCGTTCGCTGCGCTCAGAATGACAACAAGAAAAGCAAAAGCAAAAGCAAAAGCAAAGACAAAAGCAAAGGCGGAGGCAGAAGCAGAAGCAGAAGCAGAAGCAGAAGCAGAAGCAGAAGCAGAAGCAGAAGCAGAAGCAAGAGCAACGGCAAGTGCTTTCGTTCGTTACGCTAAAGTTTGGGCTTCGATGCTTAGGACGGCTGGCAGGTCGTGGGTGATGGCGTTCCAGCTGTCTCCACCGTCGGGGCTGCAGTAGACCTGGCCGCCGGTGGTGCCGAAGTAGATGCCGCAGTCGTCGAGCGTGTCGACGGCCATGGCGTCGCGGAGGACGTTGACGTAGCAATCTTTTTGCGGGAGGCCCTTGGTGAGGGGCTCCCATTCGTTGCCGCCGATTTTTGAGCGGAAGACCTGGAGCTTGCCGTCGAGGGGAAAGTGTTCGGAGTCGGATTTGATGGGGACGACGTAGACGGTTTCGGGTTGGTGGGAGTGGACGTCAATAGCGAAGCCGAAGTCGGTGGGGAGATTGCCGGAGATTTTGGTCCATTGGTCGCCGGCGTCGTCCGAGCGCATGACGTCCCAGTGCTTTTGCATGAAGAGGGTGTTGGGCGTGCGGGGGTTCATGGCGATGTGGTGGACGCAGTGGCCGACCTCGGCGGTGGGGTCGGGGATGTACTTGGACCAGAGGCCCTTGTTGATGGGTTTCCAGGAGAGGCCGGCGTCGTCGGAACGGAAGGCACCGGCGGCGGAGATGGCGACGACGATGCGGTTCTCGTTGGTGGGGTCGAGGATGATGGTGTGGAGACAGAGGCCGCCGGCGCCGGGCTGCCAGCCGGGGCCGGTCCGGTTGGTGCGGAGGCCGGAGAGCTCGTGCCAGCTGGCGCCTCCGTCGGTGGACTTGAAGAGGGCGGCGTCTTCGGCGCCGGCGAAGACGGTGTCCGGGTCGGTGAGGGAGGGCTCGAGGTGCCAGACGCGCTTGAACTCCCAGGGGTGGGGTGTGCCGTCGTACCACTGGTGCGTGCCGGGGACGCCGTCGTAGGTGAACTTGTTGTCGACGGGGTTCCAGGTGAGGCCGCCGTCGTCGGAACGCTGGATGACCTGGCCGAACCAGCCTGAGGACTGTGAGGCGTAGAGGCGGTTGGGGTCGATGGGTGAGGCTTTGAGGTGGTAGAGCTCCCAGCCGGGGAAGTGGGGTTGGGAGATGTTCCAGGATTTGCGGACGCCGTCGGAGGTGAGGATGAAGGCACCTTTCTTGGTGCCGACTAGGAGGCGTATGGAGGACATGGATGGCTCCTGGGTTGCAACAGCAAAGCCTTGACGCAAAGTTCGCAGTGTTGAGCGAAGTTTCGCAAAGTAAAACACCCCACCGTTCGCTCTTGCAAGAGAAAACGGTGGGGTGGGTGGAGCGAGTGCCGCTAGAGGAAAAGTGGGGCCAGAACGAGGGTGATGGTTGCGAGAAGTTTGATAAGCACGTGCAAGCTGGGACCGGCGGTGTCTTTGAAGGGGTCGCCTACGGTGTCGCCGACTACGGCTGCTTTGTGGGCGTCGGATTTTTTGCCGCCGTACTGGCCGGTTTCAATCCACTTCTTGGCGTTGTCCCAGGCTCCGCCGCCGTTGTTCATCAGCATGGCTAGCAGGATGCCGGAGATGGTGCCGACCATGAGAAGACCGGCAACTGCAGAGGCTCCGCCCAGGTTGACGGGGATGCCGTTGATGGTGGGTACGAGGCTGGCCGCGCCGACAAGCGCGACCGACCCTGAGCCGTAGGTTGCGCTGAAGTTGCGGAAGATGAGGCCGACTGCGACCGGGAGGCCGACGGCGAGGATGCCGGGGAGGACCATCTCTTTGAGGGCGGCGCCGGTGACGATGGAGACGCAGCGGGCGTAGTCGGGCTTGCTTGTGCCTTCCATGATGCCGGGGTTTTCGCGGAACTGGTCGCGGACGTCTTTGACGACCATCTGGGCGGTGCGGCCTACGGCTTTGATCGCCAGCGAACTGAAGAGATAGGTGAGCATCGCGCCTAGCAGTGCGCCGACGAAGACGGGAATTTCAGCGAGATTGATGTTGGTGAAGGACCAGCCTACGGGCATGAAGCCTGCAGAGCCTGCGGCCTGGACCTTGAGTGTGACGAGCGACTTGATCTCTTCGAGGTAGGCGGAGAAGAGGAGGAATGCGGCGAGCGAGGCCGAGCCGATGGCGTAACCCTTGGTGAGGGCCTTGGTGGTGTTGCCGGCGGAGTCTAGCTTGTCGGTTTTGTCGCGGACTGAGTCGGGCTGGTTGGACATTTCGATGATGCCGCCGGCGTTGTCGGTGATGGGGCCGAAGGTGTCCATGGCGAGGATGTAGGCGGCGCAGGAGAGCATGCCCATGGTCGCGATGGCTGTGCCGTAGATGCCCTTGGCATAGTTGGAGATGTTAGCCACGCCGCTGAGACCTTGCACGCCGAAGTAGTAGCTCAGGAGCAGGGCGGCGGAGATAACCAGGACGGGCATGGCGGGGGTTTCCATGCCAACTGCGATGCCGCTGATGATGTTGGTAGCCGGGCCGGTGAGCGAGGCTTCGGCGATGGACTGGACGGGGCGGTACTTGCTTTCGGTGTAGTACTGCGTGATCCAGACGAAGAGGAAGGCGGTGACCATGCCGGTGACGCCGCAGGAGAGCAGCCATCCCCAGGCGACGCCCGGGCCGTTGAGCATCATGTAGACCGCGCCGGCGAAACCGCAGAGGGCGAGCGCGGAGGTGACATAGAAGCCGCGGTTGAGGGCGGACATGGGGTCTTCGGTGTCGTTGGTTTTGACGATGGCTACCCCGACGATCGAGCTGATGAGGTTGATGGCGTGGACGATCAGCGGGAAGAGGATGCCCTTGATACCGAAGACGGGGAAGAGTGCGGCGCCGAGGATCATGGCACCTACGTTTTCGGCGGCGGTGGACTCGAAGATGTCGGCTCCGCGGCCGGCGCAGTCGCCGACGTTGTCGCCGACGAGATCGGCGATGACGGCAGGGTTGCGGGGGTCGTCTTCGGGGATGCCGGCTTCGACTTTGCCGACGAGGTCGGCACCGACGTCGGCGGCCTTGGTGTAGATGCCCCCGCCGAGTTGGGCGAAGAGCGCGACGAGGGAGGCTCCGAAGCCGAAGCCTACTAGCTGGTAGGGGACTTGCTGTGGGTTAGTGAGGCCGCCGAAGGCGAGGAAGAGGATGGCGACGCCGAGCAGCGAGAGGGCGACGACGACGAGGCCGGTGACGGCTCCGCCGCGGAGGGCAGCTTGTAATGCGCCGTTGAGCGAGCTGCGGGCGGCGGAGGCGGTGCGGATGTTGGCGCGGATGGAGACGTACATGCCGGTGAAGCCGGCGAGGCCGGAGCAGATGGCTCCGACGAGGAAGGCGACGACGGTTTTGAGGGCGACGTCGTGAGTTCGGGGCGAGAAGTTATAGCCGCAGAAGACGATGATGGCGATGACCACGGCGAGGATGCCGATGGTCTTGTACTGGCGGGCGAGGAAGGCTTCAGCGCCTTCGCGGATGGCGTTGGAGATGGCCTGCATCTCTACCGTGCCGGTGTCGGCGGAGAGAACCATTTTGGCGAGCAGGAAGGCGGCGATGAGGGCGAGGATGCCGACGCCGATGGCGATCCAGAGCCAGATGGCGTCGCTGGGATTTGTAACGTAGGCGGTGGTGTAGGTGGTTGTGGTGTCCTGGAAAAAGACTGCTGCGATTGCGCCGAGGTGCATGCGGGGAGTGCCTCCATGGAACGCGATGTGGTGTCTCGCAACGCGGAAACAGCCGGCCAGCGGGACGGCGAATTAGAGCATACGGCTGAGGCAGGGTCAATGAAGCAGGGGTTGGGGATTGGGGGTTGGGGATTGGGCTTGAAAGTGTAGGCGTCGAATTCACCGTGGGAGCCGGCGTAGGTATAGTGCTGCCAAAGAGTTGCGAATGCGGGGTCGCGTTGGAAGAAGGCGAGTAGGTCGTCGTCGCGGTCTTCGAGCTCCTGGCAGTGGACGCTGGCTTTCTGGCAGCGGTGGATGAGGATGAGCTCGGGGCGCCAGCGGGTGAGGTCTTCGACCATCCAGCGATGCTGGAGGGCGTCGAGGCTGGCGATGGTGGATGGCGGCAAGGTGCGGGTAGGGGGATTGCCGGCGGCGGGTGTTTCGCTGCGAAGGATGGCGGGGAGCAGCCAGAGGTTGTTGGTGCGCTGGGCCCAGGTAAGGTGGTAGCGGGCGACAGGCATCATGGCTGCGTCGACTGAGGTAGTGAGGATGGCTACGGGGGTGTTGGGTGTGAGGCTGGCGAAGAAAGCTGGGTCGGGGCTGGTGATGGCGAAGGCGCGGTCTTCGGTGAAGGGTGAGCCGGTGAAGTAGGTGGTGAGAGCGAGAGCGATGACAGTGAGGGCGGCTGTGGTTTTGGGTAGCCAGGTCGGCAGGGTGAGGGGCTTGGTGGCGTAGAGGTCGAGCAACTGGAGGGTGAGGGTTGCGCCGAAGAGGCAGATCGCGGGGAGCTGCTGGTAGTACCAGCCTGTGCCCTGGATGAAGTAGGCGAGGGTCGCAGCTGTTGCGGCGGCGAGCAGGATTGTGATGAGGGTATCGCGGGGTTTGGTGCGGATGTAGAGGGTTATGGAGATGACAGCGAGGATGAGGAGCTCGATGGCTTCGAGGGCGAGAGCGGGGATGGGGAGATGGCCGATGGCCCAGTAGGTGTCGCGGGTGATGGGGAGTGCCGTGGTGAAGTAGAGCGGGGTGAAGTGATGGATTGCCGCGAGGAAGGCGAGGCCGAGGAGGATGAGGAGGATGGTTTCGGGGCGGAAGAGGTTGCGGAGGCGGGAAAAGATTGGGGATTGGGGATTGGGGATTGGGGATTGGGTTGGGGTGAGGAGCAGGGTTAGTTCGATGGCGATGGGGATAAGGGCGTGGTGGGGTTTGAGGCAGATGGCGATGGCGGCGAGGATGGCGGCGGTTGTGCGGGCGAGAGTAAGCGGCGCTGTGCGGTAGGGGATGGCTGCGGCGAGGATGTAGGGCAGGATGAGGAAAGCGAGCATCTGGTCCCGTTGGCCGAAGTCGCGGGCGGGGACGACGTAGAAGAGGACGATGGCGGCGAAGAGAAGGGCGGGGATTTCGTAGCGTTTTGTTGCAGGGCGGGCGCGGCGGAGGAAGTAGAGGCTGAGGAATGACGTTGCGGTTTCGAGGATGGTAACGAGAAGCTTGGCTGCGAAGGTTTCTGAGAGATGCAGTGTATGGGCGAGCAGGACGGGGATGGCCGAAAGCCAAACAATGCCCGGGGGGTTGGAGTCGAAGATTTCGGGGCCATAGATCTGGGCACCCGCGAGCCAGCGATGCGCCATCATAAGGAACCAGATCTGGTCATGTCCGGCGGCGGGTAAGAGGGCAAGAAGCGCGGCCATGCCGGCGGCGGCGAGGATCAAAATCCGAAAGGTGTTCTGGAACGTTTGCACTGTGGGTTTTACTGGTTGCGGATTGGATGGAATCGTCATAAGCTGAGTGCCGTCGCCTGCGTGGGACGCCCGGCTTGCGGAAGGTTCAGGTTATCGTATGCGGTTGGCGCGAGGCTGGAGATGTGTCGGGTTGGCGGCGCTGGGTATCGGCTTATGGATCGGCCGATGTTGTGTGGCGCAGGAGAATCCGCTGGGGGATGTGCATACGCCGGAGCCGGCGAAGTCGACCGTGCCGAAGGATGAGCGGCCGGTGGTGACGGGGAAGGATGTGGCGGCGAAGGCGACGTCGAGCCCGGGGTCGGAGATTCGGGTGGATGTGAACATGGTGCTGGTGCCGGTCTCGGTGACCGACCCGATGAACCGGCTGGTGACGGGGCTGGAGCGGGAGAACTTTCAGGTGATCGACGACAACGTGTCGCAGACGATCAAGAGCTTTGCGACCGACGACGCGCCGCTGACGATTGGTATCGTGTTTGACCTTAGCGGAAGTATGTCGTCTAAGTTCGTGAGGGCGCGGAAGGCATTGAGCGCGTTTTTGAGGACGTGCAATCCAAAGGATGAGTTTTTTGTGGTGGGCTTCAATGACCGGCCGGCGATCATTGTGGACTACACGTCGGAGGTGGACGACGTGGAAGCGCGGATGGTGATGCTGCGTCCGGAGAACCGGACGGCGCTGATCGACGCGATGTATCTGGGGGTGAACCATTTGAAGCAGGCGAAGTACGACCGGAAGGCGTTGCTGGTAATCTCCGATGGCGGCGACAACCGCAGCCGGTATACGCAGGGGGAGCTGACGCGGGCGGTTCGGGAGAGCGGCGTGCAGGTGTATTCGATTGGGATCTTCGATATGTATGCGCCGACCGAGGAAGAGCAGAATGGGCCTATTTTGTTGCGAGACATCTCGGAGGCCACGGGAGGGCGTCTGTTCAAGGTGTTGGATGTGCAGGACCTGGCCGACATTGCGCAGAGGATCAGCGAAGAGCTTCGCAATGAGTATGTGCTGGGCTACACTCCGACGGATCGCAGGCGCAATGGCGCATGGCGTAAATTGAAGGTGCGACTGATTCCGCCGGCGGGGCTACCGCCGTTGGAACAGCACAGTCGCGAGGGGTACTATGCGCCGTCGCAGTAGCTGGTGGAATGTTGCCGTTTTGTTTTTGTTTCTGAGCGGGATGCGGGTGACCGTATTGGCCCAGGCGACGACCGCGCTGACGGCTCCTCTGACGGTGGATTCGGACCCTGTGCCTTCGCCCGATGGCAATGGCGCGGCTAAGACTGCGGTTCCTTCACAGACCGCGACGCAACCTGCCGGCGGCGGTGAGGTTACGCGTCAGAATGGGCATTACACGCTGCAGGCCAATGCGTATGAGGTGCGGCTGAATGCTTCGGTGATCGACAGCTCCGGGCATGAGGTGGATTCACTGCCGCAGGATGCGTTCCGGGTGTATGAGGATGGCGTGGTGCAGTCGATCGTGGGATTCCGGCATGAGGATATTCCGGTGTCGATTGGGATTTTGATCGATAACTCGGGGTCGATGTATGACAAGACGGCGGCTGTGGGTGCGGCGGCGCTGGACCTGGTGAAGCTTTCGAACCCGCAGGATGAGGCGTTCCTGGTGGACTTCAGTTCGGAGGCTTATATCGATCAGGACTTTACGAGCGATATAGGGAAGCTCCAGCAGGGGCTTTCGTACATCAAGCCGAGCGGAGGGACGGCACTGTATGACGCGGTGATTGCGTCGGCGGATTATTTGACCAAGAACGCGAAGCGGTCCAAGCAGGTGCTGCTGATCATCACCGATGGCGAGGACAATGCGTCCAGCGCGTCGCTGGAGTCGGCGATCCGGCGCGTGCAGGACATGGATGGGCCGGCAATTTATTCGATCGGGCTGCTATTTGGCGATGATGTGGGTCGCAGCGAAGCTAGGCACGCCAAGGAAGTGTTGCAGGAACTGGCCGAGCAGACGGGTGGACTGGCTTATTTCCCGCGGTCGCTGAAGGAAGTGGATGGATTGGCGCGGGAAGTGGCGCAGGACATCCGGACGCAGTACACGATTGAGTACCACTCGACCAATCCACCGGAAAAGGGTGGATACCGGCAGATTCATGTAGAGGCCAAGGAAAAAGGCTTCCGCGGGTTGCAGGTGAGGACGCGGACGGGGTATTTCCCGAAGACGGCGGGTGCGGCGGCTCCTGCAGGGAACTAAGACTGTTGCTTAGAAGCTGGACGTGCATCCTATGGTGCTGCGGGGGTAGCATGGCTTGCGTGCTGTGCTCGACGCCGCATGGGAGACTTTTGGATGCTTGATTTACAGACGGTCAATAGCGTTTTCGAGATTATGAGCAGCCGCGGCGGTGAGACGGTCGCGCTGGAGAAGATCAGCAGCAGCGAGTGGAAGCCGATTTCGTCGCAGCAGATGTATGGCCGTGTGAGGGCTCTGGTGCAGCAGCTGGAGAGCTGGGGCATCAAACGCGGGGACCGTGTGGCGCTGGTGAGCGAGAACCGCTGGGAGTGGGCGGTGGTCGATTTTGCCGTGCTTGCGATTGGAGCGGTGGACGTGCCGCTGTACCAGACGCTGACGCCGGAACAGATGGGCTACATTCTGAAGGATTCGGGCTCGAAGGCGATTTTTCTTTCGACCAAACAGCAGTACGAGAAGCTCGTGGCGGCGGGCGAGATTCCGGAGCTGGAGCATGTGTCCGTTTTTGATAACGGAGACTTTGCGGGGGCGGAGAGTTTTTCGGAAATCATGAAGCAGGCGCCTGCGCTTGAAGCGCAGGATGCGGCGTTCGATGCGAGGGTGAAGGAGACGAAGCCGGAAGAGCTGGCGACCATCGTTTATACCTCCGGCACAACGGGCGACCCGAAGGGAGTGATGCTGACGCATAAGAACCTGGCGGACAACATGCGCTTCTCGACCGATGGGTTGAGGATCGAGCCGGGGTACAAGTCGATTTCGTTCCTGCCGCTGAGCCATGCGTTGGCGCGGCATCTGGATTATGCGATCTATGCGAACAAGGCTGTGATTGCGTATCTGCCGAAGTTCGACGATCTTTCGGGTGCGATGAAGGCTGTGAAGCCGGAGTGCTTTATCGCGGTGCCGCGTGTGTTTGAGAAGGTGCGGCAGGCGATCGAGCACAAGAGCCAGGGCTTTAAGAAGAAGATCATGGTCTGGGCGATGGGTCAGGGCAAGAAGCATCGTGCGGAGCTGGCGGCGGGCAAGACGCCGACAGCACTGGGCTACAAGATCGCGGACAAGCTCGTGTTCTCCAAGATTCGCGAGGCGTTTGGGGGGAATGTGAAGTTCTTTGTTTCGGGCGGTGCGCCACTGGGAATGCCGTCTTCGGAGTGGTTTCTGGACATGGGAATCCGGGTGTTTGAGGGCTATGGGCTGACGGAGACCTCGCCGGTGATCTCGCGGAATACGTTTGACGGGTACCGGATTGGGACCGTCGGGACGATGATTCCGAACATTGAGACGCGGCTGGCGGCGGATGGCGAGCTTGAGGTCAAGGGGACTTCCGTGTTTGCCGGTTACTGGCAGAAGCCGGATGCGACCAAGGCTGAGTTCACTCCGGATGGATGGTTCAAGACGGGTGACATCGGCAAGATTGAGGATGGATTTCTTTCGATTACGGACCGCAAGAAGGAACTGCTGAAGACCAGCGGCGGCAAGTACATTGCGCCGCAGCCGATCGAAGGCAAACTGAAGGCGGATGCTCTGGTGGGCAATGCAGCGTTGATCGGCGATACACGGAAGTTCGCGAGTGTGCTGATTTCGCCGAACTTCCAGGCGTTGGAGCGCTGGGCGGGACAGAATGGCGTCTCGACTAAAGACCATGCGGAGTTGGTGAAGGATCCCAAGGTGAAGGCGCAGTATGAGGCGCTGGTGAAGACCGTGAACGCGGGGCTGGAGCATCACGAGACGATCAAGAAGGTTGGTGTGGTGGCTGAGGAGTGGGGGATCGATTCGGGTGAATTGACGCCTACGATGAAGCTGAAGCGGCGCGTGATTGTGGAGAAGTACAAGGCCGTGATTGACGGTTTTTACGGCGGCGAATAAACGCGCTGTTCCAGCTTGGGGTGGCCAGTGGGACGGCTTTCGGCGGTACCTTGCCGGACGCCGTCCCATTTTTTGCTGCTCGATCGGCCTAAGTAACGAAGCCGATTGGGGTTGTGGCGCATCCAAACGCCATGGCTTTGAAGAGAGCGGAGAAAGATGGGCGCAAGTTTCTGAATCCTGTCCCTACTACGATGGCTGGTTTCAGCACGATTTTGAAGGTGCTGCCGATGTACTTCAGCAATCGAGCTGAGGTGGAACCGAAGACTCCGTTGGGGCCGTTTCGCACGGATGTGAGCGTGTATGCCACGGAGCCCAAGAGCGGGTTACGCGTGACCTGGATGGGCCACTCGGTGATGCTGCTGGAGATCGACGGCGTGCGGGTGCTGATCGATCCAGTGTGGGACGAGCGGGCCGGGCCGTTCTCGTGGATTGGACCGAAGCGTTTCTTTGCGCCCCCGTTGAAGCTGGAGGAACTGCCCTCGATTGATGTGGTGCTGGTGTCGCATGACCACTATGACCATCTAGGCGCGGATACGATCAAGCGGCTTTCGCGGCTGAATGCCACGGCGAAGGCGCGGTGGGTGACTTCGGTAGGCGTAGGGAAACGGCTGCGTGGGTTTGGCGTGCAGGATGGGCGGATTACGGAGCTGGACTGGACGCAGAGCGTCGACGTTACCGGTGGGATGCTGCGGGACGCTGGCGCGGGGCTGAAGATTACGGCCTGGCCGAGTAGGCACTTTTCCGGGCGTGGGATTTTGGACCGGTTTCATACGCTTTGGGGATCGTTTGTACTGGAGGGGCCGAAGCACCGGGTGTATTACGGGGCGGACTCTGGGTACTGGGATGGGCTTGGCGAGATTGCGTCCCATTATGACGGCTTCGACCTGACGATGCTGGAGGTTGGGGCGTTCCATCCGCTTTGGAAGTCGATCCACATGGGCCCGGACGGTGCGGCGCAGGCGTATGCCGACATGGGCGGGCCGGAAAAAGCGGGATTGTTGATGCCGATCCATTGGGGCTTGTTCAATCTGGCGCTGCACGCATGGCGGGAGCCGATGGAGCGGACCATCGAACTGGCGGGGGAACGAGGGATGAAGCTGTGGTCGCCGACGCCCGGGGTGCCTAGCGAGGTGGAACAGGGGCAGGAGCTTTGGTCTGATTGGTGGAAAGCGTAAGTCGATTGTAGGTAACGGTTTGAGAGATGTTCTGCTAGTTTGAGATGAAGTATATGGGCTTTTAGTGATAATCCGGATTCGGGCTGGAACGCGATTTCTCTTGTAACCCTGTGGAAAACGGGATAGAAGAGTAGCTGCACAGACAAATGCAGGAAATACGCGGCGAAATGGAGACGGATATGGCAGGTGCGGCGCAGGGACAGGTAGTGTTGCGGGAGGTCATGGACATCCGGCAGGCGGCGTCGTATCTCGGGATCAGCGGCGACACGCTGTATCGCTATGCGTCCGAGGGGTTTGTGCCGGCGTTCAAGCTGGGGAACCGGTGGCGGTTTCGCAAGAGTTTGCTGGATAGTTGGATGGATGAGAAGAGCGGCGTGACGCCGGCGGTGGAGACGGTGGACGCTTCGAAGAAGAAGCCGGTGGCGCGGGCTCGGTAACTGACACGCCTTACGCCCTGACCAGCGTGATGTCCGTGATTTCCGCGGGACAGTTGAGGCGGAAGGGCAGACCAACGGTGCCGAGGCCCTTGTTCACGTAAAGCTGCATGTGGCCGAAGTGGAAGAGGCCTTCGACGTACTTTTTTCCCATGGGCGGGAGGATGAGTGGGCCTACTACGGGTAGCCGGACCTGGCCGCCGTGGGTGTGGCCGGAGAACATCATGTCGATAAGCGGGAAGCGGGGGTGCTGGACGACGGTGTCGACGAAGTCGGGCTCGTGGCACATGAAGAGTACCGGGGCGTCGGGCATAGGTGGGATGGCGAGATCCAGATAGCAGGTGGAGGTTCCGGGATCGCAGGCTCCGGAGAGCCAGAAATGGTCGTGGCCGCGCTCGATGGGGATGTAGCTGTCGACGAGGACGGGGGTGCCGTGGGCTTCGAGCGTGTTGATGATCTGTTGGGAGCCGACGGCGACGTCGTGGTTGCCGAGGATGGCGTAGCGTTGCGGTGCTTTGAGGGTGGAGAGGATCTCCGCGCAGACGCCGGCGGCTTTGAAGGCGAACGACGGATCACGGGGACCGCGGCTGATGAAGTCGCCGGTGAGGAGTACCAGTTCTGGATTGAGAGCGTTGATGCGGGCGACGGCCTGTTCGAGGAAGGAAGGCTCGGTGTACTCCTCGAGATGGATGTCTGAAAGCTGGGCCATGCGGAAGCCCTGAAAGGCGTCCGGCAGCTTGTTGATGGCGAACGTGCGCGGGATGACCTGAAGCTCGTGGCGGGCGTAAAGACCTGAATAAGCTGCTATTCCGAGGCCAGCGGCCGCGCCGCCGATCATGAAACTGCGGCGGGTTATGGCGTGAGGATCCTGGCGCTGGCGGCGCGCAGTGCGGCGAGACATAGTCCATGATAACGGGTGCGGCGGATTGAGGGCCAGAAGGTAGAATCGTGAACGATGAATGAAGCGAGACGACGGCGGCTGGCGATGAAGGCGGCGCAGGCTGCAGGGGTGAATGGACTGCTGGTGACGCACCCGGCGGATGTCCGGTATTTGAGCGGATTTACGGGGTCGAGCGCGGCGCTGGTGTTGGCTGGTGCGCGGGCGGCTCTGTTTACCGACGGACGGTACAGGACACAGGCGAAGGCGGAGACGAGCGGTCTGCGGGTGGTCGTAGAGCAGAAGGCGGCGGCCTTGCTGGCGGTGGAGTGGCTGGCAGAGGCTGGCGTGGCGCGGTGTGGCTTCGATTCGACGCATACGAGTGTGGCGACGCTGGATAGCCTGCGGGCGGTGCTGCCGGCTGGGAAGCGGCGTGGGTTCTTCGTAGGGCTTGAAGGGCTGGTTGCGAAGCTGCGGCAGGTGAAGGACTCTGACGAGATCGGGCGGATGCGGCGGGCGGCGAGCCTTGGGTGTGCGCTTTTTGAGGAGGTGCTGCAGCACATTGTTCCGGGGATTCCGGAGTCCGAGGTGGCGGCTCAGCTGGAGTTTATGGCTCGAATGGCTGGGGCTGAGGCAATGAGCTTTGAGACGATTGTGGCCAGCGGGGAGCGGTCGGCGCTGCCGCATGGGAAGGCGAGCGCGGCGAAGCTGCCGAAGCGGGGCTTCTGCACGATGGATTTCGGGGTGGTTCTGGAGGGGTACTGCTCGGATATGACCCGGACCGTACACCTGGGGAAGCCGAGCCAGCGGGAGCTGGACGTGTATCATTCGGTGCTGGAAGCTCAAGAGGCGGCAGTTGAGATTGTGGCCCCTGGAGTGACCTGCGGCGAGGTGGACGAAGCGGCGAGATCGGTGCTGCGAAGCGCCAGGCTGGACAAGTATTTTTCTCATTCCACGGGACATGGCGTTGGATTGGAGATACACGAAGGACCGCGGGTAGCATCGAAACAGAAGCAGGTTTTGGAGCCTGGGATGGTCATTACGATTGAACCCGGGGTGTATTTGCCGGGTGAGTTTGGCATACGGATCGAGGACACGATGCTGGTGACGGCGAGCGGCGGTGAGGTGTTGACGGCGGCTAGTCCGAAGGTTTGGATGGAGTTGTAGCGAGGGTCCAGGGCTCAGGGCCCAGGGTTCAGAAGACGAAGCTAGGAGTTGGACTGATGGATGGAAAGAAATTGCAGGAGTTGCGTGAGCTGATTGAGTTTTTGAAGGCCAATGGCATTGCGCAGTTTGAGATGGAGCAGGAAGACCTGAAGATTGCGCTGACCTTTGAAGGGCCGGCTACGGCTGCTCCTCCGGCGGCTGGCGGGTTCGATATGACGCAGATGGCTCAGTTGCTGGCGGCGCAGCGGACTGCTGCCCCGGCTGTGGCTGCTCCGGCTCCGGTGGCGGCTGCACCGGTCGCTGCGGTAGCGGCTCCGGCTGTGGAGGCTGATCCTTATGCGGGTGCGCATATTGTGAAGTCTCCGATTGTTGGGACGTTCTATGCGGCGCCTTCGCCGGATGCGGATGCCTTTGTTTCGGTGGGTGACCGCGTTGAAGCGGGCAAGGTGCTTTGCATTGTGGAAGCGATGAAGCTGATGAATGAGATCGAGTCCGATGCCAGCGGCGAGATTGTGGCTGTGCTGGCCAAGCCGGGGCAGCCGGTGGAGTATGGGCAGCCGTTGTTTGCTATCAAGTAAGGCTGGCCTTGAGGTGAGTTGATGAAAGCGCCAACCGAGAGAGAAAAGACAAGGATCGCTCAGTTTGCAGATTGGTGCGGCGTTATCGTTTTCGCTTCATTGGCGATTATCTATCGCGATTCTTCGAGGCGTCGTTTTTGGCTTTACTTGGCCGCCTTCGCGGTCACTCTCGGAGTGGTGCTTTTCAGGTGGTATCGACTACGACAGAAGCCTGTAGGCATGTCGGCGACACAAGGATAAGGGTAGGGAATGATTCGTAAGGTATTGATCGCGAACCGTGGGGAGATTGCGCTGCGGGTGATTAGCGCTTGCAAGGAAATGGGTATACGGACGGTGGCCGTGTACTCGGAGGCGGACCGCAACAGCCTGCATGTGAAGTTTGCCGATGAGGCGATTTGCATTGGGCCGCCGCCTTCCAAGGACAGTTATCTGAACGTGCCGGCGGTAATCTCCGCGGCGGAGATTACCGGCGCGGATGCGGTGCATCCGGGCTATGGCCTGTTGAGCGAGAACGCGAGCTTCGCGGAGGTATGCCGGGCTTCGAACATCAAGTTCATTGGGCCGCCGCCGGAAGTGACGCGGATGATGGGCGAGAAGTCCACGGCGCGGCAGACGATGAAGAAGGCGAAGGTGCCGATTCTGCCGGGCTCGGATGGCGTGATTGAGAGCGAAGGCGCGGCGCTGGAGTGGGCGCAGGAGGTTGGGTATCCGGTGATCCTGAAGGCCGTGGCCGGTGGCGGTGGGCGCGGGATGCGGATCTGCCGCAACAAAGAAGAGCTGCCGGGAATGTACCAGTCGGCTTCGACCGAGGCGTTGAATGCGTTCGGTAATGGCGATCTGTACATGGAGAAGTTTATTGAGCGGCCGCGGCATATCGAGTTCCAGGTGCTGGCCGATGAGCATGGCAATGTGATGTCGCTGGGTGAGCGGGAGTGCTCGATCCAGCGGCGGCACCAGAAGCTGATTGAAGAAGCGCCGAGTTTGCAGATCACGCCGAAGCAGCGCGAGGAGATGGCGAAGGTCATCAAGCGGTCGCTGAAGGATATTGGGTATTGGAACGCGGGGACGATTGAGTTCCTGATGGATGAAGATGGGTCGATCTACTTCATCGAGATGAATACACGTATCCAGGTAGAGCACTGCGTGACCGAGATGGTGACGGGTGTGGACCTGGTGAAGGCGCAGTTGCGGATTGCCAGCGGCGAAAAGCTGCCGGACATTGTGCCTGAGGTTCCGAAGATTGTGGGGCATGCGATTGAGTGCCGCATCAATGCGGAGCATCCGGAGAAGTTCACGCCTTCGCCCGGCAAGATCACCGTGTTCAATTTGCCCGGTGGTAATGGCGTGCGTGTGGATACGGCGCAGTATGCCGAGGGTGTGGTGCCGCAGTATTACGACTCGCTGATTGCGAAGCTGATCTGCCATGGCAAGGACCGCGAAGAGGCGATGGACAAGATGCAGCGGGCGCTCTCGCAGTTTGTGGTGCATGGGATTCATACGTCGATCCCGCTGCATCAGCGGATCTTTGCGGATGCTGAGTTTCGGTCGGGTGCGTTCGATACGAAGTTTATGGAGCGGTTTTTGGAGCGGGAGAAGCTGAAGGCTTAGCTCTCCGTTGCTGGATGTTCGCTGGTCAGACGGATGCCTCTGCGCCATGAGCGCTGCGTGAACCAATACGCGATGGTGTAGCAGAGGATCGTCAGGATGGTTGTAGTGATCACCCTGTTACCCAGGGACTTGGGGCTGGCCGGGTGCCAGAAACGATAGCTGCGCTCAACGATCTTGGTTGCAGCAAGCAGGCCATTGCCGAAGACCAGTGTGTATCCAAAGATGTATCGGCGGCGCTTGGTATGCGCCATGGTGCGCCGCCAGATAGCGGCCTCGTTCATGAGGCGATTTGAAGTTTGGGTCTCAAACATGGCACTGCCTCCTATCAAGCGTCTAGAAAGTGCCGCATGGAGCGTTCGCTGTAATTGTCTCTCCACTGTATGCAATTGTCGATGTTGAAACGCTGGCCGATGCAGGTTTGGCGATGGCTCGCCAGCCCTGGATTGCTCAGATTTGATGGTCGCGTGTTTGCGCGGACGTTGCAGGTCTCAGGTCGTTATACTCACTGCATGCGGCGATCTCTTGCACTCCTTGCGCTCCTTGCGCTCCTGAGCGCTACACCTACCTTTGCGCAGCTTGCTATGCCTGACCTGAAGTCGCAGGTTGAGCAGCAGGCGCCTGCGCTTGAGAAGATCTATCTGCAGCTGCACCAGGCGCCGGAGCTTTCGCGGCAGGAAGAAAAGACTTCTGCGTTTCTGGTGGGTGAGCTGCGTGGGCTTGGGTATACGGTGACCGACCATGTCGGGGTGTATCCGGATGGGGCGCGGGCGTTTGGGATTGTGGGTGTGCTGAAGAATGGGGCGGGGCCGACGGTGCTGATCCGGACCGATATGGATGCGCTTCCGGTGACCGAGGCTACGGGCCTGCCGTATGCGAGCAAAGTAAAGGGGCAGACGTTCGATCATCAGGATGTTGGTGTGATGCATGCGTGTGGGCATGATCTGCATATGACTGTGTTCCTGGGCACGGCGCGTGAGCTGGTGGAGAACAAGGGCAAGTGGCACGGGACGGTGGTGCTGGTGGGACAGCCTTCGGAGGAGATCATCCTGGGTGCGAAGGCGATGCTCGCGGATGATTTCTATAAGCGATTTCCGAAGCCGGACTTCATCCTGGATGAGCATGATGGTAATGAGTATCCGACGGGGTCGATCGGGCTTTCGGCGGGTCCGCTGTTGGCGTCGGCTACGAGCATGTATGTGACGTTCCACGGGATCGGGTCGCATGGATCGACGCCGCAGCTGGGCAAGGACCCGATCGTAATGGGTGCGGAGTTTGTGATGATGGCGCAGACGCTGGTGAGCCGGCAGAATGCGGCGCAACAGCCCGCGGTGCTGACGGTGGGGACGTTCCATGCGGGGACGAAGAACAACATCATTCCGGACGATGCGACGCTGGGGCTTACGCTGCGCAGCTACGATCCGAAGGTGACGGCGAATCTGGTTGAGGGTGTGAAGCGGACGGCGAATGCGGTGGCTGCGGCGTATGGTGTTGCGCCGGATAAGATGCCGACGATTACGATTCCTGAGGAGACAGGGCCGACGATCAACGATGCCGCGCTTGAGGAGCGGATGCATAAGGTGGCGGTGGAAGCGATTGGGCCGGAGCGTGTGTTGCCGGCGATTGCCGTGATGGGCAGCGAGGATGTCGGGTATTTTTCGCTGAATGGAACGATTCCGTTTTTGATTTTTCGACTAGGTGCGGCTGATCCGGAGAAGCTGAAGGAGTCGAAGGTGACGGGTAAGCCGTTGCCGAATATTCACTCGGCGTTATTTGCGCCGGTATATCAGCCGGCGATACGGACCGGGGTCACGGTGATGAGTGCGATGGCGGTATCGCTGCTGCAATGAGTTTGACGTTGCCAAGGCTGTATGCGATTGCGGATCGCGGGACGCTGGATAAGCGTGGGGTGGGTGTCGGCGAGTTTGTGCGGGAGTTGCGCGATGCGGGCGTGACGCTGTTGCAGTATCGCGATAAGGATGGTGGCCCGCAGCAGGTGTTGCGGGCGGCGGCGGAGATTTCGGCGGTGTTTGCGGGGGTGGATGCGATGCTGGTGATGAATGATCGGGCGGACCTGGCGGTGTTGGCGGGGTGGAGTGCGGTGCATGTGGGGCAGGGGGATTTGTTGCCGGAGGATGTGAAGGTCGTGCTGCGTGCGATACCCCACCCTTCGCAAGAGCGCGAAGGATGGGCCACCCGTGTTGGAGCTGGGTGTGTGGGAGTGTCGACGCATGTGGTGGAGCAGGTGATTGTGGCGGATGCGGGCGCGGCGGATTATGTCGCGGTGGGGCCGGTGTTTGGTACGTCGACGAAGTTGAATGCGGAGCCGGTGGTGGGGTTAGAGGGCGTAAGGCGGGCGCGGGCGTTGACGGCGAAGCCGCTGGTGGCGATTGGGGGGATTACGCTGGAGAATGCGCGGAGTGTGGTGGAGGCTGGTGCGGATTCCGTGGCGGTGATCGGGGGATTGTTTGTGGAGGGGCGGACGGTGGGTGAAGTTGCGCGGGACTTTCTGGCGCGTTTGCGATAGGGTTTGGGGAAACGACTGCGGAGAGTTCTGTGATTCCAACGACATCGCAAGAAGCTGACCCTTCAGCTGCGCCTCAAACCGGGCATACGGTTGTGACTTCGACGCAGCCGCGGTTTGTGCAGGGCATGGGGTTGTTTTCGGCGACGGCGATTGTGATGGGCTCGATGATTGGATCGGGCATTTTTATTGTGCCGGCGGAGATGAGCCGTGTGCTGGGGTCGCCCGCGTTGTTGATTGCGGCGTGGCTGGTGACGGCGGCGATGACGCTGATCGGCGCGCTGAGCTATGGCGAACTGGCGGCGATGATGCCGAAGGCCGGTGGGCAGTATGTGTATCTGCGTGAGTCGCTGGGGCCGCTGAGTGGGTTTCTGTATGGATGGACGCTGTTTATGGTGATCCAGACAGGGACAATTGCGGCGGTGGGTGTGGCGTTTGGAAAGTTTCTGGGGGTGTTCTTTCCTTCGGTGAGCGCGAGCCACTGGATTTGGCACATCGGGCATGTGCCGGCGTGGCCGGTGGGGCCGATGGTGCTGGGAAATATGGACATCGGGTTGAACACGGCGAACCTGGCGGCGATTGTGGTGATCACGCTGCTGACGGCGACGAATACGCGGGGAATCAAGCTGGGTTCGGCGGTGCAGAATGTGTTTACGAGCGCGAAGGTGCTGGCGCTGGTCGCGATGGTTGCTGTGGGGTTTGTGGCGAAGAATGCTGCGGCTGTGGCGGCGAACTTTGGTGCGGGGTGGCATGCGTTCTTTGCGAACTCGGGATGGCATACGTGGCACCAGGTGCAGGTGGGGGTTGGTGGGCCGATACAGTTTGTGGGGATCTTTACGGTGGTCGCGGTGGTGCAGGTTGGGTCACTGTTTTCGAGCGATGCGTGGAACAACGTAACGTTTACGGCGGGTGAGATTCGGAACCCGCGGCGGAATCTACCGTTGAGTCTGGCGCTGGGAACGGGCGTGGTGCTGCTGCTTTATGTTGCTTGCAACTTTGTGTTTCTGAGCGTGCTGCCGATGGTGGGGACGGAAGATGCGGCGACGCTGGCGGGGCGGGGGATTCAGTTTGCTTCGCAGGATCGTGTGGCAACGGCGGTGATGCAGGCGGCGTTCGGTGGGATTGGCGAGAAGCTGATGGCGGGGGCGATCCTGGTGTCGACGTTTGGGTGTGTGAACGGCATGCTGCTCGCCGGGGCACGGGTGTACTACGCGATGAGCCAGGATGGGCTGTTCTTCAAGAGCGCCGGTAGGCTGAATCCGAAGTCGAAGACTCCTGTGACGTCGCTGTGGATGCAGTGGGCTTGGGCTTGCCTGCTTTGTTTGAGTGGAAGCTATGGGCAGCTGCTGGATTATGTGATCTTTGCGGTGCTGGTGTTTTATGTGCTGACGATCTTTGGTTTGTTTGTGTTGCGGTTCAAGAGGCCGGATGCGGAGCGGCCTTACCGGGCGATTGGGTATCCTGTACTTCCAGCGGTTTACATCGTGATGGCGGTCTGGATTTGTGGTGTACTGTTGCGATACAAGCCTCAGTACACGTGGCCAGGATTGTTGCTGGTGTTGCTGGGTGTGCCGGTATATGCCGTCTGGCGACGGCAGGGATTAGAGATCAGGGAACAGGGAACAGGAGAATAGATAGCGGATGTCAAAACTTTTTGCGAAGAAATCCATGAGGGTGCTGATGGCTGAGGCCGCGGCGACGGGTGAGGGGACGCTTAAGCGATCGCTTGGTGTGTTCCAGTTGACGTCGCTTGGTGTGGGCGCGGTGATCGGGGCGGGCATCTTCGTGCTGGCCGGGTTGGGAGCGCATTATGCGGGCCCGGGCTTGATGGTTTCTTTCATCCTGAGTGGTTTGGGATGTGCGTTTGCCGGGCTCTGCTATGCGGAGTTTGCGGCGATGATTCCGCTGGCCGGGTCGGCTTATACATACGCGTATGCGACGCTGGGCGAGCTGGTGGCATGGATTATCGGTTGGGATTTGACCCTTGAGTATGCGATGGGCGCGAGCACGGTTAGCTCGGGTTGGTCGAACCACTTTATCGAGATGCTGCAGATCTTCCATATACGGTTTCCGTTGTGGCTGGCGTATGACCATTGGACCGCGGTGCGCGTGGCGGTCGATAACATCTGCCGGCAGGTGATGACTTCGAACTATCCTGGGCTGACTCCGGGAAGCCAAGAGTACATTACGCAGCTTGGGGTTTTGAAGGCTGCGCCGACGGCGGACATCGTTGCGAGAGCGCATGTGTTGTTGAGCGCGCCGGTGATCTTTGGGCACGAAGTTGGATTGAACCTGCCGGCTTTCATGATTGCTATGTTGATGACGTGGGTGCTGGCGATCGGCATCTCGGAGTCGGCAAAGTTCAACTCGTGGATTGTGGTGGTGAAGGTTGCGGTGGTGTTGTTTGTGCTTGGGCTGGGTTCGCACTATGTGCATCCGGCGAACTGGGGACATAGCTGGCATCAGTTCGCGCCGTTTGGCATTGGCGGCATCTGGCAAGGCGCGGCTTATATCTTCTTTGCGTATATCGGGTTCGATGCGGTTTCGACGACAGCGCAAGAGGCGAAGAATCCGCAGCGGGATTTGCCCATCGGGTTGATGGTTTCGCTGGTGCTTTGCACGCTGTTGTATATCGGCGTGGCGGCTGTGCTGACTGGCATGGTGCCGTGGCAGCAGGTGAGCATTGAAGCGCCGATTGCGCAGGTGTTCCTGGATCGCGGGCTGCCGTGGGCTAGCAACATCATTACGTTCGGTGCACTGGCAGGACTCACGAGCGTGATGCTGGTGATGTTGCTGGGCCAGACGCGTGTGTTGTATGCGATGGCTAACGACGGATTGCTGCCGAAGAAGTTCTTCGCGGAGGTTCATCCGAAGTACAGGACACCGTTCAAGAACACGTTCCTTGTAGGCTTTATTGCGGCAGTGGTTGGTGCGCTGACGCCGATCGACGATATCGGCAAGATGGTGAATATTGGAACTCTGCTGGCGTTTGTGATCGTGTGTATTTCGATCATCGTGCTGCGCAAGCGTGATCCGAACAAGGAACGGCCGTTCCGGACGCCGTGGGTGCCGCTGATTCCGATTCTCGGCGTGATCTTCAATGGCTACATGATGATCAAGCTGGGCTGGGTAAATTGGGCCCGGCTGGTGATCTGGCTTGTGATCGGGTTGGTTGTTTACTTCACTTATGGGCAGAAGCATAGCCGGGTGCAGCAGGGTGAACTGCCTGGAGAACTTACTGAAGAATAGGTTTGATGGGAGCGCAGCAAAACCCGGCTATATGCCGGGCTTTGCTGTTTGCTAATTGGATTTTGTCGTTGTATCTGGGGTGGGGGGCGTGGCCGGCGGTGTGGTCGTCTGGGCTGGAGATGCCGCGTCTGGAGCCGGGATAGGCGTTACGGTTGCCGGAGGCAGCGGTTTGGACGTTGGCTTCGCGCCCGTGTGAGGAAAGTGATTGTGTGCGGTGGTGACGGGTCCTGGTGGCGTGGGGACGTTGGCGGGGTCGATGGGACCTGGGTCGTCGCGGAGGTGGAGGAAGATAGTCGCGGCGGTGGGATGCGGCAGCGTGAGCGTGCTGCCAGTGAAGCCGTCGGGGACGGGGATGGAGTTCGCGAAGGTTGGATCGGTGGAGATGGCCTGGATGAGGAAAAGATTGGAGCCGGTGAGGGTGCAGGACTGCGCGGGGTCGGCGGGGCACTGTAGTTGAGTGATTTGAGGCAGGCGGACGAGCGTGGCGAGAGGCAGCCAATCACTGGTGGGAGATTCCTGTTCTGATGCGGTAAGGTTAGCGGCTGCGTTGTCGGGTGAAGCGGGCACTGCGTCGTGGGCTGGTTCGCTGGCGTGGCGACCGTGCGGTTGCTGTAACGGGAACACGGCGCGGAGATGGAGCGGGCCGAAGGCGCTGGGGCCGAAGGAGCGGAGCGGGTCCAGCGTGGCGACGATGGTGTGGGGGTCCTGCAGGAGCAGGCCGCCGGAGGGAGCGAGGGTGAGGACGGTGCGGAGTGTGCCGTCGACGGTTTCGATTTCCACCTGACCGTCGCGGGGGAACGGCGTGGTGCTCTTGAGGGTGAAGGTGAGGCGCTGCGAGAGAGGGAGGTCATTATTGTCAGGCAGGGAGATGATCTGATCGGCGCTGACTTGGATAGTTTTCCCGAGGATGGAAACGACCGGGCGGGCGATGGAGACGACTATGGGAAGCGTGAGGACGCGGCCATCGCGCAGGGCAACGCGGGCGGAGAGGTGGTCGTCAATGTGCGTAGGTGGCGGTGGAGCATTCGCGGGGAGGCTGAGCTGAAGCGTGTTGGGAGCGGCCTCGGCGGGCGGAGCAGGGGTGAAGACGAGATCGCCGAGCTTGAGATTTTCGACCTGCGCGAGGCTGGTGCCTGCGAGCAGAAGGGTGCGGTCTCCGGCGTGAATTTCGACGCCGGTGATGTGGGCGGGTTCGGCGAAGGTGCGGGCGGAGAGCTCGTCGGCTTTGGGCTGGCCGTACTGCTGGATGGCTACATGGAGGTCACCGGGGGTGACGGCGTGTTCGAGCGGAAGAGATAGCTTGAGGACATTGGGGTGATCGGTGACGGGGTTGGGTATGAAGGCAATAGACAGGTCCGACGAGCTGCCCGTGGGACGCGCGGTGATGGTGTGGACGCAGGCGCTGCCGGTGGAGGTGATGGTGAGCTGTGATTGATGACCGGCGATGAGGTTCGAGTTGGGATCGAGTGGCGTGGATGTGTCAGACGGTGGGAGGTCGATGACGTGCCAGTGACCGCCGGGGAGTTGTTGCAACGGAAGTGTTGGCCCGGTGAAGGGATCGAAGCCCCATTGGCCCTGGATGGTTCCGGTGAGGAGAATGGGTTTGGGTTCCGGTGCAGGGGCGGGTTGCTCGGGTTTCTTCTCGGTGGCAAGTTCGGGGTGGGCGAGGGCCTTGATCTCTTCCTTGGGAGGAGTGGCGGGTTCGTGGAGCTCTACGTGGTGCTCCGGAGTTTGCTGGAGGACTAGGCCGCCCTGGTAGGCGTCGGCGATGAGGGGAATGTCAGGCTCTGCGGGTGCGCCGGGGGGTGTGTCGAGGTGCAGGACCATGTCGTGCGCGAAGCTGGTGGAGAAGACGAGCGGGGCGCCTTCGATGGGGAGGGCTACGGAGGGTTGAAGCAGGCATGTGACGTGGTTGGCGTCGGCGGGGCGCAACGGCGGTGGAACGGCCTTCTGGACCGAAGGCAGGCCGATGACGAGGACGGACTTGGGGTTGTGGAACGATGGTGGCGAGTTGAGGCGGAGGTTGAGGGCTTCGGCCTGGGGGAAGGCTATGGCGGGAATGTACTGATACTGCGCGGTATGGAGGCCGCTGGTGAGGCGTACGAGGTCGACAATTGCTCCGACGTAAGCGGAGTATAGGCCGCCTCCGGCCAGGTTGGTGGCGCTGGCGGCGGCGATGAAGTCCGAGCTGGGGCCGTTGGAGAGCGCAGCGACTACAGACTGGCCATGGCCGTCGTCCAGGAGGGTCTGGCTTCCGGTTTGAGTGAGGCAGGTGAACTGCGTGTCGACGGGTTGCTTGTAGCAGGTGGGGTTGGGTTTGAGGGCGAGGGTGCGGGCGAGGAGATCGGAGCGCTTCTGGAGCTCGTCGGGGTCCGACGGGGGAACGCGGCGGATGCTGGCGAGGTACTTCTCGATACGGGCCTGCTCAAAGCCTGCTTCGGCGAGGTCCTGCGAGGCGCGGACGAAGATTCCCGGACGGCCCTGGACAGCGGACTTGAGGGTGGAGAAGTCGCCGCCGGTCTCAGGGGCCATGAAGAGGACGGCCTGCTCGGCTTCCATGGGGACGGTGATGAAGGTGCCTTCTTCACGGACCTTCTTGTCCCAGGTTTCGATGCGGATGAACCAGTTGTCTGGCGGTGGATTGGTGGTTCCGCGGAGGAAGGCGCAGATGAGGAGGTAGTGGACCGACTGGCTGGCGGGGAGATCGGTGTGAACCCATAGCTTGTCGCCGGGCTGGAGATTGGGTACTGAAGCGATGGGGAGCGTGACGCCGTTTCGCGTGACGCGGACGTCGATGCGCGGACCGACGAGGTCGAAGCGGGCGTCGACCGCGTGGAGCGGGAGCAACGTGCAGAAGAACAGGAGTGGCAGAACCAGAAATCGGGCGCGCTTCGCCATGCTGCTAGTTTAGATGCGTTGTTGAAAAGAGCGTGAGCAGACACCCTCCCCCTCCCCCGGTTTTTGATGCAAAGTCCGCAGGAGATTGGAGTTAGGGGTGGTCTTCGATTTTCTGCGGGATGCTGCGCATTGAAACGGGGGTGTTTTGAGGGCCTGCTTTGTCAAGCCCTGCCACGTTGTGGGGAAGGGTGTGAGAGCGAGGGTGTTAGAGGCCGAGGATTTCGCGACCGCGTTTGCTGGGGCCGTCGGTTGCGACAGAGCCGTCGCGGATGGAGATGACGCGGTGGGCGAACTCGGCAATGTCAGGCTCGTGGGTGACGAGGATGATGGTGTTGCCCTTGGCGTGGAGGTCGTCGAAGAGCGCCATGATTTCGACCGAGGTTTTGGAGTCGAGGTTTCCGGTGGGCTCGTCGGCGAGGATGATGCTGGGACGGTTGACGAGGGCGCGAGCGATGGCGACGCGCTGGCGCTGACCGCCGGAGAGCTCGTTGGGTTTATGTTCCATGCGGGTGCCGAGGCCGACCTGCGTGAGAACTTCCTTGGCGCGCTCGATGCGGGCTGCCGCCGGAGTGCCGTTGTAGATCAGGGGCAGCTCGACGTTGTGCAACGAGGTGGCGCGGGCGAGGAGGTTGAAGGTCTGGAAGACGAAACCGATTTCCTTGTTGCGGATGCGGGCGAGTTCGTCGTCGTTGAGCTCGGAGACGTCGTGCTCGTTGAGCCAGTACTTACCTTGAGAGGGTGAGTCGAGGCAGCCGAGAAGGTTCATGAGGGTGGACTTACCGGAGCCGGAGGGCCCCATGATGGCGACGTACTCGTTGTGGCGGATACGGATGTCGACGCCGCGAAGGGCGTGGACCTGCTGGTCGCCCATCTCGTAGGTCTTCCACAGGTTGTCGGTAACGATGACGTCGCCGGGGTGGGGGCCGTCGGCGTTGGCGCCAATGCGGTCCTGTGGGGGTGGTTCTGGGATCGTGGTGTCGATGGCCATAAAGTCTCCGGGTGGAACAAACAACAGCTTTGAACGCAGAGGGCGCGAAGGTTACGCAGAGGACGAGGAGTAATGCTTCGCGCTAGCTGCTGGAGTCGGTGTCTACGATCGGTTGGACCGAGTTATCGCGTTTGATGGCGGTGCCGCTTTTGAGGGAGCGCAGGATTTTGTAGCGGCCAGTGACGAGCTCGTCGCCGGCGTTGAGGCCGGTGAGGACTTCGATGTCCGTAGCTCCGGTGATGCCCGTGGTAACCGGTACGAATTTGACGCGGAGCTTGTCCTTGTCTTTGACAAGGAGATAGACGCCCTGGGTAAGGGTGGGCTTGGTTGCGCTCGTGGAAACTGTGGTCGAGGCTTTGCCGTGATTGGTGTAGAGAGCCTGTTCGTCGGCGGCGTCGCGCTGGACGAGGGATTGGATGGGGATCGTCAGGGTGTCTGGCTTGTTGGCCGTGACGATCTTGGCGGTGCAGGAAAGGCCGGGGCGAAGATCGTCGGGAGAGATGCCGGAGTCAGCGTCGAGCGTGACGACGACTTTGAAATCCTTTGCTTCTTCCGTGCCGGTGGTGGACTGCGAGGTGGCGACGCCGGTGGTGCGGAGGAGCGCCTGGTCGCCGACTTCGGTGACGTGGCCTTTGAAGATTTTGCCGGGAAGGGCATCGACGGTGACGTCGGCGGGCTGGCCCAGGCGGACATTGACGATGTCGGTTTCGTCGACCTTGACCTCGGCGGTAATGACGGACATGTCGGCGAGGGTCATGAGGGTAGATCCCTCGGCGTTCTGGATGCCGACGACGACGGTTTCGCCTTCGCGGACGGGAACGTTGGTAACGAGGCCGTCGAAGGGTGCGCGGGAGACGGTTTTGTCGAGGGCGTCGTAGTTGGCGCGCTGGGTGGCGACGGCCTGGTTGGTATGGCCGCGAGCGGAGTCGGTCTGGGCCTGGGCCTGGGCTACGGCAGCCTGGCGCTGAGCCAGCGTGGCGACGGACATGTCGTAGGCGGCCTTCTTGGCGTCGTAGTCCTGCTTGGCGATGAGCTTGGACTCGTAGAGCTGCTTGGAGCGGCCGAAGTCGAGCTGCTTCTGCTCGAGATCAGCTTTGGCCTGATCGACGTTGGCGACGGCGGTCTTTTCGGCGGCGATGTAGGAGCTGATGTCTGTCTTGGAGGCGGCGATGGTAGCGGCCTGTGCGGCGACGGTGGCTTCGGGCTGGACGTTTTCCACAGTCGCAAGGACGGTGCCGGCTTTTACGTGGTCGCCTTCTTTGACGTAGAGGTGCGTGATCCGGCCGAAGGAGGTGGCACCGACGTTGACGTAGGTCTTGGGCTTGATCTGTCCGGTACCGCTGACGGTAGCGACTAGGTCCTCGCGGACGGCTTTTCCGGTGGCGACAGGGGTGACGTTGGAGCGCCCGTAAAGGATCGTTCCAGTGATGGCACCGGCAAGAACCAGAACAGCAAAGACGATTAGAGCAATTTTTTTGGCACTCATTTGTGTTGTCGGTCGCGGGCTTTGGTCGCGGCTTTCTTCGTCTGCGCGTTCACGGCGCAGGTGGAATTTATCGAGGCACGGGATAGAGATACGCTGCCTGCCGCGCCATGGTTCCCTTGGTGTGGAAAAAACGAAAGCGAGGCGAAGACGTCGAACACTATACCGATGGTTCCGATGATAGCAGCGGACGGCTGTTTCGAGCTTGTGAAAGGTTGCCTGCAGGAATAGAATCGGGAGGTCAAAGTTGAAGGAGTTCCGGCCTATTATGCAAACGCGATTTATCCTCTCCACAGTAACCTTGCTGGCGCTTTCGGGCGCGAGCATTGGAGCGCGTGCGCAGACGCCGGCATCGGCGTCGACTACGGCTGCAACGGACCAGGCAGTGCCTGCCAGCCACCAACCGGCGGCCTTGGAAAACAATGGCGGCGTGGTGAAGTCTCCGCCGATAGAAGAGAAGCCCGATCCGCTGAAGCGTCGGCTGAGCGACCGCCAGGAACGGACCCGGCGCGAGCAGACCAAGAACGAGTTGCATGGCTCCTACAAGACGTGGTTGGACCAGGACGTTCGCTGGATCATCACGGATGAAGAAGCGAAAGCTTTCAAGAACCTGGCGAACGACGAAGAACGCGATCAGTTCATCGAGCAGTTCTGGCTGCGGCGCAATCCGAACCCGGAGTCGCCGGAGAATGAGTTCCGCGACGAGCACTATGCTCGCATCGCCTATGCCAACGAGCATTTTGCGGCAGGCAAGCCAGGATGGATGACGGATCGCGGTCACATCTGGATTGCGTATGGCAAGCCGGACAGCACGGACTCGCACCCTTCGGGCGGAAGCTATCAGCGTCCGGTGGATGAGGGGGGCGGCGAGACTTCGACCTTCCCCTTTGAGGTGTGGCACTACCGTTACCTCGCGGGCGTTGGCGACAACATCGACATAGAGTTTGTAGACACCTGCATGTGCGGCGACTATCACGCGACCATGGATCGTTCGGAGAAGGACGCTCTGAAGAATGTTCCGGGTGCCGGCTTGACGGACTATGAACAGCAGGGCCGCTCGACCAAGGCCGACCGTTTCAAGGGTGGTGGGCTGGAACAGCTTGGCGATGGGCCGATGGCAACCAGCAACCAAAGCAAGCAGTTCGATCGCCTGGACCAGTTTGCGAAGATCTTCGCACCGCCGCCGGTGAAGTTTGCGGATCTGGACAGCTTCCTGAGTTCGGCGAAGGTGCTCAATGGGCCGCCGTTCCTGTTCGATGTACGGACCGACTATGTGAAGCTGACCAACGACACCGTGATGGTGCCGCTGACGCTGCAGATCAAGAACGGGGATATCACTTACATCACCAAGGATGATTATTCGGTGGGCACGGTGAATATCCTGGGACGGGTGAGCAATATCACCGACCACATTGTGCAGACGTTTGAAGATACGGTGACCGTGAACACGGCTGCCGATCTGCTCTCGAAGACCAAGAACAACGTGTCGATTTACTGGAAGGCCCTGCCGTTGCCTCCAGGTCGCTACAAGGTTGAGATTGCGATCAAGGATGTGAACAATCCGGACCACGTGGGCGTATGGCGCCGGAGCGTCGACGTACCGAAGTATGAGGACGACATTCTTTCGTCATCGTCGCTCATTTTGGCCGACACTATGGAACGAGTGCCTTCGAAGAATATCGGGACGGGGAATTTCGTGATCGGCAACACGCATCTGACGCCTCGTGTGCCTCCGACGCTGACCACGCCTGTGACGTTCCATCGCGCACAGAACCTGAACTTCTGGATGCAGGTTTATAACCTGGGGATCGGCGAAAACAAGCGGAACGACGCAACGATCGAGTATCAGGTGCTGGATGTAGCGACGAATAAGCAGATTCTGGTATCGCAGGAGACGGCGGCGAAGCTGAACCCGAATGCGGATCAGTTGACGCTGGAGAAGTCGATGCCGCTGGCGAGTCTGCAGCCGGGGAAGTATACCGTAACAATCAAGGTAAATGACGGGGTTTCGAAGCAACAATTGGCGGAATCTGTGCCGTTTTTTGTGGTGCAATAGGGCTACGGGTTTGAACGGGTATTTCCCAGGACGACTGCCCGGGTACGTGAAGCATAGCCACGCAGGACAAGACCGTGATGGCAGTTTCAGAGCAGACGGCGAGCGCTTGAGTAAGACGAAGCGCATTTATCGGAGAGCAGGACGCGCGCGAAACACGAACTTGAGGGCGCGGTGAGACGAGTCGTACTAGTTCTGGTTCTGGTTGTAACGTTCGGTGTGACCGGGCAGAGCTTTGCTGCGTCAAGCAGCGCGGTTCTGCGAGGGGTTGTGCGAGACGTTCACGGGATACCGCAGATGGGTGCGGTGGTGGAGCTTCTGACTGCCGATGCAAACGTGATGGCTACCGCCTTTACGGATGATCATGGACGATATTTGATGGCGGCGATTCTTCCCGGACAGTACCAGGTTCGGGCGAGTGCGGCGTTTTTGTTGCCGGCTACGCGGAACAATTTGCGCATACAGGCTGGGGCACAGATGATCGTGAACCTGACCATGAGTACGCTGTTTGAAGCTGAGAGCTGGCTGCCCGCACAGAAGCGTCGCGCGGATGAGCCGGCCGACGATTGGAAGTGGACGCTGCGGTCGACCGCGAGCCGACCATTGTTGCGTATGGTGGGTGGGGACGACCAAGGAGTAAGCATCTCGTCAAGCGCGCCCGAAGCGCACAAAGCGGTGCAGCAGGCGCGGGTATCCGTTACGAGCGGTGATGGCGCCTTTGGGCAGGGCGGGGTGCATCAGGTGATGTTGCTGAACCGCACACTGGAGGATGGTGACAGCGCGATCCTTCGGGTAGATATGGGGAATCCGCCGGCTGGCTTTCCGCTGAGGCCTTCTGCCGAGGTGAGCGCGGGGTATGAGCGGCGGTCGCCGATGGGCGGAAATACACGGCTTGTGACAAGCTACCAATCGCATCCGGAGCTGACCTACGGAAGCGGTGCGGGACTGCAGGTAATGCGGTTGGCGAGTACGCAGCAGATCAGCCTGGGCGATGCTGTGATGATTGATGTCGGCACGCTGGTACAAGCTGAGAGGCTGGCCGCGACGAGGTTTGTTAGCGAACCGTTTTTGCGCGTGATGGCTCGACCGACGGAGGGTCTGATGGTGGAGTATCGCTTCGCTACAGGCCGTTCGCTCCAGAGTTCCGACGATCTGGATAAGATCAAGCCGCCTGCAGATGTGTTGACGGATGCCAGTGGACGTCCGCTGAGTGCGAAGGGGAGCCACCAGGAGGTTTCCGTAAGCAAGAAGCTGGGGACGCGTACGGTAGCGTTTGCTGTCTATAGCGATAATTTTTCGAGCGGTGCACTGGCGGGCAGCGGGTTGATCGATCGTACAGGTCTGGCGGGTGTGCCAATGGTCGCGGATCCGACGACAGGCACGTTCCGCGTGGCGTCAAATGGGTATTGGGGGCGGGGTTTGAGCGGCTCGGTGGTGCAGCCGCTGACCCCCTCGCTGGCGGTTTGGGGGGAGTACGACCTCGGCACCGCTTTGTGGAGCACGGCTGGTCCGGCTCCGACGCTCAACACGTTGACTTCAACCGTTGGTGCTCATACGGCTCAGGCTGGGAGCGTGGCTATTCGAGGGAAGGTACTGCGTAGCGGAACCTCGCTGAAGGCGGAGTATCGCTGGCAGCCGCTGCGGACTTTGACCCAGGTGAATACTTATAACGCCTCGCCCGATGAGGCTTATCTGGGGTTCTATGTGCGGCAGCGTCTGTGGTGTGGACGGATTTTGCCGGAGGGGATCGACGCTGTGGTGGAGGCGACGAACCTGCTGGAGCAGGGGTATCAGCCGGTGTTGGCGCCGGATGGGCATACGCTGTTCCTGGCGCAGTTGCCGCGTGCGATTCAAGGTGGGCTTGCGTTCAATTTTTAGCGGACAGCCTACCTTTGCGGAGCGTCTACGACTAAAGTGTTAGGGAGTAACCTTTGGTAACTTCATAAAATACTCGACAGTTGCACAATACCATTCGTTTGAAGCGAGATGGCTAGCGCGGAGTAGACCGCCGGAGTTGCTATGAAAAAGACCGCACTCGTACGAAGAAAATGGATTCTGGGTGGAAGTGCGCTGTTTCTGCTCTATGCGGGATTGCATTCTGGTGGGATTCTGCTGCGGCTGTGCTTGCTTGTAGCGGCGACTGGGTGCTTCGTGTTTTGGTCACGAAACAAGCAGCGGCTTGATGGATTTGTCGAACGCTCCGAAGTCGCTGAGCAGGTCTTCGAGGTTGCTGCACCTGTATCCGGTACACAGGCGGGGCTGGAACCGCAGGCCTATTTTGCGAAGATGCCGGTGAGGTATCCGCGGCCGGTTTACATTCATCGAGGCGGGTTCCATTTGCAGCGTCACTGACGGTGGGCAAGTTGGCCGAAATCACAGATTCTTAGGGTTTCGGTATCAAGATTTACTTCAAATTCATCTCACACTGCAGCTCCGGAAAGGAACGCCCAGGATCTGGCGCGGCTTCCGGACGACGGCGTTGCGCTGAACGAAAAGTGAGCCGTTTACGGACTGTCAGAAATCAACAGAGCGGTAAAACCTTCTCATGGTAACGTCGCAAGTGCCTGTGTCGGGGGGAATGGGAACCTAGAAAAGCACATATTTTTCCTATAATGCGACTCACCGATCACTGTAACCTGCGTCACTCTCGAAGAGTTCTTTTGGAAGAGGGTTGTCACTAGTTTGGGTCGCCCTGTGAAGGTTTTTCCGTGTGATTACGTGTATTCTAAAAATCTAGCGAGCGATCAAAATGCTTCATTTAGGGATTGAGCTCGGCAATACTAATTCGGGTACGAGTCTGCCTAAGTTTGGAGAGCCTTTGGTAACAAATATGTCTGTTAGCGACGCGCCTCAAAGTGCTTCTGCCAGCAGACCGAGTCTGCTACGAAAGACGGCTGTCGTCATCCCGACTTATAACGCCGGTCGGCACTGGAACCAGTTGCATTCGGCGCTGCAGCAGCAGGGCCTGTCCGAAGAACAAATTCTTATCGTTGATTCCTCTTCTTCCGACAACACGCGAAAGTTGGCGAGGCGTGCCGGCTACCGGTTGAAGCAGATTCCGAAGGAGAGCTTCCGTCACGGCGCGACCCGTCAGATGGCTGCGGAATCCTTGGGTTGGGCTGAAGTTCTGATCTATATGACTCAGGACGCGGCCCCGAGTGGTGAAAATTCTATAAAAAAGCTTGTAAGCAGTTTCGACGACCCGGAAGTAGGTGCCGCCTATGGACGACAGCTTCCCCGGCTGGAGGCAAGCCCGATTGAGCGCCATGCACGATTGTTCAATTACCCGGATGCTTCCGATCTCCGTACCTTCTCGAGCCGAAATAAGCTAGGGATCAAAGCAGCGTTCATTTCCAACAGCTTTGCAGCTTACAGGCGGTCTGCGCTGCTGGAGGTTGGTGGGTTCCCGAGAAATACCATCGTCTCGGAAGAGGTGACGGTGGCTGCCCGCATGCTTATTGCGAATTGGAAAGTGGCCTATCAGGCGGATGCGGCGGTAATCCACTCCCACCCATTGACTGTGAAGCAGGAGTTTTCCCGGTACTTTGACATCGGGGTGCATCATGGGAGAGCGAAATGGCTGCTCCATGCGTTTGGTGGAGCCGGCGAAGAGGGACGGACGTTTGTCATGTCCCAGATGCGATACCTTGCGAAGACGAAGCCTTCGGACATGCCGGTAGCTGCTTTCAGGAACCTATCGAAGTGGTGCAGCTATCAGTTGGGACTGCACGAACGCTTTCTTCCGATTGCGGTCAAAGAAGCGTTGTCAGGCTACCCGCATTTCTGGGAAGAAGAGCGCGAGCATGTCGGCGCCGCAAATTCAAAGGCCAAACACTATCGATTGGAATCAAACCCGCAGGATATGGGCGATGAGCGTTCGCGGGAACGCCGGTTCGAGGGTTTGATCTAGTTTTTCATCAGTAAGGAAGTATGAAAGAGCCGCCAATACAGGCGGCTCTTTTTATTGAGACCCGGCGCACTTTCTGTCTTCCAGAACACTCGCGATAGGGGCGATCTCCCTGGGCGTCTTTCGCTACACCAAGGGAGCGCGACCATTGATCAGACAGGCTGCACAGCGAGCGGATCGCGATAGGAACTTGCCTTCGACGGACCGTCGCAGGGTGCTCTGTACAGCGGAGCGTTCCCGTTTCTCCTTGCAATCGAGTCGCAATGTTCAACTGCTATAATCCGACTCGCCCAAGCGGACTGCCAGTTGAGCGGCAGCGGAACGGCCTTATCTGGAGTGAATTTAGGAATGCATAGCATGATGCAGGAGCCTGAGACTGCGGTCGCCGAAGCCAAGAGCCCTCTGGCGGAAATGCATAAGATCATATCGAGCGAAAGTTTCGCCAAGGCCCCACGGTTGTGTTCATTTTTGACGTATATCGTAGAGCGATCTGTAGAAGGCGATGTCGACAGCCTGACCGAACAACAGATTGGCATCCACGTTTTCAATCGCGCGCCGGGCTACAACTCGAATGATGACAACATTGTGCGTGGAACGGCACGTTCCCTACGGCAAAGGCTAGCAACATACTATTTATCGGAAGGTCTCCGAGACCGTGTCCGGATCGAGATTCCGAAGGGAGCATATGTTGCACTTTTTAAAGATGCCGCGACGATTGGAGAGCCCATTGATGCCGAAGGCAGCTTCGTTGCTGCCCACCCGCCGATAGATCTTTCGTCTGGCACGTCCACAGTTCGTTGGGAGTTCTGGGTTGCGATCGCGGCAGTTGGCCTAATTGCACTTTTTGGGTCGTGGCCTATGTTGCAAGCTCGAATCGCTCATGCTCACGATAAGTCGACACTGCTTTGGAACACAATTTTCACTAACGATAAGAGCACCTTTATCGTACCCGGAGACGCCGGACTTAACATGTACGAAGTGCTGGACAAACGGACGGTCGATCTTGATTCTTATACGCAGCAAGCCTATCGACCAAATCCTGTTGCGACAGACGACATTGGGGCATCGCTCGGAACGCGGTTCTATACGACTGTGCCTGACATGCTATTGGTGGCAAAGCTGATTCGGCTGCCACAGGCCAATTCAGACCGCGCGCAGATTCGTTTTGCTCGTGACCTGACAGCGCGAGACCTCAAGGGCGCCAACCTTATCCTGATGGGAACGAGCAGCTACAACCCCTGGTCCGGGCTATTTCAGTCTGCGCTAAGTTTGCAAATGTCATGGGATCCGACTCAAGATATGTTTACGGTCATCAATAAGACTCCCCAACCCGGTGAGAAGTCGATTTACACCTGGACACTTAAAAATGGAACCCAGGGCGGATTAAGTTTGATTTCATTGACAGATAATTCGCAGGGAAGTGGGCGAGTTCTCCTGGTGCAAGGGACAACTATGGGCGGGGTGTATGCGGCGTCAGATTTCTTGTCTGATCACCAACTTCTCGATCCAATTCTGGCTCGTGCTCAGCGCCCAGACGGAACGGTAAAGAACTTCGACGTTCTTCTCCAAAGCGACTTCCTTCGTTCGGGCGTTAGCAATCTACACGTGCTCTCCGCGCATGTTCACTAATCAGACCGTGAGAACCTCAACCACTTTTTGCGTTGAGAACGTGCTACGGCAATCCGGCATCATTGCAGCAACGAGTTCAGCAGGGCTGCGAGCCGTAGTCCACCTTGCAGCAGGCGTTGCTCAACAATGGGCCATTTGGTTCGTCCATAATCCGGCGGTAGGATGACGACGGCGGATGGATGCCGAGGCACCGTGTCATAGATCTGATTTTGCGCGATCACCAGGCCCTCTTTTGCCCAATCCATGGGTGTACCCCCAGCGACTACAACTTTTCCCGACTTTATCAGCTCGTTGGCGATCTGTGATGCGTTGCCTCCATGCTCCGCGATGATTTCGTCATCCCATACCGCGTGCAATTCGGTCTGTTTCCCCTCAAACACCACTTTGATCCCGCTGCCCGTTGCGTCGGTATCGTGTAGCGGCTGTTGCAAATCACCAACCAAGTGAACGATGTACTTAAGAGCGATTTCCCGCTCAATATCCGAGCGTTTGGGGTCGGCCAGGATTGCGCCGTATAGCGTGAGTGCATCGTCGGCGCAGAAGTGCCCTGGACACGGGTGCGGCCCGGGAGGGGTATTGTCCAACGGCAGCCGGATGGTATGACTTGGACTGCCAGCAAGACCGTCGCGCTTCGCTGCGTCCGCCCAACTGGAAATATCGGACAGGTTCTTGGCGCCTTCCACAGCCAAGAGTCGTTGCACCTGAGCGGCGGCGATGGGGGTCAGTTGAGCTTGAGCTATATCGGCCACTACTGCGTGACCAGTCCGGCCCCACGGGAAAGCCTGTTGCGGAAACACTAATCCGACGATCAAAAGCGCGATCAGAATTTTGGGTTGGGTCGAAATTTTCACGGATGTCACACTCCAGGGTTGTATGTCAGAATCTACTGTCAAAGTCTTCGCCAGTCCCATCCAGTCATGCACTGCTCGGATTGACGGTTATTCAAATTTCATCCGGTGCGACGTTGCTATCAGGAGCACTCGCGTGGATGCCCACGCCTTCGTTATTCAGCTCGGCACGACGACCATCAAAGTGTCTATGTGCAGCAATGACTTCTCGATCACATTCAACATGGAAGCTCCTCGCAGGCTTGTAGCGAACCGGGTTTAGTGGATGCCGAGTTTAGCTTGAATGGCTTCCAACGATTTTCCCTTGGTCTCCGGATAAAGAAATGCCACGACAAGAAACTGGAGCACCATCATTGCGGAAAAAAACACGAATGGCGCCGCATGCGATTTCGCGGCGACGTATGGAAATGTGCCGGCAATAAGAGAATTCATTATCCAATGCGAAGAGGAACCCAAACTCTGGCCCTTGGAGCGTACGCGCGTTGGAAACACTTCCGCTAGATACACCCAAATGACGGAGCCTTGCGAGATTGCAAAAAACACAATAAACATGACCAGCAACCATATCAAGGCGCCTTGATGCGTATTCGCGGAAAAGATTGCGGCAGTTCCTGCCAGAGCAAGCGCCATTCCTACCGCTCCAATCAGCAGCAGAGTCTTGCGGCCAACCTTATCAATGAGACTCATCCCTAAGAATGTGGCCAAAAGATTGACCAGACCGATACCCACTGTTTGCAACGCAGCAGAGGTCGAGCTGAATCCCGCGGACGCGAAGATGTAATTGGAGTAGTACAGGATCGCATTGATGCCGGACACTTGATTGAAGATGCCGATTGTGATGGCCAGAAAAATGGGAGCGCTATATCGCCGCTGGAACAGCGACTCCTGTTTTTCGCCACGCTCGAGATGGATTGATTCGATGATCTCTCGCAACTCCTCTTCGGAGTCTGGGGAGCCCATCATCTCTAAAACGTGCCGGGCTTCCAACGTCCGATTCGTTGTCACCAGCCAGCGTGAACTGCGTGGTATCCCGTATAGAAGAATGAGAAATATAGTTGACGGCACAACCGCGACACCGAATTCCCATCGCCATTGAAGAACCCCGAGATTCATCGTTGTGATGATGTAGTTGGAGAGGTAGGCAAGGAGAATTCCAACAACAATATTGATCTGGAATAGTCCGACCATTCGACCCCGCCACTTCGGCGGCGCCAACTCGGCTATGTAGACAGGACCAAGTACCGACGAACCTCCTATCCCGAGTCCCCCAATAAAGCGAGACACCATGAGAGCGTCCCAATTCCATGAAATCGCACAACCAATACTGGAGACGGTGTACAGAACGGCCATGATCCTCAAAGCTTCCCGGCCGCCAAGTTTCTGCCCGACAATGCCGGAGCACATGGCTCCGATCACGGTCCCAGCCAGTCCAATGAACAGGGTCATGCCTAGCGTCACCGCAGTAAGATGGAAGACCTCCGTAAGTTGTTGGGTTGTCCCGGCGATCACCGCAGTATCAAAGCCGAACAGAAGGCCGCCGAGAGCACCAACGCCGGTCGCCTTTGCCAAATATCGATTCAAAAGAGTCCCCCAAACTGGCCAAATTATCTATGGGTCATTTTCATGACGCTTAGTCTTTCCCATGACTTGCATCGCAACTCGAAGTAATCGATCACTGCTGGGCTGCAGGGAGTGGCGTAAGCCGCGCCACCGAGGCGACGGGCAACTCCACCACCCCGAAACGGTTTGACGGAATATCGTGAACTCCGATGCGAAGGAAATCCTCCCCACCCTTCAGCGGTACGCTGATTTCAAAATGCGCGTTGATGCCTCCGACAAATCGTTTATAGGTTTCGGTTGTGAGGTCGAGCTGCATTTTTTCCCCGGTAGCGTTTAGCAGTCGGCCATCATTGTCATAGAGCAGTATGCTGAACTCGACGCTCCCGGTTCGACGACCGTCTTTGTTGAGCGTGACCTGAATGTCGTTTGCCACGACGGAGAGGTCAACGGCAAAGCGGCGGAACGGCGGCTTGCTTGGATGGTTGGGATCTAAATTGTTGGATGGGGCCAGCGTTTCTTCCGACGCCGTGCCGATAGGCAGCACGCGCACCTTGAAGAGAATGTCCTGAGGGGTGGGCGCACCGTGCGCCATCGCCGCGCGCGCATAAAGATTGTTGCTGTTCGTGGCGGTCGCAGTGAAAGTTGTTGTCGTGGGAGGATGGTTCCGGTCTTCGGTGTAGTAGCCGCGTCTATAGCTCAGGAGGTATCCGGCAGCCTGAAGGTTGCCGTTCAGAGTTATGCGGATATCCCTGAACGTACCGTTATAGTTTTTGTTCGATGGCGCATAGGTGAGCGTGTAGTAGTTGGAGCCTGACTCAATGGCGCCCTGGACGGCAGAGGCAAGATCGTTGTTGTTGTAAAAAGGCGTTCCGCCAGTATCCTCGGCGAGTTGGTTCATCGTCATGTGTTCGCTGGCCAGATCCTGATAAAACGTACCTGAGCTCTTGCCGAATGGGTCACCCTTGCTGGCGCCGGCCGACAACGTCGGATCAAGCTTGAGGCCGGCAGCATCCACCGGATAGACAGAGACTCTCGCCTTTGAGAGCAGATCGGTCGTTTCGCGAAACTCAGGGCTGTTTTCTTCCATCACGGCGAAGCCTTTTTCGATGGTCGGATCGGGCAGGATGTCGATAGGAAATGAGCCCGAAAACCAGATGAGGTTCTTGCGACCGGGAAACGCAGAGAGGTAGTGCGCAAGCGCGTTGAAGGCATCGAGCGTGTATTGAATACGAAGCTGCGTGAGAAAAGCCTTCTGCTCGGACTCGAATTGTTGGAGGTTGGAGACGATTTGGATTTGGGCGGCGGCGCCCCCATCCAGAGCGGGCATCGCGCTGACGGTATCGGATGGCGCATCCGGCGTCGAGTCCGAGCCGATAGCGTCGTCAATCAGGCTGGAGGGGCGCTGCACTATCTTGTGTTCGACGGCGTCCTTGAGCACTTGCGGGTCGGAGCTGAATCCTTGAAGAAGAAATAGCCTCTGCGAGAGGCCGAATATGGCGATGCGCGTTCCGGGCTTCGCCTTCTTTACATATTGCTGCAACTCCGAGCGCACATACGATTGATTGACCATCGGAGTGTTGAGCGTGTCGAGCAAAAGGATGTTGAGCGCGCCCTCGGGCGACACAGCGGTGTAATCGGTGAAGGTGCCGGGCGGCATTGGCGGCAACTCGGGGCCGGCTACGGGCGGCGTCTGGGGGAAGTACTCTTCGAAGTGATTGATAGGTTGAGGCTGCTTAGCCTCGGTGAGTGTGAAGTCGTCACGTTTGAGCCCGTGGACTGGGTGGCCATTCTTATCATGCACGGTGACATCGACGATGACCAACTGCGCTTCAGCGTGGAGCACGGCCGTCTCCAGCGGCTCTCCGGCCTGTCCTGCGTTCGGAGCCTGCGCCACAATGGCTGCGAGTTGAACAAATGAAATTGCAGCAGCCACAGCGAATTGGCGTGTGAAATTCATCGAAGCTCCCGAGACGAGGTTAAGCGGCAAATGTGCCGGTCAGCGCTGTCCCCAGTACCTTTATGACATTGTCTTGATGATTGGAACAGGTTCTGTGGGGAACGTGCGCAGCGGCTACGCACGCTCCCACAACACGCAGCTAGAACTGAAGTTTCAGCATGAATTGCAGGGAGCGCGGCCCACCCTGTTGGTACAAGGAGGACAAGCCACCCAGGCCGGTTGAAAGCGTGTTGGTGGCTTGCCCCATCAAGGGGCTATTGCACGTGGCTCCAACAGTTGTGGGTCCGCAAGTTGTGCTGATCGTTCCGAAGTTAGGATGGTTCAGGATGTTGAAGGACTCCGCACGGAACTGAAGCTTCGAACGCTCAAAGAGTGGGAAGTCGCGCTGCACGGCGACGTTTGCCTGAGCTTCTCCGAATCCACGCAAAAAGTTGCGTGGCGCGGTACCAGGTATCAGTAAGTTGGTTGGGATACTGAAATTGGCTGGATTGATCTCGCGTCCACCGGGAATTCCGGATGCGCGCACATACGGAGTGAGGGAACCGTTGTAATTTAGCTGCGAATTGATGATATCGCCGGTGAGCGGTTCGGTGACTGCGGGGCCGACGGGCTCCCAGGGAAAGGCTGTCCTCGCGACGAACCATCCGTCAACATTCCAATAACCGAGGATCGCCTTTTCGAGGTGATTCTGGTATGGCATGGGGAGGTTGTAGACGATGGCGCCGGTAAAGTTCTCGCGGACATCCAAGTTCGAGTTCCCTCTTTGAAGAGGGAAGACGGCATCGAAGTCTTCCGTACTTGCCCAATCGATCATGTGAGACCAGGTAAAGGCCCCAATGGCTTGAAGTCCGTTGGCTACCTGCCGCTGATACTTCACCTGAAGGGAGTTGTAGTTCGAACCCGGGCCATTCTGGTAGAGGAACATATCATTGAAGAGGGGATTCAGGGTGGCGATGTCATACTCCTGGTAGGTTGCGAGCTTGAGCCCCAGAGACGCGACATAACCCATGGTGACGCTCTGTTTTCCGCCGAGCGCCTGCTCGAGAGTGACATTCCATTGAACCGCCGGGGGAGGAGTGATCCGATTATTCGGATATTCTTCTAGCGCATATGGAGCCGTAGTGGTAATCGGTAAAAGCTCGGTTGTGTTGCCCGGCCATCCGTAGGTTTTCCCAGCGGGGGGAGTGGTCCCAGCCGGGTAGTATTGCGTTCCTGTGTAGGTTCCGGTTGATGCCGTCCCCACGCCAAAACCAGCACCGTAGGTTTGATTCAGAGCGATGGTGTCATAAAAGAGTCCAGCGCCGGCGCGAAGCACAAGCTCATGGCCGGGCTGGTCATAGAGGGTAGCTGCCACACCTAACCGAGGTCCGAAGTCATACCAGGTCGTCCGGTACAAAGGGGCGCCTGGGCCAGACAACGCGAGTGAGGCAGGATTGTTGATGTTGCCGGTATAGGTATACATCTGAGCCCCGGATTCTGTCGGCGGCGGCGCTAAGTCCCAGCGCAGTCCGAGGGAGAGAGTTACCCGCGGTTTGACGCGCCAGTCATCCTGGACGAAAAGTCCCAGGTTTTTGGTAGTGGGATCCGTACGAAGATAGTTCTTGGCGGAAACAGTCGGCTCATCGGTTATGACCTTGGCAGTGCTGTTGTAGGTGTAGCTATAGTAAGGGCCGCGAGACAGGCTTCCATCGCCGTAGTAGGCGGTTGTCTGGCGGTAATCCACACCGGCTTTGTAGAGGTGTCTACAGTGCGTCCATGTGAGTACGTCCGTGGCGTTCGGCTGGAATTGTTTCGATCCGTAGGATTGCTGATAGAGGAGTGCGGAGTTCGGCAGTTCTATGTTGATCTTGGTCTCGCCGCCGATCGTAGCTGTTCCTTGCGCGCCGTTCAGATCGATCGGCACGGATCCGCCTACGGGGTAAAGAGTACTTGCAGTCACTGCCAGAGCCGGCGAATACTGCAAGCGCAACTCGTTAGAAATAGTGGTGCCGAAGGCATTATCGACACCTAGAAGGTAGATCCGGCTGCGGTAGCTGCTTATAGTTTTGTACAACGCGTTGATAACCTGGCTGCTGGTCGTGTCGTTGTAACGGGCGAAGAGGCGCAGCGTGGGCAGGAGTTGATAGTCGACGCGGAGGCTCTCCGAATCGATCACGCCAGTGGAGGTTGGACTTTGAATATAAGGAGAACCGCCTTCTCCGTAATCCACGCACTGAGGATCCTGCGCGGTGGAACAATTCGGCAGTGGATAGGCGTTCAGCAGCGGTTGCAACCTGGCCGGGGCGTTTAGCCGGAGATTCTTGTATGTGGCATTCGTATAGGTTCCGGTATTGAAGGTGCCATTGGAAGGAACGTCGTTGATGATTGCAGCCTGAGGCTGATCCAGGCGAAGGCCTTCATACGCAAAGAAGAAGAAGGCCCGGTCCTTGCCCGAGTAAAGGTGCGGTATAGAAAGTGGACCGGCGAAGGTCCCGCCGAAGTCATTCTGGCGCTCCGCGGGCGTCGGGATAGGAGTTGTGTTGTAGGTGTTAAACCAGTTGTTGGCATCGAACGCTGAGTTGCGCAGGGAGTCGTAGGCTGTCCCGTGGTACAGATTGGTACCGGAGCGCGTACGGAAGCTGACCTGCGCGCCCGGTTGTCTGCCGAACTCAGCGGAATACGTCGAGGTCGTGATGCGAAATTCTTCCATCGCGTCGACAGAAAGCATCGCCTGTGTCGTTCCAAGGGCCGTGGCACTGCCCAGCATCCCAGCGGATGCAGCGTTGCTGGCGTTGGAAGCCATGTTACTGGCGCTGACGCCATCCACCATAAAGTTGTTGGAGTCCGAGCGCATGCCATTGACGCTGTACTCCCCCTGATCATTCGAAGGTGGGGTACTGGAGATAGCCTGTGGGGTGTTGGTGATCACGCCCGGCGAAAGCAGGACCAGGGTTTGGAAACTTCTTCCATTCAGCGGCATGTCTTCCACAAACTTGCGGTCGATGACAGTACCCACACTGGCGTCGCTCGTATTGATCGTATTGCCCTCGCCGTTGACCGTAACCGTCTCGCTGGCTTGACCGATCTCCATCTGGAAGTTGAACTGCAAGACGTCTTGCGTGTGCAAAAACAAGCCTTCCCTCAGGATGTTCCGGAAGCCCGTCTTCTCGACCTGGATTCGATATGGCCCGACGGGGAGGGACGGGAGGTTGTAGCTTCCGTCCTTGTTTGTCTTCGCCTCAAACTGCTGATTCGTGTCGGTATTGACGGCAAGCACCCTGACGCCGGGTATATATGCCTTTGATGGATCCTGAACGAATCCCGCCACTCCGGCGTTGCCTCCCTGCGCAAGCATTCGACCGGCAACGAACAGGATAAAGATTGCAGTGGCGGCTAGACTCCGCATGCGGACGGCTACTCCTCGGGAAAAGTGCAACATGTTAGACCTCGCAATGGACTTCTTGGAAAAGTGGGTGATTACGATGAATGTTTGGTGATTCAGGCTAATTCTGTCCTGGCGCTCACCGCACGGTACAGGTGCGATCCGGACATCAGAAAATTGAGAGCTTCCTGTTGAATTGGACTTGCAAGTCATTTCACACAACGACCCTTTCCGGATGACCAAAGAACGACAACAAGATTGAGGCAACAATATTGTTGTGAACCCCTGATGCGACTAAGACTCAACATCTTGTAGCAGCAAAAGGTTAGGAGGTTATCAAGGCGCCCAACAAGGGGGAAGGCGGTGAGACACGGTGAACACACGGTGTCGTCGGCAGCCAACGCCGGGCGAAGGGAGCGTTTAGGGGTGGGGAATCATCCAAGAAACCAGCCCTCCCGGAGCAGAGCTGGCGGAGGGTATTCCCTGTCACTCACCCAGGCGATAAGACGTTGATCCAGCCGAACGCGCCGGAGCTTCTACGTGGGCTGTCATGTCAGCCTGATTGCGGTCTGGCAGGCGGGGCTGCTGTCAACTCGCTGCGGGGATCCACGGCGAGCGACACCGTCAGCGGATTCCGGCAAGCAATTGTTTTAAGGGAATTATGGTGGACGCGGCAGGGATCGAACCTGCGACCAGTCGATTAAGAGTCGAATGCTCTACCAGCTGAGCTACGCGTCCATTCCTTCAAACTCGCCCAGGGAAGGCAAGGAGCGAACAAAAAAGCTTGTTTCAAGCTCGCTTCAGGGATGTGCAGGAACTTCACTGCACGAAGGTTAGTTTACCACAGCAAGCCGTCGTTCCAGGCGCGCTGTTTTCCACCGGGTTAGAGGGAAGAGGCTGCCCAATCTTTCATGGGTGTTGCGTAAAAGATTGGGCAGCTTTTTCCCAAATTAGCCGACGAAATCGACGTTTGCCTTGATGGGGATAATGCCGCGATCATAGCCCATCTCAAGGAGCTTGTGGATGGCTTTGCGGCCATCATCACCGTAGTTCAGCGTGCGCTCGTTGACGTACATGCCGACGAAGCGGTTGGCCAGCGAAGGATCCAGATCGCGGGCGAACTGCATGGCGTATTCCAGACCCGCTTCGCGGTTGTCAAGCGAGTACTGGATGCTGTCGCGAAGAGCGTTGGTGGTGATGAGCTGGACTTCCGGACCGAGCGAACGGCGGATGGCATTGCCTCCCAGAGGCAGAGGAAGGCCGGTCTGCTCGCGCCACCAGACGCCGAGATCGAGGATTTTCGTGAGGCCGTCCTGGCCGTAAGTGAGCTGGCCTTCGTGGATGATGAGGCCAGCGTCGTACTTGCCGGAGACGACAGCGGGGATGATCTTGTCGAACTCGACGACCTCGGTTTCGATGTCGGGGCCGAAGAGCTTGAGCGTGAGATAGGCCGTAGTGAGGGTTCCGGGAACGGCGATCTTGAGCTTCTTGACCTCGTCGAGCGTGTAGTTTTTAGAGGCTACGATCATAGGGCCGTAGTCTTCGCCCACGGAACCGCCACAGGCCATCAGGGTGTAGTTGTCCTGTAGGTAGGGGTAGGCGTGGAAGCTGATCGCCGTGACGTCGTAAAACTGCTCGTTGATGGCCTTGTGGTTGAGCGTTTCGATGTCGGTAAGGGTGTGGTTGAAGCGGTAGCCCGGGACGCGGATCTTGTTGGTGGCGAGGCCGTAGAACATGAAGGCATCGTCTGAGTCGGGGCTATGGGCAATGCTGATGTCGCGAACTTCGGTTGATGCGGGGTTCATGCGGTCCTTCTATTACTGGCTAAGTCTGGGTGAGCCGCACGATGGCGCAGCTCTGCCTGAAGTTTATAGGATGTGGCGGAAAGGATTTAGCTGCGTGACGATTTCGTCAGGGTGCTGTAAATGCCTGCGGCAGCAACGACCTTGACGGCTTCGCCCGGCAGAAACGGTGCAACGGCACCAATCCAGGTTGCGTGCAGTGAGTGGTGTGCGTAGAGCGTGAACCAGGAAGCGCCGCCGAGGAAGAGAACTGTGATTGCCGTGGTGCAGCCGATCGTTGCGGCCAGAAAGCTGGAGGTGCGGCGGGAAAGCAGCCGCGTCAAGCCACCGGCGATGGCTGCCACGAGTGGGTAGGCCATGAGGAAGCCGCCGGTGGGGCCGAGGAGCTGTGCCACGCCTCCGAGGCCGGTGGGGCTGAATACCGGCAAACCAGCTGCGCCTTCAGCGAGATATGCCAGCATGCTGAAAAAGCCCGCGGCTGGACCAAGCGCGAGACCGACTCCGAGCACGGCAAGCGGCGTGAGAATGAACGGAACCGGCGTGAAGGGCAGCGGGAACGCGATGTGGGCAGCGGCGGCTACGACGGCGGTCGCGGCGAGGCCGACCAGCAGCTTGCCGGGGAGGGTTGCGGCGAAGCCGGAAAGCGCGGGAGAGGCGGGCTGGGTCAGTGTGGTCTGCATAGATGTCTTAAAGTGCTCAGGACAATTCTAACGCGACCGGACGCGGTCCCGGATACGGCTTGGAGTGGGATCGGAAAGATCGCCCATATCTTTATTGAAATAGACCCAATCGGGACGCCGTAGGGGGAGTGCAAAGGGCGGGGCAGGATGCGGCGGATGAACAGAACGCACCGGCCGGCGGAGAAAAGGATCCGATTGAACTGCGGGAACTTCAGGTGTCTTTGCTGCGGCGGACTCAGCAGGCTGGGGCTGTTTCCTGGGCGGCAGATCAAGGCTGTTCGATGCGAGTTTTGTGAACGCCGTGGCCGTCGGCTCTATGAGCGGAAGTGCCGGAAGCGGAGGCAAGAAGGTCTCAATCGCCGGTAACTGTGTGACTACCTCAGCCGAAGGAGCCAGGGAAGTCTGGAGTGGCGCAGGAGGAATCTGGCGCGACATTGCTGAGGGATCGAAAGCGGGGCGCGATCCTGAGGGCCGCACCTGTGGCAGTGGCATATCCTGCGAGAGCTTTCGGGCGGCAGCAATGAGACCGAGCGCGCCGACGGACACGCTCTGCGGTGCGACCGCGCGGCCGGCTGAGGACATTGGAGCCGAAGCTGGGGCGAGCGCTGGCGATGCCACGGAGGATGCCTTTAGGGGCACGTCGACTGGGGTTGGAGCAAGAACTTGCGGGGCCGAAAAAGATTTCATGGCCAGCTCGGCGAAACTGAACTCAGCTGCCGTAGGCGCGGCGTTCCCCGCGGGGATTTGCGGTGAAGGGATAAGAATAGGGTCAGCCCAGGACTGCGGACGACGCTCACCCAAGAAGCGCGCGCGGCGGCGAGCCTTGTAGATGTGCCGGCCAATAGAGACGATTGCCCATAGAACAGCGACGAGCGCAAGCGCCGACATGGCAAGGAGTATCCGCATAGTCACTGTAAGAATAGCAAAGGGAGGCGGCTCCGGAAGTCCACATTCTTCGAGTTTGTCGTGATGGAAAACGGTTTTGGGTTGATGAAGGAAGATTGTCGCCGGGGAGGAGTTTAATACCGAGTTTGATTCCCCCTGAATTTGTTTCTGGAAGAGGCGGACTTGGGGCCTCATACTGGAAGAGGTAATGTCAGTAGCTTGAGCACGTTGCAACGAGCTACTGAAAGGGCTACTGATGGCGGCAGAAGACAAAAGAGGGATCACTCCACGCCTGCCGGAGATTGCGGATCAGGTACGCGAGCGGGTCTATAGCTGGCGGCGAAAAGCGGCGACGGTAGGAGTCGGCGCATTGGCTTTGCTTATGGGTTACGGAGTTGTCTTCGGGCACAACGGACTTACTGTTTTTGAGCATAAGCGTGAAGAAGCGAAGGCTCTGCAGAAGCAGATGCAGATGTTGCAGACTGAGAATGAACGGCTGCGCGGGCATGTAGACCGGCTACAGAACGATCCCGGAGCGATTGAGCATCAGGCTCGCGAAGAACTGCACTACACCCGCGCGGGGGAAGTGATCTATACACTGCCGAGTGCTCAGGGCGTTTCGACAACTCCGGTAGCAGCCCAGCAATAGCATTTCCTGAGACTGCAGGAACGTTCCGGATCGCATGCCGCTGGTTTATTGCCGTGTTAGTGGATTTGGATAAGACTTGCGGCCCGCGGAAACTGCTCGGGATGGATGGCCGCGGCCAGGTGGGCAAGGCCTTCGAGCAGCGTGTGGGCCGGAGTGTTGAGGTACTGGTCGGGGACACAGAAGACCTGACGATCGCGGACGGCGCGGAGATTCTGCCAGCTGCGCTGCTCGATGACACGGGACAGGGGAACGCGGTCACCTGCGCCGCACCAGGCGAAGATAAGGATGTCTGGGTCGGCTGCAGCGATGTCTTCGGCTGTAGTGTGAGCTCCAGGAGTACCGACGAACGCGCCTCCGGCTGCGGAGACGAGTTCGGCGACCCAGGTTTGGGATTGGATGAGGGGCTTGCCCCACTCTTCGCAATAGACGGTGAGCCGCGCGAGCGATTCCGTGCGGGTTCGCGCTTCTTCGAGCGTTTTGTTGAAGTGCTGGATGAGGACTTCGGCTTCCGGTTCTGCGTGAGTGAGGGTGGCAAGAAGGCGAATGTCGGCAACTATGGTGGTGAGGTTGCGGGGTGCGAGCGTCAGGACTGGGATGGAGGCCTTGAGGATGGCGGCGAGCGACTCCATACGGTAGGGAACGGACGCGATAACGAGATCCGGGTTGGTGGTGGTGATCTCGGTTGTGTCGGCGGTCCAGGAGTCGTGCAGGATGGGGAGATTGCGGTTGGCGAGTTCCGGGAGGGCGTGAAGGCAGTATTTGGTGATGGCGCAGAGATGGTCGGCGCGACCGAGGGCGTGGAGAGTGAGGGTGATGGAAGGCTGAAGCGAGGCGATGCGCATGCTGGAGTTATCTTATGTGGTGGAGAATTCGCTATTTGTTCGCTTATGATTGTTTCCATGCAGCGGCGATTGAGTGCGAATGGTTTGAGGCTTGAGGTGAATGCGCGGAGTGTCGCGCGGGGTGAGAGCTTTGCGCATGAGATGACGTTCGGTACAGCGCCTAGCGTGATCTATAGCGGTGATGGCGGAGTGCATGGGAATTTTCTGGCTGCAGCGTATCGGCGAATTTGTGCTGATGCTGAGTGGAGCAAGAGACTGGGCAAGAGTTATACGGCTAGTGCGCGAGTGCCGAGGGCTGCGGATCGATGGCGCGGAGAGTTGGAGTGCGCGAGCAGCTCAGATGCTCTGTTGATGAACCTGTTTTGTTATCCGCGGGTGCTGTGTCGACCGGGTGTTTGCTCGTTGTTGGGCGTGGAAGCTGGGCTGAAGCCAGAGTTTGGAGCGCGGGCTCGGATTGCGATGCGGCGCGATGAGGTGGACCGCACCGAGCTGGACATGAGGTTGGGAAATTTGATGGTGGAAGCGAAGCTGACCGAAGGCGGGTTTGGGACGGCTTCCGGACAGAGGTTGATGCGTTATTGCGCCGTCGATGCGGTGTTCGATGTGGAAGAGCTGCCGTGGTCAGGGGATGTGGTCCACGGGTATCAGCTTGTGCGAGGCGTACTGGCGGCTGTGCAGGAAGACGCGCGCTTCATGGTGTTGTGCGATGGACGCCGGGCGGACATGACAGAGATGTGGTTCCGGGTACTGCGGGCGTTGAGGAGCTACGAGTTGCGGAGCCGGATGGCATTGCTGAGCTGGCAGGAGTTGGCGGGGGTGATGCCTGCGGCGGTGAGGGAGTTTTTGGCGGAGAAGTATGGAATTGTCGCTGCTTAGACTTGCGGCAGGTAAGAGAAGTTACAGGCTTGGCTCGTCCGGGTCGTAGGTCATGCCTTCATGTTTGTGATTCGGGGCATGTTGCGCGCGGTAAATGCCGGCGTGTCCGGAGAAAAGATAGCTGAGGATGCAGGCGATTCCGGCGAAGGCTCCGGCCTCAGAGCCGAAGAGCTCGAAAGCCATGAAGGTGGAGGCGATCGGCGTATTGGCGGCGCCGGCGAAGACGGCTACGAAGCCCATTCCGGCGAGGAGCGATGCAGGTAGCGGCAGTATGTGCGAGAGCGCGTTGCCCAGCGTCGAACCGATGAAGAACAATGGGGTGACTTCGCCGCCCTTGAAGCTCGCACCGAGAGTGACGGCGGTGAAGAGGAACTTCGCGGCCCAATCGTAAACGGGGAGCTGCTGGTTGAAGCTGGCGACGATGGTGGGGATGCCAAGGCCGATGAATCTTGTGCTGCCACAGGCGAAGACGGCCGCGGTGACGAGCAGCCCGCCGGCGGCCGGGCGCAACGGAGGATAGCTGATGCGGCTGCGAAAGAAATGGGAGATGGCATGCGTCGTGCGTGCGAAGGCCATGCCGACAAGACCGAAGATGATTCCCGCAGCCATGGCAGCGAAGATGCCCTTGACGGTGATTGTTGGGACCGACGTAACCGTGTAGATAGTGTGGTGGATGCGCCAGGCTTTGGTCGTGAGGTCGCCAAAGAAAGCGGCGAGCAGGCAAGGTGCAAGGGCTTCATAGTTGACGCTGCCGATAGCGAGGACTTCCAGGCCGAAGACGGCGCCGGAGAGCGGAGTCCCGAAGACGGAGCCGAAGCCGGCGGCGATGCCGCACATCAGCAGGATGTGACGTTGACGCGGGTTGAGGCCAAGCGGCCTGGTGAGCTGGTCGGCGAGCGATGCGCCGGTCTGGATGGCAGTGCCTTCGCGTCCGGCAGAACCTCCGAAGAGGTGTGTGAGGAAGGTACCGATCAGGATAAGCGGCGTCATGCGGACGGGGATGACTTCGCTGGGGCTATGGACCTGCTCGAGGATGAGGTTGTTGCCCGCTTCCACCTTGCGGCCAAGATAGTGATACATGAGGCCGACGAGGACGCCGACCGGCGCGAGCAGAAGAATCAGCCAGTGGTGGGCTTCGCGTATGTCTGTGGCGACATTGAGTGACCACAGGAGCAGCGCGGACGCTGAACCGGCAAGGATGCCGACGGCTGCGGAGATGGGAATCCAGCGGGCGAGGACCAGGAGCTGTTTCAGTGTGGAGCTGAAGCGGGGCGAGGTTTTGGGCATACGGCCTCCTACGAGATGTAGGAGTTATCAGCTCTGGGAGCAGAGCGGCCGGCGAACCCCATCGCCATGGATGTGTATGGGTTCACGATAACAGCGGGGTCGGGGAGCGTCAACGGCAAAGCATGCACGCTTGATCCTGATTAGATGGGAACGACGACGGGCGGAATCGCGGAAGGATGCTTTTTTCGACGTTTGTCTTCGTACATGCTGGCATCGGCTTTCGCGAGAAGTCCTTCAAGGCTCACGACCATATCCGTGCCCGAGGCGATGGCGCCCATGCTAAAGCTCAATTGATATTTCCGCATAGGCAGACTATTGGCCCGGGCGACTGCTTCATCAAGCCGACGAGCGACGTTCGCCATTTCGGGATCGTTCGATTCTCCCGCGACTACGAACTCATCTCCCCCAATTCGTCCGATGACGTCGGTTTTCCTGAAAGTTCGAACGAGAAGGGAGGCCATTTCCTGCAGCAATTCCGAACCGACTTCGTGACCAAGTTCGTCGTTAACCTGTTTGAGGTTATCCATATCGAAGAAAAGCACTGTAAAGGAATCGCGAGTCCGGTGGGCTAGCTGGAAGGCCTGTTCGGCAAGGACGTAAAAGCCCCGCCGGTTGTACAGGCCGGTCAGATCGTCTCGAAGGGAAAGTTCGTGGATGGTCGCTTCGAAGGCTTTCGTCCGCCAGCCGAGGAGAAGAACGAGACAGACGGCAACGATGGCAAGAATGGCCGTAGAAATCGCTGTCAGGGCGATCTCCCTGTCGGGGGTGAGTCGAACAAGCACTTCCTTTGGGATGACGATAACAAAAGGCAGAAGGATAGCTAATGGGGTAGCGTTCCGCACGGTCATGCCCCCACTGCCGCGATCGAGGAAGATGGCAAAAAATCCATACTCCGCACGTCTGCTTCCTACAAGGCAGATCAGGAGCAGGAGACAAACCAGGGTCTGAACAGAAAAGGGATTCTCTTCATGGTTGACGAAGAGGTGACTCAACCCGAAGAAGTACCGGGCCAGGAAAACGAGCATGGACAGGCAGAGGAAGAGCGTGGTGATGTCGATCAGACGAGAAAGAACACTTTTGCGGGCGCGAAGCGCTGACAGTACGATACCCAGCAGCAGAAAGGTTAGCGCTGCCTCAGGGGAGACCTTGCCCGGATACATGGCCTTGGCGTCAGCAGCCAAAAATGTGTTGATGCCGAGGTTGATGATGGCAAAGTCTTTGAGGAGGATCAGGGCTGCAAAGACCGTGACGAACCCGGCCAGAATGCGAGCCGCCAGGAGGGCCGCTCTGGAACGGCGCGGGAGCGACAGGGTGACGCTTAGTCCGCAAAGAAAGGTTAGGAGGGAAGTATTTGCCCTCATGAGGTGAAAGGCGTTTGGGAGAAGCGCTCCGAAGGGAGGGATGACCCAGTCCGCGAGTGTGATCCCGCTAAAGACTACGACGGTTGTGAGGAAAACGACCTGCAGATGCCCGAGGACGGAGCCAACGCGTTTGTCAGGCTGGATGGAGGCAAGAGGAATGACGGTTGATTTCATGTGTGCCGTCGTCCCCTCTCAGTGCTCTTGCGGGAGTGATTGGCCCGTGTCAGGTTGCCGCCATACTACTCGAACTTTCGTGCGGAGATCGTACGCTAAGTGGCTTCAGATGGTTTGGATGCCGGATTCCCTCTGGGCGGCGATATTTCTACAGAACGAGCGATTGACCAGCTACAACTCTAGAGGCATGATCGGGCGGGCTTTCCAGTTTCTGATACGGTTTAATGAAAGATCCGGTTAATCAAAGCTTGGAATCGAGGAGGTCGTTTGAGCGACCACCATTTGACCTACGGGGTCTGACAAAGAGTTCCGTTTGCAGGCGATTTGCGGTTTTTCTGGATGGAGAGTTCTGCCGGTTTTGAGGAACGTTTGATGCGCGTATTGTTTGTGACCTGGGACGGGGCCGGGAATCTGCCTCCTACACTTGCCCTGATATCGGCTCTCTCTGCACGAGGCCACGAAGTTATTGTCCTTGGTCATGATTCGCAGGAGAGCGAAATCACGCAGAGTGGCGGCGAGTTTCGGCGGTTTGCCACCGCTCCACAGCTCGACCAGGGGAAAGCGCAAGCTGGTTTCGATTTTGCGTCATGGCTTCAGGGCTTCAACGAAGTGGCGGCTCGCGACTTTATGGCTGAAGCATCGCGGGTCGATCCAGACATATTGATTGTCGATTGCATGATGGGACCATCGCTTGCGATGGGCTGGTCTATCGGGAAGAAGCTGGTTGCGTTGGTGCATGGAGTCTACAGCGCCATGACTCCGTGGAGCGAAATGATCAGCGCTGCCGATCTTTCGCTTTGCTGCTCGTATGAGGCCTTTGACGTTGGAGCCAAGTTTCCGAAGAACATGGTGTTCGTTGGGCCTTTGCGGTCTGTCGTTGCCGGACGGCCATACGCGAGGAAATTGGCGGAACGTCCGCTGGTGGTTGCAAGCCTGAGCAGTGGACACCAGGGACCGTTCCAATTGGGTCTCCTGCAGCGCGTCTGTGATGCTCTTTTTACACTGCCTGTCGAAGGATTGGTGACTACGGGACGTGGCATCGCTCCAGAGGAACTGACGGCAGGGGAGAATGTAACGATCGAACGCAACATCGACCATGGGCTCACGCTGCCCGAGGCATCGCTCTTCATCACCCATTGCGGCCATGGATCGGTGATGGCTGCGCTGAAGGCTGGAGTGCCCATGCTGTGCCTGCCGCCCGTCGCCGACCAACCGCACAATGCCGAGCTTGTGAAGCGGCTTGGATTGGGCGAGGTGCTGGATGTGATGGTGACGCCGGCGGTTATTGCCGAGGCTGTTACCCGGTTGACCGCAAAAGGCAGTTTCTGGGGCGGCAACAAGGTACAGAAAGCGGCTAAGAGTTTCGCGAAGAAAAACACGTATGAACCGCGGGTCGAGCAGGCCGTCGAATTGCTTGAGAAGTTGGCGGGCTAGGCGCTACTTGTAGCGCTGCTGCTGCCACTCCCAGGCGCTGGCCAGGATGCTATCAATCTCTGAGATCCTGGGCTTCCAACCGAGTTCGGCCTTGGCTTTTTCGGAGCTGGCGACGAGGCGAGCCGGGTCGCCCGGGCGGCGGGGCTTCATCTCCACCGGAATGGCATGGCCGGTGACGCGGCGAGCGGACTCGACGACTTCCTTTACAGAGAAGCCGCTGCCATTGCCGAGATTCATGATGAGCTTGTCGCGGGTGTCTAACGCTTGCAGGGCAAGGATGTGAGCGTCGGCAAGGTCGCGGACGTGGATGTAGTCGCGAATGCATGTGCCGTCGGGGGTGTCGTAGTCATCGCCGAAGATAAAGATCTTGTCGCGGCGACCGAGCGCGACATCCAGGATGAGCGGGATGATGTGGGACTCGGGCTCGTGGGCCTCGCCGCGATGCGGCAATGCGCCCGCAACGTTGAAGTAGCGTAGTGAGGCATAGCGAAGGCCGTGGATCTGGTGGAACCACCTGAGCATGTACTCGACCAGAAGCTTGGACTCGCCGTAGGCGTTGGTTGGATCGAGCGGCGCGGTCTCTTCGATGGGCACAGAGCGGGGTTCGCCATAGACGGCCGCCGTCGAGGAGAAGACGAGCTTCTTCACGCCGGTAGCAAGCATGGCTTCGAGCAGCGCGAGCGTGGAGGCCGTGTTGTTGCGGAAGTAGATCTCCGGGACGCGCATGGAATCGCCAGCCTCGATGAGTGCGGCGAAGTGGAGTACGCCGTCCGGCTTGAGCTCGCGGAGAAGGGCTTCGACCTGTGGGCGGTCTGCGATGTCGGCTTCGACGAACTCGGCGCCGCTGGGGACTTCGTTGCGCTTGGAATGGCAGAGGTTGTCGAGAATAGTGACGCGGTGGCCGGCCTCCATGAGGATGGTGGCGACCGTGCCGCCGATGTATCCTGCGCCGCCTGTGACGAGAAGGTTCATGAGTGCTCCGAAGTGTTGCAAGAGTGTAGAGGATAGAGTGCAGAGGATAGAGAAGGCAGGTTGGCGTTAGGATTTTCTCTACACTCTATCCTCTACTCTCTACACTCTGGTTCATGACGTTGCGCAGGGTTTCTGCGGCGGATTCCGGCGTGATGTCGCGCTGGGGACTGCCGAGCAGTTCGAAGCCGACCATGAACTTGCGGATGGAGGCGGAACGCAGCAGCGGCGGAAAGAAGTGAACATGGAGATGCCACTCCGGGTGGGGTTGATTGTCAGAGGGCGCGGGATGCAGCCCCATGGAGTACGGGAATGGAGTATCAAAGACGCGGTTGTAGCCACTGGTGACTTGTTGCAAAATGGCGGCGAGGCCGTCCCGTTCGGGATTGTTGAGCTCGGAAAGCGAGGCTACGCGTCGCTTCGGAAGGACAAGGGTCTCAAACGGCCAGACGGCCCAGAAGGGGACAACAGCAGCCCAGGTTTCGTTTTCAGCGACGATACGCTCATGCTCTTGTAGTTCCAGCGCGAGGTAGGCGGAGAGGAGCGGCGTGCGGTGCTGCTCGAAGTAAGCCTGTTGCGCGGCTAGCTCCAGAGCCGGCTCGTTGGGAATGTGCTCCGTGGCCCAGATCTGGCCGTGAGGATGCGGATTGCTCGCTCCCATCATGGCTCCGCGGTTTTCGAAGATCTGCACATAACTGACGTCGTCACGCGCGCCGAGCTCAGTAGCTTGCTCGTCCCAGGCGTCAACGACCCGACGGATGGCCGGGAGATTCATCGTGGCCAGGGTGAGGTCGTGGCGGGGATCGAAGCAGAGGACGCGGCAGATGCCGGTTTCGACTTCGGCACGGAGAAGGCCTGCGCTTTCAAGATCCATCGAGGCCGATGGAACGCCGGACTTGAGCGCGGCATAGTCATTTTCAAAGACGAACGTTCCGGTGTATTTGGGCGTGACATGGCCCCCGGCGCGCGTGTTGCCAGGGCACAGATAGCAAGCGGGATCGTAGGCAAGCGACGGTGGTGCGGATTTCTCTTCGGTCTGGCCCTGCCAGGGGCGAAGCGTGCGATGCGGGGAAACGAGAACCCATTCGCGTTTGAGCGGGTTCCAGCGGCGGTGAGAGAGTTCCAGGAAGGCTTTGTCCATTAGAGGGCAATCTCGTTGTTCTGCGCGGTTTTGGCGCGTTCTACGGCGCCGTCGACGGCTTCGCAGATGTAGGTGTCTGGGTTGATGCTGTAGCGCTGGAGATAGGCGGATTTGAGAGCGGAAACGAAGGCGTCAGCGTTGAAACGGGCGACGAGGTTGACGGTGCAGCCGCCGAAGCCTCCGCCAGTGAGGCGCGCGCCAAAGCAGCCTTCCAGCTTCGAGGCGGTATCGACGAGGAAGTCGACTTCTTCACAACTGCACTCGAAGTCGTCGCGCTCGCTGGCGTGCGCTTTCAGCATCAGCTTGCCAAGAAGCGTCGCATCGCCGGCCAGCATGGCCTGTTTCGCTTCCCGGACACGTGTGTTTTCCGTAATGACATGGCGGCAACGTTTGTAGGATTCAGCGGACATAGCGCCTTCACAGCGCTCGAGCTGGTCAACGGCCGCGTCCCCAAGATCGCGGAGTTGCGGGAAAGCCTCGCGGAGGATGGTCTGTCCGGCTTCCAGCTCGCGGCGTCGCTGACCGTAATCGCCGCTGGCGATGGAGTGCTTGACCATGGAGTTGCAGACCACAATACAGGTTTCCGAAAGCGCTCCCTGGTTTATGGGAATGTGCTCGTAGCTCAGGGATCGGGTATCGAGCAAAAGCGCGTGTCCAGCTTTGGCGGCAGTGATGACGAACTGATCCATAATCCCGCATGGAGAGTGTACGTAAGCGTTTTCAGCGCGCTGACAAAGAGGAGCTATTTCTTCGATCGTGAGCGCCACTCCTGCGTGTGAAAGCAGGGCCATCGCGGTGGCAACTTCCACGGATGCCGAAGAGCTCAGGCCGGCACCGAAAGGCACGTTCCCGGTAAGCCGAAGGTCGAAAGGCGGTGGCTCAATGCCGAGGACCTGGAGCTCGCGAAGGACGCCTACGGGATAATCGCTCCAGTTGCCGACACCTTCGGAACGGTCTTCGAGAGAAAGCTCTCGGACCTGCTTGAAGAGGTCACTGTGAAACGTGTAACGGAGTTCGCTGGTTGGCTCGATAGAGGCGACCGTATAGAAGGGGATTGCCATGGGCAGAACGAGACCGCCGGTGTAGTCCGTGTGCTCGCCAATAAGGTTGACGCGGGCCGGCGCCGTAAATCCATGCGATGTCCGGCTGCCGGCTGCGACGAACGGTGTGGGTGTGGTGTGAGTGCTCAGGTGGTTCTCCATAGCGCGACTGCGGATGAAAGAAGCGTCTGAAACATGGTAAGCGAAGCGGCAGGGAATCGCATATCCGGATAGCAGGATGGTCCTGGCTAGCCGGCTGCGCGCATATTCATTTTGGATTGGGCGAGTTGACGGCCTACTGCGAACATCGTTAGAACTTGTGCGTCGTTCTTGCGCATGAACGGCTGGCAATGGGTTCGGAAGGGGCGGGGTGTACACCTGCGCTCTTCGCGAGGAAAATATGGACAAGCGTGAGTTCCTGAAGGGTTCGATTGTGGTGGCTGCAACTATGGCTGTTTCATCAATGGCGGAAGCGGTGGGGGCAACTGGAACGAGCGTGCCTCGTGTGAATTGGAGCGGGAACTACCGCTATCACACCGACAAGGTGTTCGAACCGGCGACGGTCGCGGAGGTGCAGGACGCGGTTCGAGGCGTCGCGAGCGTCAGGGCACTCGGCACGCGGCACTCGTTCAACGGCATTGCCGATTCAACGGTGGCGCAAATTTCCACGCTGGGATTGAAGGACGTGCAGCTTGACCCCGCTGCAAAGACGGTGCGTGTGGGCGCCGGCATCAAGTATGGCGATCTTGCCGTCCAGATCGATAAGCAGGGCTGGGCGCTGCACAATCTGGCGTCGTTGCCGCATATTTCGGTGGGCGGGGCTTGCTCGACGGCGACGCATGGGTCGGGCCTGAAGAATGGAAATCTGGCAACCGCGGTGCAGGAGATCGAGTTCGTAGCAGCGGACGGCAACATCCATATCTTGTCCAGGTCCAGGGATGATGACCGGTTTGCCGGTGCGGTCGTTGGCCTGGGCTCGTTGGGAGTGTTGACGCATCTGACGCTGGCCGTGCAGCCGCGCTTCGATATGACACAGGTTGTGTATGAGAACCTGCCGTTCGCTGAACTTGAGCATCATCTCGCAGATGTCATGAACGCGGCCTATAGTGTCTCGCTGTTTACCGACTGGCAGAATGGGTTGGCGAAGCAGGTATGGCTGAAGCGCCGCGTAGATCAGGGCGGTACGGCTGCACCGGCTCCGATGTTTCATGGAGCAACGCTGGCGAAAGAAAAGCTGCATCCGGTAGGGCATGGAACGAACCCCGGGGCGTGTACCGATCAGGGCAATATCGTCGGTCCCTGGTATGAGCGGCTGCCGCACTTCAAGATGGGGTTTACGCCATCAAGCGGCAATGAGTTGCAGACGGAGTTCTTCGTGCCGTTTGACCGCGGATATGAAGCGATTCGCGCTGTGGAAACCTTGCGAGACCAGATCACACCGCATCTACTGGTAACAGAGTTGCGCGCAGTCGCGGCGGATGACCTGTGGATGAGTATGGCGTACAAGCGGCCATCGCTGGCGATCCACTTTACGTGGAAGCCGGAGTGGGATGTCGTGCTGAAAGTTGTTCCACAGATCGAGGCGAAACTGGCGCCTTTTGCAGCCAGACCGCACTGGGCCAAGGTCTTTACGCTGAAGGAAGCAGGACTGGAGCCTCGTTATCCGCGCTTCCAAAATTTCAAAGGGCTTGTGAACGAATACGATCCGAAAGGCAAGTTCCTCAACGAATTCATGCATAAGGAAGTGTTTGCGTAGGTCATTGTTGTCTGCTGAGCGAACGTTGATTCCTAAGGGAATACTCAGAGCATCCTCTGCTCGGAACGCCGGGCGCCTTTTTGTCGTTTACAATCGAAGTCGAAACGCTGACATTCTGTGAACCATCAGGACTCCGGATAGCAGTCGGTCCGGACGCTATAAGCCGAACCTTATTCGCCGGAGTGTTTATGTCTGAACCGATCCAAGCTACTGCTACCGAGATGAAACCCACGTTGGGCCTTACGGGGCTCACCAGCAACGCCATGGCGCTGATCGCGCCGGGTGCGTTTCTTTGGCTGACGTTCTACCTGCAGGCGACCGAAGGTGCTTCTGCTCCCGCTATGTGGATGGGAATCGTGGGTGCGCTGGTGCTTTGCCTGTCCACAGCAGTCTGTTACGCGGAGATGGCGAAGCTTTACCCCGGGACAGGCAGCTCGTATTACTTTGCGGAGCAGGCGTTCTTGAATCGTGATCGCGCCTGGAAGTATGCGCGCATCTCGAAGTTCATCGTGGGTTGGGCGTCCCATCTGTACTATTGGATCTACCCGGGCGTGATGGTAGGCGTGATGGGTGTGTTCTGCGGCTATATCGTGGGTACGATCTGGCCGAACTTCATGAGCGCCTCGAATCCTGGAATGATGTTCATGATGGCCGTGGCTGTTGTGTTCGCATTTGCCGTGGCCTATGTGGCCTATCGTGGAGCGAATGCCTCGACGGCGATTAACCTTGGCATCAACGTGATCCAGATCACGGCGCTGCTGGTCTTCGCGGTGCTGGCGTTGGCGTATCGTACGAACCATCCGCCCGGGTCGGTCGCCTACCAGTTCGATTCAACGTCGGGCGAGGCCTACACGTACGAGTTCAAGACGACAACGACCGTCGTCGCAGGCGTGTCGACCGATACGATCGATCGCGATGCCAACGGCGTTCCTCTGCCCAAGCTCGATGCCGCCGGGAAGCCGATGTCGTATCACATCAGCTATCCGACGCAGGATGCCTCAGGCAATTTCCTGACACACCCGGACGCGAAGTCTGTTGTTGCGCCGCATCACTGGAGCTGGGTGTTCATGCAGGCGACGGTGGCGATTCTTATCCTGGTCGGGTTTGAGTCTGTAACAGCAATGGGTGGCGAAGCCAAGAATGCCAAGCGCGATGTCCCTATCGCGGTTCTGGTGTCACTGCTGGTACAGGGTGTGCTGTTTTACTTCTTTGAGTATTTTGCCGCGAATTATTTCCTGAACAGCGGATACACGATGCAAAGCGCGACCGGTTCCGCGGCGCCCATCGGCGACATGATGGTGATCGTAGGGGATGCGCTGTTTGGTCCCGGCAAGGGACGGATCTTCATGCTGGTGGAAGCGTTCACCGTCTTCCTCGCGCTGATCGGGACGACGCTTTCGTGCATGAACACGGGTGCGCGAGTAACGTACGCGATGGGCAAGGACAGGGAAGTCCGCGGCCACTTCGGGTTGCTGCACAATCGAAAGCTGACGCCACACCGCGCGATCTGGACTCTGGCTGCCATATCGGCGGTTCTGGGATGTCTCGCAGTCTGTATTGCCTTTGGCGATGCCGGCGCACCTACCGATGCAGCGATCAAGGCCATCCCGGCCGGCTTCTGGTCGCACCTGGGATACACAACGCACGACAAGATGGCGGCGCTGCCAAACTCGCTACTCACGGTGACGCTGGCTTCAAACTTCGGCACGTTTATCCTCTACGCACTCAGCTGCGTGCTCTGTATGGTGGCCTATCACAACCATCCGAAGTACAGCGTTGTCCGGCATGTGCTCATTCCGGGGTTCGGTCTGCTGGCGAACCTGGGCTGCATGGCCGCCTACCTGGTACTGCCGTTCTTGAACATCGGGACCAAAATGGAGCCTCGACTGGCGCTCGGGATCGCGGCCTTGTGGGCAGTCTACGGAGGGTTCTACTTCCTCACTTCGGGCAAGTCCGAGGGGCGAACCGTATTGATGAAGGAACGGGTTCAGCCCACGCAAAGCTAGGTTTTGCGCAACGCGTGGCGCGATGACCGTCAAAGGCGGTAGATTTGGCTATGCTCGATCTGGAGTTTGCCCAGCTTACCGACACCGGCCGCGTAAGAGAACAGAATGAAGATGCGCTCGGCTACGTGTTGCCGACGAGTGCAACGCGTGTGCAGTCGCAGGGTTGGGTCTTCGTGCTGGCCGATGGTGTTGGCGGCCACGAGCAGGGTGAAGTAGCGTCGCAGCTCGCCGTCGATACCGTGCTCACCGGCTTTCGCAAGATTCCTCCGGGAGTTATGCATGTGTCGCTGTTGCCGAAGCTGGTGCAGGAGGCCAACGCTGCGGTCTTCGACCGCGGCCACGACCGCCAGGGCAATCAGCAGATGGGCACGACCCTCGTCGTTTGCGCGCTGCGGTTCGATTCCGCCGTCATCTCGCATGTGGGCGACTCGCGCTGCTATCTCTTCCGGAATGGCACCGGCGCGGCGCTCACCCGTGACCATACGATGGCCGCCGAACAGCTACGGATGAACCTGCTTTCTGAAGAAGAGGCTGAGGCCAGCGACCGCAAGCATGTGCTGACCCGTTGTCTCGGTGTGGATATGTTCGTCGCTCCCGACACAATCACGGTAAATATCCTGCCCAGCGACGTGTTGATGTTGTGCTCGGATGGCCTGCATGGGTTGGTCGCCATGCCGATGATGGAACGCATTCTTGCCACGCACACCGATTTGAACGCCGCAGCCAAGGCACTGGTGGCCGCAGCGAATGAAGAAGGCGGTCATGACAACGTCAGCGTGCAGCTCATTCGAATTCTTTCCGTAGAACGAATGGGCCTGTACCGCGGGCGGCCGTACCGGATGCTCTGATGCATGTGCCCAATACGGCTATCCAGGCCGGAGATCAACTGGACCATTACCGGCTCGACAGCGTGGTGGCACTCAGCGGCATGGCGACTGTCTTTCGCGCAACCGATCTCGACACCGGCACGCAGGTAGCGATCAAGGTGCCGCATCCCGAGATGGAAAGCGATCCGATCTTGTACGACCGCTTTCAGCGCGAACAGGACATCGGCACGCGAATGCAACATAGCGGCGTGATGAAGGTGCTGCCCAACCCCGGCCGCACGCAGGTCTACATGGTCATGGAGTGGTTGGACGGCCGCCTGCTGCGCACGGTCATGAACGAAGAGAAGCCGCTGCCGCTTGACCGCGCGGTGAAAATCACCATTGGGATATCCGAAGCGCTGGAGTACATCCACTCGCAGGGCGTGGTGCATCGCGATCTAAAGCCCGAGAACGTCATGGTGGACGCCGACGACCAGATACGCCTGATCGACTTCGGTATTGCCGCGAACGCCGGCGCACGGCGTCTGACGTTCGCCAACTTCTCGCAGAGCATGGGCACGCCCGACTACATCTCGCCCGAACAGGTACGGGGCAAACGTGGCGATGAACGCAGCGATGTCTATTCGCTGGGCGTGATGCTGTACGAGATGCTCACCGGGCAGGTGCCGTTCACAGGGCCGAATCCGTTCGCTGTAATGAACGACCGTCTCCTGAATCAGCCGGTGCCACCCAGAACGCTGAACCCCGCGATCACACCCGAGATGCAGGAGATTCTGTATCGTGCGCTGGAGCGCGAACCGAAGAACCGTTACGCCAATGCGCGTGAGTTCGCGCACGACTTGAAGCATCCGGAGACGGTAGGCGTAACCGAGCGGCTGGACGAGGCGAACTGGGAGAAGCGGCAGTCTCCGGGACAGCGGAGAATCCTGTTTTACGTGCTGCTGGCACTGCTGCCTGTAGCGGTGCTGGTGCTGCTTTTGATTGTGGCGCGGAGGTCCTAGCGCGGCAAAAACTCATCGCCGTGGACGACGAACTCGGGGTAAGCACCGGCGCCAAGCTCACGTACATCCATGCCCTGGCGGTCGCCGTCAGCATCGACACGCTGCTTCATAAAGCGATCGACGAGCAGATTCAACCCGTGGATCAGAGGCAACATGAACCCCAGCAGGGCGGCTATGCCGACCAGCTGCGCCAGAAACTGACCGCCATGCGTGAGCGCAGGGATGGTCGCAAAGATTCCGGCAGCCAGCAATCCCCAAAGTCCGGCGCCCGCATGCACGGAGATAGCTCCTCCCGGGTCATCGATATGCAGCTTGAGTTCAATAAACTCAACGAGATACATGATGCCGACGCCAGCGACGAACCCGGTTACGATGGCCGCCGCGGGAGACACGAAAACGCATCCCGCGCTGCCGGCAACCAGCCCCGCGACCCAGCCGTTGGCTATAAGCGACGCATCGGGCTTTCCCCAGCGCAGCCGCGTGGTGAGGACCGTGCCAAGGCACGCCGCCGAAGCTCCCAGCAGCGTGTTGATCAGAATCTTCGGCACAGCAATGATGCTCGCGCCCGTAAAGAGCATGGCCGCGGCGGAGTTCAGCGCGATCCAGCCGGCAAGCGCCAGCAGGCAGCCAAAGAGGACCAGGACAATGTTGTGTCCGGGGATAGCAGCCGCCGTGCGGTCCTCGCTGAACTTGCCGCGTCGTGGCCCAAGGATCCACGCAAGGCTCAGTGCGCTCAGTCCGCCGATAACCTGAATCACTCCGGACCCTCCGGCGTCGACAAACCCAGAGCCCAGGCCGAAATTGATGCCAATGGTCGAGAGCCAGCCGCCACTCCAGACCCAGTGGGCGAAGAGCGGAAATGTGATCGCCGCCAGCAGGGCGCTGGAGACGCAAGCAGGCGCAAGACGCCAGCGATCAGAGCCTGTGCCGAGCGGGATGATGGCGGTAAGACCGACGGCGAAGAGCTGGAAGCACAGTACAAGCGCGACAGGGGTGCCATCAAAACGCACGCCCCGCGCGAACAGAGGTTCTGCCGCGGCCCAGTTCCAGGGGAATCTCGCGAGCGTCAAGGCATGAGCCGGCCCCCCGGCGACTCCGGTGAAGGAAAAGCCGATCAATAGAAAAACGATGGACGCGACAGAGAGGACGCAGAGCGTGGCAACCATGGTGTGCGCCGCGCTGCGGCTGCGGCCAAGACCCTGGTTGATCAGCGCGAGTCCCGCAATGGCCAGCGGAACGAGCAGGATCAGGATAAGACACAGGACAAAGCTCATCCGACGTTCCTCTTGGTTTGGGCGTAGTCGCGCGCAACAAGCGTCAGGCCAAGACACTCGAGCGCAAGGCCTGCAACGACGAAGGAGCCTTGCTCAACAGGATGCCGCAAAAGCGCGATGGCGATGATCGCGATCACGCCTCCGAACAGCAAAAGCAGCATGCCAACAAGCTTCACTCAAAATCCTCCGGTGTAGGCACAGGCTAACAGGAATTTTGCGTGGCGAGGAGATGTGGGCCGCTCGGAGCAACAGGTACGGCCTGCTAGGATCGACCTATCCCACACCCAGTCGCGTCTTCGCGAAGCAAAAAAGGAGTAAGGCCTGATGAATCAGCTCAACCGTCTTATAGCAACACCCGTCGGCGCGTTTGGCGTGCTGGCGTTCGCTGCTTTTCTCGAAGTCTTCGGCGATGCCTGTTTTCAATCCGGGTTATATCGCTCCGTAGGGTCAGCCCGGATCGGCTGGTTCGTAGCGGGAACGGCTGTGCTGGCCTCTTACGGCCTGTTCGTGAACCTGCCGCAGTGGGACTTCGGAAAGCTGTTGGGCGTTTACGTGGCGCTGTTCTTCGTTGTCGCACAGATTGTGGCGAAGGTGCGCTTCCATCAGACGCCGACCGCGCCGATTTACGCCGGCGGAGCCCTTATCGTAGCTGGCGGATTGGTGATTACCTTTTGGAAGAGCTAAACGCCCGTATAGATCGGAAACCTTCGGTTCAAGTCAAAACAAGCCCGCCAGCCTTAGAATCGAATGGATGGAGCTTTCAGAAAAATCCGCATCACTGCACAAACACCTTGAGTCGCTAGGGTCGCTGCTGGTGGCTTACTCGGGCGGAACGGACTCCGCGTTCCTGGCCTACGCCGCGCATCAGGCATTGGGCGAACGAATGCTGGCTGTGATTGCCGACTCTGCCTCGTTGCCTCGCAAGGAACTTGCCGCAGCGCTAGCGTTCACCGCGCAGCACGGCATCCCGACGCAGATTTTGCAGACCGGCGAACTGGAGAAGCCCGATTACATCCGTAACGATTCGCAGCGATGTTTTCACTGCAAAGACGAGCTTTTCACGCAGATGGAAACTGCAAGAGTGCGGCTTGGATTTGGACACCTTGCGTACGGCATGAATCTCGATGACCGCGGAGAGTTTCGTCCGGGACAGAAAGCAGCCACGCTGCATGGCGCACTTGCCCCGCTGGTGACTGCGCAACTGAGCAAAGCGGAGATACGAGCGCTGGCGCGGACGGCCGGACTTTCTCTTGCGGATAAGCCTGCCAGCGCTTGCCTCTCTTCGCGGATCGAATATGGCCGTCCGGTTACAGCCGAGAATCTAAACCAGGTGGAACAGGCAGAGGACGTGCTTCACGCGCTTGGCTTTCCGCAGGTCCGGGTGCGACACCATGGGGATTTGGCGCGAATCGAAATTGCCCGCGAAGATTTAGCGCGAGCCCTGTCTCTGAGTGTGCTCGACCGGATTACTGACGCATTCAAGTCGATCGGATTTCTATATGTAACGCTCGATACGCAGGGTTACCGCTCGGGATCGATGAACGATGTACTTCCGGTCTCGGCGGTCGCATCCGCGAAGTAGGTCCGCTTCCACGTCTGCCAACCACAACGCCTTATAGTCTTATTTCACGAAAGAATGCCTTATGCGTATTGCTTACCTTGATTGCTTTGCCGGAATTGCCGGCGATATGTTTCTCGGCGCATTGATCGATGCAGGTGTCCCCCCGCAGGTGCTGCATGATGCCACGGCTGCGCTGAATCTCAACGCAAGCCTTAAGATCGAAACCGTAGACCGCAGTGGGATCTCATGCACGAAGGTCCATGTGATGGAAGGCGACACACTGGCTGAGAGAGAATTCGCCGAGCGTGAGGCGCAAGCTGAGCAGACCTCGTTGCGAGACACAGCATACTCGCAGCAGCCCAAGACACAGCATCAGCACAAGGGCGGCCACACGCACACCCATGATCATGAGCCGCAGAATCATAGCCATCAGCATGGGCGTTCCCTTAGTGCTATTCGCCTGTTGATCAAAGACGCTGCTCTGGATGAACCCGTGAAACTGACGGCGATTCGTGCGTTCGAATTGCTGGGTGCTTCAGAAGCCAAAATTCACAACGTTCCCGTCGAAGAGATTCACTTTCACGAAGTTGGCGCGGTCGATGCGATCGTCGATATCGTAGCGGCGAGTGCCGGCATTCATCACCTGAAGATCGGCGCCTGGTACTGTTCGCCGCTCAACGTTGGTGGAGGCATGGTGGTTTGTGCGCATGGCACATTTCCTGTACCCGCGCCCGCGACCGCGGATCTCTTGCGGGGCATTCCAACCTACTCGGCTCACATCCAAAAAGAACTAGTGACACCAACAGGCGCGGCGCTGCTGCGAGCGATCAATCCAAGCATTGGTCCGCAGCCCGCGATGACCGTAGAGAAGATCGGTTACGGTGCGGGAACGCGCAATCCAAAGGATTTTCCGAATGTATTGCGGCTCAGTATCGGAGAAGCAACTGAAGTTGGCATCCATGAAACGCAAACACAGGCCAACTCAGAAAGCATCACCGTGCTCGAGACAGCGCTCGACGATCTCTCACCCCAGGTGATCGCGTACGTAACCGAAGCGGCATTCACCAAAGGCGCACTGGACGTGATGCTGACCCCGGTCATGATGAAAAAAGGACGTCCCGGAACCCTGCTGACCGTACTCTGCCATGAAGCTGAGAGCGAAGGATTGCTGCGGCTGATCCTGAGCGAGACAACAACGCTTGGTGTGCGTGTGCGCCAAGACCGCAGGATTTATCTCGACCGCAGCTTCACCACCGTGACCACGGAGTTTGGAAAAATCCGTATCAAGATCGGATCGACCGCAGGTGAAGAACTCAACGCCGTTCCCGAGTTTGAAGACTGCAAAGCAGCTGCTTTGCAGTATGGTGTTGCGGTAAAGCAGGTACAACAGGCAGCGCTCGTTGAGTATTACCACTCACACGCTGAGGAGGGCTAAGAGAAGCAGCCTATGACGACTCACTCTTTGCTCGAAATACTTGCCGAGGTAGAACGTGGCTCGCTGTCGCCGGAGGCAGCGGCGGATCGCCTTAAGTCGCTTCCGTTTGAAGATCTGGGACACACGCGGGTCGACCATCATCGCAGCTTGCGTACTGGCCTGCCGGAGGTGATCTACGCCGCCGGCAAGACGACTGAGCAGACCGCTTCCATTTTTAAAAGCCTGATCGACAGCGGCGTTGATGTTTTGGCGACACGCGTTGACGCTGCAACCGCGGCCGCTTTGCTCACCCAACATCCCCATGCAGTTCACAACGCCACAGCGCGGACGGTAAGCCTCCAGGCGAGCGACGCTAACGCAGAGTTGCGGGGGCACATTGCGGTTGTCTGTGCAGGGACCAGCGATCTTCCTGTTGCTGAAGAAGCCGCAGTGACAGCCGAAACATTCCATACTCGGGTGACGAGACTCTATGACGTGGGTGTCGCCGGACTGCACCGACTGCTCGCCGTGCGAAGTGAGCTTGCCACCGCCGACGCAGTGATCGTTTGTGCCGGAATGGAAGGGGCATTGCCTTCGGTAGTCGGAGGATTGGTGGGCGTGCCGGTGATCGCAGTGCCGACGTCTGTCGGCTACGGAGCCTCGTTTGCCGGCGTTACTGCGCTGCTGGGCATGCTGAACTCATGTAGTCCCAACGTGACCGTGGTCAATATCGACAATGGCTTCGGTGCAGCTTATACGGCGGTGCTGATTGCCCGCGCTGCTGCGAAATCCAAATAGTGCTTTACGCGCTCTCTTCGGGCGTAGGGGTCTCGCTAGATGGCTCAGATTCTTTTGAGGCGTCATGCACGACGCGCACAACCTGATCGCTGTCCACTCTAAGGTGTTCGAGAATCTCTTCGGTAGTGAGTGCGAAGGTGTACTCCTTGCCTCCGCGCAGCGTGACCTGCGACTGCTGTCCCTGCGGCACGATCATGTCGATGGCTTCGGTATTGAGCACGACACCTTGAATCACAACAAATCTCATAAGAGCCCTCCGGCAAATTGATTGGATGCACGACAGTGCGTGAGCGTCTTCTGGCGAACTTTAGTGCCCGCCGCCAATCCTGCCGAGGCCAATTCCAATCACGTACGTCACAACACCTTCGACGGCGCCAATCGCTGTCATCTCAAAGCCACTCGCCCACCACGAACGTATCGTGACCAGCGATTTTGCGGCACCTACGGCAAAGTGAGCCACAAGAGAAACAATCGCAGCCACGATGACAGCCGGGATGCCTTGCATGAAGAAAAAGGGAATGATGGGAATAAGCGCGCCAACGGCCGTCGAAAGCGCACCGGAAACCGCTGAGACAATAGGCTTGCTCAGACCCTCTTCCGTGGTGTTAAGACGTTCGCGGGCGAGTGCTGCGACGAGTTGCTCCTTGTCCTTGGAGAGATGATCGACGAAGCGGTCGGCGTCGTCCGCGGGAAGGCCGCGGATTTGATAGCTCAGAGTCAGCACCTCACGTGCTTCCGATTCGTTGGACTCAACAGTTTCGCGCTCGCGGGCGAACTCCGCCTCATAGATTTCGCGCTCGCTCTTGGCGGCGAGATAAGCACCAGAGCCCATGGAGAGCGCGCTGGCGATCATGCCAGCCAGGCCTGCAATTAGGACGAAGTGGCTGTTTCCGACAGTCGCGCCGGAAACGCCTGAGACGATGCCGAAGATGGAACCAAGGCCGTCGTTGATGCCGTAGATAGCGTCGCCGACCCAGCTTGCCGTCTCCGGATTGCCCTTGCGGCGTGCGCGAAGCAGATCCTCAAGTGCGGAGCGAGCTTGATCTGGCGTAAGGTCGGGAATGCTCTGCGTGCTGATCAGCTCGCGCAGGGTTCTGTAATGCTCGCGTTCGTCGGCGATGACCTCATTGAGGATGGCGACACTCGGCTCGTCGCCAAGGCCGGTGAGTTGCTTGCCATAGTGAGCGATATCGCGGCTCTCATCGATTTCCAGGCGGCGAAGAGCAAGTTCGGGGCCTCCAACGCGGTTGGCGAGGTCGTCAGCCTGACCTGTGGGATGACCGTTGTACGTGGGTTCGGGGCCGTTGAGAGCGCGGATGCGCGTGGCCCAGAGGTCGGCGTGGTGCTTCTCGGCGGTGGCGAGGCTGTGGAGCGCGCTGCGGCGCTTGGGGTCGGTTTCGCGTTCGGAGAGGGTTTCGTAGGTGTAATAGCCTTCCATCTCGGTCTGCCAGTTGGCGACGAGGGCGTCCATGAGCTTCTTGTTGGGCTTCTGCATTGTCTTCCGTTAATAGCACAGTGACTGCCTTGGGCGTTTAGACTTGAAGTGTGAGCACTCTGATTGCAGCTACGAGCGACGTTCGGCGGAAGGTGGAGAGTGGAGAGCGCATTACGTCTGCGGATGCGCTCTGGCTGTGGAAGAACGCCAGCGATGAGGAGTTGCGCGAGCTGGCGACGATGGTTCGGGCGCGCTTCCATGAGCCTGCCTCTTGCACCTACATGCTGATGCGGATCGTGAACTACACCAACGTCTGCGTGGCGCAGTGCGATTACTGTGCGTTCTACAAGCTTCCGGGGCAGGAGGGTGGATATGTGCTGAGCCAGGAAGCCGTGTTTGCCAAGTTGGATGAGTTGCTGGAGCTTGGTGGGGATCTGGCGGCGTTCAATGGGGGGTTTAATCCACATCTGCCGCTGAGCTACTACTGCGAGCTGTTCGCGGCGATTCGGGCGCGGTATGGCGACAAGCTGGAGTTCTATGCGCTGACGATTGCGGAGTTCATGTATCTGGCGGATCATGCGAAGTTGAGCTATGCGGAGACGGCGAAGCGGTTCAAGGATGCGGGTGTTCGGTGGATTACGGGTGGTGGATCGGAGATCCTGACCGAGGACTTCCGGAAGCGGCATAGCAAGTTCAAGTACACCGTTGCCCAGTACTTTGAGGCGCAGGCAGCGATCGTGGCTTCAGGGTTGAAGACTACGGCGACGATGGTGATCGGGTTTGATGAGACCATTGCGGAGCGGCTGGAACACCTGGAGCGGACGCGGGCGTTTCAGGATGAGACGGGTGGTTTGGCAAGCTTTCTTTGCTGGACGTACAAGCCTTACTTCACGCAGATTGGCGGGATCGAGATTACGACTGGCGAGTATTTGCGGCATCTGGCGTTGAGCAGGATCTATCTGGACAATGTGCCGCGGATTCGGACTTCGGTGCTGACGCAGAATGAGCGGGCGCTGGAAGGGCTGCTTTATGGCGCGGATGACTTTGATTTACCGATCGAGGATGAAGTGACGCAGAAGGCTGGAGCGACCATCAATCTGCAGTTTGAGAAAGTGTTGCAAGTGGCTCGTGAGCTTGGGTTTACGCCGGAGTATCGTCATGTTGCGTTGGGACACCCCCCACCCCCCTCCCCCCCGGTACTTTCTGGTTCAAAGTCTTCATAAAATTGCGTTTATGGCCGGACTTGTGAAAGTCACCCCTCCACTTTTTTTGAGCGGTCAAAGGAGTTCTACGCCTTTGGTTTCGGGGATGAGGGTGGCGGTCGCGACGATATCGACTATGTAGAGCGAGGCCAGCGCGGCGAGGGCTGTGGCGAACGAGTAGCGTGTGGCGATGAGGCCGACGGCCAGCGGGGCGAAGCCGGCGATGGCTCGTCCGACGTTGAAGAAGAGGTTCTGGGCGGTGGCGCGGGCCTCGGTGGGGTAAAGCTCGGAGATGAGAGTGCCGTAGCCGCCCAACATGCCGTTGACGAAGACGCCCATGACGGCTCCGCCGATGAGCAGAGCCATGGGGCTGTTGAGGTGGGAGTAGACGAGGACCATGATGGCGGCCATTGTCTGGAAGAGGAAAAAAATAGGGCGGCGACCGAAGCGGTCGGCCAGTTGGCCGAAGGCCCAGATGCCGGAGCTCATGCCGAGGACGGTCACGCAGGTCCAGATGGCCGATCTGGTGAGTGAGAGCCCATGGCGGGTGGAGAGGTAGAAGGGGAGCCACGTCATGAGGCCGTAGTAGCCGATCTGCTGGACCGAGCAGAGGATGAGCATGCCGTAGCTTTTGCGGCGCGTGGCGGCGTCCTGAAAGAGGAGGCGGATGGGTGTTTTGTGGGGACGCGTGGCAGCTTGCTGGAAGAGTTGTGGCTCCGGAAGGAAGCGGCGCAGCACGAAGGTGAAGGCGACGGGGAGGATGCCAACGAGAAACATGCCTCGCCAGCCGATGTAGGGGAGCAGGATGGGCGTGAAGATTGCGGCGGCGAGGATACCTCCCTGGCCGCCGAGGGCGACGTAGGAGGAAGCGCGGGCGCGGAGGTGGGCGGGCCAGGTTTCAGCGACGAGGGCGAGGCCGATGCCGAACTCGCCGCCGAAGCCGAGGCCGGCGATGGTGCGATAGGCGAGGAGGTCCCAGTAGCCGCGCGAGAACGCGCAGAGGCCCGTGAAGATGCCGAAGAGCAGGATGGTCCAGGTGAGGACGCGCACGCGGCCGAAGCGATCGCTCAGCATGCCGAAGCCAATGCCCCCGAGGACCGCTCCGAGGAGTGTGCCGGTCATGAGCGAGGAGGTGCGGGTGGTGGAGATGTGGAGCGAGGTGGAGATAGTTGCGATGAGGAAGACGAGAAGAAAGAGGTCGAAGCCTTCTACGCCGTAGCCGATAGCGGAGGCGGCCATGGCGAGCTTGGCCTGCTTGTCGGGGCGGGGGCTGTCGATGGGGTTTCCCGGCGGCAATGCGACTCCTTGAATGACAGTTGGGGTGAACGGCAAGGAACTATTATGCACGGGGTTTGGCTTCGGCGGGAGTTTGCAGAGCGTTCGATCCTGCGGTAGGGAACGGAATAAGACACCCGCTTCACGATCCCGGACATCCAACCAGCAGAAGGCGAACAATAGGGAGACATTATGCAACTCGCGATGGTAGGGCTTGGGCGTATGGGCGCCAACATGGTGAAACGTCTTGCGGCTCATGGACATGAGTGCGTCGTATTCGATGTCTCGCCAAAAGCTGTAGAGGGACTGGCGAAGGAAAATGGCGTTGTCGGTTCTACTTCGATAGAGGATATGGTGGGGAAGCTTGTGAAGCCGCGTGCGATCTGGCTCATGGTTCCCGCCGGCGTCGTCGAGAAGACGATTGCGGAGATTGTTCCGCACCTTGAAGCCGGTGACATCCTGATCGATGGCGGCAACTCTTACTACATTGATGACATCAACCGCGCCACGATGCTTGCTGAAAAGGGCATAGAATACGTCGACGTCGGAACAAGTGGTGGCGTGTGGGGTTTGGAACGCGGCTATTGCATGATGATCGGCGGCTCAAAGGCCACAGTAGAGCATCTCGACCCCATCTTCAAGACGATCGCTCCCGGCATCGGCAACATCGACCGCACACCCAACCGTAAACCAGGCGAAGGCACCTCAGAGGAGGGCTATCTTCACTGTGGCACCAACGGCGCGGGACACTTCGTGAAGATGGTTCACAACGGTATCGAGTACGGCATGATGGCGGCCTATGCAGAAGGCCTCAATGTGCTGAAGGCTGCAAACATCGGCAAGCATCTGGACGAGATCGACGCCGAAACCACACCGCTGCGCGACCCCGAACATTATCAATATGACTTCGACCTTCCCGAGATCAGCGAAGTCTGGCGTCGAGGCAGTGTGATCGCTTCCTGGTTGCTTGATCTTACGGCCGCCGCGCTGATCGAAGATTCGCAGCTCTCGAAGTTTAGTGGACGCGTGTCGGATTCTGGTGAAGGTCGCTGGACCGTTAAAGCCGGCATCGACGAAGGAGTGCCGACGCCTGTATTGACCGCGGCTCTCTATGAGCGATTCAGCTCGCGTGGTGACGCCGACTTTTCCAACAGACTGCTCTCTGCCATGCGCTACGAGTTTGGCGGGCACCTGGAGAAGCCAGCATCGGAAAAGTGAATTCTGGTTTGCCAAGGCTGATCGTCACGGAACTGCACCTCTGAATCATGGAATGCCGCTCGCTATGGAATCACCACGCGAGCGGCATCGCCAGCCATTCTCGAACATCCAATTTCAATGGCTATTGCCCGCAGCAGCAAACTGAAACAACTTTGGCGTCTCGTTCGTGAAAGCCACGCCGAGCCTCTTACTGGTGAGCCCAGGGTCCCGCCGCCGGTCGTGGCGGAGGATACGGCGGTTACGTTCATCGGGCACTCGTCCTTTCTGGTTCAGACGGGTGGGCAATCCATACTCATCGATCCCGTCCTTGCCACGCGGTTGATCTTGTTGAGGCGACAGCGTCGGGCCGGTATCCGTGTCCGCGATCTTCCAGACATTGATGCGGTGCTGCTTACTCATGCGCACATGGATCATCTGAACCGGCCGTCGCTGCGTGCAGTTACCCACGAGATGCGCCGTCGAGGGCTTCCCGCGCCGGTTGCTATCGTTCCGCGTGCGGTGACCGATCTTGTACGGACGCTGGGTTTCTCCGCTGTGCATGAGCTGGATTGGTGGCAATCGCTTCCGTACAACGGCCTCAGCATCACAGCAACCCCCGCGAAGCATTGGGGGGCACGCATGTTCAAGGATATCCATCGCGGGTTCGGCGGGTATGTGATCCAAGCTCACGGCGGCCCAGCGATTTATCACTCGGGCGACACGGCTTATTTCGGCGGTTTCCGGGAAATCGGTGCGAGGCTGAGGCCTGAGATTGCCCTGCTTCCTATCGGTGCGTACTTTCCCGATAGCTACCGGGCGGTTCATACCAGTCCTGAAGAAGCGCTGCGGGCTTTTCAGGATTTGAAGGCTGAAGTCATGATTCCGATGCACTTCGGGACCTTCCGGTTGGGGCGTGAGCCGATGACGGAGCCGCTGCCACGTCTGCTGGCTGCGGCGGAACGTGCTGGGGTCAGGTCGCAGATCAAACCGCTCAGCGAAGGCGAAACATGGCTTGTTTCCCAGAACGCGATTGAGGGTTTTGCCGAAGGGACTGAAAGGTTAGTTGCCCAGTGATATGGGCGGTATCCTTATAGTTTGCGGTCGGAGGTTTGGATATGGGTGTGGGACGGAGTGCGGCTTCGCCGTGGAAGGGCGATCGGGCACCGCATCTGCCTTGCCGACGTGGGGAGCTGCCGGCGGGGGTATTTTTTCCGGGTGATCCGGGGCGGGTGGACCGGTTTGCTTCGGTGCTGGAGGGGTTCAGGATTCTGGGACAGAATCGGGAGTTTCGGGTGGGGGTGGGCCGGTTTGACGGAGTGGAGATGGGGGTGGTGTCGACCGGGATTGGAGGGCCTTCGACGGAGATTGCGCTGGTGGAGGCGGCGGAGCTGGGGTGCAAGGTGGCGCTCCGGGTTGGTGGGACGAGTGTGCTGGATGCGGGGATTCCGTTGGGGTCGGTGATTGTCGTCGAAGAGGCGCTGCGCGGCGGTGGGGCGGCCGCGCTTTATGCGGGGCCTCAAGTGGAAGCGCGGCCGGATGCCGAGGTTCTGGCGGCGGTGTTGCGGGAGTTGGAGGAGGGTGGGGTGGTGCATCGGCGGGTGAAGGTGGCGTCGGTAGATGGGTATTATGCGGGGCAGGGGCGGGCTTATCCGGGAGCGCCTGCGGGTGTGGCGGATGTGCTGGAGGGGTATCGAGCGCAGGGGGTGAGTGCGCTCGATATGGAGGCCGAGACGATTCTGGTGGTTGGCAAGGCGGTGGGGTTGAAGGCTGGGGTGATGCTGGCGGTGCATGCGAATCGTGGGAACGATACGTGGCTGGAGGATTATGAGCCGGCGCAGGACCGGTTGATTCGTGCAGCTTGTGGAGCGATGCGGAGGCTCTTAGCTTAGTTCGGGTTCTCCGGCGGTTTGGGCGATGTCTTTGGCGGAGACGTCGATGTCGAAGCCTTGCAGGAGGTCAGCGATTCTGTCGTCGGAGAAGCCGCGTTCGCGGAGGAGGCGGATTTCTTCGGAGAGCATGCGGATGGCGTCGTCGCCGCTGACGCGTTCTTCTTCGGAGCCGAAGGGATCGCGCGATTCCTGAGTGCCGGCGGCATCGCGGAGTTCGGTGGCAGCGCGGGCTACTTCTGCGGTGGTGTAGGTGCGGTCGACCAATGTATTGCTCCTTGGTGGTTCTTCTGGTTAGAGGGTACGCCTTGCGGTGTGGTTGGTCTGCGGTGCGAAACGCTCTGTGGGTGCGGAGTAGAGTTGATAGTGCGAAGAAAATTGAAGGTTAGAGGAAGTGAACCATGGTTGTTATCGATACGGAGTTTGTTGATCTTGAAACGCCGACAGGGCTGATGCGGACGCATATTGTGAGGCCGGCAGCGGCGGGGAAGCTTCCGGGGATTCTTTTGTACTCAGAGATCTTTCAGGTAACTGCGCCGATTCATCGGACGGCTGTGCAGCTGGCCGGACATGGCTATGTGGTGGCGGTGCCGGAGATTTATCACGAGTATGAGCCGTTGGGGACGGTGCTGAAGTATGACCAGGCGGGGTCGGACCGAGGGAATGAGTTAAAGACCACGAAGCCGGTGAAGGCATATGACGACGATGCGCGGGCGGTGCTGGCGCATCTGGCTTCAAGGCCGGATTGCACGGGGCGGCTTGGCGTAATGGGGATTTGTATTGGTGGGCATCTGGCGTTTCGGGCTGCGATGAATCCGGAGGTTTCAGGGGCGGTTTGTTTCTATGCGACGGATATTCACAAGGGTGGGCTTGGGTTGGGGATGAAGGATGACTCGATGGCGCGGGCCGGCGAGATCAAGGGAGAGCTGCTGATGGTTTGGGGACGGCAGGATCCGCATATCCCGACTGAGGGCCGCATGAAGGTGCTGGAGCGGTTGAATGAGGTGGGGGCGAGGCTGAACTGGCATGAGGTGAATGGCGCTCATGCATTTCTGCGCGATGAAGGCGTGCGCTATGACCCGGAACATGCGCGGAGCATGTTGGGGCTGGCGTTGGAGCTTTTCCATCGCACGATTGCTATCGGATCCGGCGATAGTGCCGCTAGCCCGGTGATCACGAACCATTAGAGTAGTGGCTCGGAGCAGGCTTACTCGAGGTAGGCCTTGAGCCAGGGGTCGGTGGAGTGGGTTAGTTCACGGGTGGTGCCGTCGAAGACGATGTGGCCTTCGTTGAGGACGAGGAATTTTGTGTTGGGGTCGAGGTCGCCGTTGGGGATCTTCTGCATGCTGTTGGTGGTGGTGTCCCAGCGGTGCGTGGCGAGGGTGAAGGCGTCCTGCAGGCGGTGGGTGATGAGGAGCGAGGTGGTACTGGAGACGTCCCGCTGTTTGACGACGAGCTCGATGATGGTGGTCGAGGTGATGGGGTCGAGGCCGCCGGTGGGCGAATCGTAGAGGATGAGGTCGGGCTTGGTGATGATGGCGCGGGCGATGGAAACGCGGCGGCGCATGCCTCCGGAGAGTTCAGAAGGGAACTTGGAGATGGCCTTTTCGAGCTCGACGAAGCGGAGCGCTTCGACGACGCGGTCGTGGATCTGGTCTTCCGGGACTTTGTCTTCGTGGAGGCGGTAGGCGACGTTGTCTTCGACGTCGAGAGAGTCGAAGAGGGCGCTTTCCTGGAAGACCATGCCGACGTGGGCGCGCATGGCGAAGACTTCGCGCTCGGACATGGAGGAGAGCTTGCGGCCGAAGATGGAGATCTCGCCGGCGTCGGGGTCGAGGAGACCGTTGGCGAGCTTCATGAGAGTGCTTTTACCGCAGCCGGCGGGGCCGAGGATGATGCGGGTTTCGCCGCGGGCGACCGAGAAGGAGATGTCGGTGAGGACTTTGTGGGTCTCAAAGCCGATGGAGACGTGGTCGAAGGCGACGATGGGTGTGCCTTCGGGGAGGTCGTCGACGGCGCTGGAGGGAACGGTGAGGGCGGCGGCCATGGTTATCGTCCGAAGATGCCGATCATGAACTGGGTGACGAGGAAGTCGCAGAGGATGATGAGGACCGAGGAGACGACGACGGCCTGCGTGGTGGCGCGGCCTACGCCGCGGGTTCCGCCGGTGGTGGTGAGGCCGTAGTAGCAGCCGATACTGGCGATGATGAAGCCGGAAAAGAGCGGCTTGGTGAGGCCTTCGATGACGTCGCCGTAAACCAGCGACATGTACGCGGTGTGGAAGAAGGCCGGGCCGTTGAGGTGCAGGAGCGTGACGGCGATTAGAGCGCCGCCGCCGGTGCCGCAGGCGTCCGAGATGATGGTGAGGAAGAAGAGCATGAAGACCGTCGCGACGATGCGTGGGGCGACGAGCTTGCGGATGGGGTCGGTTCCGAGGGCGCGCATGGCGTCGATCTGCTCGGAGACCTTCATGGATCCGAGCTCGCTCGCCATTCCTGAAGCGTTGCGGCCGGAGACCATGAGGCCGGTGAGGACGGGGCCTAGCTCCTTGACCATCGAGAGCGCGACGAGGCGGCCGGTCATGTTGACAGCGCCGAACTCTTTGAGCGAGACGGCGGCTTGGAGAGCGAGAACGCAACCGGTGAAAAAGCCCGTGAGGACGACGATGGGAAGGGAGCCGACGCCGATGGAGTCCATCTGGGTGAAGGTGTCGGCGATGTAGCGGGGGCGGGAAAAGAGATCGCCGACGGCACGGCCGGCGAGCAGGGAGTACTCCTGAACGGATGCGACGACGCTCTTGGCGTAGGCTTCTGGGGAGAAAAGGCTCATGCGGCTCGCTTTGGCTCAGAGTATCAGATGCGGGAGGTAGGCTCGAAGGGGCAGAAAGCTTGAGGTGGTTTTGCGGGCCTCGTCGGTGAGAAAATAGAGGGATGGCCGAGACCATGAAAGCTGCGGTGTTGCATGCGCGGGAGAACCTGTCTGTCGAGCAGGTGGAGATGCCGACGGCCGGGCCGGGCGAGCTGGTACTGCGCGTGGATGCGGCGCTGACCTGTGGGACGGATTTGAAGGTGTTCCGGCGGGGATATCACGCGAAGATGCTGACGCTGAACCGGTTGTTCGGGCATGAGATTGCCGGGACCGTGGTTGAGGTTGGCGAGGGTGTTGTGGGGTTTGGGATGGGGGACCGGGTGGTTCCGTTGAACTCGGCGCCTTGCGATGAATGTTTTTTCTGCCGGAGTGGGCAACAGAATCTTTGTGATGATCTGCTGTTCAACAACGGGGCGTACGCGGAGTTTATTCGGGTTCCGGCGCGGATTGTGGAGAAGAATACGCTGAAGCTGCCGGAGGGGATGCTTTTCGAGCATGCGGCGCTGACGGAGCCGCTGGCCTGCGTGATGCGGGGGCTTGAGGAGTCGAAGGCCGAAGTTGGGCAGACGGTGATTGTGCTGGGAGCGGGACCGATTGGGCTGCTGTTTATCCATGCGGCAGCGTTGATGGGGATGCATGTGATTGCGGTGGTGAAGCGGACGGACCAGGTGGCGACGGCGAAGAAGTTTGGAGCGGAGCAGGTGGTGCGGTTGGCCGATGTGGATGATCCCATAGCGGCGGCGAGGGCGTTGACGCCGGAAGGTCGCGGGGCGGATGTGGTGATTGAGGCGGTGGCTACTCCTGAGGCTTGGCAGTGGGCTACGCTGATGGCGCGCAAGGGTGGGTTGATCAATTTGTTTGGTGGACCACCGGCGGGGACGACTGTGTCGTTCGATACGAATTTGCTGCATTACTCGGACCTGACGCTGAAGGCCAGTTTTCATCACACGCCGGCGACGGCGCGGGCGGCGTTTGAGCTGCTTTGTTCGGGGCGGTTCGATTGTGAGGTGTTCATTACGGGCGCAGCTACGCTCGATGAGGTGCCGGAAGTGTTTGGGCGGATGCTTGTGAGGCCGGCGGAGGGGATTGTGCCGGAGATCAAAACGGCGATCTTTCCGCATAAGAGTTTTGAGCAAGTGCATGGTGCGGTTGCGCGTGAGAAGGTGCCGGCATGATGGCCGTTCTGGATGACAGCCTGGTCGGGGCGCCGGAGATTTATCTGACGCCGGCGGTGCGGCCCACGTTGAGCGAAGCACAGGCCTGGTGCAAGCATCTGGCGACGACGCACTATGAGAACTTTCATGTGGCTACGTTCTTTCTGCCGGCGGGGTTGAGGCCGCATTTTCATAGCGTGTATGCGTTCTGCCGGACGTCCGATGACTTGGGGGATGAGGTTGCGGATACGGCTACGGCTACTCGTTTGCTGGGGCAGTGGCGGGGGATGTTGCATCAGTGCTTTGAGGCGCCGGAGATGTCACGGCATCCGGTGTTTGTAGCGCTGCAGCCTACGATTGCGGCGATGCAGCTGCCGGTGCAGCCGTTCGATGATTTGATTTCGGCGTTTGAGCATGACCAGGTGCATACGCATCATGAGTCTCTGGAGAGTTTGGAGGAGTACTCGCGGTACTCGGCGAATCCGGTGGGGCGGTTGGTGTTGCTGGTGGGTGGGTATCGGTCGGAGGAGTTGGCGCTGCTTTCCGATGAGATTTGTACGGGGTTGCAGCTGGCGAATTTCTATCAGGATGTGGTGGAGGATGATGCGCGCGGGCGGCGGTATTTGCCGGGTGATGCGATGCGGCGGTTTGGTGTGACCGATGAGCAGATCCATGAGCGGCGGTTCGATGCGGAGTTTCGCGTGATGATGCAGTTCCTGGTGGACGATGCGCGGGCCCGGTTGAAGCGTGGGGAAAAGATTGTAGAGCTTGTGGATCGTGATTTGGCGGCTACGCTTTCATTGTTTGTGAAGGGTGGATATGCGATTCTCGACGCGATTGCGGCGCAGGGTTACGACACGCTGAAGGCGCGGCCGGTGGTGACGAAGGTTGCGAAGATGCGGCTGCTGGGTGGGGCTTTGGTGGGTAAGCTGGGTGCGATCTTGCCGCCCGCGCGGAAAGTGACGGCGTAATGGCGACGCAGGCTGAGATTGTCGCGGCGTATGCGCACTGCCGGGCTATCGCTAAGGAGCAAGCGAAGAATTTTTATTATGCGTTCCGCGTGCTGCCGCCGCATAAGTCCGATGCGATGTGCGCGGTGTATGCGTTTATGCGCAAGGCCGACGATCTGGCCGATGATGAGTCGATGTCGTTGGAGGCGCGGCGTGAGGCGATGGCGGCATGGACGGCGGAGTGGCGGGCATCGCGGAGTGGGGTGACGGACGATCGTGTGTTTCTTGCGCTGAAGGATACGCAGGCGCGGTTTGGGATTGCGGATGATCTACTGGAGCAGCTTGTTGCGGGAACTACGCTGGATCTGAATCCGAAGCCTGAGGGTGTTGTGCTGGTGAGCGTGGTTGATCCTCAAGGCAATGCGCGTGAGTTGCAGGTGTATGAAAACTTTGCGGCGCTCCATCATTACTGCTATCTTGTGGCGGCGGTGGTGGGGTTGGTTTGCATTCGCATCTTTGGATATAAGGATCGACAGGCGGAGCAACTGGCTGTGGATACGGGTGTGGCATTTCAATTGACGAATATTCTTCGCGACGTGCGTGAGGATGCGGAGCGGGGACGGATTTATCTTTCGGCGGATCTGCTGGAGGAGAATCATGTGGAGCTTGCGCATCTGCTGGCGGCGACCGAAGGCGCTGCACCGGATGCGAATGAGTTGGCGTTGTTGGGTGGCTTGGAGAAGCATGCACAGACGCTGTACCGCAGCGCGGATGCGTTGATTCCGCTGCTCGATAAGGACTCGCGAGCGGCGATGCGGGTGTTGGTGCGGATTTATCGCGGGCTGCTGGACCGGATTGCGGCTGATCCGAAGGCGGTGTTTCGCGAGCGGGTGTCGGTGCCTACGGCGCAGACGCTCGCGGTGTTGGGGTTGGGGTTGGTGGAGTCGGCGAAGGCGCGGCTGTTCTGATGAGCGAGATCGAGCAGAGCGATGTGATTGTGATTGGAGCAGGGCTTGCCGGGCTTGCTGCGGCGGTTGCGTTGTCTGGGGCCGGCGCGAAGGTGACGCTGCTGGAGCGGAAGCCTTACGTGGGGGGGCGGGCTTACTCGTATCCGCATCCGGCGCTGGAGGAAGTGATTGATTCGCAGCATGTGATGCTGGGGTGCTGTACGAATTTGATTGATCTGTGCAGGTTGTCGGGCGCCGATAAACATATTCGCTGGTATGACGCGATTACGTTTCTTGAGCCGGGTGTACAAGGCAAGTCCGCGCGGAGGAGTGTGATTGAGCCGGGTTTTCTGCCGTCGCCGGGACACTCTTCGTTCAGCTTTCTGAAGGCTCCGATGCTTTCGGCTGGGGATAAAACGCGGATTGCGGCTGGGCTGCTGGGGTTCATGCGTGGGTATCCGGCTACCGATGACGAACCGTTTTCAGAGTGGTTGAAGAGGACGAAGCAGACGAAGCGCGCGATATTGCACTTCTGGGAACCGGTGGTTGTGGGTGCGCTGAATGACTCGTTTGAACGGTGCTCGACGCGGTATGCGGGGCAGGTGTTTTATGAGTCGTTTCTGAAGTCAGCAGAGGGTGGAAGGTTGGGGATACCGACGCAGCCGATGTCGGAGTTCTATGAGGGTGTCGCTGAACTGGCGGTGCAGCAGGGAGTTGCGTTGCGCTTGAGGACGAGCGTGGATCGGCTTGAGAATGTGGGCGACGAGTGGCTTGCCACGGCATCGAAAGGCGAAAGCTATCGTGCGCCTTCGGTGGTGCTGGCCTTACCGTTTGAGCAGACGCAGCGGTTGGTTGGGGGTCTACCGGAAGCGGATCGTGTGAAGCTGCCCGGGTTCGACAAATTTGTACATGCACCGATTACGACAGTTCATGTGTGGTTCGATCGCGCGGTAACGGAGATGGACCATGCGGCGCTGCTGGATACGCGGATTCAGTGGGTGTTCAATAAATCGCGGATACGGCGCGATGAACCGGGCGTTGCGGAGGAGACCGGGCAGTATCTGGAGTTGGTGATCAGTGCTTCGTTTGCTGAACTGGAGATGGGGCGCGAGGAGATTCTGTCATCGGCGTTGAAGGAGTTGGCTGGCTTTTTTCCGGGAGTGAAGGACGCGAAGGTCGTGAAGGCGGGGATTCTGAAGGAAGCTCGGGCTACGTTTTCTGTTGTGCCAGGGCTGGATCGCGTTCGGCCTGAGGCGAAGACGACGATCGCAGGATTGTTTTTGGCGGGGGACTGGACGCGGACAGGGTGGCCTTCGACCATGGAAGGAGCGGTGAGGAGTGGTCGGCTGGCGGCGGAAGCGGTTGCCGAGGCGGCGGGGAATCGGGTCAGGTTCCTGACGCCGGATGCCCCGGCGAGCGGGCTTATGCAACTGGTTTCGCGGTGAAAGCGGCGGGCATACGCGTCACGACGCAAATAGTTTCAAAACTTTCGCAACATCCTTAGAGTACGGGGTTTATTCACAATGTCAGCCTTCTAGAATTGGCCGGCGCACGCAGGAGCGCCCTACCAGGCGTTTGCGTGGAGGCTCCCTGATGAATGCTTTCTCCCCTCGCTCCGGTCTTCGCTTCGCTTTTCTGTCTGCAACTCTTCTTACATGTCTTTCAGGTTGCTCCTCCAATAGTGGATCGGGTGCGCCAGCGAGTCCGACGGTTAGCGTGAGTGTTTCGGGTGGTTCCTCAACGCGGCTAGGGGCGACGACTCAGTTCACGGCGACGGTGACGGGCTCGACGAGCTCCGCGGTTACATGGCAGGTGAGCGGCGTAACTGGCGGCAACACTACCTATGGAACGATTTCCTCTGCGGGTTTGTATACAGCTCCGGCAGTGATGCCGTCTTCGAGCAGTGTGACGATTTCGGCGACGAGTGTGGCTTCAGCGAGCGCTTCGGGCTCGGTTGCGGAGAACTTGATGAATCCTTTGCCGGTTTCTGGCAGCGGGACGGCGACCCAGGTGGGAAGTTCGCTGAATTACCTGGTGGATATCGTTGGCAGCGGTTTTGTATCCGGATCGGTGATCCAGGCCGGTGGGGTTTCGCAGACAACGACATTTGTTTCCGCGACTGAGTTGCAGGCCACGGTTGCGGTGGCATCCGGGACTACGAGTTTGGCGGTTGCCGTGGTGAATCCGAATCCGGGCGGGAGTACGTCGTCTGTGTTGACGTTGCCCGTGACATATTTCTCGACCACGGCTACGGCGGCGGCACGAATACTGGATCAGACGAGCTTCGGTCCCACGACGGCTACGATTCAGCATGTGCAGCAGATTGGGATCGACGCGTATATCAAGGAGCAGTTTGCGGAGCCAACGACGACGTTGGCGGCGATTCCTTCGAGCCCTTTGCCGGCGGTGTGCCTGGCGAACAATACGGCTTATCCGTGTGCGGAGTCTGAGTGGTGGACGGCTGCGATTACTGGGCCGGATCAGCTGCGGCAGCGTGTGGCGTTTGCGATGTCGGAGATGTTTGTGGTGTCGACGCAGTCCGTGGCGGGGCAGGCGATTCCGCAATTGCACAATGCACTGGCCAATGATGCGTTCACGAACTTTGCCACGATCATGAAGGATGTCGCGCTATCGCCGGCGATGGGCGCGTACCTGAATATGCTGAACAGCAACAAGCCGGCGACCGGGCAAATTGCGAATGAGAACTTTCCGCGCGAGAACATGCAGCTCTTTACGCTCGGGCTGGCGATGTTGAACCAGGACGGTACGCCGCAGCTGGATAGCAGTGGCAATCCGGTGCAGCCGTATACCGAGCTACAAGTGCAGGCGTTTGCGAGGGCGTTTACGGGGTGGACGTATGCTGCGAGCGGTGGAGGGTCGGCGGCGAAGTTTCCGAACGGCACCGCGGACTATGTTGACCCGATGGCCGCTGTAGAGAGCGGACACGATACGACGAGCAAGATTCTGCTGAATGGAACGGTGCTGTCTGCAGGACAGACGGCGGAACAAGACTTTGCGCAGGCTGAGGCCAACATCTTCAACCATCAAAATGTTGCGCCGTTTGTTTGCAAGCGGCTGATCCAGCATCTGGTGACGAGTACGCCGAGTGCGGCCTATGTGTCGCGTGTGACAGCGGTGTTTGCGAATAACGGAAGTGGCGTTCGCGGGGACATGCAGGCGGTGATTCGGGCGATTTTGACGGATGTAGAAGCGCGTGCGGGGGACACGAATGCGAGCTATGACGGTGGACATCTGCGTGAGCCGATTCTGTTCATCACGGCGATGATTCGCGGACTTGGCTTTACGAATACGGATGTGAATGGAAGCTACGAATCGCTCTCGAACTACAGCACGAACCTGAGCGAGCGGCCTTACCGAGCGAACTCGGTGTTCAACTTCTTTCCGCCCGATTATATGATTCCGAACTCGACGCTGAATGCGCCGGAGTTTGGGATTGAGAATACGGCGACCTCGACGCTGCAGATGTCGCTGGCGGATTCGATCGTGAACAACAAGATCACGAGTTTCAAGGTGGACCTATCGAATACCAGCGCGCTGGGCGTGCTTGCGGCTAGTCCGGCGAATCTTGTGGATCAGTTGTCGATGATGTTCATGCACTCGCAAATGCCGACGAATATGCGGACGGCGATCATCAATGCGATTACGCCGCTGACATCGAATGCGCAGCGAGTACGGATTGCGGTGTACCTGGTTATTACTTCGTCGCAGTACAAGGTTATTCACTAGGGTTCAGGCAAGAAGAAGAGGATGCGTATGCGGGTTCATCGTCGTGGTTTTATCAAGTATGCTTCGCTGGCGGCCGCGGGTAATATCGCCGGACTCCGGCCGTTTGGTGCGCTGAATGCTTTGGCGCAGAGCGGAAGCACGGACTACAAGGCGCTGGTCTGCATCTTCCTGTTTGGTGGCAACGATGCGAACAATATGGTGGTGCCGTATGACACGAAGGGCTACTCGAATTACTCAAGCCTACGGGCGAACCTGGCGCTGCCGCAGAACACGCTGCTGCCGCTGACGCCGTTGCCGAACTTCGCGCTGCATCCGAGCTTGCCGGATGTGCAGTCGCTGTTCAACTCAGGAGCGGCTGCGATTGTGGCGAATGTGGGAACGCTGACGCAGCCGATTAATCGGGCGCAATACTTGAAAGGCGGGATCGTGCCGGCGAACTTGTTTTCGCATCCGGACCAGCAGGAGGAGTGGCAGAATGCTGCTGCCGATGGAGCTACGCCGACGGGATGGGCGGGCAGGATTTCGGATGTGCTGGCGGGGAGCTATAACGCTTCGGCGACGATCCCGATGATTACTTCGGTTGATGGGGATACGCTGTTTTGCAATGGTATGTCGACGACGCCGGTGTCAGTTTCAGCGGGTAATGTTGGCGGCGGGAGCTGCTCGGAGGGATCGGAGTGCGGGGCGCGGCAGGCTGCGGCGCAGTCGCTGCTGACGTTTGCTTCGGGTGTGTCGCTGGTGACGGCGGATAACAGCATTACCTCGAATGCGTATAGTTATGACGCGGTGCTGACGGCGGCTACGAAGTCTGTGACGCCGTTGAAGACGGTGTTTCCGGCGAACAATGGGCTGGCGGCACAGCTGCAGCAGGTGGCGGAGATCATCCAGGTGCGTGCGGCGCTGGGGGTGCAGCGGCAGATCTTCTTTTGCGGGATTGGGAACTTCGATACGCACTCGGACCAGCTGACGTTGCAGGCGAGTTTGCTTTCGGGGATCAGCCCGGCGCTGGCGGCGTTTTATGCGGCTACGCAGGAGATGGGTGTGGCCGGCAATGTGACGTCGTTTACGATGTCGGACTTTGCGAGGACGTTCCAGCCGAACTCGAATACGGGGACGGACCATGCGTGGGGATCGCACCATATTGTGATTGGTGGAGCAGTGAAGGGCGGGCAGATGTATGGAACGTTTCCGACGCTTGCGCTGGGTGGGCCCGATGATTCTGGGTCGAATGGGCGGTGGGTGCCGAGTACGGGGAGTGTGCAGTATGCGAGCACGCTGGCGCAGTGGTTTGGGGTGCCGGTGGCGCAGCTAGCTAGTGTTTTCCCCAATATTGGGGCGTTTTCCAGTAATAATCTGGGATTTGTTTAGGTTGGAGGTTTGGAGATTTTCCGTGATGCAAATTGTGGTGGTTTTGTGGTGAGTTGTGGACCGTTTGTGGTTGGTGTGGTGTCCAGCAAACTTTACATTTTGGGGTGTGGTTCAGACTTCCACGGGGCCGCGGCTGCCCCAGTGCTCGGAGTGGATCGGCTTGACTTCGTCGCGCCAGATGGATTGGCCCATGGGTAGCTTTGGCTTGAGGGAGCGGCGCAGGCCTCCGATGGCGTAGACAGGGCTCATCCAGAAATAGGCGAGGCCGCCGAGGGCACCATGACGATGCCTGAACCAATGCGTGGCTATGTCGACGACAAGATAGCCGATCAGGATGGAAACAAACAGCCAGATGAAGGCCGTTGTAGCCGGATGATTTAACTGTTTCTTGAGCTTGTCGAGAGAGGCCTGGTTCCATAGGCCGTCATCGACGCCGCGCTGGAATGCGGCGAGGGCCTTGTTCATGACGACTACAGCAGCGATGCCGAACAGGAGTTCCAGGCCTCCGGTCCAAAGCGAGGCTCCGGTGGAGAGGTGTACGAGATCTGGAAGGGCTTCGAAGGTGACGATGCCGAACGTCAGCAAGCCGCAGCCGAGGGCGAGAGATGCGAGTTGAGCCGCTGATAATCGTTGCTCTATCGCCATGGCTTGCAGGATAAGGCCTAGCGAGCCAGCAATGCAACGCCGACTGCTACGAATCCTGTGGCGAGCCAACGGCGATGGTCGACCTTTTCGCGGAGGAAGATTTTGGCGGCGAAGGCGTTGCCGATGTAGGTGAAGGACGCGATGGCGGGTGCGGCTAGTGAGAGGTCGGCGATGCTGAGGGCGAAGAGCATGGCAAAGAAGTTGACCGCCATGCAGAGGGCTCCGATGACGAACTTTCCGTTGGTGAGGACGGCGCGGATGGCGCCAAGCAGGCCGCTGTGGGCGCGGATGTCGTCGAGGTCTCCGAGCTGGCGCATGCCGGCGGCGATGAGGACTTCGCCCGCGACCGCGAGGGCGGAGACGAAGGTGATGGAACTCCAGACGTGGAGGGTTTGGGTGGAGAGCATTAGCGGCCTACTCCGGCGTCCATGTGATCGAGCTCGGGGTGTTCTGTGCGGGCGGGGCCGCCGGCTACGAAGCCTACGGCGCAGACGATGAGGGCGATGCCTGCCCAGCGGGAGAGCGAGAGCTGCTCGTGCAGCCAGAAGCGGCCGAGTAGGGCGATGACGACGTAGCCGAAGGCTGTGGCGGGCATGACGAAGGTGAGGTCGGCCCAGCTGAGGGCGGCGGTGTAGCAGGCGAAGAAGCCGATGAGCAGGACGATGCCGGCATCGACGAAGGGGTTGAAGAGGGCGTGCCAGAGCAGGCCGAGGTGGTGGAGGTCGACCTTGCCGACCTGTTCCATGCCGCGGGAGAGCAGGGAGTCGCCGACGGAGGCCGTGAGCATGATGGCGATCAGGACGGCGTACTGGGATGGTTTGAGGCGGTGGGTCACTCTTGTCTGGTTTTCCTATTGCGTGAGGCAGAAGGTTTGGGTACGAAGCCGGCTTTGCCGTGCGTGTCGATGAAGAAGTGGAGTTCATCCCCGGGCCTGAGATTTAGATGCACGCGGAGTTCTTTCGGAAGCGTGATACGACCTTTCGTAGTGAGCCGGGATTCCATGTCGCTCCTTGCTTCTAATGGCAATGTCTTCATTTGTGAGGGCTCCAAACGAAACAACGGCCAGCTTGAGCTGACCGCTGTTTCGTTTCGTTTACTAAGGCCTTCAGGCGTTCATGCTGACGCTTTCCTGGGCCTTGAGGGCGTTTTCTTCCTTCTTGGCGCGGGATGCTTTGTTGCGCTGCGAACGAAGCTTCATGAAAGCCTTGGCTTCGACGTAGAGACGGGGAACGTCGCGGTTGACTACGGCCTTCCAGACGACGCGGAACGCGGCCTTGGGGCGGAAGTAGTACTCGTCGTAGAACTTGTGCACCATCTCCATGACGTACTCGGTGGGGAGGCCGGGGTACTCGATGTGCGCCATCTGGTGGCCGCCGCCGTCTTCCATCTTTTCGTTGGTGATGAAGTTGTTGCGCTTGGCGTAGTCGTAGAACTCGGTGCCGGGGTAGGCGTGGGCGACCGAGACCTGGATGGTTTCGCAATCGAGGGTCTTGGCGAAGTTGATCGTATTGCGGATCGACTCCCTGGTTTCGCCGGGAAGGCCGAGGATGAAGTCGGCGTGGATGATGAGGCCGAGATCGTGGCAGTCCTTGACGAAGTCGCGAGCGCGCTCGACGGTGGCACCCTTCTTGATGTTCTTGAGGATCTGCGGGTCGCCGGACTCGAAGCCGACGATGAGCAGGCGGCAGCCGGCATCCTTCATGGCCTTGAGGGTGTCGCGATCGGTGGTGACGCGCGAGGTGCAGGACCAGGTGTTGCCGAGAGGCTTGAGCTGTTCGCAGAGCTCGATGGTGCGGACCTTCTGGATGTTGAAGGTGTCGTCGTCGAAGAAGAACTCCTTGACGAAGGGGAAG
>JAMFSR010000041.1 GCA_026225395.1 Granulicella sapmiensis
AGCGCGAACTCTCCTCCACGCCCCGCATCTTCCACGTCAACTGGTTCCGCAAGGACGAGCAGGGCAAGTTCCTTTGGCCCGGGTACAGCGAAAACATGCGCATCCTCAAATGGATCGTCGACCGCGTTCGCGGCCGCGCGCTTGGCAAGGAAACCCCCATCGGCTGGACCCCGCACTACCCCGACATCAACTGGCAGGGCCTCGCGTTCCCCGAAGAAACCTTCAACACCCTCCAGCAGGTCGACCGCACCCAGTGGCGTAAAGAAGTCATGGACCACGAAGAACTCTTCCTCGCCCTCCACGACCATCTCCCACCTGAGATGATCTACGAACGCGAACTCCTCATCTGCAGGCTATGAATCAGCCAGAACAGTGATGATCGGCCAGCTACCAGATACCAGATACCGAAGTCATCGCCTTTTTTGTGGCTCTCACCGTGGCTACGGAACGCAATTGAAAGTTTCGGCAACCCAGTCAGCGATGTAGGCCCGCGCAATTTTACCGTTGTCTGCGCCGCAGTGCTCTACCTCAAAGTCGCTGTGCTGAAAAATCTTCAGCTCACGCTTCGGACTGTTCACCGCCTGATCATACGATTGATGCGCATACTCTTCCGGAATTTGACGATCTCCAACACCATGCGTGACAAGGAAAGGCGTCTTGATCTTTTCCACCACCCCGTTCAAACTCATGTTAGGCGCCCATGCCATGAATGACTCTTTATCCGGTTTCCCGAAGACCCACATCACGTGACCCCAATAGTGCGGAACCGGATTTTCGCCATCGCGCTTCAACCTGCGCTCCTGCATCTCACCCCAGTTATGATTCGCTCCCATCACAGCGCACAACGCATAGCGAGGCTCCATGGCAGCTGCCCGAGGAGCGAAATATCCGCCTAGCGAAAGCCCATACATTCCAATCTTCTTGGGATCGACATCGTCACGTGTCAGTAGGTATTCAAGCGCCGGCGTTGCCCACCGCTCCGTGTCATAAACACCCACGAGCCCACGTTGACGCAGCGCAACACCAGTTCCCGGTTGGTCGAGCAGAAGCGTAGAGAAACCTCGCTTCCGGTTCACCTCCGGCACACCCTGACTGTAAAGATTCTCCTTCATGCTGTCGAGGCCGTTGCAACTCACCAAACATGGTGCCGGTTTGCCGTCCTTTCCCTCCGCTTTGATGAATAGGGCAGGATAGGAACTTCCCTCGTAAGGAATTTCGACGAACTCGCAATTCTCCCTTGCTAAGTCGACGCGCTTTTTGAACAACGCAAGCCCGCGGCGATAGGCTTCCATCCGCGGTGGATAATCCCTGGCTTGCATGCGCTCGGCTGTCAGAAGGTAACATGCAGCGCGGCCATACTTCTCTGCTGCGGAAAGGAAACGTCCGTCCTTCTCATCCGCTTCTCCATTCTTCTCAACTTGGGCAGCTACAGCCAGCCATGACTCGAAAAACTGAGCAGTTCCCGCATCTTCTCCGCGCGAAGCTGCCTCGCGGATCGGGCGGCAAGCCGCGTCTACCTCTCCCAGCGTACCGCCAGCCATTACATTCAAGTTCGTCGAGAGGTTCCACACATAATTGCCAGGGAAAGGTTCCCACATAAGAGTCACTCCAGATAGCGAAAAGTTCCAAGCAAACCACTTTGCCAATCACAGACGAACAAGCAAAGCTTCGCTGTAATTCCCGCAAAGAAGAATACTTCAGGCAACTCTACACATTCCGAACGACCTTGCCAAGTGAAGACAATGCACAAGTCCAACGCTGAACGCATGGAAGCCGCTCAAAGTGCATGGGCATTTAGGAGCACTGGAGCAATCTACATACTTTCAACAGCTTAAGTTAGTCGGGACCACTTGACGTCTGGCCCGCAAGCCAGCCGCAATTGGCTTCGGAGTGGTACTCGGATTCGGAGGTTTTCTGCGGCAAGGTGGCGGAAAATTTTGAAGACTCTGCTTTGGTGGCTGAGCAGGGAAGGCAATTCCCTGCTCACGAGAAATTTATTCCCTGTTCCATTTCGAGTTGCAACCGTCACAGTCCCTATAAGTGCAGTGAATTCTGGGTTTATGCCTGGGGTGACAGGTTCAAATGAGGTCAAGCACCGGCGGTTTCGCTGTTAATTTCCCCGTTCGCAGGGAAATGCATCCGGAGACGAGTTTGGACCAGACTGCCAGCACCGCCATACCTTTTGAGATACAGTAGCGTGCCGGCGATTCTGATGAGAAATTCGGAATTTGCGGGCAGACTCTGGAGTCCGGGGTAAAATGTTCCCGCCAGAGAAAGCGGAAAGTTTACGGGCGGCCGGAAGCTGCAGATGCTTCTCCAAGAGAGAAGACTGAAGAAATCGTGGTTTTCGCGCCGCGGTTCGATACGAAGTGACCAGATCGCTGTTAAGGCTCTCGTCTGAAGTCCGAACCACTCAGTCAACTCAAGCACGTTTCACAGTATTGATCGTACGAATGGCCACAGTAACTCGGCCTTATCGCAGTGACTTCTACACACGCGCTGCGAGGGCGCACAGCGCACCCACGCCGCAGGAGATTCTCTTCAAGATACATGTGCTACCGATCGGTACAGGGCGGAACCAGACAGTGGCTCCGAGCAACAACATTGACTCTCAGAATCCAATTAAGCCGCCGTTCCGGCGTTTTGCCGTGGACATTGCCGCTACCGCGGCCCAAACCGAAGGAGTAGACCTGTGCTCACTCGCAACGTGCTCTGGTTGTTGTTGACCGCATTCGGCAGCTTGGAATAAACGTAATCCGCTTCCACATCCCATCCGATCAGACGAGTTATTGGCATGCTCACACCACCGCCGCCCATCGCAGCCAGCGCACTCACCTGCTGCACATAGGCATAGTTGGAAATCTCCATCGAGCGTCCAACCAGCCCCTCAACATAGGGCGTGAAATGACGAGTGCGCCGATAGGAATACCGCGGTCCAAACACATAATTGAACAGTGAAATGTTCTGCGATGTTCCATCCACGCCACGGGCATGACCGCCTGACAAATCGGCAACCGCGCTGATGCCATACGGCGCATTGAACGCCAGCGTTCCGCCCGCGCCGCTCATCGAAAAGCATCCACAAGCCCCCGGAGGAGCATTCGCATGGAAGAAATCATAGTTAACGCCGATCTCCAACGCCGGCGTCTCGCCATGTCCTGTTCCAAACGCCTGCGCATGTGCGCCCCGCACACCGGCAACAGCGAACATCACCAACACCAATCCAGATAGAACTATTTTCTTAGTCATCATTTCTCTCCTACTGAATCGTTAAGGTGACGGTTGTGGAGTGCTGCACAGCACCGCTCGTTCCAGTGACGGTCAATGTTGAAGTGTGGGCCATCGGTCCGAAAAATCCGCCGCCACATCCTGCCAGCGGAAACAATATCCCCAACCCAACCGCGAACAACAGCAACGCGCGTAAGCTAACAGGCATCCGCGCAAGCTTTCTCCGCACACGCCTTACAGCCAGCAATGGAAGTAACAGCAGCTCGGCAAACCAGGTTGTGTGCCCATCACCAGTACTACGAGCAAGCAACGAAGGCGTTTGGATGGACAACACAGTTGTTGCGCTCGCACTTCCCGGCGTAACCGTTCCCGGACTGAATGACGCAGTCGCGCCAGCCGGCAATCCGGTCACACTCATCACAACCGGATTCGTATAGCTTCCACTCAGCGCCGTTACATCGATCATGAACTGCGCCACAGCGCCGTTAGGAATGGTGCCTGTTGGTATCGGTGCAGTCACGCCGAAGTCCGTCGACACAATGCCCACTCCAGTCAGCATAGCCACCTGCGGCGAGCCCGCAGCATTGTCTGCCACACTCACCATCGCTGAGTAACTTATCGCAGCAGTCGGCAGGAACGTCATCAGGATGGTGCATGTCGAGCTCGGCGTCAGCGAAGTTCCGCAACTTCCGCCGGTTTGCGTGAAGTACGTTGGATTCGCTCCGCCAATCGTGATGCCAGTAATCGTAAGCGTTGCATTGCCGGTATTACTCAGTGTCAGCGTCTGCACCGCGCTGGTGTTGATAGTCTGATACCCAAACGCAACCGGAGTCGTGATCGATGCCACAGGCGCCGCCGCAGCGGTACCCGCTCCCGTAAGATTCGCACTCACGTTCACGCCATCAGTTGTGTCGTACACATTTAGCGTTGCGTTGAACGTCGCGATGGACGCAGGCTGGAACGTCACACTAAACGCACAGGTGCCTTTAGGCTGCACAACGGTGCCGCAGGTTGTCGTATAGATGTAATCCGTCGTATCGCTAACACCAGTACTGCTGATGTTGTACGGAGACGTTCCCGTATTGGTCAGCGTCACCGTTTGCGCGGTCGAATGGTTTCCCTGCACGATATTGCCAAACGACACGGAGCTCGGAAGCAGCGTGACAGTCGGCGTCACATACATGCCTGTGCCCGTCAGCGCTGTGGTATGCGGCGTTCCCGTTGCATTGTCCGCCACACTCACGGTCGCCGAGTAAGTCGTTGCCGTCGTGGGCGTAAAGGAAACGTAGATCGTGCAGCTCGTGCTCTGCGCCAGCGTTGCTCCGCAGTTTGTGCTGGGATCCTTTGCAAAGTTCGTTGGGTTCGTTCCACCGATCGTTATGCTGGCGATATTCAGCGTTGCGTTGCCCGTATTGCTCAACGTCAGCGGCTTCAACGCACTGGTCGTACCTTCTGGTTGGCTACCGAACGCCACCGAAGAAGTCAGCGAAACAACGGGAGCTGCAGCAATACCGGTTCCCGTAAGAGGCACCGTCTGCGGGGATCCACTTGCATCGTCACTAAAGCTCAGCGCCGCGGTATAGGCGGCGGCGGCCACCGGAGTAAACGTTACACCCAGTGTGCAACTGCCGGACATCGCAAGCGTAGTGCCACAATTATTGTTGACGATCGCAAAGTCAGCTGCGCCGGCTCCTGCAATGCTAATGCTCGAGAGATTCAGCGTCGCAGTGCCGGGATTCGATAGTGTCACCGTGGTGGGTCCGGTGGGCGTACTCACCGTCTCGTTGCCGAAGGCAATACTCGTTGGGTTCAGCATCACTGAGGGGGAACTTGGCGAAGTTCCGGTTCCGGCAAGATGGATCACCTGAGTTGCGTCGACAGTGTTTCCGTCGTTGTCCGTAAAGGTGAACGTCGCAGTATCGCTTCCTGATTGCGTAGGCGAGAAGCTAAACGGGAGGATACAGGTCGCATTTGGCGCAATCGTTCCGGCTGTGAATGACGTGCTGCTGATCGAAGGGCAAGCAGCGCTTCCGGTAGTTGTCAGGCTGAAGTTCAACGACGACGACAAACTCGGGTTTGTCCCCGAAGCCGGTATTGATATCGTCAGCGGCGTACTGCCGATATTCGTAACTACGAGCGTTTGCGGGCTGTCGCTGCTTGTGGCTCCGACAGCCGTGGAAGCAAATGTCAATGTCGGCGCAACGGTAGAGATAGATATGCTAATGACGCGGTTGTTGCCTGTATCGGCGATATACACCGTATGCGAACTGTCCACCCACACAGCCGTCGGCCCTGAAAGTATCGTACCGGTTGTCGGCACCACGCTCTCTATATAAGAGCCGGATACCAGTGACTCCTTAAGAACGCGATTATTGCCGGTATCAGCGATGTACACATTACCTTGGCCATCGACAAAAACTCCCTGCGGCGCACTCAGCCCTGCGCTCGCAACTACGCTCTGAACGTACACTCCGCTCACCGGCGGGTTCCCTGGCGCCCCCAGGTTTGTTGTCGGCACGTAGGACTGTAGCGTCTCCAGCAGCACACGGTTGTTCCCCGTATCAGCGATATAAAGGTTCCCGGAGACGTCGAGCGCTATGCCCGAAGGACTGGACAGTCCCGTGATGGTCGACAGCACCGTCTGCCCATAGGTATAACTGCCACTCAAATTGCTCCCGAGCAGCGTGTCTTGCACAATCCGGTTGTTGCCCGTGTCTGCGATATAGACATTCACGCCTAGTCCGTCGACAGCGACACCCTTCGGGTTATTTAGCCCCGAACCAATGCCGGTAGTTCCGTTATTGTCCGGAATATAACTGCCAAGATTTAGCTGTCCTTCAATGATGCGATTGTTTCCGCTATCTGCGACGAAGAAGTCACCTGCACTATCCAGTGCTAACCCAGTCGGTCCCGAGAAAGCTACGCCGTAAGCCGACGAGAGCACTGAGCTCCCTGTATACGTGCTGCCAGAAGGCTTCTCTTCCAATATGCCGTTGCCCGTGGACGCGGAGGTCGAGAGAAAGACATCCCCAGCGGCATCGACGGCCAGCCCTGCCGGGCTGGTCACACTCGTAGTTGCCACCGTGACCGGGTTTGCATAGCCGAAACCAATCAATGGGCCGGCGCCTGTTCCACTTACGAAGGCGTTCGCGAACACTACACCATTCCCATAGCCGATCGTATCGATAAGCTGCACAACCCCCGTCCGCACACCCGTAGCCTGCGGCGTAAAGTTCACCACCACCGTGCAGCTGGTATTGATGGCATAAGCGTGGACCGTCCCATTCGTATCGCAAGTGCCGGTTCCTGCATCTGTGAAGTCCACCGACCCTGTGCTTCCTTGCGTCCGCACAACGACCCCAACCCCTGTACTTCCGGCCTGGTCGAAGGTGAACGTAAGAGTCGCCGTTCCGCTGCTTCCCAGGTTCACCGAACCGGCGCTTACCAGGGGCGTTGTTAGTTTCAACAAGTTACCGAAAATCCCACCAGTGACAAACATGTCGCCCAAATTATCGATGGCCAACCCAGTCCCACCTTGCGTGTCCAGACCTATCAGGCTGGGCACGTAGGTGCCATTGAACAGGCTGTACTTGGAACCAGGCGCATAAAAATTTCCGGCGCTATCTAGTGTTACCGTCGGGGGAAAGCCACCGTTAAAGGCAGGGAAGGTGGTGGACTTGGTATACGTTCCGTTCGTTCCACCGGAGTAGAGGTACTCCGACAGGTTGCTACGAGCATCGCAAAGATAAAGGTTACCCGCACTATCGATCGCTAAACCAGTTGGATCGGCAATGCCTGAAGGATTACCGTACCCGACGGGAATAATGACGCTCTGCGTATAGGTCGTCCCGCTGAGTGTTTCTTTGAGCACCTGCCAGTTGTTGTAGTCCGTGATGTACACGTTGTCGTGAGTATCAACGGCAATACCAGCCGGTTCGATCACTCCATTAGGTCCTCCATGTTGCGGAGCGAGAAGAGTGCTTTCCGTATAGCCCGTTCCGTTTGGCGACTCTTCGATGACGCGATCATTCGCCTGGTCCGACACGAAGACGTTTCCCTTGCTGTCGACGGCAACACTGTAAAAGCCGAAGGTGTAAAAGATGGTACTTGTTGGGATGATGCTTTGGACGTACGTTCCATCCGGCTGAAGTGTTTCTTTGAACAACGTGCTTTGCTCATTCACGCCCGTGCAATCGCCGCCAGCATCCACAACGTAAAGATTGCCGCTACTGTCAACGGCCACATCCTGAACACAGTTAAGGTTGCTGCCTATCGAAAGCTGCGTACCATAGACGGCCTTCTGGGCTTGCGCAGTGCCACAGCATGACATCGTCAGTGCGATCCCTGCGACAATCTGGCTTCCGAGCAATACACCGACAAGATTTGAACAAAACGATTTAGGGGTCACTGTGATTCTCCTGAAGAAATCTCTTTGAAGCCGTCACTGGAACTTGAAGCTCGCTGCACGGACTCGAAACAAACAAAAACCTTCCCTGCCCCCGGCTCGACGAAGTTCACCTTCTCCTCCTCGATCCACCGGTAGACCATCCGAACTCCACAACCGATCGCATTTGCTCCGCGTTCGGGCGTGATCATCGCTACGTCATGCCCACATCCGGGACAGAATGCCATGAACTCTTCATCGGTCTGGCTGCGCACCGCCACGAACTCCCGTTCGACCGTAACTTCATAGCGGCGCAATACTTCCGGGTGCTCAATTTCACCCTCGGGCACCCCATCTGCTGATAAAGTTCGTGGTAAGCGTCGCATTGAGCAGTTCCGACCTCCGGGCCAGTGCCAGAGATAATCCGTGAGGCTTTTACAAGTCTTTTTTCGCCATGGATTGTTATTAATTCGTCTTTATAGAAGGGTTCCGAACCAATGTCGGGCCATAATCAGGGAACATACCGCTTTGGCAAGTTCCGGCTAAGCCCTTCACGTCACACGCTTTATTGCGACGACGCTGAAATTCCGCTCACCCCAAAATCGTTCGAGGTCCTACTCTACCTCGCGCGCAATCCCGGACGTCTCGTTACGAAAGAAGAGCTCCTTAAAGCCGGATGGCAGGACGCCTTCATCGAAGAAGCCAACCTCGCCCAGCAGATATTTCGTCTCCGCAAAGCCCTCGAAGCCGAACCCGAAGCCGCCAACCTTATCCGCACCATCCCCGGTCGGGGCTACCAGTTCACTGCCGATGTCAGCCACGAGCTGCATCCACCCCACGGCCCCGCCGCACCCACCGGCTACTCTATCGGCGGTTGGCGAGAGCGCACCCGCGTCGTCATCGAAGAGTTAGCCGTCGACCAGCGTCCCTCCCACCAACCCGTACGTCCGGCCCCGCAAACAAACCCCCGCAATCGAACCATCGTGATCACCGCAATCGTTGTCGTCATCGCTCTCGCATCACTAGCCGGTTGGCGCTGGCGTCATCACACCACCTCACAACAATCCAGCCAGGTCGTGATCGCGGACTTTCTCAACACCACCGGTGACCCCAACTTCGACCACACGCTAAGCCGCGCGCTTGAAATTGACCTCAGCCAATCGCCCTATATGGATGTCCTCAGCGAACGCGAAGCCGTCAGCACACTCGGCCTCATGGGACAGAAGCCCGACAGCCCACTCACTGCCGACCTCGCTCGCCAGATATGTATCCGCACCAACCGCCAGGCGCTGCTTACCGGCAGCATCACCGGCCTAGGCCACGACTACGTCCTCACCCTCGAAGCCACAGACTGCAACTCAGGCAAGCAACTCGCCGCTGCCAAAACCGAAGCAAAATCCAAAGAAAACGTTCTCGCCGCACTCGACTCACTCACCGACCATGTTCGTTCCAAGCTCGGCGAAACTTCTGCTTCCGTCGAAAAATATCAAGTCTCAGTCGAAGAGGCCACCACTCCTTCGCTGGATGCACTCAAAGCCTACTCAACCGCAGCCTCACTTGTAGCTCGAGGCGCGGAAGAACGGGAGGCAATTGCCTTCTATCAAAAAGCGATCGAGCTCGATCCCAACTTTGCCATGGCATACGGCGGCCTGGCAACCATGTACTTCAACCTATCCGAGTACAAGCTCTCGCATCAGTACTACATCAAGGCTTTCGCGCTCAGTAACCACGTCAGTGAAAAGGAGAAACTCATCATCCGGGCCCACTACTTTATGGATGGAGAGAATGACATTGAAAGCGGCATCAACACCTACCAGATGTGGACAGTCACCTATCCGCGTGACTGGATACCGTTTCTAAATCTCAGCACGCAATACATTTTGCTAGGCCAATATGCTCCCGCGATCGGAGCGGGAAAGCATGCTTTGGAGTTACAGCCGAATCGCGCGATTACCTATAGTGTTTATGCGCGCGCCCTGTCCCGAATGGCTCGGTTCACTGAGGCCAAAGCTGTTGGCCAACAAGCTATTCAGAAAAATAAAGACAATGCAGGTCTGCATGGAACGTTCTTCGGCATCGCCATCGCGGAAAACAACCAGAAGGCCATCGTGGATGAAACGGCCTGGGCCGCAAAAAGCAGCGACGAATGGTACCGCTGGTACTTCCTTTATTGCCAGGCCGAAGTCGCTTCAGCGGCCGGTAAATTCAAACTTGCGGAACAACTCTTCAAGGAGTCAACCGAAACCGCAAGGAAACAAAAGAGCGTGGAAAGTGCAGACAGCGTCCTTTTGGATGAAGCACACATGGAGCTCGACTTCGGTCAACCTGCCATGGCCAAAGCCACATTGGACCGTGTCGTCAACCAGGATAGCGACGAACCAGATATGGCGATCATGCGAGCACACCTCGGCGATATCACCGCTGCGAATCGCTACCTCGCAACCCATGCGAAAGAAAATCCGGCGTCAGACTTCGCTCTCATGAAACTCCCTCGCGTTCACGCTGCTTTAGCCGTGGCCAAGGGCAAGCCGCAAGAAGCCATCGCCGCGCTCGATCACGTCCGCCCCTACGAGCTTGCTACTTACGATCCACTCTCGGAGCGAGCAGCCATCTACCTCGCAACCAAAGATGGCGAAGCAGCCGAGCAGCAGTACAAAACGATCCTCGCTAATCCGGGAATCAATCCTTTGATCAATCTTTACAACCTCGGCCATCTCGGTCTTGCGCGCGCGTACGCACTGCAACACAAAACAGCACAAAGTCGGCGGGAGTACGAAACCGTCTTCGCTCTCTGGAAAGATGCTGACCCCGATCTCCCGCTGTGGAAACAGGCCAAGCAGGAATACGCGCACCTAAAATCCAACCCGCTATAAGACCCGACGAATGATAACCTTGCACTTCTACCTCGGGTCAAATTTCCATTCAAAGGCGATGCCTGAAAACTATGTCTGGTCTAACCCATGAAATCTATCGCTTCGGTCGATTTTGGATAAGCCCGTCACGCCACGCACTCTATCGCGATGAGGACGAAATTCCTCTCGCGCCCAAGTCCTTCGAAGTTTTGCTCTATCTCGTGCGCAACCCCGGGCGCCTCGTCACCAAAGAAGAACTCCTGAAAGCAGTCTGGGCGGACTCCTTCATCGAAGAAGCCAATCTCGCGCAACAAGTCTTCCGCTTGAGAAAAGCTTTCGACTCAGAGCCGGGTTTCGCGAATCTCATCCGTACCATCCCCGGTCGCGGCTACCAATTCACAGCCGACGTACATCACGGCGAGCTTCCCTCGATAGCTCAACCCATCACCGCGGATTACACCTCAACCAACGCGTCCTACTCCGTTGAACAATGGCGCGAACGCACGCGTTTCGTCGTGGAAGAACTCGCAGTCGCCGGCAAACCCGCTTCCGCCACAACTCCATCTTGGCTCACTCGCAAAGCAGCTTTCATCACCGCCGCTACGATCGCACTCATCGCGTTCACCGCCTATGGCGTTCACCGCTGGCAGCATCGCGTCGTCCCCGGCGATCACCACGAAATCGTACTCGCCGACTTCGAGAACGCCACCGGCGAACCCGACTTCGACCACGTTTTGAACAACGTTCTCGCAGTCGACCTCCGTCAGACACCATTCCTCCTCGTCGCCTCCGATACCAAAATCCTCCGCACACTTAAGCTCATGGAAAAGCCGGAGGATGCTAAGCTGACCGCCCCCATCGCTCGCGAACTCTGCCAACGTATCGGCGATCAGGCTGTCCTCAACGGCCTCATCGCTCGCTTCGGTGAGCGATATCTCATCACACTCACGGCCTCAGACTGCACGTCCGGCAACACACTCGCTGCCACCAAAGAGACAGCTCCCAATCGCGACGGCGTACTGCAAGCCATCGATACCGTAGCCTCCAACATGCGCCAGCGACTCGGCGAACCATTGAAATCACGCCGCGAGTTCAATCAACCAATGATCTCCGTAGAAACCGGCTCACTCGAAGCGCTCAAAGCCTACTCCAAAGGCAAAGACATTCGCCTGACCGGTAAAGAGCGGGACGCGATTCCCTTCTTCCAGCGCGCCATTGAAATCGACCCGCGCTTCGCCACCGCCTACGCCGATCTCGGCACGGTCTACAGCAATCTCGGTCAACCCACACTTAGTGCGACGAACCTGACTCGCGCCTATGAGCTACGCGATCTCACCGATGAGCAGACTCGTCTCGGCATTATTTCTCTGTACTCCGCTTTTGTTACGCTGGATGCCGAGGAAAGCATCCGTAACTTCGAAACATGGACACAGGTGTATCCCGAAGCCCCGTCGCCACACATCAATTTGGCCAACGCCTATAACCAGGCTGGACGTTTCGATCTTTCTGTCATTCAAGGCAGGAAAGCGGTCGCGCTCGACCCCGACGTTCCAGTCAGCTACGTCGTTCTGGCACGCGCCCAAGTAGCTCTCAACCAACTGCCGGACGCCATTGCCACCTGCAATCAGGCCATCGGAAGAAAAGTGGATAGTGACCTCATCCACGGAGTTCGTTTGCAGATCGCCTCCCTACAGCACGATACTGCGGCCGTAGATAAAGAAGTGACGTGGGCTAAAGGAACTCACGCCGAACCATATATCACGCTGGAGCACGCGCTCACCAGCTACGCCGCCGGCCGGGCAAAGCTCGCCAACCAGCTCATGGATGACGTCGTAAATAGTTATAAACAAGCTGGCCTGCCGGAACGTGCGAATCGCATGCTCGGTGGCGCACCTCGCCTAGAAATCTACATGGGACAGCTCGACCTCGCACGCAAATCCGTCGCACACATTAAACCCGCAGACGATTCAACCGACTTCCCTGTAGCGCTCGCGCAGTTGGGCGATGACACACGCGCCGAAGCCATGTTGCAGCACGACGAGAAGACCATCGGCAACGGAACCTACTTCAAGTACTACGACCGTGCGCAAATTGCTGCCGCCATCGCAATGGCACGCCATAAACCTGAAGACGCTATCACAGACCTCGCACCCGCTGTCCCTTACAATCTGCGCAGTACTGAAGTCTCCTCGATGCGAGGTGACGCGTACCTCGCACTTCACCAGCCGCAACTCGCCATCACCGAGTATCAGCGCATCGCCGACTTCCCCGGCGTCGAACCTTGGTCACCCAATGTCGTCCTCTGTCATCTCGGCCTAGCCCGCGCTTACACGCAACAGAGCAAAATCGCCGACGCCCGCCACGAGTACGAAACCTTCTTCGCCCTCTGGAAAGACGCCGACGCAGACCTGCCCATCCTTAAGCAGGCCCACGCCGAGTACGCCAAACTCCCCGTCACTTAGCCTTTCGTCTGCGTCGCAATCCGCTCAATCGCATGGTGCGCCGAAAGTGCCACGCCTTCTTGCCAGCCCACCAAATGCGCATACGCAGATCGCTCGACGCAGGCTGGCTATTCGCATAGGCGAAGCGTCAAGAAGCAAGAGAATCGTGTTCATGGCAGTCGTGGGTGAGCGCGACGGAGAGCCGGAGGCGTCCGCTAGCGACGTTCAGGCAACGGGGCAACTGCCTGTCCGCAATGTTGAGCTGGATCACAGGCACGGATGCCGAAAAAGACATTGTCTTTCGACACAGGCAGTGTTGCTTCGTGATTGTCCGCAGTCGCACCATACTTTGCCGCATCGACAGCATATTGCCAGTCGTTTGCAGTAGTTTCGCGCCACACGATTTGATATGACACAGGGCCATCCGCTGTCGAGGGTGGATCCCATTTCAACGTCGTATTGTCGTCCAGGTTTGATGTCACGATGCGAACATTGTCCGGTGTCCCGGGAGAAGAGGCGAGCGTTGCCAGGGTCGCCATATTGAGACGGGCCACCTGTGCAATGTACTGGAAGTCGTCGAACTTCAAGAGATCGCCGTACTCGATGCCGTTCTCCATCCGTACGTGTTGATGCTGGTGGTTGAAGTTCTCACGCCACTCCGTGAAACGAACCGCGGCAAAATCCTCGTTGCTGAAAGAGCTATGATCGCCGCCACGCAGGAAACGGTCCAGGCGGAGTTGCATCACCGGTTCGAGCGGCTTCAATTGGCCGGCTTGTGTGGGGTTTGATCTCGGATGCAATGGCGGAAAGTAAGTCTGGTCCACGGCAAGCACTTCGCGTGCCAGCTGCCGTGATGGCGTTTCGCTGTCCATACCGAGTGTCAGCCATTGCTGAATTTTCTCAATCGGCCACGAGGGCAGGATGCCTTGTGAGAAGACACGCACAAGCGACTTGTTCTGGAGCGTGTCGCCGGGAGTCGTATCGCCACCGACGATGTCGTTATTGAGCACGCCCTCAAGCTGCCAGCCTTCCGCTTTGGCCAGCTTGGCGAGATGCCGGCTTCCGTTGAGGCCCTGCTCTTCTCCAGCAACGCAAACGAACACGATGGTCGCCGGGAATTTGTGCTGGCTGAGAATGCGGGCCGACTCAAGACTAACGGCAGTGCCGCTGGAGTCATCATTGGCACCCGGCGCAGGGTTGTGTGTGTCCATCACATCCGTTTCACGTGTGTCATAGTGCCCCGTGACCAGGTACATCCGCTTGGCTTCAATGGGATCTGTCCCACGCAGAATGGCGTAGACGTTACGGATTGGCGTTGGCTTGACGATACGCGACCTGTAAGCGGCGAGGCCGGCAGCTGGCGGCTCAATAAAGGAGTCGACTTTCACCTCCAGGCAGCCGCCGCAGGCCTTGCTGTAGCTCTCAAACTGCGTCTTGATCCAATCGGATGCGGCAAGAACACCGGTTCCAGGGGGCAGATCGGTTTCCAGGCTTGAGATGGTGCTCCGATTCCGAAAGGCCACGAGCGTTTCAATATTGGCCTTGATTTTCTCAGCAGAGACCTGCCGCAACGCGGCGGCGATCTGCTTATCCTGGGACGCTGTGGGAAGAGGCGCACCAGCGGCGAGATAATCGCGAGTTTCGATCTTTGCGCGCGCTTGTTGCGCGTTGACCGCGGTAGCAATAAGTCCGATCAGGAAGAGCCTTGCAATAAAAATCGCGGCACGATTCTGCCGTAGGAGCATGACACGGTTCATAAATGACCTTTCGCAAGCTGTCGGATAGGTAAAAAAGGAAAGCAATCTTCGACACGATGGATAGTACTACCTGCAAATATCGATTTCTCTAAAACTGATATCTGATATATTAGACGCAAGTTGTCTCCCCACAAAAATTCAAACAATTTACGCACGCTCCACCACTTCTGGAGGTTTACCGTGAAACTAGTCAAAGCACTTCTTTCCGCCGTTCTGTTGTGTGCATTCCCGCTGCTTGCGCTTGGTCAGTCGACCGGGTCGCTCTCGGGCGTTGTGACTGACCCGACGGGTGCCGTAGTTCCGAACGCTACCGTGAAGGTGCATTCGCTTGCTACAGGCGCGGACCGAACCCTCGTGACAGATTCGGCAGGACTCTACGTTGCCCCCTCTCTGCAGCCGGGCGACTATGCGATCCAGGTGACGGCAAACGGGTTCAGCATGGATACCGTTCAAAAGATGACACTCGACGTAGATCAGCAAGTCACGATCAATCTGAAGCTCGCGATCGCTTCGGCGGGCGAGACGATTCAGGTGAACACAGCCGGAGCACAGATTGAAGCGGAGACGATGACGGTAGGTCAGGTCATCGACCGTAACACCGTTCAGGAACTGCCGTTGAACGGCCGCCACTTTTTGGATCTGACGGTGCTCACGCCAGGTGGAATCGTCGCCAACAGCTCCGGCAGCCTTACAGCCACCAGCCGCGGGCTTGGTGCCAATTCGTTCGATACGGCGGGCGATCGCGAAGACTCGGTGAACTTCCAGATTAACGGTGTAAACCTGAACGACATGAGCCAGAACCAGATCACATTCCAGCCATCGATCAGCACGACCTCGGAGTTCAAGATCGATAACTCCACGTTCAGCGCGGAGTATGGACGCAGCGACGGATCGATTGTGAACGTCGCCACACGCTCAGGCACGGACCAGTTTCACGGAGAAGCGTTTGACTACTTCCGCAACGAAGCTTTGGACGCCCGCAACTATTTCAATCGTCCGATCAATCCTGCCACCGGAGTTTCTCTGGGTGTCGCGGGCAACAAGGCACCGCTGAAGCGCAATAACTTCGGGGGACAGGTCGGTGGCCCAATCTGGAAGGGCCACACCTTCTTCCTGGTCAGCTACGAAGGACTTCGACAGCACCAGGGAATTCTGCAGAACAGCACAGTGTTGAGCGCCGCGCAGCGAGCCGCGGTGGTAACTGCGGGCAAACCTGCTGCGAATGCACTGCTGGCTATTATTCCCATCGCGAACAGTGGCAATAACTTTGTCTCGTTTACGCCGGGTCCGGTAAAGATCGACCAATATACCGGTGACGTCCTACAGCTCATCGGAAGCAAGGATCAGATCCATGGTTTCTACGCGTTCCAATCGGACGCCCGCACCGAGCCTGCCTTGCAGGGCGACACAGTTCCGGGTTTCGGCGACCATCGCAATGCACATCGTCAAATATTGACCATCAATGAGATTCATAATTTCAGCAGTAGCTTCACCAACGAGGCACGCCTCGGCTTCAATCGGATCGCAATCGCGTTCAATCCCAACTTTACGACGCCACCAGGAACCTTTAATATCGGCGACGGACAGATCGCCAACGCCGGCATTCCACAGACGACCCTTACTGACATTGGACTGGTAATCGGTGGCCCATCCGGCTTTCCACAGGGGCGCGACGATACCCTCGGTCTGATCTCCGATACTGCGACGCTTTTGAAGGGTAAGCACACTATTAAATTCGGTGGGGAGTTCCGTCGCTTCCTCGAGGCCAGCTTCGCCGGTGATACAGGGACTCTCACCTATGCCAGTACAGCACTTGACTTCACCAACGACGTGGCCAGCGGTTTCAGCATTACCCCTAACGTCATTGTGAGCCGCGTGTACATCAACGCCGCAGCGGGCTTTGTGCAGGATAACTTCAAGATCCTCCCTAATCTCACACTTGAAGCGGGCTTCCGCTTCGAATGGAATGGAACTCCCGTGGAAGGCGAAAACCGCTTCATCCTGTTTGAACCCGCCGGCCCCTCGCTGAACCAGGTTCACACGAACGGCATCAACTCGCCATACAAGCAGAACTACAACGCGGAACCGCGGTTGGGCTTCGCTTACGACGTTTTCAGCACGGGCAAGACGGTCATCCGCGGCGGCTATGCATTGATGGCGGATCAGCCAGTGGAGACAGTGGTCAGCGGCCTGACGTCGAACCCGCCAATCAGCAAGAAGGTCTCGTTCACCGGTACTTCTACAAACACGATCCCAGTGGCTTCCCTCTATGCTTCGGCCTTGGCGGCCGGACTTTCAGTCGCCAATGTGAATCCAAACTTCAAGAACGCTTATATGGAGACCTATAACCTGAACGTGCAGCAAGCCATCCCTGGAGGGTTCATCACCTCCATCGGCTACTACGGTTCGGTTGGGCGTCACCTGCGTATTGCAACGAACCAGAACCAGCCTGTTGGCCCTGCGGGCGCGACCAACCTGACGCAGGTGCGTCCTTACCTTACCCTTGCGGCGACAAGCCCCATTGATCCGGGCGCGTCGATCAACTCGAACATTACCGAAGCCAACAGCATTTCCAGCTCGAACTACAACGCTATGTGGGCCACACTGGGCAAGAATATGGGCCACGGGCTGGAGGTCAACATGAACTACGACTGGACCAAGTCGATGGATGAGAACTCACTCGGCAGCCAGGGCGGATTGAACCTGCAGGACAGCCTCAACCCGGCCGGCAACTATGGCCTGTCTGACTTCGACGTGAGACAGCACTATGCCGGCACAGCGATCTACACACTGCCGTTCCACTCCAACATCTTCGTGTCAGGATACCGGCTCACAACGATCGTGCAGTATCAGACAGGCAGTCCCGTCAATATCCTCGCCAGCAGCGACAGCTTCAACGGCGTCGCGGGCGTTGTTCGCCCGAACATTCTGGGTAAGATCTCCGTCCAGAAAGTACAGGCTGCCGGCCTCGCTAATGTGACCTTTATTCAGAATCCGGCGGGCGCGGTTTGTTATGAATCGACCATCACTTCCGCATGCACGTACGAGGTACTGGAAACAACGCCCACCTCCGGTTTATACAACGGCGTGGGCAACGTTGAGCGCAACGCTGGAATCGGGCCTGGATTTGCTGACGTGGACATTTCAGGCGAGAAGGAAACGGTGCTCTTCAAGGGCGTAAAGTTCACGCTGCGGGCCGACGCCTTCGATATCCTCAACCATCCTAACTTCAGCCAGCCGACGGGCAATGTTCAATCGACCACATTCGGCCAAATCTCCGCGACCCGCTTCGCCATCAGCGATGGCGGCTCTTCCCGGCAGCTTCAGATCAGCGGAAAGTTTACCTTCTAACATGTCCCTCGTCAGCGTGCGCTTTGCCGGTTCCACCAAGGTGAAGCGCACGTCCTTTTTGGCTTGTTCACCTTCAGTTGAACAAGAGCGATCGGTAAACCGACCGCGATATCAACCTGGAACCGTCGTGTAGAATGCCGCATGTGCCCGACTTTATCGTCAAACTCCCCAAGGTCCCAAACCTCACGGACTTGGCGTATCTGAGCCTCAAGCAACACATGCTGGATGGCTCCCTGGTAGAGGGCGCCCGCCTGACAGAAGAGGTGTTGGCCCGGCAGCTCGGCATCAGTAAGTCTCCTGTGCGCGAAGCGTTGAATCGCCTTGAAGCTGAGGGGCTTGTCTGCATCCAATCACGGCGTGGAGCGTACGTTCGAAAATTCACGCTGGACGAAACACGCGACCTCTTTGATGTGCGGGTTCTACTGGAAGTTCACTCGGTCAAGAATGCAAAGATTACGCCTGAGCTACTGACCAGGTTGGAAGAGAGCATCGAACGCACGCGGGAACATCTTGAGCGCGGCGATAAGCTCGCACACGTTGAAGAAGATTTACGTTTTCACAGCATGATCGCCGCCAGCACGGACAACGGTGAGTTCTTTAGAGTATTCGAAGGCGTGCAGCATAAAACGATCTTGTCGCGCTCGAAGACCTACCACCTGTCTCCCACCAGTGCACCTGTAAGCCACCAAAAAATCTACGAGGCTTTGAAGCGGGATGACCGTTCCGAAGCAGAGCAGGCTATGAGCGATCACATCCTCTTCCTTCGCGATTCGCTACTCGCTTTTATCCGCGAACGCGGCGAAGGTGCAATGCCCAAAGACGAAACGGTCAGCCTGGCCACCGGCTAATGCGTCGAAGTCCTTTTCAATATCCGCGTCTTGACTGGCGCTGATATTTTGCACCAGAAAGCAGGGGTCGGTAATGCGTCCTACTCTGTATCTTGCATGTGTCGTTCTTGCCGTCCAGGCTGCGTCAGCGCAAACGAACGATAATTTGCGCAAAGACCTCGCCGACCTGACCAACACAATCGGTGTAACAGGCTATGAAGACGGAGTGATGGCTCAGATCCGTCAAAAACTGGCGGGTCTGAACCCTCAATCCGATCCCATGGGCAATATCACGGTCACCTTTGGTTCGGGCGCACCAAGCCGGCTGCTGGCTACTTCAGTGGATGAACCCGGGTATGTCGTCAGCAAGATCGATCAGGATGGATATCTAAGGGTACAACGGTTGCCACAGTCAGGCCTGCCACCCCACTACAACGAACTGCAAAACGCGCAGCCGATGCTCATCGAATCGCGCAATGGACATTGGCTGCCCGCCGTGAGCGCGGCATTGTCAATCCATCTCGAGCCGGGCAGAACAAGCCCGCCCGATCCCGATGACCTGGACAACTTCTTCATCGACATGGGAGCGCAGAGCGCAGCTGAAGTCCTTCGCTCCGGAGTCGATGTGCTGAGTCCATTGGCTGCGGATCGCCATCTGCTTGCCGTTGGGCAAAGCGAATGGAGCGGTACCTCTGTTGGCGACCGCTTCGGAGCGGCTGTGCTGCTTCAGCTTGCCCATGCCCTTGAGAACAAGCCGGTTCACGGCACCGTGACTCTGGCGTTTGTCGTTCAGCAATGGGCTGGATCTCGCGGACTCACGCGGATTGTGCAACAACTTAACCCCGACGAGATGATTTACATCGGAAGAGCACGGCCCGTGCCCCACTCCGCCACAACCGGTAGCGAGCCGGTGCCGGTGCATCCACCTGCTCTGGGAACCGGCGTCTGGGTCTACGACAATGCTCCATCGAACGACAGGGTCTTCGAAGAAGAGTTCAGTGAAGGCTCAAAACTTCCTCACGCCCCGGCAGCTCCATTTCTCATCCACGGCTATGGAGCCATAGTCCCGCTGCCCCACCACAGTCTTCACATCGGCATTCCACTCTTATGGCCTGCAACCGCCGGTGAAACTCTGGACGAGCGGGACTTGGCCCAACTGATGCGCTTATTGGCAAAACATCTCGGAGTCCAATCCCCGAACGTTACGCCTCGCCCATTCGCTGCAATGGCCTACCCGGCGACTCCAAAGCAACCTACCCTTGAACCCGCGACAGAAAAGCTGCTGCAAACCCTGAGCGAGGCTTACGGCGTGAGCGAGCATGAAGCCATGAGCCGCCATGCAGTAGAAGCGATGCTACCCAGCTGGGCCCATCCGACAACGGATACAGGCGGCAACCTCATCTTGCATCTGGGTTCATCGGACAAAGAACCCGGCATCGTTTTCATGGCCCACACCGATGAGCTCGGCTTTCGCGTTCGTGCCATCCTGCCCGACGGCAGTATTGATTTGGAAAACAAGGGCGGAGGTTCGCCGGCCTTCTATTGGGGACACCCGGCCGTCGTACACACCGCCGGCGGGATGGTAGCAGGCGTCGTGGAGTTGCCAGAAGGCTGGGACACAGCACAGTTTCACTTCCCTGCGGACTTCCGCTCTCCTGCCAAACTCCATGTCGGAGCAGACAGTCAGAGGGCGGTCGACGATCTTGGAATCAAAGTCGGCGACACAGTGACGATCCCTAAGCACTTCTCGAAACTGCTTGGCGAGCGCGTTTCCATCCGTAGCCTTGACGATCGCGTCGGTTGTACGGCAATGGTGCGAGCTGTCTGGGAACTGGGCTCCAACTTCAAGCGCAACGTCACGTTCGTCTGGTCGACCCGCGAAGAACTGGGTTTGGAGGGTTCCGGAGATTACGCCCTGGCGGCATCCTCTGCGGGGAAGACACCGACAACCGTCTTTGCCATTGACACGTTCGTCTCATCTGATTCGCCGATCGAGTCCCACCGATTCGCCGATGCTGCATTGGGAGCAGGCTTTGTTGTGCGTGCGGTGGACAACTCCAATATCGCTCCGTGGAAGGATGTGATGCGGCTACAACAGATCGCAGAACGGCATAAGATCTCCGTTCAATATGGAGTCACAGGCGGAGGCAATGACGGTGCAATGTTCCAGCGTTATGGTTCCATCGATGTGCCGTTGAGTTGGCCTCTGCGCTACTCGCACTCCCCGGCAGAACTGATCGACCTGCGCGACCTCGAATCTCTCACGTCCGTGACGGTAGCCCTCGCCAGGGATTGGTAATCCGAGGCCGTGGTCATCGAACCGCAAATCGCGTTTGGCATCAACGAAGCTCAACGCGACAGGTCGCGCAAAAGCCCCAAGGAAGGCTCCCATTCTCCAATCGCGGGGTTGAGCAGCATAGCCTTGCGCGCCATAAGCTCAGAGCCGCCCATAGCCGCTTCAATGGTCGCCCGCTCATACTCCTTCACAGCCATCACAAGCCCACGCACCTCAGCAGGAAGTTCGCCGCACGTCTCCGTCACAATCAAATCTTTGCTGATGCTGCATGGTACCTCGACAATATCTTCACTACGCATACCTTCGATTGCGCCACGGTTTCGCGTGTTTACGATGACCCGTTGCGGCGCATCGCCGCGCAGAGCTGTCATTACATCGAGGGCAATGCGGTGGTAGCCGTTGGCCGCCCGAAACGGGTCTTCTTCGAGCGCTGTCGGGACAGCACCTGCTGAAGCCTCCTGCACCATGTACGATCCCGAACGCACATTTAGATAGTCGATATAAGCTGACAGCGCCCCCGGTTCATCGTTGCTTTTCAGGAGTGCCTCAAGTCTTGCAAACAGCGCGCCGTTTAGCTTTGCAACTTCCGCGCCACGCGTTATGCCATGCGCGATCTGGTTCGCCAGCGCCCTGCTGCGGGAATAGTAGAAAAACAGATACTCCGTCGGAATGAGGCGCAGGCTGCGGATGAGAGCGTGGTCAAACAACGGAGCAGAGTACAGTTGGCGCAGAATGCTGTCACTAGCCAGCACGCGGTCGGTAACATCCTCTCCGCGTAGCTCGATCTTCCGAACCCAACCCAGGTGGTTCAAACCAAGATACTCGCAGCGCACTTCAGCCGGCGCCGAGCCGAGAGCCATTGCAATGCGATGCAGCATCTCCGTGGGTGTATCGCATATCCCGACGATACGAGCTTCCGTGTGCTCCGTGATCGCCTGTGTGATCAACCCTGCAGGGTTTGTGAAGTTGATCAGCCACGCCTTAGGTGCAAGCGTATGCATCTTGCGCGCCTGCTCCACGGCAACCGGTACGGTACGCAGCGCCATGGCCATGCCGCCCGGTCCCGTTGTCTCCTGCCCGGGGTAGCCATGCTGAATCGAAGTGCGTTCGTCAGCGGCACGTGCAGCGATACCCCCGACGCGCACGCTGTTCAGCACGAAGTCGGCGCCAATAACAGCATCTTCCAAAGACTCTGCTAATCGTACCTTCAGTGCACCTTCTTCTCGTTCAACAACGGTGCGCCCCAGCGTCACCATCATCGCAGCGCGTTCGCGATCAGGATCGTACAGTACCACTTCTTCGACGCCCAATATCTTCTGGGCCTCGTTGATTCCAAACACAACAAGCGGCGTTCTGATGCCACCGCCCCCAATGATTGCGATCTTACCTGTAGCTCTGTTCATAACACTCCATCAACTTCTGCCGGTCTGCTAAGCCGCCGAGCGCCCCTGCGAATCGAGTCGACATGGCCCCGGAAATGCACCCGCGCCGCAAACAGTCTTCATCTGCCGCCTTATCCAGCAATCCATCGATGAAGCCTGCATTGAAAGCATCCCCTGCACCGGTTGTATCTACTACCTCAACGTTCGGAGAGGCAGCGTAAATATTCACGCCACCCGAGCGCATCGCTGCACCGCGGCCGCCGAGCTTAAGAATGCCGCTAGGCCACCGATGCTGACGCGTGAATTCCAGATAAGCATCTGCATCGCCATCGCACAGCAGCTTTGCTTCGCGTTCATTAGGTAGTAGGTAATCGACCTGCGCACAGGTGCGAAGGTTTGCCGCATCAGCCAGCCACGCGACTTGATGGCCTACGTCCAACGAGACGCTGCACGATGCAGCATGCAATGCCGGCAACAGATGTGCGGCAAGGCCGGCGGAAAGAGGAACGGCAAAGTGTACGTGTGTATGCTCGGTCAGCTTTCCGAGCAATGCATCTTCGGCAAGCTGTGTTTCGAGATAAGTATTCTGTCCGACGAACGTGAAAAAGGACCGATCCGCCGAGCTCGAAAGACTGATCGTCACCCCGGTCGATCCTTCACCTGTATGGAGCTGGTCGGTTGAAACACCAAAGCTTGCCAATCTGCGAGTGAGCCAGGGAATCTCGTCCGTACCCACGGCGCCGATGAGACTGATCGATCGACCAAGCCGCGCCAATGCACACGCTGTGATGGCTGCACCGCCACCTACTTCTCGCACATACTCTTTTGTAAACAGTTCTTCACCCGGCTGCGGCCAGGTAGAGAAGCCGGTCAACACATGGTCTACGTAGATCTCACCCACTACGGCTACATCGCGTCGTTTCATAAGGTCTCGAAGGGCCACTCCCCGCCATGCTTCGCTTTGATGAAGTAAACGCCGAACCCAGCTACTGCCATGCCGAGCCCGATCGCAATATTGCGTGCGCCGCTGCTCAGCACAATGTAGACCCAACCAAGCAGTGCGATCGCGACCGGAAGCGGATACAGCGGCATGCGATACGTATCCGCGGCGCCCGCATGACGTTTGCGGATCAGGACTAGTGCCACGCACTGCGCCGCAAATTGGAACACGGCCTGCACAACGATAAGCACCTTGATTAGCTCTTCTAAAGAAAACAGACATGCCACGCAGGAAAGAGCTCCCATAAAGAGCAGCGATACTGTCGGAAACCTGTCCTTCGCATGCAGCCGTCCGAATATCTTTAAAAAACGACCATCCGCCGCCGCCGCATACGGCACGCGCGAGTAACCCAGCATGTTCGCAAAGACCCCGCCAAAACTCACCATGAGGATCAACACGGAGACCACCAGACCTGCCCAGTGTCCGTAGACCAACTGCATGTAATCTGCTGCGATCGCCTGCGAGTGTTGCGCCACATGCCAATCCAGTGCGCCAAGGATCGAGACATTCATCAGCAGATAAAGAACAGCAACCAGACAGATGGAAAGCAGCACCGCCCGCGGAATGTTCTTGCGCGGGTGCCGAACCTCTCCACCAAGCAGGCACACATTGTTGTATCCACCATAGTCATACACCGCGATCAGCGATGTCGCACCTAACCCCACCCAGAAGCCGCGCGTCATACGAAAAGCACCCGCGGGAAAATCGAAAGCCCTTGTTGCACGAAAGTGTAGTACCCCGCTTCCGATGATCCAACAACAGGTTGCGATAACGATTGTGGTAATGAGGATAGCAATGCGGTCAATCGAACGGATGTCCCGGTAGAGCAGAAACGTATTGAAAAGACAAACGGCTACCGCGAGAGCAACGCCTTCATGCGCCGTCATCCGTGGTGTGATGAACCCCATGTACTGTGAAAATCCGACCGCGCCAGTTGCTATCGAAAGCGGACCGGTCAACAGCGTCTGCCACAGGAACAGAAAGCTCATCGGCAACCCCCATCCGCGCGCTCCAAAGCCCTGCAACAGATACGTATACGATCCTCCCGAAGCAGGCATGGCTGATCCCAGCTCCGCCCACACCATGCCATCGCACAAACAAAGCACCGCACCCAGTACCCAGCCGATCATCGCCTGCGGGCCGCCCATTGCTGCCAGCGCCAGCGGAATCGTCAGAAACGGGCCCACCCCAACCATATTCAAAATATTGGCCGAGATTGCTCCAACGGGGCCGATTTCGCGTTCGAGTTTAGCCGGTTCTTTTAGAATCGAATAAGTCATCTGGTACAAGTCGGGAAGACGTTATGCACTCCATTGTGCCGGAGCTCTATTACAGCCTTCCTACCTGGCCTCTTTCTCTTGGGGGTTTTTCGCGAGGCTGAGGATATTTGCAAACAAACGGTATGCTCCAGGAACCCCCAAAGGAAGCTGCCGGTAGAATGCATATGCCGTGTAGACATACACACCCTCTCCAGACCTGGCAATCACCAGCCCGCCCTTCTGCGGGTCCTGTCCGGGATCGTGCGTCTCAAGTGGCGCGTGATACTGCGGATCCCATGTGCTTAGGAACTTCGATCCACGCTCTTCAATCCATCCATCGAAGTCCTTCGAGGTAATCATGTTCGGCCACGCAAGTACTGCGCTCGATGGCTCAACGAAGGCCACCTTGGAAGCTTCATCGGTTACTTCCTCCGGGTCCGAAGTCATGACATACGGATAGGGTCCGAAGTTGTGGTCGAACTCAGGAGTCTGATACTGCACGACCATCGTTCCACCATGTTTCACATAATCGAGCAGTCGATTGTTATAGGTGCGAAGGTCTTCGCGCACAGCGTAAGCGCGTACACCGACAAGGACCACATCGTACTTCGCGAGATCGCCGCTGGCGAGATCGGTCTGCGAAAGGAAGTGTACATGGATACCCATGTCCTCCAGCGATGCCGGAACATCATCACCGCTGCCCTCGACGTAAGCCACCTGGAGATTCGGAATCTTCAAATTAGTTCCGGTCGTCTGGTACGTCGCATCGCTATAGAGATAGTAAGGCCGCAAGCCCGGATACCCAACCTGCGTATATCCCTGCTTATACTCATGTCCGTTGTACGTCGCAACCGCGGTAAGATGATACGTCTGCTCGGCTAAATGAGCAGGCGAAACATCGAATGTGACGATCTGCTCCTGCCCGTCCTGCGTAAAGGAGAATGGCGCACTCGCCGGCTCCGACTTCCATCCGGCAGGCATCTTCAAGGCAACACTGCCCTCCGCGGATCCCTTCACGTTATTGTGAACGCGCACGCTGACAGCGAACGTGGGCTTATCCATTGGAATAACGCCGGCGCTCTGCGTCATCACCACGGAGATTGCCGGCCCAACCGGCAAGGGATGGAACACAATCCCCGGCCCAACCTCACGCTGCACGGTCTGCACTGTCTCATCCAGGTGGATCTTTACATCCTCATAGGTGACCGTAACATGTGCCTGCAGCGGATAGGGAGCGAGCGGCAGGTTTGCGTATTGCTTGCCGCGCACGTCATAGTAGGGCTGCTCCAGCCCCGGACGTTCAAAATAGGGCCGCGTGTACTGCGCATTCTCAGGGAGCTGAACCTCGAAAAGAGTATTCATTACGCCGCCGCCCTTCAGTGCACCGGCTGCACTGCCTTCCGGCTTTACGCTTGCCTTATCTTCTCCCAGGAGCTCCACGGATACTTTGTCGACGCTAACGCCCACCGGACTGGCTTCAGCCACATGCACTAAAACCGGAAAGCGCTGGCCCGGAATCGCCATCGGAAACGTTGGCTGGTCACCGCGGAACCGTGCCATCAGCATCGCAGCCGCGCGCTCCTCGTCGTTCGCGGGAGAAGCCTTCCCTCTCGATGGCGGCGGTGGCGGCGGTTCAGACGTAACGTTCGCCCTGATGGAAAGGCCGAGCGACAACACAAGCGCATCGTTGAACTGCTCCTGCTTGGTCTTCAGCTCATGCAGGATATTGTATTTCGCATCGACGGATAATGAGCTTGCATTCACCTTGTCCACAAGCTCATTGGTCGCCTTCAGTCCCTGCGCCAAGACGGGCGCTATCGCGCTGGGATCATTCACTGAGTAGGTATGCATCGCCTGCTCGACAAGTTCGTTGATACCGCTCAGCCCTTTTGTCAGGAAAGCATGCTCCCCACCGTCGGCAAACACAGCGATCCCGGCGAGTGAAACATCGATTCCGTCAAAGAACGAGGTTTCCTTCTCAGCCGCAGGAAGCTTCGAGCCGAAGCGGTGATACGCCGAAGTTGCGGGACCATCCGGAGGAATCTGCGAGCCGCCGTTCTGGGACTTCTGAAACCCCAGCCCTGTGCGCGATATTTGTTGATCGCTCAACCCATTCGCGCTGCTATAGGTTCCGGTCGGCACTTCGACGGTAGCACTTACCGCACCTGGCTCAAACTTACCGGAGATATAGTTCTGCACTCCCGCAGGCGCCCACCGATGACTCGCATAGTCATAGAGCCCCTTCGGCGAAATCCTTCCTTCAGCCAGCGACGCGGGCACACGCGCATACTCCTTCAAAGGGTTCCAAGGCTGCAAACCTTCCTTGATCTGATCGGAAAACACCGTCGGATCGCCTGCGGCAGCAAACACTTTCTGCGCCCACATGCCGGCGGCGGCATGGTTGCCGTGGCCATCGGAAGGCCCACCCACGAACACTGAAGTAATGATCAGCGGCCGTGTCATGCGCACCACACGCACAACATCCGCAAATACTTTATCGTTGCCCCACTTCTCGATCGCCTCATCGAGGCTCTTCGAAAACCCATAGTCTGCCGCTACCGTGAAGTACTGCGAGACACAGTAGTATCGGCCAGCTTGCAACAGCTCCTCCGTCCGTACCAGGCCAAGCGCATCCCAGAGATCAGCGGACATTTCGTTCGCTCCACCCTCACCGCGATTCAACGTGAGCAGCCCCACCTTCGCGCCAAGGGTACGTGAGGCATAAGCCAGCGTCGCGCCATCCTCGTCATCCGGATGCGCCGTGACCATCAACATGCTCGCCCGGGTATGCAGTTGCTCCAGCGCAACAGAAAGCGCCGCAGCACCGCGGTTCTCCGGGATAGCCTGCGCGTCGTCGGTGGTCGGTTGCGCGTGGCACGGCACTTCTGCCTTCCCCGCGTTCGCAAGCCCGAACGCCGCAGCTAATACAAGCTGGCACGCAAGCGTACTTCTGACCAGGCTATGGGTCCTCATCACTTACCTCGCTCTTGTTAGAAGTACACCTTCACAGCGACCTGCAGCACCCGTGAAGGAACCGTCGTCGTCGTCACCTTGCCAAAGTTCACGCCAGAAGACGAGATATTCGCCGCCGGATTGCCGAAGCTCGGATGGTTGAACGCATTGAAAGCTTCAAGGCGCGTTTCGATCCTGAAGGACGACTTTACAGGAAACGTCTTGAATAAGCTCAGATCGTCGCTCTTCAATCCAGGTCCATGGATCGCCCTTGGGCGGCATGTGCCAAACTGACCAAGCGTCGGCGCGGAGAATGCCGCCGGGTTAATGAAGAACCCCGTCGAATGCGCGCCCACATAACCCAGCGCGCTCGCCGTGGCTCCAACAAACGGGTTGCTGTTGCAGTTCGCATACGAAGCCGAGTTACCGCCCGTATCGCTCACATTCGTCGCGGTCACATTGAAAGGTTCACCCGTCTGCAGCGTTACGATGCCGTTCAGCTTCCATCCCCCAATCATCCGTGAGCCCAGGCTACCGCCATTCAGCACAAGGCCACCCTGTCCGATGGGAAGTTCATAGGTTGCCGTCGTCACAAACCGGTGCCGCACGTCCTGCTCGGAGTTGCTCATCTCGAAGGCGTAGTTATGCGCATTTTGCGGCGTGTCACCGCCGGTCAGGTTGTCCACGAAGTCTGCCATGTTGTGCGACCACGTATAGCTCACCGTGTACATCAGCCGATGATTCATCTGCCGCTGCAGGTTCACCTCTAGCGCGTTGAAGTCGGTATTGCCATCGTTGGTAGCAAGCTCGACAAAGGCATGCTGTCCCGCCCCGTTGGCCGAATGGTTGGCATCGATCGTATTGCCGGAGTTGAAACTCGTCAGCGGGAAGTAGATGTCCGCAGCCGGCGTCACAACGGCGCAGGTTGGGCAGCTCTGCACAAATCCCTGGTTGGCATTCTGCACGCGATTCATCTTGCGGCCCCAGTTGCCAATGTAGTTCGCGCTGGCGATCGTGTTACCTGTCACCTGGTACTGCGCACCGAAGCTGACCTGTTGAATGTAGCTGGTGCGATTGTTTACTCCCTGCGCGCGCACGTGCTGCGTCGGCAGGCCGCCTGCAACGCCGCCCACGCACGCTCCATTCACCAGCGTGCCTGTTACGCACGTCACGGCTGGCCCGGGAATAAGCAGATCAGCAATGCTCGCCGGGCTAAGGTACGCAGTCGAGTTCATGCCTGTCGCCGAGCCAAGCTGAAACACCGGCGTCGTGCTTCCCGCTGATTGCGACACTTGGTACAAGCCGAGAAACGGCGGATTGTCCTGCAGCATCGACTCAGAGCCGATACGGTTGATGAACTGCCGGAAAATCCCGTAACCGCCGCGCAGAACAATCGGGTTGGACACGTGGTACGAGAATCCCAGCCGCGGAGAAAAATCATTGCGATCGGTATTCATCTGCGTATCGCCCGCCCATCCATTGTTGGCCGTCGCGGTCACCATCGTTCCTCCACCTGCCGGCGGTCCTGAAGCAATGCAGGCAGGATACGTCTGTGGCCCGCAGGAAAAGTTCGCCGTACGTCCTGCACGGTTCAACCAGAACGGTGGATAAAGTTCATACCGAACGCCGTAGTTGACCGTCAGGTTGTCCTTAATACGCCATGTATCCTGCGCATAGAACGAGTTACCACGAATATAGTTGTTGATCTCAACCGGAGTTTCCAGGATCAACTGCGACACATCACCCAGCAGCAAGTCCGCTGCGCCGAATCCATTGGTGTTGGTATAGATACCCGAGTTGTAGATGATGCCCTGCGGCGCTTCAATATCGAAGAAGTTCAACGCGTCCTGGTGATACTCATACCCGAACTGATAGCTGTGTCTGCCCTTCAACAAATAGAGCGAATCAAGCAACTGATACGTCTGTGCCACTTGGTACTGCGGACGATAGTACGCCGATCCAATGCTGTTGATGCCACTCTCTTCGAACGGCGGAATGCCTGTCACTTCAGGATTTTGCGGCACTCCCTTCAGCCCGATCTGAGAAGCGTCGGAGACGCCATCCGTCAGTCCGATCGGATCGCTATGCGAGTAGGTCCGCAGGTACCCTGCATGCGCCGTATTCACGAGGTTGTTCTTTGGCGTATAGGTCCACCCGAGCGCGACTGACTGATCGTGCAGGATATAGGTAGTCGGAAAACCCGAGCCATTGCCTGCAACTGGGTTTGAAGTCCAGGGCGCGGGGTTCTCGTAGTTCGCATAGTCAAACGCGTAGCGCCCGAAGATTTGGTTCTTCTTGTTCAGCGTGTGATCGACACGAACATCCAGCGTCCTCGTATTATTCGGCACCGACGCCACATAGAGGTAGTTCGCAGCTCCCGTAAATACATTCACAGGGCCGAGTTGCGGGCTTGGCGCGGGATAGAGATTCAATACCGCCTGGCCCACGGGATCAAAGCAGGAAGGCTTAATGACGTTCGTCGATGAGAAGCAGCCCGCCTGGCTTGGCACCAGCGCGGTCATCGTGCGATTCGCCGCAGCCATGTAGCTCCCGTTAGTCGCTGCACTAAAGTCGCCGGTCTTCATTGCAGCGGTTGGAACCACCGACTGCACCGTCGAAGATGTGTTGCTCAGCAGGTTCTCATAAGCCACAAAGAAGAACGTACGATTGTGAACGATCGGCCCACCCACGGTCCCGCCGAATTGGTTCTGGCTGTAAGGTCCTTTAGCCACACCGTTGTAGTCGTTGAAGAATGTGTTCGCATTCAGTGCTGCATTCTGGATGTAGTCCCACCCATCACCATGAAAGCTGTTCGTACCGGACTTCGTCGAAACGTTCACTACGGCGCCCGCCGAGGTTCCAAACTCTGTGGAGTAGGTCCTCGTCTGCAACACAAACTCCTGTAGCGCATCCGGTGGAGGAATCACCGACTGTGTCGACTGCTCTTGCAGGTTCTCTGACTTGGAGTTGTTATCAATGCCGTCCAGCTGAAAGTAGTTCTGCAATTGCAGGTTGCCGTTGACGCTGAACAATCCTTCGGCGGCATTCGAAACTGTATTGTCGCGAAACACACCCGGCTGCGTTAGCGCGAGATTATCGTAATCACGGCCGTTCAGCGGAAGATCGTTGATCTCCTGATTGGTCAAAACACCGGCCACTTCAGCCGACTGCGTTTGCAGCATCTGCGACGTGCCACTGACATCCACCTGCTGCTGCACCGAGCCGACAGCCAGCGCAAAATCGACCTGCGCACGGGTTTGCACATCGATCGTCACATTCTTCCTCACCTCGACCGAGTAGCCCTGGAACGTTGCCTTTACGGTGTAGACGCCCGGAATCAACTGGAGCGCCTGGTAGCTGCCGTCCGCATTGGTCTTGAACGTTTGTGTCACATTGGTGGCCGCGTTGGTTACATCCACCTGTGCGCCTGCGACAACCGCATGACTCGGGTCCTGAACCGTTCCGACAATCGATCCCGTATCGGTTTGTCCGAACGCTGGGGCAGCCCCTAGCGTGAACAGAAACACGAACAGCACGCGGATCTGCGCAAGACGGGCAGGCCCCATTTTCTGAGAGGAAGAGCCGGAAGGTATCACGGTGCGAATCTCCTTAGCTGGAAATCTTGTCGCGAAGTGCAGAGAAGCGATAAATCGTCCAAGAGGGTCGGGCAATCTCGAACTTTACCGGTAAAGTTAAGCGGGTGAGCTCGTTTATAGGGCGTTTCGATGCACTGTGTCAAGCAGAATTTTTAACGAAAAAAGATAATACAGGGCATCGCCGGTCGCACGTGACGGTCACAAGCTCGATAAATACACCCTTTTATGCCCTGCGTAGCGCCGCCATTTGACGGTTGAATTCCTTGATCTCGGGTAACCCCTTGGATCCGCCCGGCTGCGTCGCCGCCAGGCTCCCGCAAATGTTTCCGGCACGCAGACAGTCGTCCCAATCGGAGCCGTGCAGAAATGCATGCAGGAACCCACCATTGAACGCATCTCCTGCTCCCGTCGCATCCACCATCGGCAAATGCAGTCCCGGCTGCTGGTACACCTTGCCATCCGCCATCAACAGCGCGCCCTTCGTTCCCAACTTCACGACCGGCACACGCACCCACTCCTGCAGCTTCTCGAGCGCACGCCGTGCACTTGTTGTTCCCGTAACCGCCCGCGCCTCACGCTCGTTCGGAAAAATGAAATCGCAGTGCCGCACAATCGAAATCAGTTGGTTCACCGAGATATCCGGGTTCCATCCAAAGTCCGCGGAGACCGTAATGCCACGCTCCCGCAATCCCCGCAAAACCGGCAGCCACTTCGCCGGACGATGCAGCGCGCACGCTAGATGCACATGCCGTGTCTGGCTAAGCTTCCGCTGCACGGCTTCGCTATCCAGTAGGTCCTCCAGCCGCCGGTTGATCGGCTCATGGGTCACCATCATGCGGTCGTTCTTGTACGCTACGCACACGGTCAACGCCGTAGGCAGGTCCTTACGAAACTCGCACGCAGTGATATCGAGCTTCTCGTGAACGATCTCATTCCACGTCGGCAGAAACTTTGCATCTGCGCCCACGCGCGTAATAATTCCGGTCGCTGTACCCAGTCGACTCGCAGCAATCGCGGTCGTAGAAAGCCCTCCACCCGGAGCAACCAGGAACGAGTCTGTCTTGGATTCTTCGCCGAACAGCGGTCGACGCGGCAACTGATAAAAAATCATGTCGGAGAAGAACTCCCCAAACACCACAAGATCGAACTTCGGTTGTGGACTCTGTCGTGGCATCGGTACTGCTCCTTTCAACAACTCGTCTAACCCATCCGAAAATCTTCGCGGTCACATCAACCCGCGGTAGAGGCGCGCTTCACCAACGTCGGTCTTACAATCAAGCCTCGCCCTTTCGGGGCCTTTGCATTCGAGTTCGATTGCAACGCCATCCGGGCGGCCTTCTGGCCAATCTCATAGCTGCGCAGGTTTACGCTCGTAAGCGGCATACGCATATCGCACAGCAACGCATCGTTACCGCAGCCGGCAAACATCATCTCCGCCGGAATCTTCACTCCTGCACTCATAGCGGCATCCATCGCGCCTGCTGCCATCATGTCCGTATAAGCCATCACTCCGTCCGGACGGCCGCGTGTCGCCATCAACTTCATCATCGCCTGGAATCCGCGCCGGTACTCCGTCTCACCGGTCCCCATGGTATCGGCCACAAGGTTCGGCTGGAACGTAAGGCCATGGTCTGTGATCGCCTGCCGATACCCCTTGGCTCGCAGATCCCCGATCGCCGTCCTCGGTCCTCGCAGATAGGCGATCCGCCTACAACCGCAGCTGATCAGGTGTGCGCATGCAATCCGTCCAACTTCTTCTTCCTGCAAACTGACGAAACGTTCTCCGACGCCCGGCGATTTGCGATTCATGAACACGAGATTCGTTTTCCGGAGCGAGTGCATTTGTTCAAAGAACTCATCTGTCTCTTGCGTCGAAACAAGCAGGATGGCATCCACCTGGCGCGAAAGAAACATCTCAATCTGCCGTTGCTCCAGCTCCGGGTCGTTCCGGCTGTCGCCTACCAGCAGACCATACCCGCATGTGTGGATTACCTCGGCCACACCTTCTGCCACTTCCGAAAGATGCGCATCATGCAGAGAAGGCAGAATCAGCCCTACGGTCATAGTCTGGCCGGTGCGCAGGCTGTTGGCATTGATGTTTGGAATGTACTTAAGCTCTTTGACTCGCTTCAAAACGCGCGCCTTGGTTTCGGCGCTGATGTCGGCCTGTCCGCGCAGGACCTTCGAAATCGTCATCTTCGAAAGGTTCAAATCGTCGGCGATGTCTTTCAGTCGCACCGGCATCATTCAAACTCCGCGCGGTGAACCGCGACACTCTACATACTAGCTTCCCTTATTTTCAGAACAAACATCAGCTACTACTTATGGACGGCAGTATCATCCTTGCAGTAGGACTATAGGGAGTACGTCACCCTCCCGCAGTTGTCCTTGCTCCGTATCGCACTGCTCTTTGGGAAGGGCGCTGCTCATCTCCATCGAAACCCTTTATACCAGCCGCGACGCCAAAGTAATGTCGACGATCGCCATGCTAGGAACGACCGCCGTGAAGCGTTCGACTTACCACCACACCGCCGCAGACTTCGGGAAAGAAGACCTATGACCGCCTGTATCAGGAATCGACACCTTCTTATAATTCACGTCTTCGCATTCTTCCTGTGTTTCACTTGGCCCTTCAACATGGCTGCACAGAATCCCGCAGCTGACTCCGTCAGTTGGGTGAACCCATACATCGGAACTGGAAGCGGACCCATCGGTTACGGAGGAACGATGCCCTTCGTAACCCCTCCCTTTGGCATGATCGACTGGACGCCGCAGACTCGCCAGAACAAACTGGCCGTCACCTCTTACAAGTATGAAGACACCACCATCTCCGGATTCATCGGCACCCACCAGCCGGCGATCTGGATGGGCGACTACGGCTACATTACTGTCGTGCCCGAAGTCGACCGGTTGAAGATTACTCCAGAAGATCGAAAACTGCCTTTCTCTCATCAACAGGAAACGGTGAGCCCGGATTACTACGCTGTCACGATGGATGCCGGCAATGCACGCAGCCTGCGGACCGAAATTACAGCCACGGAGCGCTGCGCTTATATGCGCTTCACCTTTCCCGCGAACCAGTCGTCGCTCATCATGATCGAAACCTCCCGCCCAGACATCGCTGGATTCGCACATGTGGATACGACGCGTCACGAAATCACCGGCTACAACCCGGATCGGGTCGACTCAAACCTTGGTCCGCTCAAACTGCCGAATTTCAAGGGTTATTTCGTCGTCCAGTTTCGCAAGCCATTTCGCTCCTCCGGAATCTACGGCCCTTCTTCCGGGAATCCCCACCAGGCCACCGGCGCCTGGGCGCGTTTCGATACAACGGATAACGAAGTCATTGAAGTTCGTATCGGAACATCCTTCATCAGTGTCGAGCAGGCAAGGCAAAATCTCGCACGCGAAATTCCCCGCTGGGATTTCGAAACCGTTCGCAACGCACTTCACGCCAAATGGAAACAGAAACTTGACCTACTCCAAATAGAGGGCGCAAATGAAGATCAACGGAAGATCGTTTATACCGCTCTTTATCATGCGCTGCTGTATCCGCGAATCTTCTCGGAGTATGGCCGCTACTACAGCGCATTCGACGACAAAATCCATGCCGGCACGTCCTACACCGCCTACTCCATCTGGGACACATTCAGAGCGGAGTTCAGCCTTCTCACCCTTGTCGCTCCGGAACGTGTCGACGGAATGATCGACGCTCTACTTCAGAACTACAAAGAAGGCGGTTGGATGCCAAAGTGGCCCAATCCCTCATACACAAACATCATGATCGGCACTCATGCCGACTCCCTCGTTGCCGAAGCTATGCGCAAACACTTCAAAGGCTTCGACTATAACCTCGCGTGGGATGCTGTCTATAAAGATGCGATGACGCCGCCCGATGGTGACACCACAAGACGGTGGGCCGACCGCGAACCCCATACGCCCTACGAAGCGCGAGCCGGCCTCACCTACCTCAAACAACTCGGCTTCATCCCCGCGGACAAAACCGCGGAATCCGCCTCAAGCACGCTTGAAGACGCCTACGATGATTGGTGCGTCGCGCAGATCGCCCACCAGCTTGAAAAAGCCGCCGACTTCCAGTACTTCCTCAATCGCTCCCACAACTACGAAAACATCTTCAACAAATCCACGGGATTCATGCAGGCAAGAAACTCCGATGGCTCATGGGCCGACCCGGACGCCGGTTGGACGGAAGGTAACACATGGGTCTACACCTGGGCCGTCATGCAGGATATCCCTGGTCTCATCAAGTTGATGGGCGGCAAGGACATCTACAACGCAAGGCTCGACGAACACTTCAGCGGCAATCACAACATTCACAAAAACGAACCAAGCCACCACTACGGCTATCTTTACGACTACAGCGGAGAGCCCTGGAAAACTCAGGCCAGGGTGCGAGACATAGCAAATGCGGAGTATGCCAATCTTCCTTCCGGGCTGGATGGCGACGACGACTGCGGACAGATGTCGGCCTGGTATCTGTTCACCGCTCTTGGCTTCTATCCCGTAACCCCTGCCTCTGGAAACTACATGATCGGTAGCCCCCTGTTTTCGCGGATGAGCCTCAGGCTCGCGAACGGAAGAAGCTTCACCGTGCGGGCAAACGATAACTCCGCGAAAAATATCTACATACAATCAGCCTCGCTGAACGGAAAGCCCTTGTCCGAGCCGGTCATCAGCTATGAGCAGATTCTCGCCGGAGGCACACTAGAAATGGAGATGGGCCCCGCTCCATCCAGGTGGGCCTCCGATTGGAATCCCGCACCTCTCCCAGGCTCCGCTATGGGATTGAAACCGAGATAGTTGCTCAATACTACTTCGCACCGTGTCGTCTCATGGGGTTGAGATCACTAACGCAGCCGCGGTCTCCACCGCAACCACTCGTTCGCTCCTTCGTACATCTCAGCAATCGCCAACAGTTTCGCTTCGCTCCACCATGCCCCGATCAACTGCAACCCGACCGGTAGCCCCTCACGCGTAAACCCACAAGGCACCGTCATCGAAGGATGCCCCGTAAAATTCGTCGGCCGGTTCAGTCGCATGATCGCCGTTCGCAGCGTCTCGGTCTTACCCGCAATCGCAATCTCCGTTCTGCCGATCTCCGGCGCCCCCGCCGGAGTCGACGGCACAAGGATCGCATCCACACTGGTAAACACGCGGCTAAAATCAGCCATCAACTTCTCCTTCACCTCAATGCCCCGTACGTAGTCCACGGCACTCATACCGCGTCCCATCGCCAGTCGCCCGCGAACATCCTCACCATACATCGACTCCCGCTGCGGATAGTAACCTCGTGCTTCATGCCACGCCGTGGATTCCGCCATCGACATCTGAGTTCCAACCTCCATCGCCTCCTGCAGCGACGGCAACTTCACCTCCTGCACTTCCACCCCAAGCAGCTTGAAACACTTCGCCGCCTGCTCTAACAGCAGCTTCACTTCGTCATCCAGAAAGTCGAAGTAGTAATTACTCGGCCAACCGATACGAAACGTCCTTCCTTCAAAACTCTCTTCAGAATGTGATTCTGCAATCACATTTAGCATCGCCCTCACATCACTAACCGTCCGTCCAATCGGCCCCACGTGATCAAATGACTTCGCCAGAGGAACCGTCCCCTCCACATTTACCAGGTCATACGTCGGCTTCAGCCCCACCACACCGCAGAACGAAGAAGGCACACGTATCGAACCACCCGTATCCGTCCCCACCGAACCAAAACCAATCCCAGCGGCAATCGATGCCGCCGACCCGCCGCTGGATCCACCCGAGGTCCGCGCAAAGTTCCACGGATTCCGCACATCCCCATAGTGCGGATTCTCCGATGTGATCCCGTATGCGAACTCATGCATGTTCGTCTTGCCCAGCAACACCGCACCGGCTTCCTTCAGCCGTCGCGCAACCTCACTATCCCTGGCCGGCACACTATCCCGCAGAATCAGTGACCCTGCCGTAGTCCGTATCCCCGCCGTCTTGAAGTTGTCCTTCAGCGAAACCGGCAGTCCATGCAGCTTGCTCCGGGGCCCATTCGTTGCGATCTCCGCTTCCGCTGCTCGCGCGGCCTTCCTCGCTCCATCGGCGTCCACCGTTATAAAGAACTTCCCATGCGGGTTATACCGGTCGACCCGCGCCAGTGCTTCCTCAATGAGCTCAACCGGCGAAACCTTCCGCGCCGCTACCAGCGCAGCCGCTTCATCGATCGTCAGATACTCCAGCTCGTTCTCGCTCAAGCCGTCGCCTCGCCGCGCCGCTCTACTAGCAGCAGATGCTCCGCCACCAGCACCGTCTCTCCGCTCTGATTCACCACCTGCAACCCTTCCACCACAATCCCATGCGCCGGACGCTTCACATCGTCCCGCTTCTCCTTGATCGTCACCACCACGCGAATCGTGTCGTTCAAAAACACCGGCTTCACAAACCGCAACCGGTCGTACCCATAGCTCATCGCCCGCGGATTGATCGACCCCGCCGTCATTCCCACACCCACGCTGAACACCAGCGTTCCATGCGCCATCCTCTGGCCAAACGGTTGCGTCTTGCACCACTCCGCATCCATGTGGTGCGGATAGAAATCCCCCGTCTGCTCCGCATGAAGCACCACATCCGCTTCCGTAATCGTGCGCCCCGTCGTCTCGCGCGCCGCACCCGTTACATAGTCCTCAAAGAACATCTCACCGCTCATCGCATCCTCATTCCATTCGGCGGAACCATCTCGTTGACATCCTCCAGCAAACTTATCATCCTGATCCAAGCCATCGGCCACGCGCAAACCACATGACGGAACTCAAAGGCATCACCTGGAACCACACGCGCGGCTATCTCCCCATGGTCGCCACCGCGCAACGCTTCTCCGAGCTCCACCCCGACATCACCATCACCTGGCACAAGCGCTCGCTTCAGGAGTTCGCCGACTTCCCACTCCCCGATCTCGCAGCCCGCTTCGATCTCATGGTCATCGACCACCCCTCCATGGGCGAAGCCGCGCACCACAACCTTCTGCTCCCACTCGAAGCCCACCTCCCCGCCGCGTTCCTCGCCGATCAAGCCGCAAACTCCGTAAGCGCGTCCCACAGCTCCTATCTGTACGAAGGCCACCAGCTGGCCCTCGCCATCGACGCCGCCACACCCATCGCTGGCTACCGCCCCGACCTCCTTCAGCAAGCCAACGCCACGCTACCCACCACCTGGGACGACCTCCTAGCACTAGCCCGCCGCAACCTCGTCACCGTCCCCGCCATCCCCATCGACAGCCTCATGAACCTCTTCATGCTAACCAACGCCCTCAACGCCGAGCCCTTCACAACAGCCGACGAGGTCATCGTCAAACCCGAAGGCACACAAGCCCTCCAGCTTCTCCGCGAGCTAGTCCAACTCAGCGCCCCCGGTTCCACCGACCGCAACCCCATCCGCACCTGGCAGCTTCTCGCCGACTCCACCACCGTCGCCTACTGCCCCTTCGCCTACGGCTACTCCAACTACTCCCGCCCCGGCTACGCCGCCAACACACTCCACACCACCAACCTCGTCACCTTCAACAACAATCCCCTCCGTTCAACACTAGGCGGCGCCGGCCTCGCCGTCTCACGCAGCTGCAAGCACCAAGAGCAAGCCCTGGCCTACGCCCAATTCGTCGCCAGCCCGCGCACCCAGCAAACCCTCTACACCGAATCAGGCGGCCAACCCGGCCATCGCTCTGCATGGCTCGACGCCCACCTCAACAACGCCACCAACAACTTCTTCACCAACACACTCGACACACTCGACAACGCCTGGGTCCGCCCACGCTTTCCCGGCTTCATCAACTTCCAGGACGAAGCCTCCAACCTCGTCCACGCCTACCTCCTCAACGGCGGCAGCGAATCCCAGGTGCTCAACGACATGAACATCGCACTCGCCAAACACAGAAAGCAGCCCGCATGAAACCCCTCGAAGGCCTGCTTGTCATCGACTTCTCACAGTTCCTCTCCGGCCCATCCGCCAGCCTGCGCCTCGCCGACCTCGGCGCGCGCGCCATCAAGATCGAGCGCCCCGGCCAGGGCGATCTCTGCCGCCAGCTCTACATCTCTAACCTCGAGCTCGACGGCGACTCCACCCTCTTTCACTCCATCAACCGCAACAAGCAGTCCTTCGCCGCCGACCTAAAGAACCCCGACGACCTCGCCCGCATCCGCAAGCTCCTCACTCGCGCCGACGTCATGATCCAGAACTTCCGCCCCGGCGTCATCGAAAAAATCGGCCTCGGCTACGAACAGGTCCGTGCCCTCAACCCACGCCTCGTCTACGGCGAAATCACCGGCTACGGCAACATCGGCCCCTGGCGCACCAAGCCCGGTCAGGACCTCCTCGTGCAATCCCTCTCCGGCCTTCCCTTCCTCAACGGCGACGCATCCCAACCACCCGTCCCCTTCGGCCTCGCCGTCTCCGACATGATGGCCGGCGCGCACCTCGTGCAGGGCATCCTCGCCACACTCCTCCGCCGCGGCATCACCGGCGAAGGCGGCAAGGTCGAAGTCTCTCTCCTCGAATCCACCCTCGACCTGCAGTTCGAAGTCCTCAGCACCTACCTCAACGACGGCCACAGGTCCCCGCAACGCAGCGCCGTCAACAACGCCCACGCCTACCTCGGCGCGCCCTACGGCATCTACACCACCTCCGACGGCTACCTCGCCCTCGCGATGGGCTCCATCGTCCGTCTCGGAGAGCTCCTCGCCTGCCCCGCGCTCACCACCTACACCAACCCCGCCTCCCTCTTCGATCAGCGCGACGAAATCAAAGCCATCCTCGTGCAGCACCTCAAAGCCCACACCACTGCCCACTGGCTCTCCATCCTCGAACCCGCCGACATCTGGTGCGCCGACGTCCTCACCTGGGACCGCCTCTTCGCCCACGAAGGTTTCCAATCCCTCAACATGGTCCAAACCATCGACAGCCGCCCCACAGCCATCATGCAAACCACCCGCTGCCCCATCCGCATCGACGGCGCCATCCTCACCAGCCCTCTCGCCGCCCCACGCATCGGCGAACACAACGACATCCTCACCAACGAGTTCGACCTCTAGCCGCGATGCAGCGCAATCAACTCTTCCGCATCGCCGTCCGCAAGTACCCACCCTTCGAGCAGGCCATCCGCGCCCAGTGGGAAGCCTTCGAATCTCAGATCCAAACCGGCCTCACCCTAGACCTAGTAGCCCTCGATCTCCACCCGCTAGAAGAAGCCCTCTTCACCTCCAACGGCATGGTCAGTGGCGCATGGGACGTCTGCTTCGTCGCCACCGACTGGATCGCCACCATGCACCAACGCGCGTGTGCAGTCGACCTCGCGCCCCTCATCGCCGCCGACCCACCCCAGGACTTCCCCCAAGGCTGGACCGACTCACTCCTCCGCCTGCAACGCATCGACAACGCCATCCTCGGCACGCCCTTCCACGACGGCCCCGAATGCCTCATCTACCGCCGCGATCTCTTCAACGACCCCACGCATCAAGCCGCATACCGCGCCCAGCACAACGAAGACCTAACCCCACCCACCACCTGGGAATCCTTCCACCGCATCGCCCGCTTCTTCCACAACCCCGAGCAGCAACTCTATGGCACCGCCTTCGCCGCCTTCCCCGACGGCCACAACTCCGTCTACGACTTCCTCCTCCAACTCTGGACCCGCAACGGCGATCTCTTCAACCCGCAAGGCCACATCCACTTCGAAACCCCCGAAGCCATCGAAGCCCTTACCTTCTACCGCAACATCCTCGCCGACAAATCCGCCACCCACCCCGACTGCCTCAAGCTCGACTCCGTAGCCGCGGGCCTCGCCTTCGCCGCCGGCCATCTCGCCATGGCCATCAACTGGTTCGGCTTCGCCACCATGGCCCACACCTCACCAGACTCCGCCGTCCGCGGCCAGGTCGACGTCACCACCCTCCCGCACGCGCCCAACGCCAGCACCGCATCCCTCAACGTCTACTGGATCCTCTCCATCGCCATCGGCAGCCCACACCAAACCCGAGCCTGGCAATTCCTCCGCCACTGCCTAACACCAGCCATGGACAAACTCACCACCACCACCGGCGCCATCGGCTGCCGCCGCTCCACCTGGTCCGACGCCGAAGTCAACGCCGCCATCCCCTTCTATCACCGCATCGAGCAGCTCCACACCCACGCCCGCGAAATCCCCCAACGCCCCGACTGGCCCCAAATCGCCTCCATCATCGACACCCTCATCACCGCCGCCATCACCACAACAACACCCATCCCCGACCTCCTACAGGCAGCCGACACGATGAGTGGGAAAGTAAACAGTCCGACCCGATAGCCTTTGCCTTTGTCGTTGCCCTTCGGATTAGGTCCGGGCTTTAGCCCGGACATCTAAAACCCCGAACAAAAGGGGCTTCAGCTCCGGGCTCTCCTCAACCCACCCACAACTTCACCGAGCCTTCAAATAATTCCCATACCCCACCACCAGCGTAGAGGCCACCAACAACCCAAACCCCGCCGCCCCCATCAGCTTCGTGCGCCGACTCGTCCCCCTCCACTCATGCAGCACCGCACCCCACAACGTAGCAAACAGAATCGTCCCCGCCATATGCAGCGTCCAGCTGCTGAAGTCATACTTCCCCATCTTCGTCTGCCCCATTGAGTAGAAGAAGAACTGCAAATACCAAAGCAGCCCCGCCGCAGCAGCAAACGCATAGTTCAACACCACCCTCTTACCACCCAGCCGCACCCTACCATCATTCGCCGCACCCATAAACTGCGCCCCTGATCGATTCCTCACCAGCAACCCACCACACCAAAGCGCATTCGTAGTAAACCCGCCCCACAACACAACAACCAGCGCCGGCAAACTCTGCCACAAATCACTCCGCCCCTCACCAAGCAAACCCACCCGCGTTACCTCACTCAAAGGCTTAGCCGCCGCCAGCCCATACGCAAAGCAAGCACTCAGTATCCCCGCAAACGAAGCCACCACCACACCACGTCCAAACACAAACTCCCCACGCCCACCCGGCGTCGCACCTTCCTCCGCCTCGCGCCCACGCAGCTCCTGCTCTTTACTCCGTCCCGCCAGCCCACTTACCACAATCGCCGCCAGGCACATTGCAATCCCCAGCAGAATCACCTGCCCAGCGCGATCCCGCGCCACCTCCCCCATCTGCCCTGCAAACAGCGGAGGCACCAGCGTCCCAAACGCCGTACTGAACCCCAGCGCAATCGTGTAACCCAGCGCAATCCCCAGGTACCTTACGCCCAACCCGAACAGCAAACCACCCACGCCCCACATCGCGCCCCAGAACCACGCATACAACATCACGCCCCGGTCCGCACCCTGCAGAATCCCCACCACCCCCGGCACCAGCACCGCCGCAAAGATCGCCGGCACAACAATCCAACTAAACACTCCCTGCACCAGCCAATAGATCTCCCACGACCACCGCCGTATCCCGCGAAACGGCAGATAGCAACTCGCCGCGGAAAGCCCACCCGTCCAGTGATACAGGACGCCCAGAAACGGATTCGGATTCAAGCACAACCCCCGCCAAGATGCCCCATCCTACCCCAAACCATCCAGCATCCAAACGCACGAAAACCGATAGAAGATAGATTTCACAAGCAACCTCACCAAAGTTCCGCAGCGCGGACTCCACCAATCCAAAACACCCTTCCATGTCATCACGCCGACAACCACAAGCATCGCTCTATCCGATTTCGGTCTCACTCATCCGTCCGCTCCAAAGCTGTCTTACTGCCGCAACCGTTCAACACTCACTCACGCAATAACTTATTGAAAAATCGGTTCTCTCCCAGCACCCGTAAGACAGGCCCATCTACGGTCCGCAGCGTTTGAATGTTATGTACTGACATAAGAGAGCATCTCTGTTCCGGAAAGCGGAAGCCGAGCGCGCTCTACCACGCCTCCGCGAACACCTTTCGTCCGCACACTCCAAATTGAGTGCATTCCGTCTTGACACTGCAATAACCCCCTTCGTAGGTTGTGCGCGAATCATTCCTGGCCCAGTCATGGAACTGAGTTTCCAGGCGCACTCACTTCGGAGGCAACACCATGAGTTTCAGAAAGCCCAATGCTCTGCTGCACGTACTCGTCATGATTCTCGCGCTCATCGCAGGAGCAACGGCACAAGCGCAGAACGTCACCTCCGGTGCAATCGCCGGCACCGTCACCGACTCCACCGGGGCGGTCGTTCCCGGCGCGCAAGTCACTGTCACGGATCAGGCCACCCGTCAGGTCACAACCACCAAGACCACCTCTTCCGGTGCCTTCAACGTAGAGAACCTTCAGCCCGGCGACTACTCCGTCGCCATCTCCATGTCCGGCTTCCAGCAGTACACTCTCACCAACTTCCACCTCGATCCCGGCCAGCGCCGTGGACAGGACATCAAGCTCACCATCGGCAACGTCGACACCAAGGTCACAGTCGTTGCCGACGCCCTCGCTGTCCAAACCGAAAGCGCCGAGTCCGGCGGCACCATCACCTCCAAAGAAGTCCAGAACCTCATGGTGAACGGTCGCAACTTCTCGCAGCTCACCAGCGTCCTCCCCGGCGTCAGCAATACCCTCGGTGCCAACGGCAACTATCAGTCCGGCCAGGGAGCCATCACCTCCACCGTCATCGTCAACGGCTCCTCCGACGAAGAGACCATGTACACCATCGACGGCGTCTACAACGTCACCAGCGCTTCCGACATCACCTTGCCCATCACTCCCGTCATCGACGACATCGATGAGATGCGCATTCTCTCCGACAACTACAGCGCCCGCTTCGGCCTCGCTGGTCGCCAGATCGTCGTCTCCACCAAGTCCGGCGGCGATCATTATCACGGCAGCATCTACGGCTACGACCGCTCCAACGAGTACGGCACTGCCAAGACCTATACCTACCAAACCGGCCAGGTTTTTCCCTCGCTCCATCTCACCGACTGGGGCCTCACCCTCGGTGGCCCCGTCAAAATCCCTCACGTCTTCTCCGACACAGGCTCGAAGCGCCTCTTCTTCTTCGTCGGTGCCGACTGGAAAGCCAACCACCAGTCCTCATCGCTCAACAGCCGCAACACCTTCACCACCGCCATCCGCGGCGGTAACCTCAGCGTGGAGCCCGAGCTACCCACCGGCGCCGTCCTCACGCCCTACGCTTCACTCGACGCCTACCACCAGTCGATCCTCAACGCCCGCAATCCCGGCAACCCATCCGCCTGCATCTTCCAGGAAACCGGAAGCGGCAACTACAACGGCATCCTCCCGCAGTGCATGGATCCCAACACAGTCTTGCTCATGAACACCTTCTGGCCGCTGCCCAACTACACCTCCTCCACTGCCAATTACATCAACACCAACCCCACCAAGTTCAGCGTCAACGATCAGGACTACCGCGCCGACTACAACATCAACAACCGCAACCTCATCACAGTCCGCATCCTCCACGAAGAAACCACCAGCATCAACGCCTCGCGCAACTACAACGATCCATCCCCCAACCCCGACTCCCTCACTTACAACCCCGCCGGCAACGGCCTCGTCCGCTGGCAGTCCACCATCACGCCGAACATGGTAAACACCGCCAGCTTCGCCGAGGTCTACACCAAGTACGGCTCGCTGCTCTCCGGCACCTACACGCTGCCCTCCGGCTACACCGCCTCCGCTGGCAAAACCTTTCCCACCGCCGATCCCCTCAACCGTATTCCCGACATCAGCCTCAACAACGACACCCACAGCGCCGAGAACTGGTTCTGGCTCGGCGTAGGCGCTCTTCCCAACTTCTCCAACGACGCCACCGGCGAAGTCTCCGACGACTTCTCCTGGGTCAAGCACAACCACGTCCTCCAGTTCGGTGGCACCTTCATGTGGAACCTGCTAAACATCAACGCCAGCTCCTTCCCCATGGGTAACTACTGCATCAACGGCGGCTACTCCGGCGACACCGCCGGCGACTACCTCCTCGGCTTCCTCGCCAACGCCAACAACGGTTGCTCCTTCGGCTTCGAGCAAACCAACACCCAGCGCGCAGGCCGCTTCCACAACAAGTGGTCTGAGTTCTACTTCCAGGACGACTGGAAAGCCACCCCACGCCTCACCCTCAACCTCGGCATCCGCTACAGCTACTTCACCGCTCCCGCCAAGGTCAACAACGACATCGCCAACTTCATCCCCAGCGCCTTCAACGCTGCACAGGCTCCCGCCGTCTCCACCACCGGAGCCTTCACCCTCAACGCCCTCAACCAGCCCCTCACCACAACCGGCACCGTCGCCAACCTCACCAACAACGGCCTCGTGACCGCCTGTCAGGGCACACCCTGCGGCTTCACCAATCCTCAAAAAGCTCTCTTCGCTCCACGCCTCGGCTTCGCCTACCGCCTCACCAATGACGGCAAAACCTCCATCCACGGCGGCTACGGCCTTGGCTACACCCAGGTCAGCCTCTTGCAGACCTCCAACCTCCTCAGCAACATCCCCTTCGTTCAGCAACCCACCTACAACAGCACGGAGTTCACCGCACCCACCGGCCCCGCCGGCACCATCGCCAACCCTCCCGGCACGCAAGCCCTCAACGCCACCGGTGCCGGATACCGTCCCGCCCTCATCCAGAACTTCAGCCTCACTGTCGAGCGCCAGATCACACCCGGCGGCATCCTCTCCATCGGCTACGCCGGCATGACCACCCAGCACGTCTTCTCCAACGCCTTCGACCAGAACTTCCCCAACAACGGCACCAGCGCCAACTCAGCCACCTGCGCTTCCAAAGGTCCCGCCAGCACATCAGGCGCATACCAATTCGATCCCTGCATCAACACCGGAGGCATCAGCAGCCTTTACTACCGCCCCTACGCCGGCTACTCCACCATCACCACCGGTGTTAGCCTCGGCGTAGCCAACTACAACGGCCTCCTCGTCGGCTACGTCCAGAAGATGAAAGACGTCACCGCCCACATCTCCTACACCTTCTCGAAGGCACTCGGCGACGTCAACGCATCCGGCGTTCAAGTCCCCTACAGCTCCAGCGGCACATTCCAGAACGACCACAACCCCGCCGGCGAGTACGGCCGTCCCGACTACGACCGTCCCAACGTCTTCGTCTACTCCGTCGTCTACCAACCCTCCATGTTCAACCACGTCTCAAACCTCTTCGAGCGCGAACTCCTCGGCGGCTGGTCGGTCTCTTCCTTCATGACGGACGAAAGCGGCTTCGCCGAAACCCCCACCTACGCCTCGGGTCTAGCCACTCGCCCCAACACGGTCAAGATCGTGCGCAACTCCGGCACCAGCGGCAAGACCCGCATCGGCCAAGCCGCCCTTTACTCTGCATCCGACTTCGCCGCTCCCGCCTACGGCTTCTTCGGCAACGCGCAGGTCGGCTCCCTTCGCGGCCCCAAAGAAGTCGCCGTCCACGCCAGCGCCGAAAAGGGCTTCCTCATCAAAGAGGGCTTCTCCGCCAAGATCGGCGCGCAGGCCTTCAACATCTTCAACCACCCCAATGTCCTCAGCGTAAGCTCCGCCTGGGCCCCCGGCTCAACCGCCTTCGGCACCGCCGCCACCTACGGCGACCCCCGCCAGATGCAGTTCTACGCAAAAGTCACCTTCTAACCCAACCCACCTTTTCGGTCAGGGAGCCCACCACAAGGGGCTCCCAATTTTTTTGCGCCCAACCCCAAACCTAATCCCTAATCCCTAATCCCCAATCCCCAATCCCCAATCCCCTAAAACCTAAAACCTGCCCTCCGCTACCATAGAAACAAGCATGTCCGACACCACCGCAATCCTCCTGCTCGCCCACGGCACTCCTGACGTCCTCAGCGAAATGGCCGAATACCTTCAAAAAGTCACCAGCGGCCGCCCTATGCCCGCTGCCGTCATCGAAGAGCTCCAGCACCGCTACGCCGAAATCGGCCTCCGCGAAACCCCACTCCCCGAACGCCCGCCGCTCACCCGCTGGACCCTACGCCAGGCCGTCCTCCTCGAAGACGAAATCCTCCAGACCGTCTACATCGGCATGCGCAACTGGCACCCCTACATCGCCGACGTCGTCACGCAAATGAAGCAGGACGGCGTCACCCACGCGAAGGTCCTCTGCCTAGCGCCCCAAAACTCCCGCACCAGCACCGGACTCTACCGCAAAGCCCTCGAAGCTGCCCTCAAAGAAACCGAAGGCCCTGCCTTCACCTTCGACTTCATAGCCGGCTGGGCCGACGAACCCCTCCTCGCCCTAGCCTTCGCCGAGCACCTCTGGCCCACCTGGGCCGAAGCCTGCGCGAAAACAGACACCCACGTCCCCATCCTCTTCGCCGCTCACTCCGTCCCCTGCCGCACCATCATGACCCCCACAACTCCGCGTGGCCCACTCATGACGGCTTCATCGTCATGGGTGGGGTCGCAAAACTCAACCCAGCCACAAACCGTCCCCGCCGACGGCATCCAGAACTACGGCACATCCCCCACCCCCGACCCCTACCCCGTCGAGTGCAAACAAACCGCCGCCCGCGTAGCCGAACTCCTCGCCCCAGTCGGCCTCACCGAAAAAGACTGGTTCTTCGCCTTCCAATCCCAGGGCATCGCCGGTGCCCCGTGGCTAGGCCCCACCGTAGAAGAAACTCTCAAGGCCCTCGCCGCCGAAGGCCACAAAGCCATCGTCCTCCAACCCATCGGCTTCCTCTGCGACCACGTAGAAATCCTCTACGACATCGACATAGCCTTCACCAAAACAGCCGCCGACTTAGGCCTCCAACTCTTCCGCCCCCAATCCCTAAACGACTCCCCCACCTTAATCCACGCCCTCCAGCAAGTCCTCCAAAAGCCTTAACACAGCACAAAGCCGGGTGGCCCATCCTTTCGGAGTCTCATCCCGAAAGGATGGGGTATCGTTTGCGGTAGCAAGCGACCGCTCTCTTCCATCCAGCCAAAACCCCTTTGTGACCCTCACCACATCCGCACTCTCCACAAACCCATAAACTAAACCCATGACCCGCATCGCCATCCTCGGCGGAGGCATAGCCGGCCTCGCCGCCGCCTACGAACTCGAAAAAGCCCGCCAACGCAACCCAGACATCGACTGGCACCTCTACGAGTCCACCAACCGCCTCGGCGGCATCGTCGAAACCACGCAGCAGGACGGTTACATCCTCGAACAAGGCCCCGACGGCTGGGTTACCGAAAAACCCTGGGCCCGCGACCTCGCCATCGAGCTAGGCCTCGAAGACCAGCTCATCCACTCCAATGACAACACCCGCAAGACCTACATCCTCATCAACAACCAACTCCAGCCGATCCCCGACCGCATGCGCATGATGGTCCCCGAAGACCTCACCACACTCGAAAACTCCCCACTCTTCAGCCCATCAGCCCGTGAAGCCTACGCCAGCGAACTCACCAACGTCGCAGCCCTCAAAGCATCCGCCCCCGCCAAAGACGAATCCGTAGCCTCCTTCGTCCGCCGCCACTTCGGCGAAGAAGTCCTCACCAAGATCGCCGCCCCACTCCTCTCCGGCGTCTTCGGCGGCGACGTCCACAAACTCTCCGTCCGCTCAGTCATGCCCAACTTCGTCACGATGGAACAGAAACACGGCTCCCTCATCGCCGCCCTCCAGGCCAAAGCAAAAGCCCGCGGCGACCGCCCCCAGCAACCCATCTTCACCACCCTCTGCAACGGCCTCGGCACCCTCATCGACGCCCTCATCTCCAGGCTCCCGCAAGACCGCCTCCATCTCAATCACCCCGCGCACTCCCTCAAGCGCGAAGGCAAACGCTGGTGCCTCCGCACGACACCCCCAGGCGAAAAGGGCCGCCTCGGCAAATCAAAAAAGCACTTCAACCACATCCTCCTCGCCACCCCCATCGACACCACCCGCAACCTCCTGCATCCCCTCGATCCCAACGCCGCCACCCTCATTCCCACCGAAGCCAGCTCCGCCATCCTCGCCGCCTTCGCCTTCCCCAACGCCTCCTTCACCCTCCCCGAAGGCTTCGGCTTCCTGGTCCCCGACACCACCCCTAAAACCTCAAACCTAAAACCTGAAGTCTCGCTTTTAGCCGCCACCTTCGTTACCCAGAAATTTCCCCACCGCGCCCCCACCGACGCCCAAATCCTCCGCGCCTTCTTCGGCGGCCAATCCGCCGAAACCCTCGCCATAGCCGACGACACCACCATCGCCCAAACCGCGCTAACCCAGCTCCAAAAAATCCTCGGTCCACTCCCGCAACCCACAATCACCACCATCCGCCGCTGGCCCCGCAGCCTCCCGCAATACGAAGTCGGCCACCAAACCCGCATCGCCCAGCTGGACCAACACATCGCTGCCCTCGGCAACCTCACCCTCCTCGGCAACGCCTACCGCGGCGTCGGTCTCCCCGACCTCATCCGCGACGCCCGAGCCGCCGTCCAATCCCTTGTTAAAGCCTGAATCCAGTTCTTCCCCAGAACCACGCCCATCATCCCGCAACAAAAAGTCAAAAAAACAAGAGCAAGGAATATGCATCGTTCCTCCTTTCCGCGTATCTAAGATATATCTTACGATACATCGAGACAAGCTCGAAATAAGTCGTAAGACAAGGAGATTTTCATTATGATGTTCAGACACATGTTCTTTCGCGACGACAACGACAGCCCACGCGCCTGCAATTCCGGAGAACGCGGCGACCGCCACGGTCGCCACCACGCCCGCTTCGGACGCCACGGCGGTCCCGGCCCCTGGGAACGCGGCTTCGGTGGCCGCGAGCGCTTCCTCGACCCCGGTGACCTCCAGCTCATCCTCCTCCAGCTTCTCAGCGAAAAGCCCAGCTACGGCTACGAGCTGATCAAGGCCATTGAGGATCGTCTTTCCGGCGGTTACGCTCCATCACCCGGCGTCGTCTACCCCACCCTCACCCTGCTCGAAGAGCGCGGCTTCGCCGAAGTCCAGGCCAGCGAAGGCAACCGCAAGGTCTACGCGGTCACCGAAGCCGGCCGCCAGGAGCTCACCGCCAACGCCGCCCGCCTGCAGGAGATCACCGAGCGGCTCGACCACACCGGCCGCGCTTTCCGCAGTGGCCGCTCGCCGCAGATCATGCGTGCCTTCGGCAACCTCGGCGAGTCCGTCCGCCTGCGCATGCGCCGCGGCGACCTCACACCCGAGCAGATCGCCAAAGTCGCGGAAGCGATCGATCTCGCAGCCCGCACCATCGACAGCATCTAGCAACCCTCCGGCATCCGGCAACGAAAGGCGCCGGATGCCGCTATCTCTGCGACCCGGTTCCAAAATCGCTCACTGTTCAAAATTGAACAGATTTCTTCTGTCGCCTATACGACACTTCCCTGCAGTATCCCTATCCGAGCCTTATATCCGGGAGATCACTGCCATGGAAGAACTGATCAGATGCGACTGCGGACGTCTCTGGAGCTTCATCTGCTACCCCCTTTTACATCCAAGCCCTGACGCCATCGATTGCAAATGCGGCAAGGTTCTCAGATCCTGGCGCGAAGCCATCTACTACGTCATCGAGCTGCGCGAAGACATCCCCCGCGGCGCACGCCCGTCCACCAACTGGTCCACCCATCAAAACCCCGAGCCTGCTCGCCAGCCCCGCTCCAACCGCGCAAACGGCACTTGACGCCGGGCCATCAACCCGTAAAGTCAAAGCATGCCTGTCACCGCACGACCAACTCACAAGCTTCGCTGGCTTGCCATCGTCCTTGCGACTCTGCTCGTCCTGGTCTTCTACGCCTGGGAAGTCTTCGCTCACAAAGTCCTCGCCGTCGTCGAAACCCAAATCCTAACCTCCGGCCCCAACGGCCCGCAGACCCCAGCTACCTACGGCACCCCATTCAAGCACGTCCAGATCCCCAGCGGCCATCATCGCCTCGACGCCAACCTAGTCCAGGCACCCACCACCTGCGGCCCCGACGCCCCCGCCCTCCTGCTCTTCCACGGCACCGGCGAAACCATCTCCGACTGGGCCCTCGCCCAGCACTTCCTCGCCACTCATTGCGTCTCGTCGCTCGTCTTCGACCCCACCGGCTTCGGCAACAGTCCCCACCCCGCCACCATCGACACCGTCAACGACGACGCCCTCGCCGCCTACGCGTACTTCGCCCACCGCTTCGCCGGCAAGCGCCTCTATGTCCTCGGCCACTCCCTCGGCAACGCCTTCATGCTCCCCGCCGCCGCCAAATTCTCACCCGCACCCCTCGGCCTCATCGAAGCCAACGGCTTCGCCTCCCTCCACTCCATCGAAGGCGAAGGCAAACCCTGGACCTACCGCACCCTCATCAATACCACCCCCGACTGGCTCGACAACGTAAAAGCCGTCACCCAGATTCACACCCCCATCCTCATCATCGTCTCCGATGCCGACACCCGCATCCCCATGCACAACGGCCTCGCCATCTACGCCGCCGCCAACGATCCCAAACAACTCATCACCCTCCACGGCTTCCAACACAACGACCTCTACAAAACCCCCACCGACGCCTGGTGGTCCGCCGTCCTAACCTTCATCAAAGTCCCAAACCAACCCCAAGCTCCCACACCAACCCCCAATCCCTAATCCCTAATTCCTAATTCCTAATTCCTAATTCCTAATTCCTAATTCCTGAAGATTTTCGCAAAGCGTAAAATCTTCCCATGGGCATCACCCGCCAGCAAGCCATCGACTGTTTCGCCTCCGACGACCTCATCGGCATCGGCATGGAAGCCGACGCCATCCGCCGCACCCTCCACCCCGGCAACATCGTCACCTACGCCATCGCCGCCGATCAGTCTCCGGAAAGCACCACCGCCACCATGACCATCGGCCAGGGCGAAACCATCGACCAGCGCCTCGAAACCCTCGAAAAGCTCCGCATCCAGCAGGAAGAAACCGGCGCCTTCACCGCCTTCCGTCTCATGACCTCCGCCGTCCTCGCACCCGACGACCCCACCGCCGTCGAGTACCTCAAAACCCTCGCCATCTCCCGCCTCTACCTCGATAACATCCCCAACATCGAAGCCTCCCTCGACACCCAGGGCCTCAAAGTCCTCCAGCTAACCCTCCGCTTCGGCGCCAACGACGCCGGCTCCATCGCCGAAACCACCGAAGAAGACATCCGCCGCATCATCCGCGGCGCCGGCTTAAAGCCCGTCGAGCGCGACGCCGCTTACACTACCCACTTCCTCGCCTAATCCCGGCCATACTTTTAGATTTGTCATCCTGAGCTGTTCGCCTGCGGCAGCACAGACGCCCGGGTGGCCCATTCATCGCGCGCCCTTTGCGCGATGAGTGGGGAACACCAAATCCGAACCCACCATCAACACGCCCTTGCCGTTCTTTCTGTCATCCTCGAAGGGATCTGCTTTTCCGCGGGCACCAGCACCCACACCCTTTCCCCGCCACGCCGTCCAACCCCAATGCTTTTCCGCACACTCCTGCTCCTGCTAACCCTAACCCCCTGCGCCCTCGCGCAGGAACCCTTCCACCTAAGCGTCCGCACCAACGAAGTCTCCATCACCTTCAACGCCGAAGACCAATCCGGCCACCCCCTCACCGACCTCACCGCCGCCGACGTTCGCCTCTTCGACAACAACCTCGCCCCAGATCGCGTTACCCTCTTCCTCCGCCACAAAGATCTCCCACTCCGCATCGCCATCCTTTTCGACGAAAGCGGCTCCATGGACGGCGCACTCCGCCCATCCATCATCGCCCGCGGCCTCGCCGCATCCATCCTCCAAACCCCCGCCGACCAGGCTCTCATCATCCGCTTTGACTTCGAATCCAAGCTCCAGCAGGACTGGACCGGCGACCCCAAAGTCCTCGCCACCGCCGCCTCCCACGTAGCCGACGACAACAAGAGCCGCTGCTGCGGCACCGCCCTCTGGGACACTCTCTACCTCGCCTGCCGCGACCACCTCTCGCCCCAAACCCCCGGCGCCGAAACCTCCTCCAACGCCATCATCCTCTTCACCGACGGCCTCGATAACCGCAGCCACGCCCTCCCACAGGACGTCGTCGAAGAATGCCAGCGCAAGCAAACCGCCATCTACCCCTTCGTCGCCCCCGACCGCGCCCACTTCGACTCTGGCCAGAAAGCCCTCCGCTCCATCGCCGAGCTCACCGGCGGCCGTGTCTTCTACCAGCAATCCACCAGCGAAGCCATCACCGCCTCCGCCCTGCAAATCAGCCAGGACCTCCGCAACCAGTACACCCTCGTCTACCGACCCGCAAAGTTCAAACGCAACGGCGCATTCCACCACATCAAGCTAGAAAGCCCCACCCGCACCGCCGTCTTCAACGCCCGCACCGGCTACTACGCCTCTCACTGAAGCATACCCTCGTCAGCCAGACTCTCTGAATGTCTGATATTCTGAGATTCTGAGGTTTTCTTATGGCTTCGACCACCATCAAAATGGGGAAGCGCGGCACCGTCGTTCTTCCCTCCAAACTACGCAAACAACTCGGCCTCATCGACGGCTCATTACTAACCACCGAAGTCAAAGACGGCGAAATCCGCATTCGCCCGGCATATTTCTATGAACCTGAGGCCTGGTCCGACCAGCGTCGCGCTTTCTTCCTTCTCTACAACTCCATGACCAAGGAAGAATGGGACGAAGTCCTGCCGGAAGTTCTCGCATTAGGCATGGATCCCTCCACGATAGAAGGGCTTCCGCCAAATCACCGGGACACCCTGCCAACCAACGCCGAACTGAACGAGCGCGAGCGCAAAGCCGTCGTCACCTTCGGCAGAGAACCTCTCAGTGCCTGACCGCTTTTCGCCTCTCGACATTTTCCTGGACTCCAACGTTCTTTTTTCAGCCTCGCGACTCGAGAACCACCGGTTTCTGAACTTCTGGCGGATGCGCAACGTCACGCCCACGTTTTCGGCTTTCGCCATTAATGAAGTCCGCCGCAATATCGCGACCGACGCCCATCACACCCGCTTCGAAAAGCTTCTTTTACAAACCAGCATGGTCAGCGACGGCCCACTGCAGATTATTCCTGCAGGCATCACCTTGGCTCTCAAGGACCAGCCGATCCTCGCAACCGCCATCTTCGCCAGCATGAATTACCTCATCACCGGCGACCTCCATCACTTTGGCCATCTCTACGGATCGACCATCGCCCACGTAAAAATTCTCAGTCCAACAGCGTTTCTGGAAACCTATAACTACCGTCTCAATCTCTAGCCCGCTCGCGTAAAATCAATCCCTGACACCATCGCACGCCCCCGGAGCGTCCTCTGCTGAACACCCTCAACACGCTCGCGTTTTTCTTCGCTTCCAAACCCTACTGGAAACGTCTGTTCGACCCCACGTTCAACGGCGACTACCGTTGGAACGCCTTCGACATCTCGATCCTCATCCCGTACTTCATCGTGATGATCATCCTCGCCTTCTACGGCATCCACCGCTACCAGCTCGTCTGGATCTACTACCGCAACCGCCGCAACGAAGCCCACTCTGCGAACCCGCCCTCAACCTTCCCCGAAGACGACCTCCCCTTCGTCACCATCCAGCTCCCCATCTACAACGAGCAGTTCGTCATCGGCCGCCTCCTCGACGCCTGCTGCCGCATCGAGTACCCCCGCGACCGCTTCGAAATCCAGCTCCTCGACGACTCCACCGATGAAACCATCGACGTCGCCCGTGCCCTCGTCGCCCGCTACGCCGCCGGTACCGAAGGCTTGGCGCCCCAGCCCGTCCACTACATCCACCGCACAAACCGTCACGGCTACAAGGCCGGAGCCCTCGAAGAAGGCCTCCGCACCGCCAAAGGCGAGTTCGTCGCCATCTTCGACGCCGATTTCGTCCCCCCGCCCACCTGGCTCATGCAGGTCATCCATCACTTCTCCGAGACCGGCGTCGGCATGGTCCAAACCCGCTGGACACACCTTAACCGCGACTACTCGTTCCTCACGCAGGTAGAAGCCATCCTCCTCGACGGCCACTTCGTCCTCGAGCACGGCGGCCGCTCCCGCGCGGGCGTCTACTTCAACTTCAACGGCACCGCCGGCATGTGGCGTCGCATCGCCATCGACGAAGCCGGCGGCTGGCAGCACGACACCCTCACCGAAGACACCGACCTCAGCTACCGCGCCCAGCTCAAAGGCTGGAAGTTCAAATATCTGCAAGACGTCGAGTGCCCCGCCGAGCTCCCCATCGAGATGACCGCCTTCAAAACCCAGCAAGCCCGCTGGGCCAAAGGCCTCATCCAGACCGGCAAGAAAATCCTCCCCGGCGTCCTCAAATCCGACGCCCCGTTCCACACCAAGCTCGAAGCCTGGTACCACCTCACGGCGAACATCAGCTACCCGCTCATGATCGTGCTCAGCACGCTGCTCATGCCCGCGATGATCATCCGCTCCTGGCAGGGCATCCTGCAGATGCTCCTCATCGACCTTCCCCTCTTCATGGCCTCCACCATGTCTGTCTCCAGCTTCTACCTCGTCAGCCAGAAAGAGCTCTACCCAAAAACCTGGTACAAGACCTTCCTCTACATCCCATTCCTCATGTCGCTTGGCGTAGGCCTCACCATCACCAACACCAAAGCCGTGCTCGAAGCCCTCTTCGGCATCAAGAGTGCCTTCGCCCGCACTCCCAAGTACGCCGTGCAGAAGAAGGGCGAAGTTTCGCAAGCCCGCAAGTACCGCAAGCGTCTCGGCATCATCCCCTGGATCGAGCTCGCCATCGGCTGCTACTTCGCCGCCACGGTCTACTACGCCATCAGCACACAGAACTACTTCACCGTGCCATTCCTCTTACTCTTCGTCCTCGGCTACTGGTACACCGGCTTCCTCAGCCTCTTCCAGGGCCTCTTCGAACGCCGCGGCCCCCGCGGCGACGAGATCCACGAAAAGCCCTACCCCGTCGGCGTCTAACTCTTGCGCGCTGCGAGCGAACTCTACTAAAGTTGTCTTAGAGCCAAGCTGAGGTCCATTTGGGTTCCCTGACATTCGACGGTGTGCGATTCACCTTTTACTCTCACGATCACACCCCTATACATACTCATGGCTTTTATGCCGGTATAGAGGTCATTATGGATATTTATCCTGACAACGTGAGACGTGCGCGTCGCAAGAATAGCGTGAAGCCCTCCAACGCAAAAGCGTCGGACGTCGCACACATTGAGAACACGGCTGCAATCCACCGGCAAGAACTGCTTGCTCTATGGAGGAAGATCAATGCTTCATCCCGACGTTAGAGACACGATGGAAGAAATCGAGGAAATGCTCGCCGCCGCCAAACTCGAGCCACCCTCACCTTCTCTCATCCACGCCGAATACCTTCGCGACAAGGATCTCTTCATCCTAAAAATCAGCGACGGCCGCCGTCTCGCTATTCCGCGCGAAGATATCTGGGCCGTTCGCAACGCCACACCCGACCAGGCCGCCAACTTCATCACCGAGGCCCCAGGCTCCGACATCTGGTGGCCCGAATTGGACGAAGGCCTCTATATCCCATATGCCCTCGAAGGCCGCTACGGCAGCGACGCTTGGATGGACCACGTCCACCGCCGCACCACCACCGCCGCCTAACCTCGCCACACACCCAAACAAAAGGCCCGCTCATCGCGGGCCTTTCCATCTGTTCCCTGTTAGCTGGCCATACTCTCACCTAGAACCGTATACCGAACTTGACCGGAAAATACGTCGTCCGGTTGCTGTTCGCCGGAAAGAAGTTTGCCCCGGCATAGGCCAGATTCTGCTGAGCGTCAGCCGCTGTATAACCGGGACGTTGCGAGTTATCAACGAATACATACCGCGCCTCGCCATAGAATCGTTCGTTGGAGAAGTGCGAGAACTTATACGTGATCCCGAAGCCCGCGCCGAAGCCCGGAGCGTTCGACGTGTAGTGGTCGAAGTTCGAGTTCACTGCGTAGATGCCGCAACCATAGTAAGGATCGCAGTACTCTTGTTCCGAAGGTGCCGTGAAGCTGGAGACCTTGTGGTAGAACCCTACGTCAGCCAGCACGTAAGCGCCCCACCCATCGGCCGTCGTTCCGCCAGCCAGCGTGAACGTCGGATCGATCGAAAACGACCAGGTGTGCTGATTTGCATCAATCCCGTTGTCCGCTGCATTGTAGTCACCCGTGTAGATGTACGACTGATTGCTGATCGCCTGCTTCGACAGTCCGAAGTGGTCATAATCGAACTCCACCGGCACGGCAAAGTTCTTGCTGAACTGCCGTCCGCCGCCCAACTGGATTCCCCAGCTCGGCGTGAAGTACTTCCACGTATTGCCCGAGGGTTGCGCCAACCCCGCACCACCATAGAACATCCACTTGTTCGATCCATCCGCATTCGTGTTCCCGCCACGATACCGTGGACGCCCATAGCGCCGCCGTCCGTTGTACTGCATCGCATTCAGGTGCAGCGGATCGGTGCTCACCGTAGCCAAATCATCCGCCGCGCCGCTGCTGCTCGACGAGCTCGAAACCGCATCTTCCGCAACCGAGCTGGTCGCATACACAGGCGATGTATACGACTTGAAATTCACCGCCGGCGCGCTTACAGCCTGGCTCTGCATCGTCGCAGCCGGCTTGCTGGTCTGCGCGCTCATCGCGGCCACACTTGCGCCGCAAACCGCCGCGAGCATCAAGCTACGGCGCACGAAGTTCGTTCGAGTAAAAATAGACATCTTGTTGTTGACTCCTTGCCGCAAGGGCAGAATTGCTGGATAAAACCCGAAATCTCGCCTTTAGTTGTGCCGATCAGGGACCATCGGACTTCCCTACAGCGTAGGACGGTGAAACTCGCCGACTGGATGCAGATTCTCGGAAATTGCCCCTTGACGCAGCTTTCCAGCCAAACCACCCACCCGGTCAACCGGCCCCTCAAACGATATCCCAGTATAAGGCGTTCACCCGCATAAATGCCTTCCGCAACCCGCGCACACCAAAGCACTAAACTATCCCTACATGTCCATCGCCGCCAACCTCGAACGCCTCCGCAACGAAGTAGCCGACGCCTGCGCCCGCGCCGACCGCTCGCCCTCCACCGTCGCCCTCATGGCCGTCAGCAAAATGCACCCCGCCGAAGCCCTCCTCGAAGCCCACGCCGCCGGCCAGCGCCTCTTCGGCGAAAACCGCGTCCAGGAATGGCAATCTAAATCGCTTTCCTTCGCGACCCTTGCGCCAACCTTAGCGCCCTCTGCGTTCCCGTCCTCCTACCCCACTGCAACCGACTTCCGCATGCACTTAATCGGCCCGCTACAGAACAACAAAACCACCAAAGCCGCCGACCTCTTCCACGCCATCGACACGATCGACTCCCTCAAAACCGCCACCCGCCTCAACGAAGCCGCCGCCGCGCTCAACAAAACCCTCCCCATCCTCATCGAAATCAAGCTCTCCCCCGAAGACACCAAGCACGGTCTCGCTCCGGAGTCTCTCTCCTCATTCCTCCAATCCCTCATCCCTCTCCAGAACCTCACCGTCACCGGCCTCATGACCGTCCCACCCTGGTCGGAAGACCCCGAAACCGCCCGCCCCTACTTCCAGCACCTCCGTCGCCTACGCGACGAAAGCCTCGCCACACACCCCACCCTCACCGAGCTCTCCATGGGCATGTCCAACGACTTCCGCGTAGCCATCGAAGAAGGCTCCACGACCGTCCGCCTCGGCACCGCCATCTTCGGCAAACGCACCTACGCCTGAACCACGGTTGCTTGGCATACCCTGTCATCTCGACCGGAGCGCAGCGCAGTCGAGAGACCTGCAGTCGCCCTTGCTTTTCTTTCTGTCATCCTCGCAGGCGGTCTGCTTTCTGCTGTCGCCTTACCGGATTAGCAGGGGCCTTCAGGCCCATGAGATGACCCCACCCCCAAAAAGGGCTTCAGCCCTGGGCCTCCCTGTCACCTGCGCAGAAAATCTGCATGACTCAAAACTAAAACACTCACCGCACACAACGGAACGCAACCCTTTTCAGCGATTCGATCGACCACCAACCACCGCCATCCCAATCCCCACCACCACTGCCGCCGCCCCACCCGCAAACAGCCCCGCCATAGCTCCCGCCAGCCGAATCTGCGACTCAGCAGCCCCGGCATTGACGGCGTGCCGCACCACACCATGAGCCGTAGCCAAACCCACGCCCACAAATACCGCCACGAACACCACAACCCGCAGAGCAACCCGCATCCCCTCAAGATACGGCACCTTACTCCCTATTCCCTACTACCTACTCCCTGCTTCATCACTTCCCCGCCACACTAGCCGTCGGCGAAACCGTAATCCCCTCACCCTGCGCCGCCGTCACCTTCACGTTCTTGAACGCCACCTTCGCATAAGCAATCTTCATCCCGGTCTTCGCCGAAATGTCGACATTCTTCAGCGACAGCCCCAACACCGGCGATTCCGGCAGGCCCACAATCACGCCCGCCACATCTCCACCCGTAGCCTTCACATTCTCAATCGAAATATCGTGAAAGAACGGCGTCAACCGCGTCACCGGTGCCGCCGCTACCTCACCTTCCGGATAAACCTTCGGGTAGTACTCACTGATCAAAATCGCCGTCTTCACATCAACCATATCGATGTCCTTGAACGAGATATCGCTCACATCATGCCCACGGTCCCGGTTCGCCTTGATCCGAATCCCCTGGTCCGTTCCCTTGAAGTGAATTCGCTCCGCATGGATGTGGTTCGCTCCACCGGCAACCTCGCTTCCAATCGAAAGCCCATGCCCATTCTCAAACGTGCAATCGGTAATCGTGATGTACTCACTCGGCGCATCCGGCCCCGGCGAATTGATCGCCCCCGACTTGATCGCGATATTGTCGTCGCCCGTCGAAGAGAACACATGGTCGATCACGATATGGCTTGAGCTGAAAGGATCGATCGCATCCGTATTCGGCGAGTGCGGAGCCAGAATCCTCACATTCCGAAACACCAGATCATCCGCGTAGTACGGCACAATCTGCCAGAACCCCGAGTTCTGCACCGTAATGTTCTCCACCCGTATGTGCTTCGAATGATCGAACACCATCCCCATCGGCCGCGGATGGTCCGTCCCCAGCACCCCCGAATCCTTCACACCCTTCACATACTCCCACCAGATGTGCCCCTGCCCATCGATCGTCCCTCCACCCGTAATCACAATGTTCTCCGCATCCACCGACCCCACCAGCGGCTGCACCGTCTCATGCCGCGCAAACATCACCTTCGGATAGTCCTCCCGATCTGGCGACCCCAGCAGCGTAGCCCCCGCCGCCACATTGAACGTAGTCCCCGACTTCAACGAAATCGGCCCACTCAAAAACGTCCCTCCGCTCAACATCACAATGCCCGTAGAAGCGCTCTTGTCCGATACCGCCGCCGCGCACGCATCCACAGCCTTCTGGATCGCGACGGTATCCTTCGCCACGCCATCCCCCTTGGCACCATACTCCCGCACATCGCAAGTCTTCGTGCTCTCACTCACCGCCCACGCCGACACCGATCCAAACCCCACCGCCACAACCGCCACCAAATTAACAAACCGCATCGCACACACCTCGGAAAATCTGTCAGACAACTCCGCCAGCCATCTTACACAGATAACCCCTGCTTGCTCCACCTCCACCTCGGGTGCCCCATGTTCGCGACGGCCTCATCGTCGCTAACGTGGGCATCGTTTGCGGAAGCAAACGACAGCTCTTCTCAGCCCGGCAAGAACCTCTCGCACCAATCCAAAACATCACCGATATCCGACCATCGCATCAGCCAAAATCCGCTTACCGCCCCAATCCACCGCTTATCGCTCAAACGTCACGCAGCAGACACAATCAAGTGAGATGATCACCTCAACACCGGGCAAGCACCACCAGAACGGAGCAAAGCATCCCATGGACGCCCTCACTCTCCACCGAATCCACTTCGGCTTCACCATCACCTACCACTACCTCTTCCCCCAGCTCACCATGGGCCTCGCTCTGTTGATCGTGGTCCTCAAAACCCTCGCCCTCAAAACAGGCGATGAAAAGTACGACGTCTCTGCCCGCTTCTGGGCCAAGATCTTCGCCATCAACTTCGTCCTCGGCGTCGTCACCGGCATCCCCATGGAGTTCCAGTTCGGCACCAACTGGTCTGAGTTCTCCCGCCGCACCGGCGGCGTCATCGGCATGCCCCTCGCCATGGAAGGCATCTTCTCCTTCTTCCTCGAGTCCGCCTTCCTCGGCCTCTTCCTCTTCGGCGAGCACCGCCTCTCCCGCCGCATGCACTGGCTCTCCGCATTCCTTGTCTTCTGCGGCTCCTGGTTCTCCGGCTTCTTCATCATCGTGACCAACGCCTGGATGCAGCACCCCGTCTCCTACACGGTCAACGCGCAGGGCGTCTACGAGGTCGCCAGCTTCTGGGCTCTCCTCTTCAACCCCTGGGCCATCCTTGAGTACGCCCACAACATGTGCGCCGCCGTTGTCACCGCCAGCTTCGTCATGTCCGCCGTTGGAGCACTCTATCTCCTCCAGCGCCGCCCCGGCGACTACGGCCGCATCTTCCTCAAGCTCGGCGTCGTCGCCGGCGTCATCTCCTGCATCCTGCAGATCTTCCCGACCGGCGACCTCCACGGCAAATACATGGCTAAGCACCAGCCCGCCGCCACCGCCGCCATGGAAGGCCTCTTCCACTCCACCAAAGGCGCGCCCATCGCCATCATGGGCCAGCCCGACTACGAAACCCAGACCATCGACAACCCCATCGCCGTCAACAAGGTCCTCAGCTTCCTCATCTACGGCACCACCTCGGCCGAAGTCACCGGCCTCGACCACTTCCCCCGCGACCAGTGGCCCTCCGCGCTGCCCTTGCTCTTCTACGCGTACCACATCATGGCCGGCCTCGGAACCTACTTCGCCGCGCTCATGGCCGTCGCCGGCTTCCTGCTCTGGCGCGGCAAGCTCTTCACCGCCCGCTGGCTCCTCTGGCCCATCCTGCTCAGTTGGCCGCTCCCCTACATCGCCACCACCGCCGGTTGGATGACCGCCGAAATCGGCCGCCAGCCCTGGCTTGTCTACGGCCTCATCCGCACCTCCGCCGGATCATCCACACACGTCTCCGCCGGCAACAGCCTCTTCACGTTACTCGGCTTCCTCGGCCTCTACTCCCTGCTCTCCATCCTCTGGATCATCCTCGTCTACACCCACATCCAGTCCGGCCCCAACGCCACCCACCACACCGAAGTAACCCTGGCCTAACCACCATGACCACACCCAAAATTCGAAGCCGGGTGGCCCATCCTTTGGCGCCTTTTGCCAAAGGGTGGGGTATCGTTTGCGGTAGCAAACGACCGCTCTCCTCCGCCCCGCCAAAACTCCTGAACCCACCCCCCAATCCCCACTCCCCAACCCCCACCGACTAACAACGGAGCCCCCATGGGAACCCTCTGGTTCTGGATCGTCGCCGTCATGCTCACCGCCTACGTCGTTCTCGACGGCTTCGACCTCGGCGTCGGCGCCGTCTATCTCTTCGTCGCCCGCACCGAAGAAGAGCGCGGCCAGGCCCTCCGTGCCATCGGCCCCGTCTGGGACGGCAACGAAGTCTGGCTCCTAGCCGCCGGCGGCACACTCTTCTTCGCCTTCCCACTCCTCTATGCCTCGGCCTTCAGCGGCTTTTACCTCCCGCTCATGATGGTCCTCTGGCTGCTCGTGCTCCGCGGCATCTCCATCGAGCTCCGCTCCCACTCCGCCGACCCCCTCTGGCGCACCTTCTTCGACGGCCTCTTCGCCCTCGCCAGCATTCTCCTCACCATCTTCTTCGGCGCCGCCCTCGCCAACGTCATCCGCGGCGTCCCCATCGGCCCCGACAACTACTTCTTCCTCCCCCTCTGGACCAACTTCCGCACCGGTGCATCCCCCGGAATTCTCGACTGGTACACCATCCTCGGCGCCCTCATGGCCCTCGCCGGTCTCGCCCTCCACGGCTGCCTCTACCTCGCCCTCAAAACCGAAGGCCACCTCGAGCACCGTGCCCTCTCCACCGCCCTCCGCCTCTGGCCCGTAGTCATCGTGCTCACCTGCCTAGGAATCCCCGCCACCATCCTCGCCCGCCCCGCCTCGCTCGCCTACTACACCCATCACCCCGCAGCCTTCCTCGCCCCGCTAGGCGTCATCGCCGGCCTCGCCCTCATGCGCCCCGGCCTTCCCGCCCGCTCCCGCTTCAAATCCTTCTTAGGCTCCTGCCTCTACCTCACCTCGATGATGGTCGGCGCCTGCCTCGGCCTCTTCCCCGTACTTCTCCCCGCCGTCGGCACCACCGGCCACGACCTCACCATCGCCAGCGCCATCTCCGGTCCCCACACCCTCCACGTAGGCCTGGTCTGGTGGAGCTTCGGCATGCTCCTGGCCCTGATGTACTTCTCCATCGTCTACTGGCTCTTCCGCGGCAAAGTCTCCCAACACGCCGAAGGCTACGGCCACTAACCAAGAACCAGCACCACACCGGGTGCCTATCTCGCCACCCGGGTGCCCCATGTTCGCGACGGCTCCATCGTCGCTAACGTGGGCATCGTTTGCTGCCGCAAACGACCGCTCTCCTCAACCCACCCCAAAAGCAAAGGGCCATCCCAAAAGGACAGCCCCGCTTTTCCTAATCCCTAATCCCTGCCTCACTCCCACTCAATCGTCCCCGGCGGCTTCGACGTAATGTCATACACCACCCGATTGATCCCCCGAACCTCACTCACAATCCTGCTAGAAATCGACCGCAGCACCTCATACGGCAGCGCCGCCCAATCCGCCGTCATGCCATCTTCCGACTCCACCGCCCGAATCGCGCACGTATACGCATACGTCCTCTGATCCCCCATCACCCCTACCGACTTCACCGGCAGCAGCACCGCAAAGCTCTGCCAAACCCTCCGGTAAAGCCCCGCCTTCTTGATCTCTTCTACACAGATCGCATCCGCCTCCTGCAAGATAGCAACCCGCTCCGGCGTCACCTCACCCAGAATCCTCACCGCCAGCCCCGGCCCCGGAAACGGCTGCCGCTCCAGGATCTCTTCCGGCATCTGCAGGTCTCGCCCAATCCGCCGCACCTCATCCTTGAACAGGTCCCGCAGCGGCTCAATCAGCTTCAGCTTCATGTCTTCCGGCAGCCCACCCACATTGTGATGGCTCTTGATCACATGGCTCGGCCCATGCACACTCGCCGACTCAATCACGTCCGGATAAAGCGTCCCCTGCACCAGCCAGTCCACACCCGTACCCGCCACCAGCTTTGCAGCCTCATCGTCAAACACCGCGATGAACTCCCCACCAATCGCCTTCCGCTTCACCTCAGGATCAGTAACCCCGGCCAGTTTTGACAAAAACCGTTCCGACGCATCAACCGCCACCACATTCAAATGCAGCTCTTCCCGCATGGTCTTCTGCACCTTCGCAAACTCATCCTTTCGCAGCACGCCATTGTTCACAAAGATGCACGTCAGCCGATCCCCAATCGCCCGAGCCACCAGCACCGCAGCCACGCTGCTATCCACGCCCCCCGAAAGCCCGCAAATCGCATGGCCCGTCGGCCCCACCTGCTCCTTGATCTTCGCCACCGTCGACGCAATAAAGTGTTCCGGCGTCCAATCCTGCGTCGCCCCGCAAATATCCACCGCGAAGTTCTTCAGCAGCGCCATCCCATGCTTCGTATGCGCGACCTCCGGATGAAACTGCACGGCCCACATCTTCCGCGCCTCATCCGCAATCCCGGCGACAGCATTAGCCGTTCGCGCCGTCACCTTGAAGCCATCAGGCAGCGTCTCCGCATGATCCGCATGCGACATCCACACCGCAAGCGTCTCCGGCAACCCATGAAAAATCGCCGCCGGATCAACAATCTCCACCTCGGCATGCCCATACTCCCGAGCCGCCGCCGCCACCACCTTTCCCCCCAGGTGATGCGCCATAAACTGCAACCCATAACAGATGCCTAGCGTAGGCAGCCCCGTCGCCAGCACCGCCGGATCAGCCTTCGGCGCCGCGTCGTCATACACACTCGACGGCCCACCCGAAAGCACGATCCCCTTCGGCTTCAACGCCAGTATCTTCTCGAGCCCCGCCGTACAAGGCAGCACCACAGAAAACACATTAAACTCGCGAATACGCCGAGCGATCAGCTGCGTATACTGCGACCCAAAATCCAAAATAACAATCGTAGAAGTAACCGGCGCGTTCGTTGAACTCAAAGAGGTATCCACCCCCCAAGTCTAAATCCACGAGCCGCGCCGCTTTTCCTAATCCCTAATCCCTGTTCCCTAATCCCTAGCTGCTCGGATCCTTCTGCCGCGTCGAGCTAACCGCGCCCATCACCCCGGCACCCAGCAGCACAATAGCAATCGCCGCAACCCAGTGCGACGGCATATGCGTCAGGTGGCACACATACACCACGCCACCAATCAAAATAATCGTCCCAAGCAGATAAAGCGGAAATGACATCGCAGCCCTCCGTGGCCTCAAAAAGACCCACAGAACCTGTGATGCACCTTCCGCCCCCCACGCCATCCCCACCACCCACTATTTCGCCAGACCGAAGCCCGTTCTACCCCTCATACGCCCGCCACAGCCGCAAATAAACCGCCGCCCGCACCACATGAAAATAATCCGAAGCCACCACCCACAAAACCCCAACCCCCACCGTCCACCAAATCAAAAACACCCGTGTCTCCACCGTCTCAAACGGCAGCGGACAAGCCGAGAACACCATCGCCAGCACAATCAAAATCACCTTCACAATCCCCATCACCAGGTTGATCTCGATCAGCTTCCCCCGCACCGCCCCCGCCGTCACCACACTTCGCAGACTCTCCTCCGCGCCCTCATTCTTCACCATCGCCACAATCGGAGCTAGCTGCAATACCCAGCTCACCGTGCACCAGAGCACAAACAGCACCAGCGTCCCGCTAACCACCAGCGCAAACGCCCCCACCAGGTTCGGCTCCTGCCGCGCCACCGCCGGACGCAACACCATCGCGGCAATCACCCACTTGCATCCCGCAAACCATGCCAGCATCACCGCCACAATCGACGCCACCCGCAACACCCCCAGCGCCAGCAGCGTCCCCGGCCGCCACACCAGCCCCGGCTCCATCCGGCGCATCACCACCCCGCGCCCCACCGTCCACCCCAAAATCCACAACGCAAACAGCCCACCCACCCACCACAAAACAGGCCTGCCTGCCAGCGGAGCCAACCCATCGAAAAACGAACTCAACCCCGCAATCATCTCCACCGGCTTAAACACCGACAGCGACCCCAGCACCTCAGGATGAAACTGAATCGCAATCCCTAAGCTACTCAGCAATACGGCCAACACACCCAGCATCGGCACCCAAACCAACAACCGCCACGCAATCTCCATCGCCGCGAGCGACGGCCGCTTCACCACCTCCACCATCACCCCAACAAACGACTGCGTCCCCCGCACCGGCGCAGCCTTCCCTGGGCCCTGGACCCTGAGCCCTGAGCCCTGCATTACTTCACCACAACGTTGATCATCTTGCCCTTAATAACAATCGTCTTCACTACCGTCTTCCCTTCAAGCCGCGAGATCACCTTCTCATCCCCCATCGCCGCAACCTTGATAGCCTCTTCATCCGCATCCGCCGCAAGCTTGATCACCACCACCAGCTTCCCATTCACCTGCACCGGAATCTCCATCTCACTCTCGCGCGCAAGCTCTGCATCGGCCACAGGCCACGGCTGACGGAACAACACACCCGTCCCGCCCATCTGCTCCCACAACTCCGCCGCCACAAACGGCGCAAACGGAGCCAGCAGCAACACCAGCGTCTTGAACACCTCCGCAATCGTCGCCGGCGACACATCACCCGCATCCATGCCAGCTTCCGACGCCTGAATCTCGTTCACCAGAATCATGATCGCGGCAATACATGTGTTGAAGTGCCAACGCCCGCTGAAGTCTTCCGTGATCTTCGCAATCGTCTGATGCAGGGTCCGAATCAGCTTCGCCCCAACCGGCGTCTGCGCCGCAAACGCACTCGCCGCAATCTCATCGCCATGCGCCGCTTCCATCTGCCGCACCACCGGCGCAAACTTCGAGGTCAGCCGATACACCCTCGCCACGAACCGCGAGACCCCAGCCACACCCTCTTCCTGCCACTCCAGATCACGATCCGGCGGCGCCGCAAATAGCGCATACATCCTCGTCGCGTCGGTCCCATAGCGCGAAATCATATCGTCAGGGCTAACCACATTCCCCTTCGACTTCGACATCTTCGCCCCGTCCTTGATCACCATGCCCTGCGTAAACAGCCGCTCCGCAGGCTCATCGTTCTTGATCATTCCGATGTCGCGCATCACCTTCGTCCAGAACCGCGAGTAGATCAAATGCAGAATCGCATGCTCCACGCCGCCAATGTACTGATCAATCGGGAACCAGTAGTTCGCCTTCTCACTATCGAACGGTGCCTTGTCATTCTTCGCATCCGTATACCGGTAGAAGTACCAGCTCGAATCCACAAACGTGTCCATCGTGTCGGTCTCGCGCCGCGCCGGCCCACCGCACACCGGGCAGGTCGTATTCAAAAACTCCGGCACCTTCCCAAGCGGCGATCCACCCTCCTGCGTAATCTCAATCTTCTCCGGCAACAACACCGGCAAGGCACTCTCAGGCAGCGCCACCACACCACCAGCAGGCACGCCATCGTGTCCGTTCACGCAATACACCATCGGGATCGGCGTACCCCAGTACCGCTGCCGGCTCACACCCCAATCCTTCAGCCGGTACGTGATCGTCTTCTTCCCAAAGCCATGCTGCTCGGCGAACTTCGCCATCTTGTCCTGAGCTTCCAGGCAAGCCTCACCGGTCCACTCACCGGACTCAATCAGCACCGCCTCTTCCTCACCGGTATACGGCAACGCAAGTTCATCCGTATCCAGACTCGGCGCAATCACCCGCTTCACCGCCAAGCCATATTTCATTGCAAACTCAAAGTCCCGCTCATCATGCGCCGGCACGCTCATAATCGCGCCCGTCCCATAGTCCGCAAGGATGTAGTTCGCCACCCATATCGGCACAGTCTCTCCATTGAACGGATTCACCGCCGTCTTACCCGTCGACACACCATGCTTCTCGATGTTCCCAATATCTCCCGTCTCACGCGCCGCCTTCTGCTGCGCCAGCATCTCCTCCACCGACGCGGCCAACTGCGCATCGGTCTTCACCCACTCCTTCACCAGCGCATGCTCCGGCGCCAACTGCACCGACGTCGCCCCAAAGATCGTATCCACGCGCGTCGTAAACACCGTGATCGGCGGCGTATTCGCCATCGCCGTCACCTGGAAGTCGACATGCGTCCCATGGCTTCGCCCAATCCAGTTCCGCTGCATCGTCCGGACCTTCTCCGGCCAACCGGGCATCTTGTCTAGCCCATCCAGCAACTCATCCGCATACTTCGTAATCCGGAGGAACCACTGCTGCAGCTCGCGCTGCTCCACAATCGTGTCTTCATGCCGCCAGCAACACCCACCAACCACCTGCTCATTGGCCAGCACCGTCGCGCAATCAGGACACCAGTTCACCTTGCTCGACTTCCTATAAGCCAGCCCCAGCTCCACCATCTTCAAAAAGATCCACTGGTTCCACCGGTAGTAATCCGGCAGACAAGTCGTCACCTCGGTCCCGGCCCAGTCATAGCTCAGGCCCAACCGCCGCATCTGCACCTTCATCTGCTCGATGTTCTTGAGCGTCCACTCCCGCGGCGGAGTGTTGTTCTTCAGCGCCGCATTCTCCGCCGGAAGCCCAAACGCATCCCACCCCATCGGGTGCAGCACGTTATACCCCCGCATCCACATAAACCGCGCCAGCGCATCGCCAATCGAGTAGTTCCTCACATGCCCGATATGCAACTGCCCACTCGGATACGGCAGCATCTCCAGGCAATAAAACTTCGGCTTGCCGCTGTCATGCGACTCCGCAGCATACAGCGTCTCATCCGCGTCCCACCGCGCCTGCCACTTCGGTTCAATCTCTGCCGGGTTATAACGGTTATCGCGCTCAGGCGCGCCTTCAATCTTTTCAACGTCAGCCATAAGCTTCCATTGTAAAGAACCCGTCAACCCACTACCGAACCGCACGTACAACCACAGAACCGGGTGGCCCGGGTCCGGACTCTCGGACCCGGGTTTCCGCGGACCCAGGTTTGCACGCCCCTTTGTCATTCCCGAAGGGAATCTGCGTTTGCACTTGCCGTTGTCTGTTTTTCGCCGTCATCCTCGAGCCACAGGCGAAGGACCCCCGCATAACCCTCGCACGAGCCGCCAGCCGTTCCTGCCAACCCAACCATCGAAATCGTCAAACAACTGCGCACACCGTCCTCGTGCGCAACGACCTCCCCTACTGCACCCCACCAACCTGCGCCGTCTCCGGCTTACCCGCCTCATCGCGAATAGCTCCGAACATAGCTTCCATCCGCAAGTCTCTGCTCAAAGCTCGACTTCGCCGTCAGGCTATAGGGGATCTTCTTGCTGAAGCCCGCGCCGTAATTCGAACCACCGTTGCTACCCAGAGAGCAAACCGGCTCAGAGCTCTGCGCCGCCGCTCCCACCGCCGTCCCTGCCACAACAACCGTCACTGCCAACCAACGCAAGCTTCGCATAATCGCTCCCTAGCTACGTCAAGAAGAAACACCGGCCCGGTTCTTTGTGTCTCATCTCTTGACGGCACGCCTGCGTGAACGTCACCGCCTTTGACGACAATATTTTCGCCGCTAGAGGCTGCTGAAAAACTCTGTTTCTCGAAGGGGCACGGCTTCAGCCGTGCCATAAGTGCTCTCTCGCAACGCGGCTTCAGCCGCTGGGGTACGCTTTATGGGTTGCAACCACTTTTCCGTACCCTCGCAAGCCCGGACCGCCTACTGCAACAATCCACTACCTTGCTGCTTCTGGTCGATCACCTTATACCCCTCAGGCACCTTGAACAGCGCCGCATCCGGCTCCGCCCGATCCAGCTGCGTCACCTCCATCGTCGACTTGCCCGACTGCGGATCATCCCGCATACTCTCCAACTCAATCCCCAGATCCGGCGACCGCCAATACTCCGTCACAACCTTCATCTCCCGGTCATTGCCCACTCTACCCGCCGGAATCACCATCACCGTTCTCTGGCCCTCCGCATAGAGTCCCGCAATGTTCTTCGGCGTAAGTTTCTCTACGTTGGCGTTCTGCCGCTTCGGCGCATCCCCGCCGCTTGCCGCTCCATCCTGCGCCGCTTTCGCCCGCGCCGCTGCCGCCTTCGCACGCATCTCTGCCATCCTCGCCTCCATCTCCGGCGTAGGCGACTTCGGCTCAGGGAAATGATTCACGCGCGCTTCCTTGTTCCGCTCAAACAGGTTCGTTGTCGTCTTCGCTACAGGGTCGACCAGCATCACCATATCGATCCGCACCTTCCCATCGACCACGCGCCCAATCTCCGTCCTCTGCCGCCCTTCGGAGTCCCTCATCCTGTGCTCTTCCTGCACATTCGTAATCGTCGTTCCATCAGCCAACAGCCGTACAGTCGCCGTCTTCGCCACGAGCGAATAAGGCTGCCCCCGCACCACACCACCCATCCCAACTCCGCCAAGCAGTCCCCCGGCGACGGCACCAATGCCGTCCACCCGTATTAACGTCGGAGTCACCTCCTGTCCCGACATTCCCGCACCCGCTATAACGAGCATCGCCGCCAACGTCAGAACACGCATAGTCTCTCCTCGGAAAACCGCGAGCCCAGTATAGATTCGTCGGCACCCCGCCAGATAAATTTCTCACCCACCCCGATGTCAAGTTTGCTGGACACCACAGCCCTCCACAAACTCACCACAAGTCACCGTAAACCTCCACAAATTTGCACCGTAAAATCCACCAAAAATCGGTGATATCGTGACTTCGGAGTCCTCACATGCGCCTGTTCCTCGCTCTCCTGCTCACTCTTTCCGCCGCCGCCCAAAAGGTCCACACCGAAGCCGGCACAGTCGAAGGCGTCCCCACATCCGACGCGCAAGTCATTGCATACAAAGGCATTCCGTACGCCGCACCACCGGTCGGCAACCTCCGCTGGGCCCCGCCCCAGCCCGTCGCCCCGTGGCACGGCACATTGATAGCAAAGGACTTCGGCCACCATTGCATCCAGTTCGGCACCAACGCCGACATGGTCTTCCTCGATCCCGGCCCCGGTGAAGACTGCCTCAATCTCAACGTCTGGGTGCCAGCCCACGCCAAACCCGGCTCCCTGCCTGTCATGGTCTGGATCTTCGGTGGAGGCTTTACTACCGGTGCCACTTCCGAGCCCCGCCAGGACGGGCAATTCCTTGCGAATCATCATGTTGTCGTCGTCAGCATGAACTACCGCCTGGGCATGTTGGGGTACTTCACTTCACCGGAACTCACCAAAGAATCGCCCCATCACGCCTCCGGCAACTACGGCCTCATGGACCAGGCAGCAGCCATCGCCTGGGTCGCGCGAAACATCCGCGCCTTCGGCGGCGACCCCAAAAACATCACCATTTTTGGCGAATCCGCAGGCAGTTTCTCCGTCAGTGCGCAGATGTCCTCACCCGTCTCTAAATCATTGATTTCAAAGGCAATCGGCGAAAGCGGCGCGGGCTTCTGGAGTCAATCGATACCGTTCCAACCCTTGTCCGAACGCGAAACCCACGACGCGGAATTGACGCAGAAAGCCCTGAACACGACATCGCTGGCCGAACTGCGCAAAACCCCCGCGGAGACCCTCGCCAATACTGCGGCTTTCCGCGATTCACGCGCCTTTCCTCCCGGTATCGATGGCTACTTTCTTCCCGACACGCTTGCCAATCTCTACGCGGCCGGCGAAGAAGCTCACATTCCGCTGCTAGCTGGCTGGAACGCGGACGAATCCCGTTACTCGGCTACGCATGCCCATCCCCCTATAACCGCTGACAGCTGGAACAAACTCGCGCATCTTGCTTTCAAAGACAAGGCTGACGCCTTTCTCCAGCAATATCCCGCTTCCACGGATGCCGAAGCCCTGCGCTCTGCCGGCGACTACGCCTCCGACAAGTTCATCGTTTACACCACATGGCGCTGGCTCGAATCCTCAGTTGCTTCCTCTCAGGCTCCTGTTTATCGCTATCGGCTTGACCTCGTTCCGCCTGGCGACAAGTTTCACCCGGCGGGGATCGGCGCGTTCCATTCCGACGACATTGAGTACGTTTTCGGCACCCTTGACAGCCGTCAGCAGGCCGTTTGGCGGCCCGAAGACCGCGCTCTTTCGGCCCAAATCCAGCAGTACTGGACCAACTTCGCCCGTACCGGCGACCCCAACGGCCCCGGCCTGCCGGCGTGGCCCGCTTACAAGCCCACCGACTGGGAGGTTATGCACCTTGACACAACATCCGTCGCCAAAACTGACGACCAGCGCGCTCGCTACCTCCTGCTTGACAGCATCTGGGGCCAATCGAAGTAGCTAGCCTGCCGAAAGCACGCGCAGCGCCATGACGTTGCGCAGCTCGTCGCCGGACTCATCGCCGGGGGTTTCCGCGATGAAGGCTGCGTGGTCGAAGCGGGTGTCGTGCAATAGACGGCGGAAGGCTTCAGCGCCGATTGTGCCCTCGCCGATGTGTTCGTGGCGGTCGAGCTTTGAGCCCATGGCGGCTTTTGCGTCGTTGCAATGCCAGACTTTGACCGCGCCGAAACCTACCGTTTCGCCGAGGAGTTTCATGGTGGCCTCGTAGCCTTCGGCGGAGACGATGTCATAGCCTGCGACGTGTGTGTGGCATGTGTCGAGGCATACAGCGACGGGCGCGCAGGGCTTTAGACGATCGACGAGTTCGGCTACCTGCTCAAAGCTGCCGCCGAGAGAGAACTCCGCGCCGGGCATGTTTTCGATCAGGACTTCGAAGTTTTTACCCTGCCAATCGAGACCATCGACGGCCTTTTCAACGCCCTGCACGGCGAGGCGCAGGCCTTCGTCGCGGGTGAGGCCCTTCCAGCTGCCGGGGTGAAGGACGAGGTACTCGGCGCCGAGCGCGAGGCCTTGCTGGACCTCTGCGCGGAGAGCGCCGATGGAGCTTTCGCGGACGCTTTCGGTTTGCGAGCAGAGGTTGATGAGGAAGCTGGCGTGGATGGCAAGCGGGTTGATGTCGAACTCGGCACGCAGGGCGCGCATCTTCTCTGCGTCCTCCGGGCGCACGGTCCCTGACTTCCAGGTGCGGGGGCTGGAGCTGAATATCTGGAACGTGTTGGCACCATAGTCCACGGCTCGCTGCACTGCTGTCCAGGGGCCACCGGCCGTTCCTACGTGTACCCCAATTCGCTTCTTTGCCATAGTGAAAAGCGTATCGCACATACCCGGTTTCAGTAGCAGAGTATGATCGCCCTGGCCCCCCGAAACGCAAAATTTCAAGCACGAGGAAAATGATGTCCAAGCCACAAACGTACAAGAACCACGGCCGTATGGAGCCGATGTTTCACTACTTCATCGTTCCGGTTTTGCTGCTCAATATCGCGGCATCGATTACGTACTGCGTTCGCCACTATGCCGAGCACCGGCACATGGCGCCCTGGTACATCGTGATGTCGGTTGCGTTGTTTCTGCTGGCCGGCATTACGCGCGGCTATGCGCTGAAAGCGCAGAACCGGGTGATTCGCCTGGAAGAGAAGTTGCGCATTGCGGCGCTGGTGTCGCGCTCGGAGCTGGTTGAGTTGGATTCGTTGACGATGAAGCAGTACATTGCGCTGCGCTTTGCTTCGAATCCCGAGCTGCCCGACCTTGCGCGGCGTGCGATTCGCGAGAAGCTGGATGCGAAGCAGATCAAGCAGGCGATTGTTGCTTGGCGGGCGGATCATGACCGCATCTAGTGAGAAGCAGCAAACAGCGAACAGGTAACAGCCAACAGCAAAGGCCGCCAATCAGGCGGCCTTTGTCTTTCCTGTTACCTGTTGCCGCTCCTTAGTAGACATCGCGCTGGTAGCGCTTGGCTTTCTTCATCGCGGCGAGATATTCGGTGGCGTTTTCGAGCGTGCCATCCGAGCCCTTGGCGATGCAGTCCAGAAGTGCGAGTTCGACGTCCTTGGCCATGCGGCTGGCGTCGCCGCAGACGTAGAAGTAGGCGCCGCGCTCGAGCCAGGCGTAGAGGTCGGCGGCGTTCTCCTGCATGCGATCCTGCACGTAGACCTTCTTGCTCTGGTCGCGTGAGAAGGCGGTGTGCAGCTTGGTGAGCAGGCCGTCTTTTTCCATGCCGAGGAACTGGTCTTTATAGAGATAGTCCGATATGGAGCGCTGCTCGCCGAAGAAGAGCCAGTTGTCGCCTTTGTGGCCGGCTGCCTGGCGCTCTTCAAGGAAGGCGCGGAATGGTGCGATGCCGGTGCCGGGGCCGATCATGATGACCGGGGCGCCGGTGTCTTCCGGCAGGCGGAAGGCATTGTTCTCGTGCAGGAAGACGGGCAGGGTGGCGCCGACGGGAGCGCGCTCGCCCATGTGGCCCGAGGCAACGCCCTGGCGGTCGAGACCGTGCGCGTTGTAGCGGACGACGCGGACGGTGGTGTGGACCTCATTGGGGTGCGCGGCCTGGCTGGAGGCGATGGAGTACATGCGCGGCGTGAGACGCGACAGGATGTTGAAGAGTTCCTGCGGCTGCTTGACGATACCGGGGAACTCTTTGGCGAGATCGACGAACTCGCGGCCCCAGATGTACTCCTCAGCGAAGGCCTTGTTTTCCTGGCCGATGAGGGCCTTGAGAGCTGCGGGGACGTCTTCGCCGCAGAGCTTGGCGAACTGGTTGATGCTGCCGCGGGCGAGCTTGCCGATGGCAAGGCGCGTGGTGAGAGCTTCGTGGAGCGAGATCTCAACCTTGTAGTGGTCGAGGACGCGCTCGTCGCCTGTGAAGCCCAGTACCTTGAGGACCGACTCTACCTGCTCTTCGCGGTTGGTGGGGATGATGCCGACGGCATCGCCCGGGGTGTAGACCATGCCCTCTTCAAGGGCGAGCTCGATGTGGATGGTCTCTTTTTCCGATTCCGGTCCGGTGAGCCGGTCATTCACCAGCACTTTCGAAAGATAGGGCTGGTTGCGTGTGTACTTCGAAGCGTGTTCACTCATGTCGAATTGATTGTAAATTGTGTGAGTCCAATCGGGCCAAAAGACCGTCTCACAGAGAAATATGTAGCGGAATAGGTGCTCCTGTCGCGTCCTGTTGAAAAAGACGGGTCTTTAGGGTAAAGACGCATCTTCGATGCGGGTATCGACTGTCGGCTGCGACCGGACTTTCAAGTCAGATTTATAGGATGGGCTTATTGAGAGCAGCGCCAGTTTTACGCCCTTTTTATGGAGTGCCACGCTAAGGTTATTGTTAAGGCTAGCCAGATTTAAATGTGCGCTCGCGATCTCCGGCTCAGTCTGCCGAGGGACTGGCGCCAACAGACAGCAGGATTCGAAAGGAACAGGTCTAAGGATGCAACCAGCAACAACGGGATGGCGGTGGTTTGCCTGCTCCTTTGCATTAGGTCTCATGGGCCTTTCCGGCTGCAAGCATGCCGACAATCCCGCCGCTGAAGCACCGCCGGCGCAGCCGCAGGTGGTCAACGTCGGGGGCAATGACACTGTTCATATCGATGGAGCGGAACGCTTCACTCTGGCGGCTGTTACATCGCGGCCGATTGTGAGTACGCTGCAGGTTACGGGCTCCGTGAGTCCCGATGTTTCGCGCGAAATCCCCGTTCTTTCGCTGGCCAATGGCCGCGTGGTTGCGCTGCATGTGGGGCTGGGAGATACGGTCCGCAAGGGCCAGCTGGTGATGGAAGTGCAGAGCCCGGACGTGACGAGCGCGTTCGATGCCTACATCAAGTCCGTGAACGACGAGCACCTTACAGCCGTGACGCTGGAACGCGACAAGCTGCTGTTCGATAAGGGCGCCATTGCGAAGTCGCAGCTGGATATTGCACAGGCCGGCGATGACGATGCCAAGGCCGATATGCGGGCGGCGGAACAACAACTTGCGATCTATGGGGTGGACAAGAATCATCCGGGCGATTCGGTGAAGGTGTATGCGCCGGCTTCGGGCGTGATCATCTCGCAGAATGTCGCCGCCGCGGGAGCTGCGGGGATTACGTATGCGGGAGCTACCGGCTCGCTGACGATTGCGGACCTTTCGCATGTGTGGGTGATTTGCGATGTGTACGAGAATGACCTTGCCACCGTGCATATGGGTCAGCATGCCGACATACGGCTGAACGCTTTTCCCGGCAAGACGTTTAGCGGAACGGTGAGCGACATCGGTGCGGTGCTCGATCCGAGCATTCGAACAGCGAAGGTGCGGTTCCAAGTGCAGAATCCCGGAGGGCAGCTGCGGATTGGCATGTTTGCGACGGCGACGCTGTTGGGTGCGCAAGCCGCGGACCAGGCGGTGGTGCCTTCGGGTGCAATTCTGCAGTTGCATGACCGGTCGTATGTGTTCCTGCCTTCGGGACAACAAGGGACCTTTCGGCGCGTTCAGGTTAAGGTCGGACGTACGCTGGACAACAATTCCACGGAGATTCTCAACGGGGTGAGTGTGGGGCAGCAGGTGGTGTCGAACGCGCTTGACCTGCAGAACACGGCGGACCAGTAATGATTCGGAAGATCGTTGATTTTTCGCTCAACAGTCGATTCATCATTATTGTGATCGCGATTCTGCTGTTTGTGTGGGGCGCGATCTCGTTCCACAATCTTCCGGTGGAAGCGTATCCGGATGTGGCGAACAACTACGTCAATGTGATTACGCAGTGGCCGGGACGCACGGCGGAAGAAGTCGAGCAGCAGGTCACGGTGCCGTTGGAAATCGGCATGGCGGGCATACCGCACATGACGCATCTGCGGTCGACTTCGCTTGCAGGGCTTTCGAGCGTGACGATGATCTTCGACGACGACAGCGAAGATGACTGGAACCGCGAAAAAGTGCTGGAACGGCTTTCGCAGGTGACGCTGCCGACAGGGCTGCAACCGCAGATTGGAACCGACTGGAGCCCGGTCGGGCAGATCTACTGGTACACGCTGAAGAGCACTAACCCTGAGTACGACACGATGCAGTTGAAGAGCATCGAAGACTGGACGCTGGAGAAACAGTTCCGTAGCGTGCCGGGTGTGGTGGACGTTTCGAGTTTTGGCGGACTGACGCGCGAGTACCAGGTGATCGTCGATCCGGAAAAGTTGATCTCCTATGGGTTGACGTTGCAGCAGGTGCAGCAGCAGTTGGCAGCCAACAACATTGATGCCGGCGGCAGCTTTATCGAGCAAGGCCAGCAGCAGATCAATGTGCAGGAGATCGGACTGTTCACGAACGTGCATGACATTGAGCAGACCGTGCTGAAGGCTGCGAATGGAACGCCGCTGCGCGTGAGTGATATTGCGCAGGTAGTGCAAGGGCCGAAGATTCGGCTGGGGCAGATTGGCAAGACGTGCCGCGTGGGCACGGGGACGTGCGATCCGAACGACAAGCCGAGTAAGGACAACAAGGCTGTTCGCCATGAAGATGGCAAGCTGCTGGATGATGGCGATGTGGTTGAAGGCGTAGTGCTGTTGCAGAAGGGCGAGAACTCCGACACGACGCTTGAGGCTATTCACGCCAAAGTGAAAGAGTTGAATGAGCAGATTCTGCCTAAGGGCGTGACGATTGTTCCGTTCCTCGACCGCAGCGACCTGTTGAAGATCACGACCAGTACGGTGCTCGACAACCTGACCAAGGGCATTCTGCTGGTTGCGCTGATTCTGTTTCTCTTCCTGGGGAATGCGCGCGGTGCGCTGATTGTTGCGATCACGATTCCCTTCTCGCTGCTGTTTGCTTCGATCTGCCTGCAGTTGCGACATATCCCGGCGAACCTGCTGAGCCTGGGTGCGCTGGACTTCGGCATGGTGGTGGAAGGCGCGGTGGTGATGATCGAGAATATCGTTCGCCATCTGAGCCATAAGAAGCAAGTGGATCGAACGCCGATGGAACAGATTCGCGAGGCGGCGCATGAAGTGCAGCGGCCTGTGTTTTATTCGATCGCGATCATCATCACGGCGTATCTGCCGATCTTTACGCTGCAGTCGGTGGAAGGCAGGCTGTTCAAGCCGATGGCATGGACGGTGGCTTTCGCGCTGCTGGGTGCGTTGATCTTCTCCATGATCGTGGCGCCGGTGCTGGCGAGCCTGTTCTTCCGCAAAGGCACGACCGAGTGGGAAAACCCGGTCATGGTGTGGATGACCAACAAGTATCGCGAGTTTGCGGCCTGGGCTATCGACCATAAGATCGTGCCGATATCGGCGGCGTTGGGCCTGCTAGCGCTGAGTGCGTTCCTGGCGTTCAGCGGTGTGATCGGGTCGGAGTTCCTGCCGCATCTGGATGAAGGGGCGATCTGGGTACGAGGATCGCTGGCTCCCAGTACGGGGCCAACGGAGAGCCTGGCGATTGCGAACAAGGCAAGGATTGTGCTGTCTGACTTTCCGGAGGTTCGCCAGGTCGTAAGCCAGATTGGCCGACCGGATGATGGAACCGATACGACAGGGTTCTTCAATACGGAGTACTTCGTCGATCTGAAGCCGAAGGATGAGTGGCGTCCTGTATTCGATAAGAACAAGGAAGAGTTGATTGCCGCGATGGACCGCGAGTTGGAGAAGATGCCAGGTGTGGTTTGGAACTTCTCGCAGCCGATCTCCGACAACGTGGAAGAAGCGGTGAGCGGCGTGAAGGGCGAGCTTGCGGTGAAGCTCTATGGAAGTGACCTGAAGACGCTGGAACAGAAGGGCGACCAGATCGTCCAGGTGATGAGCGGGATCAAGGGTGTTGCGGACCTTGGATTGTTTCGTGTGATTGGACAGCCGAACTTGAATTATGTTGTCGATCGCGATGCTGCTGCGCGGTATGGCATTAATGTCGCAGATATCCAGGGTGCGATTGAAGGCGCTGTGGGTGGGACGATTGGCGGCGCACCGGTGACACAGGTACTCGATGGCGAAGCGCGGTATGACGTGATGGCTCGCTATAGCCCGAAGTACCGGACGACGCCGGAGGAGATCAGCAATATTCGACTGCTGGCGCCTTCGGGTGAGCGTGTGTCGCTGGCACAGCTGACGCATGTGCAGGTTGTGGATGGGGCTGAATCGATCAGCCGTGAAGGCGGTCAGCGGTATGTGGCGATTAAGTACAGCGTACGTGATCGTGACCTTGGAAGCACCGTGGAAGAAGCGATTGCGAAGGTGAAGAAGCAGGTGCAGTTGCCGACAGGCTATCACCTGGACTGGGCCGGCGAGTATGAGAGCCAGAAGCGAAGCTCGCGGCGGTTGATGATCGTGTGTCCGCTGACGATCATGCTGATCTTCATCATCCTGTATGGCATGTTCGGATCGTTCAAGTGGGCGCTGCTGGTGCTGGCGAATGTAGCGATTGCGCCGTTCGGCGGGTTGCTGGCGCTGTTCCTTACGGGCAATCACTTTAGCGTGTCCTCGGGTGTTGGATTCCTGGCGCTGTTCGGTGTCTCGGTGCAGACCGGCGTGATCATGCTGGAGTGCATCAACCAGATGCGTGTTAACGGACATACGGTGAAGGAAGCGGCGCTCGAAGGCGCTGTGGTGCGGCTTCGTCCAATCATGATGACGATGCTGGTGGCGACCTTGGGCCTGCTGCCTGCGGCGCTTTCGCATGGGATCGGGTCGGACTCGCAGCGTCCGTTTGCGATTGTGATTGTGGGCGGGCTGGTGGGCGCGCTGGCGATGGGTGTGTTCCTGCTGCCGAGCCTGTATGTGTGGATTGCACGCCCGCATGATGTATTGCCGAAGCCCGATACGGAGTTCGAGAATTGAGACTACAAGTGATGACGAACCCGCGCAGATCGAAGGAACTCTTGCTGGCCGTTGTGGCAGCGGTTCTGTTGTCGCAGACGATGGCGGCACAGGGCGGCGATGCCGCGGCGGCTGGGCAGACTACCGCATCCGCTTATGCTGCGGGAACGCATGAGGGGCCTGATCCGCGGAAGCCGCCGGTATCGAAGCCTGGAGCTTATACGCTGCAACAGGTGCTGGATATGGCACGGGCCAAGAATGCTACGCTGCTGGCTGCGGAGCAGAATTTGCGGGCGGTAAGAGCGCAGGAGTTGCAGGCGGGTGTGCGGGCGAACCCGAACTTTGCGCTGACGGCTTCCAACGTGACGGAGCCGGCAAGCGAGAACAATCCCTATGCGTACGCGGCGCAGGTTTCGCGGCTGTTTGAGCGGGGCGAGAAACGGCGGTGGAGGCTCGACGATGCGCGGGCTACAACGGCGGAGACGCAAGCGCAGTTGAACGATACGATCCGGCAGACGATGCTGACGGTGAAGACGGCGTTCACGCATATGCTGGTCGCGAAGGAAGCGCTGGAACTCGCGAGTGCGACATTGAAGGACTTTCGGCATGAGGTGGAGATCAGCAATGACCGGTATAAAGCTGGCGATCTGGGCAAGCTGGATTATGAGCGACTCGATCTGCAGTTGGGAAACTATGAGAGCGATGAGTCAAACGACATTGTGACGCTGCAGCAGGCGAGCTTCCAGTTGCAGACGTTGCTTGGGATTGAGTCGCCTGGTCCGGACTTCGACATTGCAGGCGATATTGTTCCGCCGGTGGTGACGCAGACGCAGGATTTACTGGTGCAGACGGCGCTGGCGAATCGTCCGGACTATGCGGCGGCGAAGTTTGCGACGACCGCTGCCGCGGCGAATGCGCAGCTGGCGATCTCGAATGGGAAGGCCGATCCTACGCTGGAGGGCGAGTTCGATTTGACCGGAACGGAGAAGTCATTCGGGTTCCAGGTGAGCGTGCCGCTGCGGATCTTTGATCGCAACCAGGGCAACAAGGAGACGGCGCGGTTCCAGGTGGATGCTTCGCGGTTTACGGAGAGCGCGGCGCGGTTCCAGGTGATTTCGGATGTGGCGCAGGCATGGGTTGGGTATACGCAGTCGAAGCGGCTATCGGACAGGTTTGGCGAGCACTATCTGGATGAGTCGCACGATGTGTTGAGCATTGCGCAGTATGCGTTTGAGCATGGCGGGCTGGCGCTGATCGATTATCTCGATGCGTTGCGGGATGCGCGGTCTTCGACGAGCGATGCTTTGAATGCGTATCAGCAGACTTGGCTGGCGATCCATCAGTTGAGTGCGGCGAGTTCTGTGGAATTGGTGCCGTAAGAGTGCGGCGCCGGGCGGCGGAAGGCCCGAGGCTAAAGGCCCACGCTAATCCGGAAGAGCAAGAGCGACGAGCGTTGCGCTGGTGTCAGGCGAAGCCCTTGGGGCGTTCGTTGGCTGCCTTGAAGGCCCATTCGAGGAGCATGCCGGCTTCGGCTACGGCGCCTTCTTCAAAGAGACGGCCTACAAGGGTTACGCCGTGGGGGACGCGGCGGGGTGGGGAGAATTTTGGGAGTGGGTGCGCGGGGTCGGGGGCCCAGTCGCTGCGGGCTTCGGAGACTTCGACGAAGCCGGCGCGGAGCGTGAGTGAGGGGTGGCCGGTGAAGTTGGTGATAACCAGGAACTCGTCGCGGAGAGAGGGGACGAGTAGCAGGTCGACTTCGGAGAAGACGCGTTCCATTTCCATGGCGACCTTGCGACGGAGGCGGTCGGCCTGGACGAAATCGACGGCGGAGAGAAAGCGCGACTGGCGGAAGGTGTTGGGCCAGGCATCGGGGACCTGGGCTTTAAGCTCGTCAACTTTGTGGCTCAGGGTTAGTTCTTCAAAGGCTGCAGCTGATTCGGCGAAGAGGATGACGTTGAGCGAGTCGTAGGGCCAGTTGGGGAGGGTGACTTCTTTGAGCGTGAAGCCAAGTTTGCGTGCGGTTTCGAGGGCGGCGCGGTCGACGTCGGTGGCGGGGGCTTCTTTCATCCATGCGGGGATGTATCCGATGCGGATTTTGCTGAGGTCGGATTTGCCGGGGATGTAGCGCGAGGCGTCGAAGTTGAGCTTGGCGGGAACGCAGGCGACGTCGTGGCCGTCGGGACCGGCGATGGCGTGGAGGACGAGCATGGTGTCTTCTACGTGGCGCGTCATGACGCCGAGCTTGTCGCAGGTCCAGCTCAGAGTCATCGCACCTGTGCGTGGGACGCGGCCGTAGGTGGGGCGGAGGCCGGTGACGCCACAACGCATGGAGGGGCTGACGATACTGCCCTGCGTTTCGCTGCCGATGGCGAAGGCGACGAGGCCTGCAGCGACTGCGGAGCCGGGGCCGGCGCTGGAGCCGGAGGAGCCTTCTTCGAGCAGCCAGGGGTTCATGGTCTGGCCACCGAACCAAACGTCGTTGAGAGCAAGTGCGCCGAGGGAGAGCTTGGCGACGAGGACAGCACCGGCTTCGTTGAGACGCTTGGTTACGGTGGCGTCTTCTATAGGGATGCGGTTGCGGTAAGGTTCGGCGCCGTACGTGGTGGGGATGTTGGCGGTGTCGAGGAGATCTTTTGCGCCCCAAGGGATGCCGTGGAGCAGGCCGCGGTAATGGCCGGCTGCGATTTCAGCATCGGCGGCGCGGGCCTGCTGGAGGGCGTGCTCTTCGGTGAGGGTGATGACGCAGTGGAGTTGCGGGTCGTACTTTTTGAGGCGGGCGATGTAGATTTTGGTGAGTTGCTCGGAGGTGATCTGCTTCATCTGAATGCGCATCGCGAGCTCAAAGACGGAGGCGAAGGCAAGGTCTTCGTCGCGACCGGCAAACGTGCCATCGGGTCTTATTGAGCTTGCCAGGGCGAGTGAGCCGGGGTTGAAGTGGTCCGTGGTTGGACCGCTGGTCGTGCCGGGGAGCGTGGGATTCCAAACGGTGGCAGGGGAAATGGTGTCTTCTATGGCGAGCTTGCGGGGGCCGGTGCGGCGCTCGTAGACCGAGGCCATGGACTGTTGCCAGTTGCCGGCAGCCTGGGCCAGGTCGTGCGGGGTCATTTCGATTTGAACGAGCTTTTGGGCTTCCTGGAAGGTTTCGACCGAGACGGCTGGACCGACGGGAGCGGAGGTGCCGAAGGCTGGTGGGGCTCCGGGGGTTTCAGGCGTCTGTTTGGCACCTGCCGTTTTTGCAGCCATGGCTGCTCCCATGATGCCGAGTGAGCTCGTGGTGAGGAAATCTCTGCGCGACCGTGGCATGGTGCTCCTTCGCTGATCTTCGATATGGGAGGTATATCACTATTGCCGTTGTCAGTTGTCAACTGGGCGAATGGCCGCGGTCCTCAGGCTACTGCTCCTGTAGGAAGGCGAGGCGAGAGCCAAAGTCGATCCCTTATGAGGTGACGGAAGAAAAGCAAGTGCAAAGGCCCGGGGCTGAAGCCCCTATGCGGCGGCCGTTTGGTTCAGGGGCCTGAAGGCCCCTGCTAATCCGGTGAGACAAGCTTTGCGTTATGGGTAGAGTTTGGCGGGGACGATTTCGGGTTCGGGTTCGCCGGCGGCTACGAGGAGTTTCTTGAGTTGGGATGCTAACTCGGCGGCTTTGGCGCGGTACTCCATGCGGCCGGCGAGATTGACGAGCTCGTTAGGGTCGGCGCGTTGATCGTAGAACTGGTACTCGTGATAAGTGGTGGCCGCCTGGTCTTTGGTCGAGCCGGTGGGGTCCGCGACGCAGTAGGTCCAGTCTTTGGTGCGGATGGCGCGGCCGGTCATGGATTCGCTGATCTGGATGAGCTGCTCGTTGGGCCAGGTGCGTCGGGCTTCCGCGTCGTTGATGAGCGGCATGAGGCTGTGGCCCTTCCATGAGGGTGGGACGGGAACGCCGGCGGCTTCAAGCAGCGTAGGCGCCACGTCGATGAGGCCGACTAGCTCGTTGATTTGCTGCATGCCCTGGAAGCCCGGACCGTCGATGATGATCGGAACGCGGATGGAGCTGTTGTGGGTGCTTCGTTTGTACTCGGCGTTGCGGGTCATGAAGTGGCAACCGTGGTCGGAGAGGAAGACGAAGATTGTGTTGTCGGTGAGATGCTCTTCGTCGAGGACTTTGCGGATGCGGCCGACAGAGGCGTCGATGGATTCGATGCAGCCGTAGTAGTCAGGGAGTTGCGCTTGCCAGGTGCCGGGGAGCGCGCGGAGGTCGTCGGGAATGGTGCAGTTGAGGTAACGAGCCGCGGCGCCCTTGGGAGCGATGGGCTGATGCATGTCGTTCTGCTGGTGGGGCTCAAGCTGCGAGATGAAGAGGAAGAACGGCTTGTCCTGCTTCTGGCGGAGGAAGCGCTCAGCGCGGTCGGTAAGATAGTCGACGCGGTACTCGTCCTTGTAGGTCATCTCTTTGTTGTCGCGATCCCAGATGCTGCCGTAGTAGGGGTGAGAGGTGTTCTCGATGGCGTTGGCGCCTTCCCATAGATCGAGAAAGCCGCCGCGGTCGGCGGCTTTGACCGGGCCGGTGCTGCCGCCATCCGCGGGACGTTCGAGCGCGAGATGCCACTTGCCGATGAGATTGGCGGTGTAGCCTGCTTTGCGTAACTCACCGGCCAGCGTGGGAAGCGACTTGCTAAGCTCGAGGCCGTTGTGCCAGACGCCGGTCTCTGTAGCGTAGCGACTGGTGAAGATGACCGAGCGTGACGGTGCGCAGACGGGTTGGTTGGTAACGGCGTGCGTGAAGTTCTTGCCGCGCTGCGCCATGGCGTCGATGTTGGGTGTGTGCGTGGAGCCGTTGCGGCCGTTGGCTCCGACGAAATCTGCGCGAAACTGATCTGAAAGATACAGAATGATGTTCGGTGGCGTCGTAGGCTTTGAAGATATGGTGCTCTGCTGTGCCTGAGCGGTGGAGACGGCGGCAGCTACAGCGGTGGCTACGGAATTTTTGAGGAAGGAGCGACGGCTTTCTGCTTTATCAGGCATATGAGGCCAAGGGTATGGTTCGCTGTATCGGCTGTCAAGGCTGGGCAGTTGCGAAAGCAACTTATGCTAGGCTTTAACCCATGCGCGCTTCGTTCGCTATTTCGGCCCTTTGTTGTTGACTCTACGAGTCCGACATTAGGGCATGCACGTATTTCCCCAAGACAGCTTATTCCTTTTCACAAGCCACTGACCTGATTGCTTCCGTTTCGCTGCCGCGTGCTGTGAACGAGATTGCGATTTGATCAAATGCGAGATCGACAACCCCTTGACGAAGCACAGATGCGCGGCCTAACGTTCACGCCGCATCCGCAATCGACTCGACGATCCTGCCCAATTTGAACCAATTTGAGGAGACCTATGTACTTGAGACTTTCGAATAATGGAAGCTTCTTTGGACAGGCGAAGGGGAATGTACAAATTTTCCCAAGCATGTTCCTGATTTTTATTGCAGCAGTGCTGGCTATCGCTTTGCCGCAGCGAGTAACGGCGCAGGTGGATACGGGCGGAATCCTGGGGCAGGTGTCGGATGCTGCCGGAGCGCGGGTTCCAGGAGCGCAGGTTACCGTGAAGGAAGAAGCCACGGGCATTACGCATAGCGTGAAGGCCGATGCGGATGGAAGCTACTCGCTGAGTCCGCTGAAGTTGGGGTTCTATACGCTGACGGTTGGCAAGCCGGGCTTCAAAGAAAGCGTGCAGCAGCACATTGAGGTGACGATTCAATCGCGGCTGGAAGTAAACCCGACACTGCAGATTGGCGCGGTGACCGATAGCGTGCAGGTGACGACAGGTACGTCGGTGCTGGAGACGCAGAGCTCATCCGTGCAGCAGCTTGTGGATACGCGCGCGATCAACGATCTGCCGTTGAACAGGCGCAATGCGGCGTTCCTGGCACAGCTTTCGCCGGGTGTGACGATTGCGCAGAACGATGCACGCGGGTTGCAGGCGAGTGGATCGTTTACGGCCAATGGCCTTTCGCGCACGGAGAACAACTACATGCTGGACGGCATGGATAACAACTCGCAGATTGCCGACCTGGTGAGCCAGACGCAGTATGTGCTGCTTCCGCCGCCGGATGCGTTGCGTGAGTTTACGGTGCAGACGAACAACTACTCGGCTGAGTTTGGACATGCGGCGGGCGCGGTGCTGAATATGTCGACGAAGTCGGGAGCGAACGCGTACCACGGAGACATCTGGGAGTTTGTGCGGAACGACAAGTTCGATGCAGCCGACTTCTTTGTTTTGCCGACGCAGCATAAGCCGGAGTTTCGCTTCAACCAGTTTGGTGCAACGTTTGGCGGGCCGTTGATCATTCCGCATGTTTATAACGGGCATGACCGCACGTTCTTCTTTGTGGACTATCAAGGAGAGCGGCAGGTACAGGGGACTACGTTTACCGATACCGTGCCGACGGCGGCTGAGCAGAACAGCGGGTTTACGAACCTGAGCGATTTGATCGGCGGGCAGACAGGAACGACTTCCGATTTGCTGGGACGAACGTTTGCCAAGGGAACGGTGATGGATCCGCGGACGACGCGTGCGATCACCAAGGGCGTGATCGATCCGGTGACGAACCTTGCGGCAACGACAACGGGTTATGTGCGAGATCCGTTCTATTCGGGGTCGCTGACGAACATGACAAACTTTACGACGGCGCTGGCGGAGTCGCAGTTGAACCAGCTGCCGGCGGCGCGGCTGAACTCGGTTGCGCTGGGTTTGCTGAAGCTGTACCCGTTGCCGAATGGAACGGGGATTACGAGCAACTATACGGTGAACCCGAACACGATCACGAACATCGACAGCATGGATGCACGGGTAGATCAGCAGATTGGCGCGCGGGACTCCGTGTTCTTCCGCTATAGCTTTTTATATGAGACGCAGCTGGCGACGCCGCCCTTTCCAGGGGTTGCCGATGGTGGGCCATCGCGGCCAGGCAGTGGCACAACCGAGGCGCAGAATGGCGCTTTGAGCTGGACGCATATTCTTACGTCGCACCTGGTGAATGAGGCACGCATTGGATACAGCCGCGTGTATGACAAGCGCTTTCAGTTCGATGCGAATGTGATGGGGATTCCGGCGCAGTATGGCATTCCGGGGATACCACAGATTCCTGAGAACGGCGGTCTGCCGTTGTTTACGTTCAACAATCTCTCCAGCCTTGGCGCGAATACAACTCTGCCAAGCGATAAAGCCAGCGATGTGCTGCAGGCGACCGAGAATTTGACGATCGATCATGGTCATCACCAGATTCGTGCGGGATTTGAGTTCCAGCACATTGCGTTTCCGTTGTTGACGCCTACGCAGCCTCGCGGCAACTTTACTGCCAACGGGATTTACACCTCTGTGCTGAACAGCACGGATGGTTCGACGGACAGGGCGCAGTTCATCATTACGCCGCAGGTTTCGCCCTATGCGCCGCAGCAGAATTATCTTGGTGGAGCGAACTCCGTTGCAGCCACGAGCTTTCCGCCGGCGTTTTATCCGGTCCGCAACTACTACGGAGCCTATGTGCAGGATGCGTGGCGTGCGACGGACAAGCTGACGGTGAACCTTGGCTTGCGGTATGAGTTCATCGGCGATCCGGCGGAGAAGACGGGGCGGCTGGCGAACTTTGTATCCGCGTATACGGGAGACAGCACCGATGGAGCGTCGCACTATTACATTCCACAACAGGATGTAGCTTCGCTGACTGCGCCTTTCCTGAACCTGCTTTCGACCAATGGCGTGGTGTTGACCCCGACTACCGATAACGCAATCGGCGAAGCGCAGCGGACGAACTTTGCGCCACGGCTGGGGTTTGCGCTGCAGCCTTACTCGAAGATTTCGATCCGCGGCGGCTATGGTTTGTTCTATCAAGGCAATGAGAACCATGGGCTTTCTATTTCGCCGTACATCAACTTCCCTTTCCAGGTTTCGACCAGCTTCGCGGACCAGAGTGCGCAGGAAGCGATCATCGCGAATACGGTTACGAATACGACGCCTGAGGGAACGGTTGGACCGATCCAAGATGGGTTAGCGAATGTTTCGTTGACGCCCTCCGCAGTTTCGGTGAGTGCGCTGGCGTTCCAGGGCGAGCCTCGGCATCCGAAGACGACTTACAGCCAGGCGTATAACCTGCAGGTGCAGTACCAGGTTGGATCGCGGACAATTTTGTTTGCGGGGTATGTGGGCGATAACTCGCGGCATGTGGAGTCATCGATCGGCGTGAATACAACGAACCAGATAGCGCTCCCAAGTGTAGCGGTTTCCAGCATTGCCTTCTTTAAGACGATGGCGACGGGCGGTAACTACGTTTCGCGCGATGCGCAGAGCAACTACAACTCGGTGCAGTTCGGCGGGGAGCGGCGGTTCCAGAACGGCTTCTCGTTCCTGGCGAATATGTCCTACGGCAAGTGCCTTGGAGACAGTCGCGACCTGCTGGACAACAACATCGGTGGTTACCGTGCGCCGTATGTCGCGGGCGTGGGCATTGGAGCGGATACGACGCTTTGCACGATCGATGTGCGGAGGATTGTGCATACCAGCGGAACGTATGAACTGCCGTTCGGCAAGGACCACATGTTCCTGCATGAGGGCGGTGTGCTGGCGTATGTTGCCGGTGGATGGTCGACGAACTGGATCTTTACGGCGCAGGATGGACAGCCGTTCAACGTGGCGTGCTCTTCGACGACGGCTTCAGGACTTGGCTGCAATGCGCTGAAGGTGCCGGGTGTGAATCCCTATGGCGGAGTGCATAACCAGAACCAGTATCTGAATCCGGCGGCCTTTACGAATCCGGCGGCTTCAACTTACGGCACGATTGCGGCGCTCGGAGGAACGGGAGCTCAGGTGACGGGACCGCCGTTCCGGCGGCTGGATCTTTCTCTGTTCCGCCGCTTCCCTTTCGTTCGCGAGACGTACTTCGAGTTTCGCGGTGAGGTGTTCAACATTACCAATACGCCTAACTTCGGGCAGCCGGGTCAGTTGAACTTTACGACGACGAACACGTTCTCGAAGATCACGACGACGCGCGATAGCCCAAATGATCCGCGAGAGATTCAGCTGAGCGGAAAGTTCTACTTCTAAACGCTTCCGTAACTAAAACAAAACGCGCAGCGGCAGACCTTGCCGCTGCGCGTTTGTTCTGCGATGGTTATCGTGTTCGATTTTGCCTATTTTGGAGAGATTCATTTATGACGTCCGGCCTTCCCCGCTTTTTTGGAGTTTCTGCCTTTGCCATTGGTTTGTTGCTTGCGCTGCCATCGACGGCTGCGCCGATCCAGAATGCCAGCTATAACGAGGCGGCGAAGACGTTTCGTCTGGATGGTGGAAACGTTTCGTACATCTTTGGCGTGAACGAACGCGGGGAGCTGCAGGCGATCTACTGGGGCGGACGGCTGCAACCAGGCGATGCCGTGGGAGCGGTGAAATCGGTTGCCGGACGGACGTCGTTTGAGTCGAGCCGCAGCGAGACACCGCAGGAGTTTGCGGGATGGGGCCAGGGGTTGCAGTGGGAACCGGCGCTGAAGGTTACGTTTGCGGATGGCAATCGCGACCTGGTATTGCATTACGTTTCGCACAAGCTGACAGCTAGTGGCGTGGACGTGGTGCTTCGCGATATCTCGCTGGATGTGCGCGTGACGCTGCATTACAACATCGACGCGGAGACGGGAATCGTTGCCCGGTCCGCGGATGTTGTGAATGGAACGAATGCGAAGCTGCTGGTGGAGCAGGAAGCCGCGGCTACGTGGAGTCTGCCACATGAGACCGACTACGTACTGCACTACCTAACCGGCCGGTGGTCGGCGGAGTGGCAGATGCAGACGCGGCCCGTGACGGTGGGTGCGACGGTGCTTGAGAGCCGCGTTGGATCGACGTCGCATGCGGAGAATCCGTGGTTTTCGATTGGACGCAATGCGCAGGTGAATGAAACGAGCGGCGACGTGTGGTTTGGAGAGCTGGGGTGGAGCGGGTCGTGGCGGATTACCGTTGAGCAGGACACGCTGCAGCAGGTGCGGATTACAGGAGGGTATAACCCTTTCGACTTTGGCTATACGCTGGCGCCGGGTGAAACGCTGAGTTCACCGATCTTTTATGCGGGGCATACGGATGCGGGGTATGGTGAGGCTTCGCGGCTGCTGCACCGGTTTCAGCTGGCACATATTTTGCCGGGAACGCCGCATCCTCAGGTAAGGCCGGTACTTTATAACTCGTGGGAAGCCACTGAATTCAATGTGACAGAAGAAGGGCAGACAGCGCTGGCGGAGAAAGCAGCTTCGATTGGCGCGGAGCGCTTTGTGATGGACGATGGATGGTTTGGGCAGCGCGTGAATGACCATGCCGGCCTGGGCGACTGGTATGTGAACAAACAGAAGTTTCCGAATGGGTTGAGGCCGCTGATCGATAAGGTGCATGGGCTGGGGATGGATTTCGGGCTTTGGGTGGAGCCGGAGATGGTGAATCCGAACAGCGATTTGTATCGCGCGCATCCTGACTGGATATTGCACTTCAACGATCGGCCACGTACCGAAGGACGCAACCAATTGGTGCTGAATCTCGCCGTGCCGGAGGTTCGAGCTTATGTGTTTCACTTCCTCGACGAGCTGCTGACCGATAATGAAATCGCTTTTCTGAAGTGGGACTACAACCGGCCGTGGACGGAGCCGGGATGGACGCAGGTGGATGCGGACCAGCAGAAGAAGGTTTATGTGGCGGCCGTCGATAACTTCTACTCGATCCTGAAGGAGCTGCGTGCAAAGCATCCGAAGGTGGAGATTGAATCGTGTTCGAGCGGCGGAGGGCGCGTGGACCTTGGTGTGCTGCGCTACACGGAAGAGGTCTGGCCTTCGGACAACACGGATGCGTTCGACCGGCTGGCGATACAGGACGGATTTTCAAACGCCTATACACCCGGCGTGATGATGGCCTGGGTGACGGATGTGCGGAACAATGCGGACAGCCGCAATGTGTCACTGCCGTACCGCTTTCTTGTAGCAATGCAGGGTGGGCTTGGAATTGGCAATAATTTGAACAAGTGGTCGCCGGAAGACTTTGCTACGGCGAAAGGCATGATTGCGGCTTACAAGGGGATACGCGAAACGGTACAGCATGGGTCCTTGTATCGATTGATTTCGGCGCAGAACAATAGCCCGTATTCAGCTACGGAGAGTGTTTCAAACGACCGCAAACAGGCGGTGCTGTTTGCGTATCTGCATTCAAGCCAGGATGGGTACCCGTATCCGCGGCTGTTTCTGCAAGGGCTGGACCCGAAGGCGGTTTATAGCGTGCGAAGCATTTATGGAAAGATGTCGCCGGACACGCTGACGACTGCGAGTGGAGATTACTGGATGCATCACGGAGTGGATGTAGGGATGCGTGGAGACTTTCAGGCTGCAGGATTTGTCTTTGAACGAACGAAGGAGCAGTAGAACGGTTACGCACTGCCAGTGCATCTGAAGACGAAGCAGCGAGTGACCCGTTGAGGATCGATACACCGCGTCCCGTGCTTTCATGGCAGAGCGATGCAACCGCGCGAGGACGGAAGCAGTCTGCTTACGAAATTCTTGTGGCGAGCGCGCCGGGAGAGCTGCGACGCGGCCACGTCGAGGTTTGGGACGCCGGCAAACGGGTCTTCTCCGACTTAGAAAGAACCTCGAAGAAGACCCCATATGCGTCGAGTCTCCGCGCGTTTCCGGCCACCACTTTGCAAGGAACTTCTAAGACAGGACACTAGAACAGGGCGACGCCAGTGCCTCCGCTGCTGCCAGTTAAGGTCGGCAATGTAAAGACCTTTACGTTGTTGACCAACAACCCTTGCGACGTGGCACTCGCCCAGACACCACCGGTGCTGGTCGAACTCAAAGTTGTGATGGTGAAAGCGCCAGATCCTACGCTGCCACAGTTGAAAGTAAGCACCCTGGAGGAGTACGAGGCCGGAGAGCAACCTGGCTGGTTGAACTGGTAATTTGCAGGGTTCAATACGGAGTGGGCATCCGTAGAGTTAGTGGCAACCATATCGTCACTGAAAGTCATTGTGAGGCTCTGGATGCTCCAGGCGTTGCCAGTATTCTGGGCCACCAGTTCGTACCCAATAATTGTCGGGTTGGTGGCGATGGGGATAGCCGGCGGTGAATAGGTTGAGGGAGTAGAGGCGACAGTGATGCTGGCCGCAACCGTACCAGCTACCGAAGTAACGGTGTTGGTGATGAGTTGTACCCTACCTGACAACACCACCTGTTCTGTAACGGCGGGGGATGTAAGTACAGCTACTGCTGTAGTTTGAACATTACCCGGCGTTACGTTCTGCAGAGCGGCATTGTTGGTTGCAATGCCCACCACATTGGCTGCGGTCGCAACCGAGTTGTTGGCAATCGTTGCGGCAATCGTACTGGGATTTGCCACAGTAATGTTGGGGTTGTTGGTTGCTATCGTGCTAATAGCGGCGGTCAGAGCGGTCTGTAGACTGGCCGCCAAAGTCGCGGTATTCGACAGAGAACCCGCTGGAAGAGTAGAGAATTGACCGGCCATCTGGCTGTAGAGGGTCAAGTTGATATCATCCAGCTGCTGTGGGGTCAGGGTAGCATTGCTCTTGGTTGCCGCGTCCTGAATCGCCACATCGAAAGCGGTAACAGCTGTCGTGATCGAAGTAAGGAATACCATCGACGCCGGAGTCAAAGCTCCCGTGGCGGTGATGTCGGCGCCAAAGGTCTCCCCAGCAGGAAGAAGCGCGTTGAGGTTGGCTTCGAGCTGGCCATTTGGATCATTTGTATCCAACTCGGCCAATGTTGTCAGCGGCGAGACGCACTGTGCGCCTCCAGGGGCAATCAGTGTGGTGGCTTTCTCGCCGGTGATGGAGTCAGTCCCCCCCTGGGAGAGAATCGCATACTTGTAACCTGGCGTTACCGGAATGGTGTATCCACCGGCAGAACTTGTCGTGGTCTCGGTCGCGGACTCATTGGGGCTGGTTCCCGTGTCAATGATAAATTGGGTACCGGCGGAGAGGGCGTCGGCCCAAACGGTGGCGCCGCTGACTGCTCCCTGAACAACCTTGCCAGCTGGCCCTGGCGAAGTTGCCGTTGGCACACCCGAACTGAGGCAGCCGGCCAGGGGACCAAACAGCAGCGCTAAGAGAGAGATAGAGAGAGCGTTTTTGCGAATTTGCACCGTGACCTCCTTTAAGTTGTATGCGGATGCCGAGGAGCGTAAAACCCCAAGTGAATAGAACCGGCGGAGAATTCGACTACAGAATCGAAGCTTGGTTCTGAAGGTCAATCTTGGTAGATAGCTCCACGGGTTCCCCACAACTTCCTGATCGCGAATGCGCACAGAAAATTGCTATATTGCCTCATTATACCCTGCCAACCGCACATTTGGCCGCCGAACTGCTGATCTTTCATCGCAGATCGCCACTTCCGCTTCACCGGCCATGCTGAGAATCCGTTTCGGCGGGTAGGCCGACCGACAATTTTGCAGCGAACCCATTGTGCTATCCTACCCTTGCTCCTCATACAACCTCTGGCTAACCAGCCGAACTTTAGTGGGAGTACTTCTGCGTGCTATTCCCCTAAATTAGCTCTCCGGGGTGATTTTGCAAGGGCTTGAAGACCCGGAATTCGAAAACCGGGTAAACGACGAGGAGAGCCCGGGACGATGTATCCTCCACGTCATGAGGTGCAATTTTCCATGAAATCAAGAGTTCAGGCTGCTCTGGTGCTGCTCTGTCTCGCCAGCGGCCGTGGCCTGCATGCACAAGCCAATCAGGACTCGCTTCTTTCCTTGCAGGGATCTTCCGGCATTCTCAATACCCCCAACGGCCATGTTCAGCAAGAGGGAACCTTCGATGCCCTTTACAGCAACCAGAAGGACAACTTCCCTGGGCTCGGGACACCCAACTGGGAGGACAGCGATCTCTTCTCGGTCGGTTTGTTCAACTTTGCCGAGGTTGGCGGTCGCCTGACCAATACCTCTTCGTTTACTTCCTCGTCCGCGAACGAAAATGAGATCCGGCACCTGTCCATTAACGGGAAGCTATCCACCGACCCGCTGACCTCCCATTTCCGCTTTTCCCCAGCCCTGGCAGTGGGGATGCAGGATGTGGGGGGACAGACCCATTACTTAGCGACGAAGTATGTGGTTGGTTCGGTTGATCCTGTCGGCTGGTTGGGGCTGTCTGCCGGCTATGGCAATGGGCCGGACCGGATGAAAGGCGCATTCGGGGGCATGGAACTGAGGGCACAGGACTGGGTGACCCTGCTGGCGGAGTATGACACCCGCAAGACCAATGTGGGCGTGCGTCTGACCACGCCGGCGCTTCCCTATATCCCTGCCCGGCTGACTGCCATCTTCTCTACACCGGTCGAGCAACCGCGAGGGCTGGTAATTAGCGGGGGTTTGATCATTCCGCTTAACTTCAAAAAGTCGACCGGCCGTGGCATGAAGCCACCTTCGCAGAAGACCCTCTGGGGTGCGCTCACCGCCAGAGAAGCGCAGCCGCCGGCCCCTGCTCGGGTATCACCGCCTCCCGCGGCGGCGCCTGTTGCTGAAGCTGCTATGCCAGCCTATGCGCCAAGCGGGCAGAGTAACAATGGGGCGCCGGTTCCTGCGATGCCGGCCTACGAGCAGAGCAGCAATGTGCAGCCGGGGTTGGTGGCGCTGCGGGACCGCCTGATCAAGGCCGGCTTTGTCAATGTGCGGGTGGGGCTACAAGGGCAGACGCTAGTGGTGGTGTATGAGAACATTCGCTACAACCACAGCGAACTTGATGCGATCGGGGTAGTTACCGGTATTGTCAGCCAGGCTGACGTAGACGGCGCCGAACAGCTCCGGCTGGTGGTAAGGCGCAGGGGGCTGGAGCTTCTGCAGATCGAAACCCCGCTTCTGCCGCTGCGCAACTGGCTGGAGGGAACGACGCCGACCCATCCGCCGGCGCTCGCTGTGTCCCAGAAGGTGGTGAGCGAAGCTGGGGTCAACTTCGTCGCTGGTAAGGATAACCCGGGGTATCTCAAGCCCTCGGTGATGGTGTATCCATCCTTGCTGACCCTGGTTGGAACCGAACATGGAGTTTTCGACTACGAGCTTTCCATCAGGCCGGAGTTACAGTTGCCGCTCTGGCGGGGGGCGAGTGGCGTGGCCCGTTGGGATCTCCCGGTGGCGTGGAGTGGCAACCTCGACAACGGACAGGTCTATGCTTCTTACCGCACCTCAGCGACGATGGATCGTCTGATGTTCTTTCAGGCAGTGACACTGGCTCCCGGCCTTGTGGCCAACCTTGGCGCAGGCAGGGTTCTAGGCACCAACAACGGCGTACTCAATGAGCTGAACTGGATCCCTGGGGATGGTATGAGCCGCTTCAAAGTTACCCAGTCGTGGGGACGTGACAGCGGCACGAATCGCAATGTCCTACTCGGGTCCTACCGTCTGTTGCTCGCCCGTCATGATCTGGCCTTTGAGGCTACAGGGGGGCGTTTCTACGAACAGGATACAGGCTCGATGGTGAGTATGCAGCGGTTCTTCGGTGATACATCGGTGTCCCTGTATTTCAAAGACACGGTAACGCCGAATGATTCAAAACGCTGGCTACAGGCGGGTATTCAATTTGAGTTCCCGCTAACACCACGCCGTGATATGAAGGCACGGCCGGTACAGATACGTGGCAACTCGGACTGGATTTATGCCCAGGAGACGGGTATTGCTTCTTCTACAGCTCAAACCGCCAACTACATCGAGCCGGATCTCGCGGTCGTACCAAACCCGACCCAGGCCCTTTCCACGTACTTCTATGACCGGGAGCGCCTCAACGCGGATTACATACTCTCCCACACGGAGCGGATCAGGGAGGCGTGGCGGGTTTTTCGCGATCACCTGTAACGGATGTGGAGCACCTTCGGCAGCCGCTAGCCGGCTTTGAACATTTGCTTGATGCCACGGAGGGCCTGGCGGGTGCGTTCTTCGTTTTCTATTAGGGAGAAACGCACGTAGCCGTCACCATGGTCTCCGAAGCCGACACCGGGACTGACGGCGACCTTGGCCTCTGCAAGGAGCTTCTTGGAGAAATCGATAGAGCCCATTTTGCCGAACTGCTCGGGGATTTTTGCCCAGGCAAACATGGTGGCTTTCGGCAGATCGACGGACCAGCCTAGTTTGTTGAGGCCGGGGACGAGGACGTCGCGGCGGTCTTTGTAGATGCCGGTGATCTCGGCGACGCAGTCCTGGGGACCATCGAGAGCGGCGATGGAAGCGATCTGGATGGGGGCGAAGGTGCCGTAGTCGAAGTAGCTCTTGATGCGGCCGAGCGCGCCGACGAGTTTGGGCGAACCGACCATGAAACCGACGCGCCAGCCGGGCATGTTATAGCTCTTGGAGAGTGTGAAGAACTCGACGGCGATGTCTTTTGCGCCGGGGACCTGCATGATGCTGGGAGCGACGTAGCCGTCGAAGGTGATGTCGGCGTAGGCGAGGTCGTGGATGATGTAGATGCCGAGCTCTTTGCAGAGAGGAACGAGCCGCTCGAAGAAGGAAAGATCGACGCACGCCGCCGTGGGATTGGCCGGGAAGTTGAGGATGAGGAGCTTGGGACGTGGCTCCATGCGCGGGAGGTCATACTCGAGCTTGGCGAGGAGGGTGGCCTGATCGGTGCCGTCCATGGGGATGGACTGCACGCGCGAGCCGGCGATGACGGGGCCGAAGATATGAATGGGGTAGCTGGGATTGGGAACGGCGACAGTGTCGTTGTCATCCAGCACAGCGAGGCAGAGATGCGCGATGCCCTCTTTGGAGCCGATGGTGACGATGGCTTCGGTGTCGGGGTTCAGGTCGACGTCGTAGCGACGCTTGTACCAGTCGCAAATGGCCTTGCGCAGGCGCGGAATTCCCTTGGAGAGCGAGTAGCGATGGGTGCGAGTTTTCTGCGCGGCCTCGATGAGCTTGTCGACGATGAACTTGGGAGTGGCGCCATCGGGGTTGCCCATGCCGAAGTCGATGATGTCTTCGCCGCGTTTGCGGGCTGCTGCTTTAAGTTCGCTGGTGATGTTGAATACGTACGCGGGCAGACGCGTTAGCCGGCTGAATTCTTCCATTGCGCTTTCTGATTCTCCTGAGCAGTCGTCTTCTTATTATCACCCGTGAGGATGACCGATTGCTTAGAGAACGCTCTGGTGAGCCTCGCCTGTTATGTCTATGGGGAGAAAAGCCTCGGATTCGGCGGTGAGATTGCCGAACATCATGGAACGAAGTTTCTGGTGCAGGCAGACGGTCAGATAGCGGATAACATCGTCGTCGGCAAGAGCGCCTGGATCAAACAGCTGATTGAGGGCAAGACCGTCCATGATTGCTCCCACCGCAAGGGATTCCGTGCGCTTCTGTGTGGCGTTCTGCGGATAGTACTCCGGCAGGAGCTCATCAATTTCAGGCAGCGAGCAACGGAGACGCATGACAGCATGCAGGTCGGCCAGGCGCTTACGCCGGTGCGGATGACGAATGGCATACATCTTGAATTCGAGATTGAGGAGCGTTCGCTGACGATCCTTGCCGAGCTTGCAAAGGTATTCCGCCAGGACATGAAGGCGGTCGTCGAGTGTGGAAAATCCCTGCAAAATTGGGCGGAGCGCGGCGATATCGCGATCCAGTTCTTCCTCGAAGATTTCAAAGAAAACATCTTCTTTATCGGTGAAATTTGCGTAAAAAGCGCCGCGGGTTTTACCTGCTTTTGCAGCAATATCTTCAATACGTGCGTGCTGAAAGCCGTCTCGTGCGAAGATGGCGCGGGCCGACTTGACCAACTCCTGTCTTGTCAAAAGGGCGCGCTTTTGCTTTGAGCTCTTAGCCTCGCCGCCGGAGGCACTTCCTGCCGCGGTCGTTTTTCCGGAATTCTTTGAATCGACCCTCATCGCCCTGGCATCTCTAGTTTGAAAGATACACGCGTGTACATTTTCCGTCCATGTAGAGTTTAAACATGAGCGAAGTTAGAAAGGCACTAATGACGATCGAGACAACAGCTAACGCGGAACAAACCCCCGCCACACTCCGCCGGGCCGGCGTCATCGGGACCGGGCTGCTTACAGCGGCCGTGCTCGTGCTTTCGGGATGCGAACAAAAGGCCGCACCTCCGGCCGGCCCTCCACCGCCAATGCCGGTGACCGTGGTGAAGCTTGAGGCGACCAATGTGCCGATCGCGAACGAATGGGTGGGTACCCTGGACGGCAATGTGAATGCGCAAATTCAGCCGCAGGTTTCAGGCTATCTGATCCAGCAGAACTATCGCGAAGGCTCCACGGTTTCCAAAGGACAGGTGCTGTTTCAAATTGATCCGCGACCTTTTCAGGCGCTGGTGGATCAGGCGCAGGGACAATTGGAACAGGCGAAGGCCGCTTATGGGCTGACGGTGACCAATGTGAACCGCGACACTCCCCTCGCTGAAGCGCATGCCATTGCGACAAGCCAGCTCGATACCGATAAGGCTCAGCAGGCGCAGGCGGAAGCGAATGTGAAGTCCGCTGAGGCTTCGCTGGCGACGGCAAAACTCAACCTCGGATTTACGCAGGTGCGGTCGCTCGTGAGTGGCGTTGCCGGCCAGGCAACCACGCAGGTGGGTAACCTTGTCAGTCCGCAGTCGGTGTTGACGTCTGTTTCGCAGCTCGATCCGATCCGCGCTTACTTCTCTATCTCAGACTCCGAGTATCTTGGCCTCAGCGCAAAGGCGCGCGCGGGTAAAGGCTCGCTGTTGAGCAATGCATCCAGCATTCCCCTCACGCTTGAACTTGGTAATGGAGAGATCTATCCGCAGAAGGGGCACATCGCGTTTGTCGATCGCCAGGTAAACGCTCAGACCGGTGCGATCCGCATCGCGGCGCTGTTTCCGAATCCCGGCAATATTCTGCGTCCCGGACAGTTCGGCCGCGTGAAGGGTGATACGCAACTGCGTCAAAATGCGCTGCTGCTCCCGCAGATTGCCGTACAGGAGCTTCAAGGGTTGACGCAGGTGTACGTTGCCGGTCCTGATGGCAAGGCACACCTGACAACGGTCCAGCTCGGACCGCAGGTTGGCACGAACTGGCTGGTTGAAGGCGGCGTCTCGCCTGGTGCGTCCGTCATTACCGACAACCTTCTGAAGCTTCGCGACGGGGCGCCCGTGAACCCGCATCCCGGCCCGGCTGTCGGGGCAACTGCCCAGTCGGTGACCTCCGTAGGGAGCAACTGATGTCGAAATTTTTCATTCGCAGACCTATCGTTGCGATCGTTATTGCGATCCTGACTGTCATTCTTGGAACGGTGTCGATGCTGACACTGGCAACCTCGCAGTTTCCTGACATCGTACCTACCGAAGTTCTCGTGACAGCCACCTATCCGGGTGCGGACGCGAAGACACTGAGCCAGGCTGTCGCTACGCCGATCGAGCAGCAGATGAACGGCGTCGACAACATGATCTATATGGACTCCGTCAGCGCCAACAACGGCGTGGTCCAACTTTTTGTGGACTTCGACGTGAAGACCAGCCCCGATACGGATCAGGTGCTTTCGCAGCTCCGCGTCGATCAGGCGCAGTCGCAACTTCCGGCGCAGGTGACCACTGCCGGTTTGACCGTGCAGAAGGCCCTGACCTCACCGCTGATGCTGGTCGCGATCAACTCGCCCGGTAACAAGCTGAGCCAGGATTTTCTTACCAACTACGCCATCATCAACCTGCAGGACCAGATCACCCGCGTCAAGGGTGTATCCCGCGTGCAGATCTTCGGCGGCCAGTATGCGCTCCGTATCTGGGTCGATCCGAGCAAGCTTGCGAAGCTCGGCGTCACTGCGCCTGAAGTGATCCAGGCTATCCAGACGCAGAATAATGTGAACCCCGCGGGGCAGATTGGCGCTGAACCGATTCCCAAGGGCCAGCAGTTCACCTACACGGTCCGCACACAGGGCCGACTTGTGAAGCCCGAGGAGTTCGGCAACATCATTCTTCGCGCTAATGCGGATGGGTCGATTCTGCACCTGAGCGACGTTGCGCGGATTGAGCTTGGAGACCAGGCCTATGCGATCTCGGGCCGCTACAACCAGAACCCGTCCGGTGTCATGGCCGTGTATCAGCTTCCGGGATCGAACGCCGTGCAGACCGCAAAGCTGGTGAATGCGCGGATGGCGGAGCTCGCGAAAACATTCCCGAAAGGCATCTCCTATGATGTCCCGCTCGACACGACGAAGGCCGTCAGCTCAGGTATTCACGAGATCGTGATTACGCTGCTGGAGGCGCTCGCTCTCGTCGTTATCGTCGTATTCATCTTCCTGCAAGGCTGGCGCGCGACATTGATTCCCTTGCTGGCCGTTCCGGTATCGCTTATTGGAACGTTCATCATCTTCCCTGCTCTTGGGTTTTCGATCAATACGCTTTCCCTGTTTGGCCTTGTGCTCGCGATCGGCCTCGTCGTAGACGATGCCATCATCGTGGTCGAAGCCGTGGAACACCACATTGAAGAAGGCATGGAGCCGAAGGCCGCGACAGAAAAGGCTATGGAAGAGGTCGGTGGTCCCGTTGTTGCCATCGCGCTTATTCTTGCTGCCGTCTTCATCCCAACCGCGTTCATTCCGGGCATTACAGGCCGGCTGTACCAACAGTTTGCCGTCACGATCGCGATCTCCGTGTTGATCTCGGCATTCAACGCACTAACGCTGTCGCCTGCTTTGGCTTCGCTCCTGCTCAAGCCCAAGTCTGAAGGATCGAAGAAAGGGCTTATCGGCAAGGGCTTTGGTCTCTTCAATAAATTCTTTGGCCGCACGACGGACAGCTTCGTCCACACGTCCGATGTTCTCATTCACAAGTCCTACCTTGCGATGGCAGCTATCGCAGTGATCGGCGTCTTCGCAGTATTCCTTGGCAGCAGCCTGCCAGGCGGCTTCCTGCCGACGGAAGATCAGGGCTACATGTTCCTTGCGCTGCAACTGCCGGACGGCGCCTCCGCACAACGTACGGATGCGGCACAGCAGAAGGTTACTGCGGCATTGCTGAAGACGGCGGGCGTAAAGGGTGTGATCGCTGTTACCGATTTCTCGCTGTTGACCCAGGTGCAGAGCACGAACCAGGGCTTCTTCTTCGTAACCCTTCAACCCTGGGAGACACGCAAGAGCAAGGAAGAACAGCTCGAATACATTACCGGGAACTTGCAGAAGCAACTTGCCGGTAATCCGGATGGTATCGCGTTTGCCTTCCCACCACCCTCGATCCCGGGTATTGGAACCTCCGGCGGCGTTACGATGGTTATCGAAGACCGCTCGGGCTCTGATGACCCCATGACACTTACACGGAACCTGGGTACTTTCCTGGGAGCAGCGAATCAGCTTCCCGAGATTGCCGCGGCGATTCCCTCCTATTCACCCGCAGTGCCTCAGCTCTTCGTGAATGTGGACCAGGAGAAGGTGCTACAGCAGCAGGTGCAGTTGTCAGATGTGTATGCGACGATGTCCACCTTCATGGGCGGATATCTTGTGAACTACTTCAACCGGTTCGGCCGTCAATGGCAAACCTATGTCGAGGCCGAAGGATCATCTCGAACAGACATCAAGAACATCGATCAGTTCTACGTTCGCAGCGCAAACGGCGGACAGGTGCCTTTGAGTTCTCTGGTAAACGTAAAGCAGATCACTGGCCCGGAGTACGTCTACCGCTTCAACGAGTTCAACGCGGCGCAGATCAACATCATCGCAAAACCAGGCTACAGCTCCGGGCAGGTCCGCACGGCACTGGAAGACGCCTTCAAGAAGGCGATGCCGCCTGGCGCAGGGTATGAGTACAACGGTATGTCATACCAGGAGGATGTGGCGCAGAAGGGTGTACCTACCTGGGCTGTCTTTGGCCTTTCGCTGCTCTTCGTCTTCCTGATTCTGGCTGCGCTCTACGAGAGCTGGACGCTGCCGTTCAGCGTGCTGCTTAGCACACCGGTTGCGATCCTCGGTGGGTATCTTGCACTCCATGCTCGACTGCTGGAGAACGACATCTTCGCCACGATCGGTATGGTCATGCTCATCGGCCTTTCGGCGAAGAACGCCATCCTGATCGTCGAGTTTGCAAAATCAAACTACGAAGCGGGACAAAGCATCTCGGAAGCTGCACTGCATGCTGCACGGCTACGCTTCAGGCCGATCGTGATGACTGCGCTGGCGTTCATCTTCGGTTGCCTGCCGCTGTGGACGGCCTCAGGCGCGGGTGCGGCTTCCCGACGCATCCTGGGAACAGTTGTTATCGGTGGCATGTTGCTCTCTACCGCTATCGGCCTCATCTTTATCCCTGTCACCTTCTCGGTCGTTGAGTACCTCTCGCATCGCTTCTCGCGGGGCGGCAAAGGAACGACGATGGACTCCAAGGCCGACTTTGATCCCGTCGCCGCCGGCAAGGCCGCCGGAGGCGGACCAACGACCCCGACCCAGGGAGGTCATGCATGAGAAACCCTAAGAACCAATACAGTACCTCCGCGGCCATCGCGCTTGCGATCTTTCTGGCCGGATGCAATGTCGGCCCGAAGTATACGCGCCCGAACTATCCTGCCCCGCCTGCTTTCCGCGGCGCGGACGACGCGGCTATTGTCAGCGATGCGAAGAACTCGCTGGGCGATCAACAGTGGTCACAGGTGTTTCAAGAACCTGAGTTGCAGGATCTGATCCGCAAGGCGCTCGCGAACAACTACGATGTTCGCATCGCGGCGCAGCACATCCTTGAGCAGCAGGACCAGGTGCGCATTACTCGCTCGCAGCAGTTTCCCACATTGAGCGTGGGTGGTACCGGACTGGGCGCGGATGTTCCGTCCCTGAACACCAGCACGTCCACCATCAGTCCTCTTGTTGAAGGAGCCTTCAGTCTTTCGGCTGCCTGGAACCCCGACTTCTGGGGGCTCTACCGGAAGCAGACTCAGGCAGCACGGGATACGCTCTTGGCGCAAACATGGGCGCAACGTGCAGTGCGGCTAACACTTGTTCAGCAGGTTGCCACGGCATATCTGCAACTGCGCGCGTTGGACAACCAGCTTGCGATTACAAAGCAAACCCTGAAGGTTCGGCAGGATTCGGTCGACTTGACGACGAAGCTTGAAACCGGCGGCGGTGCTCCGCTATCCGACGTCCGCCAGGCTGAGCAGTTGCTGTACACCGCGTCTTCTGAAGTCCCGCAGCTGGAACAGCAGATACAACAGCAGGAGAACGCAATCCATCTGCTGCTGGGGGAGAATCCCGGTCCGGTTGCGAGGAAAGCAGCGGAGACGCTGACGCCTCCACCGCAGGACCTGCCCACTGGTCTTCCTTCGCAGCTGCTGGAGCGCCGGCCGGACATCCAACAGGCAGAAGCAACGCTGAAGGCTGCGAACGCGAACATCGGTGTGGCGCGCGCGCAGTTCTTTCCGCAGCTTTCGATCAGTGCTTCCGCCGGTATCGGTGGCGATAGCTTCCCTACGATCTTCGGCAGCAACTCCCAGACGATCTATGGCCTTGGGCAGTTGGCGCAACCCATCTTCGAAGGTGGCAAGCTGCGCGGACAGCTTGAGCTTTCCAAGGACACCGAGCAGGAGATGGTGCTGAGTTATCAGAAGGCCATCGCCGGCGCCTTCCGCGACGTTTCGAACGCGCTGGTCGCGCTGAATAAGCAGCATGCGTATCGCGTAGAGCAGGAGAAGCTGGTCGCTGCCGCACAGGATGCGAGCCGGTTGGCGCGCGTTCGATATCAGGGCGGAGCAACGGGTTATCTTGAGGTGCTGACGAATGATTCCAACCTGTTTGCGGCGCAGTTGAATCTTGTCAGCGCACAACAGGGCGAAGCGCTCACGCTGGTTCAGCTGTACAGCGCGCTTGGCGGTGGCTGGCAGTAAGGGCTGCTCCAGGCTCCAGGCGGCTTTCTTTTATCTAGGTTGAAGAAAGCCGCCTGCCTGCACCCATGAGGATGAGTGAGCGTTGCGCGAATGGCGAGTAGATCAGAATCGTTGTGCAGGCGAGCGCTAAGCCGTAATTGATGTGATGCAGCAGCAGGAACGGCGAGAGAGACCACAACGCATCGAGCGGAAGCAAGAACCACCATAGTTTGCCGAACACCTCTCCCAATCGAGGAGCACGGAACAGCACAGCGCACGAAAGGAAGATCCGGACGGGGATCAGGAGTGCAGCCGTAAGGATCAACACGGTGAATGTCTGGGCTGCGAGCCGCAAGGGAGAGACAAGTTCGTTGATCTCCGGCAGGTTGGCCAGTGCTCCAATGTAAAAGCTTAAGTACATAGCTTGTAGCAGGAGAAAGAGTGTATGTGCTGTTGCATGCGAACTCTTTGGCAGATCCTCCGGTGCAGCTAACAGCCGACCAAGAACTCCGGACGACCTCTCTACCGTGACTGCAGGTAGCTCGTCCGTGATGGGAGCGACGAGTAAAGCAGAGGTTGTGGCAACCTGGACAGCTTCCGCTGGTTCAGGGGAGATTCGTTCTACAGGAGCCAGAAATCGATAGCCGCGACGTGCCAGCGTTTCGACAAACTTCGGATTGCTGGCTTTATCGCCAAGGGCTTCGCGCAGGCGATTGACCGCCGAGTTCACGCCATGTTCGTAGTCGACGAACGTACCTTCAGGCCAAAGCTCGCGACAAATTTCTTCTCGCGTGAGCATCTCGCCTGGGCGTTCCAGCAAAAGAAACAGTACCTGAAAAGGCTGCGCGTGCAGCTTGACTCGCATTCCCTTGCGCCGGAGCTCTCCTGTAGCCGAGTCGGCTTCAAAGACTCCAAAGCGATAACGCGCGGCTGGCTGAGGGTCCGTCATCCTGGCGTCCAGTGTACCGGATATTGTGCAGCACGGAAGACGATTGAGGCTGCAAGAACTTATTGCAAATGACTCATCGGCAAAGAGTTGTTCCGTGAGGTGCAATGTCTCACGGGTGAGGTCTTATGCATTGCTTCTCTGGCCACAACAGGTCAGGATGCAGCACATGACGACACGCCCCTTCGTACCCTTTCGAAAGATTTCTCTCCTCTGCGGGCTATTGCTGTTCCTGGATGCGCCGCGCGTGCTGAAAGGACAGCCCCCACCGGACGCTGTTGCAGCGTTCGACTCCTATAGCAAGGCGGTGGAGCGCCGGATCGAGCAACAGCATCAGTCGGCCAGTGCCTTCCTGGCTCCTGCGGATATTGCGTGGGAGCGCCTGCGAAAAGGAGAGTTGAGCTTCGAACAACTGGCTCCTTCGAGCACCGCAAACCTTCCCGAAGCGTTACTGCATCACTGGCGCGGGACGGCGTTTGCTCCTGGAGCAACGGCGTCGGACTTCGAAGGCTTGATGCGCAACTTCAGCTCCTATCCGCAGCACTTTTCTCCCGAAGTGCTGCAGGCAAGAGTCGTGCGTGAGGATGGGAACCGCATGCAGGC
>JAMFSR010000042.1 GCA_026225395.1 Granulicella sapmiensis
AGCGCGAACTCTCCTCCACGCCCCGCATCTTCCACGTCAACTGGTTCCGCAAGGACGAGCAGGGCAAGTTCCTTTGGCCCGGGTACAGCGAAAACATGCGCATCCTCAAATGGATCGTCGACCGCGTCCGCGGTCGCGCGCTAGGCAAAGAAACTCCCATCGGCTGGACGCCGCACTACGCCGACATCAACTGGCAGGGTCTCGCGTTCCCCGAAGAAACCTTCAACACCCTCCAGCAGGTAGACCGCACCCAGTGGCGCAAAGAAGTCATGGACCACGAAGAACTCTTCCTCGCCCTCCACGACCACCTCCCGCCCGAGATGATCTACGAACGCGAACTCCTCATCTGCCGCCTGTAGCTCTTGCTTTTCTTTCTGTCATCCTCAAAGGGGATCTGCTGTTAAATCGCGGCGATCCCCTCACACCTGCGCCAGCAACTTCTCCGCCGCCGACCCCACCGTCTGAAAGCAAGGCACCCGCGCCACAAAAACACTCCCACTCCCCGCCGCCTCATCCAGATACAACGTTCCCCGGTGCGTCTCCGCAATCGAAAGCGCAATCGACAACCCCAGCCCCGCCCCACTCGTATGCAGGTTATTCAGATTCGCCCGTTGATACGCCGCATCCACGCGGAAGAAACGATGGAACACTCGCCCCCGGTTCTCCGCTGAAATCCCCAGGCCATTGTCTTTCACCCGCACCACATACTGATCGCCCTCACGCTCCAGCACCACCTCCACCGCGCCGCCAACCGGCGTGTACTTCACCGCGTTATCCAGCAGGTTGATGAACATCTGCCGCAATAACGCTGAATCACCCTCACACAAACTCTCATCCTCAATCAGCGTGGTGATCGCAATCTCCTTCGAAGCCGCCAACACCCCAATCGTCCGTACCGCTTCCTCCACCACCTCATCCAGATAGAACGTCGTCAAATCCAGGGTCAGCCCACCCGCATCCGCACGCGCCAGCTTGAACATGTCGTCGACCATCCGTGTCAGCCGCTGCGCCTGCCCCTCGATCACACTCAGCGCCTCGCGATACTCCTGCTCCGTCCGCGCCGCCGGCTGCAGTGTCACCGCCGCCGCCGTCCGAATCACGCTCAACGGCGTCCGCAGCTCATGCGAAGCATCGGCCACAAACTGCCGCTGCAGCGTAAACGCCGCACTCAGTCTCGATAGCAAATCATTGAACGTCCCCGCCAACTGGCTGAACTCATCATCGGCCTTCGCCACCGGCAACCGCTGATCAAGATTCTCCGCCCCAATCCTCCGCGCCTGTTCCGACATAGCCGCCACCGGCAGCAGCGTAATCCTCACCAGGAACCATGCCGCGATCCCGGCGATCAACAACCCACCCGGCACCGCCAGAAACAGAATCAAGCGGTCCGTATTCAGCTCACCCAGAAGCGGCGTCAACGATCGGCTGCTCACCACAATGTAACTTCGCCCGCTAGGATCAAGCGTCACTCTTAGCGCTGCCACACGCCTCAAATCCGAAGGGTTCACCAGCGACCGCGCCGTATACAGCGATATCTTTCCATCCGTCAGATGCCCCGCATCTGGTAACGGAATCCGGTCCGTACTTCCCACCGGCTTCTCCGCCAGCAAGTCTCCCTGTGCATCGAAGATCGCCAGCGTGTGCTCGGGAAAGTTCAGCGTCTTCACCGCATCTCGCGCCGCCAGCTCATCCAGCCCACTCTCGCTCAACTGGTGCCCCAGCATCGACACCGTCGCCGTATCCACGCTCGTCAGCACACCATCCGCGCGGTCGTAGTAGTTATGCCGCAACAGCGTATACAAACCCAGACAAGCACTCGTCAGCAACAGCGCCAGCACGCCCACATGCCACGCCGTCAGCCGAAGCCGCGCCGACCTAAGCATCGCTCGCCGTCACGCTATCCGCGCAAAGCATGTAACCCTTGCCGCGCCTCGTGCGCAGCAGCTTCACTTCATGCATGGCATCGATCTTCTTCCGCAGCCGCAAAATATAAACCTCAATCAAGTTCGAGAACGGATCATAGTTCTCATCCCACGCATGCTCCGACAAATCCTCGCGCGACACCAACTCCCCACGCCGCGAGGCCAGGTACTCCAATATCGTGTACTCCTTCGCCGTCAGCTCAATCGGCAGCGTCGCGCGCGTCACCGTATGCGCCTTCAAATCAATCCGCAGATCGCCCACATCGATCGTCTCCACATAAGGCGACCGCCTCCGCCGCAGCAGCGCCCTTACCCGCGCCAGCAGCTCCAGGTAATCGAACGGCTTCGTCAGATAATCATCCGCGCCCACATCGAGCCCACGAATCCGGTCTTCCACCGAATCCCTCGCCGTCAGCATCAGTATCGGTCCCGAGAACCCTGCCGTCCGCAGGTCGCGGCAAATCCCAAACCCATCCTGCCCCCGCAGCACCACATCCAGAATGATCAGGTCGTACTGATTCACCGCAGCCTTATAACTCGCATCCACACCATCATGTGCAGTATCCACGGCATAGCCCTGCTCGCGCAATCCCTTGCCCAGCATCTTTGCTGCCGCTGGCTCGTCTTCAACCTGTAGGATGCGCATGGCCTTCCGTCCTGGCTCTAAAACGTGTTGCTCGTCTGTATCTCTATTATCGATCAAAGCAGCCTCGCACAATGCAACAATCAAAGCAGCAGGAGACCGTTGTGCCCTCAACAAACGCCAACTCATCGCGCCGCCCGCTCCTGCGCAGCCTCGCGCTCACTCTCGCCATTCTCATCCCCACATCTCTCTCCGCTGGCACACCAGCCAACAAAACCGTCAACCTCGCCGTGGGCTCCATGCCCGGCAACATCGTCTATCTCCAGATCGATCTAGCCCGGGCTCTCCACTACTTTGAAGACGCCGGCATCAACATCCACATCGACTCCCTCCGCAAAGGCGCCGACGCCGCCAACGACCTCCTTCACCGCCGCGTCGACTTCTCCGCCAACTCCATCGACCACGTCATCACCCTCGGCTCCGCGGGCGGCAACCTCAAGATGGTCACCTCCTTCACCGATCTCCCCACGGTCACTCTCGTTGTCCGCCGCGATCTCCGCTCGCAGATCCATTCCATCGCCGACCTCAAGGGCCGTCGCATCGGTGTCACCAGCTTCGGCTCCGGGACGCACGTCCTTCTGGCCTCCATCCTCAAGAAGAGCGGCTACTCGCTCAACGATGTCTCCATCGTCTCCGTAGGCGCCGGCGACTCTCTCATCGCAGCCATGAAACAAAAACAAATCGACGCAGCCCTCTCCACCGACCCCACCACCATCCGCCTGCTCATGGACGGCGACGCCTCACTCCTGCTCGACATGGTCACCTTCGAAGAAACCCAGCGAGTCTTCTCGGGCAGCTATCAGTTCACCGGCCTGCTCACCCGCCAGGACGTCATCGAGCGCAACCCCGAGCTCGTACAGAAAATGGTCGCCGTCATGGTCCGCGCCAACCACTACATCGCCACCCACTCCGCCGCCGAAATCGCCGCCGCCCTTCCACCAGACATCGTCGGCGACCGCTACATCTACATCAAGAGCCTCGAGCACTCCCGCCCAGCCTTCTCCCGCGACGGCCTCGTCACCCCCGAGTCCATCGCCAACAACCTGCAATCCCTCATCACCTTCGGCTCCATACAAGGCGGACACTCAATCAATCCCGCGGCCTTCTACGACATGAGCTTCGTCAAGAAGTCCCAGGCCCACTAAACCGAAGCCGCACTCACACCCTCATACCGAGCTTCTTTCCGCAGCCCACTCATCAGCAACGTGCAAGACACCGCCACCAGCGCACAAACCGCCGCCGCCGAAAGCCACGCCCCCGGCATCGCCCGATTCCCCGTCACATGGATCAGATAGGTGCAGATCGCCGGCGTATACCCGCCAAAGATCGCCGTCGCCAAGCTATACGAAAGCGAAAACCCCGTGCTCCGGACATCCACCGGCATAATCTCCGTCAGATACACCACCATCGCGCCGTTATAGCTCGCATACAACACCGAAAGCCAAAGCTCCACCACTAGCAGCCGATCGAACGAAGGCGCCTGCACCAGCCAAGCCAGCATCGGATACGCGGTCAGCAACACCAGTGCCGTGCACGCAAACAACAACGGCCGCCGCCCGATGCTATCCGAGAGCCTTCCCATCACCGGCAGCATCACAAAGTTCGAAACACCCACACACAGCGTCACCAGCAACGTGCTGCTTCTCGCCAGATGCAGCGCCGTCGCTCCATACGTCGGCGTATACGCTGTGATCATGTAGAAGGCCGTAGTCGTCAGCGTAGTCAGCATCGTGCCGATCAGCACAATCCTCCAGTTCGTCACCAGCGACCGCAAAATCTCCGCCATGCTGAATCGCTTCTTCCGCGCCAGAAACGTAGCCGTCTCTTCCAGCGAACTCCGTATCCAGAACAGGAAGGGAACCACCGCGCATCCGATCCACAACGGCACGCGCCATCCCCACGCTTCCATTGCCGCCGGCGCAAGCTCATGGCTCAACACAATGCCCATCACCGCTGCAAACACCACCGCCAGCTGTTGGCTAGCCGATTGCCAACTCACATACAGTCCCTTGCGATGCGCCGGCGCAATCTCCGCCAGATACACAGAAACCCCACCGAGCTCCGCACCCGCAGAAAGCCCCTGCAACAACCGCCCCAGCAACACAATCAACGGAGCCGCAATCCCAATCGCCGCATACCCCGGCGTGCATGCAATCGAAAGCGTTCCAAACGCCATCAGCGCCAGCGTCAACAACAGCCCCGACCTCCGCCCATGCCGATCGGTATATCCACCCAGCACAATCGCACCCAGCGGACGCATCAAAAACCCCGCGCCAAACGTCGCCAGCGAAAGCATCAGCCCCACAAACTCACTCTTGTTCGGAAAGAAAGCCTTCGCGATCGACGTCGAGTAATACCCGAAGATCATGAAGTCATACATCTCCAGAAAATTGCCGCTTGTCACGCGCAGGATAGATGCAAAAGGGGATCGCGGTGCTTTCATCTCAGTGGTCAACATTCTTCCTTCGCATGTCCCGGAACATCATCATCACAAACGTGCACTCAACTCCAAGCGCAGACCAACATCCACTCTTACCGCGCAGGCATCACTGAAAGCTTGATCGCCGAAGCATGCTTCGCATCGTGAAAGATCGTGTTATTCACCACTAGTGTCCGCCTGCTCGAACCCAGCGGCTCCCCTGTATTCGGATTCACATCAAACCGCGGAAAGTTGCTGCTCGATAGATCCACACGAATCCGGTGGCCCTTCTTGAACACATTCGCCGTATCGAAAGGCCGGATCGTCAGCGTATACACCTCACCCGGCTTCATCAGCTTCCGCGTCTTCAAATCATCGCGATAACTCGCTCGAAGAATTCCATCCGTAAGGTTCATGTCGAACCCCTGCGGAAAGCTCTCGCTCGGCGGATACACATCCACCAGCTTCGCCGTAAAGTCCGTATCCACGCCGCTCGACGACGCATACAGCGTCACCTCCACCGGCCCTGCCACCGTCACATCTTCCTTCAGCGGCTCTGTCTCAAAAACTAGCACATCGCTCCTCGAGCGCAGCGGCAGATAAGGCGCACGCGACCCCGGCATATCCACCCGCTCGCGCTGGTCATACGCTCCATCCTTCAAGCGATGCGAAACTCCACCGCCAATACTCGGCACCGGATGATTCGGATCGTACTGATACGTAGTCGCCGCAACCTCACCTGCAACAGGGCTCTTCTCCGAAAGCGAGCCATCCCCATGCAGATAGAACATCGTCGCCTTCGCCACAGCCGGAGGCCACTGCTGCGCACTCTCCCATCGTCCACCCGCATACAACCGCCCAGCCTTGTCCTTATGCGCATCTCCGCCGCCCATCACGAAGTACTTCACCGGAGCTTCCGTAGCAACAGACGTCTTGATGCCCTTCAGATAAAAATCGAACCACCGCAAATGAAAGTCCGTATCGAAGTCCGTGATCGCGGCATCCGGGCCAAAGTCCACATCGCCTGCGTACTCGAACGTATCGCCATGATGAACCCAGGGCCCGATCATCAACCGCATCGGAGACTTCTTCATCGCTCCCAGCTTGTCGAAGTTCTCAATCGTCCCACGCAGGTAGATGTCATACCATCCACCGATATGCAGCATCGGCACATCCGCTGTCTGCGCATAATACTTCTCCCACTGCATGCCCAGCGTTTCCCAGTAAGGCCCGTAGTCCGCCTTCGTCGCCTCATCCAGGTAATAGCCCTCATACACCGGCTCAATCGAAAGCGGGCTCAAACCCTTCCGCAGCGGCAGCGCCGAGTACCAGTCGAACTCCGGTTCCTTCGTAAGCATCGCTTTCGCTACAGGATCTTTCGTATCGGCCAGCGCCTGCTCCCACGCCCATGTGAACTGCCGCCCCATCTCAAACGCGCCGTCATAGCGCACCGAGTGGTTCCACGCATTCGCCATCCCACCCATATTCAGCACCATCGTGCTCAGGTGCGGCGGATTCAACTTAGAAGCATCGGCCTGCGTATGCGCCGCATACGACGTCCCAAACATCCCGACCTTGCCATTGCTATAAGGCAACGCCGCCGCCCATTCAATCGTGTCGTATCCGTCATACGCGTCATACACGTAATACTTCTCAAACACACCCTTGGAGTGATGCCGCCCCCGTGTGTCCTGTACCACAACAACATACCCATGCCGCGCCAGCGTCTCCGCAATCGCAATCGTCGCCGGCGCAGCCTTGTCATACGGAGTCCGATGCAACAGCACCGGCAGCTTCTCTTCTACCGCCATGCTTCCATGCGCAGGCCGATAAATATCCGTAGCCAGCTCCACTCCATCGCGAGCCTTCATCATCACATCGCTCTGGTGTACGACATCCGGATAAAGGTTCGGCTCCTTAGATACAGCGGTCGCAACCTGCGCAGAGCAGGGAACCGCCGCTGCTACCCCAAACCCCATCGCTGCAGCCAGCAAAGAATTGCGCAAAATTCCAGCGGTCGTTTTCGTCATCACGCAACTCCATGCCAAAGCCGCAAATTACAGGGCTTTAAGCCATCAGGAAGGTAAAGAGCGACCAAGGTAGCACACGAAAACTGAACGGTGGATGAACGAACTTTTCCCGAACAGTTTATCTCTCGTTCATTTCCCATTTCGTAAGGTGTGTCACATAGCCTCAATCTGGAAGGGAGTTCAGCATGCTCTTGCGTTCTCGCATCATTGCCACCGTTGTTATGGCCGGTCTCTTCACCGGCTCGTGTTTGGCGTCTTCGATCGGTAGCGTCGGAGGTTATGCGAAAGACCCCACCGGAGCCTCCCTGCCCGGCGTTCAAATCGTCATCACCAACATCGGAACCTCGGAAAAGATCACCAAGACCTCCAGCTCGGATGGCGGCTTCCAGTTCCCGCAGCTTGCTCCCGGTACCTACACCATTGAAGCCACGCTGAACGGCTTCAAGCGCGCCGAAGTCAAGCAGGTGATCGTCGAAGTCGATCAGATCACCCGCGTCGATCTCACGCTTGAAGTCGGGCAGGTCAGCGAGTCCGTTGAAGTCACCACCGCCACGCCACTTCTCGAAACCGACAAGTCCGCCATCGGCAGCGTCGTTGAAAGCCAGACCATCGCCTCCATGCCGCTGAATGCTCGCCAGTTCCTTGATCTCGCTTACATCACGCCCGGCGTCTCACTCGCCGGCGCCGGCGTACAGGGCGGCGGCTTCAACGCAGCCGGCGCACGCTCGCAGTCCAACGTCTTCCTGCTCGATGGCGTCAGCAACATCGACACTCAGACCAACCAGCCCCTCACCAACTTCCGCATCACCGACGCCATCCAGGAGTTCGACGTGCAGACCTCCGGGGCGCTCCCCGAGTTCGGCCGCAGCACCGGCGCTCAGGTCAACATCGTCACCAAGAGCGGCACCAACCAGATCCACGGCTCCGCCTTCGAGTACGTCCGCAACACTATCCTCAACGCCGACGACTACTTCACCAACCTGGCCAAAGCCGTCAAAGCTCCGCTTCACCGTAACCAGTTCGGCGGCACACTCGGCGGCCCCATCTTCCGCGATAAGACCTTCCTCTTCCTCTCCTACGAAGGCTTCTTCCAGACCGCACCCACCGTCAGCACCACACGCGTTCCAACCGCAGCCGACATCGCCACCGTCACCGACCCCATCTCCAAGGCGCTGCTCGCTTTCTATCCCGCGCCCGATTCCACCACCCTCGGCGGCACGCTCAACTACATCGCCAACGTCCCCAGCTCCGACTTCGATCACACCGGCCTCTTCCGCCTCGATCAAGTCCTCGGCCAAAAAGACCACCTCACCTTCCGTTGGATCGAAAGCCGCGGGGCTGACGTCTACGCCGGCACGCTGCCCAATGAAGGCGGTAACTCCGACACTCCCGTGCAGCGCTCCGTCCTCGTCAACGAGACCCACACCTTCACACCCTCGCTGCTCAACGAGTTCCGCCTCGGCTACTCGCGCAACCTTACAGCGCGCACCGTGCAGGATAAGAACATCAACGCCGCTACCATCTTCACCGCCGGCGGAGTCCCGCTCACCGGCGTAGTCGACTCCACCAAGAACCCGCAGGACGCCGGCCTTCCCACCATCACCATCGGTGGCGGCTACGCCGGTCTCGGCACCACAAGCTCCTACCCACAGGGCCGCACCACCAACACTGAAGAGCTAGTCGATAACCTCACCAAGACCGCCTCCAAGCACACCTTCAAGTTCGGCGCTCACGTCCGCCGCGAAGACCTCAAGCGCTACGCCGACTCCAACTCTCGCGGCGCACTCACCTTCAACACCTTCGCTCAATTCGCAGCCGGCCAAATTCAAACTGCCTCCACCCGCAGCGGCAGCACACTCGCTTACTGGCGTCGCACACCCTTCGATCTCTTCGCGCAGGACCAGTTCAAGGTCAACGAAAACCTCACCATCAACTACGGCATCCGTTACGAGTTCCCATCAGCCCTCACCAACCGTCAGGACCGCGCCGCGAACTTCGTTGTAGGCGAGGGCCCCGTCGTCACCGGCACCAACGAGGTCGTCACCATCAACCCGCTCCTCAGCGGAACCTCTGCCGTCAGCCTCGTCCCCGGCAACCTCACACTACCCGGCAGCGGCACCTTCTCACGCAAGAACCAGGTTGCCCCGGTCTTCGGCTTTGCCTACACGCCCTCCAGCATGGGCGGCCTCTTCGGCAAAAACGCCACCGTCATCCGCGGCGGCTTCCGCATGGCCTACGACGATCTCTTCAACAACGCCCCGTCGAACATGGCTCTCGCGCCTCCGTTCACCCTACCCACCACGCAGACCGCCGCCGTCACGCAGCCATCCACGTTCTCGTACGCCGTCGCGTTCAACCAGAACGTCCCGCTCGTCTCCAACTACGGCAAGCAGGCTTCGGGCACGCCTACCAGCGGCGTCATCACCCTCACCAACGTCGACCCCAACCTCAAGAACGCTTACGTCTATCAGTACAACTTCGGCATCCAGCGCCAGCTCGCCAAGCAGCTCTCGCTTGAAGCCGACTACGTAGGTAGCTCCAGCCACGCGCTGCCCATCTTCCTCGATCTCAACCAGCCCACCGTCGTCGTCAACGACGCCACCAAGAGTTTCAAGGTCTCGCCTAACCAACAGGTCTTCCCATATCCCACCTTCGGCAAGCTCGAGCAGGTCCGCTCACTCTCCAGCGGCAACTACAACGCCCTCACCACCACCGCCAAGTTCCAGAGTAACCATGGCTATTACATCCAGGGCAGCTACACCTACAGCAAGTCGCTCGATACCAACTCGTCGCTCTACGGCTCCAACGGCTCCCTCGGCGAAGCCGGCAACCCCGCCGACAGCCGCAACATCCACGCCGAGTATGGCCCGTCTTCCTTCAACGTCACCAACCGCTTCGTAGGTGTCTACGTCCTCAACATCCCCATGGGCCCCGGCCATCGCTTCCTCGGCTGGAACAACGGCATCAATCGTGAGGTCATCGGCGGCTGGCAGGTCTCCGGCATCACCACTCTCGAAACCGGCACACCCTTCACCGTCGAGCAGGGCGGTGCGGACACCAACGGCCTCAACCAGTTCGATATCGGCAACGCCAGCAACAGCAACGCCCGTCCCAACATCAACCCGGCCTGCATCAACGGCATCTCTCAGAACAACCGCAACCACACGGCTGCCTTCAAGACTTCCTGCTTCATCGCCAGCACGGTACCCAACGTCATCGGCAACGAGTCCCGCGACAAGTACAACGGCCCCGGCCTTCAAAACTGGGATATGGCTCTCACTAAGAACTTCCCCATCACGGAGCGCATTAAGCTTTCCTTCCGTTCGGACTTCTTCAACATCTTCAACCACACCAACTTCGCCAACCCCATCGCCTACATGAACAACGCCAGCTTCGGCCAGCTCACTCAGACCGAAGGCACCGCCGTCGCCACCGCCGTTGGAACTACCGGCGGCCCCATCGGCGCCGCACGTGTCGTCCAGTTCGCCGGCCGCCTCACCTTCTAACCCAAACAAGCGGTCCTTGCCGGAAGCCATCGCCCGATGGCTTCCGGCTTTGCCGTCTCAGCCACAAAGGATCGCGCATGCCCACCCTCTATACTCCCCAAATGAGCAAGCCCGCCTGCCTCCTTCTCGCATCCATCGCCCTCTTCACCACCGCAGGCGCACAAGCTCCAGAAAAGCAAGCCACCCTCTTAGTAGGCGGCGACGTCCAGTGGTCCCTCATCCTCCGCCCACCCACCGTCCTCTTCAACACCCCCGACCCCAACGACCAGGATTGGCGCGCCAGCCCCTACCTCAATCAAGGCCCCAGCAAAGCCGCATACCAGGCCCTCCAGTCCGAAACCTCCAAGCCCGAATCCAAGCATAAGAGCATCGAGTACGGCCTCCACTTCACCTCCACCGAAGAGTCCGTCAACTACCCTCTCGCCAAACTCATCCCCACCTTCAAGTCCGCAGACCTGGTCTTTCTCAACCTCGAAACCCCACTCTCCGATACCGCCCCCATGGACGGCCTCTCACGCACACCGGAAGCCTTCGCCTCCGCTCTCTCCCACGCTGGCGTGACCCTCGTCAACATCGCCAACAATCACACCTTCGACACGCAAAACGCCGGCTTCCTCGACACCATGCGCGCGCTTTCCGCCGCCAGCGTGCCTTACATCGGCGGTGGCCACGACCTCGCCGAAGCCCGCAAGCCGGTCATTCTCACTCGCAACGGCATCCGCATCGGCTTCCTCGGCTACGCACAGTTCAGCAACATGGGCGAACCCGCCTTCGCCGCCGACCACCGCGCCGGCATCGCCCCCATGGACCCAATCCTCATCGCCGCCGACATCAAAGCCCTCCGCCCCCAGGTCGACCTCATCGCCATCTCCATCCACTGGGGCGAAGACAAGTCCGCCAACGTCTCACCCGCCAACCGCGAGCTCGCCCACCAGCTCATCGACGCCGGCGCCGACATCATTCTCGGCAGCCACACCCCATTTCCCAAGGGCATTGAGATCTACCGCGGCAAGACCATCATCTACTCCCCCAGCCACGTAGCCATCGCCCACAACTATACCGACTGGGGCGATAACGAACTCCTCCGCCTCACCCTCACACCCCGCCACGTCCGCCAGATCGAAATCCTGCCCATAGCCGGCACCGGCCAGCAACTAGCCCAGCCCTACCTGCTCCACGGCCCCACCGCGCAAGCCCTGCTAACCGCCGTCCAATCCCGCTCCGCCGTCCTCGACACCTCCGTCACCATCGAAGGCGACGAAGGCATCATCAAAATCCCCTAACCCCTACAGATTTGTCATCCTGACCCTGAGCGAAGCCGAAGGGAAGGATCTGCTTGCCTCGGTCGCCACAGATCCCATGTGACCTTACTTCGCATTAGTCCCCGGCGTAGTCCCCGTCTCCCCCGGCGCCGAAGGATTCAGCTTTCCATCCCCATTATCAACCGCGCCCGACTTCACCTTCGTCTCGCCCGGACCCGCCGTCCCCGGATTATCCCCCATCGGCCCTGAAGGCTGAGCCTTCGCATCCCCACCACTATTCTTCAAATCGCTCATCGAAACACCTCTGCTTTCTATCCCAGTTCGATGCCACAAAACCCCACCTCCGTCACCTCCGCGCAACTTTCCCCCGGAAACCCTGTCCGTACAGAATGAATCCGTTTTTCCAAAAAACACGTCTCTTCTAGCAATCGCAGCACCGAGTATCCCCGCGAACTTTCGGCCGCCCCATCCGCGCCGCCCAACCAAATTACGAGAAACAAAGCACTTCGGCCCATAATAGAAGCTTCCTATGACGATCCCTTCCGCACTCCGCCGCCTCACCGCCTTTACCCTCTTTGCCGCGATCCCGGTCTTCGCCGCCGTCGCTCCGCAGGCCCGCATCACCGCGCCCATCGAAAACGGAAGCCGCGCCACGCTCACCGGCACCCTGTCGCCCCGAGCCATCGCCGCCAATGACGCCGGAGCCATCCCCGGTGATACCAAACTCCAGGGAATCACCCTCGTTTTCAGCCGCACCGCCGACCAACAGGCCGCCCTCGACGCCCTCGTTGCCGCTCAGCAGAACCCCGCCTCGCCGCAATATCACCAATGGCTCACCCCGCAGCAGTTCGGCGCCCAGTTCGGCGCCGCCGACTCCGACATCGCCGCCGTCCAGTCCTGGCTCCAGCAGCAGGGTTTCTCCATCGATAGCGTCACCGCCAGCCGCGACCGTATCAACTTCTCCGGCACTGCCGCCCAGGTCGAGTCCGCATTTGGCACCCCACTCCACTACTTCAAGTCCGCCACCGGCCTCAACTTCACCCCATCCAAAGAACTCACTGTCCCCGCGGCCATCGCCTCTGCAGTCCTCACCGTCACCAACCTCTCCAGCTTCAAGCCCCACTCCCACGTCAAGTTCCACCCGGCCCTCTCCGCCACGCCCAACTTCACCTCCGGCCAGACCGGTGCCTTCTTCCTCGACCCCGACGACGTCGCCACCATCTACGACATCAACGCTGCTTACAACGCCGGATACACCGGCGCCGGCCAGACCATCGCCGTCATGGGCCAAACTGCCATCGTCGCCTCGGACATCACCAACTTCCAGACCGCTCTCGGCCTAACCCCTGTCGCTCCCACTCAAATCCTCGTCCCCAACACCGGCACCGCGGTCGTCTCCTCGGGCGACGAAGCCGAGTCCGATCTCGATCTCGAATACTCCAGCACCATCGCCAAGGGTGCCACTATCGACTTCGTCTACACCGGCAACAGCACCAACAGCAATGGCGTCTTCAGCTCGCTGCAATATGCCGTCACGAACAAAATCGCCCCCATCATCAGCATCAGCTATGGCGACTGCGAACCCGATCTCGGCAGCACCAACTACGCCAGCCTCAACGCCATCCTTCAGCAGGCCGCCACCCAGGGCCAGACCGTCATCGCCGCCGCCGGAGACTCCGGTTCCACCGACTGCTTCGGCGAAACCGGCACGGGCCTGACCACAGCTCAGCTGGAAGGCCTCGCCGTAGACTTCCCTGGCTCCAGCCAGTACGTCACCGCCATGGGCGGTACCGAGTTCCCCGCAGCCGACGTCGCCGTCGGCAACACCACCTACTGGACCACCTCCGGCACCACCGACGTCCTCAGCTCCGCCAAGTCCTACATCCCCGAGCAGGTTTGGAACGACGACTACGTCGACTATGAAGCTGGTTCCACCTCGCCCATATCATCCGGCGGCGGTGGCGTCAGCATCTTCACCGCCCGGCCCTCCTGGCAAACCGGCGTCAGCGGCATTCAAACCGGGTTCTACCGCCTCACCCCGGATATCTCCCTTGCCGCCTCGCCCAACTACCCTGGCTTCCTCTACTGCTCCAGCGATACCGAATCCGGCGTCAGCGGCAGCTGCTCGCACGGTTTCCGCGACGTCAACAACACCTACCTCACCGTCGCCGGAGGCACCAGCTTTGACGCTCCCATCTTCGCCGGCATGTTGGCCATCATCAACCAGAGCCGCAACGCCACCACCGGACAGGGCGTCGTCAACCCCATCCTCTACACCCTCGCGTCCAACGCCACCACCTACGCTTCCGCCTTCCACGACATCACCAGCGGCAGCAACGAGTGCCAGGCCAGCGTCGCTTACTGCTCCACCGTCGGCAGCGGCGAGTACGTTGCCACCACCGGCTATGACGAAGCCTCCGGCCTCGGCTCCATCGATCTCTACAACCTCATCACCGCCTGGCCCGCCGTCACCGCCGCCACCACTCGCGGCAGCTTCACGCTCTCTGCCGCCGCTGTCACCGTTGCCTCCGGCAGCTCTGGAAGCACCACCGTCACCGTAACGCCTACCGGCGGCTACACCGGCACGATCGCTTGGAGCATCACCTCCAGCCCGGCTCTCGCCAACGCCTGCTACACCATTTCGAACGCCACCGTCACCGGAACTGCCGCGGTCACCGTTCCTTTGGCTATCTCCGCCACCTCCACCGGCTGCACCGCCGCGCAGATTACCGGCACCGGCGCGCATCCGTTCCTCAAGGCTTCCAACCAGCCACCCACACGCCAACCCTTCGGCCCAGCGCCCGCCGGCGTCGCAGCCGCAGCCCTCCTCGCAGGAGCTTTCTTCGCTCGCCGCTCCCGCCGCCTCGGCGCCTTCCTGGCCATTTCTCTCCTGGCTCTGGCAGGCTTCGCCGTTACCGGCTGCAGCAACAGTGCCGTCAACACCAGCACCGGCACTACCACCACCACGACCACGACGACCACCACAACCAACGCGACCAAGGGCACCTACACCCTGTCCATCACCGGCACCGACACCCAGACCACCACCATCGCCGCAACCACCACCCTCACTCTTACCATCGACTAATCGTCGACACACGTTACAAACCACCCCGCCGCATCCTCCAACCGAGGATGCGGCTTTATTACAAATTCGTCATCTACCCGGATTCACATTACGTTCACGCGGTCGTAACTCTACGCTCACATCGATCCATCAATCTCCTCTTTGAACACATAAAAGCCAAAGAGGAACAAACGTGAACGCTCCGCAACAGGGAAGTACCTCGTCCGCCGCCCATCATCGCGCGACCAGCTTCATCACCACTGCCATCCTCTTCCTACTCTCCACCGCCATGGTGCTCGCCCAATCCACCACAGCTCTGCAGGGAACTGTTGCCGACGCCAAGGGCGGCATGATCCCCCACGCCGCCATCAGCATCCGCAACGAGGCCACTGGCCGCACCGTTACCGCCACCGCCGATGCAAACGGCCACTTCTCCATCGTCCTGCCCACCGGTGCCTACGACGTCACCGCCACCGCTCCGGGCTTCGCCTTCGCCGCGCGCAAGGGCGTGCAGGTAGCTGCCGATCACGCCGATGCCGTGACTCTCACTCTCGCCATCGGCACTGCCACAGCCGACATCACCGTAGACGCAGACGCCACCCACTCCATCGCCGCCGCTCTCGCGCCCATGGATGCCAAGCTTGATGAAACCTCCGCTCGCACCGAAATCACCGGTGCCATGATCCAGAACTTCATGTCGCCCGTCGCCGACTTCGGCGAAGCCGTCGAAATGGCGCCCGGCACCTTTACCACCAATGGCAACGGCGTCGGCCTTGGCCAGTCGGCCACCTACTTCCGCGGCTTCCCCGACGGCGACTACGACATCGACTTCGACGGCATCCCCTTCTACGACACCAATACGCCTACCCACCACTCCTGGGCATTCTTCCCCTCGCAGTTCCTCGGCGGCATCGACTTCGACCGCTCCCCCGGCACTGCCTCCACCATCGGACCCACGCCCTTCGGCGGCTCCATCCATCTACTCTCTAAACCCTTCGATCCTATCCAGGACATCCGCGGCCAGTTCTCCGGCGGTTCGTTCCATACCTTCCTCTACGACGGCGAATACGACTCGGGCAACTTCGGCCCGGGTAGCAAGTTCAATGTCATGGTCGACGTCCACCACCTGCAGTCCAACGGCTATCAGACCTTCAACTACCAGACGCGCAACGCCGGCGACATTCAGTTCCAGTACAAGCTCTCGCCTAAGACCACGATCACCGGCTTCTCCGCCGTCATCTGGCTGGACGCCAACACGCCCAACTTCAATGCGACGCGTTGCCAAATGTTCGGCCCTTCGACAACCAACGCGAACACCACCTGCGTCGCTTCCGCTACCGACTCCACTCTCTTGCCTTACACGGCCGCCGGCATCAACTTTCTTAACGCTAACAACAGCGATTCCGTCGACTACCTCGATTATCAGTACAACTACTACCACGTCCCTACCGACTTCGAGTACGTTGAGCTGCACACCGAGCGCGCACACGGCTTCGTCTTCGACTTCAAGCCCTACACCTACAACTACGACAACTCCGAGAAGTACACCAATGTCGTTCCCATCACGGAAAATACCACCGTTGCCTATAACGGCAATCCGGCTTCCAAGACCTGGTACGGCATCGCCGTCAACCCTTGCAACGTCCCGGTCAAAGGCATCCTCCCCTGCGGTGTAGACAAGTACAACAGCTACCGCAAGTACGGCGAGACCTCGCAGATCACCCAGACCTCGAAGTTCGGCGTCCTCCGCACCGGCTTCTGGTACGAGTGGGCCAACACCAACCGTCATCAATATCCCGCCGACCCTCTCAACCACTGGCAGGACGGTGTCCTTCCCAACTTCGCAGAGAAGTTCGTCACCGACTCCTACCAGCCCTTCGCCGAGTACCAGTTCCACATCACGCCGAAGCTCTTCTTTACCCCCGGCGTAAAGTTCGCCTACTACACCATCGGTACCAAGCAGTATGCCGACAACGGTGGCAAGATCGGTCCACTCGCTCCCACTATCGCTGCCGCCAACCCCGCAGCCTTCATCGCCAACGGCGGTAGCTACTTCGCTACGCTTCCTTCCGGCGACATCAACTACCGCATCACCAACAACTGGTCCGCTTACGTGCAGGCCGCGCAGGGAAGCGTCGTCCCTCCCTCGGCTGTCTTCGACTTCAGCCAGGGAGCCACTGGCCAGGCCATTCCGCCCGCAACCCTACCCAAGCAGCAGAAAAACACCACCTACCAGACCGGAACCGTCCTCAAACTCCGCCACGTCACCTTCGATGCGGACTACTTCCACATCCACTTCGACAACTCGTACTCGTCCTTCACGCCGCTCGGAACGGGAGAGCCGGTCTATTACCTGCAGCCCAGTTCGGTCACACAGGGCCTTGAAGGTGAAAGCAACATCTACTTCGCTTACGGCCTAAGCCTTTACCTCAACGCCAGCTACGACAAGGCCGTCTACCAGGGCACACAAGCCGTTTCCTGCGTCACCTCAGCCTCCTGCACCGCGACCACGCCCCAACTCACCGTCACTGTGCCGAATAACCTCTGGGTGGCGAACACCCCGTCGGACGTAGAAACCGAAGGCCTGACCTACCAGCACAAATCGTGGGACGCCGGTCTCTTCAACAAGCGCGTCGGTCTCATGTACCAGGACCAGAAGTCCTATCACGAGCAGGTCACCATCCAGCCCTTCACCCTCACCAACGCCTTCATCAACTACACCATTCGCACCGGCGGACGCTTCGACCAGACCAAGCTTCGCCTCAGCGTCAATAACCTCTTCAACGAGCACAACATCACCAACGAAACGCCTGCCGGAAAAGCCGTACCCATCATCGACTCCGCCAACGGCACCACCTACTCCGACCCCTTCAGCACCAACGGCCAAACCCCCATCAACGGTGCAGACGCCATTGGCATTCTGCCCGCCCGCAGCGTCATGGTTTCTGTGATCTTCGGCTTCTCACCGCGCCATACCCACTAACCAAGCACCGTCATACCTACACCCGGATGTCGGGTGGCCCATTCATCGCGCAGCTTTTGGCGCGATGAGTGGGAAAGTAAACCCTCCAACCCGCCAAGCTGTTGCTGTTGTCCTTGCTTTCTTTCTGTCATCCCGCAGGGAATCTGCTTCTAGCACCCCCCCCGCCCCAGCCAAACCTGTAAGACAGCTGCTATCCTTCCGCGCATGCGCTTCCTCGTGCTTCTTCTGCTGGCCGCCACCCTCCAAGCCCAAACCACGTTCGCCCCCACACCCGCTGTCGACAACACCGGCCGCCAAGCCCTCACCAACCAGCTAGACGCCCTCGCCGCCCAGCAAACCGCCGCCCGCCGAGCCACCATCGCGCAGATCCACACCAAACAACAAGCGATCGCCCGCCAGCAAAAAGTCCGCGCCCGCATGATCGCCCTCCTCGGTGGCCCCTGGCCCGAGCACTCCGCGCTCAACCCCCGCATCACCGGCGCCTCCGACCACGAAGGCATCCACATCGAGCGCCTCCTCTTCGACTCCCAACCTAACTTCCCCGTAACCGCGCTCCTTTACCTCCCACAACACACCACCAAACTCCCCGCCATCCTCATGGCCCCCGGCCACTCTCCCGCAGGCAAAGCCGGCGACGCCTCCTTCGCCCTCGCCTTTGCCCACCGCGGCTTCGCCGTCCTCTCCTACGACCCCATCGGCCAGGGCGAGCGCCTCCAATACCCCGACCCCGCCAACCCCGGCCATACCCTCCTCAAAGCCCCCACCGGAGAGCACGGCGAAGCCGGCCTCCAACCCACCCTCATCGGCGACGCCCTCGCCCGCTACTTCCTCATCGACGCCGTCCGCGCCACCGACTACCTCCTCACCCGCCCCGAAATCGACGCCCACCGCATCGGCGCCTTCGGCTGCTCCGGCGGCGGCCTCATGACCGCCCTCACCGCCGCCCTGGACACCCGCATCGCCGTCGCCGGCATCGCCTGCTTCACCACCAGCTTCGACACCCTCCTACCCTCCATTGGCCCCCAAGACAGTGAACAATCCACTCCCAACTTCATCGCCTCCGGCCTCGACTTTCCAGACTGGTCCGAGCTCTTCGCCCCCAAACCCTACGCCATCATCGCCACCACCGAAGACATGTTCCCCTTCGCCGGCGCCCAATCCACCGAAAAAGAATCCCGCGCCTTCTACACCCTCTTCAACGCGAGCGACAACTTAGCCTTCATCACCGGCCCCGGCCACCACGGCAACCTCCGCCCCATCCTCCCCCAAATCCTCGACTTCTTCACCACCCACCTCCACCCAACACCCACCTCAAACGTGTCATCTCGACCGGAGCGCAGCGCAGTGGAGAGACCTGCAGCTGAAGCCGCAGCCAGGCCAGCAGGCCCACCTCCACCCGCGCTCCCACCATCCGACACCCAAGTCACCCCCACGGGCCAGGTAGCCACCAGCTACCCCACCACCGAAACCATCTTCAACCTCAACCTCAAACGCTTCGCCGAAAAAACCTCACACCTCACTCCTCCAGCTCTCACCCCTCAACAGATCCCCTCTAAGGGGAAGACCTCATCGCTCAAAGCTTCTGCCAATCTAACCCTTCCGCAACTCCAGCAATCCATCCGCGAAGTCACGCACGCTGAGGTTCGTCATCAACCCTTCACCATCGAAAACGATCCCGCCGTCAGCGGCGCTAGGGGGGTGCGTCACGAGGCTTCCATCGCTGTTCGAAACCTTCCCACCGCTTCTGGCACGTACCTTCCTTTCGACCTCGCGCAGCCTCACAGAGCCACCGGATCCGTTCGAGTCCCGGCAACGCTCCTGCTCAGCGAGACACTTCCAATTACATCTCAGACCCTGCCGATGGATACTCTTGACGGCACGTCTTTCGACGCTCTAATCTCCACTGGCAACTTTGTCATTGCCGTCGCTCCTCGCCCCTCACCTCCGGGCACCGAAGAAACCAAATCCCCCGTCCTCGGCACCTTCTATCTCACCGAACTCCGCGCCGAGCTCACCGGTCACACTCTTCTCGGCCTCCGCATCGACGACACGATCAATGCGATCGACTATCTTGCATCGCAGGCAAACGTCGACCCCAACAACATCACCGCCGAAGCCTCCGGCCACATGGCCCTCGTCCTCCTCCACGCCGCCATCCTCGACCCCCGCCTCAAGCACATCACTCTCCACGCACTCCCACCCACCTACACCGAGTACCTCCACCAACCCATCCCCCACGACGCCCCGCAGGACATCCTCCCCGGCGTCCTCCTCCGCTACGACACCCCCGACCTCCTCCGCGCCCTCGGCTCCCGCGTCACCGTCACCCCCGATTAACCCTTCTCTCCACCAACCCTCCCAACGACCGCCAACCCATCGCCTCCTCGCTCGAAAAAAAGCCATGCCGGAGCGCAACGGATTCAATACGCCCCATCCCGGCAAAATTCTGATCTTTTTTGCTCAAACACTAAAAAATACTCTTGCAATTAAAGCTTCATCTGCTAATCTCTCCTCACTTCCCAGATCGATGTAGCGCAAACACCAATCTCAGGCTCTCCAGAAGCCCGGCCCCGATGTTGACTCAAGCTGAGCAATCCATCATTCGGAGTGTGCCTCTGTGCGTGCTAAGACCTGCCTTCGTTTAATTCTCCTTTTCATTACGCCTCTTGTTCACGCCCAGCTTCAACAACCCTACGTTGACCCCACAGGAACCGTCACGGCCATCACTTTTACAATTCCCGCTCCTTTAGCCGCGGGGGTGACAGCGACTGTAGATATTTTTGCCAAATGCCCGCCCGCCGCGGGTGCTTCGCTGCTGAAGACCGGAATCCGCAATACGGCAACGGCTGCGGGAAATCTGACCGTTCTTCTTGACACCCCGCTGCCGCCCGGGTCTCAGATCTGCGCCACGGAAACCTTCGCGGCCGTGGGAGTCGCAGCTCCTCCCGCGCCCATCGCCCCTATGCCCGCCGTCGTCGCTGTGATGCCGGCAGCCGCCCCTGCACCAAAAGCCGCTCTCATCCTTCCCGTGATCGAGGCCATCGCCAAGTCGAACCCACCGTTCGTCATTGTCGATCCGGTAATACCACCCGCCGGACCAGCATCCACTATCGACATTTTTGCATCCTGCACTGCTGGCCCACCCGCCGCAGGGGTTGGAGCCAGCCTCCTCACCCCCGGCCAGGTTACAACCGTCACCGCTAAAGCCGACCCCATCGTTCTCCTGCTGAAGCAGCCTGTCACCGCCGCCGCGCTTTGTGCCATCCAAACAACACCGGCAGCAGTGCCAGCCACCATCGCATCGGTTCCGGTGAATGTTCCGGCCGCAGTTATCCCGCCTGCCACTCTCAGCCTTACCTTCACAGATGCGAAAACGCTCCAGGTCGCCGATTCCGCAGCCAACGGCACGACTATTTCTCTCTACACCCTCAGCAGTCCGTACGCCTGTTCGACGTCAGCTCCGGCGAAGTCCCTTGCCCTCGCCGTTCCAGCCGCAAACGTTCTAACCGCGAACAAGGCGACCCTCACTCTTGCCGCTCCGCTTCCGGCAAATACCGTCTTCTGCGCTACGGACTCCACAGGCACTAAATCCGCAGCCTACGTCTATTTGACCAAAACCCAACCCGTCTTCAAGAAGATTCCCGCCGTGAATTCTACGAGCATCCAGCTATTGGCCACAACGTCCGATTCCGCAGCCGGTGCCGCCGCGGGATGGATCACCAACGTTCAACTTTTTCAGCTGCTAACTTCCGGTGATACCTGCGACACAGCCCATGGCACGCTCATCCCTCTTTCTGCGGGCGCTGCAACGACCTCAATGCCTACCGATAGCACCGGCAGCGTCGCGTTCACGTTGGCCTCCCCGCTCACAACAGGTTCCTACGTCTGTGCTATCCAGAAAACCACCTTCGGCAATGGAGTCCAGAGCTTGCCTCCATTGGACCCCCCAGCCCCGACGGCATCTATCACCCAACCCGTAACCTCGCTCACCGACTGGGGATTGGTTCGCGCCTACTTCACTGGCGGCATAGTCCTGGCCAACGACAACTCGAACTTTTCGTCCGCCTATGAGTTCCTCGGCCTCAACGTCGATAAGAGCTGGATGCTTCCGCATTGCTCCGGCTGCAACCTGTCTCCCGCATCCGCGCCTGTCGGTGGAACAAACCAGACCACAGTCATAGAGGTCGCCTCAGGTGAAAAATACGAACTGACGGGGGATCATCTCAAGGTCGGCGGCGCAAAGTACTCTCCCGGGAACCTCATCCCTGAAACTCCGGCAACCGCTCTCAATATCTCGGGCACGGATCTCTCGCTCCAGCAAACCGTGGGCGGAGCCGCAGCGACCGGTACAAAACTCGCGTTCAAGAGTTCAGCCGCTGTCACTGTCACAGGCGCTGGCACGATTACCCACACAGCGAACAGCATCAGCTTCCTCGGCGGCCTGATCGTTTTATCGAAAAAAGACAGCAGGGGTGGCGAATCCACCATCACCATCACCGGGCCGGCCACGATCACTCTCAGCGATCCAGCAGCCTCTCCAGTAAACATCGCTCACAACTACATCTTCGGCATCAACAGCTTTTTCGACGCCCGCCTGACTGCGATCCCTGTCGCTTCCAATCCCACCAATACCACCGTCACTGGAAACGCAGGCACTCCCACAGCAACGACGACTTCCTTCCTCAGCACCCAGAAAACCGCGCGCATCAGCGTCGGCGTGTACCTCCCTGTATTACTCACGCACTGGGTCTGGAATGCGGACGCCAACGCTCTCTTCATAGCTCCCATTTCGAAGATCGGCTTCGATACCATCACGCAGTCCGCCCAGCAGAATGTCGTGCTTCCAGACGGCACTGCCGGTACGCAGACCTACGCACAGGTCTATAAATATTGGACCTACGGAGCACGCATCGGACACATGCAGATGGCTAAGTCCGCCAACCAGGCGCCTGAAACCTACAGCTACCTCGACATAGGCTTCGGCCCCTACAGCAATCTTGAAAGCCTTATCTGCAAGCGTACGGAATACACAGCTTCCCTCACCGCAACTCCGCCCGGCACCCCCCTTCCTGGAAACTATCCCGCCACCAACTACACCGACAGCGATTGCACGTCAGCCTACCCCGGCTACTATCAGCCGCCTGCCGGCGCGTCCTTCGTTTACCTCCCTTACGAAACCCTCAAGCGCATCTACCGTCTCGATCTTGAAGGTCTGCTCAAAATTCCTTACACCCCAATCTATGTCGGCTTCAACGCCAACATCGGTCAAAAAGCTGTAGGCGCCGGGCAGTTCGACCCCGCCTTCAAAGCTCCCGACGATCTCCGCTTCTTCTTCGGCACCAGGTTCGACATCTCCTCCCTGATCAGCAAACTCCTCGTTAACGTCGGCAACTAATCTCCGAAAGCAAGACACCCATGCCATCTCACACCAAACCCGCAGCCAACGAACCAAACCCTTTAGAGGGAAGTCACAGCTACTGCACCCGACTCGCCCACATCATCAACACCACGCCCGTGGATCAGTTGGTCTTCAATCCATTCCAGCCGACTCACGGCACACCCCATGACCCCTTGATCGCGCTTCCCATCGACCCCACGACACTGTCGATGAATCCACGCCTGCAGGTACTGCTTGCTTCCGCCGCCGCCTATACCCCCAGCAAGTGGCTGCTCGAGCAGGAACTCTCTTTGCGAGAGAATAACCCCGGCCCATCTCCCCACTGGGCGTCGGCCAGGGAACCGTTCCTAACCGCAAGGCAGGGCACATCCTCCTGGTCTGCATCTTCCGGCGATGACGTCTTCGACGCCGCTGCTCGCCAAAACCTCTCCGGCCTCTGCTTCTCCGGCGGCGGTATCCGCAGTGCCACCTTCTGCCTCGGTGTACTGCAAGCCCTGGCCAGCAAGCAGAAGCTGCGTCGCTTCGACTATCTGTCCTCTGTCTCTGGCGGGGGATACATCCATCAGTGGTTCGCCTCGTGGGTTCTGCGCGAACCCGGCGGATTTACCAAAGTCAATCGCAGCCTCATCCCATTGCCGGACGAAAATTCACCCGCCCGCGCTCCGGAAGAAATCAGTTGGCTCCGTCGTTACTCCAACTACCTCACCCCGCAAAAGGGCTTCCTCTCTGCCGACACCTGGACCATGGCGGCCATCTGGTTTCGCAACACCTTCCTCAACCAGATAGTTCTGTTCGCCTTCTTCGGCCTTATCATCCTCACCGGTCGCGGCGTCACGCACGGTCTTCTGCCTGGCGGTCAATCGCTTTTTTGCAGCTCGCCGGCGAACGTCCCTGGCCTCCTCATCTGGCTCCTTGGGATCGCCAGTGCAGCTGTCTGTGTCGTCCTCGGCCGCGCGCTTTACTCGGTAACCCAGCCTCAGCAAAACCATATTCCCCGAGGCGCCCTTACCGACCTCGGGGTCAATCTGCTCCTCGTCATTCCCGGCTTTCTCTTCGCCTATCTTCTCTCCGCCGATAAGCTGAGAACTCTTTCTGCTGCATACTACCGTCTGCATTTTTTTGGCTATGCTTGCGTCCCGAGCGCAATCTTCATCTGTTGGGCCGCTTACGTTCTCGGTCTCCTCGTAGCCATCACCTACTGGGGCCGCGCCCCTCAAGAGGTGGGCACCCTCAAGTCGGCCCCTCTACGCTACAGCATCGTCGCGGGTTTTCTTCTTGGCGTTTCAGCCCTTGCCTGCGCCGCGCTCTCCGTCTTTCTCGTGCATCATTCTTCTATCTGGCTCCTGCAGCATCCGCTCTTCAGAACGCATCCTAGCGCCTCCGCGGACTTCCGCGCCATAGCCCTTCCCATCGTGTTGTTCTCTCTTCAATTCCTCGCCATCCGGCTTCAACTCGGCATCATCGGTCGTTTCTATGCCGAGTCCCGCCGCGAGTGGCTCTCACGCTATGGCGGCTGGAGCGCCATCGTCTCCATCGCCTGGATCGCTGTCACCTCCATCGCCCGCCTCGGCCCTCCACTCTTCCAGTGGTGTCAAAGGATGGGCAGGAAAGAACTTGCAGCTGTGGGCCTTTCCACCATCCTCGTCCACGCCGCCACGCTTCTAGCCGGCAACTCGTCCAAGTCCGATGGCAAACCCGACCCCAACAAATTCTTCGGCTATAGCGCCATGGACATCGTTGGCATGATCGGCGCTCCGCTCTGCATCCTCCTCCTCATGGTCATCGTCTCCACAGGAGTCGAGTCCGCCTATGCAGCAATGGGCCCGGGCACATCCCTCATGCACTACTTCTATTTCTTCCTGATCATCCTCACGATTTTCCTCTTCTTCGGCTGGCGTGTAGACGTCAACGACTTCTCCATGCACGGCTTCTACCGCAACCGCCTCGCCCGCTGTTATCTCGGCGCCACTCGCAGAAACCGCAAGCCCGACCCCTTCACCGGCTTCGACGACCACGACACAGCCAGCCACGGCATCGCTATGGCCGACCTCCTGCCGGCCAACTACGATCCTCTTCCCGGAACCATCTTCCACAAGGGTCGTTACACCGGGCCGTTTCCCATCTTCTGTTCCACGATCAACCTAAGCTACGGCGAAGACCTCGGCGCCCAGGAGCGCAAAGGCGCCAGCTTCGCTTTCACCCCGCTTTACTCCGGCTACCACGTCGGCTGGACCGGTGAAACCGGCCACACCAACGACACCACCTACGTCGGCTACGCTCCCACCGAGCAATATGCCTACATGGAGCGCGGTATTAAGCTTTCTACCGTCACCGCCATCTGTGGCGCGGCGCTCAGTCCCAACCAGGGATACAGCACCCAACCCGCGCTCGCCTTCCTCATGACCCTTTTCAACGCTCGCCTGGGATGGTGGCTCGCCAACCCGCGCCGGCCCGGCATATGGCCCTGCACTCACAAATTTCCCACTCCCGCCTTTGGTCTTCGTTACCTCCTCAGCGAACTCTTCGGCCTCGCGGACGACACCAGCAACTACGTCTGCCTCTGCGATGGCGGCCACTTTGAAAACATGGGCCTCTACGAGCTCGTTCGCCGCCGTACCGCGCTCATCGTCATCTGCGACGCAGAAGAAGACACCACCACTGTCTTCGAAGGCATCGGCCTCGCCATTTCAAAGTGCCGCACTGACTTCGGCGCTGAAATTACTCTTGACCTCACACCCATGCTGCCCGACCCCGCAACCGGCCACGCCAGGCAGCACTTCCAGGTAGGCACCATTCAATACACGCCACCCGCCTCCTCAAAGCTCGACCCGAAAGACTTCCTTGGCAAAGTCATCTATCTCAAAACCTCCATCACCGGCGACGAAACAGCCGACATCCTCCACTACCGCCGCGCCTTCCCCAACTTCCCACAGGACTCTACCCTGAACCAGTGGTTTACCGAAACCCAGTTTGAAAGCTACCGCCGCCTCGGCCAACTCATCGGCGAACAGGTATCGGCCTTCATCTAGCCGGATCGAGACGCTGTCCACAAAGTAGTCTTGCATTTGGTGGCCGTACTATTGTATTAGTACAGTCATGCTGTCGCTGCGCATCTCCGCGAGCTCGGGCGTCCCCGTCTATCTGCAGCTCGAGCAGCAGATCAAGCAGGCCATCGCCTCTGGCCTGCTTCAATCCGGCGATCCGCTCCCGTCCACCCGTCGCACCGCCGCCGATCTCCGCATCAATCCCAACACCGTCGCCCGTGCCTTCCAGAACCTCGAGCGCGAAGGCGTCATCCGCACCGTCCCCGGCGGAGGCACTTTCGTCGCCAGCGTCGCCTCGCTCGCTCCCGGTCTGCTCAAAGCAGAAAAGCTCCGCCGCCTTCGTCCGCTGGCCGAGCAGCTAGCCGTCGAAGCCTCGCAGCTCCAGCTTCCAGCCACCGACGTCCATAAGCTTCTCGACGCAGCCCTCAACGACCTCGCCAAAGCCCGCCGCACCCGCACGCCCAACTCCTCCGGAGACGACCAATGACCACCTACGCCATCCAGACCAACGCGCTCGTCAAGACGTACAGCCTCGGCAACAAGAAAACCCACGCCGTAGATGGCCTGAACCTTAACGTCTCCGAAGGCTCCATCTACGGCCTCCTCGGCCGCAACAGCGCCGGCAAAACCACTACCATCCGCATGGCTATGGGCCTCGCCCATCCCACTTCGGGTGACATCAAAGTCTTCGGCCTCAACCCCGCTCGCGATCCCGAACGTATCGACGTCCTCCGCCAGGTCGGCTACGTCCCCGAGGACAAAATGCTCGCCGCGCTCTCAGCGCGCAAGCTCCTTGAGCTCAACCGTAACTTCTACCCCGAAACCTGGTCCGACGACCTCGCCCGCAAAGTCATCAAGCGCCTCGAGCTTCCTCTCGACACGGCCTTCATGAAGCTCTCTCTCGGCAACAAGACCAAGTCCGCGCTCGCCTGCGCCATCGCCCAGCGCTCACGCCTGCTCATCCTCGACGAGCCCACCACCGGCCTCGATCCCATCGCCCTCGACGAACTCCTCCGCCTCCTCGTCGAAGACTGCACCGCGGAAGGCCGGACCATCTTCCTCTCCACGCATCAACTCGCCGAAATCGAACAGATCGCCGACCACATCGGCATCATGGATCGCGGCCGCATCCTCCTCGAAGGCCCCCTCGACGACATTCGCTCCAGCTTCCGCCGCCTCACCGTCACCGGTGCCGCGCTTCCCACGTCACATCCCGGCATCCTCTCCACCAGGCGGCAAGCCCACGCCACCCAATACATTCTGCAAAGTGCGCCCGAAGCCTTCGCGCAGGACCTCATCGCCAACGGCGCCACCATCGTCGAATCCAACCCCATGTCGCTCAACGAAATCTTCCTAGAGCTCTGCCGCACCAGCGAATCCACCGCAGCCGACAGGGAAGAGGAGTTCGCATGATCGCCCACCTCAGCCTTTCCTTCCTCACCTTCATGCTTCCAATCGTTGCCGCCGCGGTGTGGAAGATCCGCAGCATCCTGCGCGCCGCTGCGAAAGCCGAGCAAGACGCCCTGCCGTTCGTCCCCACGCCACAGCCGGAAGCCGCTTTGCTCCGCGGTCTACCATCCGCACGCCGCATCTTCCTCCTGCAACATCTAAAGGTCGCCGGATCTCTCTACGCCGTGATGGCCTGGACCATCGCCTTCATCTTCACTCTGCCGCTCTTCACCGTTGCCAGCGCCAACAGCGACAAGTGGTTCAACCACTCGGCCTATCTCTGGTACTCCTTCATCGTTGGCGCTTCCCATTCCACGCAATTCTTCTTCACTATGGTCTTGTTCTCCGGTATCGCGGTCATCATGCCCATGCGCTTCGGCCCCGAGGCTCGCTTCTACCGCACGCGTCCCATCCCCGTCAGCTTCGTTTTCTGGACAAAAGTACTCTCCGTCCTCACAGCGATGATCGCCGGCGCTGCCACCGGCATCGCACTAGCGTTTGCGATCCTCGTTGCTCTCCATGGACCCATCTGGCACAATCTTCCCGCCACCATCCCTCGTCTCCTCGGCCCCGACGACTCAGACGTAGCCCAGCTTTACGCCGGCCTACTCGTCACCTCCGCGCACTCTATCTTTCTCTCCATCCTCACCACCATCACACTCTTCTTCTCCCTGGTCGTCTTCCTTGGCTCCGCACCCGTTCTGCGCCTCAGGTCCAACGCCGCTCTTCCCCTGTTGATGATCCCTGCCGCCTTCGTTCCTCTCGCGATCGTCATCATCTCCTTCAGCTCCAACGGTGGCACGTCTTACTTCTTCCGAACGCTCTATATCTATCTCAGCCTCGGCCCACCGCCACCGCTCATCTATGCTCTCGTCCCCATCGCGCTTGCCGCTATATGCATCACCGGCGCTCGCCTCTTCACCAACCATCAAGATATTTAAACCTCCGAGGAACCCCACATGCTCCTCCGCCCATTCCTCACCCTCGTACGCGGCCGCCTCATCTTCGTCTCTCTCTTCACGATGTTCATCGTCCTGCTCGTCTTCTCCAACTCCAGCGCCGAAAGCTTCACCGACCTCACCGTCTTCTGGCACAAGTTCTGCGGCTGCCCACCCGACCCCCGTGACGTTCTCTTCTTCCTCTACAGCTTCTCGGTAACCGCCTGCTACACCGGCGGAATCCTCGGCTTCATCACCGGCCTCCGCCTCGGCGTCAGCACCTCCGGCTCTGGCTCCAACCCCGTCCCCATCGGAGACCGCCGCTTTCTCCTCACGCGACCCATCCCACGCCGCACCATCCTCCTCAACCCGCTCATCATCGCCACCGCCGCCCTCGCGCTCATCCCGCCTGCTGCATACCTTCTGCTCTTAGGCTGGCTCAGCCTCGTCCACGCTCCCGCCCTGGCCCACATCGCGGCCGATGCGCAACTCATCCCCGCCGTAGCCGCCCTCGGGCCACACCCATCCTTCTTCGCCGCCCTTACCGCATCGCACGCCTGGCGCTTCTATCTAGCAGCGATCTCCCTCGGGCTCTGCACGTACTCCATCCTCTACGCGCAGCGCTGGCTCGGTCTTAGCCCCAACAAACATCTCCGTACGCTCGGCATCGCTCCACTCCTGCTCTTCATCTTCATCCCAGGAATCCTGGGCTCCGCCGTTTTCGGCAAAGGCTCCATCCCACTAGCGCTATTCATGTGGGCGCCCAAAACCGCATCGCTCGACTTCCAGCCCTCCCCCCTCACCATCACCCTCCACCTGGCCTTCGCCGCCGCGGTCCTCTTCGGTTCCTGGCGGCTCCTACAACAAGTCGAGTTGTAAACGCCCAGACATCACCATCTCCCCAACCCCCAACCCCCAACCCCCAGACCCCCAACTCCCACTTCTCCACATTTCCACCCAAACCACCCCAGAAATCGCCGTTTTGCACCACTCTTACCCCTTGCTCCCGCTCCTCCCCGGCGCTACTCTAAGAAAGCTCATTCACGGGCCATTAACAAAACCCGCAATTGACGCACCTTTCCAGAGCTTTCCACACGAAAACCCTAGAAAAACCGAAGTTGACCCCACGCGCACCCGCATTCTTGGGGTATCTACTTCGACACCACAATATCTAGTTGTTTTATACTTGACTCGTACCACATGGGGCGGTACTTTCATCTTCACCGCAGCTCCTGGTGCAGAGCCCGTTGCCTCGGCCACACCGTTCAAGAAACCCTTTCACGTCCGTCGCGGGTCGCAGGTTTCCTTCGGCGTGTCCTAAAGCTGTGTCGCACGCAACGCGCTTCACCAGGCTTCAAGTCACACCGCTGCAAGCACCGGATGCACTTCCGGCGAATCTAATGATCTAGGGGTTTTACTCTCATGGCCGAAACACTCAGCAACACTTCCGTCTTCCACGGTTCCCAAGCCGCCGCTTCCCGCCCCACCTTCGGCAAGCCCGGAGCCCCTGGCCTTAAATTCGATCGCCACTTCACCAAGCCCGGCGTCTCGCCCTTCGACGAGATCACCTGGGAGCTCCGCGACGCCATCATCCAGGACTGGAAGGGCAAGCTCATCTTCGAGCAGAAGAACGTCGAAGTCCCCGCCGACTGGTCCATGACCGCGACCAACATCGTCGCCAGCAAGTACCTCCACGGCCAGGTCGGCACCCCCGAGCGCGAGTCCGGCGTCCGCGCCCTCATCACCCGCGTCGCCGAGTCCATGCGCGACTGGGGCATCCGCGACGGCTACTTCGCCTCCCAGGACGACGCCGACATCTTCTTCGCCGAGCTCTCGCACCTGCTCCTCAACCAGAAGGTCGCCTTCAACTCACCCGTCTGGTTCAACGTCGGCTGCGATCGCCTCGAGCCCAACTCCGACGCCCAGAACTGGCACTGGAACGCCGAGCAGGGCAAGGTAGCCTTCTCCCGCACCGGCTACTCCAAGCCCCAGTGCTCGGCCTGCTTCATCAACTCCGTCAACGACTCCCTCGACAGCATCCTGACCCTCGCCAAGACCGAAGGCATGCTCTTCAAGTGGGGTTCCGGCGCAGGCTCCAACCTGTCCGCCATCCGTGGCAGCATGGAAACTCTCTCCGGCGGCGGCACCGCCTCCGGCCCGCTCAGCTTCATGCGCGGCTTCGACGCCTTCGCCGGCGTCATCAAGTCCGGCGGCAAAACCCGCCGGGCTGCAAAAATGGTCATCCTCAACATCGACCATCCCGACATCGAAGACTTCATCGAGTGCAAGGTCAAGGAAGAGCGCAAGGCCTGGCACCTCATGCAGGCTGGCTACGACGGCTCTTCGCCCGACGCCGAAGCCTACAGCTCCATCTTCTTCCAGAACGCCAACAACTCCGTCCGCGTCACCGACGAGTTCATGCACGCGGTCGAAACCGACGGCAGCTTCACCACCCGCACCGTCAAGGGCAAGGAGCCCGTCAAGGAGTACAAGGCCCGCGACCTCATGCACAAGATCGCCGAAGCCACATGGCAGTGCGGCGACCCCGGCATGCAGTACGACACCACCATCAATCGTTGGCACACCAGCAAGAACACCGCCCGCATCAACGCGTCCAACCCCT
>JAMFSR010000043.1 GCA_026225395.1 Granulicella sapmiensis
AGCGATCGTGGCATCAGGCCGGATCCGAAAGTCTCAGTCGCTTCTGCATGAGGGCGACCGCCTCAGGATTCTGATCAATGAGGATGTAGTTGCGGTTGTTCTTCGCGGCGGCGAGGCCGGTGGTGCCGGAGCCGGCGAAGAAGTCCAGGACTGTGTCGCCGGGGTTGGAGTGGACTCGAACGATGCGTTCGAGGATGCCGAGAGGCTTCTGGGTGGGGTAGCCGGTTTTTTCTTTGCCGGTAGGCGAGACGATGGTGTGCCACCAGACGTCGGTGGGGGTTTTGCCGCGGGCGGCTTTTTCGGGGCCGACGAGGCCGGGGGCCATGTACGGGATGCGGTCTGATGCGGCGAGGTTGAAGGTGTAGTTGGTGGGGTGCTTGGTGTACCAGAGGATGTTGTCGTGCTTGGCGGGCCAGCGCTTGGTGCTGCGGGCTCCGTAGTCGTAGGCCCAGATGATTTCGTTCTGGAAGCAGGGGCGGGTGAAGATTTCGTCGAGGAGGACTTTGCAGTAGTGGACTTCACGGGGGTCGACGTGGAGGAAGAAGGAGCCGGTGGCGGAGAGGATGCGGTGGGCTTCTTCGAGGCGAGGGCGGAGGAAACCGATGTAGTCGTCGAAGGCGTCGAGGTAGTTGGGGGCGGGAGATTGGTTGTCGAGCTTGATGGTGCGGTAGCGGCGGCCGCCGAAGCCGGTGCGGTCGCCGGCGTCGTCGCGGATGGTTTTGAGGCGGGGGCGGGATTGGGTGGTGCCGGTGTTGAAGGGCGGGTCGATGTAGATGAGCGGGATGCTGGCGGAGTCTAATGTGCGGAGGGCGGTGAGGTTTTCGCTTTGGAGGATGCGGTTCATGGGGTCGCTTTGATTGTATGGGCGGGGACGGGAAAGCTTTGAACGCAAAGGGCGCGAAGGTGGCGAAGTTTCGCAAAGTAAAACCAAAGGCTTAGACTTGCTTGTTGTTGAGGTGAGGGTGTGGCGGGACGTCGGGTGATTGGGGTGGTTGGGGCGGGGACGATGGGCAATGGGATTGCCCATGTGTTTGCGCGGGGTGGTTTTGAGGTGAGGTTGTTTGAGGTGGAGCGGGCGGCGCTGGATCGGGGGATGGCGACGATTCGGACGAACCTGGATCGTGAGGCGGCAAAGGGGAAGGTCGATCCAGCGGAGGTTGAGGAGATTTGTGGGCGCGTGCGGCCGACGCTGGATATGACGGAGTTGAGTGGGTGTGGGCTGGTGGTGGAGGCGGCTACTGAGAAGCTGGTGGTGAAGCAGGAGATCTTTCGGCGGCTGGATGAGTTGCTGGGGGCGGAGGCGATTCTGGCTTCGAATACTTCGTCGATTTCGATTACAAAGCTGGCTGGCGGGACGAAGCGCGCGGACCGCGTGATCGGGATGCACTTCTTCAATCCCGTGCCGGTCATGGCGCTAGTGGAGGTGATTCGCGGGCTGCAGACGTCGGATGCGACGTTTGAGGCGGTCCGGTTGATGGTGCTGGAGATGGGGAAGACTCCCGTGGCCGTGAACGATGCAACGGGGTTTGTGAGCAACCGGGTGCTGATGCCGCTGATCAATGAGGCGATGTTTGCGGTGATGGAAGGCGTGGCGACGGCCGAGGCTGTGGATGCGGTGTTCCGGCTGGGGATGGCGCATCCGATGGGGCCGCTGACGCTGGCGGATTTCATCGGGCTGGATGTTTGCCTGGATATTATGCGGGTGCTGGAGGATGGGCTGGGCGAGCCGAAGTACAGGCCTTGTCCGCTGCTGGTGAGGATGGTGGATGCAGGCTGGCTGGGTCGGAAGTCGGGCAAAGGATTTTATGAGTACAGGCGTTAGAGGGTAGAGTGTAAGGGTAGAGAGAACGATGACAAAGGTGGCAATGAGCAGTGGCGACTGAATTGTATTTTGAAGATTTGCATCCGGGGTTGAAGTTCAACTCTCTGCGTAGTTACAAGGTGACCGCGGAAGAGATCAAAGAATTTGCAGAGCGCTACGATCCACAGCCGTTCCACCTGGATGAAGATGCTGGGGAGAGCTCGTTCTTCAAGGGGCTGGCGGCTTCGGGCTGGCTGACGGCGGCGATCGTGATGCGTTTGCGGGTGGAGTCGATCCAGATTGCCGGCGGAATGATTGGTGCGGGCGTGGAAGAGATTCGGTGGAAGCAGGCGGTGCGTCCGGGTGACTCGCTGCGGACCGAGGCGGAGATTCTGAGTGTGAGGCACTCGACCTCGCGGCCTACGTTTGGTGTGGTGCGGTCGAGGACGATGGTTTATAACCAGCGCGATGAGGTTGTGATGCGGTCGATTGTTAACTTTCTGGCGCCGCTGAAGAAGCAGAGTGTGTAGAGGGTAGAGGGGTGCTTCGGGCGGTGCGAGTGTTCGTGGCTGGGCTGCGTTAATCACAGGCGAGCGGCGTATCCTTAAGTGGTGAGGATGACCGTTTTAGCTTCGGGGTCGAAGGGGAATTCGACCGTGATTGCGTCGGGGACGACGCGGATCCTGGTGGATGCGGGGCTTTCGTGTCGTGAGCTGCTGCGGCGTATGGAGCTGGTGGGGGAAGACCCGGCGGCGTTGAACGCCATTCTGATTACTCATGAGCATCTGGACCATGTGGCGGGGCTGGCGGTGCTGGCGCGGCGGTTGAAGATTCCGGTGTTCTTTACGGAGTCGACGCACAGGGCATGGGTGCGGATGCTGACGCCGCGTACGACGATGAGCTACGCGAAGTGGCTCGACATGATGCAGCGCGAGAAGGAAGCGCGGGCCGTGGAGACCGCGAATGCGCATGCTCCGGCGCATACCGTGCTGGCGCTGATGCCGGCGGGGATTTCTGCGGCCGTGGATCCTGGGGATTCAGCGGTGGATGGGTTGAGCTCGGCGGATGCGGGCGAGGTTTTGATGGAGGCTGCGGCCGAAGAGGCTTGCGAGCCGGCTGAGGTCGTCGCCAAGGTGAAGGCGAACCCGGCGTTTCTGCCGGCGGTGGAGTACTTCAAGGCAGGTGAGGATTTTTGTATTGGGGATATCGACGTGAATCCGTTCACGATTCCGCATGATGCGGCCGATCCCTGCGGGTTTGTGTTTCATGCGCGGCATGAGTCGATCCGGATGGCTGTGGCGACGGACCTGGGGTACATTCCTCCGAATGTGAAGCAGGCGCTGAAGGGTGTGGATGTGCTGTTGCTGGAAAGCAACCACGATCTGGAGATGCTGAAGGATGGGCCGTATCCGTGGAGCGTGAAGCAGCGGGTGCTGTCGCGGGTGGGGCATTTGTCGAACCACGCGACCGCGGAGTATCTGCTGCGGGACTATGACGGCGGGGCGCATACGATCGTGCTGGGGCATCTTTCCGAGCAGAACAACCTGCCGGAGCTGGCGCGGCTGGCTGCGGAGCAGGCGATTGGGAACCGGATGACGCTGCTGGGCAATCGGGTGGTGCTGGCGGGCCAGGACGCGCCGCTGGAGCCGATTTGTTTGTAGGGTGAGCAAAATAGCACCAATTGGACGTAGTCGCTCTACAGAAAGAGTGCTACTTTCTGAGCAGCAGTTCATCTAAACTAGAGAAACCGATGCCATTTACGACTTATCAGCGCGGAAAGAGCCACGAAGCCTGCAACGATCAGGTGATTGGGGCGATTCTGTCCGGCTGGCGGTACGATATCTCGGGGATTCCAAAGGACTTACGGGGCGATTACGAGGATCACCTGGTCGCCTGCACGTACTGCAAGAAGCGCCAGCGGCTGCACCGGACGGTGGATTTGCTGCTTTTGTCGGCTACGACGCTGTCGTTTGCGGCGTTTCTGCTGGCGGCGCTGGTGATGCACAAGCTGGAGGCGTACAGCCACATCAGTGCGGTGCATGTGCATCTGCATGGTGAGGGTGCGACGGAGTTCCGGCGGATTCCGGACAGCATCGCGGTGAGCCTGGAGACGGTGGCGTGTGTGGGCGTGTTTATCTCGCTGCTGCTGTGGGTGCTGGTGGCGATTGCAACCCCGGTTCCGGGGATGCTGACCTCGATGTTCCGCGAGCGGCGTGCGGTGGCACGAGACCCGGAAGAGCGGGAACGGCTGCGCAAGCAGGCTGCGTAGGCTAGCATTGAGTCAAATACCTTGACTGACTCCGACCAAACCCTGCCGATTCAAACGATAGATGTAGATTTTTCGCGTGCCGAGACGCCTTCGGAAGCGCTGGAAGAGGCGCGTACGGCGGTAAAGAAGAATGAGAAACCGCCGTACGCGCTGGCGTATCCGGCGACGTATCTGCTGGTGGGCATCAATCTGCTGGTGTTTGCAGCGATGTTCCGGTTCAGCCCGGCTGTCAACATGATTCGGCACCATGCGGGACTTGGGGTTCTGACGGCCCAGTTCGATATCGATACGCTGATGCGGTTTGGGGCTAGCGATTCCGTTGCGGTGCTGAATGGGCAGTGGTGGCGGCTGATTACCTCGATCTTTGTGCATGTGACGATCCTGCATATTGCCGTGAACATGTGGTGTCTGTGGAACCTGGGCCTGTTTGGAGAGCCGTTGCTCGGCAAGCAGGGGCTGGTGGCTGTCTATGTGCTGACGGGCTGGGCGGGGATGATGCTGTCGCTGGCGTGGAGCGTGTTCACACGGCAGGATGCGCTGGTGGCGGGGGCATCCGGAGCGGTGTTTGGAGTTGCAGGAATTTTGATTGTGCTGTTGTCGAACAGGAAGCTGTCGCTGCCGTGGAAAGAGCTGCGGAGTCTGCGGCGGTCGGTAATTTGGTTTGCGGTGTTGAACCTCGCGATCGGGATCATTCCCAACCTGCTGCCGGAGTCTTCCGGCCAGCAACTGGCGCGGTTGCACATCGATACGAGCATGCTCCCGCGGGTAGATAACAGCGCGCATCTGGGTGGGTTTGTGTGTGGGCTGGCGCTGGGATTTCCGCTGTTTCCGCGAATGACCTCCGGCCGGCAGAGCTACCGGGCGCGGCAGAGGCTGGTATTTGTGCTGGCGGCCTTTGTTTTGTGCTTGATAGGGTATGGGCTTGGGGCTTTCGCGAAGTAATGAAAGATTCACAGACTGGGCCTTGACGGGTGTTGGTGCCGCAGGGCTATACTTGCCGCAAAGAAAAAGCCTCCGGATGGCCGGGGGCTTTTTCTTGTTTGCAGACGGTCTTAGCTTATGGAGAGGCTGGCTGTCGCGGCAAACTTGCGGACCATGGCCAGAAGCAGGCGGCGATCACTTTCGCTCAGGTTCGCGGAGTAGCGCTGGATCTGGGTGAGGAAGCGAATTTCGTCTTCGTTCAGGCTGAGGCCGGGCACGTCGCGAACGATCTCTTCCGAGAAGAACTGGCTTAGGGGAAGGTCGAGGGCCCCAGCGATTTTGGCCAGCGTGTCGAGCGAAGGGACGGTGTGGCCGTTTTCGACGCGGGAGAGATAGCAGCGGAGCAGGCCCGTGCGCTTCTCGATGTCGCCCTGCGACATGCCTTTTTGCAGACGGAAAGCGCGAATCGTGGTTCCGATAGCGATCGGCGCCGGTTCCGGCGTAGGGACGTGCGGTGTCGGCAGAGCTGTTTGCATATGTGCCATTAGCGATAAAGTAACTACCGAATGCGAGTGTGGCAAGGACTAAGTGTAACAATCGTGTGGCTTTGAGTACCCTTTAAGATTCGTGTTGCGGACGGCACTCGTAACTTACAGGGAACAGCGAACAGAGAACAGCCAACAGATAGGGCGTTTAGCCCATGTACATGCCACCGTTGACGTCGAGCGTGTGGCCGGTGATGTACCCGGCGGCGTCGGATGCGAGGAAGGCTACGGAGGCGGCGATATCGGCGTCGGAGCCGTAGCGTGCCAGCGGGATCTGGGCAAGGATGGCGGTTTTCTGGGCGTCGGTGAGCTCGTCGGTCATGGCTGTTTGGATGAAGCCTGGGGCGATTGCGTTGACTGTGATGCTGCGGGAAGCGAACTCGCGGGCGAGCGACTTGGTGAGGCCGATGAGGCCGGCCTTGGAGGCGGCGTAGTTGGCCTGGCCGGCGGCGCCGGTTTCGCCGACGACCGAGGTGATATTGATGACGCGGCCCCAGCGGGCTTTCATCATGGACGAGATGACGGCCTGCGTGAGCAGGAAGGCGCCGGTGAGGTTGGTGCGGAGGACGTCGTCGAAGTCGGCGAGCTTCATGCGGAGGGCGAGGCCGTCCCTGGTGATGCCGGCGTTGTTGACGAGGATGTGGACGGCGCCGAGGTCGGCAAGGACCTGCTTGGCGGCGGACTTGATGGAGTCTTCGCTGGAGACGTCGAGTGCGTAGGTTTTGGCGGTGCCTCCGGCAGCGGTGATCTCGGCGGCCACGGCGTCCAGCTTTTCGATGTTGCGGGCGGCAAGGGCGACGGTGGCGCCCTGTGTGGCGAGGGCGAGGGCGCAGGCGCGTCCGATACCCTGCGAAGCGCCGGTGACGAGTGCGATTTTTCCGGTGAGACTGGTCATTGGTTCCTTATGGGTGTTCTGCGGCGGTACGCTGGCTGGCTCTGTGGTTGATCCACATTGTGTAGACGACAGCGGCAACGCCACAGACTGGCGTAAGCGACCGGTTTATGACCTGATAGGCGTGATGGGAAATGTGGTTGGTTTTAAAGAGCGCCAACAGTATTGACAGCACGATGGTCCAGGGGAGAAGGAAATAGACAGTGGTCTGTTTCCAATACCACGCTGTCCGCCAGAGTGGCCGTTGCTCATCCATGACGTTCTTCCTTTCGTGCCTAGTCTAATAAATCACAGGTAGAGGCGATATTCTTGTGCGAGTTATGACAGAGAGCAATGAGCTGCACCCCGACCCTTCCCCGCATCCTGAAAACTCAACCGAAGTCTACGCTATCCACGGCGCTGAGCCGGAGGTGCTGGCCTATGCGATGGCCAAGTACTCGCGGTCGGCCCTGACCATGCGGGAGTCGCTGGCCGAGATCAGCTCGCAGAAGGCTGAGCAGTTTCTGAACACGTTCTATTTCCAGTATGGGCACCGCTCGATTGCCGATCTCGCCCATATTCCGTTTGCGATTGAAAAGCTGAGCCTGCTGGCGGCGATTGCGCTGGTGGATGAGACACGCTGGGATGGGCAGGAGCGGTCGACGCGGTACCAGGACTTTCGGCGGTCGGGCTGGTATACGCCAAAACTCGGGGGACAGAAGAAGGCTTATACGAAGGCTATCGAGGCGTTGTTTGCCGACTACGACGCACTGAGTGCCGGAATGTTTGAAGCGCTGAAGAAGGCGATTCCGCGGCCGGAGGCGATGAAGCAGGACAGCTACGATCGCACGCTGAAGGCGCGGGCGTTTGACGCGGCGCGGTATCTGCTGCCGATGGCGACGAATACGTCGCTGGGGCAGATTGTGAACGCGCGGACGCTGGAGACGCAGGTGTCGCGGCTGCTTTCGAGTGAGTTCGCGGAGATTCGCGGGCTGGGCGAGAAGCTGCGCGCAGCGGCGACCGAGCCGGCGTGGAATGTGCAGCGCGACAAGCTGGAGCAGATGGCGGGTGAGGGAACGGTTGATGCTGTCGCCACGGCCGAGATCCTGAACGACCTGATGACCCCTGTGAGGACTGCGCCGACGCTGGTGAAGTACGCCGAGCCGAATGAGTATCAGATGAAGACGCGTGAAGAGGTTTCGCAGGCGGTGCGCGAGTTGATGAACGGTGTGGAGATTTATCCGGCGCCGATTGTGGATCTCCTGGATGATGACGAGGACCTTGAGGTCGAACTGACGACGTCGCTACTCTATGGATGCTGTCATTACTCGTACAGGCAGCTGCGTGGCATGGTGGCGAGCCTGCCGGAGAAGCGTCGGAATGAGCTGCTGAAGCTGGGCACGGCGCATCGCGGCAAGCATGATGAGCTGCTGCGGGCGTTCCACTCGGGGCATGGGTTCCGGTTCGACATTCTGATGGATATTGGGGCGTTTCGCGATATGCACCGGCATCGGCGCTGCGTGCAGTTGATCCAGGAGTTCAGCGACGTGCATGGGTATGATGAGCCGGTTTGCCCGGGGCAGCCGACGCTGGAGGAAGCTGGACTCGAAGGCGCGTACAAGGCAGCGATGGAAGCGGCGTTCGCGGCGTATCGGGCGGTGAAGGACTCAGGCGAGCCGGAGGCTGCGCAGAGTGCGCAGTATTTGCTGCCGCTGGGGACGCGGTGCCGGGCGATGTTCAAGATGGACTTTGCGGAGGCGCTGTATATCTCGGAGCTGCGGTCAGGGATTGCCGGGCACTTCAGCTATCGGCGGGTGGCGTGGGAGATGTATCGGGCAATCGCGGCGAGGCATCCGGCGCTGGCGGGGTTGTTCCGGATTGAGGATGTGAATGTGCCGATGGATTTGTTGAAGAGGTAATGTGTGACGCCTGAGGAGCTGAATGCATTAGGGACACAGATGCTCGATGCAGCGTTTCGCGTTCATACCAGCTTGGGGCCGGGGCTTTTGGAAAGCGCATATGTAGCTTGCTTGGTCTATGAACTGAGGAGCCGTGGCTTTGATGTAAAGATCGAGGTTCCGGTTCCAGTTATCTATGAAGGAGTGAAACTGGCCGATGTGGGTTACCGGATCGATTTACTCGTTGAGAATGAGCTGATCGTTGAAGTGAAAGCGTTGGAGGGTATAGCGCCAGTGCATCTCGCTCAGCTTGTCTCCTACTTGAAGCTGGCTCAGCGAAGATTAGGCTATCTCCTCAATTTTAATGTCGAACATCTGCGCGACGGAGTCTATCGGCGCGTGAATCGGCTTTAGTGGCTGAAGAAGCTTAACGCAGTGGGCGCGGTGGTTTCGCAGAGAACGCAGCGACCACCGCGTTAAAGTTTTTCAGACGATCGAGGCGCGAACCGAAATGGGTTGAAATTCGTGTGGGTGTCGAAGGTATCGACATGCTCGGCACGCTTGAGCCAGTTGATGACCAGATAGGTCAGCGGTGTGGCCATGACTTCGTAGGCAACTTTGAGCAGGTAGCCCTCGACAATGATGAGCATGAGTTTGTGAGTGGAGAACTTGCCCGCAAACATGATCGTGATGACCAGCGTGGTATCGACGAGCTGGCCGACCACGGTGGAGCCGACGGTGCGCGTCCAGAGCCAGCGGCCTTTGGTGATGAGCTTGAGCTTGGCCATGGTGAAAGAGTTGGCGAATTCGCCGGCCCAGAAGGCGATGAGGCTGGAAATGAGAACCCGGGGCAAGATGCCGAACACCGTGATGAAAGCCTGCTGGTTGTGCCAGTCCGGGTCAGCGGGAAGAGCGATGACCAGCGCTGAGACGGCGTAAAGCAAAGCTGTGCCGAAGAAGCCAAGCCAGATAGCGCGGCGGCTGGCGGCGTAGCCGTAGATTTCGGTGAAGATGTCGCCAAAGATATAGGTGATGGGGAAGAGCACCATGGCCGCCGAGGTCTCCCACGGGCCGACGCGGATGACCTTCTGTGCTAGCAGGTTTGAAACCAGCAGGACTACGACGAAAGCGGTTGTCAGAGCGTCGAGGTAGCGGAAGCGGGACATGAGCTACAGGGTATCGCACGCGATTCCTGGCGCCGGATTTGGGAAAGAGGGTCTAAAACAGCCCGGTTTTCCTCATTTGAACTTTCGCTTTTATTTTGCTTTTCCGGCGGCTTCGATGCTAGACTCGCTTTGCGACCCCACAATGAGCTCGATGCGTGGCTAAAAGGAGAAATAACCGTGGCAGATGACCGCAGCAAGGCCATAGAAACCGCACTCTCACAGCTTGAAAAGCAGTTTGGTAAAGGGTCGGTAATGCGGCTCGGGGCGAAAGAAGCCATTGGGCCAATTTCGGTCATTTCGACGGGTTCGATTTCGTTTGACGCAGCACTTGGCGTCGGCGGTGTCCCTCGCGGGCGCGTGATTGAAATCTTCGGACCGGAGTCCTCGGGTAAGACGACCATTACGCTGCAGATCATTGCTGAAGCGCAGAGGAACGGCGGTCTGGCGGCTTTCGTGGACGCTGAACATGCGCTCGATCCGGCGTACGCGAAGAAGCTGGGCGTCGATACGGATAATCTGCTGGTGAGCCAACCGGATTATGGTGAGCAGGCGCTGGAGATCGTGGAAGCGCTGGTGCGATCGGGCGCGATCGACGTGCTGGTAGTCGACTCGGTTGCGGCGCTGGTGCCTAAGGCCGAACTCGACGGCGAAATGGGCGACTCGCACATGGGCTTGCAGGCGCGGTTGATGTCTCAGGCGCTCAGAAAACTGACCGGAACGGTGTCGAAGTCACGGACATCGCTGATCTTCATCAACCAGGTTCGCGAGAAGATTGGTGTGATGTTTGGTAATCCTGAAACGACAACCGGTGGGCGGGCGTTGAAGTTCTATTCGTCAGTGCGTATCGACATCCGTCGTATTGGCGCGGTGAAGGAAGGCGACGTCGTCGTTGGCAATCGCACCAAGGTGAAGATCGTGAAGAACAAGGTAGCAGCGCCATTCCGCGATGCCGAGTTCGACATTCTTTATGGTGAAGGCATCTCGAAAGAGGGCGATTCGTTGGACCTTGCGGTGCTGCATAACATCGTGGACAAGTCGGGTGCCTGGTACAGCTACCAGGGCGAACGCATCGGGCAGGGACGCGAGAATGTGCGTGGCTTCCTGAAAGAGAACAAGGATGTATTTGCGCGCATCGATAGCGAACTGCGGAAGAAGCTGGGCATCAAGCCGGCGGACGATGTGGAAATTCCAGCGGCGCCTGAAAATGGAGCGGCGAAGGCTGTCGAAGTTGTAAAGTCACGCCGGGGATAGTTTGCCTGTAAGAAAACGTTGCCGCTGCCAAGTTGCCGGGCAGCGGCATTGTTGTTTCTGGACGGCGCAAAGATCGATATCGCGACCTTTGAGTTAGATATTTATATCTGGAGATTAAATTCGTAGTTCAAGCAGGTTACTAATAAACATCAGTAATGTAACGAAAGTATTTAGTGCCCACAAAAAAGACTAAAGCGAACCGTCGACATTTGGTAACTTATCCCACTTGGTAAATGCCAAGATGAGCGATTTGTTCAATAATGGCGCGGTGTTGAACCAAGTGTGTCACGTTGACAATACAATTTTCGTCGGCTATAAACTCCACAGGCCCCGTTCAATTTAAATTCCATTCCATACACAAATATGCAATTCCCTGTGTCATTTGTCCTGCCAGCTGGGTCTCAGGAGTCTCCCGTGGTTTATCCCCCCTGCTGCATCTCAAGGCTATTTTGCCGAAGAATGTTAAAAAAAATGGCGCCGACGGTCGCCGTTTTTCTGGTGTCTGCTGCCAGTGCAGTTGCAGGAACCACAACAACGACGCTTGCGATTTCTCCCCCGGTACCGCTGGGCTCGGGAATTTTTACGGGTAGTGTCATCACGGTGGAGGCCACTGTAACTGACTCCGGGACGCCTGTAGGTGCGGGCGCGGTGAGTCTTTGCTTTGCCGCGGCAACCGCTTGCACCGAAAGCAACCGTCTCGGATCGGCTCAGGTGGTGTCCTCGGGTGCAGGCAAGGGTACTGCGACTTTGCGGATTCGGCTTGGTGCCGGCAGCAACGACATCAAGGCTTTTTATAGCGGAACATCCACAGAAACTGCTGATGTGTCGAGCTCGGTTACTGTGCATGTTTCCAGTCCCGGCGGATCGACGAGCGCGACGACCATCTCCGATAGCGGATCTGTGGGTGCTTATACGTTCACGGGCACGGTCACGGGCGCGGGTGGTCTTCCTCTGACCGGCACAATTAATTTCCTGGATTCTTCAAATGGCAACTATCCCGTCGGGACTGCGACGCTCAACGCGAGCACTGCCACAAAGGCTTACAGTTATGGTTCTCTCGCGCAGGGAGCCACGCTTAACAGCAGCACAACTGTTCCGCTGGTCACTGCCGACCTGAATCAGGATGGGTATCCCGATCTGGCGGTGGTGACTTCGACAGGCGCGGTAGATGTTCTGTTTGGAAGTGGTTCAGGAACTTTCCCGACGCTAACAGCCCCGGCTGCTTCGGGCCTTCCTGCGACAGGGGCGACGGCGTTGGTGTCGGGAGATTTCAACGCCGATGGAATTGCTGATCTTGCTGTAGTGGTTGGGAGCAATTTGCAGATCTATCTCGGAGCAGGGAACGGAACATTTACCGAGAGTGCCACCACGTATACGCTGGGTGTTGGGCCGTACTACCTGGTAAAAGGCGATTTCAATTACGACGGCATTCAGGATCTGGCCGTTAGCAACGACGTCGATGGGACTGTAAGTGCTTTTCTGGGAGTAGGCGATGGCACGTTCACCGCGGTCACACCTCTTACTGTAGGTGTGGGCTCGACCACGCTCGTCGCAGCAGACTTCAACGGTGATGGATTCACCGACCTTGCGGTTGCCAACCCGGCCGCCAATTCGGTCACGATCGTTTTGAGTTCGGCTCCGGGCGGCACGTTTACGATGACGCCGGGTACCCCGATCACCAGCGCGGGCACGTCTTCCGGGATCATGGTCGCCGGAGCATTTGAGGGCGGCAACATCGATCTTGCGACGGCTACGGGAACGACTGTGTATGAGCTCGCCGGCGACGGGACCGGCAACTTTGCGGCCGCAGCCTCCGTAGAGACTCTTGGATCAGCTATCACGCACCTGAGCGTCTATAACCTGGACAGGATCAGCGGCGCGATTGACGATCTCTACGTGAATACGGGCAACAAGGAGACAATTTTTCTTGGCAGTACTTCGTCCGGATTCAGTGAGCTCACCCCTCCGTCGCCGCTGACGATTGGCAGTTCTGTGCTGGGTGAAGTTACCGTCGCCGATATTGACGGTGATGGGCTGCGGGATATCGTTGCGGTCAACTCTGTTTCCGGCGGTGTGGATGTCACCAAAGGTCAGTTGATCTATACGGAAAGCGCATCGTCGCTTCCAGTTCCTATCCCGGGACCGCTGGGCGGTTCGCACAATGTCGTCGCCAGCTATGTCGGTGACACTACGTATGCGGCGAGTACGTCGTCGTCTGTTGCGGTTTCAACGACTCAGACCGGTACGACGATAGCTTTGGCCGTTGCTCCTGTTGGAGAAGCGAAGCAGAATGAGACCGTTACGCTCACGGCGACTGTCGCGACGGCCACAGCCCCGCCCGCTACGGCGCTGGGCAATGAGACCTTTACCGATACGGTCACGTTCTATGACGGAGCAACCGCGCTCACGCCGACGGTAGCGCCGGTCAACGGTGTGGCCACGTACACCATTTCCGCGATTGGTTTTGGTACGCATAACTTCACGGCTACGTACGACGCTGACAACGCTGATCCCAACTTCACGTCAAGCACTTCTCCGGTCGAAACGCTCTATGGGGCTTACCCCTCGAACTTGACGCTTACTACGTCTCCGGTCTCTCCGATTATTTCGTCGCAGATCGTTACCCTGACCGCGGCCGTGATTCCGGCCTCGGGCCCCGCTGCAACTTCGGGAACCATCAATTTCTGTGTAACAGGAACGGGCAGCCCCTGCACGGGTACTGCGCTGCTTGGTTCAGCGCAGGTGGTTGCTTCAACAGGCGCGGCGTCCATTAAGGTGCATCTGGAGCCAGGCAACTATTCGGTTCAAGCGTTCTTTCTCGGAACACAGGTGGTCTCACCCTCAAGTTCCAATGCGGCCTCGCTACAGGTTACCCGCGGCAGTCTGCTTGCCGACTCTTTGGCCCTGACGAGCACGCCTGTCACCGCTCCGCCGCCGACGGGTACGCCGTACACCTATACACTTACCGGCACGTTATCGGCGGCGACCAGCCTCGTACCCACGGGATCGATCTCGTTTGTCGACGCGAGCAACAGCAACCTTCTGCTCTATACCGGACCCTTTATCTCCCCCACCAATACGGTGACGCTCACCGATGCAACGCAGTTAGTTCCCGTGGGCAACGAACCGGACTCAATCACAACAGCTGACTTCAATGAAGATGGCTATCCCGACCTCGCTGTAACCAATGCCAACGATGCGACGGTGAGTATCCTGCTCAATGACGGTACGGGTAAGTTCAATCTGTTCGCTACGGTAGGCGTCGGTGGAACCCCTTACGCGATCACCTTCGGGGACTTCAACAGGGATGGGCACCAGGATATCGCCGTTGCAAATGCGCTGGGCAACAGTGTGACTGTGCTTCTTGGAGACGGCACCGGCAACTTCACAGCTGCGGGAGCACCGGTTTCTACCGGCTATACGCCAACATCGATTGTGACGGCGGACTTCAACAACGACGGTTATCTCGATCTGGCGGTTGCCAATTACTTCGATAGCTCTCTGAGCATTCTGTATGGCGACGGCAATGGAGGCTTTACTGCGGGTACACCCCTTGCTGTAGAGGGCAGTGCTTCGCCGCTATCGATCGCAACGGGAGACGTGAACGGGGATGGCGTTCCAGACCTGGTCGTATCGGACAGCAGCGGCAAAATCAGTGTTTATGCCGGCAATCTTTCTTCGGGTTTTCCGGCGACGGCCACAACAACTCTTTCTACTGGCGCCGATCCAATTTCAATCGCGCTTCAGGACCTGAATAGCGACGGCAACCTTGACCTCATCTATACCGATTACACGGGGAGTGCAGTCGATATTCTGTTTGGTGACGGAGCGGGACACTTCACCGGTACCGGCGCGCCGGGCAGGATTGGCGTTGGAAGCCGGCCTACGTCTCTCATCGTCGGCGACTTCAACGGGGATGGCTTGGAGGATGTTGCTGTTACGACCAGCACACCGAATGACCTGGTGGAAATTGACAACCTGGGCAGTGGAGCTTTTGCAGCTCCGATCTCCTATCCCATTGGAGGAGTGGCAGGCGATGCGGTCAGTGCCGACTTTGGATTGAATGACGTTGCGGGCTTCGGGATTGCGATGACCGCGCAGAACCAGGTCGACATCGCTCTGACCCAGTACTCGCTCACCGATCCTGTCACGTCGAACACGATTACCGTCTATGGCGGCGGAATGCATACAATCACGGCCTCCTATGCCGGAGACACCAGCTTCTCGCCGGCCACATCCCCTGGAACCCCGCTGGTTTCGATAACGGGTAATCTGATTCCGACGACGCTAACGATGGCTGTCACTTCGGCCGTGACAGCCGGGTCAACCGCTACGCTTTCAGCAACCGTCGCACCCAACAGCTTCGACAACTACACGGCGACGGGCAGCATTACGTTTTCAGTCAATGGCAACCCGGTCTGCACGAATGTAACAATCGATGGTACCGGTACTGCTACCTGCCAGACTGGAGTCTTGACTGCCAGCCCCCCTGCAACCGCGACGACGGCGACGTATTCCGGCGACACAAACTTTGCTGGAAGCAACGGCAACCTCTCGCTGACGGTCCCGCAAACTACGCCTACGGTTACCTGGGCAACACCTGCTGCGATCGGATATGGAACCACGCTCAGTGCTACGCAGCTGGATGCCACGGCAAGTATTCCTGGAACTTTTGCCTATTCTCCAAACTTTGGGGCCGTGTTGGGCTTCGGCCCTCAGACGTTGCATGTAACGTTTACCCCAACCGACACGACCGATTACACAACCGCCACACAGACGGTAACACTGGTTGTGAATCAAGGCACGCCGGTTATTAACTGGGCGACCCCGTCTGCCATCACCTATGGCACGGCGCTCAGCGCGACGCAGCTGGATGCAACTGCGAATGTGGCGGGAAGCTTCTCGTACTCCCCAGCTGCGGGAACTGTGTTGACCGGGGGGACGCAAACGCTGACGGTTATCTTTACCCCAACCGATACGACCGATTACACAACCGCGCCGGGCCAAGTTTCCCTGGTGGTGAACAAGGCAACGCCGGTGATCACCTGGGCTACCCCAGCGCCGGCATTCTATGGAAATCCGCTTAACGGAAGCGTGCTGGACGCGACGGCGAATACACCGGGAACCTTTGTCTATAACCCTCCCGCTGGTCCTCCTCTGCCTGTCGGCAATCACCTTCTGACCGTGAGCTTTACCCCCACGGATACGGTTGACTATACGACCGCAACCGATTCGGTAAATTATCAGATCTTTCAGGCGGGCACATCTATTTCCTGGAGTACGCCGGCGCCTATTTCCTATGGAACGGCGTTAGGTGGGACGCAGCTCGATGCTATTGCGAGTGCGCCGGGAATCCTCTCTTACTCTCCAGCTGCGGGGACTGTTTTAGCAGCCGGTTCGCATACATTGCAGGTAACCTTAAATCCGACAGACAATGTCGATTTTTCGTCACGAACGGTTAGCGTCACGCTGGTGGTGAATCAAGCAACGCCGGTGATTACATGGGCTGCGCCTGCTTCCATCAGCTATGGGACCGCACTGAGTGCGACACAGCTGGATGCCACGGCCAACACTGCCGGCACGTTCACTTATTCACCTGCATTGGGACAGGTTCTTCCTGCCGGGAACGACACGCTAACGCTCACCTTTACCCCAACAGACACGGCCAACTATTTGACTACGACAGCCAACGTTCCGCTCGTTGTCACAAAGGGAACGCCGTCCATTACATGGTCCACGCCTGCCGCTATCAACTACGGTACGGCGTTGAGCAGTACGCAGCTTGACGCGACGGCGAACACCGGGGGAAGCTTCTCATACTCTCCAGCGGCCGGAACCGTTTTGGCTGCCGGTTCCCATACATTGACGGCGACATTCACGCCCGGCGACACATCCGATTACGGGACGCAGACCGCGAACGTTTCGTTGCTCGTGAACCCGTCCCTCGCGACCATCACGTGGGCAACGCCTGCGGCAATCAGCTACGGAACGCCACTGAGCGGCACGCAGCTGAATGCGACCGCAAATATCGCAGGAAGCTTCTCGTACTCGCCGGCTGCCGGAACTGTGTTGACAGTGGGTAACCATCTGATAACGGCTACTTTCACGCCAACCGACACAACAGACTACTCTGTGACGACGGCGACCGTAACGCTCGTAGTGACGCAGGCGAACGCGGTGCTCACGTGGGCAACGCCTGCGGCGATCAGTTATGGAACGGCGCTGAGCGGCGCGCAGCTTGATGCATCCGCCAACGTTGCAGGCAGCTTCTCCTATTCGCCCGCATCCGGAACAGTTCTTGCCGTTGGCAGCCATACATTGACCGCAACCTTTACGCCGACCGACACGACAGACTATGCGGTGACAACGGCAACTGTCACGTTGGTGGTGAACCCAGCGGCTCCGGCGATTGCCTGGCCCACGCCTGCTGCCATCATTTACGGAACCGCCCTTAGCGGGACCCAGTTGGATGCATCGGCAGGCATTGCGGGAAGCTTCTCCTACTCTCCAGCATTGGGAACGGTACTCGGCGCCGGCGCACACACGCTCACGGTGACGTTCACTCCGACCGATACTACGGACAACTCAACGGCCACAGCGACCGTTCAACTGACCGTGAGTAAAGCTGTACTAACGGTCACAGCAGCGTCCTTTACCATCGGCCTGTCGCAGACGATTCCAAATCTGACGGCGAGCATCACTGGCTTCGTGAACGGTGATGTGTCCTTTAGCTCGATCTCAGGAAGCCCAACACTCGCGCTTACGCCCACTTCACCGACGCTGCCGGGAACCTATCCGATCGCTGCCGCTATCGGAACGCTGGCGTCCGCGAACTATAGCTTCCAGTTTGTGAACGGAGTGCTGACGATCAATAAGGGTACGGTTGGGATAGCGCTGGCCGCTCCTGCTGCGGCGAACCTCAATGCCTCAGTGGCTTTGACTGTGACGCTCTCGCCATCGACAACTGTAGCGCCGACGGGTTCGGTCTCGATCCTCGATGGAACAACTCCCATCGGTTCGGGGCAGATCGGCACCTCGAATGTCCTCAGCATACCGGTGACGTTCACGACATCCGGCAATCACTCTATCACCGCAGTTTATGTGGGTGATCTGGACTATACCGGCAATACGTCAACGGCAAGTATCGTCAATGTTCTCTCGGCGAGTTACTCCATTACGATCGCTCCGGCAAGTCTGGTTATCCATGCAGGCCAGAGTGCGCTGACAACGATCACGCTGAACTCATATGGGGGCTACAAGGGTACGGCGACCCTGAGTTGCGTGGGTCTACCAGTGTGGGCAGGATGCACGTTTGCGCCCGCGACTCTTACAGCTGATGGCAGCGGAACAGCGGTCTCGTCAAAGATGACGATCCAAACTCTGGGTAATGCCACTGGTGTGGTCATAGCTATGAATTCGACTCCTGGTGGCAGGAATGCGGCGATGCTGGCTGAAATCTGGTTGCCTCTCGGATTCGCAAGCCTGCTCTTAGCGGGCATCGGCGGACGAAAGAGGGCCGCTGCCAGAAAGTTGCTGATCATGCTTCTATTCGCCGGTGTATTGGTTTCCATCACCGGCTGCGGATCGGCTGATTGCTGCAGTGTTCCTGAAGCGACAACAGGTACCTATCAGGTCACTGTATCTGCGACAACTTCCGGTAGCGCCGCACAAACCGCCGCATTTAGCCTGCAGGTGCTGCCATGATCGATTGGATGGGTGGCCTTCAAGATAGTGCAGTGCAACGCGAGGAGCGTTCCAAAGTGTCCGACAGTCGAAGCAAGCTCAATGACGGCCGGCAATGGAGAGCGGCCGCGTCCGTGATGGCGCTCGTGCTGCTTTGCGGTCCTGCAGCGTGGGCCAAGAAGCCTGCTCCCAAGCATGCCCAGGGAAAGCAAGCCGCACCTGCGCCTGCAAAGAAGGCTGCACCGAACCCCTGGAAGATACCAGCGACTTCGAAGGTGGACCTTTATGCTGGGTTCGCCTATTGGAAGCCCTCGGGCACGCTGAGCAACGGAAATACGTTTCAGGCCATCAAGACCGGACTTGCGTTCAGTGGGGCTTATTACTTCAGCAAGCACTTCGGTGTTAATGCAGATGTAGGTATCCATCCCGAAACGAGTAATGATGGCGCATCGACTTTTGCGGGCGGCGCGATCTATCGTTTGCCTACCGCTCACTTCACGCCTTTCATGCATGTGCTCGGAGGCATGGCGGACCTTACGGGAGCCAACGTCCCCACGATTGGGGGCTCTTCGTTCTTCTATAACAAGGCTGCTTATGGTCCGCTGGTTATGGCGGGCGGCGGTCTTGACTATGAGCCGGCGTGGAAGCGGCATGTTCTCGGGATACGGCTGTTTGAGGCGGACTACGAAAATATTCATCATGACTTCGGCGCGTATACGGCAACCAACGGCGGCGATGCCAAGCTAAATGCCGTGCGTCTGAGCGGCGGTATTGTCGTTCATCTTGGAGACAAAACTCCCGAACCTTCTGTGTCGTACTCCTGCGATGCGAACCCGGGCATTGTCTATCCGGGCGACCAGATCCAGGTCGTGGGATTGGTTGGCAATCCGGAGCCTGACAAGAAGCCGACCTATGCGTGGGCAGTGACCGCAGGAAAGATCGTTGGGAAGGCGAATACAGCCACTATCGATACAACAGGTCTTGCAGGCGGCACGTATGAGATTCGTGGTCGCGTGCGTCAAGGACCGAAGTCGAATGAAACGGCTGTGTGCCGCAGCAGTTTTATCGTACGGCAGTATCCCGCGCCCACCCTTACCTGCACGGCGGACCCGGAGCGCGTGATCGTGGGCCAGCCTTTGACCATCCACAGCGTGGCGAAGGTTGATTCGCCTTACAAGATTACGTACAGCTACAAGACGACCCGTGGGACAGTGACCGCGGATGGGGACACGGCAACCGTGCAGACTTCCGGCGCCGATGTCGGCGTCGTGCGTGTGACCTGCATGGTTACAGATGAATCTGGTCAATCCGCGACTGCGCTGGCTGTCGCTGCGGTCGAGCCGCAACCGGTGCCTCCGGCACCGAAGACGCAGCGGCTGTGCAGCCTGAACTTTACGCGTGATCAGAAGCGTCCGACTCGTGTAGACAACGAGGCGAAGGCTTGCCTGGACGACATCGCGCTCACCATGCAGCACTTCAGCACCGCCAAACTGGTGATCGTTGGCCAGAGCGCGGCGTGCGAGCAGAAGGGCGAGATTGCCGCCGTACAGCGCGCTGCCAATGCGGGAGATTACCTGATCCATCAACAGGGAATCGACCCGACGCGGATTGAATACCGTTTGGGTCAGTCGGGCGTCATGCAGGTGGATGATTACCTGCTGCCTCCGGGCGCAAACTTCAACCAGGATGTCCCGGGAACGCTCCTCGTGGATCACGCCCAACTGAAGCCCGAGCCCCGCGTTGCCTTGCCTGTCCGGCACGGCAAGCCAGTGGCAAAGAAGAAGGCTCCAACACGGAAGTAAGCCATGAACACAGCGATGAAACGATCGATGTTTGTTCAGCATCCTTTACTTCGCAGGGTGTTGTCCACTATCTTGCCGCTGCAGTGTCCTCGGTGTGATTCCAAAGAGATCCGTCATTCGCGGCGCCATTCGAAGCGGCTGATCCTTTTTGGAATCCGGCCCTATCGCTGCCAGGCGTGTGCTGAGCGATTCTTTCGGCTGATGGATTGAGCTTTAGTGCATGCCTGGCCGTTGTGTAAGGTCGAGGCGAATGGACTTCGGGTGACGGGGTGGGCAACTGTAACCCTCGTACCCCCCTCCCCCTATGTAGCGGGTATCTTGTACGTAAGTGGCTTTAGAATGTGCGGCCCCGGGGCAGGGGTATCTCTCAAGTGTGAGATTCTAAACTAGTTACGTGCAAATTATTGCAAATAAAGGGGGTAGTTCTTTCGCCGCATGTCACTATTGAGGGATGAGAGTTTGGAATGAGGATTGAGGTTTAAGAGCTGATTTAATTATAGGGATTTGCGTGAGTAAGTATGCCAGGAGAATTCGCTTTGGAATGTTGGGGTTAGGCGGGTTGGGGGCTTGACAGGATTTTGCGCGTCCATCAGTCAATGCCCCCGCGATGTCATGGAAGTGCAGCCCGTCCTAGAAGTAGATGGTTGCGGAGAACTGCATCTTGCGTCCGTTGGTGGAGACGTTGCCGTTGTTTCCGTAGGTGTTAGGAATGGTGCCGAAGGTTGAGTTCAATGTTTGCCCAACGGTCGGACTGTTGCAAGCCAGTCCATAATTCGCATTGCCCGGCAAATCAATGGAGGTGGTGCCGCAGGAGTAGCCGGCCTTCGGCTGGCCCAGGTTTGGGGTATTCCATACGTTGAAGGCGTCTGCGCGGAAGAGCAGTCTCATACCTTCGTGAATGGGCGCAAGGGAGAAGTAGCGACCCAGGTTCATATTGGTTACAAGATAGCCAGGGCCCTCGAAGGCGTTTCTCGGTACGTTGCTGAGCGTGCCAAGCGTGGGATAGGTAAAGGCGTTGATGTTGAACCACTCCTTTACTTTGTCCTGACGATGCCTGTTCTTGGGGAGGTTGGGGCTGATGCCGGGCATTAAGGCAGCGCGTTGATCGGGCTCTCCATCCAGTGCCACATCACCGTTGATGGTGACGTTGTAGGGACGGCCTGTGTGCGCAAAGAATGTGCCACCATACAGCCAATTATTGATGACTGCATTCACGATGGAAGATTCCGTCTGGACCTTAGGAAAGTTGACGACCCAACCCAGGTTCAGGACCTGACGCGCATCATAGTCGGACAGACCGCGCTCCGAGCTGACGTTGAAGACGTTGGGAATGGAGTTGGTTGTTGTTTCGGACTGGGTTTGCAGATCGATGGATTTGGAGTAGGTGTAGGAAGCGAGGATGGTCAGGAAGTTGCCGCCGCGTTGCGTGAACTGCACCTGTAGACCGTTGTAGTTCGAGGTACCGATGCTGGCGAAGTCCACGAGGCCACCGCCGCCATAGTTGAACGGCGTGTAGCGTAGACGAGCCTGTGTGGAAGCTGCCGTGGAAGAAGCGTTTCCGGCTGTGGAGCCGGGAAACAAGTAGGGACAGTCCGGCGCTGCATAGAGGCCCGGATTGGATTGGTAGTAGCCACCGGTGCAGTCCATGATGGCAGGGTTCTGATCGAAGGGAATGGTTAGCTTGCGGCCGAGCTTTCCAACAAAGTTCGTATCGAGAACACCGCCGCGAGTGACGCGCAACTGGAAGCCAAGGTTCATTGCTTCGTAGTAGGGAGTACGGAAGTTGCGGTCTGGAAAGAACAGCGAGTACGGGGCAGAGAACTGAGGATTTGCCTTGTTGTATCCCCCTGGAATCACTGCTACGTTGCCATTGGGGCTCGTATCCGAAGGGTTATTGCCAAAGGTTGCGAGGGGGACAGACGCGCCACCCGGGGGCAGAGCATGGAAGGCCTGATAGTAGAAGGGTTCACCGACACCGATGACGTTGGCGTTGATGGCATCGAAGAACATACCGAAGCCGCCGCGAAGGACCAGCCGGCCGCTGCCGAGTGCGTCGTAAGCGAAACCGAACCGGGGAACGAGACCGTTGAAATCCGTAGGAACGAGGGAGCGGAGAACTCCTTTATCACCGGGGAATGCGAGGCCGCCAACGGCGCCGGGGAAAACGGTCGACTGGTGGCCGGGAATGAAGGTGGACGCGTAGCCGGCGGGCTGGAACCACTGGAACGGAAGCTCATAACGAACGCCAAGGTTGAAGGTAAGTTTAGGTGTGGCACGCCAGTCATCCTGCGCGTAGGTGAAGATGCTGTGGCTGACTCCGCCCTGCACCAGCGGGCTGTTGGCCTGCACGGAGTTCAAACCGCCGATGGCTTCGTCGGCCATGGAGATAGCGGTGTAGTTGGTGCTGAACGAGAGAGTGCCAGGATACTGCTGGTTGTTCAGGTACTGCAGGCGAAGGAAGTTCGCCCCGAATTGAAAGCTGTGATTGCCATGCGACCAGGAGATCTGATCGAGGATTTCGATGTTCTCGTTGACGGTATTGTCATAGGCCTGCGTGGTTGCACCCAACTGGTAGAAACCCGAAGCGTTTAAGACGGGCAGCGTTGGAAATCCAGGTTCGACGAAGTTTCCGCCATAGGTATTCAGGGTGCTGCTGTCTATCGGTGGTGAGACGAGTACATAGCGCTTGTAGCCTGCGCGAAACACATTGAGGATATTGGGAGTGAGAATCCAGGTGTCGCCGATATTGCCGAAGTTGCTTGTGGCGTTGTTGGCGTCTAACGCATAGGTTGCGATGCCGACCGATGTAGTGTTGTTGACACCTGGGGCTGTGGCATCATTCGCCTTGATGAGGTCGTAGCGCGCATCTAGGGTGTGGCGGGCGAAGTGGTAATCGACACGGGCAAGCAGGTTGATGTCGTGACGCGGCTGCGGTCCCTTCGAGATGTTGCCGGGAATGTATCCGTGAGGATTTGTCGAACTTGCGACACCGCCGTTAGGTCCGATGTTGGGGAAGGGAACATACTTCGCCAAAATGTTGGAGATAACCGGGTTGAGGCAGGCAGTGGGGATTTCCGCGTTGGGAAGGTTGGCACCCTGGGTTGTTCCATCAAGGTAAGGCTTGCTCGAGGCATAGCTTGCGGCTTGAGCCAGGAGATCAATGCAAGGATTTGTTCCGGTATTCCCGGCCTGATACCAGGCCGATTGGAAATTTTCAGTTGCATTGGCCGGCTGAGGGTTATATCCAGAACCGCCTGTAATGGTCTCAGGGTTCAAGAGTCTGCTATATCCTGGGACGGCATTCGTTGCCTTGTTGGAAGGCGTATTGGTGAGCACTTCTGTAACGTAGCTGGCGCAGGTGGTTCCGGCCGCATAAACGCCCGCGGTGCAGGGAAGAGGGGACACCGACGCCGGTGGAGCGCCACCTGCGCAGCCGTATGTATCGATGGATCCGTCCGCGCAAACGGCCAGAAGACCGCGCTCTGCCGGAGCCTGGACGGGAGTGACGCCGATGACCTGGAGATGCTGGATCAGGTCCTGAAAAGAGAGAAAGAAAAAGGCCTTGTCTTTGATGATGGGGCCGCCGATGTCGAAGCCTGCCTGGTTGCTGTTGTCGGTCGGATTCTCTTTGGTGATGTAGTCCGATGCGTTGAAGATACGGCTTTGAAGGTAATCCCAGACTGCGCCGTGGATCTGATTGCTTCCACTCTTGGTCACGACATTGAAGACTGAACCGGCGTTGCGGCCGTACTGTGCCTTGAAGTTATTGAGCAGGACGCTGATTTCCTGCAGCGCATTCGGCGGAGGGTAGTTGATACCGGTGTTGTAGAAGAGGTTGTTCCACATCAGGCCGTCGAAGAGCATGAGGTTCTGTGTGTTGCGTGAACCGGAGACGGAGAACGTGGGACCGCCGCGATCGCTGGTGCTGGTTGCCGGGGCGTTGAGATCCGTGACGCCGGGCAGCAGGCCGGCGAGCGCGACGACGTTGTTGCCGTCGATGGGTAGACTTTCCACGAGCTTGGTGTCGATCAGGGTTCCGATGGTGGAGGAGCGGGTGTCCAGCGCCGTTCCTTCTCCGTTGACTGTGACGGTGTCTTTGGCGCTGCCTACCGTCAATTTCGGGCTGAGCTTCACGGATTTATCGGCGTCGATGGTGATGTCGCTGGTGACGGTCGTTTCGAAACCGGTAGCCGTCACGGTCAGGATGTATGTACCCACCGGAAGATCGGACAAGAGAAACTCGCCCGTTTTGGAAGACTGTATGGCGCGATTGACTCCCTTGCTGGGCTCCGCGGCCGTCACGGTTGCGTTTGGGATCACGGCTCCGCTGGGATCGGTGACCGTGCCGAAGATGCTTCCTGTGTTCTGTGCCTGGGCAAAGGCGCGTCCCTGCGGTGCGAGAAGCATTGGCGTGAGGACGAGAAGAATCTGTAAGACACGAACACAGTTCGCTGTTAGACGTGAGCCGATCCCTGTCAGACATGATTGGGCGAAACCGTACTTGCGCATTCAGAACCCCGCTTCTGTAAATCCAGATATTCAGTGAGTGAGTGAAAGATACTTTTTGGGTCGGCGGACAGTATGCTGAGTCGTATTGTGCCTTGTCAACCCTGCAATTTTTGGGTTCGCGGCTCTTTGCGGCACGGAGGCAGTAAGTCAGGTTCTTCGAGAAGACGGTAATACCTCTGACAGAAGTCGTTTGACAGGAGCTTTCGTTCACGCGTAAAGTTCGGGCGGTCACCTGTATTACGAGTTCTTCAAAGCTGGACTGGCTATGTCAGTGTCCTGTTGCGCGCTGGCTGAAAGCTGCCGACTGGTACGGAAGGCTCGTATTGCGCGCGACCTAATTCGCATCGATTGATGCACATGGGGTAGAGTATGCGTTTCGTCGGCCAGAAGGTCACACTGAAAATGCTCGCGTTTGAATTGGGATTGCTCCTGCTGGTTGCGGGGTTTTTCTCGACAGCGGATGGCCAGACGGCGCCCTACGTCCTCCCTTATACGATGAGCACCTATGCAGGGCCGGTGACGAGCTCCACCATCGGGGCGAACTGCGGGAGCTACATTGCGGCCGGAGCGACGCTGACGACGGTGAACTATGTGGCGCTCGATACGGTTGGCGATGGATGCAAAGCACCAAACTTTAGCATCGGTTCGGACCCGCATGATATTCGCGTGGACGCGCGAGGAAATATTTACTGGGCGGATAACTCATCCAAGGACATCATTCACAAGATCGATGGGGAAACCGGTCTTGAAACGGTTTATATCGGCAGCGTTGCGCAATCGAGCGTGTGTGGCTCGGGCGATAAGTTTGGCGGCGATGGATGCGTCGCTACGGATGGTGCGGCTAACAGCTCGTCGACCACCCACTACACGGCGGGACTGAAGACGAACCGCGGCATTGGCGTGGCTCCGAACGGAGATTTTTTTCTCTCCAGCTACAGCAACAGTATTGTCAGCAAGGTTCCGGTAACGCCGGGGACGGCATCACCCGCGGCTGCTACCGGCGTCATGATCGCCGTGGCTGGAGACGGCACGAGCGGATACTACGACAGCGCCCAAAGCACGAGCCTGGTAAGCACTCCTCGCGGCGTCGGCGTAGACCCCAATACGGGCGTTGTGTATATCGCGGATACGGGCAATGACATGATTCGCAAGTCCACACTTGTGAATGGAGTCTGGACGGTGAGTGATGTCACCGCACAGGGCGGCGCCGCGGTTTCGGGTTCTGCCGGTTGCAGCGTAGCCCCTTACTCCAAAAATATTTCGAATGGCCCCGCGAGCAGCGCCATGGTTTGCGCTCCAGAAGATGTGCAGGTGGATCTGAATGGGAACGTCTTCATCGCAGATGCCGGCAACAACGTTGTTCGCGCCATCTATAACGGCACGGGCACACTCCCCGGCATCACGAGTCCCCAAAAAGGCTATATCTATCTGATCGCGGGTTACAACGCACTGAACACAGCGGTGACTGCGAACACCTATCCCACGGATGGCACAACGCCTACTTTTCCGGCGACAACCATCACGATGAACATCCGCAAGATTTCGCTCGATGCTCTTGGCAACTTGTATATCGCGGATGCAAGCAGCACGGCCAACTCTGTCTGGTTTGTGGATCACGCGACGGGCAACGTCCGCATTCTTGCGGGAAGCTATGGGCTGACCGCTCCCGCCAGTGGGGCTACTGCCGCTACCAGGACCTGCACTACTCCTTACGTGCAGACCGATGTTGTTGGCGATGGATGTCCGGGCCCGGACGCTGGAATTTTCTACTCCTCCAACTCCAATCCGGCGGCTTCACCGGATTTCCAGGGCAATTTGTACATCTCGGACGCTGAGGGCACAAGCCAGGCGGGTCTTTCCCGCATTCGCAAGCTGCTTTCAGGGTTGAATTTCCCGGCCACTAACCTGGGATCGACTTCCATCCAGCAGACGATCTTTATCCACTTTGCCCCCAACGACACTCCGGCTGCTTCTACTCCGTTCGTTACGTCTAACCCTGATTTCACCATTGGGGCGCCAAAGTGCCCGGCTGCGAATACCGATACCACTTCCGATTGTTATGTTCCGGTGACGTTCAGGCCATCGGTTCCCGGAAATGACACGGCGACGCTGACGATCAAGTCCGCCATGGGCGGCGTCAACACGTACCTGCTGACAGGCACTGGAACAGCGCCGGCGATCGCTATCGATCCAGGCAGCGCTGCGGTTCTGACGGCGACGACGGGTACCAAGAATCCTCAGGGGATTTCGCTCGACGGCGTAGGCAATGCTTATATCGCGGACACCGGCAACAACCGCGTGCTTTTTTACAACGTCGGTACGGGAACGACGACGATCTTTGCCGGTACGGGTGCTTCCGGCTATAGCGGTGATAATGGCCTGGCGACCGCGGCGTTTTTGAATGGACCGAAGGCTGTGACGATCTCGATCGACGGCAGCGTCTATATTGCGGACTCCGGCAATAATGTGATTCGCAAGGTGAATGGTGCGGGCGTCATTACGACCTATGCTGGTGGTGCGACAGCGGTTTGCTCGCAGGCTGTCAACACGCGGGGCGACAGTTGCCCCGGAACGCAGGCCACGTTCTCTAACCCTTCGGGGATCGTGGCCGACAATCTTGGGCAGATCTATGTTTCGGACACAGGGAATAACGTAATTCGGCAGATCAACGACCTGGGCTGGGTGTCGACGTTGGCGGGTGGCGGGACGGCTTGCGCGGCGTATACGTACGGTACTGTGGCGGTCACCCCGAGCACTTTTGGCGATGGCTGCTCTGCGCTCGCCACGACCTTCAATGCGCCGACGGGTCTCGCGTTCGACCCCAAGGGTCCGTTCTTGATTGTTGCCGACACGGGAGACAACGAGGTTCGCAAGATCTCGCTAGGCAACCAGTTTGGCTATTCAGGGACCGGAACGTCGACTACGGCGGGTACTATCCTGCTCAATGAGGTCGTCCTGGTCGCTGGAGATGATGGACAGGCAGGATCTTCGATTGGAGCAAACAATGCCGCGATAGCGACCCAACTCAATGCTCCGACCGCGGTTGCGGTCGATGCGGCTGAAAATATTTATGTGGCTGACGCACAGAATGCTGCGATCCGTTTCGTGAATTCAACGGCATCCGTTCCTGTTGCCTCCGGGAAGGTTACGCTGGCATCCGGCGTTATCTCGACCGTCGCGGGTATCAACGGAGCGCCCGGAACAGGCACCGTTCCCGGGCCAGCGATCAGTGCCCAGTTGAATGCCCCGATGGGTGTGGCCGTTACTCCGAATGGCACTCTGTATATCGCCGACACCGGAAACAACCGCATCCTGACCGACGTTCGATCGCAGGTGACGTTCAACTTCGGGCGTGTCAATCTTGGAAGCAGCAGCTCAGCGCAGGTCTTTACTGAATCGAATATCGGTACTTCCGTTACTGCGCTGTCGGCAGGCCCAAGCACGGCGTTTTATACGGCTTCGGGTGGAACGGGTGCGGCGGTGTTCACGTTGACCTCCCCGTCGAGTGGTGGTTGCACCAACGGCGAGTCACTGGCGCCGGGAGCCAGCTGCACATTGCAGGGTCAGTTCACTCCGACCACGATAGGGAACTATACCGAGTCGTATACCGAAACGGCGGTGACTTCAACCGGCCCGACACCGAGCATCACGCTTGTTGGTGTAGGAGCCGTGCTCACGTCTACCACCAGCACTGTAACGCAGACCTTGCCCGCGACCGGGAACTCGCAGTATGGCGGATCGGTCACTCTCAGCGCAACTGTTACGGCAGCCTGCAATACCGCAGCTCCAAGCTGCCATCCGACGGGCACGGTCCGCATCGTTGTGGACGGCACTGCCGGCTCACCGATTACCTTGAGCAGCACGGCAACGGGATCGCAAACGATCGGCGGCCTTGCAGTTGGTCCGCACACGATTTCCTGCCAGTACAGCGGCGATAATTTCTACGCTGCCAGCAACTGCGCAAATGTGACGATTACAGTTGCGCAGGCTTCGACAACGTCGTTGCTTGCGAGCTCTCAGAACAACCAGCCGCAGACCACGCCGGTGACCTTCACGGCAACCGTTCTGTCGAACACGTCCGGCATTCCGACGGGCACAGTCACCTTCTATGCCAACGGAACGGCGATTGGCACTGCGTCTCTTGGGGGCGTTACAGCCGCTACGGCCAGTCTGACGCTATCGCAGGCTTTGGATCTAAACGGCTACGTTACCAGTGATACGACTCTGCCTCCCGGGACCTACGCGATGACCTGCACCTACGACGGGGCAGCAAACTTCGCGGTATCCAAATGCCCGGCGACGAGCTTCACGGTGACACCACAAGTAGTTGCCTTCACGCTGACGGCAATCGCATGCCCCGCTGCCGATCTCTATCTTCCTGGCACAAGCATTGCGGGCAAAACCGCAAGTTGCAGCTCAGGATCGGAGTATTTTCCCACTGCTGCCGGCGCCGTTCCGACGGTGGCGACTGCTCAAGGCTCTACGGCGGACGCGACGATCTTCATCCAGGCTTCGAACACCGTATCCGGCGCCCTGACATTCTCCTGCTCCGGCCTGCCGGCGGCATCGACCTGCACGTTCTCGCCTACGTCGATCACCTTCGTTCCATCTGCGGCTTTTGCGAACCCGGTTTATACCGACGTCACTTTCTGGACCGACCTGCAGCCCGGGTTTATTACCTCGGAGGTTCATGCGCCCTCGATAGGGAACGGGAAGACCAGTCGCGTTTATGCCGCAATGTTCGGTTGGCCGATGACGTTGATAGGCCTCGCAGCTCTGGTTGGGTTCCGCCGCAAACAGGTACGGCGCGGTATCGCACTGCTTGGCTTGCTTCTGGTGATGCTCGGATCATCGCTGGTGATGACGGGCTGCGCCGGACCTGGAGCTTATCAGCCAGTGTTGACGCCAGCAGGAACTTATCCGATCACGATCACAGTCAAGGGCGCCGGTGTAACCCAGAGCACTGTGGTCAATTTCATCGTGGCAGCACCCGGTATTACCGGCCAGGAGTAAGCAGGGGCAATGAAAGGATCATCTGTGGGTGAGAATCGTTTTCTGCAGGTCGGTAGGCTTGGATGGATCGCCGCTGCGCTCTTAGCGATCGTGGCAGCGCCAAAAGCGTCGCATGCGCAGGCTGCGTTGTATGGGGAGTTCAGTGTGAGCGACCTGCACAATTTGTCCACTACTGACCTTCTCTACGGTGCGACGACGGGCGTTCTTCTCGACGGGCCGACGTTTCATCACATACTGCTGACCGGCGATCTTCAAGGACGGTTCGTTCGCAAGAGTGGCGAGAGCCTCAACGGCATTACGGTTGGCCCCAGAGTTTCCTTGCATCTCAAGCACGGATTCGTTCCTTACGCCGAGTTCATGGTCGGGTTCGCGCGATATAACGATCCCACGAACTTCGGCGCAACGACCGATTCGACGTTTCAAGCAAATGCCGGTCTGGGGAAGCAGCTTACGCCACATTTTGACATCGTGGCTGATTACAGCTATTCGCAATATTACGCACTGGGTGGCGAGTTCAATCCGAAGACCTTCAGCATCGGCACGATCTTTCACTTCGCCAAGCGTTAGGGGTTCTTGAGGTCGAACGTCCCCATATGCCCATCCAGCGCATCGCGAACGACGAACCGTAGCCGCACAACATTCGGTGGCAACGTCACCGGTAGTGAAAATGTGGCACCTTCGTTGGCTTTGCCGCGGGTGAAGGTCTGCTCCCTGGCTACATGGCCGACGATCTTTCCCTTGGCGTCATACCAGGCGGCTGCGACGGTGGCTTCCGCGTGTTGTTCTCCGTTGGCGTCGGGCTCGCTCCAGGCCACACCGCTTTCCTGGACGTGGAGAGAGTACACATCGGTTCCGGTCTTCGTAGCCTTTACGTCAAGCCCGTTGTACGAGATGGTGGTCGTGAGCGCAGCCGAAAGGTCTAGCTGCAAATTCGCTTTCACTTGCTTGCTGGACATCTGCTTATCGAGCACAGGATTCATGTCCGCAGCGCTCGCCGGATAGTAGCCGACGCGTGTGGTGGCATGGAGGCTCGGATCCTTCATGATGATTCGGATATTGCGGAACTTCACGGAGTCGTCGGACTTATTGGTGGGCGAGTAGGACATCGTGTAGTACTCCTGTCCATTGTCGATGCCTTCACCAATAATGTTATTCAAATCATTGCGGCCCTGATAGGCGATACCGCCAGTTGCCGGGGCGAAGTTCGAGAACGAGACCGATCCTTGACCAAAAGGATCCGGTCCAGCTTCGTCGCCTGCCTGGTTCAGGTCGTCCGGTGTGTCCGCTTCCACGGTTGCAGTTGAGTCCGCGGTGGGGTTAATGGTGTACATGGTGATGCGCGCAGCCAGCAGGCGATCTGTACAGCGGCGAATAGCTGCCTCGATGGCCGCGGACTCGTCGTTCGGAAGGCCGATTAGGTTCGCTGAAGGAAAACCGTTGCCAACCCAGATCAGGTTTTTACGGCCTGGGGTTCCTGTGGTGGCTTGCGCAATCTGCTGCAGGGCCGCGAGGTTTTGGGCCATGCGCTCTACTGCACCGGGGCCGGAGTTATGGCTTCCTTCCATGCGCCAGGGAAACTCCGGCATGTGCTTCTTTACGACTTCGATCAAGGCATCGCGGTCCTGGGTGTAATCATGCACCTGCTGGAACGTAGTATTGCTGGCGATCATCAGCACGGTAGGCTCTTTCAATACCGGTGGCTGCGACTGCAGGTACTTGACCATCATTTGACGAGAAAAGCTCATATCCTCGAACTTTGAGTTCAACTCGTCGAGAACCAGAAGCGTGACCGGAGCATCCCCGATCGACTTCAGATCGGCAGCGGAGTTGACGACCGGCTTGTCGCTGACCGGCATCCGGTGTTTGGAAGGAGCTTCAAAGCTGCGAATCGTCTGTGGTGTGCCATCTTCGGAGATGCTGAAGTCGGCGGGCGTCAGATCTTCACGGTGGACCAGCTTGCCCTTCTTGTCGGTGACGACGACATCCAGCACCACGATGCGGGCGGTCACGGAAAACGTGGTGGGCGTGTCAGCGCCTGCCTGGGCAGCGGCCGGATAAGGTAAGCCAAAAGAGGCAAGGAAAGCGGCTGCTAAGGCTATGCGGGACGGAAGATTCGGCATCCAGTTCCTTTGTGGGTTCAATTGGCGGCTGCTTCTGTGTAGACGTAAACTCATGATGATTTGTTGCGGTGTGTACATGGATTGCCAGCCGAGTTTGCGGTGTTGTGTTGAGCTAAGATAGCTACTCTACTTGCGTAGTTGAGTTACCCACTGAATCGAGGAATGAGTGATTGCTTCCAGTGTCGTAAGAACTTTGTTTGCAACCGGCATGATGTTGTTGCAGCCGGCGTTTCCCTTATCGAATGCGCCGCGCAAAGTACCACTGGTGTGCTCGCATCGCGGGCGGCTGAACGCGGGCGATATGGAGAACAGCATCAGCGTGATTCGCCACACATTTGGGACAGGCATACCGATGGTGGAGTTCGATCTTGTAGACAGCAAGGATGGTCATACATTCCTCGTTCACGACCGCACGCTGGACCGGACGACCGACGGGAAGGGCGCGCCTGGCAGCTATACCGACGCCGAATTGAGCAAGGTGATGCAGCTTGATCCTGTCTCTCGAAAGCCGGTCGAGCCGGTGTCGAGATTCGACCAACTGCTTACGTTCGCGCACGGAAATGACCTTGCGCTCATGGTGGATATCAAGAGCGTTTCTCCGGCCGAAGCGGTCGCTCAGTTGCGCGCCAGGGGGGTGCTTGGCCATGCCGTTTTGCTGACGTTCGATGACGCCACAACGGAGGCGGCGTTGAAGGCCGATCCCGGAGTAGTGGTTTCGGCGCTGGTGAAGTCGGATGCGGACGTCGACCGTACCGTGGCGAAGGCCGCAGGTCACCCTCTGGCGCTTTATGTGCCGCAGAATGGCGCGGAAGAGCTGTTCCAGTATGCCCGCAAGAGCGGTAAAGCTGTGATTACAGACGCGATGGGCGACCTGGACGGTAAGGCTGAGAAGGATAGCGGCAAGTCGTATGTCACTTTCCTGAAAACACATCCGGTGGACATTCTGGTGACCGATCATGCCCAGATGGTTACTTCGGCACTCTCTGGTCATCCGGTTGAGTAGATAGTTTTACTCAACTGAAGCCATATGCCGACGGGAACATCTTATGGGTTATCAACGTAACATGGCACACCGGCTACTGACCGAAGTGGGAGAATAGAACGATGATCACTGCTGAAGAACTGCGGCAAGTTCAGATTTTTGAGTGTCTTGAGGAACCGGAGCGCCAAAGATTGGCGCAGAAGGCTGCCGACGTGCGCCTCTCTCCGGGGGACTGGCTGATCCGGGAAGGCGAGACTTCGTCGTTTTACGTGATCCTTGAGGGCCGGCTTGGTTTGTCCAAGGACATCCTGGGCAGGGTGCAGGAGTTTACACAATATGAGTACAAGGGCGGCGACTTCTTTGGGGAGGTTCCGATCCTGCTTGGCACGCCTTCGTTGGTGTCTCTGAAGGCGATCACGGACTGCCGGATTGCACGCTTTGACCGCCAACAGTTCCAGGCGCTGATTCGGGACTCCGAGAAGTGCAGCGCGATGATCATGCAGAAGATGAACGAGCGCTTGGGACGCGTGCAGCAGTTTGCCGCGGAAACGCCGCCTTCGCGGGTGTTGATCGTGGGCTCGCAGTACGACCTGGATTGTCGTGACATTCGGACGTTCCTCTCGATGAACCGAATTCCCTACGAGTGGCTGGATCGCGATAACGAGTTCGACCGGATCCCTACATGCATGCCGGCGAATCTTCAAGGACCGGCGGTAGTGGTGGACCGTGCGTTCTGGGTTCCGCAGCCGCCCACGGTGCGTAAAGTAGCGGAAGCCCTGGGCTTACGCACCATGCCGACGAAACAGCACTACGATGTCGTGGTGATCGGTGGTGGCCCTGCTGGTCTGGCTGCGGCTGTTTATGGTGCGAGCGAAGGCCTTTGCGTACTGCTGGTGGAGCGGAACGCCGCCGGCGGGCAGGCAGGCACATCGTCGCGAATTGAGAATTACCTCGGATTCCCGAACGGCATCTCCGGCGATGAACTTACAGAGCGTGCTGTGCGGCAGGCAGGACAGTTTGGCGCGGAGATGGTCCTGACGCGCGAGGTTGGGAACATCGAGTCGATGAGCATGCCGGATGGCGGTCCAGGATACTGCGTGGAGCTCGACGGCGGTGACCGTGTGACATCGAAAACGGTGATCCTGGCTACGGGCGTTGATTGGCGCAGGCTTGAGGCTAACGGTGTCGACCGTTTGATCGGACGAGGCGTGTTGTATGGAGCTGCCAGGACGGAGTCGCCGACGGTGATCGGCAAAGACGTGTTCATCGTTGGAGGCGGGAACTCGGCTGGACAGGCAGCGATGTTCTTCTCCAGCTATGCGAGGTCGGTGACGATCGTTGTGCGCGGTGCCGGATTGGAACTGAGCATGTCGCAGTATCTGATCGGACAGATCGCCGGGAAGAGGAACATCACGATCGAGCCGTTTACGCAGGTGGTTTCTGTGAATGGTGAAGATCATCTGGAGTCGATTTGCACCACGACCAGCGGTGAAGCGCCGCGAACGCGGAAGGCTGATGCTTTGTTTGTGCTGATCGGCGCCGATGCCAGCACGGATTGGCTGCCCGCCACCCTGCAGCGCGATGAGCGCGGTTACGTCTGCACAGGGCGCGATGTTTCGGACCTACCTTCGTGGGATGGCAAGCGAACGCCGTTCCTGCTGGAGACGAACCTGCCCGGCTTCTTCTGCGCCGGTGATGTGCGGCATGATTCGATCAAGCGCGTTTCCAGCGGCGTGGGTGAAGGAAGCATGGCCATCGCGTTCGTGCATCAGTATCTCGCGTTGGATTCGCCCAGATTGCGGGCGAACTAGGTAGCGATCTGGACATCAAAACGACTCCAGCCAAATGGTGGGAGTCTTTTTTTGTCCGGTTGCTGATCGCGTCAGCTATTGGCGACGACCACGGCCTGCTTAAGATATTGCGTACTGGTGATCTGGTCGACGAGGAACTGGGCGAGATCGGCGCGGGTGATCTTGTGGGCCTTCGCAGGCGGTGTGGGGATAAGGATGGAGCCAGTTGTGGCGTCCTCGGTGAGGATAGGTGGGCGGACTATCGTGTAGTCGAGATCGCTGGCGGTGACGACGGCCTCCATGGCGGTCTTGTCCGCAGTCGATCCGTGCAAAAACGTGGTCATGAGGAGTGACTTGTACCAGAACGGAGCCTGCGGGCGACTGGAGCCAAGGCCCATCATGGAGACAACAAGAAGGCGTCGGGCCGATTCTGCCTGCATGGCAGCGATGATGTTGCTTGCGGCCACTCGCTCAAGAGTCGTGGACTTCCAGGGAGTTTTACCGCCGATGGTATCGATGACTGTCTGCTGGCCGGCCACCGCTGTGCGGACGGAGGCTGGATCGGAGGCGTCGCCGGTAACGACGCGAACGTTTGGTATTTCGGCAGCTGTGCGCAGAAATGCAGTAACCGTATGGCCTACAGCTAGAGCTTTCTCAACGACCAGCTTGCCAGTTTTTCCGTTTGCTCCAAAGATCAGGACGTTCATGTTTTTCCTCTTGGTCAGACAGTTGGATGCAAGAGGGAAGACTAAGACGCTGAGATGTTGGGCTGCTACGGTGTGGGATCGGGCGGGTCGCCGCCCCAGACGTCGGCGCCGGCAGGCCCGGCTTGCTGAATCAGAGATGTGATGACGGGGTCAGGGAAGCGGCTGTTGTAGGGCGCAAGCCAGCATACTTCGGCGGATGTGAGAGGCGAGGCAATCAGCTGATCGACGTGGTTGGCGGCGCGGAACGGGGAGGGATCAACGAGGCCTCGGCTGACGGTATGGATGAGGACCTGGATGCGTCCATGGTTGTAGTCGTAAAGGTGCTCGTCGTTGGCCTGAGCCAGCTCGGCGATCAGGACGAGAGATGCAGCGGACTCATCGTTCGAACGAAGGGCATATCTGCCTTTGTTGTCGTAATGGAGCGTGCCGCTGGGGCCGATCGCTTCGATAGCTGTGCGATATTGATCGATGCCCCACTTGAGCATCCCGCGATCGTTGCGGGCGATGCCAATAGCTACCGTGGCCAGAGCGACTTCGAGGCCGCGATGACCGAGGAGGTCGCAGCTCTTTTTGCCACAGTTGGAGTGCTCATAATAGAAGCGCTCCTGCTGCACGATGCCGGTCATCCAGTCGAGGATGACTGAAGATTGGTCGGGACGAATCACACCGCTCCCACGGACCTTGAGGTACGCAATGGCAGCCGCGCGGATGGTGCTGTTCTGATGCTGCCACGCGAGAAGGCTGGCCATGTTGCCCGCCATGGCATTGCCTTCTGCCGCGGCTGCCATCAACTCGATGGCGCATCTCGCGGCTTCGGGACTTCCTGTATCGCGGTAGTTGTCGGCAGCACGAACGACGTGGTTGGTGAACTGGTTGAGTGCATGCGTGGATTCGGCATAGACGGCGTCTTTGACGGCATCGGGTGTTGTGCTGCCGTCATAGTCGAGCTGCGCGGTGATGGAGATATCCGGCGAGATGGGTACAGCGGGCGGGCAGTGATACGGAATATTGGATGGGGCGACCGGTTTGCTGTCCCATGGCGAATGCAGCGCTTCGGGGCGCTCGGCGTGGACGTAAGGGCAGAGGAGAACAAGCAGCGGAAGAAGGCTAAAAGGCTTCATGTCGCGACACTCCAATTTTGAAAACGATTCTAATACCGGGGGACGGCAGGATCGATAGTGCGGGACCAGGCGTCGATACCGCCGGCCACGGACTGAGCCTGTTCGAAGCCCTGATTCCGCAGCCACACCGCGACTGAAAGCGACCGCGCGCCGTGATGGCAGAGGACGAGGATGGGCGAATCTTCGTCGAGCTCTTTGAAGGCCCGGGCGGGGACTTCGTTCATCGGGATAAGCGTGGCGCCTTCGATGTGCGCCGTGTCGTACTCCCACTGCTCGCGGACGTCGAGCAGGACGGGCGGCTGGGCGGAGGCTAGAAGATCTTTGGTTTGGGCTACTGTGATTTCGAGGTCCATAAAGAAAGGATACAAGGATGCGGTGGTCTGGACGAAAAGGGTTGAATTCGTCGACAGATGGAAGTCCAGAAAAAAAAATCCGGACAGCGATGGTCCGCTGCCCGGAGTGTGGAAGACGAATTAATTGAGGGTCAGGGTCACGGTCATCGATTGGGTCGTGGAACCGGAAGTCGCATTTACCGTGAATTGGGTTGTGGTGGGCGTAGTGGGAGAGTTTGGTGTTGTTGCATCCGCGGCGGGCGAATTACTGGAGCATCCCACGACGCCAAAGCTGATGATTGCTGCGGCAGCCATGAGCATCGCACCTTTGAGCAAAGACCGGCGGCGGCGTATGCCCGCGAACCCGAGCAGGCTGAGAGGCGCAAGGAATGCCAACGCGTAAGGGGTGTGAGAGCTCTTGAGGCTGCTCTGTGTGTAGCCCGTTGGAGGTGGAGGTGCAGGAGTGGTTTGCGCCGCAGCGGATACGGTAAGAACAGAGGTCACGGCCGAGGCGCCGGAGATCTGCAAAGTGGCTGGGCTGAAGCTGCAGCTGTCTCCCGAGGGCAGACCGGAGCAGGACAGAGTTACGGGACCGCTGAAGCCACCGCTGCCAGTCAGCGAGAGGTTCAACGTTCCGGGTGTGCCGCTGCTTACCGTGACGCTGCCAGTAGTCGCGGAGAAGCTGAAGGTTCCGGTCCCGGTCCCGCTGGCAGGTTGTGCTGCTGTTATGGCGGCTACAACACCGTCCTTGCCTCCGTTGAGGCCCGCGGCGATGTAGAGCGTATTGGGATCGCCGGCGCCGCCCGTGTTACTGGTGCCGAAGACGATCTCCCAGAGACCGCTGTTGGTGATGGTTGTGCCCGTAGCGTCCTGCAGCGTGCCTTTGAAGGCAAAGCTTGTCGGATCGAAGGCGTTGATGGTGCCGTCGCCAAAGTTGCCAACGAGAAGATCGCCGGCGAATGATCCGAAGCTAGAAGGAGCAAGCGCCATACCCCAAGGAGCGTTCAAAACGCTCTGTGAAATGGCTTCCGAGAGCAGGTTGCCGTTTGCGTCGAAGACATCGACGTAGCCGAGACCCGCGCCGACGGTTTCATGTCCCGTGGATGGATTGAGTTGCGCATAAGTGACATAGACTTTGCCGCCGATGCTGTGAATGCCGAACGGAGAGTAGCCGGAGGGTATTCCGGGGTCGGAAAAGCTGCCTGCCAAATGTGCCACGGCGAAGTTCTTGTCAAAGACATCGACTGTGCCTGCGGCGAAGTTGGCTGCAAGAAGGAACGTGCCGGTGGAGTTTGTATCGATGGCGATATCGGTGTAAGAGGCATTCGTTTGCGAGTTGTTGACCACCGTGACAGCAGGTGTTGTGTTGGCATTCCAAGCGGCAATGGTTCCATCGAGCGTAGCGAAGAGAAACGATGCGGAGGTGCTGTTGGGGATCGTGAAGACGGTGTCGTCAGGATTGAAGACCGTGCCCGAAGGCGCGCCGTGTGCGGACGTGGAAGCTGCCGGAGGAATTGCGACGCTGAACGATAGGTTGCCGCTCGCATCCGTGACCAGCGACAGACCTGAGCCGGCGGCATCGATCCAGAAATCTGTACCAATGGAAAGACCCCAGGGATTGATCAGATTTGGGTTTGTGTTCGTGGCCGGAACAGCGCCGTCTGAGATGAGATTGGTCTGAGTGTAGCCGCCGTTTTGGGCATGAGCGAAGGATGCGAGGGACGTGATGCTGAGAAGAGCGGCCGCAGCAAAAGTTCTAGGCTGCACACTTCGAGCGCGCAACACAGCACGAGCTGTCTTGCGAGCGACGAGGACGGAACGGGAAAGCAATGACATGGTAGCTCCAGGTGACGCTGTCGCAGAGAGGCACTATGCCTGCCTGCAGCAACGTTCTGGAAACCAAGCTAGGCTTGTGCGGAGTGCGTGATGTCAGAAGAATGTCTTTCGTTCGTCAAAGGGTTGCCGTGCTAGCTTTCGGATTCAACAAAAAGCCTGAGGCGGTTGAGAGCTTCATCCCAATGCTGCGAAACTTGAACGAGATACTGCTGGAGTTCGTTCAACGGTTGTGGGTTGAGCTCGAACAGGCTTTGACGGCCGGAGCGGCGGCTCTGCACAATCTTGGCGCGCTTGAGGACGAGCAGATGCTTTGTCACGGCCTGGCGAGTGAGGGCGGAATCCGCAGTGAGCTGCGCGATTGAGTGCTGCCGACCGTCGGAGAGCCGGACGACCAGCTGCAGACGAGTTTCATCGCCAAGTGCAGCGAATACCTGTGCTTTAAGGCGCGGGTTAGGGAGTCTGGGCGACATAGATTTCGATATTGGAAAGTTGTTGAGACCAGCCCTGGTCATTCATGCGGAAGGCGTCTGCGAGGCGAGCGGGTGGGAGATTTTCAAAGCCGGACTCGACGATTGTGAGTGATGTGCCGGTTGGTGTTGGTGCAAGAGTAAAGACGACCAGGGTTGGCGTCTCCTGGGAGTAGTCCACCTTGGGATCGATGCCGTAGGGGTGCCATGTGAAGGAGAAGTGGGTTTCCGGTTCGATCTTTTGAACGACGACGTCCATGCGGAGGTGTTCATAGCCGGGCCAGGTAATGAAGCCGCCGGTAGATTTACCGGCAAGGAAAGGGCCTTCAAGATGGACGCGGAACCACTGGCCGAACTGCCGGTAGTCAGTAAGAGCTCGCCACACACATGAGACAGGAGCCTTGAGTTCGATGTGCTTCTCGATCGTGGTTTGCAATTGAGCAACCTCCTGGTTGCATATTAGAGTGAGCCGAGGAGAATAGCAACTCTTCGGTTGCATATGTATTGACTCGTATCCATGTCTTCAAAAATCGAAAACTCTCCGGGAGAAAGCTTACGCGTTAGCTCCGTGGCACTTCTTGTATTTCTTGCCCGAACCGCAGAAGCACTCTTCGTTGCGCCCCGGCGTCGGCCCAGAGCGTTGCGGAGTGGGTGCGGTGGCCGAACCGCCTGCTTGTTTCGCGGCGTTCAGCTCGTGCTGCTTCTTGCGTTCAAACTCTCGCTCGAGTGCATCAATGGTCGTGGAAGGAGCGCGCGTAGGAATCGCAGGCGGCGCGGCTGCCTGTTGTGACGGCTGCCATGAGGTTTCCGCAGGACGCGGCATCGATGGCGGCGGAGGAGTCTGCGCCAACGCATGAGCCGCCTGCAGCGCGGCGAGCTGATCGGGCGTTTCGATGGGCGTGCCATCCGGCGCGAGGATCTGCATGCGGAAGAGATGACGGGCCGTATCTTCCTGGAAGCGCAGCATCATCGACTCAAACATCTCGAAGGACTCCTTCTTGTAGGCGACCAGCGGGTCCTGCTGCGCGTAACCACGGAGCCCGATGCCTTCCTTCAGGTGGTCCATGTTGAGGAGATGTTCTTTCCAGAGCCCGTCGAGGACCGAAAGCATAACGACGCGCTCGTGATAACGCATGGCCGACTCACCGAGGATCTTCTCTTTGAGGTCGTAGCGTTCGCCAAGCTTCGTAAAGATGGCTTCGCCGAGTTCGTGACGGTTCAGTTCCGCAGCGTTGATCTCAGTCTCAAACTTTGCGCCGAAGATGTCGAAGATCTGCGAGAAGAGCAGCTCATAGTTCCACTGGTCCGGGTGTGTCTTCTCCGGCGCGTTGATGTCAAGAATGCCGGAGAGGATCGTGGACACATAGTCATCGGTGATGAGCTGCTTCTGTTCAACGCCTTCCATCAGCTGACGGCGCAAGCCATAGACGGCTTCGCGCTGCTTGTTCATGACGTCGTCGTACTCCAGCACATGCTTGCGGGATTCAAAGTTCTGGCTTTCGACAGCCTTCTGCGCGCCTTCGATGCGCTTGGAGATCATGCGCGACTCGATAGGAACGCCTTCTTCCATACCCAGCGATTGCAGCAGCGTGGAAATCCATTCGCGCGCGAAGATGCGCATGAGGTCATCTTCCAGCGAGAGAAAGAAGCGCGAGCTGCCGGGATCGCCCTGGCGTCCCGCACGACCGCGGAGCTGGTTATCGACGCGCCGCGACTCATGCCGTTCCGTGCCGAGGATGTGCAGGCCGCCGGCTTCGATCACAGCATCGTGCTCGGTTTTGGTGGCAGCTTCGTGCGCGGCGATGGCGGAGTCCCATTGCTCCTGCGAGACTTCGAACTCCTGCGACTGATAAAGGAAGCGCACAAAACCTGCGGGAGCAACCGGGGAGATTGTGCCTTCCGTGGCCGAGACGGCGCGGGCGAGACTGCGCTTTACCAGGTCCTGCTTGGCCATGAACTCGGAGTTGCCACCGAGCAGGATGTCCGTGCCGCGGCCAGCCATGTTCGTGGCGATCGTGACCATGCCGAGACGGCCAGCCTGCGCGACGATTTCCGCCTCTCGCTCGTGGAACTTCGCGTTGAGTACGACGTGACGGACACCCTTCTTCTTGAGGATGTCGGAGAGCAGCTCGGACTTTTCGATGCTTGTAGTTCCGACCAGCACAGGCTGTTTTTCAGCGTGCAGCCGCGCGATCTCATCTGCTACAGCGAGGTACTTTTCCTTTACCGTGCGATAGACCACGTCAGAATTTTCAATGCGGAGCATCTGGCGGTTGGTGGGGATGACGACGATCTCGAGCTTGTAGATATTGTCGAACTCGGCGGCTTCGGTTTCCGCAGTGCCGGTCATGCCAGAGAGCTTCTTATACAAACGGAAGTAGTTCTGGAAGGTAATAGTCGCCAGCGTCTGGTCTTCCTTGCGGATCTGCACGCCTTCCTTGGCCTCGACGGCCTGGTGCAGGCCATCGGACCAGCGGCGACCGGGCATCAGGCGGCCGGTGAACTCATCGACGATGATGACTTCGCCTTCCTTCACGACGTACTCCACATCGCGCTTGTACAGCGAGTGCGCTTTGATCGCGACTTCGATGTGGTGCTTCATGTCCCAGTTTTCGGGGTCGGCGATGTTGCCGATGCCGAGTAGCTTTTCGATCTTCTCCCAGCCTTCATCGGTCACGGTAACGGCGCGTGCTTTTTCGTCGACAACATAGTCGCCGGACCACGTCTTGGTCTCGAGCGTCTCGACGAGCTCACCTTCTTCGATCTGCGGGATGATTTTGTCGGCGATGGCGTACTTGTCGGTCGTCTTGTCGGTAGGGCCGGAGATGATGAGCGGTGTACGCGCTTCATCGATCAGAATCGAATCGACCTCGTCCACGATGCAGTAGTACTGCCCGCGCTGCACCTGGTCGGCGAGCTCGAACTTCATGTTGTCGCGCAGGTAGTCGAAGCCGAACTCATTATTGGTGCCGTACGTGATGTCGGAGGCATAAGCATCGCGTCGCTGCTGGTCGGAGAGATCGTGTACGATCACGCCGACCGACAGGCCGAGGAAGCCGTAGATTTTGCCCATCCACTCGGCGTCGCGCTTGGCGAGATAGTCGTTCACCGTAACGACGTGGACGCCATGTCCGGCGAGCGCGTTCAGATAGCAGGGAAGCGTGGCAACAAGCGTCTTGCCTTCGCCGGTCTTCATCTCGGCAATCTTGCCGGAGTGCAGCACCATGCCGCCGATCATCTGCACATCGAAGTGGCGCATGCCGACGACACGCCGGCCGGCCTCGCGCACAACGGCGAAAGCCTCGGGCAACAGGTCGTCGAGCACGGCTTTTTCGGTGGCAATGATCTGCTCTTCGTCGGTCAGGCCTTCGAGCGCCTTGGCGATGCGTGCGCGGAATTCGATGGTCTTGGCAGAAAGCTGTTCGTCGGTGAGAGCCTTCAGACCTTCTTCAAAACTGGCGATGACGGAGAGTGTGGGAAGAAGCTTTTTGACGGCGCGTTCGTTGGACGTTCCGAAGACTTTGGCGAGGACATTGTTCAGCATGGAGAGTTTCCTTTTGCGTGGCGCGTCGGAGTATTCACGAGCGCGAAAGTGGGATGTCAGGGGAGCTGCGAAGGAGAACGGGCGACGGACGCGCGTTCTTACAGGCTGGAGCCCGTCACAGCATGGACACCGATGCTGTGTGCGGCGGAAGGCCGCATGGTCCAGATGCTGTTGATGCGCGCCTGCTCCGAAGTCTTGAGCGCGATAGGCACTGAGGTCGCGCTGATCGCAGCAAGGCCGCTTTGCGCAGCTGCGGCCGCTTCCTGCTGGGCCAGCAAAACTGCAACGTAGTGCGCTCCGAACGCCGGCGTGCCATCGCGCAACGTCGCGCCTTCTGCAGCGCCCAGGGAGGCAAGCAGCAGAAGGAAGCTGGCGAAATGACGGGCGCGAAGACGCATTGTTTCGATTTTAGATGATTGCGGGGCAATTAGGGTTTTAGATATGCGGTCAACGGCGATTTCGCCGCCCGCAGGGCCTCCACCACGGCATGGGCGTTCAGGTCTGCACCCTCCGGGCTCGTATGGGTATGGTCAATCGGAAACAGCAGCGCCGTTTGGGTTTGCCCCAGCGTTTCCAGCCGGTCGGCTTCGATGGTAGCCATGTCGATGACCGGGATGTGCTCTTGCGTGGCAATTTGCTGGGTATAGGCGGTATAGCCCATGTCGCGCTCGATCTTTCCATCCTTCCAGATATTGCGGATGGTCAACGTCAGCAGCATCGGATGAACACCCTTGGTCTTCGCCTCGTCCACCATTTTTCGGACATACCAGCCGTAGGTATGGACGGTTTCGATCTGGCCGGAGAGCGGCCCGGTCGTTTGGGGAACGTCTTGCGACTCATCGCCGATGCCTTTGAGCGTGCCTCTAGGTTTGGCCCCGCCGAGATCGCCGCCGTCGTTGTGTCCCATCTGCAATAGCAGATAATCTCCGGCCTTCATCTCGGCCAGCGCTTTCGTCCAGTGGCCTTCATTGATGTATGTCCGCGAACTGCGCCCCGCAATCGCCCGGTTGGCTACGTTGATGCGCGTGGTATCGAAGAGCGGGGCCAGGTGGTCGCCCCAGCCAAGGTTCGCGCCGTTGCGTGCGGTGGAGTCGCCGACGATAAAGACGGTCGGCAGCGCGGGGTTCAGCGCCGCATCGGTGGGCAAATTGTGCTGGGCAGGTGTGTCCGGTGGCGCGTCCGGCTTTTGCGCGGGTGCGATGGGCGAAAGGATGGCTGTGAGCAAAACGATACGGCGAAGCATGGCATTGAGCGTAGCACCGGGAGCCCCATTGACCCGTTGTACGATAGCGGAAACAGCGAGCGGGGTGCCGGATGACGGAGAGGGTAACGGCGGTGGGGTCGGGCTCTGTGTTGCAGGTCGCGTTGCGCAAGGCGCGTTGGCGGCTGATTCCTTTGCTGGCCGTTTGCTACCTCATTGCCTACATGGATCGCGTCAACATCAGCTTCGCGGCTGAGTCCATGAACAGGCAGCTACACTTCAGCCCAAAGATCTACGGGCTCGGCGCCGGACTCTTCTTCCTGAGCTACGCGCTGTGCGAGATTCCTTCCAATCGTCTGCTGCTGCGCTTTGGGGCGCGGCGCTGGATCGCTCGCATCATGCTGACGTGGGGGCTTCTGGCCGCGGCGATGGTGTTTATCAGGACTCCTGCAAGCTTCTATTGCCTGAGGCTGCTGCTGGGCTGTGCGGAGGCCGGGTACTTTCCTGGCGCCATCTTCTACCTTTCCCTTTGGTTTCCGCCGGAGCAGCGCGCCCGCTCCATCAGCCTTTTCTATATTGCTTTCCCGCTCAGCAGTGTGGTCATGGGTGGTCTGGCGGGCCTGCTTCTTCGGCAGAACGGCAAGCTTGGGCTTTCCGGATGGCAGTGGCTCTTTCTCATCGAAGCCCTTCCCGCGATCCTCATGAGCGTGATCATCTGGTTCGCCCTGCCTGATGGTCCCGCGAAAGCCTCGTGGCTGAATGAAGCAGAACGCGAAGCACTCGACGAAGCGCTGGGCGGCGCACAAGGCCGCCAACTGGAGGCCAAACGCGCCGCAACCCACGGCGACGGCTTCGGCCAGGCGTTGCGCAGCCCCAGGGTCTGGGCGCTCGGTGTCTTTTATCTTGTCATGCTCGGGTCCAGTTATTCGGTCACCTTTTCGCTGCCGCTCGTCCTGCGCAGCGCCACCGGCTGGCAGATGGGCCGCGTCGGCGGGGTGGTGGCCACCTTTGGCGTGGTGGGCGCAGCGGCAATGCTGCTCTGGGCACGGCACTCGGACCTCCACCGCGAGCGCCGCTGGCACGTCGCCGGTCCTATGCTGCTTATGGCATGCTCGCTTGGCGTCGCGGGCAGCCTGCACCTCGCCGGCTGGGCGACGGTGATCGCTCTACTCACCTTCGTCACCGCCTACTGTGCCATGCAGGGCCCGATCCTTACCGTTGGGGCTTCGGCCCTGCCCGGGCGCGCGGCCGCCGTCGGCATCGCGGCCATCAATACCTGCGGGATTATCGGTGGTTTTCTGGGACCTTACTGGATGGGCTGGATGCGGGAGGCGACAGGAGGCTATGCTTTGGGGATTGGTGCGCTCGCGGTGCCGTGTGTGCTGGCAGCAGGTCTCATCCTGCGGTTGGTCCCGGTGACGGAGCGCATAGAGAGAGTAGAGGCAATCGGATGAGTGAAGCGGCAGTTGGATTTGCAAAGGCGAATGGCGAACGGTTTGTGGAAGAGTTGAAGGCGCTGCTGCGGATTCCATCGATATCCACCTCGCCCGAGCACGTTGAGGATGTGCGCAAGGCCGCTGAGTTTGTTGCGGACGGGCTGCGCAAAGTGGGCATCGAAAATGTGCGGCTGATCGAGACGTCCACCGCCGAGCGCAAGGGACATCCGCTGGTCTATGGGGACTGGCTGAACGCCGGCAAAGAGGCTCCCACCGTGTTGCTTTATGGTCACTATGACGTGCAGCCTGCGGAGCCGCTCGATGAGTGGAAGTCGCCGCCGTTCGAGCCTGAGATTCGCGACGGAAATATCTACGCGCGCGGTGCCGTCGACGACAAGGGACAGATGTGGATGCACGTGAAGGCGCTTGAATCGCTGATAACGGCTGACGGCAAACTCCCGGTAAACGTACGCGTAATCGTGGAAGGAGAAGAAGAGGTCGGCGGCGAGGGCATCGCCGCCTTCGTGCGTGAGCACGGCGAGCAGTTGAAGGCCGACGCGGCTCTCGTCAGCGACACAGAGATGTTCGCGCCGGAACTGCCAACCTTGTGCGTCGGGTTGCGCGGCATGATCTACACCGAGCTCGAAGTGAAGGGCGCGGCCACTGATCTGCATTCCGGCATGTATGGCGGCGCGGCGCCGAACCCCTTTGTGGCGATCTCGCAGATCATCGCAAAGCTCAAGGGAGAAGATGGCCGCATTTCGATTCCCGGTTTCTACGACGGAATAGAAGAGCCAACCGCAGACGAACTGAAAGCCTGGAAATCGCTTCCGTTCGATGAAGAAGAGTACCGCTCGCACGAGGTGGGTTCGACCGAGTTGACGGGTGAGGCTGGCTACTCGGTGCTGGAACGTACCTGGTCGCGGCCGACGATGGACGTCCACGGCATGCCGGGAGGGTTCATCGGCGCGGGCGCAAAGACCGTAATTCCGGCGAAAGCAACGGCGAAAATCAGCTTCCGGCTCGTGCCGGGGATGAAATCTGAGTCGACCTTCGCGAAGTATAAGAAGTTTGTCGAAGAGATCGCCCCGAAGGGTGTGACGGTTGAGGTGAGGATGATTCACTCCGGCGAACCTATCGTGGTCTCCACAGATAACAAATACGTCCGTGCGGCTACCTCGGCGATGGCTGAGGTCTTCGGCAAGGACACCGTCTTCGTGCGCGGAGGCGGTTCGATCCCCATTGTTGGAGACTTCGTTCGCGAACTGGGAATTCCAACCGTGATGATGGGCTTTGGCCTTCCAGACGACAACCTTCATGCGCCCAACGAAAAGTTTCATCTCGCAAACTTCCACCGTGGCATCGAGTCGATTGTCCTGTTCCTCGACAAGGTTGGGGCAGGAGTCTAGCCGTGAGCGAACTGCTGCCGGTTCACGGCTTCGTGCTGGCCGGGGGAAAGAGCTTGCGCATGGGCGTCGATAAGGCGACACTCGCATTTCGCGGTCGGCCGATGGTGGAAATCGCTGTTGAGAAGCTGAGAGGATTTTGTGCGGACGTGTCCATCGTGGGCAACCGCAATGATCTTGCAGGTTACGCCGCGGTCGTACAAGAGGAGCGCCTCGACGCGGGTCCCGCCGCTGGAATAGAAGCAGGATTGAAATCCACGCAACAGGAATGGGTCATGTTCATTCCAGTGGACGTGCCACTCGTGCCGGAAAAGCTCTTGCGGCTGTGGTGCGAAGAGGCGCTGCGCGTTGGTATGACAGTGAGCTATCTTGGCATCACTCAAAAACAGCCGGCATTTTGTCTGCTTAAGCGGGAGCGGCTCGCTTCCTTTACTCGTCTGCTGAATGACGGCGAGCGCCGGCTGGAAGTGCTGTTGAACCTTGCTGCATCAGCGGACAACTGCGCTTCGTGGATGTACGACGAGCGCGATCTTTATGGGTCTCCCAATTATCAAGGCCCGGACAGCGAGACGCTTGCGCATTGGTTTTCAAATGTTAATTCGCCTGCAGAACTCGCCGACGCAGAAGCTCGGGCAAAAGTGGCGGCTCCATTTCGTCCGGCAGGTTGCTGACATAACTCCTTTGGAATGCGGTCTTTGCGGATAAGGCTAATAGAATCAGCGGGTTGCGCGTATTCTTGGCGAAGACCACACCTAAGTCCAATGTTCTGCGGACTTTATGCGGAATTGCCGGGGGAGGGGGGTGTTGGGCGATACTAGCGTATGGCTACTCCCGACGATCCCCAAGCGCCTAAGGTTGAGCCGCCCCATGACCCGCTGATTGCCGACGTATCCACGGACGTCGCTCCCGCGGTCGAAGAGTTCATGGCGGCATCGGCTATCGCAAATGAGGCCGAAGGTGAGGCCGTCGCAGACGGCTTGGCGTTTTCGAGTGGCGCCGGCCTCGAAGGTGCTTCTTTCGCAACAGCAACCCACGTCGGCCCATATATCTCATTCCAGGATGTTTATAAGTCGTTCGGAGACTTTGTCGTCCTCAAGAATGTGAGCTTCTTCGTCAATCCCGGCGAAACGCTCTGCATCCTTGGCCGAAGCGGCGTCGGCAAATCCGTCTCACTACAAATCCTGATGGGCTTCCTCAAGCCGGACAACGGAACTGTGCTCGTGGCCGGCCAGGACATCGCCGGCCTCACCGAGCGCGAAATGCAGGAAGTCCGCCGCAAAGTGACCATGGTCTTCCAGAACGGAGCCTTATTCGACTCGATCTCGGTAGGCGAGAACGTCGCATTCCCACTGCGCGAACGCGGGCACATGGAGGAAGACCAGATTCAGCAGGTAGTAAAAGGCCTGCTGGAAATGGTTGGAGTTGCAGGGATGGAACACCTTCTCCCATCGGATTTGTCGACCGGAATGAAGCGATCCGTGGCGATTGCGCGAGCCTTGGCAGCACAGCCTTCAGCAGTTCTCTACGACGAACCCACCACCATGGTGGACCCCCTCATGGCGCATCTTCTCGGAGATTTAATCCAAAGACTAAAGGTGCAATTGCACCTGACCAGTATTGTAGTAACGCACGATATGCGTTTTGCAGAGAAACTTGCTGACCGGGTGGTGTTCTTACATGAAGGCACCGTACACTTTTTCGGGACAACCGAAGAAATGCGGGCCAGCAGCGATCCAGTTCTAAAGGAATTCCTCGCGTTGGATGAACTTGTTTTGCCGATGTAGGTATGAGCCAGGCGAGGGATGCTATACAACCTTTGTTTGATGTTCCGGCTACAGAGCGATGAATTGAGCGATTGAGACGCGAGCAAAAGCGGAGTAGAGTTATAGAACACATGCGCAAAAAAGTTTCGTAGTCTGGGCATAACAGCGCAGCCCGACCGACTTTCCAGGAACGCAATTTCAGGGGACACGCTAGCTGATATGACGACACCTGATTATCTACAACAAGTAGTTATTTCGGGCAGGAGACGGGCGTCCGCAGCGCCGGGGGCGACGGGGACTCTTTCGCCTTCCGTGACAGGTGCGATATGGGCCGGACTGGATTTTTTGACCGCCATTGTCGGTGGGATGATTGCATACCGCATTCGCTTGATTGCAGATGCTCCAACCCCGGAGGAGGTCGTCGGCCCGCATCTGGTTTCCATACCGGTGGCTGTTGCGGTGATGTATTTGTTGCTTTTCGGCATTTACCTGGTGATTTTTTCCCGGGTTTATGGGCTTTACGATACGGCGCAGCACCAGAGCGGTTTGCATGAGCAGCGCATGACGGTTCAGGCCACGTTGACTGCGGGACTGCTGCTATGCGGAACGCTTTATGTGATGCATGGCTATGCTCTTTCGCGCGCGATCGTTTCGCTTACAGTACTGTTTACACTGCTGATGCAGATGGCGCGCCGCGGCGTGTGGCGGAAGCTGAGAGAACGGCGGTACCTGCAAGGGTTGGAGACACGGAACGTTCTCATTGTAGGTGACGGACGCGTGGCGCATGCTTTGCGAAATCACCTTGAAGCACTGCGGCACATGGGTTTCCGGTTTAAAGGGTTCATATCGCTTGTGCCGCGGCGGGATGACATCGCCAATCCGGATGTAATTGGCGATGTGCAGAACTGCGTGGCGCTGGCAAGGTCGTTGTTTGTGGACGAGATTTACTTTTCGACACCCGCGGACAAGCGAATCGTGGTGGGCGTGGTGGAAGAGGCGCGGGCGTTGGGCATCGATGTACGGGTGGTCCCGGATTTGTATGACGGCCTGGCCTGGAATGCACGCGTGGAGTACATCGGGCAGTTCCCGACCATTCCGTTGCATCGCAGAGAGTTCCCGCGGGGAGCGTTCCTGATCAAGCGAGTGCTGGATGTTTCGTTGTCGCTGTTAGTGATCCTGGTACTGTCGCCGTTTATGATCGCGATCGCGGCGATGGTCAAGTTCGGGTCGAGAGGACCGATCTTCTATCGTGCGCAGCGCATTGGACGTAAGGGGCGGATGTTTACCTGCTACAAGTTCCGCACCATGGTGATCAACGCAGACAAGCTGCGGGAAGACCTTGCGCATTTGAACGAGCGTGAAGGCGTGCTGTTCAAAATTTCAAACGATCCAAGGATCACGAAGATTGGGGCGATCCTTAGGAAGTATTCGCTGGATGAGTTGCCGCAGCTATTCAATGTGCTGGTCGGCAATATGAGCCTGGTGGGACCTCGGCCGCCAATGGCTGCTGAGGTGGAACAGTACGATATCGCTCATTTGAGACGGCTGGATGTGTTGCCGGGGATGACCGGGTTGTGGCAGGTGGAAGCACGGCAGGATCCCTCGTTTGATAGCTATATTTCGCTCGACACCGCTTATGTCGAGAATTGGAACCTGCTACTGGATCTGCGGATTCTGGCCCGGACGATCGGGGTCGTTGTCGGTGGGACCGGAGCTTAGAGCCGGGGTTTACGGAATAGAGAATAGGCGCGGTAGACTTAGAGTGTGCGGATTGCGCTGGCCCAAATTAATCCTACTGTCGGAGATTTTTCAGGCAATCTGAAGAAGATTCGCGAGTTTACTGAACGCGCTGTGGTTGAGCGCGCGGAGCTTGTGATCTTTCCGGAACTCGCGATCTGCGGCTATCCGGCGGCTGATCTGCTGGAAAAAGCCTCTTTTGTGCAGCGTGCCGAAGAAACATTGGCCAAGGTCTGCGCATTGACGCAAGGTGAAGGGCGCCCGGCAATCCTGTGCGGGAGCGTTATGCCGGCGGAAGGTCCTGCCGGCAAGCATGTAAAAAATGTCGCGGTGCTGATGGATTCGGGCGAGATCAAATCCATCCAGCAGAAGATGCTGCTTCCGTTCTATGACGTATTCGATGAGCAGCGATACTTTGAACCTGCAGCACGTCAGTCGCTTTCGGTAGTCAAAGGGCAGGCGATGGCTGTGACCGTTTGTGAGGACGCCTGGAACGACAAGATGTTCTGGCAGGAACGGAACTATGCTGTCGACCCCGTAGAAGAGCTTATGAAGCAATGGGCCGTTCTACCGCAGCCGTTGAGTAAGCAAAGGCTGATTCTGAATATATCTGCGTCTCCGTATTGGCATGGAAAGACGGAAGTGCGCAGGAAGATGATTGGGGCGTTGGCGAAGCGGCATCGCGCGACGGTGGTGCTGGTGAACCAGGTGGGAGCGAACGATAGCTTGATCTTCGATGGAGACTCCATTGTTGTTGGGCCTGCTGGAGCTGTTGTTGCGCAGGCAAAGGCATTTACGGAAGATTTGCTCGTGTTTGAAACCGATGATGTTGCGGGAGCAGTTGCAGTCGAACGGCAGGAAGACCAGACGGCATTTAGCTGGGATGCGCTGGTGCTTGGAGTTCGAGACTACGTCGGCAAGTGTGGATTCAAGAAGGCGATCGTTGGGTTGAGCGGAGGCATCGATTCGGCGCTGGTAGCGGCTCTGGCGGTAGAAGCCCTGGGAAAGGAAAATGTGCAGGGTGTGGGGATGCCGAGCGAATTTTCTTCGGGCGGGTCGGTGAGCGATGCCGAGTTGTTAGCGAAGAACCTGGGGATTTCCTTTTCGATAGTGCCGATTCGCGAGGTGTTCACGGAGTTTTCGACGGCGCTGGAGCCATTCTTTGCGGGGACGTCGTTTGGGTTGGCAGAAGAGAATCTGCAGCCGAGGATTCGCGGGACGCTGTTGATGGCGATTTCCAATAAGACCGGAGCACTCGTGCTGACGACCGGGAACAAGAGCGAGATGGCTTGTGGTTATTGCACGCTCTACGGAGATATGGTCGGAGCGCTGGCTGTGATTGGCGACCTCTATAAGACCGAGGTTTATGCGCTGAGCCGCTATGCCAACCGCGAGCGGCGGATCATTCCGGAAGATACGCTGACGAAGCCTCCATCGGCTGAGTTGCGGCCGGGACAGAAAGATACGGATAGTTTGCCACCGTATGAGGTGCTCGATCCCATGCTGCGGGATTACATTGAAGAGTACCGATCTGCGGAAGAGATTGCGGAGAGCCAGGGATTGGATGTTGCGTTGGTGCGTTCGGTAATCAAGCTGGTGGAGCGCAGCGAGTACAAGAGGCAACAGGCTGCACCGGTGCTGAAGGTTTCGAAGAAGTCTTTTGGCATGGGAAGACGATTTCCCATTGCCGCCAAGCGTGAGGTCTAAGTAAGGCCGCACAGAATTTTATTGCAGCAGGAAAGCCCGGCGAAGAGTTCGCCGCGGCGTTGAGGAGATCGCAAGACGTGAAGAAGAACAGCATCGTATGGGCAGCGGGATTGGCGCTGCTGGTCACTGGAGTTTCAAGCTATGCACAGCAGGCAGGGCCTGCTGTACCACCGGCACCGGCCGCAGCCGCAGCACCGCAGGCGCCTGCACCGACGACGGCGAACCCGTTTCCGGCAGTTAGCCTTAAGAACTTTACGGCAGCTTCGCCCAGCCGGGAAGAAGTCGACAGCTTTTTGAAGGCGCTGTGGGGATATGACGAAAACCGCATCTGGAGCGTAGCGGCGGTGTTGGCTACTCCCGCTCCTGGGGTGAGTAAGGTTGTAGTTTTCGTTGCGGACAAGACCCAAGCCGGCAAAGGGACGCAAACGATCTTCTTTACGACGCCGGATGGCAAGCATGCGATCGCCGACAATGTGATCGATTTCGGTGCGACTCCTTTTGCGGCAAACCGGAAGATCCTACAGGACAAAGCGGATGGTGCATCGCATGGCGCTAAAACGAACGATCTGCTGTTGGTAGAGTTCGCCGACCTCCAGTGCCCGCACTGCAAGGAATTCCAGAGCACGATGGAAAACATCGCGCAGGACTTTCCGCAGGCGAAGATCGTGTTTGAGAACTATCCGATCTCGGAGCTTCATCCGTGGGCTACGCGTGCGGCTGAAGAGGGCGAATGCGTACGCAAGGCCAAGGGTGACGATGCTTTCTTTACCTATGTGGATGCTGTATTCGCTGCGCAGGACAGCCTGACCACCGAACGCGGAGCGGCCACCCTTACCGCGGCTGTGACCAAGGCGGGTGCAGACCCGGCGAAGATCGAGGCTTGCGCAGCGACACCTGCGATTCGAGCCGAGATCGATGCGCAGAAGAAGTTGGGCGTGGATATCGGTGTGGATCAGACGCCTATGCTCGTGGTGAACGGACACGTGTTGCCGGCGTCGCAGGTCCCGTACGAAGTGCTGCGCAAAATCATTGCGTACCAAGCCGGTCAGGATGGAATAACGGTGCATCTGCAGCCATCACTGTCGACCCTGAAGTAAGTCTTCTCAGTTGTACAACAAAGCCCCCTGCGAAAAGGGGGCTTTGCTTTTTGCGAATGAACGAATGCTTATGGCTTCAGTTGGTCCAGAGCCAGGTTGAGGTCGAGGACGTTGACGGTAGGTTCGCCCAGCAAGCCAAGTTGGCGGGGTTTGGTGTGGCTGATGACGAGTTGCCGAACGGTCGCTTCGGGTAGTCCACGCTGACTGGCAACGCGGGGAACCTGATAGAGCGCTGCAGCGGGAGTGATGTCGGGGTCGAGTCCCGATGCTGAGGTGGTGACAAGATCAATGGGGACCGGGGTGGCAGCGGCTTCGGTGGAAACACTTGCGGCAACGCGGTCCACGAGAGCCTTGTTGGTGGGAGCCAGGTTAGAGCCGGAGGAGTTCGCAGCATCATAGCCGGTGCCTGCCGCTGAAGGGCGCGAGTGGAAGTAGGCGGGTCCGGTGAACGGTTGTCCAATAAGGTGTGAGCCTATCACTTCGCCATTGCGGGTGAGGAGAGAGCCGTTAGCTTTTGCAGGGAAGGCCAGATGAGCGAGACCGGTGATGAGGAGCGGGTAGACAACGCCAAGCAGGACGGCCGTGATCGCGGTATAGAGACAAGCAGTGACGATGTGCTTCTTCATGAGAGTTCCTTAGGCTAAGTGCAGCGCAGTGATGATGATGTCGATGAACTTGATGCCGATGAATGGGACGATGAGACCACCGGCGCCATATACAAGAAGGTTGCGGCGGAGCAACGCTGCAGCAGACATGGGACGATAACCCACGCCGCGGAGAGCCAGTGGAATGAGGCCAACGATGATGAGTGCGTTGAAGATGACTGCGGAGAGCACAGCAGACTCGGCGTTGTGCAGATGCATGATGTTGAGCGCGTTGAGAACGGGGAAGACGCCCGCAAACATGGCTGGGAGGATCGCGAAGTATTTGGCGACATCGTTGGAGATGGAGAATGTCGTGAGCGCGCCGCGTGTCATCAAGAGTTGCTTGCCGATGGCGACGATCTCGATCAGCTTGGTCGGATTGGAATCGAGATCGACCATGTTGCCGGCTTCTTTCGCTGCTTGTGTTCCAGAGTTCATGGCAACGCCTACGTCGGCCTGGGCGAGCGCGGGGGCGTCGTTGGTGCCGTCGCCGGTCATGGCTACGAGCTTACCGTCAGCCTGTTCGCGCTTGATGAGGTCCATCTTGTCTTTGGGCTTGGCTTCGGCAAGGAAGTCATCGACACCAGCCTCGCGTGCGATTGCGGCGGCAGTGAGGGGGTTGTCGCCGGTGATCATGATGGTGCGGATGCCCATGGCGCGCAGCTGATCGAAGCGCTCCTTCATGCCGCCTTTGACGACATCCTTGAGATGGATGACGCCGAGGGCGCGGCCGTTTTCCGTGACGATGAGTGGCGTTCCACCCGCGCGAGAGATTGTTTCGACGGTAGCGAGGACTTCAGGCGGCATCTGCGACTTGTGCTCGCGAAGATAGTTGGTGATGGCATCGACTGCGCCTTTGCGTATGCTGCGGCCGTCGACTTCTATCCCGGACATGCGTGTGGTCGCGGAGAACGGAACGAACTCGGCATTGAGTTGGACCAGCTCGCGGCCACGCAGGTTGTATTTTTCCTTGGCGAGAACGACAATGCTGCGGCCCTCGGGGGTTTCGTCGGAGAGCGAGGAAAGCTGGGCGGCATCGGCTAATTGCTCGGGCGTGACGCCGGGCGCAACGACGAACTCGGAAGCCTGACGGTTGCCGATTGTGATGGTGCCTGTCTTGTCGAGGAGCAGCGTGTTGACGTCGCCGGCAGCTTCAACAGCGCGGCCTGAAGTTGCGAGGACGTTGTGTTGGACGAGGCGGTCCATGCCGGCGATGCCGATGGCTGAAAGAAGGCCGCCGATGGTTGTTGGGATGAGGCACACAAGCAATGAGATGAGGACGAAGATCGTCTGCGGCGCACCGGAGTAGATGGCGAAGGGCTGCAATGCGACGACGGCGAAGAGAAAGATGATCGTGAGTCCGGCGAGCAGAATGTTGAGCGCGATTTCGTTTGGTGTCTTCTGGCGTTCAGCACCTTCCACGAGCGCGATCATGCGGTCGAGGAAGGTTTCGCCAGGGTTGGACGTGATGCGCACGGTGATGACGTCAGAGAGCACGCGTGTTCCCCCGGTGACGGCGGAGCGATCGCCACCGGCTTCGCGGATAACCGGCGCCGATTCGCCTGTGATAGCGGACTCGTCGACGGAGGCGACGCCTTCGATCACTTCGCCATCACCTGGGATCATCTGACCGGCGTTGACGCGAACGACGTTGTCGACACGGAGCTGGGAGCTGGGAACTTCCTTGACGACGCCATTGACCACGAGATAGGCGGTGGTTTCGGACTTCGCCAGACGCAGCGCGTCTGCCTGGGCTTTGCCGCGGCCTTCAGCCATCGCTTCCGCGAAGTTGGCGAAGAGGACCGTGAACCACAGCCAGAGTGTGATCTGCAGATTGAAGCTGAGATGGCCGCTGTGGGTGACGAAGTTCGAAATGAGGAGAACGGTGGTGAGGATACTGCCGATTTCGACGACGAACATGACCGGGTTCTTCATCATGACGCGCGGGCTGAGCTTGGCTAGAGCGTCGATGGAAGCGCGTCGGACGATTTTGGTGTCGAAGAGAGAGCGGCGATTGGCGTGACTGGACATGGGATTTCTCTTCTTAGAAGGTGTGACCGGCGTGGAGAAGCAGGTGCTCGAGTATGGGGCCGAGCGTAAGCGCGGGGAAAAATGTGAGCGCGCCGACGATGACAATGACGCCCGTAAGCAGCAGCGTGAAGAGCGGCGTGGTAACAGGGAAGGTGCCGGCAGACGCGGGAACGATCTTCTTGCGAGCGAGATTGCCGGCGATGGCAAGCATGGGGATGATCATCATGAAGCGCCCGAAGAACATCGCGACGGTGAGTGAGTAGTTGTACCAATGCGTATTGGCATTGAGCCCGGCGAAAGCTGAGCCATTGTTGCCAGTGGCCGAGGTATAGGCGTACAGGATTTCCGAGAGACCGTGAGGACCATGGTTTGCGAGACTCGATAAGCCGAGGTTCGGCATGAGGACTGTGACGGCCGCAAAGCCCAGGATGATGAAGGGGAAGATCAGCAGATAGAGCATGGACATCTGCACGTCATAGGATTCAATTTTCTTGCCGAGGTACTCTGGGGTTCGACCGACCATGAGGCCGGCGATGAAGACCGCCATGATGACGAAGACCAACATTCCGTAGAGTCCGGCGCCTACGCCGCCGAAGACAACTTCGCCGAGGAGAATATTGACCATGGGAACCATGCCGCCAAGCGGTGTGAAGCTGTCGTGCATGGAATTGACGGCGCCGCAGCTTGCATCCGTGGTAACAGTGGCGAAGAGTGCGGAGTTGGCAATGCCGAACCGGACCTCTTTGCCTTCCATGTTGCCGCCGGATTGCGTAAGCGATACGTGCTGATCGACGTTGTGGAGCAGCGGGTTGGGTTGGGACTCGGCCCAATAGCAGGTAAGCGTGCCTGCGAACCAAAGGACGACCATCGCGGCGAGTACTGCCCATCCGTGCTTTGGGCTGCCGACCATTTGTCCGAGTGACACAGCGAGACCGGCCGGCAGAAGGAAGATCGAAAGCATTTGAAGGAAGTTTGAAACCGGCGTTGGGTTTTCGAACGGATGCGCGCTGTTGGCGTTGAAGAAACCGCCTCCATTAGTGCCGAGCATCTTGATGGCTTCCTGCGAAGCTACTGGACCTTGCGCGATGGTCTGTGTTGTAACGGTGGCTGGTTTGCCGTCTGCGCCTGTGATCTTTTGGGCTTCTACGAGCGTTGCCGTGTCGTAGGCCTTGAAGTTTTGCACGACGCCTTGAGAGACGAGCGCGAGAGAGAAGACGATGGAGAGGGGAAGAAGTACCCAGAGAGTTCCGCGGGTGAGATCGACCCAGAAGTTGCCAAGCGTCTTGCTTTCGCGCCTCGCAATGCCGCGAATAAACGCGACAGCGAGCGCCATGCCTACGGCTGCCGACCAGAAGTTGTGCGTCGCGAGTCCGAGCATCTGGGTGAGATAGCTCATGGTCGACTCAGGCGAGTAAGACTGCCAGTTGGTGTTCGTGGTGAACGAGATGGCCGTGTTCAGTGCGAGAGCAGGTTCGACGTTGGCGAGATGTTGTGGGTTGAGCGGAAGAAAGTGTTGGAGCCTCTCGATGCCGTAGGTGAGCAGTGCGGTGACGCCGCTGAACACAAGCATCGATATGGCGTACTCAGTCCAACGCATTTCGTGTGCGGGGTCGATGCGGGTAACGCGATAGAGGAGACGCGCGCAGGGACCTGCAACAGGGTCGAGGAAGGTCTTGCGGCCCTCGAAGACATGGGTGAGGTATGTGCCCATCGGTTTCGCAAGAAGCAGAATAGTGGCGATGAAGAGAGATATCTGGAGCGAGCCGTTGAGTGACATTTAGAACTTCTCCGGGCGTAGGAGCGCGTAGACGAGATAGACAAGCAGGGCAGCGGAGATGATGAGGAGAATGGCGGACTCAATCATGGCGGGGTTTCGCTTTCAGCCGATCGCAGGCTTCGGTATAAGCGAAGGCGACGGCAAAGAAAAGGAGCGTGAGGGCGATGCAAAGGATGTCGGTCATACGCGGCTCCGGTTGCTAAAAGTGATAAGTGATGTCGCCGGCGACGACGAACTGAGTCTTCTTCGTGCCGAGATCGTAGGCGGTCAGTTGGTACGAGTGCTCAAGGCGAAGTTCGGGGCGGAACAGCACGGTCGAGCCGATCCAATGCCCATAGCTGATGAGGTGTTCGGAGTACATGGTGGTGTAGCCCGTGCGTTGACCCTTGATGTCATCGACGAATTCGTTCCGGATGGAGAGATAGTTGTGTGTGTTGAACTCGTGCTCCAGGTAATTGACGACCGCTGCTTCCGGAGCAAAGCAGGCGCGTTCGCCAAAGGAGCAGAAGGCGCCGTTCGCACCGACTTCAGGTTTGATGGGATTGGCTACGTTGCCTGCGATATTGGGCACGTCGCGCTCGTACATGTACCAGGTTTCGGTATCGGTGTGCCAGGTAGCATTTATTTTGTGGTACCAGGTTTCGTAGTAGCTTTGAACGTTGTTGTAGGCGTACTTGCCATCGTTGAAGGAGTTGGCGCATGTGTAGAGCGCGTCGCCTCCCTTTTTCCAGGTGTAGTCAACGCAGGCTGTACCAGTGGGCTTCACGTCCTTGGTCCAGGGAGCCACGTCGTTGCCGCCGGAGAAGCCGGCCTGGATCAGCCAGTGATCGGATAGCTTGATGCTGGCGACGATGCCGGTCTGGGTGTACGGATCAAGCGTATAAAGTACCGAATGCGAATAGGTGTAATTGTTGGGCGCGAGCTGTGCTTCGATATCTGGAAGCGAAACGTAGCGCCCCATCCGGATGTTCATGCCCTTGGCTACGTGTGGAAAGTAAATATCAACGTAGGCCATGATGGGGTCATACCCGTACTCGTGGTTGCGAGCCAGCAACTGTTGCGAAAAGATGCCCTTCGCGGTCGTATAACGATAGTCCTGACCCCAGAGTTGGGCGAAGCGAAAACCCCAGTCGATATGGTCCGTTTGCACGGTGTTCGGCAGACGCTCTACGTAGAGGACCTGCTGGTCGGGGATGATGCGGTTTGGATTGTAGTAGTACGCCGCTGGAGAGTTTGCACCGTCACCTTTGTTGGAACTGCTGACGTCGAAGCCGCCGTTGAACCAGCCGTACACTTTGGTGCGGCTATGGTTCTCATTGATCGCCTGCATAAGCGGATACGTCTGGGTATCCGGCGCGCCGATGACGGGAGTTCCCCCGACGGAGTAGTCAGAGCCGGGAAAGGGTGTGGAATCCAAGGGGCCGTCGTACCCGCGCCGGGCAGGCGCCGTTACAGCGCTCGTGCTGGGTGCAGGGAACCAATCGTCGCTGTATGTGGTTCCAAGGCGAGTGAAGAAATTCGGTGGGGGGGCATCTGCGGTCGTGACGACTGATGATGGGGATTGAGAGCCAGCTCCAAGCGGGACAAGTAGAACAGCCAGGAGCACGAGAGTGCGGGGCATGGCACAACCTTTCTATTTGAGTAGAAAGGAGGAAGCCATAAGAGAGCCGTATAAAGGGCGTTAAGAAGTTGTAAGCTCCGCGGCGCCGGAGGGGTCGAAGCGATAGCCAATCCATGGCTCGCTGAGAATATATTGCGGACTGTCCCCGCGCTCGATTTTTTTGCGAAGTTGGGCGATAAGGACACGCAGGTACTCCGGCTGGCCGTCGCCCGCGGGGCCCCACACAGCACGCAACAGCACCTTGTGCGTCAGCACACGTTCTGGCGAGCGGGCAAAAACAACGAGGAGATCGAACTCTTTGGGGGTGAGATGCACGTGTTGATTGCGAATCAATACGCTGTGCGTTTCCGTATCGATGATGAAATCACCGAGTTCGATGTGAGATAGGACCGCCTGCGATTCGACACCGCGGCGTAGCTGGGCACGGACGCGGGCGAGGAGTTCCGGCACACTAAAGGGCTTAGTTAGGTAGTCGTCGGCGCCTTCATCGAGCGCAAGCACTTTCATCTGGTCGCTGTCGCGGACGCTGAGGACAATGATGGGAATCTGGGTGACTCCGCGGATAGCCTGTGTGAGCTCGATCCCATTCATCTCCGGCATGGCCAAGTCGGTGATGACGAGGTCGGGCCGGTCTGCGATGAGGCGTTCATAGGCCTGTGCGCCGTTGTTTGCGATCAGCACTTCGTAGCCGCTGCTTTGTAGTGAAGCGCGCAGCATGCGGGTGATCTGTGGTTCGTCGTCTACGACGAGGATGCGTTTCAATGGGGCTCCTGTGTGACGATATGGAGGTCGACATGTGGTGCTTCAGACATGAACTTCTGAATAGCCAGATAGTAAAGGTATTTTCGCATTCCGTGCAGGGCGGACCTGCCGACGATGGCCTGGGTGATTCGATGCTCGCGAACATAAGCGGCCGTGACGCGCGCGGTGTCGCTGCCGTTTAGTTGAACGATGTTCGCGCCTAGATTTTTTGCAAACTGCAGGCTCCCTTCGAGCATTTGCTTGCGGTTTGGCTCGGCGTCGCGCTCGCTGGTAACGTGCAGAACATACAGTTCGGCGCTCAGGGCTTCAGCCAGACGTGCGCCTCGTGCGATGAGGTCGCGAGCCTGGCTGTTGGAGCTGATACAGACCGCTATTTTCTCAGCGACGGACCAATGAGCTCCGAGGCGTTTGCGGGAAACGTAATCCTCAAGCGTTCGATCGACCGCGCGGGTGATGCGCTGCAGCGCCATTTCGCGCAGAGCGATAAGGTTGCCGCGGCGAAAGAAGTTGGAAAGCGAACGCTCGACGCGTTCCATGGGGTAGATATCCCCGCGGCGCATGCGTGTGACGAGGGCCTCGGGGGTGAGATCGCTGATAACTATTTCGTCGGCACGGTCCAACACCCAATCGGGAACCTGCTCGCGAATGCTGATCCCAGTGAGAGCCTGAACGCGTGGTGCCAGGCTTTCGACGTGCTGAATATTGATCGTGCTCAGAACGTCAATCTTGTTTTCCAGAAGAAGAAGAACATCTTCATAACGTTTGGCGAAACGGCTGCCTTCGATGTTGGTATGCGCCAGCTCGTCAATGAGCGCCACCTGGGGCAGACGCGCAAGGATAGCATCGACGTCCATCTCGGTGAAGAGTGTGCCTTTGTAGTTTATCTCGCGCAGGGGAACGTGCGCGAGCTTTGAGGTAAGTTCGGCAGTGCCGCTGCGGCCGTGAGTTTCAACGATACCGATAACGACATCTTCGTCTCGACTGCGGCGGCGGATGCCTTCCGAAAGCATGCTGAAGGTCTTACCGACGCCCGGTGCATAGCCGAGAAAGACCTTGAAGCGGCCACGCTTTTTTTCTTCACTGGCCAGCAGCCAGTCTTCCGGAGATTTCTTGTTTTCTGTCACGCCGAACGAGTCTCCCGACCAGAACAAGTTGAAACGCCGCCTTTAGCTTGCGGTATTTCAGGCTCTGGCCGGAATTGTACTCGTTCGCGCGGCAGCGTTACTGCCGCGCAGCTAGGCAGTCTCTGGTTGTGAGGCTGTGGAGCTGAAGGTCGCTATCGCCACCCCGAGATAGGGATGTTTCGCTTTTAGCGTGATGGTTCCCGGGGTTTCGGTCGTTCGGATCCAGATAGCACCTGTGCCGCCGATGAGACCGAAGGGGTTGTCGCCGATGATCTGGCCGGGGCCATCGATCGTGAACTCGATGGCATCGGCTGCGAAGTGGCGGAGCGCGCCGTACTCGTCGTTCACGCGCAGTACAACGCGGACGGCATCGGCGCCATCAGCGGTGAGGCTGGTTTCGTCGGGAAGAAGGACGAAAGCCTTATCGGCTCCTGAACCGGAGTACTTCTTCGAGATCACAATCTTGCCATCGATGAGGCCGTCGATGCGGAGATCTCCCCAACTGTCGTGACTGATCTTCCTGCCGACGAGGAACGTAAAAGGCGGATACTTCAAGTGAGGGAACTGCTCACGATCAGGTCCGCCTTCAATGACGAGATGCTCGCCCCTTTCGTTGAAGGTTGTCATGCGGATAGTGTCGACGTTGGAGCAGATGAGAGCGTGGTCGAAGTTGGTTGACTCATCGTTGCGGGCCCAGTAGAAAGCGGGTTCAAGGACGATCTCATCTTCACGATCAGCCATGGATTTGTAGAAGAGCGCAGCTGGTTTTGGTGTGCGGAAGATATCCATGACGCCGTGGTAGCAGATGCGGTCGCCGGAGCCGAAGCTGTCGTGGGTGTTGTAATCGAACGCGCACCAGCCGATGCCGCCGGAGTACTGGGGGTCGGAGGCGATCTGATCGTGGACACGGGCATGGCGAACGATGTGTTCGCGTTGGCGCTCGTATGCGTCGATGGTCTTGGTAGGGAAGGTATGGCCGACGAACTCGGTGTTAAGATAGCGCGGATGGTTCGGTTTCATGAGCGGGAATCCGAAGTCGTTGCAGGTGAAAACATCTTCCAGGAACTCGCCATTGTAGAGGCCGCCCGTACGAATGCCACACGTTTGGCGGGTAGAGTCAAGCGAGCGCGCAAGGCTGTTGGTGCGGGTGTAGAAGTCGTGATTGTCTGGGCTTTCGTTGATGCGGACGCCCCAGGTGATGATAGCGGGGTGGTTCCAGTCTCGCCGGATCATGCGGCGAACGTTGTCGACTGCGACGTCTTGCCATGCGAGATCACCGATGTGCTGCCAGCCGGGAATCTCTTCAAGCACAAGCAAACCAATCTCATCGCAGGCATCCAGGAAATGGCGCGACTGTGGATAGTGCGATGTGCGAACGATGTTGCAGCGGCAATCGTCGCGCAGGATCTTTGCATCCTGACGCTGAGCGCGACCGGACATGGCCTGGCCGACCCACGGGAACGTCTGATGGCGGTCGAGGCCGTGGAGCTTGATGATCTTGCCGTTGAGCGAAAAACCGTGATCGGTGAATAGAGCTTCCCGGAAGCCAATGCGGCGCGTTTCTTCGTCGATGGGGACGCCGTTCTCGAGCAGCTGAACGTGGATGGTATAAAGCTTTGGATTCTTCAGGTCCCAGAGATCGACTTTGCCTGCTAGCGAAATCGAAGCAGACGGGGCATCCTTCGCGGGATCGTATGCGAGCGCACCCATGGCCTGATCGGCGTCGGCGGCGTTGTGCTGCTTTACCGGAGGAAGCGATACAGGAGAAGACGATTTTGCGATTACTTTGTCGCCATCGCGGAGCTCGGCATGGATCGACAGGTGCCTACTGGTGATGCCCTCAGGGCGGTCGAGATACACGTCGATATCGACCGAAGGATTGCCCGATAGAACATCTTTGGTCTTCGCGTGGATATTTTCGATGAAGATTTGCGGAACGATGCGGAGGGCCACTTCGCGGTAGATGCCGCCGAAGGTGAGGTAGTCGACTTCGTTGCCGAACGGAGGAATATCTTTGCGCTCGGTCGAGTCAACATCCAGCGATATGAAATTGTCGCTCGGCGCGAGATGCGGGGTTAGCTCAAAGGTAAACGGGGTATAGCCACCTCGATAGGTCCCGAGCTTCTTGCCGTTGCAATAGACCGTAGAAGCGAGCATCACGCCTTCGAAATCGATGAAGACACGTTTGCCTTTGGCATCTGCGGGGATTGCTATGGGACGGCGATACGCAGAGATGAACTCGTAAGTGGTGTCGTTGAAGCCGTGCCACGGAAGCGGGATGTTGGTGTGTGGAACGATGACGCGGGTGAAAGCAGAGTCGTCGAAACCGGGCTCATGCACCCCTGTTGGCGGCTTGCTGGAGTAGTGCCAGCCACGATTGATCGGAAGCACAGAGCGGCCGGGAGCCAATGGATGAGTTGGAACGGCAAGGGCGCTTTTGGAAACGGTTGCAGCGGCGGCGAGGGTGCCGGTTGCCTTGAGGAACGATCGACGATCCATTGAATCTCCTGAATGAGTCAGCACGCGGGAGCAGGCCCGATGTTGTGCATTTCATTGTGCTTGAAAACGTTCGTCCCTGGCGACTGTTTCGTGAAACCTACAACAGCCGGGATGGTGATGGCACCGTGAGCTCCCGCGAGTGCGGCAGCCGTTCTACGTGTCATCTGGAGGCCATGCAGCCAAAGGCATGCACCGGCTATGCTATGGGACGGTCGTTACTTTTGATCCACCGCCGCTGGTCCTGCAGGTGCAGCAGCGGCTTTGGCGGGTGGAGGCTGCGTCGCAGGAGTGGCAGGCGCCACTCCCTGGGCCGCAGGTGCCGCGGCAGGAGCAGGAGCCGCGGTTTGTGCAGCGGGCGCGGGTGGTGGTGCTTTTTGGACGGGTGTTGGCAGGGTCACGGTCGCCAGGGGAGAGGTGTCATCTCGCAACTTCAGATAAAGCGTGGCTCCATCTGCGGGAGTGGGTACGGTCAGGTTGCTGTCCGCGAAGCCCGTTGGAACCTCGGTCGGCTTGGCGAAGTCTTTTGCCGCGCCGAACGACTGCACGAGGAAGAAATTGCTGCCGTCCACGGTGCATGTTGGAGCGTCCGGAGTCGTACAGTGAATGGCCGTGATCTTTGGGGCGCGCACGAGGATGCCAAGCGCGGTCCAATCGCCCGGCGTCCCATCTGCCGCAACGGGGCGCATTGCCAGCTTGCCAAATGCCGACTGCCCAAAGGCCTTCAGCGGATCCAGCGTAGCAACGGCGGTGTGGTCATCCTGCAGAACGAGATTGTTCGACGCCAGCGAGAGACTGGTATGGACAGAACCGTCTGCCGTGGCGACCTCGACAGTCTGGTTGCGGGGGAATACATCTTTAGTCTGAACGACGAAGGTCAGCTTTCCGTCCAGAGGGATATCGTCTTTAGCGCCGAGAGTGACCGGTATAGACCCTTCCTTCTGCTCAGGGGTGGCTTTGAAAGAAAGCAGCTTCAATCCTGGACGTGCGGCCTCAGTTGAGATCTTTGCCGTCATCGTGCGCCCGTCCTTCAACTTCACTGCGGCGTCGGAGCCATCCGCGGGTGAGACACCCGAGCCCGCATGGAGATGCACGGTCTTGTCGTCGTTGCCTTCGCCGGCCGGCGTAAAGTTCTGCTTGTCGATTTCAACCGAAACGACATCCTTGAGGCCCTGTCCGGTCAGGATGGCAGAGTCGTCGCCTTTATGAATTTTGATCGCGTCCAGCTTGATGCCGGCGTCGTAGGCAGTGAGGGGAACTTTATCCTGATTCGTATCGCCAAACTGTTTAATCGCAAGCGAGTAGCCGCCGGGCTGAACGGTCTTGAGCGAAACGTCCAGAGCGAGTGTGTCCTTTGCGTCTTTATCTGCAGCGGGCTTGAAGGCGACATCGACGTCTTTGTCCTTATCGCTCGATAGCGCAATGTGCTGGACGCAGGCGGTGCCGTCCGCTTTCAAATTGAATTTGTTGTCCTGTCCGGCCATGAGTTGCGTATTGCCGACGATCTTCCAGTTCTTTCCAGCAACTTGCTGAATGGTGATCGTTGGACCATCAAAGGAATCGAAGCCCCAGTACCCATGAATGCTGCCGGTGATCGTCAGGTCAGTTGTGCTGCCAATCTTCGCGTCCGACTTTGAGGCAGTCGCGCCACTTGCAGGCACCAAGTCGCGCAACGGCTCGCGCTTCTCGTCCTTGTTTACGATCAACCCACCCTCGTAGGCGTCCGGCGTGAGTGCAATTTCCGTGGGACCGCCGGTGCGATTCAAATGCAGCACCAGGCCGTGGGCGAAGCTCGTCGAGAAGACGAGCGGAGCGCCTTCGAGTGGCACAACCATCTTCGGCTGCAAGAGACAGGCGACTTCGTTGGCATCATGGGGATGCAGCGGCGGCAGCTTTGCCTTCTGTATCGCCGGCAGGCCAATGACGATGACGGAGTCAGGCTTATGAAACGACGGTGGCGTATTGAGCTTCAAGCTGAGAGATTCACCCTGCGGGAAGCTGAGTCCAGGAATGTACTGGTACTGGGCCGTACGCAGTAGCGTAACAAGATGGACCAGATCCACAACCGCACCCACATAGGCGGAGTAGAGCCCGGCACCTGCAGCTTGGGTGGTAGAGGCGGCATTGATGAAATCGGACGATGCGCCCGTCGATAGTGCTTCGGCGACACTTTGGCCGTGACCATCGTCCAACAGAACAGGAGCGCTGGACTGCGTGAGGCAGGTTACCTGTTGATCGATGGGCTGTTTGAAGCAGTCGGCGTTCGGTTTCAAGGCGAGTGTGGCGGCAAGTTTGGCGGAGTGGTCCTTGATGGCATTTTGATCGTTTTGCGGGACGGCTTTCATTGCGGCAAGATAGCGCTCGATGCGCTGCTGCTCAAAGGACGCCTCGTTGAGATCGGAGTCCGCGCGAATGAAGAGACCCGGCTTACCCTTTACGGCAGAGCGCAGCGTCTTGAAGTCGCCGCCGGTTTCAGGAGCTATAAAAAGCAGAGCCTGCTGAGCTTCGTTCGGCACAACAATGGTTGTGCCTTCGGTAGTGTTCTTCTCCCAGGTATCGATCTCAGTGAACCAGTTATCCGGCGGCTCATTGGTGGTGCCGCGCAGGAAGGCGACGATCAACAGGAGATGATTGGACTGCGTGGGCGGAAGATCGGCCTTGACCCAGATCTTGTCACCTGCCTGAAGGTTAGGAACCTCGGCAATAGGGAGCGTGGAGTTTCCGCGAGTGACGCGGATGTTAATCTTGGGACCGATTAGGTCGAAACGAGCTTTATCGTCAGCGCGAAGGGCCGCCGCAAGGAAAAACGCGAGAAGAAGTGCTGCAACTTTCGAGACTTTCATCTCGGTTCTTAGACGCGGGGGCTGTGGGGCGGGTTGTGGAGGCTCTCGATAAGAGCAAGAAGAAATCCTCCGTCAGCCGCGATCCTGCGCTTGGCCCTGCAGCATTTCGCCCTTCAGCACAGAAGCCCTCCGAAGGGAAGGGCTTCTGTGTCGCTGAAAATTGTGGAGGCGCGGGTCGGGATCGAACCGACGCATAAAGGTTTTGCAGACCTCTCCCTTACCACTTGGGTACCGCGCCTCAAACCTACACCACGCTAACAAGGCGCAGGACAACTGCTATCGCTAAGTAGAAGTGTATCGCAGATTGTGAGGGTATTTTTGGAGCGGGAGACCGGGGTCGAACCGGCGACATCTTCCTTGGCAAGGAAGCACTCTACCACTGAGCTACTCCCGCCCTGCCTCTGCAAGTATATCCGAGGATTGCGGGGGTTGCAAAGGCGATTTGGCTAGTCGCTGCCGGTCGGGGTACGGTCTACGATCATACGGCGGCTTGTGACCCGGAATCGCCCGCTGCGGACGACATGGGGGGTGATCGTGATCAGCAGCTCATCGGCGTCGACTTCGGCACTTTTTTCGGTCCCCTGAAAGCCGGGCAACTCGCTAAGGCCGGGGATGCCTTCAATGTCCCGGGCTTCGTTGCGGGAGACGGCGCTGGCCATCAGAGCTGTCTGGCCGGCCGGAATCGCAACGGTGGACGTGAAGCTCCGGTTGTTGAGGATGGGAATGCTGTCGATCGTCCCGCTTCCCAGCGCCTCAATTTTCATGTCAAGGGCGACCGAAACATCGCCCGACCGCTGAATCTTCGGCGTGGCCTTGATCGTGATGCCCAGATCTTCGTACTGCACCTGCGGCACAGTCACAGAGCTGCTCGCGCCGTACTGGGCCAGCAGAGACGCAGCGGAGGTGCCATTGATGCTGACGCCCGACAGCTGCGAAGCCAGGGAGCTGCTGACACCGGAGCTGTAGGTCGCGGTCACAATGGGATAGCGCGTGCCGGCCCGAAAATTCAGGGGCTGATTGTCTCCGCCGCGGAGCTGGACATCGTCCAGCAGGCGTACGTCACTGGAGTTTAGCAGCAGGTTGAAGGTGCCGCTGGAGGCAACATCGACCCCGAGCAGCGGCAGGCCGCCGTAATTGCCGACCGTCCCAAGAAGGCTGGTGAACTGGCTCGCCCCCGAGACGCCGGCGGCCACCAGGAACGCCAGTTCCGTGAGCTCGTTGGCGGCGCTCGTACCCGTCAGCTTCAGGGCGCCGCTCGATATCGCTTCGTCGATCAACGACTGGTTGGCGTTGATGAGGTTCTGGCCGCTTGTGACCAGCGAAAAGGCGCTCAGAGAGGCAGGCAGCGAAGCTCCGATGTTCACCAGATGTGTCTTGCTGACCTCATAGAGTTTTATGTCGAGCAGCACATCCGAGCCGCCGTCGAGCATATCGGCATACGTTGCGTTCAGGGCTGTCACGGTCGACTCATCGCCGCGCACCAGCATGTGTCCACCGGTGGCGCTGGCGGTAACCTGCTTGAGTTCAAAGACATTCCGCGCCAGATTGGCTAACTCAGTCATCGCGTCGTTGCTCACACCAGGCAGATAAAGGGTTTCTTCGATCAGCGGCATCAGCCGGTCGCGGTCACCGGGTGTGTTTTTCGCGATCAGCGCGGTGCGGGGCTGCACGGGAACGGCAAAGATGTGGGCCATATCGGCAAGAACGCGTGTTGCGGTAGCAAAGTCGACATTGTCGAGATCGAATTTGACCGGGACACTGCTGGTGAAACTCGAATCGAAAGTGACGTTGATGCCGAAATCACTATAGACCGAGCGAACGACGTCCTGCGCGCTGCCCCGATGATGGACGTCCTTGTTGCCTGGCGTCGGCGCGAACTCGATTGGGCCGGCGAATTCGGGCACACTGTTGCGCACGTCGTCCAGATCTACGACGGTCGGCAGGGGACTGGCATCGACTCCCAGGTGCTGGGTGATGACATTGTTATCGGGGTCCAGCGCGCGCGCCTGGACGAGCAGCGCATCGGCTTTTGCATTGTCACCCAGCAACCGGGCTTTCGCCGCCGATTGCACCAGCTCGGTCAGATGGTGCTCGCGGGCGATGGCAAGCGAGAGAGCGTACTCCTGCCTATTTGGATTCAGCTGCACCGCATGCGCGAAGCTCCGCTCGGCAGCAGGGAGATCGTCGCGCTCCATCGCCTTCGCACCGTCGAGATAGGCGTCGTCGGCCTCGCGCGCCTGCCTGGCGGAAACCGGTGCGGGCGTCCTGGTGGAGGGTGCGGGCGTACGAGCTTGCAATGCACCCGCAGGGATGCTCGCCGGTGCGGTGGTAGTCTCCGGGGCTTGCTGTGCCGTGCAGGGTAGCGTGAACGCAGCCAGAGCCACAACGCGGAACGCATGCAACATGCGTAGCGAACGGCGAAGATGGCGGGAGCGAGGCATGACTGAAGTTTAGACGGACGGCAGGCCCATTTTGGGATTCGACCGGCTCGTGGAAGAGCCTGAGCGCGGCTACCGGCCGCCGGAGACGATCTGCAATGCGGGACGACCGGGACGCATCGACCGGCCAGGGCGCACCGAAGTCGGAGGCCGCCGCAGACCCTTCTTGATCTGTGCGGAATCCATCTCCAGTTCTGCCAGCGTGCGGCTCAACGTGTTGCGGTGCATGCCAAGTTCTTCCGCGGCCTTGCACTGGTTGCCGCGATGACGAGCCAGCACCTCGAAGATAAAGCGCTTCTTGAACTCGCGCACGGCGTCGTTATACGGAAGCCCCGCGGCGTGCATTTGAAGGACGAGGTTGTCGAGATCGCGTTTCACTCGCGGGGGTTCCTTATGACTTGGATTGGACAATCCTACATGTTCTGGGCAATCAGGCTGAAGCTTTTGTTGCGAATGCAGATGTCGTTCTTTCAACCAGTGTGCGACGGAGAAGCTGATTTGATCCAATCGGGAGTTGTGTGCTTGATGTGCTCAGTACCGATGTGAAGCCGAAGTTTCAAGTCGGCGGGCATGACGAAGAATACAGCATGAGAGGCCCGCAGGAAAAATGGGGCCAATTTTGAGGACTCCATCCAGGGTGCGGGCGGCAAAAAGGCAGTAACCGCCATCAGCAGGGCAGTGCCCAGGATACAGCCGCGAATCAGCCCGAAAAGCGCCCCAAGCAGCCGGTCAAAAAAGCCCAGCCCGATGGCAGCGGCTGTGCGTTTCAGCAGGCCTCCGATCAGCCCGGCGAGCAGCATGGTCCCAATCAGGATCAAGAGAAACGCAACAAGCTGCGCGATCTGGGTTGACGAGATAAGCCCCGCAAGTTGCACGGCCAGCACACGATAGAACCAGCACGCCAGCAGAAATCCTACAATCAGCCCACCGAGCGCAAAGGCTTCGCGAAAGAATCCGCGGATCGCGGCGCGCACGATCGAGTACAGCAGCAGAGCGCCCAGGAGCCAGTCGAGTGGGTTCATTTCGTATCTTCCTCGGCTTGCTGTCCTCGCACCTACGCTGCCGTGCGGGCTTCGCGGCCCTTGCTGCGGCCGCCGAGCGAAACGGACACGATCTTCGAAACGCCCGGCTCCTGCATCGTCACGCCGTACATCACATCGGCCTGCTCCATCGTGCGCTTGGAGTGGGTGATGACGATGAACTGCGTCGTATCCGACATTTCAGCAACCAGGCGCGCAAAGCGGCCAACGTTGGTTTCATCCAGCGGCGCATCCACTTCGTCCAGCACGCAGAACGGCGCGGGCTGGAACTGGAAGATGCCGACGAGCAGCGACAGGGCAGTAAGGGCTTTCTCTCCACCCGAAAGCAGCAGAACATTCTGCAGCTTCTTGCCCGGGGGGGAGGCGATGATATCGATCCCCGACTCTGCCGAATTGGCCTCATCCGTCAGCCGCATCATGGCCGCGCCGCCGCCGAAGAGCTTCGTGAACGCCGTTGAGAAGTTCTCGTTGATCACCTTGTAGGCCGCATCGAACTTCTCGCGCGAAACGTCGTCGATCTCCTTGATGGAAGCCGTTGTGTTCTCGATAGAGTCGAGCAGATCCTTGCGCTGTGTTTCCAGGAACTCATGCCGCTGCGCAGTCTCGGTGTACTCCTCAAGCGCCATCATGTTGACAGGACCCATCGCTTCCAACCGCTGCTTCAACGCCCGTGCCGCTTCGTCTTCTTCATGCAGCGCTTCAGCCTCAATGCGGACGATCGACTCATCCTCACGAAGTGCAGAGGCTTCCACGGAGAGATCGTTGATGCACGTAGCCTCAAGATGCTCCAGGTCCGAGGTCAGCTTTGCAGCGCGAGCTGTGAGAGTTGCACGCTTCTCCCGGAGCTCTTCCGTCTCATGGCGCAGTGCGCGCAGCTTTGTGTCCAATTCCGACATAGCGGCACGAAGGGCGGAAGCTTCCGAAGAAAGGGTCTCGCCTTCGGCGATCGCCTGAGCGCGCATCTCTGTGAGCTCCGTGTGCTGCTGCTGCAGCGCGGCCGTCTCTTCTTCGCGGCGCTGCTTTTCAGAAGCAGCAGAGGTAAGCTGCTGCTCAAGCTGGCTGATCCGCTGCGATTGCGTATCGTAAAGCCGCTTGGTCTGCTCGAAGTTGGCGTTCGCGTTGCGACGGCGCTCTTCCAGGCCAGCCAGTGCAGCGTTGGCCGCGCTCGCCGCGGATTGCAGATCTTCTCGGTTCGCGCGGAGGTCGGCGATCTTCTCGGTGAGCTCGGCAACCTGCTGCTCAACCCCGGCACGCTCCGCCTCGAAGCGCGCGGCTTCTTCCTGCTTGCGCGCAATCAGGTCTTGCTTCTGCTGACGGCTGTCTCTGTTGCGCTCGGCAGCCAGCTGCCAGTCCTGCAGGCGGCGGGCGATGCGTGCGGTTTCGGCTTCCATCTGGCGCAGTGCAGCGCCGGAGTTCGCGCTATCACGCTCAGCGTCGCGGCGCTCATGGTTCTTGCTATCGAGGGCGCTGGTAAGGTCTGCGATTTCGCGCGTAAGCGCAACGGTCGCCATCTCGCTCTTCGAAAGCTCAGCCTCTATGCCCTCAAGCTTTGTCTGCACTTCCGCAAGTTCGCGCTTCAGCGCCAGCGGACCCTGCTCGCGCGGACGTCCGCCAGTCACAGTGACTGAGTTGAACGTTTCGCCATTGGGCGAAAGGAAAAAGCTTTGCGGATTGGCCAACGCGAGCGACCGGGCGGTAGCACTGTCGGGCGCGATAAAGCCCTCACGCAGCTTAGGCAGGATCACCTCAAGCGACCGTCCAAAGCCATCGAGAACGCGGATGCAATCCTTGAGCGGGACAATGCCGTTCGATGACGTAGAGCTTGTCATGCCCTCCGCAAAAGGGAAGGCCGACTGCGCATCGTTCGGATGAACCAGGAACGTCGCGCGACCGGCGACATCGGACTGCAGCATCCGCATGCCTTCATCAGCCGCGTCCCAGCTCTTCACCACAATGTAGTTCAACTCATCGCGCAGGAACTCATCGACCACGGACTCATACTTGCCGTCGACTTCAAGAAAGTCGGCAAGCGTTCCAATAGGGGCAAGCGTCCCGGTGTTCTGGTTCTTCGAGTTCGCACGGAAGATATTGCGTACCGTGTCCGTCGAGTAGCTGTGCTCGCGGATTAGGGCCTCCAACGAGCTGCGACGGCCCATGTGCGTCGCCATCTCAGCGCGAAGCTCATCACCTCGGCGCCGCGACTGTGTTTCCTCCAGCCGCTTGGACTCGAGTTGGTGGCGGATGTCAACGATCTCGGCTTCAAGGCGTTTCAGCCGAGCGGTCACGTCCTCGAACGACATCTTGATCTGCCCCTGTTGCACGCCAAGAGCCTCAAGCTCTTCGCGCGCAGTAGCAGACTCATCAGCCAGCCGTTCACTCTCACGATCAAGTGCGGCGAGGGCTGCTTCAGCCTGCGCCTGCTCGTTGTTGGCTTGCGACGCGCGCTGCATGATTTGCATGCCCGCGCGTCGCTGGTTTTCAGCCAGGGCTTCCGCGGCAAGCACGTTGCGTGTGGCTTCATGAGCCTGTGCCTGCTGCGCCTGTGCGGCCTCACGCGAATCGGTTGATTCGGCGGTCGCGTTCTCAAGGAAGCTGCGATGCTGCTCCAACTCGCCTGCCAGCGACTCCTGCTGCGCGCGTGCCTGGGCAAGGTCATCATTGCCGGAGGTGATGCGCTGTGCGAGATCGCTGATGCGGTCGGCATTTGAGGTTGTGCGGGCGGCAATACGCTCCAGCTCGACCGCGGACTGGTTAGCCTTGGCTCCGGACTCGCGGATCTGGCCATCAAGCTCATATCCGCGGGCAACACCAGAGGAGTGCTCAGCGTCCATTGTCTCCAGCTCAGCCGCCTGCGTGTCGATGATCCCTGCGAGACGCGTGATCTCAGTCGAAGCCGCGGACTGCTCAGTATCCATCTGCGTCAGGCGCGAGGCCAGCACGACGCGCAGTTTGCCGCGTAGTTCATCGCGCAGCGCACCGTAACGCTCGGCCTTGGAGGCCTGGCGCTTGAGCGTGACCATCTGCTTGGTTACTTCCTCGAAGATGTCGTTGACACGTGCCAGATTTTGCTTTGCCGACTCCAGCCGAAGCTCGGCGAGGCGCTTCTTGGTCTTGAACCGCGTAATGCCGGCCGCTTCTTCGATGATGCCGCGACGATCAAGCGGCTTCGAGGAAAGAATCTGGCCGATGCGCTCCTGGCCGATCATGGCATAGCTTTCGCCGCCAAGGCCGGTACCCATGAAAATGTCTTTGATATCCGAAAGGCGGCAGATCTTGCCGTTCAGCAGGTACTCGGAGTCGCCGGTGCGAAACAAGCGGCGTGTAACCGTAATTTCACCTGCGCGGATCGGTGCACGGCCGAACTTGCGGCGGCGAATTTTGAGGACGACGTTGTTGGAGGTGTCGCCGAGGGCTGCCTCAGCGTTGGTTTCGGACGCGACGGGCTTTTTCGGAGCTTCGGCTTCGTAGGTGGTTCCGGGCTGGGCTTCCAGCGTGGCTTCTTCGGTTTCCTCGGCAGCTTCTGCGCGGACGGCAGCCTCGTCCCAATCTGTAACAGGCATGGAAGAGACATTCTGGCTGTCGCCGAAGGTCTCAGCCTCGTTCTCACCGCCGCCCGCACTGTCATAAACCTCGGGATCGACGAGGGTGAGCGAAACCTCGGCCATGCCGGTCGGCTTACGATCACGGGTACCGGCAAAGATGACGTCTTCCATCTTGATGCCGCGGAGGGATTTTGCGGATTGTTCCCCAAGAACCCAGGTAATGGCGTCGGAGATGTTCGATTTGCCGCAGCCATTGGGGCCTACGATGGCGGCGATGCCCTGGCCGGCGAGCTGCACTTCGGTGCGATCGCAAAAGGACTTGAAACCGAGAATCTGGACTTTCTTGAGCTTGAGCAAGGGCAAAACCTCTACGAAATGGACGCGCGTGGAGCGGCGCTAAGCGAATCGTAAGCGGCGGAACCCGGCGAATCAATGCGACCGGCCCAAGATGTTGTGGATAAGGCGTCCGCAGCTCTACATCTTCGGCTGCGGGCACATTTGAGGCTGTTTCGGTGTCTATAGCGGCTGTGTTTGTCGTGGGACAAAGGAGGAAAAACAGGTACGAAAAGAGGAGCGCTGTGAGAGTTGGCCAGCTTGTGGTTCAATAGGAGCACTGCCGCGCAAACTGTTGAGCTTTCCGCCGGCTTGCATAGGGGCCGAGAGCATTCTTATAATCCGCAATACTATTAGTGAGCCTCCGAATACCTTTGAGGGGACGCATACCGCGGCGCAACTCGCGCCGTTTCAGTTGAATCCAAATCTGAGAACCCAGACGGGCTTACCGAGGAGTTTTTCTATGAAGAAGGTCGTACTTGCTTCTCTGCTGGCAGTAGCCGGCGCAGCGTCCCTGACCCAAGCCTGCTACTCGCAGGCGGCAACCCCGAACCTGGGCACGCAGCCAGCTGGCGGGCAGATCCAGATGTCGGCCGATGAGTATGCGGCGTACAACAACGCCATTACACAGACGACTCCGGCGGCCAAGGCCGCCGCGTTCGATGCGTACCTCAAGGCATATCCGAAGTCGGCGGTAAAGGCTGACGCGCTGCAGCAGCAGATGTTTGCCTACAGCCAGGTGCCCGATACGCAGAAGACGCTGGATACGGCCGATGCGCTGCTGGCCGTAGACGCGAACAATCTGTACGCGTATGTGTTCGAGGTTTCCCTGCGCAGCCAGGCTGCGGCGACGGCGACCGATCCAGCGGCCAAGCAGGCCGGGCTGGATGCGGCTGCCAGTTTCGCTACGAAGGGCCTTGCGGCAACCAAGCCAGCGGCCATGAGCGCGGATGACTTCAAGAAGCTGACCGGGCAGGGTTATCCGGTGTTCTATGGCGCGATTGGCGCGGCCTCTCTGAACAAGAAGGACCAGGCTGGCGCAATCAAGGCGTTCAGCTCGGAGCTGGCTTCTGTGCCGGTGGCGACCACTGAGGCTCCTGGGCCGCAGTTGATGGATACCTACTACCTGGCATCGGCCTACTACACGCAGACTCCGCCGGACTACCTGAACTGCGCCTACTACGCAGCGCGCGCGGGGTTCTATGCTCCGGAGCCGTTCAAAACGACCTTCACCAAGCTGGGCACGTACTGCTATACGAAGTACCACGGCAAGCCCGATGGCTATGACGCGGTGACGACGGTGGCCAAGGACAACCTCGTGCCTCCTGCGAGCTGGCCAGCCACTGTGACGCCAGCGCCGACGCCTGCGGACATCGTGACGAACCTCATCGCGACGACTCCCGACCTGGCGACACTGGCGCTCAGCGACAAGGAGTACGTCCTGCAGAACGGCAAGCAGGCGGACGCGGACAAGGTATTCGACACGATCAAGGGCAAGGCCGTGGAGATTCCTGGCGCGATCGTGGTTTCGGCCACAGCGGATACGCTGACAGTGGCTGTATCGGACGATTCGCAGCAGGCGCAACCGCCCGTTGCGGACTTCACGTTCACTTTGACGAAGCCACTGACCAAAATTCCGGCAGTTGGCGATAAGGTCACGCTGGATGGAACGTATGCGTCTTACACGCAGTCTCCCCTGATGATCACGATGAGCGATGGATCGATCGTTGAGCCGAAGAAGGCGCCTGTGAAGGCTCCTGTTCACCACACCACGACTCACCGCTAGACTGCTGGTTGTTGAAAACGGCCTCCCTTTTGGGAGGCCGTTTTTTGTTGCTACCCGGGGGCCCTCCCCTCCCATACTTTTGGGGCCAAAATACTGAGGAGACGCAGCTTAGGGGCGGACTTGTGAAAGTCCACCCCCCACTTTCATTTGGGGCTAAGGGTTCAGGAGGTTGAGGAAGAGGCGATAGGCACCGGGGACGGCTTCGGGGAGCTGGCGGTAGAGGGCGTAGGCGCAGTAGGTCCAATGGCCTTTGCCTAGCTGGGTAGTGATAAGCCCTCCCTTTTGAGGCTCTTGGCCGGGGTCGTGGGTTTCGGTGAGGGGGGTGTAATGGGGGTCCCAGGTGGAGAGGAAGCCGTGGCCGCGCTCTTCGATCCAACCGTTAAAGTCGGCAGAAGTGATGGTGTTCGGCGTGGTGATTTGTGGAGCGTTTGTGGTGAGAACGTGGACCGGCGCAGCCTCGTCTACCACCTTTTCGTTGGAGCCGAGGGAGAGCGGGTAGGGGGCGTCGTCTCCGGTGAACTCGGTGGTCTGGTATTGGACGACGACGTTGCCGCCAGCGCGAGCGTAGTCGAGGAGGGCCTGTGTGGGGGCGCCGTGAAGGTCGGGGTGGGCATTGTAGGTGCGGACGCCGAGGATGACGGTGTCGTATTGCGATAGTTTGCCGGAGGTGAGATCGGCGATGGTGAGGGTGGTGGGGGTGAGACCGATGGAGGCCAGGGCTTCGGGGATGGAGTCTCCGGTGCCGGGTAGGTAGGCGATGTTGTGATGTGTGGGGAGCTTGAGGTCTACGGGGACGATACGGACGGTGGCGGGTGTGAAGTAGTTGGTGCGGGGGAGATCCCCGTAGCCGATGGGGCGGTAGCCTTCGGTGACTTCTTTCCCTCCGGGAAGAACCGCGATGGCCTTGAGTGAGACTTCTTTGCGATTGCCACTTGGGGGTTCGAGGCGAAGCTGCTTATATCCGGGCGGGGATTGTTTCGGTTCGATGTCAGGAGTTACTTTCCAATTCGATGGAAATTCACCTTCAATGCGGGTTTCTGGTGGGGACACTTCGAGCGAGATGAGTAGCGACGGTTGGCGGTCAGGCAATACTTCAGCGCGGGAGAGAACTGAAACGGAGGCCGGCGGGACTACCTGAGCGGCCTGGGTCCCTTGTTTCACAACGCTATTCACTTGGAACCGCGTACCGTGATAGTGGAACTCGCCTAGCAGGACGAGTGCAGGAGGACCGAGCGGAGCATTGCGCAGTTGCGAATCAAGTAGCTGGTAGACAGGTTGCTCGATGCTTGTCCGGGTGAAATAGGGACGAGTCACTTCCTGGGTCTGGGATGGGACGGTCGAGCAATCCCGGGCCAGAGGTTGTTGGAAGGGTCGGCTCGTGCCGATGTTGGGAGCTTCGTTCGGTCCGTTGCAAGGTATGGCCCTTTCCCAATCTCCATGCGGTGTCAGGGCGATGAAGAAGTTGTCTGGAGCGTCCACTGACGAGGCACTGATTCGAATGTGCACCATTGCAGGAGAGAGGGTTGTTATCGAGGCTGAGTTGGTGGTCGCCGCTACGTAGATGCCAAGGGCCAATGCGAGAGCGTCGTTGAGCTGGACGCGCTTGATGTTGAGTTCGTGGAGGACGCTGGCTTTTTCAATGGTGTCGGCTTTGGATAGCTCGGTGAGTTGGATGAGGTCGTCGGTTTGCTTGAGGGCGTCGGCGAGGATAGAAGAGATTGATTCGGGGTTTGATGGAGTGAAATGGGTTGTTGCCTGCTGGATGAGAGTGGTGAGGTTTGAGAGGGGTACTTTGAGTTCGGGAGTGTTTGGGGCGAGGGTGGCTATGCCTTCGATGGAGGTGTCGATGCCGGTGAAGAAGGTGGGGTCGTCTTTAGAGCTTGGTGCCGCGCCGGAAGGAACAGCAGATCCTTCGCTGCGCTCAGGATGACAATTCTTGAGGGATGGTGCGTGGGGTTGGCAGGTGGCTGTGCCGTAGAGGTGGTAGGCGACGTCGAAGGCGCCGGAGGGTGGGGTGCGGACGCCGGGGCCTACCTGGGATTTCTGCAGGCCGAGGCCGATGCGGGCGAATTGGACGTAGGTGAAAGGGGTGTCGGGATCGAGGGTCGCTTTGGAGTGGATGTCTGAAGGGTTGGCGGCGGCGTGGGTGAGGAGTGGGTCCTGGGTGCCCTCGTGGACGACTACGTCGGTGGTGGGTGGGGTGGTGGTGACTTCGCCGGTGACGTAGTCGGTGAACTTTGCGGGGGTGTACTGGCCGGTGGCGTAGTCGAAGAGGCCCTTTTCGCTGATGGACTGCATGGGGACGCGGGCGTAGACGCGTAGGGGCTGCCAGGGGAGGATGCCTTCGGCGGTGAGTTCGGGGAAGACTTTGGGGTCGCCGGCGGCAACGAAGGCTTCCTGGGCGATTTCGCCCGAGACCTGATGCTGGCCGTGGCCGTCGGTGACGCCGCCTATCCAGGTGCTTGTGAGGACGAGGGGGCGGTAGAGGCGGATGGCGCGGACAGCATCGTAGAGGACGCGCTCGTGGGTCCACTTGGCGAAGGACTCTTCCTTGGTTTTGGAGAAACCGAAGTCGACTTCGGTGCCAAAGAACTGGTCGGTACCGGAGTAGCGGTCGCAGGAGAGGAGCTCCTGGGTGCGGAGGAGGCCGAGGGCGTCTTCGAAGTCTCCGGTGACGGCGTTCTGACCGCCTTCGCCACGGGTGAGGGAGAGGTCGGCGACGCGGGCACCGAGGCCGCGGGAGTAGAGGGCCATCATGCCGCCGTCTTCATCGTCGGGGTGGGCGACGATGTTCATGATGGAGGCCCGGGTGTTGAGCTTGCGCAGGAGTTGCTGGAGGCCGAGGGCGCCCTGGTCGATAGGGAGTTCGCGGCCGGTGAGGGGAGCGGGGCGCTCGCCGCGTAGGTTGGCGGGGTCGGTGAAGGTGGCTGGCGACTGGGCTTCGAGATGCGCGAAGGCGGTTGCGGCGAGGAGCGCAAGGGCAAGGGGCGCGAATGGCTTCATGGGATTTAGAGTCTCACATGCGCGATTCGATTCGGGGTAGAAGGTGCGAGAGCGGTCGCGCTTTGCGCGATACCCCACCCTTTCGCAAAGTGCGCGAAAGGATGGGCCACCCGAAATTGTGCGGCTTCTGGATTAGGCGCGGCGGGTTGTCAGTTTGCGCGAACTCAGTGCGATATCAGGAATCAGCAACGAAAGGAATGTAACTACGATGATCTCTATAAAGAGCTGCCGATACGCTCATCTGGGCATAGGCCGGCCAGAAGTTCAGCAGCCGCGTTGAAATAAACGTGAAGGTCAGTACATACGAGCGCACCATCCACTGGCGGTGCTGGACGAGGTGGGCTGACTTCTTGCCGACGTCTTACTTCCTCGTTGTAGAACAAACCTGGGAGTGCCCTAGTTAGGAGGGGCTTACTGAGTGCAAACTCCAACCCTGTATCCAGCAGCTCCGCCAGCTGCCGTTGTCACAAGACCTACGTGCCATCTACCGCCAAGATAGTCGACGGTGATGTGTGGAAAGCGACGGGCCGTATCCTGATGGATGCCCTTGACGACGGATATCTGAGCGGTCCCGTTGGTTAATTCGTTGCGAAGGCCGGCATCTCCACTTCCACCGGGCCCGTTTGCGGTATGACAGACGGCTGTAATTTGAGCTCTGGTTGCTCCGTTGTTATTGGCTCTTGTGTCCCAGCCAGTTTGAAAGGCGAATGGCATAGATCCTCCGTTTGGGTTGAGTAGATTGCGAAATTACAGAATGTCGGAATGCTACGCCTTTTACGTATTGCCAATGAGCGAAGAACGGATAAATTTTGAAGCACGCTGGAGGGGAGAAGAGCACCAAACAGATGATGGTGGACGCGTAAGAGAAGAGTAAAAGAGTGGGATGGTTTGCCGACGAGAATGTCGGGCGCGGTAGACTCGCGGGATGGAGATGGGCGCGCCGAAGTTGGAAAGAACGTTGGGGCTGGGTGGGGCGGTAACGCTGAACCTGCTCGACATGATTGGGGTGGGGCCGTTTATTACGCTGCCGCTGCTGCTGGCGGCGATGGGTGGGCCGCAGGCGATGCTGGGGTGGGTGCTGGGGGCTCTGCTGGCGGTTTGCGATGGGATGGTGTGGGCGGAGCTGGGTGCGGCGATGCCGGAGGCTGGAGGGACGTATGCGTATCTCGGGAAGATGTATGGGGGTGGGCTGGGAAGGCTGTTGAGTTTTCTGTTTCTGTTGCAGCTTTGCTTTTCGGCGCCGTTGAGCGTGGCGAGTGGGTGCATTGGGCTTTCGCAGTATGCGACGTATCTTTGGCCAGCGCTGGGTAAGGGTGGGGCGGTTCATGCAGTGCGAGTGGGGGCTTATTCGGCGGGGTTTGTGGTGGGGCCAACGACGTGGGTGGCGATCGCGGCGGTGGGGCTGGCGGTGGTGTTGTTGTATCGGAACCTGTCGGGAGTGAAGGTGATGTCGGTGGGGCTGCTCGCGGTGGTGTTGGGGACGATTGCGTGGGCTGTGGTGACGGGGCTGGTGCATGGGCACTGGGCACAGGTGGTGGCGTTTACTCCGGGGGCGTTTACGCTGGGGCGGCCGTTCTTTCTGGGGCTGGGGTCGGCGATGCTGGTGGCGACATATGACTACTGGGGGTATTACAACGTTACGTTTCTGGGTGGTGAGGTGCGGGATGCGGGAAGGACGATTCCGCGGGCGGTGCTGCTGTCGATTGGGATTGTGTTTGTGCTGTACATGGCTCTGAATGCGAGTGTGTTGAGCGTGCTGGGTGCTCCGGCGTTGTTGGCGGCAACGAACCTGGAGGCGCGGCGGGCGGTGCTGGCGCAGATGATGCAGGTGGCGTGGGGGTCTCCGGTTGCGGGGAAGGTTGCGGCGGCGCTGGTGATGGTGACAGCGTTTGCGAGTGTGTTTTCGCTGCTGCTGGGGTACTCGCGGATTCCGTTTGCGGCGGCGCGGGATGGGAACTTTCTGGCGGTGATGGGGAAGCTGCATCCACGGAAGGGGTTTCCGCATGTGAGTCTGCTGGTGTTGGCGGGTGTGGCTTGTTTGTGCTGCTTCCTTTCGCTGGGGGATGTGATCGCGGCGCTGGTGGTGCTGCGGATCCTGCTGCAGTTTGGACTGCAGCATGTGGGGGTGATGTTGCTTAGGGTGAGACGGCCGGAGATGAAGCGGCCGTTCAAGATGTGGCTTTATCCGGTGCCGCCGGTGTTGGCGTTGCTGGGGTTCGGGTTTTTGGTGGTGTCGCGGGTAGGGTTTGGGGCGCAAGTTCTGTTGGCGGGGGTGGTGGGAGTGGTGGGGTGTCTGGTGTATGTGGGACGGGGGATGGTGCGGGGTCGCGAGCAACGCCAACAGCTCTGAACGCAAAGGGCGCGAAGGGAGCGAAGTTTCGCAAAGGGTTTGGCCGATGCCTTCAAACAGTTTTGAGTGGTTAGTTTTGAGTGGGAGCACAACTTCGTGGACGGCGTGCGGGTCTAAGTTCGTACTGAGGTGCTTGCGATGACTGCTCGGGTTGTTCTGGCTGGATTGCTGCTTGGAAGTTCGGTGTCAGTGGTGCGGGCGCAGATGATGGGTGCAGCGGCGCAGGAGACGACGGCCAAAAGCAACGACATGCAGATGCAGGACGACGGCCAGCAGACGCCGGATGCAGCGCAGCAGAAGGCGGCGCGGACGTTTGCGCTGAAGTCGCATGTGCCGGTGGTCAAGCCGACGACGAAGGCTGCCGTGGTGTTGACTCCGCTGACGCCGCGCGAGAAGGTGCAGCAGGTGTTGGACCGGTTTACGTTTGGGGCGAGGCCGGGTGAGGTGGATGCGGTGCTGGCGGTGGGTGAGGATAAGTGGGTGGCGGCGCAGATGAATCCTGACGCGATTAAGGATGGGGTGACGGACAGGAAGCTGGCGGATTTTCCGACGTTGAACATGAGCGTGCCGCAGCTGTTGCTGACGTTTCCGGATAGAGGACAGGTTGGGCCGGTGGCAGATGGAAAGGTACCGTATCCGGCTGATCCGCTGTTGAACGCGGTGTATGAGGTTCAGGTCTATAAGCTGATGCAGGAGCGGGACAAGAAGAAAGCTGATGGAACCGTCGAAGTGAAGCAGGAGCTGACCGACTCGCAGAAGGCTGATTTGAAGAAGAAGGATCAGGCTGCGGCGGCGCGGATTGCGGGCGACCTGTTTGCCATGCCGAAGCAGCAGCGGATGGCTGCGGTGATCAAGATGCCGGTGGAAGACCGGATTGCGTTTACGGGGAATGGGAACCTGAGCGGAGATCAGAAGAATCTACTGCTGGCGGACTTTACGCCGCGGGAACGTGAGGCGTTTCTAGCGATGTCGGCGCAGGTGAGCTCGTCGTACAACATTGGTAATGAGCTGGCGCAGGCGCGGATCGTGCGCGATGTGATGACGGAGCGGCAACTGCAGGAGGTGATGACCGACTTCTGGTTCAACCACTTCAATGTGTTTGTGCCGAAGGACTCCGACCAGTGGTACACGACCGGCTATGAGCGGGATGTGATCCGGAAGAATGCGCTGGGTAAGTTCGGCGATCTGCTGATGGCTACAGCGAAGTCGCCGGCGATGATGATCTATCTGGACAACTGGCTTTCGATTGGGCCGGATTCGCTGGCGAACGGGGTGGACCCACGGAATCCTAATGCAAAGAAGGGCAGTAAGGGGCTGAATGAGAACTATGGCCGCGAGGTGATGGAACTGCACACCGTTGGGGTGAACGGTGGGTATACGCAGAATGATGTGACGACGCTGGCAGCGATTTTGACGGGGTGGGGTGTGGATCGGCCGAATCAGGGTGGAGGGTTTTTGTATGATCCGAAACGGCATGAGCCGGGGCCGAAGACGTGGTTCGGGTATGTGATCGACGACAACGGGCATGTGACGCCTGCGCCGACTGTGGTGGGCAAGAGGAATGGCGATGGCGCGGTTGCGGGAGCTCCGACGTGGGGACCGAGCAAGGAGATTGCGACGGATGACTCGGTAAAGCAGGGTGTGGCGGCGTTGAATATTCTGGCTGCGAGTCCGAAGACGGCGCAGTTTATCTGCTCGCTGCTGGCGCAGCACTTTGTTTCGGATACACCGCCGCAGGCTTTGGTGGATCGGTTGGCGAAGGTGTACCTCGCGAGCAATGGGGACATCAAGACGATTCTGCGGGCGCTGATTGCATCGCCGGAGTTCAACTCGCGGCAGTACTTCCATAACAAGGTGAAGACGCCGGTGGAGTTTGTGGCTTCGGCGTTCCGGACGACGGCGACCGAGCCGCAGAATCCGGGAGCGCTGGTGAATACGATCAAGACGATGGGGATGCCGCTGTATAACGCGCTCCCTCCGACGGGGTATTACCTGACGGCTGACCAGTGGATGAACTCGTCGGCGCTGGTGGACCGGCTGAACTTTGCGTATCAACTGACGAACGGCAAGTTTGCGAACCAGAAGTTCGATGCGCCGAAGCTGCTGGCGCTGGGGCTGCTTTCGCCTACGGGAGCTGGGAACTTCGCGAGCTATGGCAATGGAGCGAAGGCTGTGAGCATGCCTGCGAAGGATGGCGATGCGAAGCTGGTGGGCGTGGCGGCGGTGACGTCTACGTCACCGGTAGAGGCGCATGGTGCGGGGACATCGCAGGGTGCTGAGATGGCGTTGCGGGTGCTGGAAGCGACGATGATTGGGCCTGCGGTTTCAGCGCAGACGAACCAGTTGATCGATAAACAGATGGAGCAGCAGCCTGCGGGTACGGGGCCGGGGGATACGCTGAATTTGCTGACAGCGCTGGTGATGGGGTCGCCGGAGTTTCAACTGCGGTAAGGGTTAAGCTAGCTGCCAGTGCTGCTGATGCGTTTGCGGTTTTCGCGCAGGAGCGTGAGGAAGTCCTGCAAGGCAACGCTCTTGTTGGCCGGGTTCCAGACGACGGACAGACCCATGGAAAGGGTCGCAGGCAGCAATGGGCTGAAGGACAGTCCCTTGTTACGCAGATGCTTGACGCCGGCAGGAACGATGCCAATGCCTTCGCCGGCTTCGACCAGCGTGAGGATGCCGGTCCAGGTCGCGGACGTGTTCGCTACTTTGGGAGAGAAGCCTGCCGCGGCGCAAAGGGCGACGATTCCATCGAAAGAGACGGTGCTGTTGGGCCGAGATACCAAGACGAGTTTTTCATCTTTGAGGGATTGCACCTGAACTTTTTTGCCTGCCAGCGGGTGATCAGGTCGCATTGCTACGACCATGGGGTCGCGATAGAGCAGTTCGGAGCGAAGGGTGCGGTCGTAGGGGGGCTCGAGCGGGCGCGTGAGGCCGATGTCGAGGGTCCCATCTTCGAGTGCCGGAAGCTGCTGGTGGGCCTGCATGTCGTGAAGCGTGAGCCGGATATTGGGGCGTCGGCGGCGGAACTCACGGATGATGCGAGGGAAAAAGCCTCCAGCGCCCCAGAGGAAGAAGCCGATGGAGAGGGAACCGAGTTCGCCGCGGAGTGATTTGCGCGTTACATCGATGGTTCGATCGGCGGCAGCCAGGGTTTTGCGGGCTTCTTCGAGGAAGACCTGTCCCTCGGGCGTGAGGCGAACGGTGCGACCGGAACGGTCGAGAAGTACGCCGCCGATTTCGCTTTCAAGGTCGAGCATTTGCTCGCTGATGGCGGACTGCGAGACATGCAGGCTGCGCGCGGCGGCGGTGAGGCTACCGAAGTCTGCGATTGCGGTGAAGTAGCGGAGATGCCGCAGTTCCATTGAAACAGTTTACCGTGTTGAGCTGCGTCTCATCGGTTTTTCCGATGAGACGCAGAGGAAAGAACTGTGAGTCTATCGCATGGCGAGGGGAGTCTTTCTAAACAAGAGGCGTTACCCTTAGATAGACAGGAGCTGCTCGTCCATGTGGATTGTCCGACTTGCGCTGAACCGCCCGTATACGTTCATCGTATTGGCGCTGTTGATCTTGATTGCCGCGCCCGTGGTGATCCTGCGCACGCCGACGGATATTTTCCCGAACATCGATATTCCTGTCGTTTCGATTGCGTGGCAGTACACGGGGTTGAGCCCGGATGAGCTTGAGGGGCGTTTGACGACGCCCTACGAGAAGGTGCTGACCACGCTGGTGGACAATATCGAGCACATTGAATCGACCACGCTGAACGGGCAGGCGATCATCAAGGTGTATCTGCAGCCGACGGCTTCACTGGATACGGCGAATGCGCAGGTTTCGGCGGCTTCGGAGTTTCTGCTGAAGTCTTTGCCGCCGGGAACGTTGCCACCGCAGATCATTAATTTCTCAGCGTCGAGCGTGCCGATTGTGCAGCTTGGGCTTTCGGGGCAGGGGCTTTCGGAACAGCGGCTGAATGATTATGGGTTGAACTTTATTCGACCGCAGCTGGTGACGGTACCCGGCGCGGTGGTTCCGAATGTGTACGGCGGCAAGCAGCGGTCGATCATGGTGAACCTCGATCCGAAAAGGCTGCAGGCGGAGGGACTTTCGCCGACCGATGTGCTGAATGCTCTGAACGAGCAGAACGTGGTGGAACCTTCGGGCACGGCGAAGATCGGATTGGCTGAGTACGACGTAAAACTGAATAGCTCGCCGAAGACGATTGAGGGATTGTCGGACCTGCCGATCAAGCAAGTGAATGGCGCGACGATTTATATGCACGATGTGGCGAGTATTACCGACGGTAATATTCCGCAGACGAACATCGTGCGGCAGGATGGACGTCGTGGCGTGATGATTACGGTGCTGAAGTCGGGCAGTGCTTCAACGCTGGATGTAGTGAAGGGCGTGCTGGGCTTGTTGCCGCGGATCAAGCAGGGGTTGCCGCCGGAGTTGAAGATTACGCCGATTGGGGACCAGTCGATCTTTGTGCGCGGATCGATCATGGGTGTTGTTCGCGAGGCGGTGATTGCGGCCGGCCTCACGGGGCTGATGATCCTTCTGTTTCTGGGGTCGTGGCGGTCGACACTGATTATTGCGGTTTCGATTCCGCTTTCGATTTTGACTTCGATCATTGTGCTGAGTCTGATGGGGCAGACGATCAACATCATGACGCTGGGCGGGCTGGCGCTGGCGGTCGGCATCCTGGTGGACGATGCGACGGTTGAAATTGAGAACACGAATCGCTATCTCGAAGAAGGCCACCAGCTGCGCGAAGCGATTCTCGAAGGTGCGGCGCAGATTGCGGTGCCAGCGCTGGTAGCGACGCTTTGCATCTGCATCGTGTTCCTGCCGATGTTCTTTCTCGGCGGTGTGTCGAAGTATCTGTTTGTTCCTCTGGCTGAGGCTGTGGTTTTCGCGATGCTGGCGTCGTACATGCTTTCGCGAACACTGGTGCCGACGATGGCGATGTATCTGCTGAAGCCGATTGATCATCATGCGGCGCTTTCGCGGAACGTGTTTGCGCGGTTTCAGCGGGCGTTTGAACGGGGCTTCGAGCGGGTGCGGTCGGGGTACGAAGGGTTGCTGTCGCGTCTGGTTGCGGCGCGGATATTGTTTCTGCCAGTGTTTCTCGGCTGCTGCTTGCTGACGCTGCTGCTGGTTCCTTTCCTTGGTCAGAACTTCTTTCCGAATACGGATAATGGATCGTTCATCCTGCACGTACGCGGGAAGTCCGGCATACGTATTGAAGAGACTGCGAGACTGTGTGACCTGGTGGAGCAGAGCATTCGCCAAACTGTGCCGCCAGCGGAGATGGACAACATCCTGGATAACATCGGATTGCCTTACTCGACGCTGAATACACAGCATGCTACGAGCGGGCTGTTTGGCGCGTCGGATGGCGATGTGCTGGTGTCGCTGAAGGAAGATCATCATCCGACGGCGGACTATATACGCGAGCTGAGAGAAAAGTTGCCGCGAGAGTTTCCGGGGACGGTTTTCTACTTCCTGCCATCGGATATCGTGACGCAGATTTTGAACTTTGGATTGCCTTCGCCGATCGATGTACAGATTGACGGGTCGGATGATGCGGGGAACCGGCAGGTGGCGAATACGATCCTGGCGAAGCTGCATCAGATTCCGGGGCTGGTGGACTTGCGTATTCAGCAGCCGGATGATTATCCGGTGCTGAATGTGTCAGTGGACAGGACGAAGGCTTCGGAGGGCGGATATACGCAGCGCGATGTGGGATCGTCGGTGCTGAATATTCTTTCGGGATCGACGCAGCTGACGCCGCAGTTCTTTCTCGATCCGCGCAACGGCGTGACCTACAACATTGTGGCGCAGACGCCGCAGTACCAGGTGCAGTCGCTGAATGATCTGCAGAACATTCCGGTGACCTCGCGCAACGCGAAGCAGCCGGAGATCCTGGCAGATATGGCTGACTTGTCGCGGTCGACCGAAGTTCCGATTGTGAGCCACTACAACATCCGCCGGACGATTGATATCTACGGCAATGTGCAGGATCGGGATCTGGGCGCAGTGGCGCGGCAGATCGAGAAGGTCATCGAAGCGAACAAGGGTGGCCTGAAACGAGGCAACTTTATACGCATGCGCGGCCAGGTGGACACGATGCGAGCGTCGTATACGGGGCTGGTGTATGGGCTGCTGTTCTCGATTGTGCTGGTGTATCTGCTGATCGTTGTGAACTTCCAGTCATGGCTTGATCCGTTCATCATCATCACGGCGCTACCGGCTGCGCTGGCGGGAATTGTGCTGTTCTTGTTTGTTACGCGGACTACGCTTTCGGTGCCGGCGTTGATGGGCGCGATCATGTGCATGGGTGTGGCTACGGCGAACTCGATTCTTGTGGTGTCGTTTGCGAAGGACAGGTTTGAGGAGATTGGCGATCCTGTGCGTGCTGCGATCGAAGCAGGCGCGACGCGATTTCGCCCTGTGTGCATGACGGCGCTGGCGATGATCATCGGCATGGTACCCATGGCGCTGGGCGCCGGCGATGGCGGCGAGCAGAATGCTCCGCTGGGCCGCGCCGTGATCGGCGGTTTGCTGATGGCAACGATGGCGACACTGATGTTTGTACCCGCAGTTTTTGCGCTGCTGCATGGCCGCGACAAGTTTGACCCTGAAGCGAAAGCTGCGCAGGGACCCGTTACCGCTTAGCCCCCGAGTTCGGGGTCGTACTGGAGACCGGATCATGGCGATCGATATGAATACCGAAAAGACGATGCCGTCACAACATTACCCCGGCGGGCACGCGGGTCACGATCCGACACAACCTGCGCCGATTGAGCCGGCGCCACGCCAGGCTTCTGCCGGGGTGTGGATCGTTGTGGTGATCGGCGTTGTGGTTGTGATTGGAGCGGTTGTGTATGGGCTGATAGCCAGGACGGCCGCGGAACACCGGCTGGAACAGGTGACAAAGTCTGATTCCGTTCCGACAGTGAACGTGATTCATCCGGCGGTGACCGGTGTGAGCGCCGAGATCGCACTACCGGGGAATACGCAGGCTTTTATCGAGACTCCTATTTATGCGCGGACCAGCGGATACCTAAAGCAGTGGTTTGTGGATATTGGACAGCATGTGACGAAGGGTGAGTTGATGGCGACGATCGAAACGCCTGAGCTCGATGAACAGCTGCAGGTGTCGCAGGCGAATTTGAAGAGTGCGCAGGCTGATTTGGCGCTGGCGAATACGACATCTGATCGTTATCAAAATTTGTTGAAGAGCGATTCTGTTTCGAAGCAGGAGACCGATGTTGCGGTGAGTGGAGCGGCGGCGAAACGTGCGGCAGTTGAGGCGGCTGAGGCCAATGTGCGTCGGTTGGCGCAGTTGCAGTCGTTCGAGAAGGTCTATGCGCCGTTCAGTGGTGTGGTGACGGAGAGAAATACGGATATTGGCGCGCTGATCGACTCGGGATCTCCGACGGCAAGCAACACGGCGAAGGAGCTTTATCGCGTGGCGGCGATCGATAAGCTGCGCGTGTATGTTGCGGTGCCGGAGACGTACGCACCGGCGATTCGCGATGGCGATACGGTTGCGCTGACGCTGGATGAGTACCCCGGGCAGCAGTTCACGGGCAAGATCACACGGAACTCGAGTGCGATCGATCAGGCTTCGCGTACGTTGAATGTCGAGGTGGATGTCGACAACGCCGACGGCAAGCTATTGCCGGGAGCGTATGTGTTTGCGCACTTCAAGATTCCCGAGCAGGTGAGGCTATTGTCGCTGCCGGCGAACGCTTTGATCTTCCGTGCGCAGGGTCTGCAGGTGGGTATTGTGCGCAATGGACATGTGCATTTGCAGAGCGTGACGATCGGCAAGGACAACGGAAGCTCGCTGGAGATTTCTACCGGTGTTACGGCTGGTGATGCAGTGATTCTTGATCCGAGTGATTCGCTTGCGGAAGGCCAGCCGGTGCAGGTCGCAGTACAAGGGGCGGTGACGCGATGAAGTTGCGGTTCGCTTCCGTTGCGGGCATCGGCTTGGTGACTCTGCTGAGCGGATGTATGGTTGGGCCGAAGTACACGGTTCCAACTGCGCCTGCGCCGCCGGCATACAAGGAAGCGCCTGCGGATGGGTTTAAGGAGAGTGCTGGCTGGCAGATAGCCAAGCCTGCGGATGCCATTCCGCGTGGAGCGTGGTGGACGATCTTCCATGACGACGGGCTGAATGCGCTAGAGCCGCAGGTGGAGGCGGCCAACCAGACGCTGAAGTCCGCCGATGCCAATCTGCGTGCGGCGCGTGCGCAGATTCGTGTGCGCAATGCTGACCGCTATCCGACTCTTGGCACTGATCCGCAGGTGGGTGGGCTGAGGGATTCGGCGAATCAGCCGTATTTCAATGCACTGAACGCCAATAATGGCGATGCGAATTTGTTGCTTCCGCTGCAGCTCAACTATGAGGTCGATCTGTGGGGACGGATCCGGAGAAACATTGCGGCCGCGAAGGAAGAGTCGCAAGCAACGGCGGCTGACCGGCAGAATGTGTTGCTTTCCCTGCAGGCTGAGGTGGCGCTGGATTACTTTGAACTGCGGTCCGACGATGCGGCGCAGAAGTTGTTGAACGATACGGTGGTTCAGTATCAAGAGGCGCTGCGGGTTACGACGAACCGTTATGAAGGTGGCATCGCTGTGAAGTCCGATGTAAGCCAGGCACAGACGCAGTTGCAGGCCGCGAAGGTTGCCGCTGCTGATATTGCAGTGAGCCGGGCGCAATTTGAACATGCGATTGCGATGCTTACGGGAAAGGCGCCGTCCGATCTGAGCATTCCGCCTGCGCCGTTGCCTGTGGCGTTTGAGCCGCCGGTGATTCCGCCGGGCTTGCCTTCTCAGTTGTTGGAACGAAGGCCCGACATCGCGGCAGCGGAGCGTCGCACGGCGGAAGCCAATGAGCAGATAGGGATTGCGCGTGCGGCGTTTTTTCCTACGCTGGCGCTGACGGGCGCAGCGGGCCTGCAGAGTACGTCGATTACATCGCTGTTTACTCCGGGAAGCATTGTCTATGCGGTGGGTCCGGGACTGGCGGAGACGTTTTTTGATGCGGGACGGCGGCGTGGTGTGTCTGAAGAAGCCATTGCAGGATTTGATCGGAGTGCAGCTGACTATCGGCAAACGGTACTGACTTCGTTTCAGCAGGTGGAAGATAATCTGGTGGCGCTGCGGGTACTTTCCGATGAAGCGCTGCAGCAACGTCAAGCCACGGCTGCGGCTGAAGAATCGGAGCGGATCTTCAACAACCGGTATGTTGGTGGTGTGGATACGTATCTGCAGGTGATTACGGCACAGACTACGGCACTGAATAACGAGCGTAATGAGATCGATATCCTAAGGCGGCGGATGGATGCAACGGTACTGCTGGTGAAGGTTTTAGGAGGTGGATGGGACCGCATGCAACTGCCGCCTCAGTGACGGGGCAAAGGTGCAGGGCCAGCCGCGGCAAGTAAGATGGCATTCGACGGGAGTTTTCGCGATGCAAGGATTACGTCTTAGCTGGCTGTTGCTGTTGTTGTCGCTTCTTTCATGCGCACAAGACCCTGTCGCCGCAGGGCAAGCTGCAGCGGCTTCGGTTGATGTTGCGCCTGCGAAGGACCAAGTCGTTACACAGCCGGCCGGGACGGCGTTTTCCGTCAGGAATGGAAGTGGGGCCGCGAGCGTTACGTTCAGCGATCCGCTGTCTTACCAGCAGCAGAATATTTCTCCGGGCGTTGTTTTTCAGGAAGACATCAAGGGATATAACCCGAGTATTGTCCACTATGACCTGTGGAGCCCGAAGATGACATGCACTGGTCCGGCCCAGGACATTGTGGGGAACTGGAGCCAATGCAACCTGATCAACTATAAGTTCACGGACACACAGCGTGGCATTGCACAACGGTCGAACGGCGTAATGGCGAGCTATGGCATCGGCGACAGGGCAATCAATTATGACTATGCGACGTTCTTTGGTGGAGTGCAGACTTTCAGTGATGAAGGGATTACGGCCAATGTTACGCACGCTGCGCAGAATGGATTTCTGGTAGGACCGGTTACGGATGGCGGGACCGGAGTCCCGCTCATCTCGGCAAAGGTGGCGTGCAAGTCGGCTGGTGGAGAATCTTGCAGCTACAGCATGGGAAACTACTTCAATGATGGGGGGATTGTCTTCAACCAGTCGCAGGGGCACTCGTTGAAGATTGTTGCCACCGGACGCGAGTTGGAGGGGCTTTATCTCGACGTCACCGGGATTCATCTGCCTGTCTCGTCTGCATGGGGCAACATTGTGAGCTGCACGACGAGTGCGAACGGCCGCTTTCAGATCTATGCGTCCGTTACGTGCAAGATCAAGCTTGGGACCGCACCGGCGAGTCCTGGAAGCTTTGTGGCGAACCAGGATATTTTTCTCGCTGGGCCGTTTGAGGAAGAAGCGTATGTGACAGCTGTGACGCCGCTGGCTGGCGGTGTACAGGGCGTGACATTCAATACTCGCTATTTCTGGCACCAGAATGTCCCAACAATTGTGATGCAGGGTGGACCGGGTGGTGAGGCACTTGTTGAGAACCCGGCATGGCCGATTGCCTGGTACGTTATTGGCGCATTCTCCGATTCGAGGCTGGTTTACAGCAATTGCCATCTAGGGTTTTGCAATAGCCCGACGATTAACGGAGTGACACCACATCCCGATGTCGCGAACAGCTTTGGACTAAACGGTAGTATCAAGCGGGTTTCGAATGTTGTGACGTTCTCGATACCTGGTCATGATGCGAATACAGAACAAATCCATCGGTACCCAAAAGGGTCGATGGTTGTTTTGAGCGGGTGGACTCCCGAAGATCTAAATGGAACCTACACCTTGACGGATGCGTCGATGGATAGTCTCAACGCCTGGATTCAGTGGGAAGAAAAGGGTCCTGATGAGAACTCCAAGACGACGGGCATGATCTCGAAACCTTTGGTTTCCGCGGCAATCTATCCTGCAGCGTTTATCACCGGGACAGATGGAGGGAAGGTTGGGGTTGCGCAACTAGGAAAGAACCATGTGGCCTTCGGCTTGATGCCTTCCGGAGCATGGACGGCCAATACGAGTTATGCGGTTGGCTATACGTTGATGGATCCGGACGGCCATGAACAAATCGTAAAGGTTGGAGGGGTGTCGGGGAAGACGGCCCCGGCATGGCGACAGAGTGATGGCGAGGTGAAGGACAACGAGGTGGTTTGGTCGTACGTTGGGAAAGGCCGCCCTGATATCGTCGTGGGTGCTCCGACGTCGGAGTATCAACAGGTTGGATTTCAGTATTACGCGACTCAGGCGACTCCTTTGGATCTCTACACGCCTTCGAAAGGGATTACTGTGGCGGACGCCGGTCCCAGTGACATGCTCGAGCAATATGAAGCCTACAACAACATCGCAAATGGAGCGGCTCCGACGATGTTCGGGATCTACGGAGCTTTCCAAAAAGTGTTCAATTTGCGGTACCGGCCCGCTCATAACGGAGTCATCATCTACGTTGGCGGAGATGAACCCATATCTGCCAGCCGGAAGCCTTACTTCTTGTTCGAAGATGATTTGATGGCCGGGAGCATCCTGGTTCGTCCCAAGGAGGGAGGTTTTACGATGTCCGGGGGGCTGACGGTTGAAGGACCATTTCATGTTAATGCTGTAGGGAGATCGGAATTCTATATCGATAACTTGAAGCCGGGCCCCGGCCCGCTTTGCCTGAACGGAAAGGGTGGAGCAGTGACCAATGTTGGCTGCGGAACAGGAGAAAGCCATACGACAAACGTGGTGGTACAACCCGCGCCAGGCGACAAAGGCAATGCGATTGAAGTGCAAGGGCATGACGGCAAAGTGGTGACAAGTGTAGACGGCGCTGGAAACATAGCTGGTGCCAACGGATCGTTCAGTGGCGCCTTGCGTTCGGGGCAGTACATTGGGCCGGTGACGGCGCCGACAGGAAACTGCACGACGAATGGTGCGTGGGTGTTCTCGCAGGATGGGCACGCGACGTTCTGTGCCAGCGGGAAATGGGTGACCAAGATTTGAGCGGCAGGTGGAAAATGCCAAAACCCACCGGAGGAAATGGAATTCCTACTACAGTGGATTATCTTGGGTTGGCCTATTGCCTAAATGGCTGACATTCATCAGAAAACGTCACGGATCTCTATATTCGAAACAGCTCGGTTGTCGTTTCATCGGATTTGCAGCAATGAAACGCATAAAGAAAAGCGCAGCTGGAGAACATCCAGCTGCGCTTGCAGTCTTTCAGTTTTCGTTGAGGTTAGTTGAGTTTTGTGAACGTCCACTGCTGGTTTGTGCTGCCGTTGAATTGCCACTGATCGAGCGTTGTACCCAACTGGGTGGATGAATTGGGAACTTCTACGACAAGTCCAGTCATTGAGTTGGTGATCGTGTAGGTCGCCATGTTGGTGCGTGTTATAGAGTACAGTTGATTCGCTCCTCCATAGCAGCTCCACTCATCGAGCGCGCCCCCATTCTGTGGGGAACTTTCCCAACCATCCAAGCACGAGCCGCTGTTCATTGCGACCAACTGGTACAGGTTGTTACCCATATTTGTGATCTGCCATTCCTGATTCAATTGTCCGTTGCTGGACCACTGGTCAATCAAGGTTCCGTTAGTCGAGTAGCCGCCCGTTACATCCATGACAAGTCCGCTATTGACGTTGGTGATGGTATAGGTGCCATTCGGCAAGCCGGGAATCCCTGATGTAGAAAATTGAGGGTTGGCCTTGTTGACAAGAGCGAATGCTTGCTGGGGGAAGTATTGGCCTGCTTGAGGATCGAACATACTCCACAGAGGATCGAAGAGTGCCTGTTGCGATGGATCAGTGGGCCATGCGCTTGTCCCCGGAGTCGATGTGCTTTGGGTATAAACAGAGTAATCCCAACCGCGCGTTGCGCCTGCCGCGTCGCAGTTGCCATCGGATTGGCCTACAGTCTTGACCCAAAAATAGGCGTCGAGAAGGCCGTTACCGACAATTGTCGGTAGCACACCCAGGCCGCGGCCTGGCGGGTTGCACCAGGATCCCGTGTCATTTGCCGTGAGGACGGAAGCGGGCTGGTAATAGGGCGCATTGGCCTCCACCGAAGAGTCGTAACGATCTTGCCCGTTACGGCTGGTGTCAATGACGTAGTGGACGGTCGGAACTGCCGTGCCCATATTCTGACTAAACCACGCGTCGGTAGGTCCCCACGTACTCATGTCGTCGGGGTTGATCGGGTAGAGTACTGGTGTTGTTGTTCCGCCGCCACCGTCCCCTGTTCCTGGAGTCGACGTGCCACCCGTTCCCGGAGTTGCCACGTTTAGCTGTGCGTCGTATTGGCTCGCGCAATAGGAATAGTTCCCGAGACGCCACCCGTTCTCCTCGGGATCCTGTCCAAAGGCGATGCACTGTGAAACCCAGTAATCGTAGTGGGCTTCGCGATCGGAGGCGATATAGTTGGAGACGTTCGAGTAGAATCCCGCCGCATTCTGGACGCCGGCCTGGACCAGACGCTGAGCCATTTCTGGGACAGCTAGCCAGTGGCTGTTACCTCCGTCAAGGTACAAGGCTACATTCGGAGTTCGGTTTTTGAAAGCTTGAACCGCATACGCGATTTGCGCGAAACGGTCAGCGGTGGCTTGGGCGATGTTGACGGGGTTGGGGTCGTATCCGCAGTCGCTGGGAATATGAGCCAGCGAGTCCGGTTCGAGCAAGATGACAGCTTGATTGCCACCGATGGCGCCGGTAATCCCGTCGATCCACGCAGTGTAAGCAGCGGAGTCCTGCGCTCCACCTGCGGAGTAGCTGCCACAGTCGCGGCCAGGGATGTTGTACAACGCGAACACGGGAACGCTGCCCTGGGCACCGCCCGCCAGTGTAGAAGCTCCTCCCCGACCCAATAGCTGATTGGATAGAGCATAGTTGGTTAGCGCTTGGCCGACCGTCGCGGCATCATTGGCTGCCCCGGTCACCCAGATCGCCTGCGGTACCGACTGCATCTGAGGGAGGCGAGGATCAAAACCACCACCGCCACCTGTTCCCGGGGTCGACGTACCGCCGCTACCATCCCCCGTTCCCGGAGTCGATGTAGATGCAGGATCGGGACCGACCTGGGTACCCGTAACTCCGTTTGTTCCTGAAATCATTTCGACCCAGCAGTCCTTTGTGCTGCCTGGAGCCGGATCACCTCCGAAGGACGCATTGTTGCAAGGCACACTATCATTGAATACACGATAGGTGAACTGTCCATTCGCGCCGTACGCTACTCTCTGGGGTCCTTCGAACGTGCACTGACTTGTCGTTAACGTCCCGTCCCCAGCACCGGCGCAGAAAGCATATCCCCCGGGACCGGTGTGCGGAATGAAATATTGTTGCTGCGCTTGGTAGAAGCAGGCCTTCTGAAACCCAGGAGCCACGTCACCTCCAAAATAGGCAAGCGAGCAAGCGTAAGAATTAGAGCTACCGGTGGGGTAAAATGGGCCCCAATAAAAATGCTGATTGGCAGCCATGCCCGCGTATATGTTCTCAGTGGAATAATTGCATCTTTGGTACTCATCTCCACAGTAGATCGAATTCGGTGCATATACGATAGCGGGGCTGTAGTAACAGGACTTTTGAAGACCGGGAGCCGGATCGCTGCCAAAAGTTTGAAGATTACATGCAGCAGTATTGGTGAATGTTTTGGTGAGGTAAACGCCATTAGCGGTAAACGTTACGTTGCGATCACCGGCGAAAGTACAGGTCCCGCCTTCATAGGCACAAAAAGTCATATTGGTCTGGCCATTGCCGTCACAGCCTGGAGCAGGATTGGTCCCACCACAGGGGGACGCCTGAATGGCGTACAAGTTAGAACGCTGGCCGATTCCCTCAAGATAGGAGAGAACCTGCTGCGAAGTGTCGGCAAGGATCATGCCGAAGTTAGGCGGGTTTTCAATTTCAGGAGTATTCGAAGAAGTGCGACCGGTTACAAAGTTGAAATCGTAGCGATGGTCGATCTTATCTAAGGACTCTTCGTCAGTAGCGGCTAAGGAGGAGCACACCCCGCCCACGTTCGGGTCAGAGCCGTTAGCCCAGTACCCGTTCAGTCCCGTAGCTCCGTTGGGCACATTGGGTAGGTACTTAGGGCCGCTTGCATTGACGCAATCAAAGAACGTGGAATAAATGCCGACCGTGTTGTAATTCGCTCCGCCCGCTACGAGAGGGAAAAGTGCATCTTTTTCTTCGTCTATAAATTCTTGATCCCCTTTCACGCCTACTTCAGGGGACAGGAGGTTCCTGAAATAACCCGCAGTATTCTGCCAGTTGGTCCAATCGTGGATGGCCCATTCATCGTCATTGGTAGCGCCTTCCTGTTCTATCGCGAGGTTCGCAACATACACAGACTGAAAATTCATGTACATTGCCATGTCATGCAGCGCAGCATTCGTATCACCGTTGTAATACGGCGAAGTGGCCAACAAACCGGCGAGATCAAAAGGGCTAGGGAATCCAACGTCCGTTAGAGCCGAGGGATTGAATTTGAAAACTACCTGCGGGGCCATATTCACGTAGCCGGAAACAAGTGTGGTCCAGGCCCGTACGAAACCATCCGGATCGCGAATGTCCAGGCTGAGAATTCCTCCCCATGGCTGGCCTGTCTGGTTTTTCGCTGTGGAGGCATAGGCCAGCATGTCGGCCAGCAAGGGTACGGTTTGGTCTGACGCTATACATTGGCCCGATCCCCCGGCAGCCGTACTGGTAAATCCTCGTGCCTGGCACAAGGTCTTACCTGAGATGTCTCCCCAGGAGATGTTCGGGAAATTGGCGTTATTCGGAAATCCGAAGCTGCTTGATAATTGAAGTCCCATCATGCGAAGCAGGCTCTTGTCGTGCATGAGATAAGGGACATGGTCGTTATAGGTCGTATAAACGTCCATCTCAATGATCTCGTTGCCGAGATCCACTGCGTTCTGGAAAGCGGCGATCGAGTTTTCCGGCGCGTTTTGATATCGAGGTCCATTGACCTCGCCTCGATGGGAGCCAACGAGGGTGAGGCCCGGTTGACGGTTCTTCCATGCGTTCAAAATTTTTGCGGGATCATACTGTGCCGCGGCATGCAGGCATGCCATGAGTAGCAGGCCCATAAGAATCATAAGAGAGCGAACTCGTAAACGGAACATTGGAGATTCTCCTTTGGAGTTTGCGAAGTGAGAACGGAGAACAGTCTCCCGTCTGCTACCTCGGGTGGAGGATGGATACTCTGGGCGAGAAGCAGGCTATTCCTTGCAATCGCAACGTGCGCGGTGCGGACTCTCCTGCAAAATTCGTATTGAGTTGCGTGACATGAAGAGTTCATCACCTGCCGAGAAATCGCAACAGGGGCCATCCGGTGAATTACTGTGTCAGCGACCGTGGGTATATCTCGCCGTTGATGGATACGACGTGAAAGCACAGTTACATTTGGCGTTCGGCGGCGTAATAGACCAAAAGCAAAGCCTCCACTCGTGGAAGAGTGGAGGCTAAACTGTGTCCATCTAACGGTGGGTGGCCAATCAGTTGAGCTCTTGTCTTTTTAGTGACTCGTATTTAGGAAGGTGGGTGAACTCTTTCGGCGACGATCTTGGTTTTCATGCTCCCGCCCAGGTAAAGCGTGGTCTCCAGCAGCACTTCGAAGTTCGACAGCTTGCCGGTTTTGCCGACAGCATCTCGGACGACTGTGTTCATCTCAGGCGAGCCGAAGAGGAAATCTGTTGCGGCGTCGACTCCTCCTACGGTTGTTCCTTCAACGATAAGAATCTTGCCCGTCGATCCCAAATTATCTGTCAGCGAGATGACAGCGTATCCGGTTCGGGGGGCGGCCTCACTCCACTTGTAGCTCGCTTGCTCGCCTTTGAGCGGAGCGTGGTTTAATATGCTTATACTGTTTTCGGCGCCGTTATAAACCATTTGGAATGTCTGGTTCTTATCGAAAAGTTGAATCCACGGGTCGTAATTGGGTGAGCCAATTAAAATCGCATTCGAGTCCTTCAAATCCGGCGCAGTTATATCGCGCGCATATCGAATCTCCATTCGGGTTCGATTGATGTTCGGACGTTGAAGCAACGTCGAAACGAACTTCAAATCTGAGATCGTCGTATATTTACGGATAGCAAATGGCGACCAGGTAAAGCCTGATGGTGTCTGCGCGTCCGGTTTGCTCAGGTACGAGCCCGAACCATATTCCCATGCGTCGACTTGGGTTCTGGCGAGATTCCCGTACATATTGATGCCAGCATCGCCCGGCACAACTAAAGTTCGTTGGTGCGGTGTAAATAGGACATTCCAAAGTTTGTCCGTCTCTGTGTGCGGGAAAAGCAATCGATCTCTTTCATAGGTGGCGATTAGCGCAATCGCCACGCCAAGGACCACACCCAAGCCTATGAGAAATGCCGGTCTAAACTTTTTGCTTGCTCCATCGATTGGAGCGACGGTAGTGGCAGGAAAATTCTCTTGGTTGACGATTGAATTTGCGACGGAGATGAAATCGGGCGCTGGGGCAGCGCTGGTATCTTCTATGGGCGCTACCTGCTCAGACGTGTACTGGAATTGGGGAGTATATCCGCCACGGGGAACGATAACCTGGATTAGCTCGTCGTGTCCCTCTTCCTGATAGTAAAGCGCTAAACGCTGCCGCAACTGTCTGGCGGTCTGACGCACGATGTTATCGTCGCCGGGGTTGTAATTGGTGGGCCGTCCGAAAACGTGAACGCCAATCTGCTGCTCGGTAATCTCGTCGGTGCGTCCCTGCAAAGAGCGCTCGACAATATAAAGGAGAAAAGAGGAGAGCCGAGAAGCCTTCGCAAAGCTTGCGGTCTTGATAAGGCGTTGGACACTTTGCCAACGAGGGTCTCTTTCAAGACCAACGGAAGTCTTCGCGGCGTCACCGGGGGCCACATCCGGCATCTCGATGGGCGAAGGACTTTCCGGCTCGACGGTCGGTGCGAAAGCCATTGAGAAATCCTCTGAGCCTCTAGCCTAACGGCGGATGGTTAAACGACAGTTAATAGGAGAGTCTATGCCACCAGGGATAATCCTGTAAAACCCCTGTTGTTCTGACGGCCTTCCGCTCAAAATTGACTGCCAATGGTGCTTGAGAGAGGTTTGAATCGCCCGGGAGTAGCGCTGTTGTCCCCTCTGGAATGGTCGAAGATGATTCGGTCCTTCGCGGTTTTGACTGCGTTTTTAGGCGGTGTGGGTCCAACGACTATGGCCCAACTGGCAACGACCCCGCCAATGGGTTGGAACAGCTGGAACCATTTTGGTGGTCAAGTCAGCGATGCCGATATTCGGGCCACCGCTGACGCCCTAGTCGCGACCGGAATGCGAGACAGCGGCTACGTTTATGTCAACATCGACGATGGTTGGCAAGGCAAGCGCACAGCATCCGGCGAACTGACCGGCAATGAGCGCTTTCCGGACATGAGAGCCCTTGCGAATTACATTCATGCTCGGGGATTGAAACTGGGCATCTACTCCTCGCCGGGTGCACTGACCTGCGCCGGCAATGAAGGAAGCATGGGACATGAAGAAGAGGACGCCAGGACATTCGCCAAGTGGGGCGTGGATTACCTCAAATACGACATTTGTTCGTATCGGAAGATTCTTGAGCAAGACGCGCATGGCGACCCTAAACTTGCGAAACAGATGATGTTTGCAGTGTTCCAAAGAATGCACTCTGCGCTTCGGGCTACTGGTAGGCCGATTGTGTACAGTCTCAGCCAGCACGGATTGTCGCGTGGTTGGGCTTGGGCAAGCCAAACGGGCGCAAATCTGTGGCGCACCGGCGATGACGTGCATGATGACTATCTCAGCATCACAGGAATTGGCTTTGCGCAGGCAGGACTCTCGAAGTTTTCAGGTCCAGGACACTGGAATGATCCCGACATGCTCGAAATTGGCAATGGGGGTTTGACACCCGATGAGGCACGAACTCAAATGAGCTTGTGGTCGTTGCTGGCTGCACCTCTGCTGGCTGGCAACGACTTGTCGAAGATGGACTCGGACTCGTTGAATATCCTCAATAACCGCGAAGTTCTAAGCATCGATCAAGATCCGGCGGGTCATCAAGGGGACCGCGTTTGGTGTGAGGGGCCATTGGAGATTTGGACCCGTGCCCTTGTCAATGGTTCGGTTGCTGTCGGTCTCTTCAATGGAAACCAAGGGCCTGTCGAAATTCCTCTTGACCTGAAGCTGCTCGGGTTCAAACATGCGGTCAAGGTGCGGGACGTCTGGCAACACTCTGACCTCGCTTCCATAGACGGCCCAAGGGTCTTTCGGGTCGCCCCGCACGGGGTGATCTTGTTAGTGGTCCATCAATGACCATATTGATTCGACAAAACCGAAATCGCGGGCCCGTTACCAACTCTTCTCCAATGAAGCCCCGATATAGAGAAATTAACAGTAGCGTCATCGGCGTCGTAGACCACGGGCTCGTTGATCTATTTCATTTTCATTACAATCCATTGGCTCATACCTGTGAAGTCCCGTGAAGCCCCCTGTAAAGTCCCTCCCAAAGCACCTTCGTGCCGTGTGATGCTGACTCAAGAGTGATCCTTCATATTCGATATTGAATGCTCTAGGAGAAGTGTGCGATGCCGGTCAGTTCCATGCGTTCTGCGTCATTTGGTTCAGATAACTGGTCCCTTGGTTCGATCCCCTTACGGCTTTGCTACCTGTTCGGTAGAGCCTTTCTCGTCTATCTCTCATTCATCGCAATGTCCCTGACTGCGTCTTCCCAGACGCTGGCTCCGGTCTGGGTGCTTTCAACTGTCGCAGGAAACGGCACAAACGCAGACACAGGGAATGGGGGGCCAGCCACGATGGCAGAGATAGCGAAAGGCTATCAAGTGGCAACCGACAAAGAGGGGAACGTGTATTTCTCTGAACCTACCAGCGATATCGTTCGCAAGATCGACGTCAATGGCGCCATCAGCATATTTGCCGGGACTCAGGGCAAAAGTGGATCTACTGGCGACGGCGGGCTCGCGACCGCTGCCTTGCTGAACGCCCCATATGGACTGGCCATCGACAGCAACGGAAATCTACTGATTAGCGACGAAGGCAATTCGCTGATCCGTAGGGTCGATCAAAAAGGCACCATTACCACGGTAGCTGGAACAGCCGGAAAAGCCGGATACACCGGTGATGGAGGTCCCGCGACGAGCGCGGAACTGCATACGCCGTACAGTGCGATCTCTGACAAAAACGGAAATATCTACATCGGAGATTATGCCAACAATGTCATTCGCAAGGTAGACCTAAACGGAAATATCAGCACATTCGCCGGGACGGGAGTTGCGGGTTATTCAGGCGATGGAGGGCCGGCCACCAAGGCTACGCTTGCTGGCCCCTATGGCTTTTGGTTCGACACCGCAGGCGACTTGTACTTTGCCGAATATACCAATTCTGTCATTCGCATGATTGATACTGCCGGGAACATTCACACCTACGCTGGCAACGGGCAGCTAGGCGCCACTGGAGATGGCGGCCCCGCAACAAGTGCCACCTTCCATTTCCCACATAGTCCCTCGGGCGATCAACTGGGAAACCTCTACATCCCCGACGAGAACAACCACACCGTTCGCTGGATCAATACAAGTGGAGTCATCAACACCATTGCGGGGACGCCTACAGTCGCAGGTTTTGCGGGCGACGGAGCGCCGGCTACTACAGGAAAGTTCGATTATCCCTATGGATCTGCCATTGACAGTAGCAACAACCTCTATATTGCCGATCCTAGCAACTACCGCATTCGGCGAATGTCCCTCAACACTGGACTGCCTTCGACAGCAGTGGGCTCCTCTTCATCCCAGAATGTTTTCGTACAATCGGCTATTGCGGTTACTCCAAGCAGCACCGCCATCACACCAGCTACCTCCACGGAATTTACAATGGGCGCTCTGTCGGGATGCGCTCTCGGCACCCAGCTTGCAGCGAATACGCCCTGCACCGTTCCCCTCACCTTCAACCCAACGACACCTGGATTGCAGACAGCGCAGCTAACGTTTGTCGATACCAACAACAATGTCTCAACCATAGGACTTAGTGGTCTCGGTGTTGCACCTGAAGCGACTTTCAGTTCGGCTGCAATCTTTACGGCCGCCGGAAACGGCACTGCGGGCAACACTGGAACGGGTGGTCTCGCCACCTCCGCAGAGGTGAATGCACCGCGTGGCGGCTTCATCGACTCTGGCGGAAACATATATTTCGCCGATGCCGCCAACAACATCATTCGCAGGGTCGATGCTACGACCGGGAAGATCTCGACGGTTGCCGGAACGGGAACATCCGGTTATACCGGAGATGGAAATGCAGCGACTTCGGCAACGTTGAGCGCTCCAGCTAAGGTCGTGGCCGACCCAGCAGGCGATTTGTACATTGCTGATACTGGTAACAGTGTCATTCGGTATGTGGACGCCGTAACGGGCAAAATTTCTACTGTGGCGGGTATAGGGGCATCCGGCTATAGCGGAGACGGTGGCTTGGCTACAGCAGCAGAGCTCAGTCACCCTCAAGGCATCGCAGTTGACCTGGGTGGCCACGTCTATATCGCGGATACGGGAAACAACGCCATTCGGTATTTCGGCAAAGGGAGTCTGATCACAACCCTTACGGGCACCGGCACAGCTGGGTATCTCGGAGACGGAGGGAATGCTCTGGGCGCGGAGTTGAATCTTCCGCAGGCCGTAGTGATCGACTTACACGGCAACGTCTACATAGCCGATACGGGAAACGATGTCATCCGCCTGATATCCGCAACGAATCAGATATCGACCATCGCCGGTCAGCAGGGTAACGCTGTGAATGGCGGTGATGGTGGTGCGGCGACCGCTGCAACGCTCAACCAGCCTTCGGATGTCGCGCTTGACGCTGCAGGGGACCTCTATATCGCAGCGGGTGGCCAAGTTCGCCTCGTAAGCTCAGTCGGGACCATCGGCACCCTCGCTGGAACTGGAGCCTCGGGCGGCTACGCTGGAGAGGGCGGTGCTGCAACCAGCGCAGTCTTGCCTTCACCGGTAAGCAATCTCATGTTGACCAGTGCCGGCGACATCGTCTTAGCGGACACCGCTGGAAACCGTGTCTTGAAGGTAGCAGCGTCGACTCCGATGCCGTTGAACTTGGACACACAGACGCCGGGCACCACGGGAGCAGCCACAGTCTTCTCGGTTTTGAACGCCGGAAACAGCACGCTAAACATAAGCGGTGTGGCTGCATCAGCAGGATTTATTTTGCAGAACGGTGGAACTGGAAGCTGCACCTCGACAACCGCACTTTCTGCGGGCCAGGGCTGCTCAATTAGTGTCGCATTCAGCCCGGCAAGCAACGCGAACGGAATTGTGTCGGGAACGCTTACCGTAATGGACAACTCACTCAACGGTTCAGGCATTGTACAGACCATTGCGCTCACTGGAACGGCGAGAGTGATCTTTAGCACGACCACAACAGTCAGCGTCGCGCCAGCCTCTCCCATCTACGGCTCATCGGCAAACATCACCGCAACGGTCACCGGAAATGCTCCTACCCAAAAGGTGAGCTTCTCAGTTAATGGGAACCCAATCGGGAGCGCAGTCCTGAACAGCAACAATCAAGCTGTGATCGCACTGCCGAGTCTGCCGGCCGGGATGGCGACCATCACTGCCTCCTATCCTGGAGACCCTAGCAACGGTTCAAGCTCGGGCTCAACCACGACCACCATTCAACCCGCCGTACTGACGGTGACAGCCTCGAATGCTTCCACGGTTCAAGGAGCAGCATTACCATCGTTCACTTATACAGTCGCAGGCTTTGTAAATGGTGATACGAGCAGCGCGGTAACCGGCGCTCCTGTCGAGACCACAACGGCAACTTCAACATCCCCTGCAGGTACCTACCCGATTACCCCAACCCAAGGTTCGCTTTCGGCCGCTAATTACACCTTCAACTTCGTGAGTGGCGTGCTCACTATCCAGCCGCAGCCACCCGCTGATTACACCATTTCCGCTACCCCTTCGCCCCTCACGGTGGTATCCGGTCAAGCAGGATCGGCCACGCTGACTCTAACTCCTTTGAACGGTTATAAGGGCACTGCAAACCTTTCGTGCGGCAGTCTTCCTGAGAATGTCACCTGCACTTTCAATACAACATCTCTCACCGCCGATGGCACAGGTAGTACCGTATCGACTCAGTTGACCCTCTCCACCAACGACCATGCTTACGTTGCGAGCAATACTCAGGAGACTCCCTCAAGAGCAGCGGGGATCTGGATGGCGATTGGCTTACCGATGTGTTTCGTTGGGATGGCCATGTACGGGAAACGCAGACGTCGAATCTGGATCGGAAAGCTACTGGGCTTGCTCCTATTGGTCGCTCTCGTCATCGGGACGAACGGTTGCAGTGAAAATATCGGGAGCGCACTCGCGCCAGCAGGCACCTATCAAATCACGGTAACCGCGGCGGATGCTTCTTCTAAGTTGACACACCCTGTCACCATCACGCTCACCGTGCAATAGCGGAGATAAGAAAGTGGACATGTACATATTGCGGCAGTGTTTCGTGATTTCTTTCCGGCGAATCTCACCAATAGTGCGGGTTGCGATCGCGATGGTCTTTGCCTTGCAGTTGTGTAGCGGCACAGCCGTCGCGCAATTCGATACCTCCGCGGTGGTGGGCAGCATCGGGGATTCCTCTGCAGCGAGGGTCCCGGGCGCGAGAATTGTCCTCAAGAATCTTGATAACGGAACGGTACAAGAGACGAGATCCACGTCCTCTGGAGACTATGAGTTTCCATCAGTACAGGTCGGGAACTACACAGTGACCGTCACAGCAAGGGGTTTTGCCGAAGTCCAGTCCAATCCGTTCGAAGTCGTCGCCAATGCCCGCCAACGCGTAGATATTCCAATGGCCGTGCAAAGCAATACCGAGGTAGTCGAAGTCAACGCTGGAGCAACTGCGCTGCAAACCGACACTACCGATCGCGGCCAGGTTATTGAAGATGCCGAGATAGTAAACCTTCCACTCAACGGCAGAGAGTACACCGATCTCGCCCTCTTATCTCCTGGAGTCAGTTACAGCTCACTCCAAGACAGCCCAACGAACCCCCGCCGTGGATCGTTTCACACGAATGGAATGCGTTCCTCGGTTAACAACTTCCTGTTGGATGGCTTAGATAACAACGCATACCAAAACGCTAATCAGGGCTTTAACAATCAGGCCATCACGCCATCGCCAGATGGCATTCGTGAGTTCAAGATCATCACGAACAACTATCCCGCGGAATATGGCCGCTCTGGCGGTTCGGTCGTGAATACGATTACGCGCTCGGGCACGAACTCGTGGCATGCTTCCATGTGGGAATATCTTCGGAACACAGCACTAGACGCCTACGGCCCCTTGGTTCAGCTTGGTCAAAAGCCGGTCCTCATCCAAAATCAGTTCGGCGCAACCTTGGGCGGTCCCATCCTACGCAACAAGCTCTTCTTCTTTGCCAATTATGAGGGGTTTCGATCGATCAACAAGTCCTACACCAGCTCGACGATTCCAACGATGGACCAGCGTTCTGGAAAGTTTTACAACGAAAGTGGCACACCAATCCCAATCCTGAACCCCTTTACGGGGACCACCTACTCCAACGGAATCGTGCCCACAACCGACATAACACCATTCGCTGCGGCGATATTGGCTGCCCTTCCGCAACCGACGAATTCAAGTTATACGAGTAATTATGTTCAACTCGCGCGCGGCCAGAACACGCGCGACCTTGGCGAACTGCGTCTCGACCGCGACTTTGGGACGCGTCTCCAAACCTTTGCACGCTTTTCGCAGCTATCAAACCACATTGAGCCAACGACCTCTATCCCAGGTCCGTCCGGCGGCAATAGCGATGGTCATATCTTTGTAGTGACCAGCCGCTTGGCATTGGGAGCCACTTACATTGTGTCTCCGCGTGCGGTGTTAGAGGCTCGGCTGGGCTTTACTCGTACAGTTAGCGGAAAGCTCCCTTACAACTACGGCCAAACGAGCTTTTACACCAGGCTAAACATCCCATACCCGGTCGATCCAAGGGTCGGGAGTGTTTCCCTGAATACTCAAGCTGTAAAGTACTTCACAACTTTCGGAACACAGACTTCAAACCAGACGTACCAGAAACCTTTCACGATCGATCCAAAGATCAGCTACACCGTCGAACATGGTAGGCACGCCATAAGTTTTGGCTACGAGTTCTTGCGCTTATTCACACCCACTGAATGGCAAATCCCGGTCTACGGAACGGACACCTATAACCAAGACTTCACAAAGGGGTCGGGTGCCCCTGCGAGCAGCACAGCTAGCAACGAAGCATACTACCTCGCAGACTTCTTGTATGGTGCTCGGAGCCAGTACGAACTCGCCAATTACAACCCGTTCACGAGTAACATGCGGTTCCATTCTGCGTATGTGGAGGATTCCTGGCGCGCGACCTCTAAATTGACGTTGAATTATGGACTGCGTTACGAGTTCACAGTCCCGGACTTCGAGAGTAACAACCACTTGGCCAATTTCGATCCTCAAGCGAAAGCTTTGAGGCTCGCATCCGCTGGCTCGTATGCTTCGCGCAGTCTGGTCAATCCGCAGAAGATGAACTTTGCGCCGCGCTTTGGGATCGCATATTCGATCACGCCAAAACTGGTCATGAGAGCGAGCTATGGCATCAGTTATATCCAGTTCACCCGTGATCCCAACAATTCCTTGGAATGGAATGGCCCATACGCTATCGACACATTGATTCAGCAGACGAGTCTCGGGGCCGTCTGCGCTAATGGCAGCCAATCGTTCAACTGCTTCCGAATGACGATGCAGGGATACCCAGCCAGCATGATCTCTGCCCAGGCATTCAGTACCGTCAACTCTATTAGCTACTACATGCCGCCTAACACTCCAACAGGGTATGTGCAGAGTGATTATCTCGGATTTCAGTACCAAGTCGATCGCCACACGATTGTCGATATCGCCTACGTTGGGGAGCACGGCGTCCACATTCGCGTAGATGGAGACTACAACCAAGCGCCTCCAGTCTCCGCCGCGAATGCAGGAACTCTCCAGCAACGGCGACCCATCGCTAATTTCACCGACATTCGGACAGGGCTTGCGTCAGGATTTTTGGTTTACAACTCTCTCCAGGCGAAGGTTCAACGCCAGTGGAAAGACCTATTCATCCTCAACTCTTTCACTTGGTCACAGGCATTCGATAATGCGTCGGACGAGTTAGAGGCATCCCACGGAGACAATTCCGTTATCAATATGAGCAACATTGCTGGAGACTCTGGAATCTCCGGATACAACCAACCTCTCAACGATAGCCTGGCTGTCGTATGGAGCATCCCGAAGCTGAAATTGCGAAAGGGACTGCTGCGTGAAGCCGTGAACGGGTGGCGAGTAAGCGCCACGAATCGCCTTGAGAGCGGCCTTCCGCTCAATCTTTACTATGGCTTGAGCACCGCAAGTTTGACGACGAATCTAGCCTACAACTACCGACCAAATATCACAGGTCCAGCAAAGACCATTCTGAATCCCAAATCAGAGTGGAGGCGGGACCCGAGTGGGCAGTTCATCAGTAACGTGTTCGATACCACTCGAATATCGACTCCGGCCGCAACAAGCCCCTACGGGAACTCCCCGCGCAATGGCATTCGATTCGTCCCGAGCTGGAAGCTGGATATCGGCGTCCACAAGAGCTTTCGAGTATATCGAGAATCGACTCTACAGTTTCGCGCGGAGGCCTTCAATGCTCCAAACAAGACCAACTGGAACGCGCCGGATACGGAAACGACTGACGCTAACTTCGGTCAACTGACCGCCTCTTACCCGTCCCGCCAGATCCAATTTGCGCTCCGTTATGAATTCTGAGGTTCAGGCTAGTTCAAGGAGAAATCGGGTGAAATCTATCTCGAAGAAAATTCTGACCATCGCAGCGGTACTCGTTGCGTGTGGACTCAAAGCTACAGCGCAGCAAAACCCAGAGTCACGCCTCAACGAGCTCTTTAACCCTAATAAATACGATGTCTTCGTCGCCGCACATAGGGGCGATTGGCGAAATGATCCCGAGAATTCTGTTCAGAGTCTGAAGCGCGCCGCGAATCTCGGAGTGGATATTGTAGAGATGGATTTGAAACGTACTAAGGATGGTCAGCTCGTGCTCATGCATGACAAGACCATCGATCGAACAACAACCGGCACCGGAAAGGTATCCGACCATACGCTCGATGACTTGAAGCATCTTGTGCTCCGGGCCGGCACCCACCATCAAACTTTATACAAGATACCAACCTTCGCGGAGGAACTTGCGGCGGCCAAGGACAACCACCTGATTCTTGACGTCGATCAGGGCTGGGACTACTTTCCTGATGTCCTCAAAGAGGTGACAGCCAACCACGCGACTGCCAGAGTAATCATTAACGTCCTTGCGAACACCCAGCTCGATGAGTTTCAAAGGCTGAATGGCTCTGTGCCTGCTGACGTGACTGTAATGATCATTGTGGATATGAACCGACCAGACGCAGAGCGCATCATTCAAAGCTATAGCGCTCACCAACGAACCATCGTCCAATGCATCTTTGCGGACGATCAGCTTCCTTTCCTTCAACACACGAAAGATTTGGCGCGTCAGTTACCGATATGGATGAACGGTCTTTGGCCGGAGCAGAACGGCGGCCATGACGATGACAGAGCTGTCGATCAAGGGCAAATGGACCAGACCTGGGGTTGGCTCATTTCACACGCCGCGAAGGTTATACAGACTGACAGACCACGAGAACTCGTCGATTATCTGCGAAAGAAAAGCTCGCCGACAGATGAACGATGACTGCCTTTCGGATGGACTGCAGGTTGATTTATGCGTCGCCCGACTTCTTGGTCAGCACATCCCAGTGGTATCCCGACTGTCGTTTCGCATTAACTACTATCAAGAACCCCAACATCCTGTTTCCGAGTCCCGTTACCGGACGTCACTACCATGCATCGCCAATCCAGCAGGACTGCATTCGTCCTGCCGGTTGCTGTCTCGTGGCGTGTCCAAAGTGCGGGGCTGAGGCCGGTGTCTGGTGCCTGACCGACTTGCCGGTTCCGAACCGGAAGCGATTGCCGCTCCACGACGGACGCTGGGAGGCGGCTGGCAAGTATGGTCATATTGGCTGGCACACCTTCCGGCATACCTACCGTTCGTGGCTGGATGACACGGAGCACCCATCGGAATTCAGAAGAAGCTTATGCGGCACGCCCAAATCTCGACCACGATGAACGTGTATGGCAATGCCTTGATGGAAGCAAAGCGCGAGGCAAACGCAGCAGTCGTTAGCAGGATTTTGGGGAGCGCATAACCCATGAAGGCGAGCGTCCAGACGTGCGAAAACCCGGCGGAGCAAATGTTGCTGCTCTTACACCGGGTTATTCCGGGTTGGAAGTTTCGCTAAGTGGTTGCGGGGGTAGGATTTGAACCTACGACCTTTGGGTTATGAGCCGATAACTTATTGTAACCAAAAGACATTTCGCAGAGCGGCTGGCAGCCAAAAAGAGCGAAATAGAGCTGGTTAGGATACAT
>JAMFSR010000004.1 GCA_026225395.1 Granulicella sapmiensis
CGCATCCTCTCCCGCATCGTCGGTTTCGATGTCAGGAACACCCATCCTTTGCGCTCCTTTGCCCACTCGACCGTGCTCCAACGCTGCTTCGTCTCCGACTCTCTGGGCAGCAGCTTGAACGCATCCGCCACCATGTTCAGCGACCCCAGAACGCCGCTGCGCTGGTTCGCCGCGCCCTTCTCGATCATCGCTGCCATCTCAGTCCCGGCGATCCGCTTGTCGATCTCATCCGCGTTCGCCATCCAGTACGTTAGCTCCTCCGGCGTCGGCCTCAGATTGATCAGGTGCGCGAAGATTTTCCTCAGCGCTTCGACGAAGAACCGGTTCTCGCGGCCCTGATCCGGGAAGAGGCTGACGGCCAGCGTAAGGGCCTCGGCCTCGTGCGGAACCTCGTCGCCGGGAGTCCAGAACGGACACCGCGCATCAAGCGGATTCAGCACAACATCGCCCCTGGCTTCGTTGTAAAACTGCGGCAGATATTCCATCGCCGGGTCGTAGACGATGGCCGCTTCGCCGCGTTCCCAAACCTGCGAAAGTATCTGTCTTATGGCCGCGCTCTTGCCAGTGCCGCTGTCTCCTACGATGAGGAAGTGCATCGCCTCGCGGTCGCGCGGAATCCGCGCCCAGCGACTCAAATCATTGCGTATGATCTTGTCGATCCAGCTCCGCTCCTCGTTAATGAGTGCGATGCCATCTGGCAGATGAGTCGTCAACAGCTTCGACTTGCCCAACTTTTCGTTGAACTCTGCCGTCGTCACCAGCTCCGGCCCGCGTAGCCTACGGCCATGCTTCCAGATCATCCGCCGCGCTCGGTCCTTCGGCACCGCCAAGAACAGCGTAAGAACGAAGAATGCCACGGCGAGGGATAACGGAAGCCTATAGAACTGCCAGCTCCCGACATTCTCATAGATGGCCTCACCCATGATCCGATGCAGCATCCGGTCGTTGAACGTACCCCTCACCCAGGTCAGCCGCGCGATGCCGTGCTTCACACCCTCGTCCGTCAGCCTGTAACCCGGCCTACCGTCCAACGATGGAACCTGCTCTATCTCGTCGTCCATCACAAGGCGCTGCCCCTTGCCGACCACCGCCTCCAGCAGCGTGTACTTGCTCGCTGCCGTTGCGGACGCTTTGCCCCGCGCTCCGCTTTTCAGGTAGTCCGTCAGATACAGGCGCTCCGCCGCCGTCCAGCTAGCCCGGTATTGGAGCGTCAGCATCCCAACGAAGAACGCCAGTGATAGTAGCGTTGCCATCCACGTCCAAACCGGCGTCCGGCTCGGCCATGCTTTCGAGTATTCCTTCCGTCCCCATTCCGACATACCTTGGCCCTCACTTCCTATTCACTGGCGGTATGGCGCACGGACAGTCCTCCGTCCGTGCGCCGTCCGGCTGCGCGATTTACCTTGTCTCGATCTGCACGCTCGATCAGTTCTTTCATTGCCTCGCCCGTCAATCTCTCCCCCTTACCGAGCGAGAAGAGAAGATTTATCAGGATGGCTCGCAGAGCCAACAGCTCACCGAGCAATACTTCGTCACCGTCTTCCTTCTTGATGTTCAGCAACTCTGCTCGCACCCACTCGGAAAGGGTCAACTTCTGCGCGTGTGCTCGCCTCTCCAAAGCGTCAAACTCAGCCGCTGTGACCTTCGTTCCGACAGATTTATTGCGTAGTGCGAGCTTCACCATATGGGCTTCCTTTCGCCGACAACGTGTTCATGACGAACGAAGAATCAAGCAGTTACCTTGCGGTACTGATGCTCCGAGCAAGAAATACAGGCAGCATCGAAATCCAACTCCTGCCGAGGGTTACCGCACGGCAACGAAGGTTGCTGCACAGCACCCAATCTGGGGTGGTGTGTCCTTCTTAAGCCGATGCCGTAGGCATCGCGTACTTACAGCTCGCCGTACTCCTCGATCAGCTTGTCCCAAGTGCGACTGACCTCAGGCGAATTCCACGCCTTGGCAAACAGTCTTTTCACCGCCTGCCACTCCTGGGATGAAAAACCAAACGTGATGCCGTTGTCCTTAGCGCGAAAGGAGACATCGATCTCGTCACCATTCCGGCTGGTATAGGCATAGAACAGCTCACCGTCCCAATGCTGCATCTCGCGGTCATCGCAAAGGCCGAAGAGCATCGCACGAAACGCTGCAAGCATTGGGTAGCGGCTGAGTGGATACATCGCACCGCGCGTTCCTGGAAAGACGAAAAGTACCGAAAGATCGGTGCCGTCAAGGCTCGAGAACGAAAGCGAGAAACTGCCATCAGGTACGGGCTCCGACACTGGGGGCAAGAAGGATTCCTCTTCATAGTGTTCGGCCCCTGCCGCTCTGGGGGTACGAAGAGGAAGACTACAAACTCTGTAATGGCCTCTCGCTGCAAGCCTCCAAAGAGGTTTCCAGAAGGGAGCCAGAGCTTCGTTCAGTGCGGTGGTGTCTGTGATTTTCTCGCTGTCGAGCGCATGGTAAAGATTTCGCCCGACAGACAGTGGCCTGTATGGCTTCTTGGCTGTCTCCACTTTGTGGATGCAATGCGCCGCAGCCTTCAGGACGACATCGCTGGTAATGGGACGATGCACCTTGAACTCATGGTCGGCGAGATTCCCAAAGTAGTAGTCCTGATGTCTTGTGTCAGAGTCGGGAAGGATGTCGTAGACAGCCAGGAAAGCCTTGACGACCGCAATGTAGGAATCAGGAAGGATGTTGGAATGCCCTCCGGTGAACCACTCCATGCCCCTATGCGCGTAATAGGCAATGCAGGTCCATTCGTTCTTTGAGAGCCTTACTCCTTGCGCATGTTTTTCTCGAATCATGAGAAGCGCGTCTGTCGGCTTCTGCATCAGCTCGACCAACTCCAGGCGCTCTTCGTCGGCAGACTCCAACAGATGCTTGGCAACCTCGGAAGTTGTCACACGGCTACCTGCCTTTACAGACAAGACATCGCGTACTCGCTCCAACCGATCATGCAGTACATCCGAGATGCGGAGGGATAGTGTCTTTTGCTGACGTTCCTGAGTTTTCTCTTCGGAAAGCTCGCGCTCGCGTGCCATTTACAACCTCCGGCTGTCAGTTGAGGATTTGTATGTCATACAAGTTGACAACATACTTACGTAGCACTAGATTGTCAATATCGGCAGGCTGGAGGGTCTTCCACTATGCAGCGATTTCCACCATCCCCAACGCATCATCACCGTCGCCTCCTCCGAACGAGGCAAGCTGCCGACTATCTCTGCATCAGCGAATGGAAGCTGCGGCGCTTGGTTCAGGATGGTGGATTGCCCTTCGTACAAGATGGGGAAGGAACGCCCTTTCTCTTTGATCTCCGTGATCTCGACGCCTATATTGAGCGCCATAAACACACTGCAATTGATCTGTTCGCCAGCTAATGCCTTGAGCCTTCACAATGGGAGGAAATCCAGATGGCCCGTCCTCGTGGAACCGGAAGTCTTTATCAGCGGAAAGACAGCGCCGTCTGGTGGATCAAGTACCACCGCAACGGAAGATCATTCCGTGAATCGACTCGCACAGAAGACAAGCGCATCGCGACTCGAATCCTCGGCAAGCGTCTTGCTGAAATCAGCACCAACACGTTCGTTGGGCCGACGCATGAGCGCATCACCGTGAGCGAATTGGCCGACGATCTCTTTCGCGATTACCGCATCAATGGCCGGAAGACAACCGATGATGTACAGACTCGCTGGCGGCTGCATATCGAGCCGTTCTTCGGGTCGCACCGGGTCATAGAAGTCACAAGCGATCTTGTAGCGAAGTACGTTGACCATCGCCAGAGTGAACACGCCTCGAATGCGACCATCAATCGCGAGATGGCGGCTCTCAAACGGATGTTCCGTATCGGCATGTTCGCCACGCCGCCGAAGGTCTTCCGTCTGCCCAAATTTCCCAAGCTCACTGAGGACAACATCCGTACCGGCTTCCTCGAAGACGCACAGTACAAGAAGCTGATCGCATACTGCACCGATCTCTGGTTCCAAACGGTAGTCGAGATGGGCCGAACATATGGGTGGAGAATCAGCGAACTCATCAACCTCAAGGTGGGGCAAATCGACATTGCCGCACGGACGATTCGCCTGGAACCCGGCACCACGAAGAACAAGGATGGACGCGAGGTCACAATGACCGCGAACATCCATGCTCTGCTGACTCAATGTGTCGCCGGGAAGTCTGCGGATTCCTCAGTGCTAACCCGCTCCGATGGGAAACCAGTAAAGGACTTCCGCGAGACATGGGCGAACGCATGTCGGTCTGCCGGAGTACCGGGGCTCCTCTTTCACGATCTCCGCCGCACAGCCGCTCGTAATCTGCGTCGTGCCGGGATCGCGGAAGGCGTCATTATGAAGATCGGCGGCTGGCGCACTCGCAGCGTATTTGAGAGATATGCAATCGTTTCACAGACAGATATTGCAGATGCCCTCAAAAAGTTAGAGATGCAGTAGTCCGCTCTGGGGCGGACTCACTAAGGCCTCCTCTACCGGAGGCCTCCAAGTGCGTTTCTCAACCGAAGTGCTTGCTCGTTCCACCGCGCCGAGAGGATCAATACCCATCGCGTGTAGGCGCTGAAGCAGTTCGAACAAGACCTCATCTTTTCGCAATGTCCACGTTGAGGCGAAACACCGCCAGAAGACCCAACCAGCACGTTCAAGAATACGTTGTCGATTCATATCGTGCTGCCAGCGATCTGGCCCATGGAATTCGTCACCATCACACTCAATAGCAAGCCGGATATCGCTCGCCCCTTCGACCACCATATCGATTCGATATGCGCCAGTTTTTACTTGTGGAATCACCCGGTATCCGCGAGTGCTCAACTCTGTGTAAACCTGTTGCTCAAATCCTGATTCGCAGAGGTCAATCAGCCGCGCCGTCTCGTCCGTATTCATGACAAGCGGCTTATCGAAATGCGACAGCAATGTCATCCTTAAATCCTTGTCTGAAAGGTCGGAGGCAGTGACGGAACGAACAAGGTACATTCGATCTTGCGCACGGCTGGCTGCTACGTTGAATCTTTGATCGAACATGTTGCCTGAAAGCGCTTTGCAACTGGTGGAATCTACAACCAAAGACAAGAACATGATGTGCCGCTCACTGCCCTGGAATGTGCGGGCATCTCCACACAAGAACTTCCTCCGATGAAGCTCCGCAGCATCACATCTCTGGTTCACAACAGAATCAATATGCTTCGCTTGATCTGTTCCAAGCAGAGACACAACGCCAATAGTTCGACCAGCAAATCTCTCATCTTTCAGGATCGCTTCGATCTCATCTGCGATTGCTTGCGCTTCACAGTCGTTTCGGTCGTGATGATCCCTGACCCCGCCCTCTATATAAAGGTCAACAAGTGGAGGTTCGATCCTCTCGGATGCCCGAGGAATCCGCAGGGGAAGAATCTGGTTCTGGTAGAAGGTTTTGTTTGAGTACGCAATGATTGGCGGCACACAGCGAAAGTGCTCTCGCAACATTACCTGATCGGCGGCGAATACCCTTGCAGCGAGATCATAGAGCGACTTCTCGGGAGTCATCTCGGACTTATATGGTTGATCGACTAGGAATCGGTCTAGCAGTTCTTGAATGCGGCTGCTGTCAATGAATCCGCCGTCTGGAGATACCTGCTTGTCATCACCGACTACAAGAATCTTCTTACCTCTCAAGATCGCAGGTAAAGCCCACAAGTCCGACTGACTCGCTTCGTCAACAATTACCAAGTCAAATGCACCGATGTCGGCAGGCATCGCCTCCGAGATTCGGTTGTGATTCATAATCCAGCAAGGCACTGCACCAGCCGCGTCGAACATCATCTCCCGCGCATCGCGCCGATAGCGAGTCGCATTCGGTCCAGTGCCCTGACCGATGCGCCGGATGGCGGTGGCATATCCGGCTAGAGCCTGCAAGATTTTTGGGGTCGCGTTTTTCTTCGTTGCCAGCCATGCCGCTTTGGCGACCATCTCTTGATAAAACCTCGCGAGTCCGGTCTCAACCTCGCGCCTCCGTCTTGCCAGAGTCAATAGCTCATCCCTGGCCTCAATCGCGTCAAGATGAGTGCGAACGCGAGCCCAATTCCATGCCTCTCGCCAGGTCGTCGGGAAGACGGTATCTTCACCCGATTCTGCAACAGGTGAAGTCCTCACTCTTGCAGCTAATTTGGGAGCACCTGCTACCTCAAGCCGCAGCGCGGAATCATGGACGAATGAAAGATCATTCGCAAGCGCCGCAATGCGCCGCAACTCTTCCATGAGTTCGGCATATTGAGCGCAAACACGTTCTCTGGGCACGTCGCCATTCCCAAGAGCCTTCTCAACAAACAGTCGAAGAGCATCCGATATCGGGCCAGACTTACCTGCGAGCTTTTCTTGAAAGTCGCTCAGTTGCATCGCTGCTCGCGACAGATCAGCGAAGGTCAAATGGCGCAACAACTGCTCTCGAACAGATTCCAAATCGGAGCGGGTAATGCTCGTGGATGTCTGCGGCATCCGTTCAAAGACATCTCGTGTACCGCTCAAGAAATGTTTATCAAAATGCGTCGCCAAAGTGTGGGCTTTCCGTGCAGTAGTCGCAACAACCTCAAGCTGACGAAGGCCGCCTACTCCTCCGCTGAGAGACGGCACAGAAAGGAGCTGATGCAGTTCGTTCCACCGGGTATTGAAGGTGAGGACTTGCAAGTGAAGTCCGAGCCATCTCTGCACCCTTATCCAGTCCTCAGAAGTCGAGGGCGAACGACCTTCGATACGAATCGCAGCAATATGCCCTTTGGCATCGGAGGCCCCAAGCGAGACAAACCCGAACGGTTTGCCGGTGGCGACAGCACGGGCAACAGCTTCCACCGTTTTCGGATCGTTCAATCCTGCTTCGGGAAACACAATCGGAGCTTTCAGGAACTCAGCTCGGGCATGGATCAGTGCGTCAAGATCATCGAATAACGACTCCAACGCTCCACGTTCTGATGCGAATGACGATTGCCGGCACTTGGTGCGTAGATCAAAGGGCCATTCGTCACCGAACTCCTCCAACTCAGTGAGAACGCCGAGCATTTCATCTGTGAGTACGAGCAATTTGCGAGTCGCAGCCAGCACCTCTGGAGTATTGGCTTTGAGAGGCAGTAGATCGCCTTCGCGAACTTCGTTTTCGATGCTCTCCCTCTTCACGAGCACATCATGGAGGTCTCCGAGAGCCGATACCGAAGGGAAACTATCTGCGGAAGGGACACGCGCCTGCACATATACAAGGTCTTTCCCAAGCCTCCTGCGAGCGTCCCTGAGTCGCCCCGCTTCATCTGAGAACAGAGGAGGCGCGTGCTCAGGGGAGAGGGTAATGGAGTCCTCAAACCAGCCATACCGCTCAAGCCCCGATAGCACCAACTCCGCGAGCGCCTGGGCGCGCATCGGTACTCCGTCAACTTCGATTGTCGAGAGCTGCTGAAGGGCAATCTCATCGACCTTGCGGTCGATGGTGATTAGCTCCGAGTGAGCACGATCAATCGAGCTTTGAATCCGCGCAATCTCTTGGCGCGTCAGTTCCGGATTGATCTGGGATACACGATGCTGAATCGCCTCGATAGAGCCTTGAAATTGTCGAATGCCTTCCCGATCGCTCGTGAGCAGCGAAACCGTCAAAGCGCGAATCTCTTCAGGGATCTTCTCTTGCAGGACGCCGAGCGCAGCTTCACCTCGTGAAGTAACGAGTACGCGCTTACCAGTTGCGAGATAGTGGCAAATGACATTTGCGATGGTGTGGGTCTTGCCGGTTCCCGGCGGTCCCTGCACAGTCACACCGGCAGCGCGCTTCAGCCGCTGCACAATAGTCACCTGCTCATCGTTGTACGGAAGGGGGAAGTACAGTTCTTCGGGAGCGCCACCGGCACCGCTGCTTCCCCGGCTAGACAGCCCTCGAAAGCTGATGGGTTCGAATTCAATCGGCTGGTCTGACGGCGGAGTGACAAGCGAAAGCGGCCCACTGTAAATCTCACATCCGCTCTCCAACCTGTCCTGCAGCCGCTTAAGGTCATCGAAAAGGTAATTGATCGCACGGGGACGAGACATTAGAACCCAAGCATCCGTGACGACAAGATGCTCGCCCGGTGCCGGGATGGGTTCACCCTGCGCCAGAACTTCACGGTACGCACCCTCGCTATCCAGGTTCCCGGCGATGAGCTTCAGAACATCGGTATAGCTTCCTGAGTCAAAGGGCGTAACCGGACTGTCCTTGTGCTTGGCAAGATGAGCGGTCGCGGCCCGCTCAACCTCAATAGCACCGACTACCTGGCAAGCGACAAAAGCATCAAGTTCAACGCGCGTGTCGGTGGCACGGGGACGCAGATCAATCGCCATCGTTTGATCGTCTATGGTGATTTCCATAGTCTGAGTCAGAAGCGGGTACTCAAAAGGAATTTGCTCTTTCTCAGCCTCAAGCTCCCATGATGAAACTCCGACACCCCAAATCAACTCTTGCGGCTTACTGGTCTGCTCCGCTTCCATTTGGTGCATTAGCGTAAACAGGTCGCCATAGAGTGCAATGGTCATTCGTCGCGGCTGCTCAGCCGCCGCCCACGACTTCCAAGCTACGGTGTACGTGGCCAACACTTGAGTCGCATTGCCCCTGTGCTGTGCTTCCAACCGGGCAATGTCCTCATCGGTTGGCGAACTTTGGGCTTTGAGAGCTTGGATTGACCTATTCACCAGCCGCGTGAGCGCAGCATCGTCAAGGAATGGCGGAGCGCCCGCAGGGTCGGAACTGACTTTGAGTACGCTTTTGTAAGTCTTCGGTGGATCGGGCGGTGGATCGGCGGCCAGCCTCGGAACCCGCAGCCAAACATGATCCCCGGCAAGGCGAATGTCGAACTCGACACCGGGCAGGCCCGCAATATCGCCTCTTCTGCGAAGGAACCCTTTTGAAGACGTAAGCCTGTATCCCTTCGGATCAACTTCCTTCGTCTGTTCTTTGATGTAGTCCAGCAGGCAAACCAGCAGTTCGCGCGGATCAGGCATTCAGGCTCCCAGGTGCAGAGTCTTGCTCTACGAGGCCGTCTAGAAGCAGGAGTCTGGCAATGGTTCATTGTAAACAGTCGGAATGGCATACTCCCGTTTGATCCGCAAATTTCCGAATTGAATGACAGCACGGAACCCTCTCCCAAATGCTAACTGGAGCAGCGTCATTAGCGCGTACAGGTTGGTGGGTGCGGCCTTCGCGAAGCTGATGGCGGTGCAGGGAGCAAATGAGGTTGCTTGCTTGAAGTCGTAGACAAAGGATATCGTTGCGCAACTAAAGTCGGAGAATCTTATGCGTATTCAGTCTGTCGCAATCAACAACCTTCGCTGTATCAGACAAAGTGTGGCGCACTTAGATCCATATACCTGCTTCGTTGGTCCGAATGGAGCAGGCAAATCGACGGTACTCTGCGCTCTGAACATTTTCTTCCGCAATATCGACAGTGCGCCGACTGATTTGGCGTCTCTCGTCGCACAAGATTTCCATCTGCAAGATGTTACTGAGCCAATTGAAATCACCGTCACCTTCGTTGACCTAAATGCCGACGCGAAACTGGACTTCAAAGAATACGTCCGGCAAGACAAACTCGTTATTTCAGCCATTGCGCGTTTCGATCCCGTTACTGGTAAAGCAGAGGTCAAGCAATATGGCCAGCGACGGGGAATGGAGTCACTGAAGCCCTTTTTCAAGGCTCTGGGCGATCAGGCATCGGCAAAGGATTTGCAGGCGCTCTTCGCTGACCTAGAAAAGACTGATCCGGAAATTGCTGCACTCAAGTTAAAAACAACCAAGGACGTAATGTCTAACGGGCTTAGAGAGTATGAAGCCTCCAAGCCCGAAAAATGCGTGCTCATTCCGAGTGAAGATCAGTTCTACGGTGTTAGCAAGGGAGCGAATAAATTAGCCAAATACGTCCAGTGGATTTATATTCCAGCCGTCAAGGACGCGTCCGAAGAAGAGTCTGGCACGAAGACAAGCGCTCTTGGCCGTCTGTTGGCTAGAACTGTAAATGCAAAGTTGAGTTTCACGACCGATCTGGATACTCTCCTGAGGGAGACTCGACTTAAATACCAGTCGATACTGGATGCAAACCAGACGGCCCTTGATGGGATATCGCAGTCGCTAGGCAACCGGCTGGCTGAATGGGCCCACCCGCAAGCCACTCTACGGGTGGTTTGGGAGAATGATTCGACAAAGGCGGTCAGTGTCGCGCCGCCCATTGCGGGTGTTCTGGCGGGCGAAAGTGGCTTCGAAGGAAAACTAGCCCGTCTTGGCCACGGATTTCAACGTAGCTTCCTGCTCGCATTGCTGCAAGAACTCGCATCGTTTGATGACAAAGATGCCCCTGTTCTACTCCTGGGATGTGAAGAGCCCGAGTTGTATCAGCATCCGCCTCAAGCAAGGCATCTCGCTGCCGTTTTCGAACGACTGTCGGTTCAAGGAGCCCAGATTCTCGTTACAACTCACAGCCCCTATTTTGTCTCGGGCGAGAACTTTGAAAGTATCAGAATGGTGAGGCGCTCTCTAGATAACAACTGTTCCTCGATTCGACAGTACACGTTTGCTGAGCTCGCCGCACGGTTTGCGTCCGTAGTGAACAAGCCACTTCGCAATTCATCTGCAACCAGTGCAAAGCTTCATCAGGCGTTGCAACCCTCCTTGAGCGAAATGTTCTTCACGCAAAAGCTGATTCTGGTGGAGGGTCTTGAGGATGTAGCGTACATCCAAGCGTGGATGGTGCTGACCGATCGATGGGATAGTTTTCGAAGATGCGGAGCACACATAGTTCCGGTCAATGGGAAGAGTGAATTGATTCGCCCTGTCATCATCGCATTGGGTCTTGAAATTCCCGTCCTCGCAATCATAGATGCGGACGGCGATAAGCTTATGAAGACGGACGCGACCGGCGTAAAAGTTGATAATCCCAGCGTCCGATTAGATCATGAGCGCGACAATCGAGCCTTAGTGCGACTGCTTGGGGGCGATGAGGACAACCTCTTTCCCTCGGGAGTCATATGGGGGAACAATTTGGTAATGTGGCCCTCCGATCTGGCTGATACTGCGAAGCGGGAATTCATAGTCTCGCTCGGGCCTCAAGGTGAAGCGCAGCTAGAGGCGGTCGAAAATAAAGCGCGCGCTGATGCTGGCAACGCGGGTGACCTTGGCAAAAACTCGATTTACATTGGTTACTTCCTGGAACGGCTCAAGAAGGCCAACGGTCAGTCGCCCTCGCTCGACCGCCTGTGCGAGAAAATCTTGCAATTTTCTGCCGCCTCGACAACTGCGCTCTAGCAATTCTCCTTGAGAAAGCTCTATCGAACCCTGCTGGCATTCGTTCATAGCAAGTTTCGGCACTTTGGGCACAGTTTGGGCACAGAAAAACGCATCCGAAGATGCGTTGATTCGCCAAACTATTGATTTTATTGGTGCCGGGAGGGGGGGTCGAACCCCCACGAGGTTGCCCTCGGCGGATTTTGAGTCCGCTGCGTCTGCCAGTTCCGCCATCCCGGCTTTCAAATCAACCCGCGTGGATTGCGAGCTTCAAACGGCATGCCGTTGCCGTCTCAAAGTAATCCGAACTCCATCGATAGCAGTCCTTCAATCACCTCGTGCAGCCCCAGTATCGCACAGGCACCGGACGGCTTCCAAGCCAAGACGCTCCCCGGCCCTCTTGCCCGAAGTCCAAACTGGCTCCGCTAAAACACAGTGCCAGAAGCTCCACGGCCGTCAATTCGTGCGATGTTTAACCGCCAGTAACTCCACGGCACAACCCACGGCATTCTGCGCGGCGAGCTTCAGGTTATCGACCGCCATCCACAACCAGTACCCCGAAGTCTTCGCGCTGGTTTCCTTACGAACACTCACCAGGATCTGCCCTTGCTCGGTCGCGCTGATATTGCTGGGTGCCACATCAGCACCCGTCGAAAGGCTCACCAATCCACCCTCAAGCGCGGTCTCAACATCGCCCATCTCTCCATCGCCATTCAGCTCCACAAACACCGAAGCCGTATAGCCATGGAACACCGGAGCCTGCAGCAGCTGCATCGCAACCGCATCCGCAACATCCTTACCCCCGATCGTCGCCAGATCGCGCCGCACCCTCGCGGCGATTTCCACTAGGTCCACCTTGGCGTCTGCACCCAGCGCGACGCTCAGGTTGAACGCAACCTGCGCATCATAGATATCCTTCGGCACCGCCTGAAACGACAACAGCGCCACCGTCTGCTGATGCATCTCGTCGAGCCCTGCGCTTCCCTGCTGCGAAGCCGGTTCCATCACCGTCGCAAATCCCTTTGCCTCCGCCCAGCGAGCCCGCAGCCTCGTCATCACCACCGCGAGCATCACCGCTGCCGCATGCGCCGGCACAACCACCTGCGTCCCTGCAACAACCTTCTCCTTCGCATCCATCAGCGCAGATCGAACCAACACACCCGGCTCATCTTCCAACGCTGCGGACAGATCGACAATCTTCGCCCCAGCCGCTTTCGCTTCCTTCCAGTGCCTGAGCGTCGTCCCTGCATCACCCGCGAAGAACACCACGTCCATGCCATCGAACGCCCCCGGCTCGATCGTCTGTATCAGGATCGCCTCATCCCCGGCCGCCGTAATCTGTCCACTCGCCATACCCACATCAGGCAGCGCCGCATCCAGCAGCTTGATGTCCCACACCACAGTCGTAGCCGCATTCAACTCGTTCGCCAGCTCTTTCCCCAGCAGCGACGACGCTCCAACAATAGCCACACGCACAACACTTCCTGCCATATTTCCCTCACAACACTTCTTGTCTCAATGGATAGCCCGCAGCAACCGCGCGATTCACTTCGCCGCAGCGCGCCGTCCCCACGAGTAAGCCAGCCGCGCCAGCACACCCGAAAGCAGATACACCATCGCAATAATGATCAACGCATACTGCGAGAACCAGATCACCATCGCCAGCGAGACCAGCAGCAACAACACGCCACGTACCGGTTGCGCCTCGGTAAAGTTCAACTCCTTGCCGCTCCAGAACCGCCAGTTGCTCACCATCAAAAACCCGGTAAACCCAATCAACGTCAGCCACAGGGCCGACATCCACACATCATGGATCGGCGATCCCAGCTCATAGTGAACCACTGCGGCAATCACGCCCGCGCCCGCCGGTATCGGCATTCCGACAAAGTACTTCCGCCCCGGCCGCCCCGGATTCCCCGGCTGCGGATTCACGCTGATGTTGAACCGCGCCAGCCTGCACGCGCCACTGATCAGAAACAGGAAGCAGATCACAATCCCGAGATCGTGCAACCGGTCCTGCATTGCCGGATACGCCGAAGGCAACACTGCCTGCACGCCCCACAGGAACGCCAGCAGGCTCGGCGCCACGCCAAACGTAATCACGTCCGCCAGCGAGTCGAACTCCCTGCCAAAGTCGCTCGACGTATCCGTCATCCTCGCCACGCGCCCATCGAGCCCATCGAACATCACCGCAAACCCGATCGCCAGCGAAGCCCGGTTGAACGCATGCGGATCGCCCGACGCTCCGCGAATGCTCTCCGTAATCGCGTAGTAGCCCGCGGCAATATTACCCGCCGTAAACAGCGAAGGCAGCACATACATCCCGCGACGCGGGTTCTTGCGCTTCTTCTCGCTGTCCAACGCCGGAGACGCCATCAGGCTGCCCCGCCCTGAGCGCCGTCCACGCCGTCGGACTCCGGCATCGCTGCCAGCACCGTCTTGCCGCCGATAACATGCTGCCCCTTCTTCACCAGAAGTTTCGCTTCCGCCGGCATCAGCACATCCACGCGCGATCCAAACTTGATCATGCCCATACGCTGTCCGCGTTCCACCCGGTCCCCGGCCTTGAGGTTGCAAACAATGCGCCGAGCCAGCAAGCCGGCCACCTGCTTGAAGCTCACGCTGTACTCGCCGTTGTTGATCGTGATCAGTGTCTGCTCGTTATGCAGCGCGGACTCCGGATTCATCGCGTTCATAAACTGCCCTTCACGAAACTCCACCAGCTCCACGACCCCGCCCACCGGCACACGATTCACATGCACGTTGAACACATTCAAAAAGATCGTCACGCGCAGCCGTCCGCCGCTCGTTGTCTCCACCCACTCCGCTACATCCACCTTGCCGTCAGCCGGTGACACAATCTGCCCCACTCCATCTGGAATCTTGCGCGGCGGGTCCCGAAAAAACCACAGAAAGAAAATCGCCAGCACTACGGGAATACCCGCAAGCGCGGCATACCCCGTAAAGTGCCAGACAATCGCGGCCACCACCAGCAAGGAGACGCCGTAGAAAAAACCATCACGAACCATATCGAATCATTATAAATCCGCAACCCACGCCAACGCCCTTCAAACTCAACGCAAACCCTTCATCATCAACACGGCATCGTCCACCGGATCGGCATAATACTCACGCCTCAGCCCACATTGTTGAAACCCCAAACGCTCATACATCGTCTGAGCCGCAACATTCTCCGCCCTCACCTCCAGCCTCATCAACGCCGCTCCCTGCCCCGCGGCCCAGACGAACAGAGCCTCACTCAAAGCGCTCGCAACGCCACGCCGCCTGCACGCTTCCTCCACCGCAACGCTCTCCAACTCAGCTTCATCCAACAGCACCGCACCCACAACGAACCCCACCACCAACTCATCCTCGACAGCCACCAGCAACACCCGCCGCAACGCCTCAGCCTCACAGCCCTGCACCATCTCCCGATACCGCGCCTCATCCCAATGCGGAGCCTCACGCGATCCCCGCTCCACCCGCAGCACTCCAGCAATATCCCCATCCACCGCCCGCCGCACCACAACTCCCGCCTTCAAGCCTTCTCTCCGACAGCGCCCACGCGAGCTTTCCCATAAATCTCGCGTTCCCCCCGAACATAATTCGCATCGATCAGCGCCGCATCAACAGCACCGGCCTTCAACCCCCGCAACACCGCCGGCAACGCCAACTCCGGCCGCAACAAAACAACCTCCGGCCGCAGATCCGCCAACGCTTCCACCAGCTTCTCCTCCGCAATCACCACCCGCGAGCCCCCAACCATCTCCCGCAACTCCTCCATCCCACAAAGCACCTCTCGCGCGCTCCCATCAACCGAAGACCGCACATAAAACTCACCCCGCCCCGCATCCAGAACCGCGAACCCCCCGTCCCACGTCCCGCTCAACCCACCAGCCTCCGCCAGCACCTCCAGCCGAGAAACTCCCACCAACCCCAACCCTGCCGCCTCACACAATCCCTTCGCCGCCGCCAGCCCAACCCTCACCCCTGTAAACGACCCCGGCCCACTCACCACCCCAACCCCATCCAACTCTGCCAGCGCCCAACCCTGCTCTTCCATCAGCCGCGCAATCGCCGGAAGCAAAGCCGAAGAAGCCTCCCGCGCCGGCAACACCTCACTCGCGACGACGTCCTCGTCCTCGCCCAGCGCCACACCGCCCACTTCTCCGCACGTATCGATCACCAGTACCTTCAACATTCCCTCACGCTCCGAGCATATCGCGACGCCAACCAACTCATCTCAACTCCATTCCTCACAACTTCCTAGTTACCAAAGGGCAATACAACATGGTCAACGACAAAGGTTCCGACCGGAAGCTTCGCGGGACGAAGCCGCAAGCCAAGTTGTTCCTGGATTGCGGTCAAGATCGAAGGGCTGGACGGACTGTTTTGATCGGTTGCCGGTGTCGCGCCATCGTCGCGTGACCACGTCAGGTTAAGGTCATACCGTCCCGCCAGCCCGGTCCGATCCACGACGATGCGTTCGGTTTGCCTGGACAGAACATTGACCAGCGAGGACACGGGAACGGCGGTAGATGCCATGTCCGCATTCCCGTCGTGATTGTTCGTGTGCAGGCTTCCGGCTCCCAAACCGTTCGCTCCTATCTGTCCTGCCTCAACTTTCGACGGCTGGAACCTGGGCCCACCTTTATCGACTACCAGTTCGTAGACGGGGAGCACCTTCGTCTCGCGATGGAATGTCAGCTCGAAGCGTTCCGTGAGAATCGTCTGCTCGATCGAGCGTTTTTGATCATTGCTGAGGTGCTGAAGGGTTGTGAGGTCAGCATCAAGCACCTTCGCCTTCATATCAAACCGCAGTTCGTTGGCCCACTTCGGAACGCCGAAAAGTTGGTCATCCTTGAGGTCGTAGGCGAAGAGTACAAGCATCTTCACGGAAAAGTTGGTCGCTGAGAAGCTCCCACCGTCAAAGTCAATGCTGGGTCGATCGCCGTTGCTGTTGGGCTTCACGGTGATCACATCAAATACAGGCAGCTTCGCATCCGAAGCCGATTGCGTGGACGCAGGCACTGCCGGCAACCCAGTAGCCTGCCCCACAAGCTGCGGCCCCGAAAATGACAGCAAGACAACCGCACACAGCACAATCACAGATCGATCCTTAAGTGCTTTCATCCGCATTTTCCTCGCGATTCCAGGCGCGCGCGTCAACCTATGTTAGGACGCAGGAGGGAATATTTCGTTGGCGCCTTCCTCTCACTTGCCTACGCGGCATCAACTCCGCCTCACCCGACCCCGCCGTCCGCGTCGACTGGCCCCAAAAGCGGTATCCGGCCTTTACACGAATACTTATCCTTTGAACGCCCTCATCCTGACCCTGAGCGAAGCCGAAGGGGAAGGAGCTCCGTATTTCAAGGCGCCGCACAACCGTCGGGTGGCCCATCCTTTCGGGTTTTTCCGAAAGGGTGGGGTATCGTTTGCGTAGCAAACGACCGCTCTCTTTCGAATGAACGAAGCGGCCGCTAGTTCTCCGAAGGCTTCTCCACAGAGTCGACCACGATGACTTCTATCTGCTCCTTGTCCGGTACGAGCTTCAAGCCAAGTTGCTCTTCGAGCGCGGTAAAGAGTGACGGCCACTGTTCACCTGGATCGCCTGATGCTGCTCCGGCACCAGTATCAACCGGCGCCCAACGCAGCGTGAAGTCATACTGACCAGTGAGACCGGTCTTGTCGACTACCGGACGGCCCTCCACCTCAGGCTCTCCCGTAAGCGACCGGGACAGGTTGCTCACCAGAGCGAAGTGTCCCTGCCAATGACCGCGACCAAGGAAATTGATGCGACTCTGCGGCACGCCCGTCTGCAGCTCCTTTTCGGCAGACGGCGACTGCAGCTTCGAGCCGCCTTTGGCTACCGTCAGCACAAACGCCGGCATCTCGCGTATCTCGCGCTGGAGCTTCAACTGAAACCGCTCGACAAGCAGCTCCCGCATCACTGCACGACGCTCTTCATCCACAGCTTGCTGCGGCATCTTGCTCCACCGCTCTGTGGTCGCAGGATCGACCTTGACCTGAACATCGAATGCATCCGAAAGCATCCACGCGGGCCCACCCTGGACCAGACCTTTGACGCTGCTGGGAACCCCATAAGCGTTGCCGATCATCCCCCGCAATGTCGTGCCTTCGAGCTTGAATCCGTCAGGTTGCCGCCAGTACAAACCCAAATGCTGCTTCGCCGGATCGCTCGGCTTCACCGTCGCGACCTCAAGCTGCGGCGCAGATGTCTGAGCATGCATTGCGGATGCAACTGCGAAGACAGCTGTAAGAAGCGCCACCGCACGGTGGCACCGTCTGCACTCTTTGCCTGCGGATCTCATTTGCATGCTCCTGTCTATATAGCATGCACACTAAGTGCGCACAAACTCCAAGAACGAAAAGGCGGCCCGCAACCGCGAACCGCCTTCTCTACGCTCTACACTCTATCCTCTGCCTTTACTCCACCGCCGCCAGCACTTCCTCACGAAGCTCCTCATCCTTCACGATGTCGTTCACCGTCGCCGGCAACGCCACCGCAAGAACATCTTCGATCCGCGAAGCGTAGTGAATCGTCACGCCTTCAATCTGTGCCGCACTCAGGTCTTCATCGACCTGCGTCTTCACATCGATCGGCAGAATCACATCGCGAACACCCGCCCGCTTGGCCGCAAGGAACTTCTCCTTGATGCCGCCAACCGGCAGCACATTACCGCTCAGCGTAATCTCACCGGTCATAGCAAGCAGCGGACGCACAGGCTTATCAGTCAATAGGCTGACGAGAGCCGTAGCCATCGTCACACCCGCCGAGGGTCCATCCTTCGGGATCGCTCCCGCCGGCACGTGAATATGCAGATCGATATCTTTCAGCACATCCTCGTCGAGCCCAAGCTGCAGCGCGTTCGATCTCACCCATGTCAGCGCAGCTTCCATCGACTCCTTCATCACGTCGCCGATCTGCCCCGTCATCTTGAAGCCGCCCTTGCCCTTCATCCGGTTCGCTTCGATGAACAACACATCGCCGCCTACCGGAGTCCACGCCAGTCCAACCGCCACACCTGCACGCTTGGTCCGTTCTGCAAGCTCCGTATCCACGCGCACCTTGATGCCGCCAAGGAACTCCTTCACAACCTCAGGAGTCACGACCAGCTTCTCCGTTGCGCCCTCAGCGACCTTGCGGGCCGCCTTACGGCATACCGTTCCAATCTGCTGCTCGAGCTTACGCACACCCGCTTCACGCGTGTAATGCCTCGCAATCATTCCAACCGACTCGATCGGAAACTCGATCTGCTCTTCCGTCAGGCCATTCTCCTTGATCTGCCGCGGCACAAGATACTTCTCCGCAATGTTGACCTTCTCCTCTTCCGTATATCCGGTCAATTCGATGATCTCCATACGATCAAGCAACGGTCCGGGAATCGTATCCAGCTGGTTCGCCGTGCAGATGAACAGCACCTTGCTCAAATCGAACGGCTGATCGAGATAGTTATCGCGGAACGTATTGTTCTGTTCCGGATCAAGCGTCTCCAGCAACGCACTCGCCGGATCTCCCCGGAAGTCGCGTCCCAGCTTGTCGATCTCATCCAGCATGAACACCGGATCGTTCACCTCAACCCTCTTCAGGTGCTGAATGATCTGCCCCGGCAGCGCGCCAATATACGTCCGCCGATGGCCGCGGATCTCCGCCTCATCATGCATACCGCCCAGCGAAATCCTGCTGAACTTGCGTCCCAGCGCCTTCGCAATGCTGCGCCCCAGAGAAGTCTTACCCACGCCCGGAGGTCCAACGAAGCAAAGTATCGGCCCCTTCATGTTCGGCTTCAGCCGCCGCACACTCAGGTAATCCAGAATGCGGTCCTTCACCTTCTTCAACCCATAGTGGTCCTCATCAAGAATCTCCTTAGCCTTCTTGATGTCCACCTCTCCCGAAGAGCTCTTGCCCCACGGCAGCACCGCGAGCCACTCCACATAGTTCCGCGTCAACGAATAATCAGCCGCCGCAGGATTCATCCGGCTCAACCGCCCGAGCTCCTTCAGCGCGTCCTTCTTCGTCTCCTCGGGCATGCCCGCGTTCTCGATCTTTTCCTTCAGCTCCGCAATGTCCTTCTGCGTATCGTCCTGGTCGCCCAGTTCTTTCTGGATAGCCTTCATCTGCTCGCGCAGGTAGTAATCCCGCTGCGACTGCTGCACAGAATCCTGCACCTCAGTCTGGATCTTGTTGCGCAGCTGCTGCACCTCAAGTTCCTTCGCCAGGTGGCTGTTGATCTTCTCCAGCCGCGTCTTCACATCAGGTGTTTCGAGCAGCTCCTGCTTCTCCGTCGTCGAAAGGAACGGCAAGCTCGAAGCGATAAAGTCCGAAAGCCGGCTCGCGTCCTCGATATTGATCGCAATCGTCTGCAGATCGTCCGACAACGTCGAAGACGACGTCACAATCTCCTGGAACTGCGCCAGCACATTGCGCTGCATCGCCTCGCCCTCAGGCGCGGTCTCCGGTTCTACCTCGTCCAACACTTCGCACTCGGCCATCAAAAACGGCTGCGACTGCGTGTAGTTGGTAATCTTCACCCGCTCCGTGCCTTCCGTGAACACGAAAAGGCTCTGGTTCGGCATCTTCACGACCTTATGCACGGTCGCCCGCGTGCCGATCACATGCAGATCCGACCCCTCCGGCGCATCCTGCCGCGCATCTTTCTGCGCCACCACCAGGATCGTCTTCTCTTCACCGAGGGACTGAATCAGCTGAATCGAGCTCTCGCGGCCTACCGTCAACGGCAATACGGCATGCGGAAAAAGCACCGTATCCCTAACCGGGAGAACAGGATACGACTTCCCTTTGTCCGACCCGCCCTTAGCTTCCGACGGCTTAATAACACTTACAAATTCATTCGCCATGTGAGTCAACCTCTATCAACTTTCATGCATAGGATGCACTATCATCCCGCTCGGTCGCAAATCCTGCCGCCGCCCATCTGCCACTGACCCGAAAAATGTCCCTATCTCTAAGACGTCATCGGCGGTTTCACGAACCCTCGTCACCTAACAAAACGCAAAATATCTTCCCCCAGTTCAACCTGCCTTACTCAGCGCCCTCCGCGTTACCTCCGCGACCTCTGCGTTAAAGCTCTCCTATCCCAGGCAAGCATCCATCCCCCGCGCCGCAGACGATAAAATAACCCTATGTCGACCCACACCACCGGATACACCGACGACCACGCCAAATCAGGCCTCGACGTCACCTTTCCTCCCATCGAAACCTGGCGCAACCAGTTCCGCGCCTACGAAATCCTCATCGACGACCCCGAATTCACCAGCGTCTGCCCCAAAACCGGCCCTCCCGACTTTGGCGTCCTTACGATCCGCTACATGCCAAAAGAAAAGTGCCTCGAGCTGAAATCGCTCAAAGAGTATCTTTTCGTCTACCGCAACCTAGGCATCTTCCAGGAAAACATCGTCAACCAGGTCCTTGACGATGTAGTAAAAGCGACCGACCCCATCTGGGCAGAAATCAAAGGCGACTTCCGTCCCCGCGGCGGCATCTCCACCACCGTAACCGCCCGCTACCCCCGCACCGAAGAGTTCACGAAATCTTAAATGTCTTTGCGTTTCTTTCTGTCATCCTCGCAGGGAATCTGCTTGTCGATCCAGGCTGCGGGGATGTCAAGTTTGCTGGACACCACACCGTCCACAAACGCACCACAACTCACCACAAACATCCACAAATTTGCACCAAAAAAATCCGCTATCCCTAATGTGCAAAATAAGGCATTTTGAGCGCCTCATAGCTCCGCGAAAACCGGATCACCGCCGCCCATTCCCCGTTGCGGCTGTCCTTGAAAACAATCTCGCCATGCAGGATCGCCGCGATTTCCGCGGGCCGCAGATCGCGGTCTTCCGCAAACTCGCGTCCACGCTGGGTTTGCGGGTGCTTCATCAAATACCGCTCCAGAGCCGGCGACGTGTAGTGTGTCGTAAACACCAGCGCCGTATCGAACTTGCCCGGTTCCTGCGCGGCTTTCTGGATCTCGGCGTTGGTAAAGTTCTCCACCGGAAACACCTTGATCCGCTGCGCTACATACCCCATATCCGGCCGGAACAACTCCTCCGCCGCCGGCCACGCTGTCAGCACCGTTGCGTCCGGATAGTGCTGCGCAATGAATGCCGTAGCCTCCTGGTGCATCACGATCATGTCCCGGTAGGTCAGGTTGTCCTCCGGCGCAAACGACGTCGGTGGATTCAGCCAGATCGCCGCGATAAACGCCGCCGCTGTAACCGCCGCCAGCGCAGGCCACTGCCTTACGCGCTCCCGCCATATCGCCACGCAAACCAGCAGAATCAGCGGATAAACCGGCAGCAAATACCGCGTCAACAACGCCCCCCCAAGCACAGAAAATGCAAGCCAGTTCCCCGCTATCAGCAGTCCAATGGTTCGCAGCGCATCCGGCGCAAGCGACTTGATTTCAGCGCGTTTCGGCAGAAACAAACAAGCTGCCGCCAGCAGAATCGCCAGCCAGATATTCCGTTGCCAGAACAGGTGCAGTGCGCGGTAGTAGATCGAAAGCGAGATATGCGCGAGCGTGAAGTTTGCTGTGGCGTTGTAGCGCAGATACTCCGGGTTTCCGAACGTAAACCCGGTCTTGTAGTGGTGATACGCATACCACCCAATCAGCGGAATCACCGGAAAGCTCAAAGCCAGAAACCGCTTCAAATGCTCTGACTTCGCGCGGCTTCTGAGGAGCAGAACCAGCTCAATCGCCGCTAAAATCGCGGGCTCGACGATTGCCGTTTCTTTCGAAAGTGCCGCCAGCGAAAACAACACGGCAACCCAAACCAGCTTCCGTCGATCCGTTTCCTGCAGCGGCAGATACAGCGCAAACGCGCTGAGCGTAAAGGCTGCCGCGAAGATGTCTGCATGCGCCAGCGTGGACTGCGCAAACCATATCGGATACACCGCCGTCAGGAAGGTCACTGCGATCGCCACGGAAGCCGTCGTCAGCCGCTCGCACAAACGAAACACAGCCAATAACGCAGCAGCGGCGAACGCACAGACCGTAAGCCGCGTCGTCAGAATGCTCAGGCCCGTAAGGTGCCACAGCGTGCCGAGAACCACGTTCGGCAGCGGAGGGTGGGCGTTGGTGTACTCCGGGATCAGCGTGAAACGGTGGTAAAAATCGAGCGCTGCCGGCACGTAGTAGCCGCCCTCATCCCAGTAGTACGGGAGCCGCAGCAGCGTCAGGTGCGAGATTGCAACCGCCGCAAAGAAAAGGGCAAACAGCAGCAGCGAAGGCAGCGCAGCGAAACGGGCTGCCGGCGATGGAAGGGTCGAAGGCACGCGAAGTTTAGTGAACCGGGCCGTTTCCGGAAATAACGAACTGCTGGCCCTGCGGCGCCGGGCCGTCGAGCGAGATCGTCCCAAAGGTCTTTTCGTACTGGGAGATATTCTGCGTTAGCAGGTTGCTGAGGGCTTTCGCCTGCTGCGGACTGAGATAGATGCCCTGAAAGTTATCAATCTGCACCTGATCGGCCGCCCTTTGCTCGATGGTCCCGAAGATGAGAAAAAAATCCCAGATGGCAAGCCGGATCTGCACGCTGTTGGCGTACGACTCGCGGTAGCTTTCGGTCTTGTTCAGGGTAATTTTGGTGTTATCGGGCTGCGTAATCGTTTGGCTCATAATCGGGACTGCCTTCCGGCGCGGGATATAGCTTTCCCCGCATTGCTTCGCTTCTGGTTGAATGTTTGGTGCGGGAGGGGGGACTCGAACCCCCACGCCGAAGCACAGGCTTCTAAGACCTGCGTGTCTGCCATTTCACCACTCCCGCGGTGAGCTTAAGCGTAGCGGGAATGTGGGCTGCTGGCAATGCGTGCGTTTATGGCTAGTTGCGGCGGCCGAGGGTGGGAGTGTCGTCGCCGGAGCTGCTGGGGTTGTTGGAGCTGGGGTTGTTCGTGGAGTTGGTGCGGCGCAGGGTGGGCTTATTGCCGTTCTTCTTGTCGTTCAGACCGCGCTTGTTCTGGATGCGGGCCAGGCGGGCCTTTACGTTGTCGAACTCGGAGGTCGTCACCAGATAGTCGGGCTTGGCCGGAAGGATCGTGGCGATCTCTTCTTCGACGTTGGCGATGCGGTCAGGCGTGGCCGGATGATCGCTGAAGGCGCGGGAGAGCGCTCCGGGCTTGTGCTTTTCAAGTGCCGAAAGCTTTTCAAAGATGGAGACCATGCCCTGCGGGTCGTAGCCGGCGCGGTACATGTACTGGATGCCGAGGTAGTCGGCTTCGGCTTCGTACTCGCGGGAGAACATGAGGAAGGTCATGGGGACGGCGAGCTGTGCGGCCTCATAAATGCCGTAGCCCGTCCATGTGCCCTGCGTGAAGATCATCAGGGGAATGGAGCCGATCTGCATGTAGTTGAGCTTAGTCATCTCGCGGGCGGCATGATGGGCGGCTACGTGCGAGATTTCGTGCGCCATGACGCCGGCGAGTTCGTCTTCGGAGTCGCAGGCGAGGATGAGGCCGGAGTTGACGTAAAAGAAGCCGCCGGGCAGCGCCATGGCGTTGATTTCGTCGGTATCAAGCACCTTGATGGTGAAGGGGAACTTGGCATCGGAGTTCTTGACGAGGTTCTGGCCGACGCGGTTGATGTACTCGACCACGACGGGGTCTGTGACCAAGTGCGAAGACTTTTCGACTTCCATGGAGTACTGCTTGCCGGTGCCAACCTCCCAGTTGGGGGAGTACCAGTTGCCCATGCCACGACCGCCGATGTTGCGGGTTCCGACGGCGTTGACGTCTTCCTCACTGCCCTTCTTGATGTTGGGGTCGAGGGCTTCACCGGGGTTGGGCATGACGTCGGGCTTGTCGGTAGCCGCAGTATCAGTTTTCTTGGACTTATCCGGTTTGTCGGTAGAGGGCTTGTCAGTGCTGGTCGGCTTGGTGGGGTCTGTGCTGATGGTTGGGGTGGTGGTGCTGTCAGCGGGAGCGGCCGAGGGAGTCTGGGACGTGGTTGTGTCTGTGGGGGTCGGGCTGGAAGCGGGCGCGGGACTTGTCTGCGTCGCGGGGGTGGTGGACTGCTGCGAGAAGGCAGCCGTAACCGGGACCGAAAGAAGGGCGGCGAGAGCAAGTAGGCGCATGTTGGGGCTCCACGGAGCCGCCTTTTACGGGGCTCTGCTTAACTATTAGACGCTTATTTTGGGAAGTTGTGTACAGGGCGGGTTTTGGGGGTTGGGGGTTGGGGGTTGGGGGTTGGGTTGGCGGTGACGGTGTAAGCAGATCCCCTGCGAGGATGACAGAAAGAAAGGCAAGAGCAACAGCTAAACCGCGACACTGAAACCTAAACCCCAACGCCCAAACCCCAAAACCTGCTTTTCACCAAGTGTTGTAGGAGGTGCCGTCGGAGGCGAGGTTCTGGGCGCCGGAGTGGACGTCGTCGATGCCGCCCTGGGTTTCGTTGATGTCAGTGAGGGTGTCGGACTGACCGGTGATCCAGGTGTCGTTGTGGCCGGTAATGGGGTCGACGGGGATTGTTTTGAGATAGCCAGCCTGGACGAGGTCGTCGAGGCCCTGTGGGGCTTTTTCCTTGTCGACGGTGTAGCTGTCGATGGCCGTCCGCATCGTGTGGAGGTCCTCTTTTAGGACGGCTTCCTTGGCGCGCTGGACGGCGCGGGTGTAGTTGGGGATCGCGATGACGACCAGGATGCCGATGATCGCCATGACGATGATGAGCTCGATGAGCGTGAAGCCCTGCTCGGAAGCCTGGGATTTGCCGCGGCGGATTGGGAGAGTGGCTACCATGTGTTGTACTTCGTTCCGTCGAGGGCTGTGCCGTCGCTCTTAGAGTAGACGTCGAAAACGTCCTGGCCGCCGAAGCTGGTGGAATCGGCGTCGTCCTGGTTGGAACGGAGGCCCCAGTCGGTGGACTTGGTCATGGGGTCCGTAGGAATGGCGCGGAGGAAGCGCATCTTCTTGGTCTGGATTTCTACGCCGTCTACCAGTGTTTGCAGGTCGGGCGGGTAGTTGTTCGAATCGGCCTTGGTCTGGATGAGGCCCTTGTCGGCTACGTCTTTGTACTTGTCGATGGCGTCGCGCATCTCCCAAAGGTCGCGACGGAGTTCGCGTTCCTTGGTGCGCTTTACCTGGAAGCGGGCGACCGGGACGGCTGCACCGGCGAGGATGGCGAGGATCGTAATGACAATAATCAGCTCCACGAGCGTGACGCCGGTCTCGGAAGACCAGGCTTTGCTGCGAGGATTTCTGCTGAGGGTCGCCATGGTTGCCGCTCCTGCCTATTTGACGTGGACGACGGCCTGCGTGCCGATGGTGGGCAGGCTGTTCTGCTTGCTGTCCTTGGCGCCGATCTTGACGAGAGCGAGCGTGCTATCGCCGGAGGACAGGGCCTTGAAGGTGAGTGTGCAGACGGAACCCTGTCCGTTGATGCCACCGGTGTTGGGCGGGCGCGAGGCGGAGATGGTGACGAGACCGTTGCCTTCATCGCGGTGGACGAGCGCGACGGCCTGGCCGTCCTGGCTGAGGAGTGTGCCGGCATCGACGTCGACCAGCGAGAGGACCTTGGGATCGAACTGGAGCTGCATGGGGACGCTGAAGAGGTCGCTGGCGTTAGCTGCCATGATGGCAACCTGGAAGGTGGAACCGACGGCCTGGTTGACGACTCCGGGCACGACCATGAGCGACACTGGCGGGTTATTGGACGCAGGTACGTTGGGCGTGCCGGGCCGGCCTGGTGTGGGCGGAGCGATAGGCTTTCCTTGCGCGGCGATCTGGCCGATCATGGAGGACGCGGCGTTGGCGGCGGTGGTGGGCTGGGCGGCGACGGGCGGACCGGTGACGCCGGCTGCGGCTGCCTTTTCGGCGGCGATCTGCTTGGAGCGGTCCGAGCGGATGAGCTCAACGGAGCCGCCGGAGCCGGTGAAGATGGGGCGGGTGTTTTCGGCGGTGAGGATGGACTCGCGGACGATGTGGGGGATGAGCAGGAAGACGATTTCGTCGGACTGCTGGACCTTGTCCTGCGAGGAGAAAAAGTACTTGATGAAGGGGATTTCGCCGAGACCGGGGGTGCCGCTGACCGTCTTGGTGTCTTGCTGCTGGAGTAGGCCGGCGAGGATGGAGGGTTCACCATCCTTGAGCTGGATGACCTGTTCGACGACTCGCTGCGAGATGATGGGCTCTGTGACGCCGGAGATGGTGACGGAGCCGTTCTGCGCGGAGATTTCGATCTTCATCTTGAGCGAAACTTCGCGGTCGTAGTGGACGGTTGGGGTCATGGCGATGTTGACGCCGACGTCGAGGTAGGTGAACTGGGTCTGCACGCCGAGCGAGGCAGTAGTGATGGCGGCGCCGGCGGAGTAGGAGCCGGTGGCTACGGGAATCTTGGAACCGATCTTGAGCGTGGCTGCCTGGCCGTCGGTGGCACGGACACGGGGGTTCTGGAGGATGCGAGTGTCGGAGTCCGAGAGCAACGCGTTGACCTGGCCACCGGTGAGGGACACGGCGAAGTTGGTGGCGTTGAGGTTGCCGAGGGTGTTGAGTGTGATGCTGGAGGTGCTCGTGGTGGTAGTCGTCGCAGTGGTAGAAGCGCTTGTAGTGTTGGCGTTGCTGTACTGCGGAGTCAGCCCGAAGCTCGTCGGGAGCGTGATGCCAAGGTTCCGCTCGAGCTGCCGGCTGACTTCGAGTACGGCTACGTCTACGACGACCTCGGGCCGTGTGCGGTCGAGGTCGTTGATGATCTTTTCGGCGAGGATGAGCTCTTCGGGCGTGGCGCGCATGACGATGGCGTTCTGGCTGGCGATGAGGAACATCTTCGTGGTGGGGTCGAAGAGGTTGCGGAGAGCGACGAGGATTTCGTTGGCGTCGTTCTGCTGCGAGACATTAGTGAGGTAGAAGGTCTCCACGGCGAGATCGTCGAGCTCGGTGCGCTTGGTGCGGTTGTTTTGAGCGACGAAGATGGTGTTGGAGGTGACGGGCTTCCAGAAGGTGCCGGAGAGCGTGCCGACGATGCGGAAGGCGTCGCCGAGGGAGACGCTGGTGAGATCGACGGGGATGCGCTTGGAGGTGTAGTCAGGGTCGAAGATGACGTTGAGGCCAGCAGCCTTGCCAATGGCTTGATAGACGTTTTTGGTGTCTTCGACCATGTGCAGGGTGATGGGGTCGTCGTTGACGGGTTGCAGCTCGACGGGGCCGTTCATGGACTCGATGTCCTTGAGGACCTGCTTCTGGCGCTGGGTCTGCTCGCCGAAGCCGGGCGAGACGACGTTGACCACGGGCTTGCCGTCGGGACCGATGACGGGCGGTGCAGCAGCGGTGCCGGGCGCGTGCTTTTCGGTGATCGAGAGCTCCTGCGCGGCGGCCTGGTTGCCGGGGTCGATCTGGAGGGCGCGGGCGAACTCGTTGAGAGCGCCGTCGGAGTCGCCGGAGTTGCGCAGGACGCGACCGCGGTCGACGTGCTGGTTGGCGGCCTGGAAGCGGAGGCGCTCGTAGTGCTCGCGGTAGCGGAGGTCCTTGGGCTTCTTGAGGTGGGCCTGGCGGTAGGCTTCGAAGGCTGCGTCGAAGTCTTCGCGGGACTCGGCGGTGCGGCCGCGCTTGTCCCAGGTGGAGGCGGACTGGCCGTGGGCCGTGGCGGGTGCGAAGCCGGCGACGCCACAGGCGAGCAGCGGGGCTACTCCAAGGCGAACGACGTACTTATTGAGAAAGGCAGCTTTGATTGAGGGACCGATCCTGCTTGACTGCATGCGTGCGCCCTGCTCCAGGTGGCCACGGACGCTGGGCTCGGAAGAGTGCTGTGGGGTTGGTGGAGAAGCCCGGGAAACAAGCTTCGCCGCGCGGTCCTCTGCAGTCTCGAGCGGATGGTCGGGCTGGTTGGATTCTATCATTCGTGTCACCGGTGGCTCCATGAAGGGCGTAGCTTCCGAGGTGCTGTCCGCGGGAGGCTAAGATGTCTCCTCACGGCAACTTCGGGGTTGTGTGCGACTGCCTGCAAGGTCTTGGACGCGCGAAGGGGCAAGGCGTTTCGGTTGAGGGTGCATCTGCTAGCATCGGGGTTTGGGGCTGGCGCATCGTATCGCAGGGAAAAGCAGGTTTTAGGTTCCAGGTTTTAGGTTTTGGTGAAGGCTTATGGCGCGATCGCTTTCTAATCCGACTACGGCGACGGTAACCGCGAAGGCTCCGGTGAAGCAGAAGGACCGCGACCCCGTGGCGGCGGGGATGCGCGATGCGGCGTTCAACCGGTCGGCGAGTTTTAACTATTTTTTAAGCGACCGCGTTGAGGCGGGTGTGGCGCTGCGCGGGACCGAGGTGAAGTCGATCCGCGAGGGTAAGGCTAACCTGAAGGACGCCTATGGGCTACTGAAAGATGGCGAGTGTTTTCTGTTGAATGCCCATATCGGCCCGTTTTCGCATGGGAACACGATGAACCATGAGGCGTTGCGGACACGGAAGCTGCTGCTGCATAAGAAAGAGATTGAGAAGCTGGAAGCGGCGACCAAGCAGAAGGGGTACACGCTGATTCCGGTGAAGCTTTACTTTAAGAATGGCCGTGTAAAGTGCGAACTGGCGCTGGCTAAGGGCAAGCAGGACTGGGACAAGCGGGCAACCGAGCGGGCTCGTGAGGGCGATAAGGAAGCTAAAGCTGCGGTTGCGCGGAGCCAGCGGCGGTAGGGCTTCCCTGTTTCGCATGGCTTGTCGTCTAATCTGAAGGCTGATGCCTGCTGACGCCAACTATCCCGCGATGAAGCTGTTGCAGCTAGCTGTGGGTGAGCTGCAGGCGGGCCGGATTGCTGAGGCGGAAGCGGGCTTTCAGAAGGTGCTTGCGCATGAGCCGGCAAACGGGCTGGCGCTGCATCAGGTGGGCCTGATTGCTTACAAGCGTGGGGACGGTGCTGCGGCGAGAGGGTTGCTGGAGCGAGCGGTGGCCGCTGAGCCTACGAATCTTGCCGTGCTGACCTCCTACGGAGTGATGCTGCATGAGATGAGCCAGCCGCGTGAGGCGTTGGAGGCTTTTCTGCGGGCGCTGGCGGTGGACTCGGCGCAGGCGGAGATATGGAATGCGGCGGGGATCTGCTTCCAGGAAATTGCACAGCCGGTGAAGGCGATGGAGTTTTATCTGCGGGCGCTGACGCTGCAACCGGAGTATCCGGAAGCGCTGAACAACATGGGTGTGGTGCTGACGCAGGAAGGCGACAACGATGCGGCGATCGAGCACTTCCGGAGCGCGCTGGCGTTGCAGCAGGGGTATCCGGACTGCTACAGCAACCTGGGGGTCGCGCTGCGGAACCGGTTTGAGTATGCGGAAGCGATTGCGGCGTTTCGCGAAGGTTTCCGGCTGAGGCCTGACAGGGCCGACCTGGCTGGCGCGCTAGGAGAGGCGCTGAGCTTGATCTATGACGACGAAGCAGAGGCGATGCTGCGGCGCGGAGTGGAGCTGCAGCCGGGCGATCCGGAGAAGCATTGGAACCTTGCGCTGGAGTTGTTGAAGCAGGGCAACTATGCCGCCGGCTGGCAGGAGTACGAGTGGCGATGGAAACGCACGCGCGATCAGACGCCGTTGCCCGCCTTTACGCAGCCTTACTGGCGGAATGAAGCGGGGCAAGAGATTGCGGGCAAGACGATTCTGCTGCATGCGGAGCAGGGTTTTGGAGATACGCTGCAGTTTTTGCGGTATGTGTCGATGGTGCGGGGCCTGGGTGCGCAGGTAGTGCTGGAGGTACAGCCGGAGTTGAAGCGGCTGGTTGAGGTGTATGCGCGGCAGAAGGACGGTGTGACGGTGATTGCGACGGGTGAGGCGAGGCCTGCGTTTGACTGGCACATACCATTGATGAGCCTGCCACCGGCTTTCGCGACGACGCTGGAGAACATCCCGGCACCGGTGCGGCTATTGCCTGCTGTGACGGAAGCGCGTCGCGGAGACAAGGCATTGCGGGTGGGGCTTGCATGGGCGGGCAATCGGGCGCATGCGCGGGACCGCGAGAGAACTGTGCCATGGGAGGCTTTGTTGCCGCTGTTCGATGTGCCGGGATGTGAGTGGGTGAGCCTGCAGGTGGGTGGGACCGGAGCGGAACAGGCGTGGATGGAGCAGCCGTTGCTAAGTGATTTTCTGGATACAGCGAGAGTGATCGATACGCTCGACGTTGTGCTGTGCGTGGATAGCGCGGTGGCGCATCTTGCGGCGTCGCTGGGGGCGCGGACGTGGATCCTGCTGCCATATGTGGCGGACTGGCGATGGATGCGGCCTGGGGATTCGAAGAGCCCGTGGTATCCGCAGGCGCGGCTGTTCCGGCAGAAGAAGCTGCCAGCGGGCGAAGCGCAGGCTGAGTTGTGGAAGCCGGTGATCGAGGATGTGGAGAAGGCTTTAATTGCGTTGCGTGAAGCTCTGTTATGGGACTGAAATGAACGGCGCGTCATTGAGGCGTTATTCTGTACGTGATGACAAAGAATCTTCTCTTCCAGGATCCTGCGGCCTTTGCGACACCTCTTCTTGCTGTCTTTGCGGTGGATATTGCAACCGGTAAAGACGAGGCCCCTTCGCCTGCCCTGCTTTCTACTTCCGACACGTTGGCCAATGCGGCTGCGCCATGGCTGGGTTCGGGCGAGTTCAAAGCAGCGCTGGGTGAGACTTTGCTGCTGCATTATCCGGCGAATGCGAAGGCGGAACGTCTGCTGGTGATCGGGCTGGGGAAGGCGAAGACGTTCTCCGTACACGATGTACGCAAGGGTGCGGGGGTTGCGGTGCGGTTTGCCAAGCCGCGCGGCATCTTCGAGCTTGCTATTGCTTTTCCGGAAGACAAGGCCTTGGCAGACGAGCACCTGGAGACACTTCCCTGCCATCGGACGACGCGCGCCCTGGCGGAAGGCGCGCTGCTGGCGGACTTCGATATCGACATTTATCGCAGCGACCGCAAGGACCAAGCGATTCAAGCGGTGACAGTAATCGCGCATGAGGGCGACAAGAAGACACAGCGTGAGATCCAGCAAGGCTTTGACGAAGGCGTGGTTCTGGGCGAAGCCCAGAACTTTGCGCGGTCGCTGGTGAACGAGCCGGGCAATGTGCTGACACCGACCGAGCTAGGCAAGCGCACCAAGGCGATGTGCGAGAGCTTCGGGATCGCGTGCGACGTGCATTCGATCGACAAAATTCTTGAGTTGAAGATGGGTGCTCTGGCAGCGGTGACGCAGGGTTCCAGTGAGCCGCCGGCGCTGATCGTGATGCGCTATGAGCCGGCTGTCGCGCCGCCTGAAGGTTCGCCGGTGCTGGCGCTGGTGGGCAAAGGCATTACGTTCGACACGGGCGGGATTTCGATCAAGCCCGCGGACAACATGGACAAGATGAAGTACGACATGGCCGGCGCGGCGGCGATGATTGGAGCGATGCAGGCCATCGCGCAGCTCAAACCCAATGTGAGGGTGATGAGCATTGTGTGCTCGTGCGAGAACATGCCGGATGGGAAGGCGTTCAAGCCTGGCGATGTGATTACGGCGATGTCCGGCAAGACGATCGAGATTATGAACACCGATGCCGAAGGCCGCCTGGTGCTGGCCGATGGGCTGCACTATGCGAAGACGCTGGGAGCAACGCATTTGATCAATGCGGCGACGCTTACGGGAGCGATCGGTGTGGCGCTGGGCTTGTTGAATGCCGGGTTATTTTCGAATGACGATGAGACGACGCAGAGCTTTCTCAACGGCTATGCCGTGGCGGGCGAGAAGTTCTGGCGGATGCCCTGCACCGAGGACTATCGCGAGCAGATCAAGTCGCAGATCGCGGACATTATGAATACAGGCGGGTCGCGTTATGGCGGAGCGATTACGGCGGCGATGTTCCTGAAAGAGTTCGCGGAGGAGACGCCATGGATTCACCTGGATATCGCAGGAACCGCGTGGATTGACGATAACAAGCCGTGGCAGTCGCGCGGGCCTTCGGGTGTGGGTGTGCGGAGTATTACGGAATGGGTGCGCAGCTACGCGGGGTAAGGTGGGCTGCAGGTCTCTCCGCTACGCTGCACTCCGGTCGAGATGACGGGGTTGAAGTGGGATAAAGGAGAGCGGTCGGGCTTTGCCCGATACCCCACCCTTTCGCAAAAGCCCGAAAGGATGGGCCACCCGTTGGGGTGCTTGGTCTAGGCGGTATAAGGGCCGAAGCGCGCTTTGATGTTGCCGGCTTCGCGGGTGTCGTCGAGGACGATGACTTCGTATTGGCGGCCGCCGGGGTGGACGCGGATGACGATGTGGCCCTGCTTGCTGAGCATGCGGTCGGAGAGGCGGGCGTCGGCTAGTTCAGCCGCGTCGGTGAGGCCAGTGGCGAGGACGTCGCGTGGGCCGGTTTGCAGGAGTGGGCTATAGAGCTTGTCGAGCGTGGAAAGCGCAGGGTGCGAGGCATGCCAGGACTGCAGGATGTAGATGCGAGAGCGCATGGAGCGGACGAAGTCCGCGCCGGTGGCGTCGTAGTAGCCGTGGTGATCGAGCGCGGCGACTGTGACGGGGCCAGCCGTGCGGGCTACGGGGGTTTCCACGTCGAGCCAGGGAACCGTGCCGAAGAGGGTGTCCGAAGTGAGGTCGCCACCGATGTAATAGCTGAACGGGCCGTAGGACATTTTGATGGCGCAGGAGCAGGCGTTTTCGGGTGGGTATTGGTTGGGTTGGAGTGAGGCTAACGGAGGGAAGAAGTGTTTGGTCTCGTCGCCGTGGCCGGTCCAGACTTCGCCGTTGGCGGCGAGGTTGCGGATGGTGATGCCGAGTGTGGGATTGTACTGGGCTTTGATTTGGGTTGTTGAGCCGACGCTGAGGCATTGGACTGTTGTGGCGTGGCAGTCGATCGCACGGACAAAGCGGATGTAGTTTTGGGTGGCGTCGTAGGTGGTTGTGGCGGGGTAGTCGTAGGTGGGATAGCCGCGGTCGATGAGGGTGCGGATGGGAAGGAGTTCGGCGACGTCGGTGACGCCAGTGAGGCGGTAGTCGCCGTGGGTGGAGGTGGGCGAGTCAGGCGTGAGGTCGCCCATGTGGTCGCCGTGGAAGTGGGTGAGGAGGAAGTAGTCGAGCTGCTGTTTGGGAGTGGTGCGGAGGTGATGCAGGGCGTAGCGGGCGATCCATTCGCCCGGGCGGCGGGTGGCGTTCGGGCGAGCGGCGGCGAGGGGTTCGGTGGGGCCTTTGACGGCGCCGGCGTCGACCATAATGGTGGTGCCATCAGGGGCAATGGTGAGGACGGAGTTGCCGCGGCCGGTGGAGATGTGGTGGATGTCGAGGAAGCCAGGTTGCCAGGGGTCGAACGGGGTATCGGGTTCGAGGGCCTGGACACGGTGGGTTGCGGCAAGGAAGAGTGCGGCGGAGGAGCCGGTGAGGAAGCGGCGGCGCGTGATGCGTTGGGGCATCGTTCTATTGTGGCTTATTACTTGGCTTTGTCGATGGGGCCGGGCTTGAAGTTGGTGACCAGCGGGCGGCCGGAGTTGTCGTAGGGGCCGACGACGATGAGGCAGTAGTCGCGGATTTTGGAGAGGGTCTTATGCGTTACGTCGACGTTGCGCGAGCCGCTGGAGATGTCGTTGTTTTCGGCGGCTGTGACGTAGACGCCGGCGCCGTGATAGATGCCTGTCATGACGTCGTGGGGTACGGTGAAGGCGAAGTGATAGACGCCGCCCTGCTGGGCGTCGCGTGTGGCCGCGCCGCCGCCGCCGAGGTTGCGGAAGTCGGGCGGGGGCAGGCCGCCGGGCTCGGAAACATAGGTGCGGCCAAGGCGCATCTGGAGGTCGGCGTAGACGGCGCGGGCGTAGGAGACGGACTGGATGGTGAGGGTGTAGTGGACGACGTCGCCGGGCTTGACGGGGCGGCATTTGCCGTCGGGCTGGGCTTCGACGGCATCCGATGCGGGAGCAGGACCGTTGCTGGAGATGGACTGCGCGTGTGCCAGGGGTATGGCGAGGAGGGTGCAGGCCATCAGCAGACTGCGCGGCACTTGATGGCGCAAACGGCGGTTCATCAGACTCCCCTCAGCTTCACTTGTATTTCTAGTGGATGCGAGGGGGTGATGCCAGTGGCAGTGTTGGTAACCCTTGGGTTGAGGCGGGGACGGGAGAGCGGTCGTTCGCTGCCGCAAACGATACCCCACCCTTTCGGAAAGGCCCGAAAGGATGGGCCACCCGGTTTGTGTGGGACTACATGGCGGCGGGGACGGTGATGCCCAGCCAGCTTAGGACGCGGATGAGTTCGCGGCGGGCTACGGCCGCGGTTGCGAGGAGCAGGGTTTTGCGGGCCTCGTCGGTTTCGGTGAGGATGTGGTGGCGGTGGTAGAAGTTGTTGAACTGTTGCGCGAGCGCGAAGGCGTAGCGGGTGAGCATGGCGGGCTCGGCGGCGGCGATGGCTTGTTCGAGGACCATCGAAAGGCGCGAGGCGGTGAGCCAGACTTCCCAGACGCTGGTTCCCTCTTCGCCCTGAAGCATGGCGGAGAGTGTGGCAGGATCGATCCCCTTAAATGCGCTTTCTAGCCCAGCGAGCCTCATCCCAACTCGTGCCGTTTCGAAGCCTGCTTTGCGGAAGATGTTGGCGGCTCGAACGGCGGCGTACTGGACGTAGGGACCGGTTTCGCCGTCGAAAGCGAGGGCGTCTTTGTAGTCGAAGGCTATGACGGTGTTGCGCGTGAAGCGGAGGATGAAGAAGCGGAGCGCGCCTACGCCGATGGCGTTGGCAATCTCTTCGCGTTCGGCGTCGGGCAGTTCGGGGTGACGGGCGTCGACTTCGGCTTTGGCGGCGGCGATCATGCGGTCGATGAGGTCGTCGGCCTTTACGCCGAAGCCTTTGCGGCCGCTGACTTCGATGAAGTTGCGGGTGCGGTCTTCGTCGGTGATGGTATAGCCGAGTTCTTCCGCGGTGCGTGCGGTGAGGCCGACGAAGGCGTAGTTGAGGTGCGTGTAGCGGTCGCTGGCGGCGGTATAGCCGAGGACGCGGAGGGCCTCTTTGACCTGGGCCTGGGGGTCGTCCTGGCGGGAGTCGATGACGTTGTAGATGGCGTCGGCGTGGCCGAAGCTGGGGTGTGGATCTTCGCCTTCGATGGTGGAGATCCAGCAGGTGTGCGTGGGGTACTCGTAGAACTTTGCGTAGCCGAAGTCTTTGCCGAGGAGGCCGAACTTCCAGAGGTGGTAGGCGATGTCTTTGCCGACGTAGGTGACGGTGCCGTTGGAGCGGACGAGGATCTTAGCGTCTTCGTCAGGGCCTTTGCCGAGTTCAGCGGCTCCGGCGCGGCGCATCACCCAGGCACCCTTGTTCTTGCCTTCGGTTTCGAGGTAGAGCACGCCCTTGTCGATCATGAGCTGGCGGGCGGTTTCCCAAAAGTGGAGGTGGAGGATTTCGCTTTCGCGGGGGAGGAAGTCGTACTCGATGCCGAGGCGCTGCATGGTTTCGAGGTGGCGGCGGAGGACGCCGGTGGAGATGAGTTCGGCGATGGCCGAGGTGTCGTTGTTGCCGGCTTCGAGCTGGTGGAGCGTGTCGAGGCGCAGCTGCTTGCGAGCGGCGGTTTGCGTGGGGTCGGCTTCGTACCACTGCGAGACGCGGGCGTAGAGGTCCCAACAGACGTAGTCGAGGCGCTGATTGGTTTCGAAGAGCTCGAGCAGCCACTCGCGGACGCGGTCGAGGTTCATGCCTTCGAGCGTGGTGACAGCGACGACGATGTCGGCGACCTGGACGCCGGTGTTGTCGATGTAGTTCTGGACGCCGGTGTCGTAGCCGGGCTTGTAAGCGTCAGGACGCAACATGCGGGCGAAGCTGTCGCCGAGGATGGCGTTGCGCAGATGGCCGACGTGCGCGGCCTTGTTGGGGTTGATGCTGGTGTGCTCGACGAGGCGGAACCCCCTGCCGCCTATAGCCGCGTGCTCGTCGGCGGCGATGCGCTGGACGGTGGCGGTGCGGTCCAGCTTGAGGTTGAGGTAACCGGCGCCCGCGACTTCCACCGAAGCGATGCCCGGGATCTGCGCGAGGAGCGGTTGAAGCTCCTGCGCGATGGCGCGGGGGGCCTTCTTGAGGCGCTTGGCGAGCTCGAAGGCGACGGGCAGGGCCATTTCGCCGAACTCGATTTTGGGCGGAAGCTCGACGGCGAGGTTACTGAGCTCGATCGAGTAGCGCTCGACCAGGAGCTTTGCGATTTGTTGCTGGATGTTCAGTTGTAGCGTGCGGTACATAGGTCGACTTTCTTTAAGAAGCTTCTAGCTTCTAGCTCTTAGCTGAGTTGGCTTGGCTTTGCGTTCAAGCTTCTTCAGCTTAAGGCAGCTCTACCGGAAGTGTTTCGATCTCTTCGAGCAACGGCCTGCGGCGGGCGAGGTGCAAACGATGGACCAGGAACATTCCACCACCGACCGCGGTGATCGCGGCTATGAGCCAGAGGTGAACGAGAAGGCCGTAGATGCCGCTGTCTCCAGGCGTTGCGCCGTGGCGCATCATGGCGTCTTTGCAGGCGAGCTCGAAGGGGCCGATGCCGCCGGGTGAGCTTGGGATGAGGAACGACAGGTTGGCTTCCGCTGTAGCCTGCCAAGGGCCGACCGCGTCGCTGGCGAGACCGATGGCTTTGGCGATCGAGACGTACATCATGCACTCGCAGGCCCAGGCTGCGAAGCTGTAGATGACCAGCATGAGCGTGCCGCCGACGCCGATCTGGCGTATGCAGTCCAGCGCGAGCATGAGCCAGTGCTCGATCTTCTGGACCTTGGCGTTGTGAGTTTTCGCGAAGAGCTTGCGGAGAGGCGCCTCCAGCGTGCGGGCGCCGAAGACCATGACGGAAAGGCCGATCGTGGAGATGGCCAGGCCGACTTCGGCGACGGTGCGAAGATGCGCCGAAATGGCGCCGCCGAAGTGCATGGTCCCGACAAACAGGACGGCCAGTGAAAAGACGTCGAGCAGCTTTTCGAGGATGACCGTGCTGAGGACCATCGATGGCGTGGCGTTCATTTCGCTGGCGTAGGAGAAGATGCGCATGACGTCGCCGATGCGCAACGGAAGCACGTTGTTGGCGGCAAGCGACGTCATGAAGACGCGAGCGCAAACGCTGAACTTTGCTCCTACATTGCGGAGCATCGCCCATGCCCGATAGCAGCGAATGGTGTAGCCTGCGACGCAGAAGACCAGCACACCGGCGAGCCATGCGGGCGAGACGATATGGAGGCCGTGGAAGGCTGCCGGGTCGAACCCGCGCTTTCCATTGGATCCGACCCGTATGTAGGTCCACCAGATGAAGAATGCGCTGATCAGCAAACCGGGTAACATCTTAAGAAGGTTCAACCGGCGCTCACGCGTCACAGGTACACTCCATCAGAGCGCGCTGCTGCGGGCCCTTACACTCAAGACTGTTCCAACGGGGGGATATCTTCCTCATAATCACTGCCTTGATTGTATCGTTTGAACCGCGGTATCGCCGGGCCGACGGACATTGGCGCGACCACAGCCTAAGCCAGGAGAACGGTTGACCTCGTACCCCCAAGAAAGCAACGCCGGTAAACCCGCAGCTCCACCGCGTGCGTGGAGCAGGAATAAATGGGCGGCATTGCTTTTGGTCCTGACCGCTTGCACGTTTCTGGTGCATGGCTACCATCCGTTTGCAGAGGATGGGGGGCTTTACGCGACGGGAATCCAGTACACGCTCGATCCGGCGCTGTTTCCGCATTACACCGATTTTGTGACAGAGCATCTGCGGTTCTCAGTGTTTGCGCCGGCCGTGGCTATGCTGGTTCGGGTTACTCAACTTTCGTTGAGCTCGGTGCTGTTGCTGCTCGACCTGTTGAGCATCTGGTGGACACTGTTTGCAGGCCGGCAGATTTTGCGCAGGGTCTTCCCAGCGGGCCATGAGCTGGCACAGCTGGCTGGCGTGGCTCTGCTTGCCGCGTGGTGGACGCTGCCGGTTGCAGGCACGTCGCTGATCCTGATGGATCCGTATGTGACGGCGCGAAGTTTTTCTACACCGCTATCGTTGCTGGCTATCGCGTTTGCGCTGGATGATTGGCCCTGGCCGTGGATGCGGTCTCGATCGCTGTTGTTTTGCGTATTGTGTCTTCTGGGTGCAGCGGAGTTGCATCCGTTGATGGCAGCGTATGGGTTTGGCTTTGTGGTTGCTCTGCGCGTCTCGCGGACACAACTGAGTTGGAAGACGCGGATCGGCGCGTGGCTTGCGCTTGCGGGGTCGGCGGTTGTTTTAGGTGCAGTGCTGCAGGCCTTTGCACCATCAGAGTCCGCCGCGTTGCGGATAGCGGAAGCGACGCGCTACTACTGGTTTCTTTCGCAGTGGCAGTGGTATGAGTGGACCGGATTGATCGGTCCGCTGTTGATATTGATTGTAGTGACGGTGGTCTTGCGACGGGACGCGGTGTCAGCCACTGCAACAGCACTGTGCCGCGCATGCGTAGTGGTGGGCGTGATCGCAGTGCTGAACGCGTTGCTGTTCGTGCGCGCTTCGGCCCCGGAGCACTTCGTTGCCAGATTCCAGGTGCTGCGGGTTTACCTGCTTGTCTATGCGCTGATGCCGGTGCTGCTGGGGGCTTCGATCTACCAGCTTTGCGAGAATGCGAGACGGCGTGGGCGTTCGAGATTTGTGGATGGCGTGCTGGGCCTGATGCCGATATTGGCCGTCACGGTTTCAGCTTGTGCGATGGGCTATGTGCAGCGGCAAAGCTTTCCGATGTCTCCACACTTGGAGCTTCCCGGCAGGGCTGCGAGGAGTGCCAATCTGTGGGTGCAGGCGTTCCTTTGGGTGCAAGCAAATACACCACGCGATGCTCTGTTTGCACTCGATGCCAAGTATGTGAATACCGAGGGTGAGGACGCGCAGAACTTTCGAGCGATTGCGATGCGCAGCGAGCTGCCTGATTACTCCAAGGACGGCGGAGAGGCTTCCATTACGCCTCCGCTGGCGGAGGCGTGGCAGCAAGGGGCTGCCGCGCAGGACGGGTTGAGCGAGCTGAACGACAATGTCCGCGATGAACGCTTAAGGCCGCTTGGTGTTACGTGGATGGTGTTGCATGCGGATGCGGTGACGGCGCATCCTTGCCCATATGACAACAGGACGGTGAAGGTGTGCGGGCTGCTGCCCTGAGTCGTTTCTTCTTAGAATGACATTTCTTAGACGTTTCCGAGACAAGGTAACGGAGGGAGCGCTCTATAGTCTCCCAAGGTGAATCCATCCGTGCGTCGGTTTCTGCTTATCTTCAGCGTCTGCGCTGCATGGGCGCTCATTTCCTGGGCTCCCATCTACAAGTATCTGACACATGGCAAAGCCACCGCGGCCATGTTGCTCGGTATTTTATTTATCGCTATAGGCATGCGCTGGCTCGATCGAATCAACCAGCAACAACGCCAGATCAGCGCCGGCTGGCTTCTGCTTCTTTTTCTCATCCTCACAGCAGCATTTGCGGTGCTCTATCCCATTTCGCTGAAACACACCCTGAACGCCGGTTCGGACCGCGAAGATGCTCTCCGCATAGAACTCAACGCCATCCACCATCACCAGTACCCCTATGATGCCCGTACCTTCCTGGGCAATCCTCCCACGCCACTACCGGGAGCCATGTTGCTAGCCGCACCTTTTTTTGCGCTTAGACACATTGCGTGGCAAAACTTCCTTTGGCTCGTCCTCTTTTTCGTCTTCACGATTCGGTTCTTCCGCCACCGCGTAACCGCTCTGTTTTTCCTGGCGGTATTTCTCCTGCTGGCTCCTGCAAATCTCAGCGACTTCACTTCCGGCGGCGACTATCTCACCAACTTCTTCTATCTGGTTATCGCTATCGCTCTCTTCATTTGGTCGCTGAATCGGCCATTGCATGCGTGCATTCCGGCCGCTCTGTTTTTCGGAGTCACTCTCTCTTCACGCGTCATCTATGTCGCTATTCTTATTCCTCTGCTGGCGCTCACGCTGCAACGCGCTTCACGCTCTCGTGCCATCGCTTTGTTCGTCGTCGTTCTTATCGCGGCCGGCGCCGTCACTCTCCCTGTCTTCGCGCCGCATGCCTTCACACATCTCCTGCAACAGCTTGACCAAAATGCTACCAAGCTACGGTACATTCCGACCGCACTTCATCCTGGCTGGACCCTTCCCTTGCTCGCCATGATTGTGGCCTGCACCACGTTTTTTGTACGCATGAGTTTTCCGCGTTTACTCCTTACATTCAGCATCACCAGCTTCGTGATGCTTGCACCATTTGTTGTTAGCTTCGCCCTGCACTCAGAAAAGCTGCGGTACAACTTTTCCTATCTGGGAGTCTGCACCCTGTCCTTTTCTCTTTGGGCGCTGTCGAGATATGAGCGCATATCTATGGGCTCGTCCCATTGGCCCCCTGAAGTTCATGCCGGCTACTAGTTGCTTGCCGCGGCGGGAGGCGTTACGGATGAGGATTCGACTGGAGCCTGCTTAAGCACGATGCTCTCCTGGTCCTTTGCCTCAAACTGCGAGTAGAAGCTGCGCAAGCCTCCGTATTCAGCGACTGGGATAAGGATGTCGTTATAGGCCAGCAGACGGCGGCTGGTGACGTTGGCGGGCGCCGGGGTGACGCCCATGGTGTACATGGCGCTGCCCTTGATATCGAACTTCGAAGAGACTGGTACGGCTTCGACCGTCATATTTTTCGGCAGGTTGATGCGCATAGCATCCTGGACAACCTCGGGATAGTGAAAGTAGACGGCTAGCTCGCGCTTTTCATGCGGGAAGGCGGCTCTCGATTGCGCCAGGAAAACATCGACGGGAACGAGCAGGCGCTTGCCGGTGGGCGTGCCTAATGTTCCCTTGACCTTGTAGTCCACCGACAGAGGCTTTTCGTAGTCGTCGATGTCCTTGATGTCCGTAACCGAGACTTCGAGAGACTTGGGGAGGCGGTTTTCCAGGTAAGTGCGCAAGGCGTGGCGGACGCTCTCGGGGTCGCCGCGCAACGCGCGCTGCCGCCATGCGATTGCGGGGTCGCCGGTGAAGCTGAGGTTGATGGTGCCGGTAATTCCACCCTGCTCGTCCATGTAGAGATTCGCCGCACGGCCCGTCTTGTTGGAGACATAAGTCGTACCCGGCGTGCTGGCAAAGCTGGTGCCGTTATCGCCCTGCCGCAAACCCATCACCTCGGTGTTTTCCCATTCGAGATGGCCATAAGGGCAGTAGCGTCCGCCGGGATCGAAGAATGTTTCCTTGCCATCGACCGTAACGATGGCGAGGGTATTATCCAGTTGGCTGAAGTTCAGCCAGCCCTGTGCGAAGAGGCGCTCGGAACGCTCGGAGACGATCATCAGGTAGGCCTTCATTCCCGCGGCGCGCGCCATGCCGACGAAGAGCTCCGCCATTTCGCGGCCGCTGCCACGCTTGTGCGTAAGGACGTCGAATGCGTTATTCACCTTGCCAAGACCGGCTGCCTTGTCTTCCTGGCGCTCATGCTCGCGGGAGTAGTCCGTGTTGTCGAGTGTCATGATCGTGGCATAGATCTTGCGCAGCTTCTGATCGTCGGTAGTTGCGCCGGCGATGATGGGCTGAGTCGCCGCTCGCAAGTCGGAGTTGGGTCCGATGAAGCTATCGGCGTGCTTGGACCAGGTCTTGCCTTTCGACTTCCAGAACTCCTCGCCCGAACGGTAGGGTGTGAAGTTGTAGAGGACGCGGTAGGTGAAGCTCGCGATGGGAGGCATGTACTCCTCCTGCTGCGTTGGAGGAATGTCCTTGACGTTAAGCTCATAGATCTGGGACGTCAGTCCATTTGAGCCTTGTCCGGGAAGATCGTGGTGGACGATCTGAACGCCCGGAGGCAGAATCGGGAACCACGAAATGGCGTTGACTGGGGCGTCCGCTTCCGTATCCAGCATTTCATGGGTTGTGGGATACCAGGCATAGTGCGCCGCCTTGAGATAGAGCTCTCCCTGGATATACCAGTCCGGTGCCTCATAAACATTGTCGTTGTAGCGCGTGGCGTAGCGGTACTCGATGATGCTGCCGACTTCGACATCCGGCAGGGTGAAGATGCGCTCCTGGACCTTGTAGTTCTGTTCCTTCTCGATGACCTTGAGATAGGGTTTGCCGGTGAACGGAATGATGGTTCCATCGGCATGGATGGTGCGTCCGACGATATCGCCGAGCGACTTGTCGTCGCCCCCGTAGTCGCCGATGGCGGACGAACTGAGAAACGGAAGCTCGACGTTCGCGTACTTCTTGCCATCCTCGGTGAGGATCTTGATGCGGTCGTAATGCTGCTGCGTGTGGAGATCGTCCTTCGTGATCTCTTCGCGAAAGAGCACGACCGCGGAAGCGCCGGGATAGCCGGGGAGCGAGGTCATCGACAGCTCTTCCTTGGTCGGCTTGACGAAGGTGTCGGCGCGCAGGCAGGGGGCGATGGCAAGTGCGGCGAGGGTCATTGTTAAGGCAATTCGATATGGGACGACGTTCCTGCTCATACTGTTCCTCAGACGTACATCGTTTTCAATTTCAGGAAGGATCTCGGGGACGCGGCTCGCTTCTATTGACTCCGCTTGAGGACGGCTCGTCCCTGCTCATCGCCTTCGATGAGCCCGGCCAGCCGTTGCAGCTCCGGGTACTTTTCGGGTGGCAGCGATACCTGTCGCAAGGTGTAGCTGCTGGTGTAATGCAGCTTCGTGCCTTCGACCACGGTGGAGCTTTCGTAACTGGCAAAGCCCATGTCCACCTTCACCGGATCCGGCAGCTCATCCACAACGTAGCCGGCGGGAATCTCGATGTCGTAGTTGTCGCTGGCGTGCATGGTCTGCTTGAGATCGATGGCGACCTTGCGCTTCTTGTGGTCGACCGGCAGATTCACCGTGCCGAAGACGCGGGGACGCACCATGAGCAGTGGACCGGCCGCAGTGGCGAAGTGCTCCGCCAAGATGTTGAAGCTGGTCGTTACGTCTTTGTTCAGCGCGTCGACATCTTGCGATTTTAGATCGGTGAGTGAGACCGAAGCGAAGTCCTGCGCGGCGACGCGGTCCATGTACTGCTGTTGCTTCTTCTCGTCTTCGTGCGTAAACAGATTGCGGCGCCCTTCGGCAAGATCGCCAAAGCGTTTTTCAACGACCGTGCCTTTGAGAGTTCCGTTGGCATCTAGCTGGAAAGTTGCGGAGCGGCGGACGGTGTTGAGGTCGGGGCTCATAACCGGCAGCTGGATGGCCTGGCTGCTGGAGCCTTCAATGAGCACACCGTAGCTTCCCTGCAGATTGTTTTCAAGTTGGCCGAAGGGTGTCAGGTCCCAGGTGGGATCGAAGATCAGGTAGCGCTTGCCAGTCTTCGCGGTTACAACGCTGCGCAGCTTGGGCGACTTGTAGCCGGCGGGAATCTCAATGGCGCCGATCATGTGATTGCCCATGATGGAGGGCGCGTCGGGATCGACGACACCGCGTTCGGTATCCACCATCATGAGCGCGCTGTGGATGCCGACGCTGGAAAGCATGGCTGAAAGCAGCGTGGCTTTGTCCTTGCAATCGCCATAGCGGCCGCGGAAGATATCTGCCGCCGGATGCGGTTGGTAGCCGCCGACGCCCATCTCAATAACGAAGTAACGGATCTGTTTCTGCACGAACTCGCCGATGGCTTCGGCCTTATCGTAGAAGTCCGTTTTGCCCTGCGTAAGCTCTGCGGCCTTGGCTGCGATGTCCGGCGTGGCCACGATGCGATCGCGAGAAAGCGCTGTGTACCACTCGCCGATTCCCTGCCAGGTGCCGTCCTGCGGCATGGTCATGCCGGGGCCGGAGTAATGGACCGTCATGCGGGCGGCGAGAGACTCCGTCGCGGGCGACAACGGTATGTGCTCCAGGTCGATCGCAGGCTCGTTGTTCATGTCCCAGCGATAACTGTGGTTTTCGAGATCGGCTCCATCGACCTTTTCATGATGCGCCCAGGTTGTGGCGTAGGTGTAGCCGGGCGGCAGCACGAGAGTGAAATTCTGCGTGACGTGCGGAATTTCGTCCTGGAATCTCCAGTTGGTTTCGGCAAGGTAGGGGCGATCGCTGCGGACATACTCGTAGGCGACGATGCCACCGGGATCACGGCCGGGAGGGTCGGCGACTTTGGCTTTTTCGTCGGAGTACAACTGGCCGCCTTCGCCGGGCTCGCCGAACTCCCGAATCTCGTTGTCCTTCATCGCATACTCGTGGCCGGCCGGGTCGATGCTCCAGACGTGCATCGAGGTGACCTTGGAGTCCTTGTCGAACCACACGAAGGGATAGCCGTATGCTCTGCCCTGTGGACGCAGAATCTTGACCACGCGGCGAACGTGCTCGGTCGCCTTGCCATCGGGGCCAACCGTGTAGGTTGTTTCATCGAGCAGCATGACCGCTTTGGTGGTTTCGGAGTACTGCGGAGTCGTCTGTTGCGCTGCCGTCTTTACCCAGTCGGGGACGCTGGTAGCAGCGTACAGCGGAAGCGCTGCAGCGGCAGAGATTCCGGCGCTTGCAAGAGAAGAAACAACACTGCGGGCTCGGCCTGCAAAACGTACGTGAGCCCTGAACGACATGAGGAAATCTCCGCTGGTTCTGTCCTGCGAAACGCCCGAAGGCCTTCACAAATCACAGAGCAAAACCGATCCTGCATAGAATGCGTGCCTGATTTATACGCACGCCTTCCGTCGAAATCAACTAAATTCCACGCGGGTGTCTTACTCCGGCACGCCTGGGAGTTCTATAGAAGACACAGGGAGGTTCAGGGCCGCGAACGGGTGCGGGCGACGTTCCAGGGGATGGACGATTCTACGGAACGCGCAGCGGACGGAAGCCCTGGACCGGGAAAAGCCCGGTGGGGTAGTCAACGGTCTGGGCCTGCGGGCGGATGGTGTATCGGGCGAAGAATCCGCCCGACACGGTGTCGTAGTTGTTGGTGTTGTTGCCGCTCAGGAAGCCGCCGATGTACCAATGATCGGTGACGCGGTAAGCAAGCTTGGCATCAACCGAGAAGTTCAGGCCGGTGTTGGAGTTCAGCGGAATGAAGCCGCAAGGCTGCGCGGCGCTGGTGGTGACGCCGGTGCAGGCGTTCGAGGCCTGGTAGTTCAGCTGCAGGTTCGGGTCGAGCGGATAATACGGTTCGGAGGATTCCTGGAACGTCTGCACACCGAGACTGCCATTGATGGTGTAGTGGAGGTTTTCCTTGTAGTGGCCGTTGAAGGTGAGCGGAACGGCGAACAGGAAGTAGACGTTAGGGCTGAAATAGCCGCCCCAGCCGTAGCTTTCGACACGCTCGTTGTAGTTGTAATGCTCGCCGAAGATGGTCCCGCCAATGTTGAGCGAGCCGTACTGCGGGAACGTTTTCACGCGGAAGTAAGCGCCCATGGTGCCGTCGTACTTGCGGTTTTCGAGCACGTGATAGCCGCTCAGGTCGGCGCCTTCACCCTGGATGTAGAGGCCGGCTTTCTCATCGCCGGCATCGAAGCGAATGCCTCCACCGGTTTGCACGACGCCGCCCCAGATAGGACCGAGGGTAAAGTTGTTGGGCTGGCCGGGATCGCGCAGGCCGGCGTAAGAGAGCTGCGTCTCCTTGACGGGGTCACGTCCGCCGAAGAGCGTGAAGTGGCCGTTGCCGGGCTTCCAGCGGGCGCGGCCGATGACGTTGCGCACGAGGAATCCGTAAGCGGAGTAGCCGGCCGCGAAACCGAAGGTGTTGCTGACCAGCTGGACTTCCCCGCCGACGCCGGTCGAGAACTGCTGCGGGTAGACGAGGTTGTTGTTTCCCTTGACGGTGCCGAAGATAGGCGTGGTGCCAAGGGTGGCGGTCGTCGTGTCGAGTACGCCGGAGTTGAGGAAGATGGCCGTCGGGACCGCGGTGACGCGCCAGCTCTTGCCGAGCGCAGCTGAGGCTTCGAAAGGAACTTCGACGCCAGCCATGCGGTCGACGCCTGGTGTACCGCTGCGGTAGCTGCCGATGACGCTGCCGCCGAGCCAAGGGGTGTAGCTGCCTTCGATGAGAGCGAGATCGAGTTCAGCCTGCTGGCGGTCGCTCAGTGGGGTGGTGTCGTCTACGCGGGGATCGAAGTAGCCGCGGAGCGGTGGGACGGCCTTCTGCTGGAGTTCGTAGTCAGAGGGCGGTGTCGCCAAAGGGTAGGGCTGGCCAACCTGCGGGTAACCCTGGTTAGTGAGTGGCGCGTTGTAGCCGGGGTAGTTGATGTTGGGTTGCGGCGCGGCGGCGGGCGTTGTCGTGGTGGTCTGCGGAGCGGGCTTGGTGCTACGGCGACGTGTGGTTGTGGTGGTTCCGCGCGTATTGGGCTGTGGGTACTGCTGGCCGCTGCTGTCGCCTACCTGGCTGGGGTTGGCGTTCTGGTAGGTCAAGGTGTTCTGCTGCGGCTGGGTACGGACCGTGGTGGTGCTATTGGTTGGAGCGGTCGGCGGGAGCTGCGACTGCTGCACCTGCGAGCCCTGCATAGCGGCGGGGCTGTAGGGTTGGGTCGAGTATTGGGTGTTCTGGATCTGCGCGTTGGGGTCAGAGGTTTCGAAGGTCTCGGCGGGCGGATGGCTCTGGCCGGTCATCTCCTCAGGCGCCTCGGCCTGGTTGCGGCGGATGGCTTCAGCACGGGCACGGACCTGGGCGCTGGATTCACGCGGAGCGACGCGTTTGTGTATGGCCGGCTGGGAGGTCTGGAGGTAACCGACGATCGGTGTGCCGTCCGGCATCTGGCCCTCCTGCTGAGATGTAGTCTGCGGCAGGGCGCTGGAGGGTTGCGGATAGGCCGTTGCAGGCTCCGATGAGCTTCCAGGGGCGGTGTAGCCGGAACCAGGCAGGTAGCCGGTGGGCTGTTGCGTGAGGATGGGCTTGGTGGAGTGCGTCGCCGGTGCCTTATAGGTCGTGGAAGCGGGCGGATAGCTGGTGGTCCGGGGCGGTGTGTAAGTCGCTGGCGGCGTATACGTGGGCGGTGTGTACACGGGGGGCGTATAGACCGGGGCCGGAGTGCTTGCGGCAGGCTGAGTCGACGGCGTGGACGACTGTCCCGAGCGCGGTGGTTGTGGGTAGTGCAGGTGGATGGGGTGCGGCTGCGTGGATTGCTGGGACGAGTTCGGAGCCGGGTAGCTGGTCTGCGGCTGTGTATTTGTGGCCGGTGGTGTATATGTCTGCTGCGTCTCCTGCGGCGGGGTGTAGGTTGCAGGAGGTGTGTACACGGGCGGCGTGTAGGTCTGCTGCGGGTGATAGCTCGCGACGGTCATGCGCGCGGTGATTTCTTCGGAAGTGTCACCGCTTTCAGCCAAAGTCCGCTCTCCGACGTTACGAGAGCCGGCAACCGCGTGCGGGAGGCCTTCCGAGGGATTGTAGGAGACGTAGGGACCGTATTTGGCTTCCATTGCGGGCGAGGGATGCAGATAGATCACAGGCATCGGCGCAGCGGCAGTTGCAGCGGTGACGGGAGCCGGTATCTCAAGCCGGGACTGCGGGACGTAATCCTTGAGGGTTGAGTTGCGCTGTTGCTGCTGGAGCTTCTGGTCGCGATTGGTTGGGTTATAGACCGGGTAGCTGTTCTGCGGCGTCACGCCGTTGTTGGGATACGTGCCACCATTGGGATTGGTGCCGTTGCCGGGGCTGTAGATCTGGACCGGGGCTGTGCCGCCGGGGTTGTTGTAGCTGGGCAGATAGGGGTGTTGCTCCACGGGGATATCGAGGCCGCCGGCGGTATTGCGGTTCACGTTGGGATCGGCCATGCCGAGCAGCGTCGCGAGATCCTGCGATTGCTGAACGGCCTGTACGCGGCGCACGAGCGGGCGCTTCATTTCGTCGGAGAGCGTCAGGCCGGGATCGTCCTGCGGGAGGACGCGCAGCGATGCCTGATAGTAGTCGGCGGCGCGGCCGGAGTCGCCGCGGGCGGTTTCAAACTTGGCGGCGAGTACAAGCAGCTGGCCGTCGCGTGGGTATTGGTCGAGCCCGAAGCGAAGCCAGACTTCGGCGTCCTTGAGGTCGTTCGCGGCGAGCGCGGCGCCGACAGACGAGCGGTAGTCTTCCACCGTTCCGGTGCTGAGGTCCTGCGACTTGAAGATCTCTACGGCGTTCCTGGTGAGGCCGGCACTGGCGTATCCGCTGGCGAGCGCTTTGAGCACGTCTGGGTTGCCCGGGAAAGCCTTGGCGGCGGCGTTCAGGATAGCAATGGCGCGCTTGTAGTTCCCTTCCGCAATGTTCTGGTTAGCGCGGCGGACCGCCCAGTTCGCCCATATGGTCTGGACGGTGAGACGCTGCTGGTCGGTGAGGTCCTGGCGGCCGCCGAGCATCATCAGCTGACGAAAGAGCTGGGGGTCGTTGTGCGAGTTGAAGAGCAGCCAGGCTTCCAGGATGTCGACGTCCGCAGGCGGAGGGATGTGCTGCGCGGTGTAGCGGGCCTGCACGCGGTTGTAAAACGACATCGCTGTCTGAGGCTGATTGAGCCCAGCATAAATTGAGCCTACCGTCTGCAGGTAGGCCGGGTCAGTCTCTAGTTTCAGCCGGACATTCGGAGGTATTTGCTGGATTTCGGCAAGTGCCTCCTGATCGTGCCCGGTAGAGTGCAAGGAATTCAACAAACCATTCCATGCATCCGTTCGATCCGGACTAGCCTGTAACGCCGCGCGATAGAGCGGGTAGGCGTGTTCGGTATCGCCGTGCTGAAGATAGATGCCCGCAAGCTGCACCTCAGCCGCTACCGGGACCTTCTGGCCGGAAGCCTGCTCGTTGGCTACATAGGTTTCGAGCGTCTGCTGGGCCAGGTCGTAGTGTCCCTGTCCCGCGTAGATGGCAGCAACCGTGGTCTGAAAGCCTGCCTCCTGCATGGCTGCTTCGTAGGTAGCGGGAGGCATGCTTTGCAACGTCTGATACGCTTCTGCGTCGTGGCCGAGGACATGCTCCGTGTTGACGAGTCCCTCATACGCTGCTGTGTTGGTTGAATCCCCTTCCAGGACCTGCCGGTAGAGGCCGGCTGCCTGATCCTGATGTCCGGCGGCTGAGAGCAGCGCGGCATACTGCAGCTGCATGTCTGCCCTTACGCCACGCGCGTCGGCGGGAAACGGGAGGTCCAGTGCGCTGCGCAGAACGCGTTGCGCATCGGCGTCGCGTCCGAGGGCCTGGTAGACGGAAGCGAGCGTGCGAAGGTAGTCGGGATCGGCGATGAGCTGCTTCTTGATTCCCACCGGAATCCGGCGGTCGGTATCGAGGGCCTGCGCGTACTGGCCGGCTCCGTACTGCGCCATGAAGAGTCCACGCCATGCTGCCTTATCGTTCGGCGCCATGCGGACGTATTCGGTGAACACGCCGACAGCGGGTTCCGGCTGCTGTGCCTTCATCAGCGTCCCGCCGAGACCGAGCAGAGGGCTTGGGTCGTTGGGGCGCATGTGCGCTGCGTTGCCAAACTGGGTTTGCGCGGTGACGAGGTCGTTTTCGTTGAGCGCGGCGGTCGCAACCTGCATGGTGTAGAAGAAGCGCGAATCGCGCAGCGCCTTTTCTACGCCGGCGTCCCTTGAGCCATCCTGTACGGCCTGCTCAAGGTAGCTGATGGCGCCACCAAAGTTCGACTGGCTCATCCGTACGTAACCGAGACCGGCGAGCGCGGAAGCGTTCTGCGGTTCCTTGGCAACGATGGCCTGGAAACGCTGTTCGGCTTCGCTATAGCGCTTGGCATTGAGCGCGTTGTAGGCGGCTTGTGATTCTGCGTTGCGCTCGCGCAAGGCGGCCTGCTCGGCAAGCTGTTCGGGAGTGGGTGGAGGCGCTGACGGACCGGCGACGCGCCCGCCGCTGCGGCGTTCGGCAGCTTCGGTCTGCGCCAGCGCGGTGGAAAGCTGCGCGTCCTTATGCTTGTTCAGGTAGGCGCGAATGTCGGCGGCCGTGGCGGGGTTCTGCGCGTCCCATACCAGCGACTGGCGAAGGGCCTCGGCCGCTTCGGGGTCGGCAGGATGCTTCTGGAGCAGCTTGCGGCCTTCCTCGCGTGTGCGGGGATTGTAGGTAAGAATCTTGCCGAGCGCGATCTGATAGCGCGAATCCTGCGGGTACTTGTCCACCAGATCGCGGAGGCCGGCGATGGCGTGCGGGCGGCCGTCTTCCGTCGCGGCTTCGGTCTGGTAGTACGAGAGTGCGGGGTCGCCCGGGGGTGGGTTAGAACCGTAGACGGACCGGAGAATCGTCATCGCGCGGGCGTATTGGCCGGCCTGGGCGAGGCGTCCGGCCTCAGTCAGCTGCGAGGACATATCCTGCGCGGTGCCCATGTTCTGCACGCGCTCGATGTTAGGATCATTGGGGTTAATGGCCCGCAGCTTGTTCAGATAAGTGTTGGCTTCTTCGTTCTTGCCTTCGAGTTTGGCGGCGCGAGCCATGCCGGCCAGGGCGTCGGAGTTGTTCGGGTCTACAAGCAGAACCTGCTGCCAGGTCTGCTTGGCCATATCCATGCGTCCGCGGACCTCAAGAGCATGTGCTTTGCCGAGCAACTGCACGGTCGTGGCCTGATCCACCTGCGCGGACCCCACCCGGCCAACGCAGCCCGCCGCCAGTGCAAAAAGCACCAGGCAGACTGCGCGCATTTGATTCGGCAAACCTCTCTTCATTGCGTCTCTTTGTGTCTTCTGGCGGACTGACGTCGAACCACTGCTGTTGTTGAAGATTACCGTTTTTTTACTGTGTGTTGTGGGTCTTTTTGGGTCTTTCGCGGCAAAAGCTGCATTTCTTTCCTGCCAGAGCCATTATCTCCCCTTTTCCCACACAGTTACAGCTATTTCCACTTCACATGTAGTTGGCCGTTAACATCAAAACTGTAACGTCCCTCGGCCCAACCGGTCTCGAAAAGAGCAAGGTTTTGGTCGTAATACTCCCCTCCGTGACCGTATAACCCGTTTTTCGGGTCTTTGGTCGCGGCCAACCTGTCGGTCTGGATGCCTTCTTCCTTTGTGAGCTTAAGAGCGTGGAGATAGGGTATCACTGCCGCGGAAAATCCAGTCGGCGCATTCTCGTCCAGCACTTTGCCTGTTTCGTCCACCGTTTTGGGTGGAGTAACGTTCGATTTCAGGTACCTGGCCATGGCAGTCATGTTGCGCAGAGACGCCTTGACGCCGGGTGTATTCGGGTCGGCCAGCCCCATCCAGAGATAAACACGAATAGCGTCGTAGCTGCCGATAGCAATGTGCCCCGGTTTGCCGTCTTCAAGCTCGGAAGGCTTCGCTATCGGGTGCAGCCCGCTGGTGCCGCCGCTGACCCAATCCATCACGAAGCCACCCTGGGAAACCGTAAGCGCGGGCAGGCTCTTGGCTACGTCATTCCAAACCGGATTGCCATGGGCAAAGTACGCCAGCAAGGAAGGCGGCATGTAGCTGGGGTTCAGGTACCAGGTCTGCGGGTCGGGATGGAAGCCCTTCTCTCCGGGCATGAGCGTCGTTCCCAGTCGCGGAACAAGGACAATCTCCTCCTTGGCGACGCGGTCGGCCATGATCTTGCCGAGCTTGGCGTAGCGGTCGTTGTTCCAGAGGCGACCGGCTTCTTCGAGCGAGTACGCCATCCAGAGGTCCGCGTCGGCAGCAGGGTTGGAGTCGAGCACGCGCCAACTGCCATCCGACGCCTTCCCCCATCTCCAGGCCGGAAGATGCAGCGTAAGGTCGCCCTGGGCCAGGTTTTCTTCGGTCCAGTCCACGAGCTTGCCGAAACGGGCCGGATCGTTGGCCACGAGCGCGAAGAACATGGCGTAGGCTTCACCTTCGGTGGTGGTGCCGTCTCCGGCGCCGTGATCGATCACCCGGCCCTGGTTGTCGAGATACTTTGCGGTGTAGCTTTCCCACAAGCCCCAGGGCTCTTCCGCGCGACAACCGCTGCTGACCCAAAGTGTTGTCAACAACAATGCAGCGAGTCCCTGTCGTGCAAGAGTCCTGCGTCTCCCACCAGTTTTTTTAGCGCAAGCCAAATGCATCATGAACTTCAAAGGTACCCCGCTCCCCGGCAGCTTGCTGATCCGCGGCCTCGGGTTGAGGCCGCGAGGTTTAGTCGTTACCCTGCAAACGCCGCCGTGCATGACGCCGCAACAGTGCGCGCAAGAGAGCCGCCATCAGGAAGCAGATAATCGCGGCGCCGAGGACGACGAGCCATGGGAACTCCGCGAAGAGCAGGCTGATCCTGATCCAGAAACTTAACGTGCCCACATGATAGACGTCGGTGCCGAGGCGGTAGCTGATGAACTTCGTTCCCGTAAGCACGGCTACCGACTGCTGGATGTTGGACGACTGCGCGTCCTTGAGGAAGATCTTCAGGAAATTGGAGGTAACCGACTTGTCGCGAAGGGCGATCAGCACCACAGAGCGGCCCGAAGTGTACGGCGACTCGATGCCTTCCACCAACGCATCCGGCAAGCCGCCCGCGGTTTCGAGCTTCCCTGTTTCGATATGGTCGGAGCTGCGCACCTTCCACCAGGCGTGCTCCAGAGGATTGAAGAAGCCCTGAGTGTCCTGAATGTGGACGCCGTTGCTCTCAATCCGGACGGGCATGTAGGGGTCCATCTGCGCGATGGCCGGCGAGTCGTCAACCGTTCCCATCACGAGCAAATCCTTGGTTGAACCTTTCATGCCGGCTGCGTTGGTCACCGTGACGTTCAGGACCGGATAGCCGGTCTGTGCGCCGAAATGGCCCATCATCGTCAAGTACATTTCGATCTCTTCCGGCTGGGGTGAATCAGGCAGCACGACGGCTGTATCGGAGAGATCTGCGAGGCGTGTAAACGGATAGCCGGCGTTCGAGAAGATCTCGAGGTTCGGCATCTGCTTCCAGTGCGGGATATTCCGGAGATCAAGGTACGAACTCTTGACGATCGCACCCTGCAGGTTCATCGGCGCGGTGTCCTGGCAACGGCCCTTTTTCGCGATCTGGAAGACGAACTTCAGGTTCATCGAGTTCGAAAACGGACGCATATCGGGCCATGGAACGGGAACGACCGTGGAAAGATTGGCGGAGGCCTTGTCCGTGTGCGGCATCGGCGTGGAGCTAACGTAGGCGCCGTTCATGTAGACCTGCAGCGAACTTTCATTGGCCAACGGAATGCCGTTGTAGCGATAGTTCATCTGGAAGGCGACGTTCTGGATGCCCTCCCAGTAAAGATCAGGGGGGATGCGCGAGTAGATGACGACAGGAACGCTGCCGTCACCTTGCAGATCGCCCTGCTGCGACATGTCGCCGATGGTCGTGATGCGTGAGGTGGTTAGCCAGCGCGGGGCATCGTCGGGCTCTCGATTTGCTGGAGCTTTAGACATCGAGACCTGCGCAATGGCTCCTGCCAACTCATTGAACTGGAGCGTAAGCACCTTGGCGGCGATGAGCAGATTATCCGCGTTCTCACCGGTGATGACTAACAGTTTCGAGTAAGGGTCGGATGGGTTGGTGACCATCGCGATAGTTGGCCCTGAGCTGGAGGCGACGCCGAGCGCCGCGGGTAAATCAGCTGTGTTTTCGCTGATTAAAATGGCATTGCCCGCCGGAATCGACCCAAAGGTCACAGGGAACCGCACGGCCTTGTAGTCCGTCAGAATGCCGAACCAGGAAGCGATCGTTCCCGCGGCCTGCAGGGCTTTGGGCGAGGGCTGTGACAGAAAAACGATGGGCACCGACGGATGCAGGTTTACGGCTTCGTCATAGAACGGCAGTGGTAAGAGCTTGAGATCGTTCTGCAGCGGAAGAAGACTTCCGGCAAGTTCGACGGTGGAGTTCGCATCCACATGCGACCACAGCGTGGAGTGCGAAGGATCTTCGCACTGCATGGTGTAGTGGCCGATGAACTCAAAGGTGAGCTCGTTGGTATGGACGAGCATCTCGGCGGGCAGCGTAAGGGTCGCTACCATTAGAGCGCTGTTTTCGACGTGCAGCATCGCGCCGCTGGTTTGTTCCTGCAGCTTCTGATCGGTGGAGAGATCGTTCTCCATCGTGCCGATGGTGGTGGGCTGCTGGTTTACGGGGAGCGTGGCGAAGAGCGTGCCGTTGAGGCTCACCTTCAAGTGGCTGATAGCGGGAAGAAGGCCAGGCGAGAAGTGGTAGTACAGCTTCATCGTCGCGGACTTCACGTTCTGCGTTTGCGGGACCGAGAAGTAGACCGAGTGATAGGTGTCTACGCCACGGAGCACAATGGTATCCGCCACACCGACATCCGACAGCGTGAAGATGTTATCGAACTGACCGGGAGGGACAGGCCTCGCCTGCTGGCCGCCATCGAGACCTTCGACGACCGGAGGCGGGGCGCCAGTGGTCAGCGTTGTCGGCGCAGCCGCCGTGAGGCCGGCTCCTGTGCTGATCTGTGCGGCAGCGTGCGGGACAAACATCATGTTTGCCAACAGGGCTACCAATAGCAACAAAGGCGCGATGCTCGTCGCGAGCTTGCCCTTCGGAGCAGGGGACTTCCCTGTCTTCATCAGGCCGTGGAAGCTCTGGCTAAGGCCGTGGACAGAAAGCTGCAGGATGCGCCACATGCTGAGCAGCGGACGGTCGACTTCGCGCGACTCTCCCCAGCCGAGCCACGTGTCGGCGCGAGAGTAGAGGACCATGGTCAATGCTTCTTCTTCCTGAATGGTGAGAGGATCGAAGTAGGCGCGCAGCGTTGATCCGCGCACGTCCACAATGGTTGCGGGCAAAGCGGCATCGCCGTCGAGTACGGGAAAAATCAACTTTACGGACTCGCCGCCGGGAACTTCCATGGCTTCGTCCAGCTCCATCATCACGCCGCCGCTCGAAAGATCGGTGGTGACGCCCTGAAGCACCGTTCCATCGGAAAGCAAAACGCCGGCAGGCACAGCCATCAACACGCGGACGGTCTGGCGGCGCTGCTGGCTTTCCCACGCGACGGCCGTCGCTACGCCGAGGATGATCATGTTGAAGACCGTCCACATCACATTCATGACGATCGTTCCGGGATGCGTTCCGTCGTACATATTCGACAGGATGCTGAGCGGCCACGGCAGCGATCCGCCGGGGAAATGGAAGTAGCGCGGGATGCCGCACATCATGCCGAGGAAGTTGAGAAACAGCAGTACGAGGAACGGCTGCGCGATGCGTGTATCGAAGAAACTGCGACTGACAACGCCACCCTTAGCCGTTACGTTAAAGCTACCAAACTTGGGATTGACGAGCGCGAGCATGGTGGGAAGGAAGATGTAAGGTGCGAGCACGGTTTCGTAAATCTCATTCCAGAACGAGTGCCGATGCTGTCCCTGCACGCGCGAGTTGGTGATGTTGGAGAGCACAAGATGCGGGAAGGCGTACGCGAGAATGGCAGCCCAGTAGCCGGGGACGTTGGTGTGGCCGAGAACGAGATAGATCAGCGGCGCGGTGAGGAAGATAAGCCGCGGCAGCGCGTAGAGGAAGTGCGTCATCGCGTTGAAGTAGCAGAGGCGCTGCGCCGGCTTGAGCCCTGGAGCAAACAGCGGATTGTCCGTGCGTAGGATCTGGACCATGCCGCGAGCCCAGCGAATGCGCTGCTTTACATGGCCGCTGAGACGCTCGGTTGCAAGACCGGCGGCTTGCGGGATGTTAATGTACGCCGTATTCCAGCCACGTATCTGCATACGCAGCGAGGTGTGCGCGTCCTCCGTGACGGTTTCAGTAGCGATGCCGCCTACCTCGTCCAGAGCTGCACGGCGCATGACCGCGCAAGAGCCGCAGAAGAACGTGGCATTCCAGAAGTCATTGCCATCCTGCACAACGCCGTAGAACAGCTCACCTTCGTTGGGAATGACGCGGAACTGGCCGAGGTTGCGCTCGAACGGATCGGGTGAGTAGAAATGGTGCGGCGTCTGCAGCATGCCCAGTTTGGCATCGCGGCCAAACCAGCCCATGGTGAGTTGCAGAAAGCTGCGCGTAGGCACATGGTCGGAGTCGAAGATGGCGACGAACGGAGCGTCGAGACGCTTGAGCGCACGGTTGATGTTACCGGCCTTGGCGTGCGCGTTGTCGTCACGGGTCATGTAGCCGATGCCCGCTTCTTCCGCGAATGCGCGGAACTCTTCGCGCTTGCCGTCGTCGAGAATGTAGACATTCAGCTTGTCGGCGGGCCAGTCGATATTCATCGCGGCAAGCGCGGTGTAACGCACGACGTTCAAAGGCTCGTTGTAGGTGGGGATCAGCAGGTCGACTTCGGGCCAGAGGTCGGTATCTTCAGGCAACGGCACCGGAGTGCGGCGCAGCGGCCAGAGCGTCTGCATGAAACCAAGGAACAGGATGGCGAAGGAGTAGGCTTCAGCGAAGACCAGCAGCCAGATGAAGAACGCATCGAGCGGCGTCCAAACGGAGCCGGGATCGACGAAGAATTTGACGACCGTGGAGATACGCCAAAAACCGTAGCGGAAGGTCGAGAAACAGCTGAGCAGCATCAGCGTGAGCGTGACGAGGTAGGACGTGGAGCTGCGGTCCATCCAGATGGCGAGCAGGACGAGCAGCAGCCCCATGACCGCTTGTTGTGGCCATGTGAGCTCAAGGATGCCGGCAAACAGCAGGAAGACAAAGCCGCCGCCCAGGATCAGAAAGCGTATGAGGCGAAGAATGATATTGTCGCCGGATTCAAACTCTCTCCAAAGCGGAGACCTGGTCATCGTTCACTCCATCGGGCAGTTTTCAAGCCGCTTGCGGCCGGCGCGGATTGCATCCGCAGCCACGAAGCAAAGTTCATGTAGTCTCCCGCAACCGGTGCGTCCGGCGCGTAATCCATAACGGTCATGCCTTCAGCCAGAGCTTCGGAGACGACGGAAGATCTCCGAATGATGAACGGAAGCAGCCGGTCTCCCAGTTGTTGCCGCATCACCTCGCGCACATCCAGATGCAACGGAAGCGACGCATCGAACTGATTCAAAAGATAGTGCGGCTGAACGGGCCGTCCATCGCCATCGATCATACCTGCGAAAAACTTCTCTACGGGCCCCAAACTGATGACCGAGTTCATATCGGGAGCAACAGGCACCACAACGGTCGACCCCATCCGAACCAGCCGCTTGACGACCCAGGGGGAAATGGGGGAAAGATCGAGGATGACGCGCTGCATGCCACGACTCGCACGGATCAACTCATCATTCAACGACTCCTGCGCAGCCGTGTCGCCATTGTTCCGCGCCACGTCATAACTGACGAGCGCGATGGCGGCATCGCTGGACCCGGCGGGTGGAGAGAACGTCCGCACCACACCGGGACGCAGTTCGCTGGCTCCGAAGTAGAACGGAAGGAGGCCGTGCGAGGTAGTGTCGGTCAGCAAAACTTTCTCGCCGATAGAAGAAAGGGCCCGGCCAAGCGTCGCCACCAGGCTCGTTTTACCCACACCGCCGGCGAGTGAGAACACCGTCAGCATAGGCACGCGAACTTCTTTTTGACGTACGGGCGCGGGCTCAGGCACCGGCTCCTGGCCATGGTGATCGAAGATGCCTTTGAGCGCAAACCACCGCGCCGCGACCCGCTCCCGCGAGTGTTGCAGCGTGTCGGCCACGGGCGAACTCGCCGGTTGAGAGCTTGCCACTTTGCGGACTACAGAGCTACTCCTGTCGTCCTGGATTCGGGGTTCGGCATGCCTTTGGGGTTCGGGCGTCCGCTGAGGTTCCGAGTAGCGTTGCGGCTCCGCATAGCGCTGGGGTTCTGCATGCCGCTGGATGTCCGCCGGTGAAGAGTTGATCCATGCCGGGACCGAACCTTCCGGCTCGGGGGTATCCGAGCCAAAAGCGTTGCCGTTGTAGCCCGGATGAACGCCACTCGCTTCGTCCGGCTGAAAGCCTCGTGCCCGGCGCGACTTCGAACTTGTCCGCGAGCTGGAAGATGCACTCACACGCGCTGCAGGCTCGATGGACTTGGCGGACTCAAATACGCCGCTTCTCTGCGCTGCCGCACGCGCTGCATTCGAATCGTAGGTCGCCCCACGGCGAGGCGAGCCCGGAATCGGGTCATACATTGCTCCGGCCTGCTGCGGTGCGGGCCGCACAGCCGCACGAACTACGCTGCTGTCATCTGTAGAATCCAAACCACCGAGACCGTAGATCGAGCCCCGACGCCGCGAAGACTCAAACACACCGGCACGCGGTGTTGGAGGAGCCGGATCCGCATAAGGTGTCTCGTGGCGCGGTTCGAGTGCTTGATCCCGCGCCGTATAAGGAGCAACCTGCGCATAGTGCTCTACGGCAGCGACTTTCTCGTGAGAGTCAGGCTCGTAATAGTAGCTGACGTGGCTCTTGGGCTTAGCGGCAGCATCTTCAATGGCCTGCGCCCCACCGGCGGCGATCCTGGCCTCATCCTCAACCGATCCCGTAACCCAATATTCCTTTATTTCCTTCATGTGCTCGGGATCTCTCGGATCGGGCTGTGGTATCAGCAGCCGCGCTTCTCGTGACCGCGGCAAACGTGTCGGCTGCATGTCGTCTTCCTGCACATGCGGCTGGTGAAACAACCGGCCCGGGAGAATTGCGGGCTCATCATTGGTGTAAGGGTCGGAGATCTGGCCCGGAACAATGGCCGATGGCTGCGGACCCGCCAGCGAGCGGCGCGTATACTCCGATTCCGCATAACGGGCTGCCTGACGAGCGGCGGAGGCTTGCGCCTCTGCCATCTCGCGCGCCTCGCGACGAGCGGCAGCTTCGGCGGCGGCTACGGCTTCCGCCCGGCGGGCGGCTTCCACACGCTCGGCGGCAGCTACGCGGTTCAACTCCGCGGCATGCTTCATGGCCCGCGCCTGCGCTGCCTCTTCTATTTCAAAATCTTCAGAATGACGCTCGGCGGAAGCCTTCTTCGCGGCCGACTCATGGAAACGCGCCGCTTCTTCGGCCTCCCGCGCTGCGCGCTCTGCCTCCGCGGCTGCGGCCTCGGCTTCGCCTTTGGCTCGCACCTCTTCTTCACGCTGCTGTTCAGCTGCCCGGTGTCTCATCTGCGCGCGGTATTCGCGCCTGGATGCCGAAAAATCACGATACTTGGCCCCCTGCAGGTTTGCCCAGGAATAAAGGACGGCTACATCCTCCGGCGTCTCCGCCAGGGCCCGTTCGTCCAGGGCTTCCGGATTTGGACTATCCATCCCATGCCTCAATTCCCGGCAATTCCGGCAAGTAACCCCAGAACTCCCTGAAAAACCTGCTTCAGCTTGCTGTATCTCTTAGGGTGAGGCTACTTTGCCGTCACTCGCAAGTCAATGCAACTACCGTCACACTTTGGTGTGAAAACGGTAATACATCGGGTTCCGAATCTACTTAGGTTCCGGATTCGGTCATTTCGTCTCATCTACTACAAACTCCAGCCTTAGAGCCGCACGAGTGGAACGGTCAGCCGTAGGAAAACAGACGGCCCAGCCGTGCTACCTTAACTGTGGGCCGAGCGGGTAGCTCAGTTGGTAGAGCATCGCCCTTTTAAGGCGTTGGTCCTGGGTTCGAGCCCCAGCCCGCTCACCACTTCTTTTCTAATCCCTAACCCCTGTTTCTACGAGGTCGGCTTGTCCGGCGTCCATGCGCGCGTAAAAGTCGTCCAGAAACCGGGCGCCATACTCCTCCAACAGCCCCTGCACGCGCTCCGGCGACTCCGAACGCACGATCAGGCCGGCATGGTGGTGCTTATGCAGGCGGCTGACGATCTCCGGAGCATCGTAGGCCGAGGTATCCGGCTCCTCCTGCCGGGCCAGGCAGATCACGCTGCCGGCATAGTCCTTACGAAGGCGCGGCAGGATGTACTCTTCCCCAAGCAGCGCGGCGACTTCAATCCGGGCCCACTCCGCCCACGGATTCAGCCCGCTGGCGTACTCGACCACCTCGGCAATGTACGCACCGCCGACGCGCGCGGCTGTTTCCAGAAAGTAAAACTTACCGTCGGCGTGCGCCTTGATGAACTCCGAGTGCGTTACACCGTTCCGCATACCGAGCGCGGCCAGTATTGCCGCGTGGATCCTGCGTAGCGCGGTCGCATCGTCACTGTCGCGATCAAGCGTGCGTGTGGTGAAGACGCCGCCCTGGTGCATGGTCTGCATCGGAGGCTGGCCGTACTTGTGCGGAGCCGCGAACAGCACCTCACCACCCCAGGAAATGCCTTCCACGTGGAAGATGTCTCCGGGGACGAAACACTCCAGCAGGTGGTCCGTGGCCGCATCGCCTAGCTGTTCGAGGAACGGCCAAACATCGTTCGGTTGTTCGACCTTCTTGATACCGATAGCCGACGCGCTCCAGCGCGGCTTGAGCAGCCACGGCCCCTGCGTGTGATTCAGAAAGTACCACACATCGTCGTGGTTGGAGACGCCAATGAAGTCCGGCACCGCGATCCCCGCTGCGCGCGCCGCGATCCGCATCGCCAGCTTATCGCGGAAGAACCGTGTTGCGGTCTGGCCCATGCCGGGCAGTCGAAGATGCTCGCGGAGCAGTGCGGCTGCTTCAAGGTCGAACTCGTCGAGCGCGACCACGCGGTCGATCGGCCAGTGCGTGGCGAAGCGTGTGACGAAGTGCTGCACCTGCTCGGGTGTCAGGTTTTCGGGCATGGTGTGGAAGCCGGCGAGCACATCCTTCGGCCAATCACCTTCGGCAAGCTTATCGACGGTGAGAAGCGTAACGTCGCAAGCCAGGCTCGCAGCCTCACGCAGAAACGCCTGCCCCTTTTCGTAGGTGCTGATACAAAGCATCGACGGCTTGCGTCCTGACTCGCTCACAGCGTGCTCCTGGCGCTTCCGAAATTCGTTCTGCTGCGTTAGTCAACCGGCTCTTCTGCGAATGTCTGGCGTATACCGTCTTCGAGCGCAGTGAAGGGGCTGCCATAACCCGCCTGGCGAAGGCCGGCGATGTCGGCTTCCGTAAAGTGCTGGTAGCGATTCTTCAGATCGCCGGGAAATGGGATGTACTCGATCTTGCCCTGACCGTGGACGGCCATCAGGGACTCTGCCACGGCCTTGAACGTCCGCGCCTCACCGGTGCCCGCGTTGACCACAGCCTGTACCGGCATCTTAGGGCTCTCGGGAAGTAGGCCGCCGAAGAAGAGGTTGACCTTCGCGAGGTCCTTGACGAACACGAAGTCGCGGCGTTGCTCGCCATCACCGTAGCCGCCTGAGCCTTCAAACATACGGATCGTGCCGGTATCCTTAAGCTGCTTGGTGAAGTGGTGTATCACACTTGCCATGCGGCCCTTGTGCTGCTCGCGCGGACCGTAGACGTTGAAGTAGCGCAGCCCGACGACCGTGCTCTTGATTTCCGGCATAAGCCGCCGCACGTAGTTGTCGAATACCAGCTTCGAGTAGCCGTAGACGTTCAGTGGGCGTTCATTCTCAGGCGTTTCCTTGAACGTCTCGGAAAGGCCATAGACAGCCGCCGTCGACGCATACACCAGCGGGATTGCGCGCTCGACCGCGAAGTGCAACAGCTCCTTCGAGTAGGTGAAGTTGTTGTCCATCATGTAACGGCCGTCATCTTCCAGAGTGTTCGAGCAGGCGCCCTGGTGCAGTATGGCTCGGACACTCGCGTTCCTGAAGTCGCCGGCAGCCAGCGCGGCGCGGAACTCGCGCTTGTCCATGAAGTCGCTATACTCCGCGCCCCATAGGTTCAGGAACTTGGGCCCGCTCAGGTTCGGCGCAGGAGCAAAGTTGTCCACCAGCAAAATGTCGCGCTCACCCATTTGGTTGAGCTGCCGGATCAGGTTGCTTCCTATAAACCCGGCACCACCGGTCACGATGATCATGCGTTCCCCTGTAGCTTCTTCACAATATTGCTGGTCGAAAAGCCTTCTACCGTGGGCACAATCTCCACACGCCCGCCAGCGGCTATGACGGCCTCATGCCCCACGACTGTCTCCACACTATAATCCCCGCCTTTTACAAGCACATCCGGTTTCACCAGCTTGATCAGCTCCAGCGGCGTATCCTCAGCGAACAAGACCACGGCATCTACGGCGGCCAGCGCCGCCATCACGCGCATGCGCTCGTTTTCGCCAACGATAGGCCGCGACGGCCCTTTGAGCCGGCAGATAGAAGCATCCGCGTTGAGACCCAGCACAAGCTTCGAGCCGAACTTGTGGCAGTCCTCAAGCAGCGTAATGTGCCCTACATGCAGAAGGTCGAAGCAGCCGTTGGTGAACACAATGGTTTCCCCCGCGGCGCGCCACTCCGCCACACGCTTCAGTAGCCGCTCGCCGTCGAGCATCTTTTCGCCGCTCGTGATCCCGCTCGAAGGCGTAAGCGCGGCGATCAGCTCATGCTTGGCGATCGGCACCGTTCCGACCGTCGCGACAACAATGCCGGCGGCAAGGTTCGCCAGATCGACCGCGGTTTCAATGGGCAGCTTCGCCGCGAGGCAGGCTGCCATCGTCGCGATAACGGTATCGCCCGCGCCGGAGACGTCATACACCTCACGCGCTCGTGCCGGCGAGTGAAACGTACGGCCCTCCGACAACACACGAATTCCCTTCTCGCTCATCGTCAGGGTCAGGTAGGTGAGGTCGTGCTCCTGCCGCTGGGCTTCGCCCGCAACCAGCAACTCTTCAATTTCATGTGCCGCCACACCGGTCGCCGCGGAGAGCTCCTTCAGGTTCGGGCAGACGGCGGTTGCGCCCGAATACATGCTGAAGTCCGTCGACTTGGGATCGACCAGCACCGGCACCCCCATACGCCTCGCCGCGCGAATCGCCGTCTCGCACAGTTGTGCCGTAAGCGCGCCCTTGGCGTAGTCGGAGAGCACCACTGCGTGTACTTTGCTGACGAGCTGCTCCACGCGTTCCAGCAGATGCTGTTGATCTTCGGCGCTCGGCCGCTCACGGCTCTCGATATCCAGCCGCAGCAGCTGCTGCATGCGGCCAAGAATGCGAGTCTTCGAAATTGTCGGCAGCGAGGTTGTGACCACCCCTGCCGTATCGACCCCCGCCTTTTCCAGGAACACCGCCAGCTCGCGTTGTTCGGTGTCGTTGCCCCAAAAGCCGGCCAGCAGCGTGGTGCAGCCCAGTCCGGCGAGGTTCATGGCGACATTCGCCGCTCCGCCCGGCCGCTCGTAGCGCTGGGCATGGCGAAGCACCGGCACCGGCGCCTCGGGGGAGATGCGCTCGACCTCGCCGAGGATGTAGCGGTCCAGCATGAGGTCGCCCACCACAAGGACCTTCAGATTGCCAAAACCGCCTTCGAGCAAATTCAGTACCGCATGTATCTCCTGCATCATCGACTTCTCTCCTCAGCCATTTGCATGCTCCACAGATGTTCCCTCGCCGCGAGGAAGGCTTCCTCGACTCCGATCGAGAGGATGCACTTCTTTCGTTCTACGATGCACGTCTCAAGCCCGCAGGCGCCGCAGTCTACCCAGTGGAGCACGATCCGGACGTGGGCACCATGCGGCACCCACTCGCCGGACTTCATGCGGGCGCTGAAGATGCCGAGCACCGGCGTTCCGACGGACGCTGCCATATGGCCCGGGCCGCTGTCGTGCCCGAAAAACAGCACGGCGCGCTCGACGACCGCGGCGCTAACTCTGGGCTTCGACAGGCCACAGAGATTCAATGCGGGGCCACTGCCTTCGACGGCGCGCCAGGCGCCTGCGACCGTCTCGCTGACTTCGCGCTCGTCGGGCGCGCCGATGATAGCCAATCCGTGGCCGGGCCATTCTCTGGCCACTTTGGCAAGGAGTTCCTGCCAGCGCTCGATGCCCCATTGATTAGCCTGGGCCTTGGTGCCCAGGCTGAAGGCGAAGTATTTGGTTCCAGACAATCCCGCCGTCAGCTCAAAACCTTCCTCGCGCTCAGCCGGTGTCAGGCCCGGAGACCAACTTTCCTGTTCGTCTATATGGGCATCGCCAAGCTCCGCGACACAGCGAGCGAGACGCAGGCCTTCCTGCTCGTACCAGGGCACGCCCTCGCGGAAGCCTTCACTTCGGGTACGCTGGAGGTCTTTTGTGAGCGGGACGCCGATGATGCGTTTAATGCCGCAGAAGCGAAAGAACCTGGCATCGCGGCGAACGGCGTGGTCACCGCGCACGGGCGCAAGATAAACCATCACGTCCGGACGCCAGCGGAAGATTATCCACCACAGCTTTGCGAGAGACCAGATGCCGCGCTCTCCCACCACGTAAGTCAAGTAGCCGTCGACAAGGCCGCTGCCGTCGAGGACGGCTTCCGCAGCCGCGGCTTTCCCGCTCACAGGGACGTTGGTCAGCAGCCGGACCTCGGCGCCTGGAAAGGCGCGACGCACGAGCCTGTAGCAAGGCAAGGCCACCATATGATCGCCCAGACTCCCTAATCGGAAGACCAGTACGCGGTTGACTTTGGTTGACCCCATGCCTCCAGTGTATCCGTGCCTCGCGACGGACAGTATCTTCGACCGGGAACTTGCTACCATGCCTCTAGTCCCTAGATGCTCAACGCTTCCATCATCCCGCTGCTTCACGACCAATCGACCGCCCACTGGCACGACTCATTCGTTCCCCTTCCTGCCGCAGGCACGGACTTCGAGACCCTTGTGCTCGACCAACACCGCGCAAACTTCGACCTGTGGCACCGCGAAGACGAAGCACGCGCCCCGCTGGCCGATGGCACTGCCATGATCGAGATCAAGCACGCCATCGACAGCCTGAACCAACTCCGCAACGACCTCGTCGAACGCATCGACGTCGCGCTGCTCGAAGCTGCGCCCGTGCAGCCGGCGTCCGCGCCGCTGCACTCCGAGACTCCCGGGCTGATGATCGACCGGCTCTCCATCCTTGCGCTCAAGATCTTCCACACCGCGGAAGAGACGCGCCGGGCGGACGCCTCTGCGCAACATCACCAGCGCAACCGGGAGCGCCTGGCTTTGCTCAACGAGCAGCGAAGTGACCTCGCCGGCTGTCTCGCAGCTCTTTGGACCGAAGTTCTCGCCGGCGAGCGCCGATTTAAACTCTACCGGCAGCTAAAGATGTATAACGATCCCGCCCTCAACCCAGTCTTATACGGCAACCCGAGTGAGCACAAAGGAACACGTTGAACGCAGCATTTGACCCGCGGCACCTCTGGCCCGTATAAAACCGAAGCAGCAGCAATAGGCACTCGGGCAAAGTTCTACGTCTGCCGTTACAATAAAGTTTCACTGATCCCACAACATTTCAACCAAAGTCCGGTTTCATTCAACGAGACACACCATGGCCACCAAGTCGGGTATCCCCATCACACCATCTACTCCTATCCCCGTTAAGAAGACGCCGCGTACGATCGCCGGCAGTCCCCAGGCCGTTGACGCCGCGGCTCGCAAACAGACCCTTGCGCTGTACGAGAGCGCCCTCAAGCTGATGCAGGCCGGCAAGTACGACAAGGCCCACGTCGCCTTCACCGCCATGCTTGAGGCCGCCCCGAACGACTTCGCCGACCGCATCCGCATGTATATCTCTGCCTGCGTCGGCCAGATCAAAAAGGGCACCACCAGCTTCGAGACCCACGAAGAGCGTTATGACTACGCCATCTCCCTGCTGAACCACGGCAACTATGAGGATGCGCGCGAGCACTTCCAGGCAATCCTGCTCAAGGACAGCTCCGCCGACTACGCCTTCTACGGCCTCGCTCTGCTTTCCAGCATGACCGGCGACACGCAGACCTGCATCGACCACCTGACCGAGGCCATCCGTCTCAACGCCCAGTACCGCTTCCAGGCCCGCTCGGACTCGGACTTCGACTCGGTTGCAGACGACCCCCGCTTCACCGAACTGCTGTACCCCGAAGCATAGCCTCCGGAAACGTCTACACTAGACCCCGATGGCAACACCGAAACCCAAGCAGCTCCGCGTAGTCGCTATCGGCGGCGGCACCGGCCTTTCCACGCTCCTGCGGGGCCTCAAACGCTATGTAGCCGCGCCTCAGGGCACCAACCCCGTCGTCCATCCGGCCTACAAACACCTTCCCTGTCTCATCCGCGACCTCACCGCCATCGTCACCGTCACCGACGACGGTGGCTCCTCCGGCAGGCTCCGCGAAGACCTGAAGATGCTCCCGCCGGGAGACGTCCGCAACTGCATGGTCGCGCTCTCCGAAGACGAGCACCTGCTCTCGCGGCTCTTCCAGTACCGCTTCGAGCAAGGCGACCTCGGCGGACACAGCTTCGGCAACATCTTCGTCGCCGCACTTTCGGCAATTACCGGGGACTTCGCGCAGGCCGTGCAGATGTCCTCGCAGATCCTCGCTACGCGCGGCCACATCTTTCCGTCCACCACCGCCAACGCCACGCTCATCGCGCGCATGGACGACGACTCGCTGGTCCATGGCGAAACCAACATTTCCGCCAGCAAGCGCTCCATCTCCGAGCTGATGCTTGAACCCGCCGACGCCGGCCCGCTGCCCGAGACCCTCGAAGCCATCGCTAGCGCCGACCTCATCACGCTCGGCCCAGGCTCGCTCTACACGTCGCTCATCACCAACCTGCTCGTCCGCGGCATCCCGGAAGCGCTTGCCTCCAGCAATGCCACGCGCGTGTATATCTGCAACCTCATGACGCAGGCCAACGAAAGCCTCGGCCTCACCGCCTCGCAGCACATCGAAAAGATCCTTGACCACGCCGGCGCAAAGATCTTCGACTACGCCCTGATCAACACTTCGCCAATCCTGCCCGCGACGGTGACTCAGTATGCGCGCTTCGGACAGACCCCCATCGAGCCCGATCTCGAGCGCATCCGCTCGCTCGGCGTCGAACCCATCACCGGCAACTTTGTCCACGAAGGCGAAGTGCTGCGCCATAGCTACGATTTTGTCGCCGAAACAGTGCTGAATCTCGCGCAGCGCGTCCCAACCTCTTTATCCTGAACTTCGGAGCACTCTGCGGAGCGTCCTGGCTCATCCGGCCACTAAATTCGCGATTCTCTACACTCTACCCTCTATCCTCTACACTCTGTCTTATGGAGACTCCCACCTTAGAAGGCCCCCACGTCCGTCTCGAACCGCTCACCCTCGAACACATCCCCCCGCTCGAAACCATCGCCTTCGACCCCTCCATCTGGCGCTATATGGTCTACCCCATGACCACCTCCGAACATCTACGCAACTGGGTGGAGGGCGCGCTCAACGCGCAGGCCGCCGGCACAGCGTTGCCGTGGATCACGATCCATAAGGGCAGCGAGGGCAACCCCGAACAGATCGCCGGTGGCACCCGATTCATGGACCTCGACCTGAAGCACCGCTCCACCGAACTAGGCAGCACCTGGCTCGTCCAAGCGTTCCGCGGCACCCGCGTAAACCTCGAAGCCAAACTGCTGCAGCTCACGTACGCCTTTGAAACACTCAACCTGCTGCGTGTCGCCTTCAAAACCCACGACCACAACCAACGCTCGAAAGCTGCCATTCGCTCGATCGGCGCCATCTATGAAGGGACCTTCCGCAACCATTACGTGATGCCCGATGGCTCCAGCCGCGACAGCGCGTGGTTTTCAATCATCAAGCAGGATTGGCCTGATGTGAAGGAAATGCTGACGAGGCGTTTGAACGCGCCGCTGTAATGCTTGTGCCTAAAGAACTATGGGCCATTCCTGTCCGCCGTGAATAACTCGCAAAACATAAACTAGATCGTCTTGAAGACGATAGACCACGACACAACGATCATGGGGAACTATAAGTTCACGAGTACCAGGCATTCGTCCGGCAGGCCCAAGTTCGGGGTAACCTGCAAGCATTCGAACTCGGTCACGAATCCGCGCATCCATTGCCAGCGCGTTGGGAACGCTTTCGTCTGCGATATACATGACAATCGCATCCAGATCAGCTTCAGCCACCTCCGTCCAAAGTATCTGGATCATGCCTTTAGCTTAGCTAACAGTTTCGCGCGTCTTACCGCCGCACGACGATCTACCTCTTCCATGGTGATAGCCGGTCTCGGATCATCCAATGCTTCCTGCACCTTCGCACGAAACCATGCGTCGTACGCAGCGTCATGCACCGGGGTAAACGGCACCGCTCCCTCATTGGCGGTTCGTGTCAGCAGAACTCTCACTGCATCAGAAACCGTCATCCCCACAGCCTCAAGAACGACCGAAGCACGATCCCTTATCTCTGAATCAATCCGAGTCTGCACAAGCGCATTGGAAGCCATCATTTTGCCCTCACAGTAATTGTAATGCAATTGCATGACAAGCTAAATCGCCGCCGCCCCAATCACCACCAGCTCCGGCTCCGCCACCGTCCGCTTCAACTGCCCGCAGGCCGCATAAATATCCCGCCCGCGGGGACGCCGAATATACGTCGCAATTCCGCCATCGATCAGCATCTTCTGAAACACCGCAACATCCCCCGGCTTCGGCTGCACATAATCGATCCCCGGTCCCGGGTTCCACACGATCAGATTCACCTTCGCCCGCATGCCTGCAAGCAAATCCAGCACCTCGCGCGCATGCTCCGGCTGATCGTTCACTCCACCCAGCAGGACATACTCAAACGTCACCCACTCGCGCGTGCGCAGCGGAATCTTCTGCACGGCCTCCAGCAGCGCCGCAATGTCCCACTTGCGCGTGATCGGCATGATGCGCTCGCGCACCACATCATTCGAAGCATTCAACGACAACGCCAGCTTCGGCCGCACCGTCTCTTTCGCAAACGCTTCAATCCCCGGCAGAATCCCGCTGGTCGACACCGTCATCCGCGACTCCGGAATGCCGATTCCCTCCACCAGCAGCATCACGCTCTTCATAAAGCTGTCGTAGTTCAGGAACGGCTCGCCCATGCCCATGAACACCAGGTTGATGCGGTCCTTGCCGATCTGAATGTTGTGCCGGTTCAGCACCGCGGCTACTTGCCCGGCGATCTCACCCGCCGTCAGGTTCCGCCTGATCCCCAACTTCGCCGTCAGGCAGAACTGGCAGTTCACCGCACAACCCACCTGGCTGGAAATACAAATCGTCGCCCTGCGAAATCCGTTCTCCGCCAGCGTCCCAAAATTCGAACGAGCCCGCCCCTCCCCACGCCGTGACCAATAGCCGCCGTCGCTCTTCACACCCGCAACAGCCTCTTCCGCAGTCTCAGTCTCAGAGGCCTCCTCGACCGCAGCCTCACTCCCATCACCACGCTCGCCGCCGTCGCCATCCGGCATCCACACGGTCTCCACCGTCTCACCGTCGGCCATCCGCATCAGGTACCGCTCGGTTCCATCGACAGACGTAGCCGTCTGCACCATCTCCGGCAATTCAACCGACCAACCGGCCTGAACCAGTTCCGAACGCAGCGCCACCGACAGCGTGGTCATCTCCTCCACGCCCGTAACCCGCTGCTTATAGAGCGCCTCAAACACCTGCCTCGCGCGATACGGCTTCTGCCCCAGCTCGGACATCATCTCCGTCAGCTCCGGCAAGTTCATCCCAAATAGCGCACGCGTATCCATGGTTCCAGTTTACCGCCCTATAATCTTCGGCATGGCGTCCACAAGCGTCCTGCCCGAAACCGCCCCGGAGCTGCTCCCAATCCTCGACGATCTCCACCGTCGCGAACCTATCTTTCATCGACCCGCCTTCCCCACGACCATGTCTCCGGACTACTGGGAAGTCGGCGCCTCCGGTCGCCGCTACAGCCGAGACTTCATCCTCGAAACCCTGACCTTGCATCCACCCATCGATGCCGAGGTCGCTCATTGGCAAACCACGGACTTCGTCCTGCAGCAACTTGCCCCCAACACCTACCTCCTGACCTATACGCTCGACCAGACAGGCCGGGTCACCCGACGGTCGACTCTGTGGCACAAGGTCCAGGAAGGCTGGCAAATTCTTTATCACCAAGGCACCATCGTCTCGCCGGAGGCCCTTCAGGAAGCCAACACCGTTCCAACCTAATCGTGACTGCATGGTGACACTCGTACGACCAAGACGTCTGACCACAAACAGGCTTCCGCCTCAGGTCATTCATGAAACGAACCTCCGGAATCAGAACTGCACTTATTGCTCTTCCACTCCTGCTCTATACGTTTCTCGGCTGCGGCAAAGACCTCTTCACTCTTGCGACAGGCGTCCTTCGTCTCCCACCACCCCAAACACCCCCATTCCCAGCAACTGGATCATCAGCGGTTTCTACAGACCGACTCCGGACACTCTAACCTCGTATAACTTCTTCGGCTCGATGGTCAACAACGGCGGCCAGCTCAGTGGCGTTTTCCACTCTCTCACAAGTTGCTTCGACCAGGGGTACGAGGACATTCCCTACACCGGCACGCTGGACAGCAATAACAATCTGAGCATCGCCTCCTCTTCCGTCGACGGACAGGTCCTTACCTTCAACGGCAAGCTCGCTGCCGATGGTGCATCGATTACAGGAGGCTCGTTCACCATTCTCGGCGGATGCAGCGGCACTATCGTTAGCGTCACGTTCGAAGACGGTCCCGGAGCCTACGTGCAAACCACGGCAATGCGCCTGCCCGGCATCACCGGCAACTGGGCAACCACGGCTGTTTCGTCTCCCGGCCTCATGCTCACCGAGCAGCTCGCGGAATCTTCCACACCCGATGCACATGGAGACTTCGCTCTCACTGGCGCCGTCACCGTTCAAGGCTCGACCTGCTTCACCCAGGGTACGATCCAATCCGGAAGCTACCTTACCGGGTACATTGGGCGCCAAATCATTCTTATGAATGACGGTTCCACCCTGGACGCGACCCTCAATCTCTCGTACGGTTCCAACGTCACCCCTGGCTTCCTCCTCACCGGCGTCATTTCAGGAGGTAACTGCAACGGAAACGTCACCCTCAATCTCCAGTAGCCTACGGCCTCGTCGCACGTTCAGCTCCAATCGTGAAACAATAAAACCGATGCCTATTACCGTTCCTGTGGCCGAAAACCTCGCCACCACTGCCTCCACTCCGCATCCACGCGACATCCGCCAGACCACGCTCCCCAACGGCCTCCTGGTCCTCACCGAGCGCATGCCTTACGTCCGCTCCGTCGCCATGGGTGTCTGGATCGACTGCGGCTCCCGCGACGAGACGCCCGAAACCAATGGCATCTCTCACTTCATCGAGCACATGGTCTTCAAGGGCACCACTACCCGCTCGGCCAAGGACTTCGCCCGCGAGATCGACGCCATCGGCGGCAACCTCGACGCCTTCACAGGCAAAGAGACTATCTGCTTCAACATCAAGGTGTTGGACGAAAATGTTCCAGCCGCGCTCGACCTTCTGACCGACCTCGTCCTGCACCCCACCTTCGCCCCAGACGACATCGCCAAGGAACAGGGCGTCATCCTCGAAGAGATCAAAATCGACGAAGACAGCCCCGACTACCTCGTCCACGAGCTCTTCACGCAGAACTTCTGGAAGGGCGACGCCCTAGGCCGTCCCATCCTCGGCACCGCCAAGACCGTCTCCAGCTTCACCCAGCAAATCGTTCTCGACGAGTACGCCCGCCGCTTCACACCGCCCAATATGGTCTTCTCCGCGGCCGGCAATTTGGACCATGAAGATTTCGTAGCGCAGGTAGCCCAGGCCTTCAACTCGCTCAGCGCAAGCTCCGGTGAAAAAATCGCCAAGCACGCCGCGCCCAAGGCCTTCCCGCACATCACCCTCAAGAACAAGAAGTCTCTCGAGCAGGTTCAGTTCTGCCTCGCCATGCCTTCGCTTCCCGTCTCGCACTCCGACCGTTTCGGCATCCACCTGCTGAATTCAATCCTTGGCGGCGGCATGAGCTCGCGGCTCTTCCAGTCCATCCGCGAAGACCGCGGCCTTGCCTATTCGATCTACTCGGAAATGAACCCCTTCCGCGATACCGGTTCGCTGGCCGTCTACGCCGGTTGCGCCGTCGACAAAACCCGCGAAGTCCTCGCCCTCACGCTCGCCGAGTTCACCCGCATGAAGACCGAGCTCGTCACCGACGAGGAGCTCAAGCGCGCCAAGGATCAGTCCAAGGGCAACATGGTGCTGGGCCTGGAAAGCTCCGGCTCGCGAATGTCCAACCTCGCCCGCCAGCAGATGTACCACGGTCGCTTCTATTCGGTCGACGACATCACCGCCGAAATCGACTGCATCACCGCCGCAGACGTCCAGCGCCTGGCGCAGCAACTCCTGCTCTCAGAGAATATGGCGCTCACCCTACTCGGCAACCTCGGCACCCTGAAGATCGAGCGCGGCGATCTGGCCTGCTAACTGCGATATCCGGGTGGCCGTATTTCGCCAAACCGGCGTCTACCCTCTGTTCGAGCGAACCGTCTATACTCTGTACCTGTCAGAACACCAGCGCTCAAGCGCACCCCTTCGAGGACCACCATGCTCAAAACCCAGCAAAAGCGCTCCACAGAATCCGGCTTCACCCTGATCGAACTCCTGATCGTTATGTCGATCATCCTCATCCTGGCCACCCTCGCCATCCCGGCCATGCAGAACTCCATCAAGAAGGCCAACCAGACTTCGGCCATCGCTTCGCTCAAGGACATCGCCGCCCAGGAGAATAACTACAACTCCGACTACCCCACCCACGGTTTTGCCTGCTCACTGGCCGCGCTCGGCGGCAAACCTGGCACCGGTGCGCCCTCGTCCGATGCCGCACAGCTCATCCCCGAAGAGCTTGCCGCGGGTAACAAGTCCGGCTACACCTTCGCCATCACCAACTGCAACAAGATCACGGTCAACAACCAGGACCAGATCACCGGTTACACCGTCACTGCCGTTCCGAACTCCGTCGGACACTCCGGCGACCGCGGCTACTGCACCGACGAGAACGGCCAGATCCACTACGACCCCAAGGGCGGCACCAACTGCACCGAGCTGCTGCAGTAAAACTGCTGCCGGAGCCGACAAGGGCCGTCCCCGGACGGCCCTTGTGCTTTCGTCGTCATCCTAGAGTGAAGTGAAGGATCTCCGAATTTTGTTCCTACAACCCCGCAATCTAAACCGTCGATCCGTTGCATCGTTTCTGTTGGCGTTTTCTACATGCGTTCTCCACGCGCAAGCCCCCACCGCTGCATCGCTAGCCAAGATCGTCGATGCCCATTACAACCACCTGCAATCCCTGCAGGCCCATTACACCGAGCGTTACCAGAGCATGGGTCTCGACCGCTCCGAGACCGGCACACTCACCCTCAAGAAGCCCGGTCGCATGCGCTGGGTCTACGACTCCCCCGCCGGCAAGCTCTTCCTGCTCGACGGCCACTCCGCCATCACCTACACCCCCGGCGACGCGCAAGCCACCCGCATCCCCGAAAAACAGCTCGACGATCTCCGCAGCCCGCTGCGTTTCCTCCTCGGCCACACAGAGCTTGCCAAAGAGCTCGACAACCTCACCCTCACCCCTGTCAGCGCGGGCGTCTACACGCTCTCCGGCACGCCCAAAGGCATGCAACAACGCCTCCACTCGCTCGCACTAACGGTCAACGCAGCAGGCCAAATTCAAACCATGCGCATCGAAGACACCGACGGCGCCACCACAACCTTCACCTTCACCGGCATGCACGAAAACATCCCCACCACCGACACAGACTTCACCTTCACCCCACCACCAGGCATTCCAATCCTCAACGGAACCAACCCGATTTGAGGGCGAGCAGTGAATAGTGAATAGTGAATAGTGAATAAGACAAAAACAAAGGCCCGCAGTCGATCAAGACGCGGGCCTTTACTTTATTCACTATTCACTACTCACTATTCACTGAACTTCCACATGCCCCGCTTCCCCAATCTCAATCTTCCCTCCAGTAGCCGCCGCGAACGCGTACTTCGCCATCATCACAACCTTGCTGGACGAAGCCTCCCAGTAATCCGCCTCTGACACTTCCACACGCAGCACCGCGATCTCCGGATCATCCTCGCCCTTCGGAAACCATGCCTTGTACATCGGGTTCCAAAGCTCCTTGATCTTCGCCTTGTCCTGACTCGTAGCGGCAATACCCTTCAGCGAGATGTACTTGGAATCCTTCGGCTCCGCGAACGTCAACGTCACATCCTGGTCCTTCGCAATCTCGCCGATCTTCTCCGAGGTCACGCGCGTCAGAAACCACAGCGTTCCATCGAACGGCTTATCCTGCACCGCCATCGGTCGCGAACTCATCTTCCTGTCCGCGGCCACGGTCGTCATCATGCAGATGTGAATCCCCTTCACCAACTCGGAGATCTTCTCCATCCCCTCCTTGCCGCTCAGTTCCTTGTAATGCGCATCCCGATCATGTTTCTCACTCATAAGAACCACCTCGATCACTTCAGATGCAATGAGCTCCTCACCGAAGTTGTTGCCACGAGGATCAACTTTCGCCCCATCACAACCGCCCGACTTCCTATTTCCTGCCCTCCATTTCCTGTACCGTATTTTCATGCGCTTCCGGTCCCTTGCCGCTCTTCTCCTCACCCTCCCAGCCACAGCCCAGACCCTCCATCTGATCCCGACGCCCAGGGCAGTCACCCCCGGCGCCACGCTGTCGCTCCCCACCGGCATTCGCATCGACTGCGCCAGCCCCTGCGACCCCGAAGACTCCTTCGCCATCGCCGACCTTCGCCAATCGCTCTCCGACCGCCACATCCCCACCACCGAAGCCCCCAACGCCCCGCACATCCTCGTCGCCCGGTTCAGCACCAACATTGGCCGCGCCACCTACACCGAGTCGCTTCCACCCGCCCAGCAGGCCAGCAAGCCCACCGCTATGGGGCCCGAAATGGCCGCCGAAGGCTACGTCATCCTGCCCGACCCCAACGGAACCCGCGACTCCGGCCTCGTACTCACCGCCAACACCTCCGCCGGCATCTTCTACGCCCTCCAGACCATCAAGCAACTCATTATTGGAGATGGCGCGACGGCACAACTCCAGATCGCCACCATCCGCGACTGGCCCGCCATGCAGTACCGCGGCCTGCACGACGATCTCTCCCGTGGCCCCATCGACACCCTCGACTTCCAGAAGAAGCTCATCCGCACCCTCGCCGCCTACAAGGACAACCTCTACTCCCCCTACTTCGAAACCACGCAGGCCTACGCCTCGAACCCTCTCGCCGCCGTCCCCGGCGCCGCCCTCACGGCAGACGACGCCCGCCAGCTCGTCGCCTACGCCCGCCAGTACCACGTCACCGTCGTCCCTGAGCAGGAAGCCTTCGGCCACCTCCGCCACATGCTCATCAACGAGCAGTACGCTGACGTCGCCGAAACCCCGCACGGTGCCGTCCTCTCCCCCGGCGCACCTGGCTCCATCCCCCTCATCCACAGCATGTTCACCGAGCTTGCACAGCTTTATCCATCGCCTTTCCTCCACGTCGGAGGCGACGAAACCATCGACCTCGGCCTCGGTCGCACCAAGGCCGACGTCGACGCCCGCGGCCTCGCGCCCGTCTACCTCGACTTCATCCAGCAGATCGTCGCCTCGCTCCAGCCGTTGCACCGCAAAATCCTCTTCTGGGGCGACGTCGCACAGGACGCCCCAGCCCTGGTCAAAGCCCTTCCACAATCCTTCAAAGACCAGACCATCGCCCTCGCCTGGGGATACTCCCCCAACCCTAAGGGCTTCGCTTCGCAAATCAAGCCGTTTACCGACGCTGGCCTCGAAACCTGGGTCTCGCCCGCCATCAACAACTACCGCCAGGTCTGGCCCAACCAGCAGCAAGCCCTCGACGACATCCAGGAGTTCACCCGAGACGGCCAGCGCTACGGCGCTACCGGCCAGCTCAACACCCTTTGGGACGACGACGGCGAATCCCTCGCCAACATGAACTGGTACGGCATCCTCTTCGGCGCAGCCGCCGCCTGGCAGCCCGGCGAGAGCTCCATCCCCCAGTTCCAGCAGAGTTTCGGACAGGTTTTTCATGGCGATGCTACCGGTCTGATCAATCAAGCGCAGGATGAACTTACCGCCGCCATGTCATTGATTCACGACGATAAAATCGTCTCCGCCACCGAAGGCACTGACACCCTGTTCTGGGTCGACCCCTGGTCCAAAGATGGACAAGTCTTCGCCACCCGCATGCGCCCCATCTCACCGGCCCTGCGCCTCCACGCCGAGCATGCCATCGTCCTCGTCGCGCAGGCCCGCAACACCAACCCCAACCTCCGCGAGCAGGACGCACTCGACGCCATGGACTTCGGCGCCCGCCGCATCGACTTCCTCGCCCTCAAATTCCAGCTCGCCGACGAAATGGCCGCCGGCTACGCCCAGGCCGTCGCCACCATCCCCGCCGCCCTCGCCTTCAAACCAGGCACCGGCGCCCAGCGGCCCAAGCCCTCGGTCCCGGCGCTGCTCTCTGATATCAACGGCGTCAACGGCCGCCTCGAAGACCTCACCTACGGCTATGCCCAATTGCGCGACATGTTCCAGCAGCAGTGGCTCCGCACCTACCGTCCCGCTAACCTGACGCCCGTCCTCGAGCGCTTCGACTTCACCACGCAACTCTGGCTCTCACGCATCGACAAAGTCCGCTCCGCCCAGCGCCAGTGGACCGAAACCAAGTCGCTCCCCGCCGCCGCTGATCTCGGCATCCCGGCTCCCGCTTTCGAAGCACCCGTTTCCATTCAGCTAGCCCCAGCAGTTTCTCCGAGGTAACACTGTGCCAACGGTCGCTCCTGCGATGACATGGCTTTGTATCGGCGCAGTCCTGCTCCTTGTCGGTATCATCAGGATCATTACATCGAAGGCATCCAGAAACTCGTGGAAACCGCTCCTGATCCCTCCCATAATGCTGATGACGAGCTTCCTCACCGCCAAACTATATTGGAACTTCGTCTATGACATCGTTACCGGCCATGCGTTGATCAGCACGAAAGCCACACAGGATTTCATCGTTGGACTCTGCGGCGTGACCCCACCGCTCTTGGCATATTTTGTTTGGCGCACTACCAGAAGAAAGCAAGAACCCTCCGCATGACCCATACCCTCACAGCCCGCCGCCTCATCACCGACATCGGCACCGTCGAGTTCCCTGTCCTCACCATCACCGACGGCCTCATCGCCGACATTTCGTCGGACCCGCAGGCCCTCGCCCACGAAACCGACACCCTCACCGCCGCTTTCTTCGACATCCACACCCACGGCGCCATGAACCACGACGTCATGCACGTCACCCCGGCCGAACTCGGCGCAGTCCAACGCTTCCTCGCCACGCACGGCGTAGCCCACTACCTGCCAACCACGGTTACAGCACCCGTCGACACGACCCTGCGCGCCCTCGAAGCCCTCGCCAACGCCATCGACTCACCCACTGCCGAAAACGAAGCCACGCCCATCGGCATTCACCTCGAAGGTCCATTCCTTTCGCACGCCAAGCGCGGCGTCCATCCCATCGCCGACCTGCAACCACCGTCCATCGAGCTCTTCGACCGCTTCCAAACCGCCGCCCACGGCCACATCAAGCTAGTCACCATCGCCCCCGAACCCAACGCCGCCAAGCCGTCTTCTGGACCCTTGGCCCCGGGCCCTGGGCCCTCAGCCGCCACCGACCTCATCGCCCACGCCACATCCCAGGGCGTCCGCGTCTCCCTCGGCCACTCCAACGCCACAGCCGCCGAGACCCTCCCCGCCATAGCCGCCGGAGCCTCCTCCGCCACCCACACCTTCAACGCCATGCGCTCCATGGACCACCGCGAACCCGGCATCCTCGGCACAGTCCTCACCGACGACCGCCTCTTCGCCGAGCTCATCTGCGACGGCGTCCACGTCGCACCCGCCATGGTCCGCCTCTGGCTCCGTGCCAAAGGTCTCGACCGCGCCATCCTCGTCACCGACGCCATGTCCGCCGCCGGCATGCCCCCCGGCCCCTACACGCTCGCGGGCCAGCCCGTCACCGTCACCAACGACCGCGCCGTCCTCACCAACGCGCCCGAAACCCTCGCCGGCTCCATCCTCACCATGGACGCCGCCGTAGCCAACCTCCAAACCTTCACCGCAGCCTCGCTGGCCGAAGCCACCCGCCTCGCCACCCACAACCCTGCCGCGATGCTCGGCATCCCAGCCCTCACTCGCCTCGCACCCGGCAGCTCTGCCAACCTGAACCGCTTCAACGCCACCAACCAGCTAACCGCCACCTACCTCCGCGGCACCAAACTCCCAACCCCCAAACCCTAACCCCCAAAACCTGTCTACCCCCGTCGCGCAATCCAAAGCGCACCCTCCAGCGCATTCACCTCGCTCTGCGACACCGTCATCTCCGGCACCAGTTCCTTCAGCCTCTCGGTCATCGCCTCGCGCACCAGCGAAATCCTGCCCAACACACTCCCCGTAAAGCAAAGCCGTGTCACATCGCCCGCCTCGCACCGCACGATCCGCATCTTGCGAACCACCAGAGACACCTGCTCCGCCAGGTCCTCGCCCGCACGCTCCAAAACCCGCAGCGCCACGGGATCGCCATGTTCGGCGCCACTGGCTACCACCGTCGTCAGCTCCGCAAAGTTGGTCCGCTTGGAGTGGTTGGCCTTCGCCACCAACTCCCCCAGGCTCTTCAATCCCCAGAAACCCTGAATCTCTTCCAGCAAATCCGTCGGCTGCCCACGGTCACGCGCCCGCAGCGCCGCCTTCACGGCCTCCAACCCGATCCAACCACCCGACCCCTCATCCCCAATCACCGGCCCCCATCCACCTGCCGTCAACCGCGTCCCATCCGAACACCGCCCGATCACATTCGATCCCGTCCCCGCGATCACGAACACCCCCGGCCCACCCTGGAACGCGGCCTCCAGCGCAATCGCCTCATCCCCCAGCACCGCAACCTTGCCCGAGACCATCCCACGCAGCGTCTTCTCACCCCACTGCCGCACATTGTCGGCGCCGATACCCGCCAGCCCCATGCACGTCCGCGTAATCTCATCCGGCCCTACATGCGCCTCAATCGCCGCACCGCGCACCAGCTCCTGCAGCCGCCTGGTGGCGACTTCCTCGCCCACGCTCATCAGCTTCACCGTGCCACCGGTCGCGCTGGCCAGCACCCGCGTTTCGTCCGCAACCCAGCACTGTGTCTTGGTCCCACCTGCATCAATTGCAACAAACTTCGCCATCGTTCCCCGTGCTCTCCTCAGATTCGGCCCGCAAAGCCGTTATCATAACCTGCATCGCCCTAAAGCGTTCGAAGTCCCAGTCCCAGGAGTCACGTTGCCCCAGCCGCTTGCCGCCCTTGCCATCGTCACCACCCCGCAGCGGCTCAGCGCCTTCGACCTCACCGTGATCGCCGTCTACCTCGCCGGCATCACCCTCTTCGGTCTGCGATTCCGCGAAAAAAAGGGTGCCACCAAACAGGATAAGTCCCTCAAGTCCTACTTCCTGGCCAACAACACCATCCCTTGGTGGGCCATCGCGCTCTCCATCGTCTCGGCCGAAACCTCGACCCTCACCATCATCTCCATCCCGGGCGTAGCCTTTGCAGGCGACTTCGGCTTCCTGCAGGTCGTCCTCGGCTACATGCTCGGCCGCATCGTAGTCGCCGCGCTGTTCCTGCCGCGCTACTTCGCCGGAGAGATGCTCACCGCCTACCAGCTCATCGACCAGCGCTTCGGCAAAGTGCTGCACAAAACCACCGCCGGCCTCTTCCTGCTCACCCGCGCCGCCGCCGAAGGCGTCCGCGTCTTCGCCGTCTCCATCGTCGTCGGCATCGCCATCGGCACGCGCGACATCCTCTCCATCGCCATCATCTCCGCCCTCACCCTTCTCTACACGTTCGAAGGCGGCATGGCCGCCGTCATCTGGACCGACGTCGTCCAGATGGCCATCTACATCGGCGGCACCGTCGTCGCCATCCTCACGCTCGGAACGCATGTACAAGGCGGCTGGACGACCATCCACCACGTCGCCGGAGCCGCGGGCAAGTTCCACATGCTCAACTTCGCCTTCAACCTCACCCAGACCTACACCTTCTGGGCGGGCGTGCTCGGCGGCACATTTCTCACCATGGCCTCGCACGGCACCGACCAGCTCATGGTCCAGCGCATGCTGGCCGCTCGCAGCCTGCGCGAATCCCGCCTCGCGCTGCTCTCCTCCGGCGTAGTCATCTTCATCCAGTTCGCGCTCTTCCTTCTCATCGGCGCCGGCCTCTACGTCTTCTACGGCCAACACCCGACGACCTTCGCTTCCGGCGACCGCATCTTCCCCACCTTCATCGTCCGCGAGATGCCCATCGGCATCGCCGGCCTCCTCGTCGCCGCGATCCTCGCCGCCGCCATGTCCAACCTCTCCGCCGCGCTCAACAGCCTTTCCTCAACCACCGTCGTCGACTTCTACATGCACCTTCGCCCCAGGGCCGACGACCGTGAGCGCAACCTCATCAGCAAATCCTCTACCGTCCTCTGGGCGCTTGTGCTCTTCGCCATAGCTGTCTACTCCGTAAAGGTCGGCGGCAGGGGCCACGTCGTCGAAATCGGCCTCAGCATCGCATCCGTCGCCTACGGCTGCCTGCTCGGCGTCTTCCTGCTCGGCACGCTCACCAAATTCGCCACAGAAATCGGGACAGCCGTCGGTATGGTCGTCGGCTTCATTCTTAACCTCTGGCTCTGGCAAGGAACCTTCCCTGTGCATCTCGGCCCCATCACCATCCCCAAAATCGCCTTTACCTGGTACGTCCTGATCGGAGCCATCGTGACCTTCGCCGTCGGCAGCCTCGCCAGCCTCATCTTCCGCAAGCAATCGATACGCAAGCCCATCGCTGCGTCTTTGCTCTTGCTCTTTTTGTTGTCCTTCCCGCAGGGAATCTGCGTCTCCACCGCACAGGCACAAACGCTTGAAACTCCCCTCACCTTCACCCCCGTTACCAACCTCATCACCGAGGCCACCGCAGCCCACCACCCCCCCGGCGCGGTCGTCATCATCGGCCACAACGGCAAGGTCGTCTACGACCACGTCTTCGGCGACCGCAAGCTAGCCGGCGAACCCGGCCCCCTACCAGGACCAGACGGCAAACCCGACCTCGCCCCGGAGCCCATGACCGAAGACACCATCTTCGACATGGCCTCGCTCTCCAAAGACCTCGCCACCGCGACCTCCATCATGCAACTTTACGAAGCCGGTAAGCTCCAGTTCGACGCCCCCGTCGAGCAATACCTGCCCGCCTTCAACACCGATCACGATCCCGTCCGCGCCAAGGTCACCATCCGCATGCTGCTCACGCACACCTCCGGCGAAGACCCGGACGTCTCCCTCAAAGCTCCCTGGGGCCTCGCCACACCGGACAAAGCCGAAGGCTTCCGCCTGGCCCTCACCACCCCGCTCCTCAACCCACCCGCCAGCAAATTCCTCTACTCCGACATCAACTTCATCCTCCTCGGCGACATTATCGAAACCCTCTCCGGCCAAACCGAAGACGTCTACACCCACGACCACATCTTCCAGCCCCTCGGCATGACCGAAACCCGCTACCTCCCACTCGCCAAAGCCTGCGGCCCGCACAAAGTCGTCGGCGCGGCCATCGTCTGGGCGCCCACACCTCCAGGACGCATCACCTACGCCTGCGCCCCCGGCACATGGTCCACCTCGCTGCTCTCGCGCATCGCCCCCGAAACCCACGACGACGAAGGCAACGCACAAACCAACCCCCACTTCGACATGCTCACCCGCGGCTCCGTCCACGACCCCACCACGCGCCGCATGGGCGGCGTAGCCGGACACGCCGGCGTATTCTCAACCGCACACGATATCTCGCTCTACGCCTCTGCTCTGCTCGAAAAGCTCCTCCACAACACCGGCCCATTCCCCCTCAAGCAGTCCACGCTCCTGCTCATGACCACCCCTCAACAGCCCGGCCATGAACCCGGCCAGATCGCCGACGCGCAAGCCGCTAACGACACAGCCATCAAGGCCGGCGACAAGCCATCCGCCGACAACCTTGCCCCGCACTATCCCGCAATCAAAGGACAGGACCTCCGCGGCTTCGGCTGGGACATCGACACCGCCTTCTCCAAACCCCGCGGCGCCATCTTCCCCATCGGCAGCTTCGGTCACACCGGCTTCACCGGAACCAGCCTATGGATGGATCCAACCACCGATACCTACGTGATCATGCTGGCGAACGCCGTCCACCCCCGTGGCAACACACCCATTTCAAATCTCCGCGGTCAACTGGCTACACTTGCTGCTAAGGCACTTGGAATAGCAGGCCCTTGCCCAACAAACGCAAATTGCGATCTAGTGGTCCGCGTCGGAGATGTTACGGTTGTTCCATCCACGGCAACAGTGCAGACGTTGATAGGCGAATCGTCGCCACAAACCCTCACCGGCATCGACATCCTCGAACAAACCAAAGCCTCCGCCCTCCGCGTGCTTTCCAACGCCCCAGACGGCTCTCTCCGCGTCGGCCTCCTCACCAACCAGAACGGCCTAGACAGCCAGGGCCACCGCACCATCGACTACCTCGCCAGCCTCGCCCCCACCAAGATCCACCTCACCACTCTCTTCTCCCCTGAGCACGGCATCACCGGCAAGCTCGACCAAGCCTCCGTCAACGGCGAAACCGACGCCGCCACCGGCCTGCATGTCACCTCACTCTACGGCGCCAAAGAAGCCGACCGCCGTCCCACGCACGACCAACTCAAAGACCTCGACGCCGTCGTCATCGACCTCCAGGACGCCGGCGTCCCCTTCTGGACTTACGAGTCCGTCCTCGGCTACTTCCTCGAAGCCGTCTCGCACGAAGTCCACGACTATCAGCACAACCTCAACATCATCGTGCTCGACCGCCCCAACCCCGTAGGCGGCCTCGCTGTCCAGGGCCCAGTCGTCGACCCCGACAAGACCTCCTACGTCGCCTACACCACCATTCCCATCCGCCACGGTCTCACCTACGGCGAACTCGCCCGCTACATCAACGCGACCAAACACCTCGACGCGCCCCTCGCCGTCATCACCATGCAGAACTGGCATCGCGCCGAGCTCTGGCCCGACACTGGCCTTCCCTGGACCAGTCCAAGCCCCAACCTCCGCTCGCCCGAAGCCGCCATCCTCTACCCCGCACTTGGCCTCATTGAATACACCAACATCTCCGTAGGCCGAGGCACCCCGCACCCCTTCAGCTTCTTCGGCGCCGGTATCCCACCCGCCCCCAAACCCACCACCACCCCGGGTGCCCCATCTTCGCCGACGGCTTCATCGTCGACTAAGGTGGGTTCGCAGGCATCCTCGCTCCAGAAAGCGTGGTTCAACGCCCACACTGTAGCCGACGCCCTCACCGCCCGCCACATTCCCGGCGTCACCTTCACCCCCACCACCGAGCCCATCGTCGAAGACGCCAACCACTACCCCTTCCACGGCCAGACCATCGAAGCCGTCCACGTCACCGCCACCGACGTTCACCTCCTCGACACCCCCGAGCTCGGCATCGAGATCCTCTCTACCCTCCACCATCTCTACCCCACCCAGTTCCAGCTTGAAAAATCTATGCCACTCGTCGCCAACCGCGCCACCATGGACGCCATCGCGCATGGCGACGATCCCCGCACCATCGCCGCCTCGTGGCAGCCCGCGCTCGACACCTTCAAAGCGGAACGCTCCCCGATCCTGCTGTACCCATAGCCCACTTTCTAGGCATGACGAACCTCCCGCCTAGGCGTATGCTCACACTCACAACAGAGTTCAAAAGCCTGTCGCAGCAGAAGGAGAGCACCATGCACCTGATCGTCATTGCACTTCTCATCGGCATCATCGCCGGACTCCGCGCCTTCACCGCTCCCGCAGCCGTCAGTTGGGCCGCAAAGTTTGGCGTCCTCTCTCTTGGCGGAACGCACCTCGCCTGGCTCGGCGCGACCGTCACGACATGGATCATCACCGCGCTCGCCCTCTTTGAACTCGTCAACGACCAGAACCCCAAGACCCCCAGCCGCAAAGTCCCACCGCAGTTCATCACCCGCGTTGTAACGGGCGGGTTCTCCGGCGCCGCCATCGGTCTAGGTCTCGGCAATCTCTGGATCGGCCTCGTCTGCGGCGCTATCGGTGCGGTCATCGGCACGCTCGGCGGCGCAGCCTTCCGCGGCGCCCTCGCCAAAGCCTTCGGCCGCGACCTTCCCGCCGGTCTTCTCGAAGACGCCATCGCCATCGTTGGCGCTTACCTCATCGTTTCGCACATCTAGACACTCATGCCCACTTTCGACGCCATCATCATCGGGGCCGGCCAGGCCGGCCCCGCACTTGCCAATCGCCTCGCCGCCGCCGGACAGACTGTCGCCTACGTGGAACGCCACCTCTTCGGCGGCACCTGCGTGAACACGGGCTGCACCCCTACAAAAGCCATGGTAGCCAGCGCCTACGCCGCTCGCGAGGCTCAGCGTGCAGCCGAGTACGGCATCATCCTTCCGCCCGGCCCTCTCACCACCGACATCAAGAAAGTGAACGCCCGCCGCGACGCCATCGTCGCCAAGTCACGCGACGGCGTCGAAAACTGGCTCCGCGGCAACAAGCAGATCACCGTATTCAAAGGCACCGCCAGCTTCACTTCATCCACCACGATGAAGGTTGACGACAACATCCTCGAAGCCAAACAGGTCTTCCTCAACGTAGGCGGTCGCGCCAATATCCCCGACCTGCCCGGCGTCCACGACGTTCCCTATCTCACCAACACAAGTCTTCTCGCACTCGACACACTTCCCGAACATCTCGTCATCGTCGGCGGCAGCTACATCGGCATCGAGTTCGGCCAGATGTACCGCCGCTTCGGTTCGAAGGTCACCATCATCGAAAAGGCAAAACGCCTCGTATCGCATGAAGATGAAGACGTCTCCGCCGCTATCCTCTCCATCCTGCAGGCCGAAGGCATCGAGGTCCGCCTCGACGTGGAATGCATCTCCCTCGCCCCACACCCCGAAGGCGTCAGCGTGGGCGTCACCTGCCCCGTCGGCCAGGAACCTTCCACCGCCGGCTCGCATGTTCTACTCGCCGTAGGCCGCACGCCCAACACGCAGGACCTCGGCCTCGACAAAGCCGGCGTCGCCACCGACGACCGCGGCTACATCACCGTCGACGACCACTGCCGCACCAACGTCCCCCACATCTACGCACTCGGCGACTGCAACGGAAAAGGCGCTTTCACCCACACCGCTTACAACGACTACGAAATCGTAGCCGCCAACCTGCTCGATAACGACCCGCGCAAGATCAGCGACCGCATTCCCTGCTATGCCATGTACATGGATCCACCGCTCGCCCGCATCGGACTTACCGAAGACCAGGCCCGCAAGACCGGCAAACCCGCGCTCATCGCCACCCGCGCTATGAGCCGCGTCAACCGCGCGCTGGAAAAAGGCGAAAGCCTCGGCTTCATGAAAGCCCTCGTCGACGCCGACACCAAAAAAATCCTCGGCGCCTCCCTGCTGGGCGTAGGCTGCGACGAAGCCATCCACTGCCTGCTCGACATCATGTACGCCGACGCACCCTACACCACCATTTCGCGCGCCGTACACATCCACCCGACGGTCTCAGAGCTCATCCCCACACTTCTGCAAGACCTCAAGCCCCTCATCTAGCACCACGGACAACCAAAAATCTGTCATCCTGAGCGAAGCGCAGCGGAGCCGAAGGACCTGCTGTAAGCTCGCAGCACCTCGACAGACCGCGCCTTTCAACCGCGAAAACGTTACTGCACAGTCGTCGCCGGCAGCAACGCCTTCACATACCCTGCATTCACCTTCTCATTCTCAAACTTAATATTCGTCAGCAGCCCATCGAACGCCGCATGAATCACCTCATCCGTCGGCCGCGCCCGCAGCGGCGAGTGCTTCGTATCGATCATCCACGAATGCGCCGCATAATCCACAATCTCATCCCAATGCGCCGGCTTCGCAAACGTCACTTCGCACGACCCGCTCTCCATCTTCTTATAAGGCCAGAACGCCCACCCGATATCGTTCTTCTCCAACACCTCACGATAATCCGCTACCCACGCATCCTCGTTCTCACCGGACTCACCCAGCCAAAGCGGCACGTTGTACTTCTCACGGAACGCGATAAACGAAGCAATCGCATCCTGCTTCGATCCCGAGATCCCATACTTGTGGAACGTATACATCGAGTTCGAATCGAACGGCGCACCCAACACCGAAAAATCCCCATCCCAGTTCGCACCCGTGATGATCACGACATGGTTCTTATCGACCGTCCGCACCGCTGCCACCAGCTTCTTAAACATCGGCTCCAACATCGGCTTCAAATGCGCCAGCGTCAGAATCCCCGGGATTGGCTCATTCAGCAAGTCATACCCCAGCACCGTCTTGTTGGTCGCATAATGCTTCGCAATCCGCGTCCAAATCTCAACAGTCTCTTTCTGCGCCGAAGGAGACTCATAGAGCCACGGATAGTTGTCGCTATCGTCAATGTTCGCGCCCGTCTGCCCACCCGGCGCATCATGCATGTCGAGGATCACATACATACCCTCCTCATGCGCCCACGCCACAACCGGATCGATCAACGCAAAACCTTCATTACTTCCATTCGCGAAGAACTTATAGTGGAACGGAATCCGAATCGAGTTGAACCCAGCGCGCTTCATAAACTGCACATCGCCGCGCATGATGTAGTCCTTGCGCCAAGTCGTCCAGAACTGCGCCGCACCCTCCGGCCCGAGCATCGTCCGGGTCAGCGCCTCAATCGTCCCCGGCGACTGCGGCCCACCCGTCAGCTTCAGCATGTAGCCTTCGGGCTCGAGCCAGTTGCCAAAGCTCGTGCCGCGAAGCAGCAGCGGTTTACCCGTGCCATCCACCAGGGTCTTTCCCTGCTGATGCACATACCCACTCTGCGCCCACGCGCCCATCGAAACGACAAGCAACACACCAGCCACCAAACCAGTCTTCATCTTCAAGCGGTCCACTCCTTACCCGCGGCCCCGCTCAGGGGCTCCGCAGCACAGCGGCCATTCTTACAGACAAACGCTTGTCTTGGATAGACTCTTTTGTGGGGTTTCGATCTATTGCCCGTACGTCGCCTTCGCTCCATGCTTGCGAAAGTAATGCCGGTCCAGCAGCGCCTGCGACACCTCATCCGCATTCGCCTTCAACGACACCGTCCGATACGCCATCCGCGCCACCGCCTCCAACACCACGGCATTGTGCGCCGCGTCATGCGCGTTCCTGCCCCACGCAAACGGCGCATGCCCATTCACCAGGCAGGCCGGCACCGCCATCGGATCGATCCCACCCTGCCGAAACCGCTCCACAATCGCCAGTCCGGTCTCATGCACATACCGCCCGCCGATCGCCTCATCGGTCAGCACCTTCGTCACCGGCACCGGACCATAAAAGTAGTCGGCATGCGTCGTCCCAAACGCCGGAATCGGCAACCCAGCCTGCGCAAAGCTCGTCGCAAACTCCGAGTGCGTATGCACCACCGCGCCAATATCCAGAAACTCCCGATACAGCAGCGTATGCGTATCCAAATCCGACGACGGCTTGAACTCGCCCTCAACGATCTTCCCGTGCAGATCCGTCACCACCATCTGCTCCGGCTTCAACACGTCATAGTCGACACCCGAAGGCTTGATCACCACCAACCCCTGCTCGCGGTCCACGCCCGAAGCATTCCCAAACGTGTACAGCACCAACCCTCGCTTCACCAGCTCCAGATTGGCCTCAAGCACCTCTTCCCGCAGTTTCTTAAGCAGCATGGACGCCCTTTCCTTCTCGCACCTTCGCCGCAATCTCTCGCAGACTCCTCAACACATCCGCCAACCCCTGCGGCGCCGCGCCATCATCACCAAACGCAAAATAGACCCGCCTGTACAGCTGATACAACTCCTCATACACCGCCGCATTCTCCGCATTCGGCGTGTACACCTTATGCTTAGGACACATCGCCGCCTGCGCCTCTTCCACCGTCGCAAAAATCCCCGCCGCCAGCTGCGCAAAAATTCCCGACCCAATACTCGTCGGCACGCTGTCCGGCACCAGCACCGCCTTGTTCAGTACATCCGCATACACATGGTTCAGCATCGAGTTGTTCTGCGGAATCCCGCCCGCATTAATCACCCGCTCAATCGGCACGCCATACTCTGCCATCCGCTCCAGAATAATCCGCGTATGAAATGCCGTTCCCTCAATCGCCGCGAACAACTCATCCTGCGCCGTATGCAGCAGGTTCCACCCCAGCGTAATTCCACCAAGCTCACTCTTCACCAGCACCGTGCGATCGCCGTTATCCCACGACAGCCGCAGCAGCCCCGTCTGCCCCGCCTTATAGCTCTCCAGCCCCTGAGACAGCGTCTTCACATCCGTTCCCGCACGCTTTGCAATGGCCTCAAAAATATCGCCCACCGCCGACAAGCCAGCCTCAACCCCCGTATACGCCGGATGCACACTCCCCGGCACAACCCCGCACACACCCGGGATCAGAGTCGTCTCCTTCTGCATCGCGATGATACATGTCGAAGTCCCCACCACATTCACGACATCGCCTTCACGGCAGCCTGCGCCAATCGCATCCCAATGCGCATCGAACGCCCCCACCGGCACCGGAATCCCCGCCCGCAATCCAAGCTTCTCCGCCCACTCTGTCGATAGATGCCCCGCCAGCGCATCCGACGCCAGCACCTCACCCGCAAGCTTCTCTCTCACTCCATCAAACAGCGGATCGAGCTCCGACAAAAACGCCTGCGCCGGAAATCCATCCCACTTCTTGTTCCACATCCACTTATGCCCCAGCGCACAAACGCTCCGCTTCACCAATTTCGGATCGGTCACCCCACACAGCGTCGCCGCGACCATATCGCAGTGCTCAAACGCCGATGCAAACGCCGCACGCTTCTCCGGATTATGCCGCAGCCAGTGCAGCAGCTTCGCAAAGCCCCACTCATGCGAGTACACCCCACCGCACCACTCAATCGCCTCCAATCCACGCGCATGAGCCAGTGCCGTAATCTGCTGCGCTTCCTTCATCGCGCGATGGTCACACCAAAGGTAGTAATCATCGATCGGCTGCATCGTCTCATCGACAAAGATCACGCTCGACCCCGTCGTATCAAGCGCTAGCGCCTGCACATCCTGCCCCGAGATCCCCGTCTGCGCCAGCACCTCACGCATCGCCTTCGCCAGCGCTTCCATCTGCTCCGCGTGCGACTGCGTCGCAAAATCCGGATCTTCCCTCTTCCGTTTCAGCGCATACCCTGCCGACGCCGTCCCCAACCGCCCTCGCTCGCTATCGAGCAGCGTCACCCGCGTACTCAGCGTTCCAAAGTCCACTCCCGCAACGATTTTCATGCGTCCTTCGCCCTTCAGTAAACGTTCTCTCAGCGACGATAGTATTCGATCTCGCGCTCTCTGTCCTATCCCAAACCCACCAATCCCACGAATCGGAACCTGGCTGGCCCTTGATTTGCCAACCCTCACCTTCATGACGAATAATCCCGCCGAGCTGTCAGACAGCCTTTTCGCCTGTCTGAAAATTCGTCCACCGCCAACAGCCATGCCTCATCCGCAACCGGAGCCTTAATCGTGCGCCTTTCGTTCCGCATCGCAGCCTCGCTCGTCCTCGCCGCCACACCCCTGGTGTTCGCGCAGCAACAGCCCACAGGCACACCCGCCGCTCCCTCACCCGAGCCCGGCCTGCTCTTCTATCTCTCCGCAGACCACGGCTTCAAGGCCGACTACGCCGCAGGAGGCACGCCCGACCCCAACTTCCTCAAGGACGTCAAAATCCTCCCCGGCGGCTCCAAAGGCAGCTACCTCCAGTGCGGCAACGACCAGCTCCTCAGCTACTGGGCCCCCGGCAACATCTACTCCCAGCGTGGCACCCTCGTCTTCGACTGGCGCTCCCGCATGCCCGTCGACGAGACCGAGTTCCCCATCTTCCGCGTCGGCTTCGGCGACCACTCCTCCTGGGACATGACCTGGCTCCGCATCGACTACAACGGCCACGGCTTCGACGCCTTCGTCACCGACGTCAACCTCGGCCGCACCCGCGTCTCCGTCTCTGTCCCCAACTTCCCCAAGCCCGACGAGTGGGTCCACCTCGCCCTCGCTTGGGACGAAACAAACGGTATCCGCTTCTACGTCAACGGCAAGCTCGCCGCCACCAAACCCGCCACCGGCCTGTTTGACAGCGCACTCGACCAGTTCGGCCCCCACTCCCGCATCATCGCGCCCACCGGCGTCGAAAGCTCCTACAACTACGACCGCGGCGGCGATCTCGACGAGCTCCGCATCTACGACCGCGAGCTCTCCGACGACAACATCGCCCAACTCGCCAACCACGAGATCCCGCAATCCATTCCCACAATCCCCGTCGATGCCGACGCCAAACTCCGCGCCGCCGACTTCGACCATCGCTTCGGCTTCGACCGCTCCAACGATTTTCCTGCACTTCTCCCCGCCACCAACACCGTAGTCCGCAAAGTCGAGATCCAGGACGTCTACGACCTCAAGCGCTGGCAAGGCAAAGGCACTGATGGAATCCGCGAAACCACCTGGCCCGGCGTCTACAATCGCTCGCCGCTCACCGGCCGCTTCGATTACTTCCAGCTCCCCGACTGGGACACCTACGCCATCTCCGGCAAGTCCGTCACCTTCTACATGCCCGACGAACCCTGGAACCACCTCGAAATCCAGGGCGGTGCCTGGGGTCAGTTCGCCACGCTCACACCCGGCAACGGCGACCCCAAAGCCGTCGCCGACCCCGACCAGCACGACCCCAGCCCACAGCTCGTCCACCCCATGTTCGAGCGCCCCAAAGGCCTCGAGCGCAGCACGCATGACCTCAAGCAGCCCATCACCGGCGAGCGCATCCGCTTCACCAACGTCGAGCAGTGGCAGCCCATCGGCGAGTTCGCTGCTTACTACGTCCACCCCGGCGACGCACCCGCAGGCATCTTCACCCTCCGCTACAACGTCACGACCCACGCCGACTTCACCAACCCCACCGTCACCCCACTCACCAACTACATCGCCGAGCGTTACACACCAGAAGAACGCAGCACCATGATCGCCTCGCCCGGCGCCGCAGCCGGCGACGCCCGCTCCGCCCTCGGCCACAACACCAAACCCTCTGGACCCTCGTCCCTGGGTCCTGGCCCTTCGCCCATCGTCCACATCCTCATCCCTGCCAGCTTCCGCAGCCTGCAGGCCGACGAAGGCCACGGCGCCACTTACTCCTGGGAAAACCTCCACGCCGGCCTCGACGGCATCGCCATCGACCTGCCCGCACTCAACCTCAAACCAACCCACGGCGACGTCATCCCGCTCAACATCCAGATCAAAGACCCCATCTGGAACATGCGCGACATGTTCGACTTCAGCTTCTCCGTCAAACCCAACGAGCCGCACACGCTCTTCCTCGACACCCGCGACCGCATCCTCCCCAACGGCAAAAGCCTCTGGATCCAGATCGCCTCCGCCAACCCCGACTTCAACACCACCTCACTCGAAGGCGCCCACATCCGCCTCATCTTCAAGCCCTTCGAAGAAGCCGTTCCCGAACATGTCGCCGACCGCCTCACCCAGGTGCGCGACAACTACGCCAACATCGTCGAAGAGTCCGTCAACTCCAACCGCCTGAACATCTACAACCGTTACGAGGCCGACATCACCGACCTCCTCCGCGTCGATCCCACCAACGAGCTCGCCCTCCACTACTGGCACGAGAAAAATCCCGAACAGCCCGACACTGCCTACACTCCACCACCCACACCCGCCGGCGTTCCCGACTGGGCCTGGCTCCAGACCCGCGATCTCGCCGAGCTCCGCTCCCTCATCAACTGGTACATCGACAACCGCCAGACCACCGACGGCGAGCTCGGCGGTGGCCTCTCCGACGACACCGACTTCTGGAACTGGTGGCCCGGCCTCGCCCTCATGGGCTCCACGCCCGACAAGGTCAAAGCCTCCCTCAACCGCGGCCTCGAAGCCACTTTCAACAACGGCATGTGGGAGAACGGCCTCGCCCGCGCCCAGTACGACGAGCTGCACAGCTACGAGGACGGCCTCAACACCCTAAGCCAGTCCATGTTCCTCGACTACGGCAGTCCCAAGCAGCTCGAGCGCGCCATGCAGACCTCCAAACGCCTCGAATGGCTCACCGGCTACAACTCCGCCGGCCAGCGTCAAATCCGTTCCTCTTACTACAGCGGCACCAAGATAGCCGAAAACGGCGTCTGGGGATGGGCCAAGGACCGCAGCTACTACGTCATGTTTCCCGCTCTCCTGCTCGCCAACTACAACGGCACACCCGAAACTGAGAAGATGATCACCGAAGTAGCGGACGGCTTCCTCGCCCATCGCCACACCGACGCCGACGGCCGTATGCACATGCACTTCAACGTCAACTTCCACACCAACGAAGACCTTCCCTCGAACGGTCTCCCTGCATGGTTCATGCTCTGGGGCGCCTACAAGTTCACCAACGATCAAAAGTACCTCGTCCCCTTCGCCGATAACCCGCCCGAAGCCCTCCGCACCATCAACGCCGACGCACTCGACATCCTCAACGTCCGCGACACCTGGGGCAAGCAGCTTCTGAACACCGCCGCCGGCAACCGCCGCTCCGACTCCGGCAACGCCAGCGAAACCACCAACGTGCTCGATTGGCAGCTCACCGGCGATACGTCCTTCCTCAACAAGACCTACACCGCCCAACTCCAAACCGCCTTCGACCGCCAGTTCATCAACCGCGAAGGCTCACTCTGGATCGACCGCATCTACTTCAACAACGGCGAGCTCCAGCGCAGCCGTCTCGGCGGCGTAGCGCTTATGCGCAACTACAACTTCCCCGGCAACGTCGTCAGCTGGCGCTTCACACCCACGCCATCTGACCCCCAACCCGACACCAGCGTAGGCATTCTCGTCCCCGTCGGCACGCCCGACCACATCAAGATCACCGCCTTCAACATGGACAAAGAGCCCATCACCGCCCAGCTAACCGGCTGGGAAATCAACCCTGGCAAGTGGGACATCATCCAGGGCACCATGACCTCGGACAACGGCCCAATCTCAAACGCCGGCAGCAAGATCATCGACTTCGAACGCAGCGCCAGTACCACCCTCACGCTCGCCCCCGGCTACAACTCCATCGAACTCACCCTCAAAACTCCCGGCGTCCCCTATTGGTCCCGCCCCGACCTCGGCATCGACCCCGAGGACGTAAAAATCACCGGCCGCAAAATGTCCGTAACCATCCACTCCCTCGGCGCCATCGATGCTCCGCCCGCAAGACTCATCCTCCGCGACGCCACCGGCAAGGTCCTCGCCACCACCACCACCCCCACCCTCAAACCACCGACCGACCTTATCCCCAAGACCGCAACCGTCTCCCTAACCCTCCCCGCCAAATCCGACTACAAAGGCGGCACCCTAACCATCGAATCCTCAGGCCCCATTCCCGAGATCACCCAACTCAATAACGAAGTCCACTTCTAAAACACAATGGGCGAGGCCGTCACCTCAAACCTCACCCCTCCAGCCCTCAAACCTCTACAGGCCCATTCAGAATATTGTCAAGCACCCAAACCCTCTAAGCTACTGTCAGCACAAGAGATACCCATTGCGCATTTTCACGTTGCGGCTGCGATAATAGAAGTAGATCGAGACAAAGCACCGCTGGGCATTCGCGACCAGGGGTAGACTTCCACAAGTCCGGGCCTAAGTCCCAATCCCTCCGGACTTTAGCCCAAAAAGTACCCGGGGGGAGGGGCCCCACCACACGGAGAACGCATGAATTCCATCGAAGTTACCCCCTCCCAGGACGCCGGCATGACCACCCCCGAACCCGGCCTCCGCCGCCAGGTCATGAGCTACACCAAAGACCTCATGCTCGTACGCCACAAGATGGAAAAAGGCTGGGTCGGCGCCAAGCACCAGCACCCCCACGAGCAGATGGTCTTCATCATCAGCGGCCACATTGTCTTCGAGTCACCCACCGGCAAGATCAAAGCCCGCGCCGGCGACAGCTTCATCGTCCCCGGCAACACCGACCACCAGGCCTCCGCGCTCGAAGACTCCGAAGTCCTCGACGTCTTTACGCCCTACCGCGAAGACTACGCTCCCAAATCCTGACGGCGGAGCCCATGCTCCAGCTTCACCCGAGAGCCCATCGTGGCATGCGCTCCGGGCGCGAGCACAAGGCCGTTGTCACCAACGTTCCCCGTCTCCATCGCGACCATCTCATGCCAGTCCCACTCTCCCAGGTCCGGCAGGGACTCCCACGGATTCCACACAATCGTCGACTTCGACCCTGACTTCTCCAGAAAAATACGTCGCCGTCCAGCGACATCATGAATCACATAGGGTCCCGTCGTATTGCCGTAAACGCGGTCGACTTTCTTGGTGAAAGCAATCGGCTCATCATCGGCCGGCTTCACCGCCATGGCATCGGTCTTGTCGATGTACTTCACTGTCTCAAGGCCCGCAATCGTCGCCTCGTGAACATCCATCACCCGGAAGAATGTGTGAAACGCCTCTTCAAACGGTAGTGGAGTATCGCCCGTATTCGTCACCGTCAGCCGCATGGTTAGCTCGCGGCCCAGGTGGAACTCCAGCGATAGTTGAAAGTGGTCATACCCCATGGAACGGCTCAAGTCGGTCGGACCCAGCGTGAAGGTCATCTGCACCGTATCCTTCACCCGCTTCACCGCATCCAGCGACCACTCCTGCAGCCGTGCGAACCCATGGAACGGCCCAGGATGACCGTCAACGCGGTCCCGCTTCCTGTCATCCGCAAACCACGGAAACACAACCGGAATCCCACCGCGGATGGCCTTTCCCGCCGCAAACTCGCTCGTATGGCTCAGTAGAATCGCGGGCTCAAACCCTTCAGGCTGCCAAGCCGTAAGGTGCGCTCCCTGCACATAGATCGTGGATATCACATCCGGTGTAGCGACCTGCACATACACCAGCCCATTGTTCGTGCCAAAGCGAACACCCTCAACGTTGAACTGCTGCCGCAATGTATCCACAGTAGCCATCAAACGCCAAACACCTTGCGAATGTATTCACGATCCGGCGCAATCGCAGCCGTATCCGATCCCTGCGGTGTGCCACCCTCTTCATCCATCAACCACCCGCTCCACCCGGTCTTGGCAACCGCGGCCGCGAGCTTTTCAAAACCCCAATCACCCTGCCCCAGCGGCACCTGGATGGTGTTGTTCTTGAACGTCTTCAAATGGCAGCCCACAATCCGCTTCGCATTCCGCAACATGAACTCCGCTGGATCCCCGCCGCCCTGGTATCCGTGGCCTGCATCCATCAAAAAGTTCACCAGCGCCGGATCGGTGTGATCGCCAATGCCCTGGTTCTCCGCATTGTGGTTCGCGAACTCATGCGTGTGGTTGTGATACGCAAGCGCCATGCCATGATCCTTGCACACCTTGCCATATTGCTCCAATTGCACACACTTTGCCTTCAGTGCTTCAGCCGTAAATATCCCATCCGGAGAAAGCCCACCCGAGCTCATCACGATGTACTGCGCCCCGAGTGCAACGCCGCCATCGCACGTCTTTGCGAGGTCGCTCTTCGCGGCTTCATCCATCGATGTGTGCATGCCAATGAAGGTCGAGCCGATCGCATCCAGCCTTTCACGCGCCGGCGCGGGATTCGCAAACTGATCGCTGACAAAACGCACGTTCGTCTCAAACCCAACGTAGCCGAGATCCTTAGCCTGTTTCACAAACCCAACAATCGCGTCGAAGTCCCCAGCCTCCGGCCCGAACCCATTCAGCTGGCATCCTACTCGCGGCTTTGCCCTTTGCGCCCAAACACGAGCGCCAGCCGTAGCCAGGGCCGATGAAACAAGGAACGTTCTACGGGTCATTACGGCGGGCTTCATTCAGGTCTCCAGTAGGCAGCAATCCACTGCACGAAGAGCATACATCCTCTAGCTAGGCTTGCGCTTCCAGCTGTTTCATGCGCTGTGCGAGTCTCTCGACAAACTCGCGAGTGAGCGGCGGCAAAGCGCGCGACGATGGAATGATCACTGCCATTTGCATGGCATCCGACATGCCAAATGCAAGCGGCCGCCACACAACCGTGCCACTTGCAATTTCATCCAGAAACGCGATCTTGCTGATAAACGCAATCCCTCGACCCGCGATGACCAAGTGCTTTAGCATGACCGTCGAGTTGCAGGTCACCACCGGCATGAGCGTGTTCCAAAGGTCGGCCATATCGGAGGAAACGATACTATCCACGCCCGTGAGTCCGCCGCTGCGGAGGATGGCATGTCCCTTACAATCGTCCACGGTCACACTTTGCTTCTTCGCGAGAGGATGTGCGCTATCCATCACCACACCGGCTGGAAAATTGAACATCGCGAATGCCTTCACGCCAACTGCTGTTTTGTTGAAGAAGGTAATGCCTACATCGCACTGTCCTGAGGATACTTTTTCAACGATCTTCTGCGGCGCTACCGCGGCGACGGAGTAGGTGACGGCCGGATAGAGTTGCGCGAAGTCCACGACGGTCGCCGGGAGAACTCGAATGAGCAGAGAGTCCAGCGCAGCCACTTTGATATGCCCGGTTCGCTCGCCTTTAAGGGCATCCAGCTGCATTCGCAGATCCTGATAGTCCTCCATCGTGCTGCGAATGTGAAGCAGCACTCGTTCTCCTGCTGCGGTCAAACGAATGCCGGTCGGCAGTCGGACGAACAACTCCGTGTTCAACTCCTGTTCCAGGTTCAAGATCTGGCGATTGACAGCACTCGAGGCGACATAAAGATTCCTGGCCGCTTTTCGGATCGATCCGCAGCGGGCTACCTCTACGAAATACTTCAGTACAGTGGCATGCATAAAGTTCCTTTGGCCGCTCTCTTAACTACCGTCCACTCCATACCGGCGCGCGTTTTTCGCGAAACGCGCGTACGCCCTCCTCGGAGTCTTCAGCTTCGAGTGCCGCGATCAATGCGGGTAGGCGCGCGCGCTGTGCTTCGACCGGCGTAAGCGTCGAAGTCAAACGAGCGCATTGCTTGATGGCTCGCAGCGATGTTGGTGCGCAAGCGAGAATGTCCTTCACCCATCGGCCAACAGCCTCATCGAGTTCTGCACGCGGAACGACTTCATTGATGAGACCCATCGTGAGTGCTTCCCGCGCGGAGATGTGCCGGCCGGTCATCAGCATTCCCATCGCTTGCCGGTAAGGGATATGGCGCTGCAGCAACACCGCTCCTCCATCAAGCGGTATATGTCCCACGCGAGGTTCGGGCAGACCGAACTTTGCTTCTTCTACGGCGACGATGATGTCGGCGCCGAGAACCATCTCGAAGCCGCCGCCGAGCGCATATCCATTCACGCGCGCAATGATGGGAGTATTCAGCGTCTCACGTAGCGCGATACCGCCAAAGCCTCCGGGCGTTGGATGAGCCCAATAATCCAGACCGTATCTGCCCGGCTCTTTGAGGTCGGCGCCCACACAGAAAGCGCGGTCACCTTCGCCCGTGAGAACGATGACACGCACGTCTGTGTTGGCTTCAAGAGACGACCAGATCGCCAACAACTCATCTCTCGTCGCTAAATCCACCGCATTCATCGCAGTGGGGCGCGATAGCGTAACGGTTGCTACATGGTTCTCGATTGTTAGACGAACATTCATTGTTCAACAGCCTTCTTTCGATCTTCGAATTGCACTAATTTTTCGCACGGACTTCCGCCATCACTTCTTCGGTATGCTGCCCTAGTCGCGGCGGCGGTATTCTCACGCTGACCGTTGATCGAGAGAGGTGAACAGGATTGTTCACAAGCCGCAGATGTTGCCCTTCGCCCGGGCCTTCAAGGATCATCTGGTTGACGGCCGTCTGAGGATCTTCGAGGGCTTCTTTCATCGTACGGACCGGAGCGCAAAGGATATCCTGCTCATCGAGCTTTTCAATCCAATGCGCCTTCGTGTTCGTGATGAACTTCGCGCGGAAAGCTGCCTGCAGCTCCGGCTTGTTGTTGAACTGTTCGGTGAGGTTTGAGAACTTGGGATCGGCGGAGAGATCAGGCAGGCCGAGAGCGTCGCAGATGTTTTTCAGCGGATTTTCCTTGAAAGCACCGACCATCACGATGGGACCGTCAAGCGTGTCGAACACTCCGCAAAGCGGCATCGCCGCCCAGTTCACCTCGGAGTCCGACATCATGTGCATCGCCGCCTCCTGCATCTGCAGCGCAAGCATGGAGTCATACAGGCAGACATTTACCTTCTGTCCTTCGCCGGTCTTGCTGCGCTGAATCAACGCGAGAAGAATTCCCTGCACCATGTGCATGCCGGCTGCGTAGTCCGCCGGCGAAACCGGATACAGCGACGTCGGGATGGAAGCGTCCGCCTTCCGCATCATTACGCCGCTCAAAGCCTGCGCCAGGAAATCCTGCCCTCCCTTATGGGCGTGCGGCCCAGTCTCTCCATAGCCTGTACCGACCGCATAGATGATGGCCGGATTAAGCTTCATGCAATCTTCATAGCCGAGCCCGAGACGCTGCATCACGCCGGAGCGAAAATTATTGACGACAACATCCGCCTCCGCAATGAGCTTGCGCACCATCGACATCTGCTCTTCGTCACGCAGATCAACCGCAACACTTCGCTTGTTGCGGTTGAGACTGCAGAAGATCGGGTTATCTGCTCCGGCAATCTGCTTGAAACTGGATCTGCTTAGGTCACCAGAATGTGCGCGTTCAATCTTGATGACGTCGGCACCAAAGTCTGCAAGGGTTTGCGTGCAGACAGGCCCCATCATGACCTGGGTGAAGTCGATTACCCGTATGCCGCTAAGCGGCAGCGTGTTTCCGTTTGGTTCTGCTTTAGTTTCCATGGTTCTCCGCGAATTGTTTGGCGATAGCCAGTGATGGAACGTCTGAATTTTTTCCTGCTTGATCTCCGGGGTCTGCTCCCTGTTGGCGCAGCAATCGTTGCAGCGCACTCACATCAATGTTGCGCACTGCGACAGACGCATTGATCGCCAGCGCCGCAGCAACGCCGGCCGCCTCGCCCATCGCCATACAGGGAGGGATCTCGCGTGACATCTTCTGAGCCTGCGACGTTGCCGAATAATGACGGCCTGCGACCAGCAGATTGTCGATCTTCTGCGGAACGAGAGTGCGATACGGCATGAAATAGTCACGGCCTCGAGCGATGCTATCGGGAAAACGCGTTCTAGCAGCGAGGTCTTCCTTGGTCATCACGTACTCGCCTTCAAGCAACCGCGTCTGGCGAACGCCCGTTTGTGGAGCGACGTCCACGACATAACATTTCTCAAAGCCGGGCATCTTGCTGCGCGCAAACTCTACCGCTGCATAGATATGCTTGCGGCCTTTGATTTCGGCTGTTGTAAGGTCTCCTACATTGACTCCGTCGAGACCGAGCATATGCGGGCAGTTGCACCAAACCACCCCGGGAAGCGGTGTCTTCAACCACCACAGACCCCACGATCCACCGAGAATATGTTTGATCTCTTTGTCGAGCTGCGCATATGTTTCCGGATCTTCTCGCTCAAAGCGTTCCGCTTCATCCGTATCGACGCCACCCAGACGAAACACGGTCGTCAACATGTAGCGGCCGCTAATGTGCGGAGCCTCCGCGGAGGACGCGACATCGAGGTCTCCGGTCGCGTCGATCACAACATCGCCAAGAATCGCTTCTGTCCCCTCCTTCGTATTGCAGATGACTCCCTTCACCTTGCCTTCTTCCACAAGGGTCTTTGAAAACCACGAGTGCAGCCGAAGCTGGATGCCGTGCTCCTGCACCATATCCAACGCCACACGCTTCCACGCATCGGGATCGAAGGCCGCAGCGAAACAGATGGGGTGAGGTTTCGTATGCGTGTGAAAGTCGAAGGCGCCCCAGCGCGTCCAGCGCCGCAGCGAATCAGGATCGGTCCCCCATTCGTCCGACTTTGGGAACTTCGCCAGTCCCATGGCCGCCATGCGCTCGATCATTGTGAGCATAATCCCGCGCACTGAAATCTCCTGCTGGTGGTTGTCCCACATATCGTCGAGCACCAGCACCATGCCACCCGACGCCAGCCCACCGAGGTAGTTGTAACGCTCCAGCAGAATGACCTTCACGCCGTTGCGCGCAGCAGCCAGTGCTGCAGCAAAGCCAGCCGGTCCGCCGCCTACCACGACGACATCTGCCTTTGCGGCTACCTTGATCTCACACGCTGCCTGGCCAATCCAATCCCCAACTTCACTCATTCCGCTCATCCTCTCTGCTGCTCTAGTGCGAACCCTCAGCGGGCCACACGATCGTTAGTTTTTCAAAGTAGGTGATGACAACAAAGAAGGCGCCAGCAAGCAGTGTGCTCATCAGGATTGCGGAGTACAACAACCCTGTGTCGAAGGCATAGGTCGCTTGTAGAATCAGCGCCCCGATGCCTCTGGTCGATCCGATCCACTCCCCGACGACCGCGCCGATTACAGACATCGATGCGGCAATTCGCATGGAGGAAAACAGATATGGAAGCGAGTTGTAGAAACGAACCTTGAACAAAACTTGAGCTTTGCTCGCGGAAAGAATTTCCATCAACTCCATCACTTGTGGATCGACGGAGCCAAGCCCTTCCAGCATGTTCACAAGCGTTGGGAAGAAGCAGACGAACGCGGCGATAGTCGTCTTCGGTGCAAGGCCACTGCCCATGATCAGGATCAGGATCGGCGCTTTCGCTACTACCGGGATGGAGTTCAACATCACTGCGACCGGGAAGAATATCTGCCGCAGCGGTTTTACGTGGACGAAAAGGATCGCCATGGCAATCGCAGTCAGGTTGCCGATAAGGAAGCCCCCAACGGCTTCTACCGCCGTCGGCAAAAGGTTGCCGAACAGGATCGCGTGGTTCCTCGCAAAGGATGTTGCCACCAGAAGTGGCGATGGTGCAATGAACGGTCGCACATGAAAGCCCTTGACGACAGCCCACCAAAAAAACAGCAAGCCGACGACACCGAAGATCGGCAAGACGAGATCGAGGATCTTCTCTTTTCGGCGCTTCGCCAGATAAACTTGCAGTGCCGCATTCTGCGAAGCTGTCGCGTTCAAGGAACCTGAAGGCTTCGTCATGAGGCTTCCTCCATCAATCTTCTTAACCGCGCGGATAATGCAATGAACTCACTGTTCTCGCGGATGCGAAGCGTGCGATCTTCCGGCAGGTCGACACGCAGGATTTCCTTCACGCGTCCGGGGTTGGCGGCCAGCATTAGCACGCGCTGGCCGAGGTAGGCGGCTTCGTAAATGCCGTGCGTTACGAAGAGGATCGTTACGCCAGTCTTTTTCCATATGCGGCGAAGCTCTTCATTCAGGCGGTCTCTCGTGATTTCGTCCAGCGCCGCGAACGGCTCATCCATGAGCAGAATCTTGGGGTCACTCACCAGGGCGCGGGCGATCGAAACCCGCTGCCGCATGCCTCCGGAAAGCTCATGCGGATAGGCGTGTCTGCGCGCGCCCAGCCCCATAAAGTCGAGCATCTCTTCCGCACGCTGCAGTTGCTGCTTCGGGGCTTCGTGCGAGACCTCTAGAGGCAGCGCAACATTTTCCAGCGCAGTCCGCCACGGCAGCAAGGCAGCATCCTGAAACACGAACCCGATGTCTCTTCGCCTCCGCGCCAGGGCTGCCGTGGTCCCGAGAACCTCCACCGAACCGGCGCTCGGTTGCACAAGGCCGGAGACAACCCGCAGCAGTGTAGATTTGCCGCATCCTGACGGTCCCAGCAGCGCAAGGAACTCGCCTCGTGCAACCTCGAGGCTCAGGCCCTCGATCGCACTTACGCTTTGGCGGCCTTTGAAGAAGGTGACAGACACATCGTCGCAGCGAATGCACGGTTCGCCTGCGGGCGTCGCGGCAATTGGATTTGGAAAGGCGTCACTCACTGGTTACAACCTCATCCGGTAGGATTGTGTCGCGTTCAGCACCTTCATCGTCATCACCTCAGACACCGTAGGCACATGGTTTGTAAACTGCCCTAGTTGCTTGTACATATCAATCTGGGCCTGCCACATGCCGCCATCCATCGTTCCCCAGCCAAGCTCATTCGCCTTGTCCTCAAACGCGAAAGCGAGCATCGCTTCAATTTCGACACGTTCATCGTCACGGTTCAAATTCGGATACTCGGCCACGAGCAACTCCGCTGCTTCATCCACATGGTTTCTTGCATACACCCAGCCACGAGCGGTGGCGCGCATGAAGCGGACGATGGAATCGAACTCATGCTCCAGCGTGTGTGTCGCAGCATAGTATGGCAGCGCATACAGATGGATTCCTGTGTCCCACATGCTGAGGTCGATCCTGTTCGATCCAAGAGCGCGAAGAGCCGTGGTGTTGGTCGACCAGGCGGAGATGACATCTACCTGCCCCGTAAGCAGCGGCGACATATCGGCCCCTATGGGCACAATGTCTACACTGCTTAGCGGCAGGTTTGCCTTGGCAAGCGTCGCTTTCAACAGCACGCCCGCCGTGGAAGGAATGCCGATCTTCTTATGCACCATGTCGGAGATGGATCGAACGGGATTGCTCTTCAGCGAGAAGTACGTATAAGGATGCCGCTGCAGTGCCGCGGCAAAACACTGAATGGGAATGTTCTGCGAAACGGCGAGCATGATCGAAGGGCTCGAAGAAATCTGCCCCGCCTGCGCGCTATCCGAGGCCACCACAGAAACGCCATCGATGCTGGGGCCTCCGCCGGAGATGCGGAACTGAATACCTTCCTGCAGGTAGTAGCCGAGGCGCTTCGCGACGATCTCGCCGATTTGCTGTGGACCGGGGAGCCAGCCTAATTGCAGCACCATGCTGGCGGCGTCGGTTCCCAGCTTGCGCAGCGCCAGATAACCTCCCCCGGCGAGCAGCGCTCCTGTCGCCGCGAGCGAACCTTTCAGCAAGCGGCGGCGTTGCAGGTTGAACTCGGTCGAGTTGTCGACAGACATAACTACCTCATTGGCAAAAGGTGGCGTACATCATTCACAACGTCAACAAAGCAAGGGAAACAAGACCGAATGTGCGGCAGTACTTCGGAGGAGTTCTAAGAAGTTAGACTCTCGCAATGATTCTAGGCTGAATTTTCGAGTGATAGACTGGCTCGGCACGGAACTCTTAAAGGCTCAAGATGATGCCGAAATTAGAGCGCCATTCTCGCTGAAGAGATGATTCGCGAACCGCAACGCAGCTGGTGTTAGTTCGCCTTGGGGGTCAGATCCACCTGGAACGTAACGCGCCGGTCCAGGTCCTGCTCCTCGGCTTCATCCGTGACGTGCCCAGGCTCTTTGGCTCCGAGACCTGCAGCCGACAGCAGGCTGGCGTCGATGCCACGGCTCACCAGCGAGTGGACGATAGCTTCCGCGCGTTGCTGGCTCAGCTGATTGTTGTGCTCATCGGTCCCGGTCGTGTCCGTGTGGCCGTAGAGCTGGATGTGGAGCTGCCTGTTCTGGCTGGCAGCGTCAGCCGCCAGCTCATGGATCTCATCCGCGACAGTGTCTACGAGGGCGAGTTGATCGATAGGCAGTTTGATGGAGTCCACCTCGAACCGCACTGCCTGCTTGCGTAGGACGGTTGCCTCTGCGTCAAGCCTGCGCACGTTTGCAAACCGCGGATCGAGCGAGAAGTAGGCTTCCCAATGCTCCGATACATTCTTCGCAGGCAGGCGATAGTCCGAGAGCAACGACTCAGGAACGATAGCCATAGGGTCGCGCAAACCTCGTACAAAAAGCTTTCGCCCCTTGCGCTGGTCGTCGATGACGACAATCCCGGGTTGTCGCTGTAGCGCGTCGAGATAATTCGACCAGCGGTGCAGGTAGCGGATATGAACAAACAGCGCGCCGGCCATAGCGGCCAGAAGAAGAACACCGGCAATTTTGAACTTCAGGTACGACTGCTTGCCAGCGTTGGCATCCTCCACGAGGCACTCGTCCAGGCCGGCCTCAATCCCCGGCACCGCCTGTCCGGTACTCTCGAACTTCGCCATCCCGCTGTGGAAGTCCTTATGAATTTGCTCCACACGCACGAGAAATAAGTTGCGAAGAGATGCTGGCGGCTGACCACGCACCACCGCAGCAAGCAACGCAACCGGGCCGTGCTGCAGCCAGATTTTGAACTCGCCCAGTTGGATGACCTCAAGGTCGTCCTTCTTTTCGGATGTGAACGAGTCGCGCGCAAAGTCCTGAATGGCCGTGAGCATGCCGACCACCATGTCAGCATCCTGCAGCAGGTTAGCCTGATTGGTCACCTCCGCTAACAGAAGCCCGGTCTTGCGATGGATGATGTACACGTGTTCCACGCGATAAGACAGGCTGCGGGCGAGTGCGACCTCAGCGAAAGTCTTGCCGCTACGCCGGGCCTCGAACCGCCAACGCCAGCGCTTGAGTGAGAAGCTCTGCGCCAGGATAGCGTTCATGGAGTCGAACATCTGCTGCAGCGCGTGCGCTACGGCCTTGCGTACCGCCTCGCCGACGATCGGAAACAAAGCGCCGGCCAGCATAGCGGGGTCGCGTTCCACGGAAAGACGCAGCGATTCTTCTACCAACGGCTGCAGCGCCATTTTCAGTTTTGGGTCACGTTTGGCTGAAAGTGTAAGAGACTGAGCCAGAACTTTGCTGTCTTCCAGCGCGCGCAGATCAGCGTCATCCAGCCGGTTTCGGAGGTGCTGCACGTGGCGCATGTACTCGCCAAAGAGCAGCTCCTGCAATTCAGCAAGACTCTTCGCATCCGAGTTTGCCGATGCGTCCTCCGCCGTGCCGCTTAGCTCCACCGTGTCCCCTGCCTACTCTGCCGCTGGCACTTCGTGGTTCTCAAGCTGGGTCGCCATCTCACGCATCAGGTCTGAGATGAGCGCACGGTCGGCCTTCTGTGAACGCAGCTCGGAAACCCGCGATTCCATCAGGCCACGCACACTGTCCTGGCGCAGGCCGATCTCCTCCAGCAGCTTCCGCGACTCCGACATGAGGTCCTTGCGCAGCGCGCTATGGCCTTCATTCATGGCCGTGTCCAGATCACCGAGCCGACGCCCCAGCGCGGTCAGCGCTTCCTTCATTTCGCGGTCGTGCGCTGCAAAGACCGACATTCGCTCTTCGCGCTCGGCACGGAGACGGCCCGCCAAGGCTTCGGTTTCGCTGCGGAAGAAGTCCTCAATCGATTCAAAGCGCTTGCGCATGATGTCTTTGAGCTCATAGGTCTCGCGCGCCAGGCCCTCTTCCAACCGAACGAAGCGAGCCTCATAGTTCTTGCTTTGCGACCCGAAAAGGATGTCGCGAACCTTGTCGATGCCTGCGCCGTGTTCGGCTGGCGGCGGAGGAGGGGGAGTCTGCCTGAAAGACTCCTCGGAGTCCAAAACTCCATCGTGATTTTGATTGAACATCGGTACCACCTTCGATCCGGGATATTGTTTCGTGAAGCCATCGCTGCAAAGCAGCCAGTTGATCGGCAGTTATCGTTGATGCGGTGCAGCAACGACTGCCCGGTTGCGGCCTTCATGCTTAGCCCGATAGAGCGCCGCATCTACAGCCTCGATGATCTGTGCGGTCGCCCGGTCGCCATCCGGCTGCCTGGTATAAACTCCGAGGCTGGCCGTGACAAAGGGACAAACGTCCGATCCTTTGTTTGGAATCTCTAAATCTCGTATGGCCCGATTGATGCTGTTCGCCATCTGCAACGCGTCGACCCCGTCGGTGTCCGGAAGCAGGATGGCAAACTCTTCTCCTCCGAAGCGAGCTACCATGTCGGTGGGACGACGGACAACATCCCTCAGGACTTGTCCAACGGTACGCAGGCAATCATCTCCGGCTGAATGTCCATAAGTATCGTTGAGCAGCTTGAATTTGTCTATGTCCATAAACAGCAGCGAGAGCGGACCGCCTCCCCGCATGGCGCGGCTCAGCTCAAGGTCGAAGACCCTGTCGAAGTGGCGGCGGTTGAAGAGCCCCGTCAGCGCGTCACGGATCGAAAGCTCGCTCAGCTGATCGTTGGCGGCGCTGAGCGCACGCGCCGATTCTTCCACCTGGCCCTTGAGCCGTTCGATGACCTTCAGTTGGATGGTCGTCTCATGCGCATAAAGCTGCCAACGCTGGCGCTCTTCATAGAGTTCATGGGCGGAGCGCACGATAATGAAGTGGCGCCCCTCAATCAATACTGCCAACGCAAGAAGATGAACTTCCTCCCCCGAGTTGGTCGTCTGAGACCAGAAATCAGACTGAGTGCAGCCCTTCCCCACGTTCCATGTCTGGATCGCCTCAGGGATAAACAGCTCCAGATACGGAAGCAGCGAGAGAAAGTCCCGCCGGTCGCCGCCGGGGGGGATGATGTCCTCGAACCATGCAGGCGCGGCGCTGATGGGCACCAGGGAAGAGTCGGAGTCGACAAGCTCCCACACCATGCAATCCATTGCGGCCAGAAGCGACGCCAGAGGGTTGAACGATGAATCTGTTTCATTGCTGGACATCAGCATCCCCCGCCGGTTGAATCGTGCGCGCCGCGAGATCGTAGAAGATCTGCTCCACGCCGTCGCCGCTCTTGGCGCTGGACATGCGAACATCCCAGCCGGAAGCGCGCAGCTGCTCAAGCTCGGCCGGATCGATGGTCCACTCTTCCATAAGGTCGGTCTTGTTGATAACGAGAATGAAGGGGGCGTCCCCGATGATGACCGCGACTTCTTTCTGCAACTTGACGGCCGTTTCGAGGGTCTCATCGCGGGTGCCATCGACAACCAGCAGATAGCCCGCGGAACCGTTGACATGCGTCGTCTTCAGTCGACTCACAGCGGACTCGCCGGCCATGTCCCAAAGAACGAGCGTCACCGGCTGATCGCCGATCAGAACATCCTTCTTATCGATCTTGACGCCGACCGTGGTGTGGTACTTCGCAGAGAAAATGCTGCTGACAAAGCGCGCCACCAGGCTCGTCTTTCCCACTCCAAAAGCGCCCAGTATGCAGACTTTCTTGTGCGTCATTCACCCTCGCTCTACAACACCAAACGCTGCTGTGTTGCCGCCCCGGAGGGGAGTCGCAACCTTTTGTGATTTAGGGCCGGATATAGCTGGATGCCTTTAAAGGCTTCAAAGGCAGAAACGGAAAATGGTTGGGTGCAGAAAGATTCGAATCCGATTCTCTGCTCCCACAACAGATTACTCGATTCCAACGAAATCAATGAGAAGGAATAGCAAGTCTTTTGCAAACCACGAATTTGTCATCGCCCTGCGATGGCTGATGCAGAAATCCCTGCAGCCGTCCGTGACGATCCAATCGATCTATTTACTGTCCTTCGCCTGCTCTTGCTGCGCCCAGGCCAGATTATTCTTCGCAATCTGTAGCGTAGGGTCCAGCGCAATTGCCTTGTTGAACCACACCAGCGCCTCCGCGGGATGCTTCTTCATCATGTAGGCGGTGCCGATGTTATTCTCCGCGGAAGCGCTGGACGGATCGAGTTCGAGCGCATGCTGCCAGGACCCGATCGCCTGGTCGTAGAAACCGAGGTTGTACTGCTTGAGGCCGTCCTTCACATAGAACGCCGCGTCGCGAGAAACAGCGTCTTCCTTGACGCCGAGCGACTTGTTCTTCTCGTCCTGCGCCCACTGCCGATTATTTCGCGCCAATTGAAAGCTCGGCGAGATCAGCAAAGCTTTGTTGCATTCCTCGATGGCGTTGTCGTAGTCCTTTTGCAGCGTGTGTGCAACACACAGGTCGTTCCACGCAACGACATTCGACTTATCTTCTGCCACCACGGACTGCAGGATTGGAATGGCGCGGGACGCGCTGCCTCCATTGATATATGCGATGGAAAGATTGATGCGGTTATCGTTCGTGGGACTGGCATTGACGAGCGCCTCCAGCGATGCGATATCGGTCCCGGCAGTCTGCCGCGGCGCGGAATGCACGGGCGTCGCCACCCAGTGGTTGGCCAGGAGATAGATTCCAGGCAGCGCGATCAGCGCAGCTGCCAGTATCAATGCAGTACGGGTTTTCTGCGGTCGGCTGCCGGAGGACTCATCTACAGGTCCTTCCGTTGTGGAAGCACCCGGAACGTCTTCCGCGGAAACGCTGTGCTCAGCAGGGATTTGCTCGTCTTCCATCATGCCGCGAATTATAGTACCCAACCGAGTCATTTGCCTGGAATGACAGGGGGCGCGGCAACGGTGAACTCCCCGAGGACGGCAGGCATGGACGACATAAACCTAGCGCACCCCAAGGTTCTTCTGCGAAATTGACCAAGCCAGATTGTTCTTCGCCAGTTGAAAATCCGGCTTCAGCGCGATCGCCTTCCGCGCGGCCACAATCGCTTCATCCCAGCGATGCATCGATTCATAATCCGCAGCCATGTTGTTCCACGCCTCCGCCGAATTCGGCTTCAGCGCCAATGCCTTCCGCACAGCCGCAAGACTCTCTTCATACCGCCCCGCCTGCGCCAAACGCATAGAGTCGTTGACCAGGGCATCCGCATCCGAAGCCCCGGAAGCTGCAGAACCCGCAGGCGCCACACTCTTCCCGCCGGCCCTCTCCTGCATATACCAGTTCAGATTGTTCTTCGCCAACTGATAATCCGGCTTTAGACGCAACGCCTGCTGCTCATTCTTGATTGCCTCATCCCACTGCCCCATCGCGCCATAGCCCGCGCCGATATTGTTATAAGCCTCCACCGAGTCTGGATCGATCTCCAGCGCCTTCAGCGCCGACGCAATCGACGCCTCATTCAGCCCCTGCCTCGACTGAGCCAGCGAAAGGTTGATCCAGTACGCCACCCCCGACCCCGTACGATGCTCTAATACCTGCTCCGCCGCCTCATCCCCCGGCATAGCCGCGAGCGTCCGCGTCGCCTCCTGCTGCGCGTCCTTCAAATCCCCCGACCGGCTATAAGCATCGATCAAAACATCGTGGTTGAACGGCCGTTGCGGATCGAGCTGAACCGCCGTCTGCAACTGCGCGATCGCCTCCGCAAACCGCCCTTGCTGCTCCAGCCATCTCCCATAAAAAGCATGGCCCGAATCATCTCCCGGCGACAACAGAATCGCCCGCTGAAAATGCTTCTCGGCTTCCGCCGATCTCCCAGCCGCCTCACTCGCCGGTCCCCGGTCAGCCATATTGCCGTTCACCACCCCAATATTGATCTCCAGCGTCGAGTAGTTCGGCGTATACACCAGCGCCCGCTCAAAATAATCCAGCGCCACGGCATAGGCGCCCTTGTTCATCTGGGTCAGCCCATAAATCATCAATCCCCGCCCATTGTGTGGCGACTTCAACGCATCATCCCGCCACAGCGACTCCTCGTCATGCCACACCGCATTTCTCTGCCGGACGCCCCACCCATAAGCCGCCAAAACCAGTACCGCAACCGCCATCGCGGCATACCGTGCCTTCGACTGACCTTCTCCCATCAACAAAGGCTCAATCAGCAACCATGCACCCCAAACCACCGCCAGAATCAACCCCACAAACGAGAAGAACATCCGGTGGTCGTTCTCCACCTCGGACAGCGGATAGAGCGACGTAGGCAGCTGCGTCACCACAAACCAGATCAACCCAAACGCTATCGGATACAGCAACCTTCGCCGCGCCGTCACACCTATCCCCACCACCAGCGCCACCAGAAACACCAACCCCGCAACTACCTGAAGGTTCAGCTCAGAGAACGCCGAAAGGTCCGTATCCACATTCAAGTGCACCGGCAAAAACAGCGCCCCAAAGTACCGAAGCCAGACAAACGGCTGCGTCAGCCTGTAATCCCACGGCGAGATCATCGACGGCATAAACGACTTCGGCGTCATCGCCGACTGCAATCCCAGCAACACCCCCGTCAGCAACACCGAAGGCAAAGCACTCACTCCTGCACGCCGCCATCGCTCTAAACCTGTAAGGCCATCGCTCTCAAAGAAGTAGCAGTAAAACAGCAACAAAATCGGAAACACCGCCGCCGGCGGCTTCGACAATATCGCAAACACGAACGGCAGCAGATAAACCCCAAACTTCCGCCTCTCCGGATACCGTGCGAAAACATAGAGCGCCCCCACACACCCCACCGTGCAGTACAAATCCCCTCGTTGGATCACATAATTAACGGTCTCCGCCATCGCCGGATGCAGCCCGAACCACGCCGCCCCAAACAGCGCCACCCACTCATTCGCAGGCCCGGGACGAATCTTGTCCAGCAGCAACCGGTACAGCGCATACAGCAGCAGCACTTCACCCAGAAACACCACGAACGTCCCCACATGGAACCAGAGCAGCGCATATCCGTGCCCCATCCAGTAGTCCAGCGCCAGCATCGTCGAAACCACGGGCCTGTACGTCCGGTTCGCCGGCAGAACGCTGAACGTCGTCGCATCGGTAAAGAACCGGGGCACATTCCGCAGGCTGCGTATCGCCGGATTGTTCACCACCGTGTGGAAATCGTCGAAGTGAAACTCATTCTGAAAGGAGTTCGAGTAGGCCAGCCAAATAGCCAGCAGCACGCCCACCAATGCCACAATCTGCCATCGCATTTTTGGAAACGGATTGAATATTTTGTCCACGGAACTCCAATATAGCCGCCGAAGCATCGGTTAGACTTCCCTTCGCCTCCACCCCTCCGGGAAACTCTCCACGGACGTTCGATTCATGCGGGCGGTTCCTCAGCCGTCTCACGCTCGCCAAATAATAAGCAAAAAAATAATTTCCACAGCCAACTTTTCTTTTGTCGGGCAGCGTACTATTGCCCCTGTCTTTGAATATCAGTTCAATGCTTCCGGTAAGTAGCGCCTCTAAGAGCGTTACCGCCAGCTGTATCGCTGTGTTTCTTCCGGTTCTGCGAGTCGAGTTTCAAGCAGCGGGCTACGAGTTCGCCCGCGGGAGCTGAACAATGCGTCGATCGTCGTCGTCCAGCCGCCTGTCTGTGGCCTGCGTAGTTGCTGTTCTCGCCTCCGCTCTCCTCACGCCCTCCGTAGTTCGCGCTCAGGTCGCCCTGACCAACGATGCCTCAGTCAGCTCCACGCGCACCACCACTAACTTCGGCACCCTGGCCAACCTCTACGTCGGCGGCGGCTACAACACCTTCCTGCAATTCGATCTCTCCACCCTGCCCACGGGCATCACTGCCAGCCAGGTTTCGCGCGCCATCTTCACCGTCTACGTCAACCGCGTCAACACCGCCGGCGCCATCACAGTCTCCCCCGTCACCTCCGCCTGGTCCGAGTCCACCGTCACCTACGCCACGCAGCCCACCATTGGCACGGCCACCGTCAGCTTCACCGCCTCCACCGCCGGCGAGTACGTCACCATCGACATCACCTCGCTGGTCCAAGGCTGGATCACCACGCCCAGCAGCAACAACGGCATCGCGCTCACCTCTGCCGGGGCCGCCGTTCTGCTCGACTCCAAAGAGAACGATGAAACCGGCCACGCCGCGCAGCTCGGCATCACCATTACCTCCATGGGTGCCACAGGATTCACCGGCGCAACTGGCGCACAAGGCATCCAGGGAATTACCGGCGCTACCGGAACCCAGGGTATTCAAGGTGTAACCGGATTTACTGGCGCAATAGGTGTGACTGGAACCACCGGCTCGACCGGATTTACTGGCTTGACAGGTACAACAGGCTTTACCGGATTCACGGGTACAACAGGCTTCACTGGATTCACGGGGACGACAGGCTTTACTGGCTTCACAGGCACAACAGGCTTTACCGGATTCACAGGCACAACGGGCTCTACTGGATTCACGGGGACGACAGGCTTCACGGGCGCAACGGGAACCATCGGCACCGTCGCCATCTGGAACAATGCGACTCCCTACGCAGTCGGTCAGGTGGTCTATTGCGCGGGCGCCTGCTCCACCAACGGTTCCAGTTTCATCGCCATAGCCACGACGACAAATAACGATCCGCCCACAAGCCCAGGCTTCTGGCAGATGATCGCCTCTGTAGGCTCAACGGGCTTCACAGGAACAACCGGATTTACGGGCTTCACAGGTTCGAACGGCTTTACTGGCTTTACTGGCGCAACAGGTATCACCGGTGCAACTGGTATCACTGGAGCAACTGGTATCACCGGAGTGACAGGCGCAACCGGAACAACCGGATTTACGGGCTTTACAGGTTCGACCGGCTTCACAGGCTTTACCGGTGCAACAGGCGTCACCGGACCAACAGGAACCACTGGTGCAACAGGCACAACCGGAACAACTGGATTTACAGGCTTCACTGGTTCGACCGGCTTCACGGGCTTTACCGGTGCAACAGGCGTCACCGGACCAACAGGAACCACTGGTGCAACTGGAATTACTGGACCAACTGGATTTACAGGCTTCACTGGTTCGACCGGCTTCACAGGCTTTACCGGTGCAACAGGCGTCACCGGACCAACAGGAACCACTGGTGCAACTGGAATTACTGGACCAACAGGTGCAACCGGAACGACCGGCTTTACGGGCTTCACAGGTTCAACCGGATTCACAGGCTTTACCGGAACAACTGGATTTACGGGCTTCACAGGCTCGACCGGCTTCACAGGCTTTACCGGAACAACCGGGTTTACAGGCTTCACGGGTAGCACCGGAACCATCGGCACTGTCGTAGCTTGGAACAATGCCACTCCCTATACCGTCGGCCAGGTGGTTTATTGCGCTGGTGCCTGCTTGACCAACGGCTCCAGCTATATTGCTCTCTCCACCAACACTGGTTCCGATCCCTCCAACAGCTCGGGCGTCTGGCAGGAGATCGCCGCCGTAGGCTCAACAGGCTTCACCGGAACCACAGGCTTCACGGGGTCGACCGGTTTCACAGGATTCACAGGTGCAAACGGATTTACAGGATTCACAGGCACAACTGGCTTTACCGGATTCACAGGTTCGACCGGCTTCACAGGCTTTACCGGCGCAACTGGAAACACCGGACACACCGGCGCGACGGGCTTCACAGGATTCACAGGCTTCACAGGCTTCACCGGGAGCACTGGCTTCACTGGCACCACAGGCGGGAGCGTCCTCACAGTTTCCAGCAGTCACTCCGGCACCCTCACCGGCACGGCCAGCATGTTCGTCACGATCACAGACGGCGGATCCGTACAGCTTCCGGCTGCGACCACCCCCGGTCAGGAAGTGCTCATGGTCTCCGCAGCCGGTTCGAGCACCGCGACGGGATTCACCATCACCGTCGGTTCGTCAGATACTCTCACTCAACAGGATGGACAGGCTTCCACCGGATTGAGCCTATGCACCGCCGTCTCTGACGGGGCACATACATGGTGGACCCTGTCATGCAATTAGTCCCCGCGGGCGGAAGGAGGCTGCGATGATTCGAAAGATTACAAGGCGTTGGTTTCTCCTTTGTCTCTGCTGCATTCAGGCCGGGTACGCTTTCGCGCAGGCCACTGAAGCCCCGGCAGCGACAGCCTCCACTCGGACGGTCGCCATCGCGCCTGATACCTGCCCCGTCGTTCACCCAGGGGATATCGTGACGCTGGACTGGAATCCCGGCTACGATCCCGCGTGGCCCGTTTCCAGTGTCGACGGTTTCTTCCTGAAGATGAAACGGCAGCCGTATGTCACCCATGGGCACTTGGACATGCCGCTGGTCCTGTGGACGCCCTTGCCGCTTCATCCCTTCCCTGCGTTGGCGAATGGCTTCTTCCACATTGAGATGAAGGTCCGAGAGCGGCGTGCCTCAGGCGAGTATTACGTCGTGAGCGCGGAGGACCGGCCACACCTCTCTCCGGACTACAGCGGACCCAGGCCACGGATGACCCATTCGCCAACGGACGCGCGATTCTGTGTCAACTATCAGGACACCGGCAACCCGCCGCGATCCCCAGATCATGATTTTTAGGACCGGCAGAGTCTAGCCACGCCGCACCCAGGGCCACTGAAGTAAAGCTGCTGTGAAGAGTTGTTCTCAGCGAAGCCAAAGTGAAGTGCCAACGAAAGGAATAGAAAAATGAGTGATCCATATCTCGGCGAAATCCGGATGGTAAGCTTCAACTTCGCACCCCAGGGTTGGGCTCTGTGCATCGGCCAAACCTTGAGCATCTCCCAAAATAATGCCCTGTTTGCCCTCATTGGGACTACCTTCGGCGGAAACGGCACCACCACCTTCCAACTGCCCGACCTGCAGGGGCGCGTACCCGTCAACGTCGGCAGCGGTTTAGGCCTTCAACCCATCAGCTGGGGCGAAAAAGCTGGCTCCCCAAGCGCCACCCTTACCACCCAACAGTTGCCCATACATACCCATCCCGCCACCTTTACTCCATCCGGCGGCGGCGGAACGCCTACCGTTACCGTGAACATCCAGGGCAGCAGCGCGCAGAGTGGATCCTCCAGCCCCACCGGAAACTACATTGCCGGCACGATCAAAGGCGTCAGCGGCACCCTCGGGGCTGGAGACGCCTACGTCGCCAACCCTGCTACCACGACGCTTGGGAATCTCGCTGGAGTCACGGCCTCGATCTCCGGCGTCGGCGGCGGTGGTGGCACCGTAACGAATGCCTTGACCGGTCAGGGCCAGCCCTTCGATATCCACCCACCTTACCTCGGCATCTACTTCGTCATCTCGCTTCAGGGAATATTCCCCTCGCGAGGCTAACCCCAGTCGGAGCGGACCGCACGGTTCGCTCCCTAAGTCTAAGGAATGCCTTACATGGGAAATCAGATTTGTATCGGACAAATCATTCTTTTCGCAGGTAACTTCGCCCCCGCAGGCTGGCGCCTGTGCGATGGCAGCACGCTCCCGATCGCCGCGAATCCAGCGCTGTACAGCATCATCGGAACCACGTATGGAGGCGACGGTAAGACCAACTTCGCTCTGCCCAAATTCCCGAATATGCAGCACGCAATCTATCTCATCGCAGTGACAGGCCAATTCCCGATCAGGCCGTAACCGGAACATGCTTCAAACCGCATGCAGATCACTCTCCAACCCGAAGCGCTCACCCCGGAAGCAGACTCTCTAGCCTACCGGCTCTTCGCCGTGGACAAACTGGCCGAGTCCGCTGCCATCGGGCTGCCTCAGCCGCAGGCCGAAGAGCTCGTCCAGATGCAATGGCGCGGCCGCACCCTCACCTACGCCAATCAATACCCCGGCGCCGAAGATTGGACCATCTCCCTCGAAGATGGCACTCCCGTCGGCCGCTACCTTCTGCAAAAAACGCCGCAGGGCCTCCGCATGGTCGACTTCGCCATCCTCCCCGAGTGGCGCGGCCAGGGCATCGGAACCCATGTGCTGCAACAGCTCATCCACAGCACCGCAACCAACGGATCGGTCTTCAGCCTCCGCGTCGAAAAAAATAACCGCGCCCTGTACCTCTACAAACGCCTCGGCCTTACCGTCGTCTCCAGCGACGAGATCTCCTTTGAGATGGAGTGGAAACCCGAACGCATCGCCATCAGCTTCCCAACCTCTAATACCCAATCCGTCACGGAAAACCTCAAGCCCGAAGAACACATCACGCTCGAATCCGGCGAGACCCTCGACCGCCCCGTCGTCCTCGACAGCATCTTCGCCTTCCTCCGCGAAATCGGCCTCGACATCCATCTGGCCGAGCTTCCCGAAAAAACATTCCTTCCCGGCATCCAGCTCATCGCCAACGGCCTCAACGTCGATATCGACGCACTCCTCTATCCCGGCGACCTTCTCCACGAAGCCGGTCACCTCGCCGTCATGCCGCCCGAAACCCGCCGCCTCGAAGCTCCGCCCACCGGCGACGCTGCGGAAGAGATAGCCGCCATCGCCTGGTCCTACGCCGCCGTCATTCACCTCGGCCTCCCGCCTGAAGTCGTCTTCCATCCCCACGGTTACCGCGGCAACTCCCAAACCCTCGCCCACGGCTTCGCCACCGGAAACTGCCCCGGCCTGCCCATGCTCTGGTGGATGGGACTTACCACCCAGCCCACCGCAACAACCCCATCGATTTACCCCAAGATGCTCCGCTGGATACGCGAAGCCCCCATCCCCGCCGATACCTCCGACGAGTTGGTCTTAAGCAGTACCGGACAATGAAGGTTTCCATGGCGCAAGGGACGACAAACAAAACCCGGCAAACACACCGCTCCCCCCGGTCCCAAGAAGCCGCACGCCTTGACAGCCCCTCTATAATTAATCCAGAAGTCGCGCCCCAGGGCTCTTCAAAAAAGAGCCCCTCCGGTAAAGCGAAGTCCAAAGCTAACTCCTTATTCCTGCGGACTTTGCGCAAAATCGGGGGGAGGGGGGGCATAGCTCTCCTAAGCCTCTCCACAGCGCTCCACGCGCAAGGAATATTAACGGTTACACCGACTCGCTCGGTCACCACCGCAGCCGGAACAGGCGTAGTCGGCAACTCCGGCAACGGCGGCGCAGCCACCTCAGCCACACTAGCCGACCCCAGCGCGGTCGCCTACGATACAGCCGGAAACCTGTACCTCGCCGACGCCCAGAACCACGTCATCCGCGAGGTCCTCAAGTCCACCGGCGTGATCAGTATCATCGCCGGCACAGGTGCCGAGGGCTACGGCGGCGACGGCGCAGCCGCAACCGCGGCCTTCCTCGATACGCCAACGGGCGTGGCAGTAGACTCCACCGGCAACGTCTACATCGCTGACTCCCACAACAACCGCATACGCGAAGTCAGCGCCGGCACAATCACCACCATAGCCGGTACCGGCACCCCCGGTTTTTCCGGCGACGGAGCAGCCGCAACCCTCGCGCAACTCTCTCATCCCATGGGAGTTGCCGTGGATTCCAACGGCAACATCTACATCGCTGACACCAACAATCAACGCATCCGCAAGATCACCGCCGGAACCATCTCGACCATCGCGGGTGATGGAGAGCAGTTCTTCTCCGGCGATGGTGCAGCCGCAACAGCAGCCGTGCTTAACTCGCCCACCGGAGTCGCAGTCGACTCCTCAGGTAACGTCTACATCGCCGACCGCCATAACCAGCGCGTCCGTATGATCAGCGGAACTACGATCTCGACCATCGCAGGCAGCGGTGCTGCCAGCTTCTCCGGCGGTTTCTCCGGCGACGGAGCAACAGCTACGGGCGCTCTGCTCTCCAAGCCCAGCGGCGTGAGCGTCGATGCAGCCGGCAATATCTATGTCGCCGACACCGACAACCAGCGTATCCGCCAACTCGGCGGTGGTGTCATCGCCACGATCGTTGGCTCCGGCCAGCAGGGCTATGGAACAGATGGCACGACACCCTCCAGCGTCAACCTCAACTCCCCCAAAGCCGCCACACCCGATGCCGTCGGCAACCTCGCAATCTCGGACAAGCTCAACCAACGCATCCGCGCCGCCACGCTGCCAACGCTCACCTTTGCGTCAAACGCCGTCGGCGTCCTCAGTCCCTCCCAGAGCGTGACACTGGCCAACACCGGTACCGCGCCCATCACGGTCGGCGCCATCACCATCGCCGGCCCCTTCACCACAGCACCCGGTGGTACATGCCCCGCTCCCCCAATCACCCTAGTCGCCACTGCAACATGCACCCAGAACATTGCCTTTCTCCCGGTAGCGGTTGGTGCGGACACTGGCTCGGTAGCCTTCAGCGGCACAGGTGTCATTCGCCAAAGCATCCTGCTTAGCGGCACAGCCGTGCAGTCCACAACGACGACCGTCCTAACCTCGAACATTAACCCAGCCTTTATCACCCAGGCTGTCACCTTCATCGCCACTGTAGTTCCCGCTGGCCTCGGTACACCTACCCAGACCGTGACCTTTTACGACGGCGCCACTGCGATCAGCCCAGCCGTGCCTCTAAGCAGCGGCGTGGCTACCTTTACCACCTCAACGCTGGCCGCAGGCCCGCATAGCATCACCGCCATCTATAGCGGGGATACCAACTTCATCACCAGCACCTCCGCCGTGCTCACGCAGTATATTCTCGACTTCAACTTCACACTTGCCTCAGTCGGCCCCACGGCTACCACACAGACGGTAATACCCGGTGCCGCCGCAATCTTCAACTTCAATCTGCTGCCCATCGGCGGCCCCTTCACTATCCCAGTGACGCTCTCAGCCACCGGCCTTCCTCCGGGCGCCACGGCTACCTTCACACCCAACCCCGTGCTCATCGGGTCTTCACCGGCCAGCTTCACCATGACCATCCAAACCGCGAAGCCCATTGGCGCGCTCCATCGCACTCGCTACTTTGGCGGCGGAACGATCGCTCTCGGTCTGCTGTTGCTTCCCTTCTTGGGTCTCTCCCGGCGTAACGCACGACGTGTGAAACGGCTTTCCCTATACGCATTCCTGCTTCTCAGCTTCGCCGCGATCACCGGTCTCGTCGGTTGCGGCAGTGACAGCGGCTTCTTCGGTGAGACACAGCAGACTTACACCATCAACGTAATTGGAACCGCGACCGGCACAGGCACAGTGGTGCTTCAACACACCACTACCGTGACGCTAATTGTCGAGTAAACCGTCCGGGCCCTGTTTCAATTTTTCCTCTTTGTGGAGATAGCCGCACGTGCCAACCTCATCCCGCATGGCGATCTGCATGCTGCTGCTCACCAGCACCGGGCTCTTGCGAGCCCAAGCGACCAGTCCCCGCAGTCCAGCGCTCAATGGTGATATCGCCGTGACCTATATCACTGAGCGCTCTCTCAAGGCCGGAACCAGCGATACCTTCTGGATGGAAGGCGGCTCCGCGGAACTCGCCTTCAACCTAATCCATGGAGTAGGAGTTGCAGCGGACTATACGAGCGCTCACGCCAGTTCGATCGGCAATAGCGGTGTGCCACTTACCCTCACAGTTATAACTTTCGGGCCCCGCTACCGGTGGCGTGTCGACAAGCGCGTCTCGGTCTATGGTGAAGGACTTGTCGGAGTCGCCAGCGGATCCAATAGCGTCTTTCCCAGTGTTTCGGGTGCGACCTCTAACGCCAACAGTTGGGCATGGCAAGCCGGCGGGGGTCTGGACTTCCGAGTCGCACCTCACCTGGCCATACGCGCCCTGGATATCGGGTACGTCCACACCGGGCTCCCAAACGCCACCAACAATGCCCAGAACATACTGCGACTCGGAGCGGGCCTAGCGCTGCGTTTCTAAAGACAGAGACAGCCGCACAGTGATCTTTTGTCTACGGTCTCTGTGCGCCACCCAAGCGGCTGGCGGTCGGAAGCACGTACGGGTCATCTAATTTCTTTATTCTGTCGATGGGACTTGCCCAATCCGCGTCCTCCTGCTTTTATAGAGTCATACCTGATTCCATTTGCCCGTAGGAGAACATATGACGCATTCGTGTGCCGCGCGCCGCGCCCTCACCATCACCGCAGCGTTCGCTTTTGCCGCAAATGCGTTTGCGCAGGCTCCACAGGGACAGGGCCGGCGTCCGCAGGTACCGGATACCGGTGGACGATCTGCAACCTATGATCCGCTGAAGACCTTTGCGCCCTTCACCATGCCCATGCCGCCCAGCGCCTACCGCGGCGGGGACGGCGCGCCGACACCGACTTACTGGCAGAACTCGGCCGATTACGAGATGCATGCGAGCATCGACACGGCGACCAAAACGCTTTCCAACGTCGAAACCATTACCTATACCAACAACAGCCCTGGAGGGCTCAACAGCCTTTGGCTGCAGGTTGAGCAGAACACATACCGCGCCGACGCGCGTTCTCGTGCCTTCTCCGGTGGCAGCCGCCAGCGCGCCGAGAATACCAACACCGAAGGCACCGTTTTCGAGTCGGTGGAGCTGTCCTCGAGCGCGAAAGGCTCGGTGCCCACAAAGGCTGAGTATGTGATCAGCGACACTCGGGCCCGCATCAGCCTGCCCAAGCCTTTGCCGCACGGCGCGACCATCAAGATCCTGATCAAGTATCACTACACCGTTCCCGGGCCATGGGGTGGACGCACCTCCGTCGGCGACGTGAAGGATGGGCCTATCTACGATATCGCTCAGTGGTATCCGCGGATGGCCGTCTATGACGACATCCACGGCTGGGACACGCAGCCCTTTCTGGGCAACGAGTTCTACACCGAGTTCGGCAACTATGACTTCTATGTGACCGTCCCCTCCAATTACATCGTCGCGGGCACCGGCTATCTCGTGAACGGTGCGGAAGTGTTGACCAAGACGCAGCAAGATCGCCTGAAGCAGGCTGCGGCTAGCGACAAGACGATCTTCATCCGCACCAAAGACGAACTCCACGATCCCGCCAGCCGCCCAAAACAAGCCGGCACGCTCACCTGGCATTACCGTATGGACCACACGCGTGACGCCGTCTTCTCCGCATCGCCATCCTTTATATGGGATGCTGCGAAGATCAATCTTCCGGGCGGAAAGAGCGCGCTCGCGGAGAGCTTCTACCCGGCCGAAGCCGCCGGCGATGAAGGCTGGGGCCGCTGCACCGAATATCTCAAGGATGCCGTCGAGAACTTCTCCAGAGACTGGTATGTCTATCCCTTCCCGGCAGGCATCAACGTGGCCGGCTTCTCCTCGGGCATGGAGTATCCGGGTCTCGTCTTCGATGGAATCAACTCGAAGGGCAAAGGCCTCTTCACTGTGACCGCACACGAGATCGGTCACTCATGGTTTCCCATGACCGTGCAGTCCAACGAGCGCCGCGATGCGTGGATGGATGAAGGCTTCAATACCTTTATCGACATCTATGAGTCCGACCAGTTCAACCATGGTGTATGGGGGCCCAAGCGAGATGGCGAGTACGCTCCCGGCGGCGGGTATCCCGCGGATGAGATTGCGAAGGTGATCGCCGATCCCGAAGCCCCGCCCATTCTGATGCGTGCTGACGCAGTCCGCGAGAAGTATCGTCATCCCATCACGTACTTCAAGTCGGCCGAGGGGCTATATCTGCTGCGCGAAGAGATCATGGGTCATGAGGTGTTCGATCGCGCCTTCCGCAAGTACATCTCCGACTGGGCCTTCAAACACCCAACGCCTTCCGACTTCTTCCGGGAGATGGAAAGCGAAGGAGGCGAGGACCTGAGCTACTTCTGGCGCGGCTGGTATGAGAACAATTGGACCATGGATATGGCTGCGAAAGACCTGAAGTATAACGATCCCGCCGACCCGTCGAAAGGAGCGCACGTAACTATTGAGCAAAACGGCCAGCTCGTTCTGCCCGCGTGGGTGCAGGTTAAGTACGAAGACGGAACGGACTTGAAGATCAAGCTGCCCGCCGAAACCTGGATGCAGAAAGCTACCTACACCGTGCCTTTGCCGACAACGAAGAAGATCACGGAAGTGACCATCGATCCGGATCATCGTATCCCCGACGGCGACCGTAGCAACAATGTGGCAAAGCCGTAACAGTAAGAGGTATCCAGCTGCATGCGGCTGGGTCATTGGCTTTTGCGAAAGGCCTTACATCAGATGCGAGCGCGCCGGGGTATATATCCGGCGTATGTTGGTCCTAAAGTTTTCTGCATTTTGGGTCGTCCTAACCAACCTTGATTTGAAAGAGAGAACTTCCATGAATTTGCGCCACTACAAGAAGGCTGCCGCTATGGCCGCCGTCGTGCTGCTCATCTCGTCCGCAACCGCGCAGGAACTCGTCGGCGACAAGGTTGATCTGGATACCCTGGCACGAATCAAGACCGAGGCCTACCAACACTCGCAAGTGATGGAAAACCTCTTCTACATCTCCGAGGTTTACGGCCCACGCGTGAACAACAGCAGCAATCACCGGGCCGCCGCCGAGTGGGCCATGAAGCAGATGAAAGAGTGGGGACTTCAGAACGTTCACCTCGAAAAGTGGCACTTCGGCTACGGCTGGCAGATCAAGAAGTACTACGGCGCCATGGAGTCGCCGGTCTACGCTGCGATCGTCGGCTTCCCTCTGGCATGGACGCCCGGCACCAAGGGCGCCATCACCGCAGAACCTATCTTCGCGCCTATCCACTCCAAGGAGGATTTCGCCAAGTATCACGGTAAGCTCAAGGGCAAGATCGTTCTGATGTTCGACCCGGCTCCGCTGACGCTCCACACCCGGGCAGACGCGCAGCCTTCTCCGACGGATGAAGAGATTCTGGCACGCGGTAATGCGAGAGGTGGCGGCCGTGGAGCTGCAGGCGGTGGTCCCGGTGGCCCGGGCGGTCCCGGCGCCGCGGGTGCAGCCAATCGCGACCCCAGCGGACGCGGCAGACCCGGGGAAGGCACATGGGAGTACACGCCCACTTCGCTCGCGCTCGCAAATACCAAGAACTCCGCCCTCCGTGCCGAAGTCAACGCTTACATGAAGGAAGAAGGCGCGGCCGTGGTTCTGACGCCGGGCTATAACGGCGACGGTGGCACCATCTTCGGCACCTATGGCGGCTCGGAGGATCCAAACGCTCCGGTTCCCCCTCCCATCGTGGCCATCGCGGCCGAGCAGTACAACCGGATCATCCGTCTGCTGCAGCACAACATCACACCGAAGCTGACCTTCGATATCCAGGTGGAGTATCAGAAGACTGACCAGGACGCGTTCAACGTGATCGGGGAGATTCCAGGCGCCACCAAGCCAGATGAAGTCGTGATGCTTGGCGGCCACTTCGATAGCTGGCAGGGCGGCACCGGTGCAACCGACAACGGGACCGGCTCCTCGGTAGCAATGGAGGCGGTGCGCATTCTGGCAACGCTGCACCAGCCCATGGCTCGCACCGTCCGTGTTGCGCTGTGGGGCGGCGAAGAGGAAGGCGTGTATGGCTCCATCGCCTACGTACAGCAGCACTTCGCGAAACGCACCGACATGATCAAGACACCGGAGTACGACAAGTTCGACGTGTACTTCAACGACGACGGCGGCTCGGGCCGTTTCCGCGGCGTGTCCGCTGGTGGCAGCCCGCAGATGGCGGCGATCTTCAAGTCGTGGATTGAACCCATCAAGGACCAGCACATCGTTGCCGTATCGGGCGGAGACACCTTCCGGCCCACGACATCACCCGGCGGTACGGATTCCACCGCGTTCTCGTGGATCGGCTTGAACGGCATCGGCTTCCAGCAGGACGGTCTCGAGTACGGTACCCGCACCCACCACTCCAATGCTGATACCTATGACCGTGTCCAAAAGGACGACGTGATGCAGGGATCGATGATCGAAGCCTGGTTCGCCTACAACGCCGCCACCCGCCCAGACATGCTTCCCCGCATCCCAACTCCAGCTCCCGACCCTAAGGCAACAGGCCACGAATAAAAGCGATGAAGGCAACCGCAATGCAAAAGGGTGAGGCTAAGAGCCTCACCCTTTTGCATTGCGGCAACTGCTTCTGCTGTGCGGGGAAACTGCTTTTCGCAACATCACGGATAAAGACCGCATTTTTTTGTTGTCAATTTTTGACCGACCTGTTTATGATTGGGCGTCTACAACAATTTTTGTAATCCGAATGCCCGCGAGTCACACCTCGTTTGGACATAGGCCTGTCCGCTCATTTTGGCTTGCAGCTCAGTTGTGTTGAACATCGTCGTTCAGCACCGTGATTGAAACCAGATTCTTTCCAGTTCAGCTCCATGCTGCAACTTAGCATTCGTCTGCTTCACGCGGGCGCATCGTTCACGACACCCAACCAAGGAGTAACCAGCATGCGTATTGCCCACTGGGTTAGAAGCACAGCCATATCCCTATCTCTGCTTGCTTTATTGATCGCACTGCCTCTTGCTGCCCAGACGTATCGCGGCGGAATTGGTGGGACGGTAGTTGATTCAACAGGTGCAGTCGTTCCGAACGCCAAGGTAAAGTTGACGAGCACCGATACCGGCGCTATTCGCGAAACAATTACCACTTCTGACGGCGGCTATGTGTTTCAGGACCTACAACTCGGGACCTACTCCGTGTCGGTCTCTGCGGCTGGTTTTGGTGAATCAATCCTGAAGGACATCGCTGTGAACCCCGGCGCTGTTACTCCGGCCAATCCCAAGTTGTCTGTGTCGGGAACGCAAGAAGTGGTTGATGTAAGAACCGACACAAACTCAGAAATTCAGACTCTGTCTTCTTCCAACAACGCCGTTATTGGTAGCCAGGCTGTGTCTGAGATTCCTCTGAATGGACGCAGCTTCACGCAACTCCTCCAGCTGGTTCCGGGCCTGAATGCCTCCGGCTCCCTGAACGGATCCCGCAGCAACCAACTCAACTACCAGATTGACGGCGCTGACAACAACGACATCTGGCAGGGCTCGACCGCAGCCAACCAGGGCGGCGTTGGCCCCATTGCCGGCGTCACCCTTCCCATCGAGTCAATCGACCAGTTCGCCGTCCAGTCCTCTGGCAATGCGGAAGAGGGACACAGCTCAGGAGGTCTTGTCTCCTTGGGCCTAAAGACCGGTACGAACAGCTTCCATGGTTCGGCTTACTTCTATGGCCGTAGTGAGTTCTTCGCGGCGCGGGACTTCTTCGCTCTCGATGTGGCCCGAAAGCAGAAAGTTCGGAACCAGCAATTTGGCGGCTCGGTCGGTGGGCCCATCTTCAAGGATAAACTGTTCTTCTACACCAACTATGAGCGCCAGGTGTACAACATCCAGCTCTCCAGTTCCGCAGACACCGAACCGGGTGCGGCCTATGTAGCGGAGGCGACGGCACTACTCCAGCGCCACGGCATTCCCACGGTGAATCCACTCTCCACGACTCTGCTCACTACTCTGTGGCCAGGAGGCAACGAGCCTGGTCTTGCCGCAGCTACCAGCAACTATATCGAGACGCACGAACGGCATGGTTACAGTGACAACGTTGTAGGTAATCTCAACTACATTCTTTCACCGAAGCAAACCATCAAGCTTCAGTCCTTCATCGGTACTGGCCGGCAGGCTGAACCAGGCGGTGCGACATATCCGTACTTCCAGGTTGCTCCGGATATTACCCAGAGCTTCTCGCTGGCACACAACTGGGCCCCCACCGACCACCTCTCCAACCAGTTGCTGATCGCCACGGGTATCTTCAACCAGACATTCAACGACTTGAACCACAGCTTCAATATGCCAGCTTTGGGCTTGAACACTGGCGTCACCAACCCATCACTCTTCGGCGCTCCGACCATAACCTTGAGCGGCGGCACCTTTGACGGCGTTGGGACCACCCAGCCTTCGGGCCGCAAAGACTACACCGGCCACATCACCGACTCTGCAACCTGGGTCCACGGGGCGCACCAGGTTCGCTTCGGCGGCGAGTTCCGTCGCAGCTACATCGATCTGCAGTACCAAGCGGGGACTCGCGGCAACTTTGCTTTCACTGGATATTCGTCCAACAACACCACCTTGCCAACCGGCGCAACCCCATGGTCCGAAAGTCCGACAAAGGCTCAGGTCTGCGGAACCACCACTCCACTGCCCGCGGCCTGTGGCGGCGTAAACGACTATGCGGTGATTGGACTTCATCCTGAAGTTCTGGGCCTTGCCGACTTCATGACTGGCTACTTCAACTCAGCATCCTTCACAGCGGGCGTTTTGCGCCGCGACCTTTACCGCACTGACATGGACTTCTTTATCCAGGACGAGTACAAGGTACTGCCAACCCTGGTGCTGAACTACGGCGTACGGTATGACTTCTTTGGAGATCTTTCCACCACCGGCCCCTGGTCCGAATTCCGCCCCGGGACCGCAGGAGCGGACGCGAACGGCCTGATCCAGGTCGGTACACCGGGAGCTCCAGGGACTTACAAGCCCGGAAAGGCCCACTTCTCTCCGCGTGTAGGATTTGCCTGGAACCCAATCCCTAAGCTGGCTGTACGGAGCAGCTATGGTCTCTACTTTGACGCGGCCCCCTTCAACGGCTTCGGCAATAACAGCGTCTCCTTCGCAACTGGAGCAAACGCAACCGGTCTGCAGGCCAACCCCTTTGGCGGTGTCCAAAACGTGTCACTCGCTGTGGGCCAGTGGCAGACAAACCAACCCGTTTTCGCGAATGCTAAGGGTGCAGCCACTTATGGACTGTTCTCTGTAGACCCCAACCTCAAGACGGCATATGCCAACGACTTCAATCTTGCCACCGAGTACCAGGTCAACAAAAAGACGGTGTTCACGTTAGCCTATGCCGGTTCCACGGGCGTCCACCTTTACATTCTGGATGATGCGAATCAGGCTGCTTACTGGTCGAACCTTGCTCCGGGCAACACTACCATTACGGGAGCAAATACTGCGACCAATCTCTGCTCGCTCGCGGCAAATGGTTCCAATGCCAACTGCCTGCTTCAGCGGCGTCCTACTTACCTGAACAAGTCGGTTCCGAACTATCAAGCCATCGGCGCGGTCGTACAGGTAGCTAGCAATTCCGCTTCGAACTACAACTCGCTCCAGGCGACGATCAAGTCCAGCGGCTGGCATGGACTGACGAGCCAGTTGGCCTGGACCTACGCTCACTCCTTCGATAACGGCTCGGGCTTCCGCAGCACCGGCCCGACCGACTCCACCAACCTGCGCCTTGATTACGGTCCTGCGACCTTTGACATTCGTCATACGTTAAACGGATATCTCGTCTGGGCAGCACCGCAGATTGGTCACCGGTTTGCGCCGCTGACCAAGGGCTGGCAGACCACTCTCTTTGCAACGATCCACGATTCAACCCCCTTCTCGATTACGGTAGGCGATAACACCGGTATTGGCATGAACAAAGATCGTATCCAGTACTCAGGCGCAAACTACAAGACCGGCAGCCGGACCATCCAAACGGACTCCACGGGGCGTAAGTTCATCCAGTACTGGGTGGCTTCTCCTACGGGCATCTTCAGCACGCCGGCCTACGGATCACACGGCAACACCGGCCGCGATCAGTTCCGTGGACCCGGTTTCTACGACCTCGATGCGGCACTGGCGAAGAACACCAAGCTATATGAAGGTGTCGAGTTGCAGTTCCGCGCCGACCTCTTCAATCTCTTCAACATTGACAATCCCGGTAACCCCGTCACAACCATCACCAGCTCTACCTTTGGTCAGCAGACCAGCGCTCCGACCGGCATCACGTCGGGTGCTCCTTTCAACGTCCAATTCGCTGGGAAGATCATTTTCTAAGCACAGTGCAACCAACCCAGGGACCGGGAAGATATCTTCCCGGTCCTTTTGGATTAAGGCTGCCCCAACAAAACTTCTATTCTGAGGCTTTCAGATATGCCCCGCACCGGCCACTTTGCACTTTTGTCCTCCGCCGTCCTCGTTTTGGCGCTCGTCTCTGCTTCGGCGCAGCAGAATCCACTTGTTCCGCACTCCATGTATGAACCGCCGATGGCGGCGGCTGCCGCAACGCTCACTGCGAGTTCGGCCAATGTGCCACCCGACTTGCTCACTACCGGCGAGAAGACCCAGTGGCAACAAACAGCACGCTACGACGAGGCCGTTCGCATTATGCGCCGCCTCGCCGCTCTCTCGCCCCAGGTCAAGGTTATTCAGTTTGGAACGACCTCACAGGGCCGCGCTATGTATGCCATGATAGTGTCGTCTGACAAGGCATTCACGCCCGCTGCCGCCGCCAAGACCAACAAAGCCGTCATCCTGATTCAGTCCGGCATCCACTCGGGCGAGATCGAGGGCAAGGACACGGCCCTGATGCTGGTCCGCGATATGGTCATTACAAAGACCCGCGCGGCCTGGCTTAAGAATGCGATCTTCCTCGTCATCCCGGTCTTCAATATCGACGGACACGAGAACCGCAGCCCTTTTAATCGCGCCAACCAGAACGGCCCGGACATAACTGGTACGCGCGCCCAGGCGCAGGAACTTAACCTCAACCGGGACTATATAAAGGCAGCGACCCCCGAGATGCATGGTTTTCTGGCCCTCTACCATGCCTGGATGCCCGACTTCATGTTCGACAATCACGTCACCGACGGGGCTGATTACCAGTATGACGTCACCTGGGATATGGCCCATCACGAGGACGTTGGCGCGCCTACCGGCGCCTGGATCAATTCGCGTTACATCCCCGAGATCAATAAGCGTATGGAGGCCTCCGGCCATCTGGTCTCGCCTTACGGTGCGCTGCGCGGCGGTGGCAATGGCGAAGCCGGTCAGTTCCGTTCCGCTGCCGCTGAGCAATCTGGTGTGACAGGCCAGGGTGGCCAAACCGGTGCGGGGCGTCGTGGCAACGGCGGGCAGGATGGCCAACCCGGTGCGGCCCGAGTACCCAGCAGCGGCAAGCGCGAGTTTTTTGTGGAGGTCTTCTCCCCCCGCTACTCGCATCTCTACGCGGCGGCGCTCAATCGCCCGTGTCTGCTGGTGGAGACCCCTTCGCTGAAAAGCCCTAAGACACGCGCATGGGTCAACTACGACATCATGGTCAACTCCATCGACATCGTTACCGAGGACCCCCAGAGCCTGCGCACGGCCATCCGGAACTCTGACGCCAAATACAGTGCTCAGGCGGGCGACCAAAATGCGCCGCCCATCTACCTTGCCGGCAAGACCAGCGCCGGCGGCCATCCCTTGCAGTATCACTCGCTCAAGACGGCAACATTTCCATCTGAGATTACTGGAACGCCGGTGGTCCGATACACCGCGGAAAAGGATGACTTTGAAACGATCGAGCACGATGGCATCGACACGACCGCAGAGGCGCAGGAGCCACTGGGCTTCATCGTCCCTCTCCAGTGGAAGGAGATCGTGGACGAGCTCAAGCTACACGGTGTCCAGATGGAGATCATCCCCAAGGACCTGAATCAGGAGTTCGAGACATGGCGCTTCAGCGACGTGAAATACGTCACCTCCGGCGAGGCCGGTCAACTGATGGACTATACCCTCCACCCGGTCAAGGAGAAGATCGAGGTTCCTACGGGCTCCTGGTGGGTCCCGCTGCATCAACAGCGCGCTCGACTCATCATGGCGCTTCTTCACCCGGCCGCTCCTGATGCTCTCATCCGTCTCGGATTCGCTGCGTCCATCTTTCAACAGATGGGCCGCATCGGCGCGAACCCCTACCTCAGCGTTCCCATCGCTACCAAGGTCGCCGAAGACCATCCGGAGTTGCTTCAGGAGTTTGAAGCGAAGGTTACATCCGACCCGGCCTTCGCCGCCGATCCGCAGGCCCGTATTAGCTGGTGGACGTCGCGATCAAACTACCAGCCCTCAGCCGTCAACCGTTACCCCGTACTCCAGGTTTGGGAGAAGAACTGGTAGATGCTGAATGAGGCGGATGTAGCGATTCGCCTACAAGTTATATTGGTCGGGCGGAGAGATTCGAAATGTTCGACATGTTGCTTTCCTTTCGACCAGAAGGTTAGACACTCGCTTTGGATTGAGCTGTTCGGTCAATGAGTTGATGAATCATTGTCAGGCGGCCTGAGCCAGGGAATGGCCGAAGGATGGGTGCTGCGATGGTCTGTTCGTAGACAGACATATCAGCCCGTTTGAAGGTCAATCGCCGGTTCTGCAAGACTCCCGGCGTAGTGGAGAGAACGACTCATATCCGTTTGCTTCGGGCCTCGGCTGGCTGCGTAATCCTGTGCGGCCAGGTATCTATGAATGTCGGATATGACGACCGACCCTTCCCCAACGGCTGACGCAACCCGCTTTACGGAGCCGGAACGAACATCTCCGACTGCGTAGACGCCCGGCTGGTTGGTGGCGAATGTTCCATCCGCTCCAGCCTCGCTGCCGGTGATGATGAAGCCCTTAGCATCGACTGCCAGGTCTTTGCAGAGCCATGTGGTCTTTGGACTTGCGCCAATCATGACGAAGATATTTGAGATCGCACGGGTCGCAACTGCCCCAGACGTATTGTCCCGCCATGCAACTTTGCGAAGCTGGTCGCCTCCTTCGAGTTCAACGATTTCAGCGCGGAGATGAACGGAGATGCCCGGTGCGGTAAGAATGCGTTGGACAAGGTAATACGACATTGTGGCTTCAAGTCCCGGTCCACGGGCAAGCAGGTAGACGTGGCTAGCGGTTTGAGAGAGAAACAGAGCCGCCTGGCCAGCCGAGTTTCCCGCACCCACGACGATGACCTCCTGGCCGCGGCAGAGCCCGGCCTCCATCGCTGTAGCGGCGTAATGAATTCCGGAGTACTCGAAGCGGTCGTAGTTCGGGACATGCAGCTTGCTGTATCTGGCGCCGGTAGCGATGACCACTGTCCGTGTCTGGATCGGATTCCCATCTTCGAGGTGAAGAACATAGTTCGTGCCGCATCGACTCATCCTTAGTACCTCGCGGGAGATCGCAAACTCGGCTCCAAACTTTTGGGCTTGCGCCATGGAGCGCTCAGAGAGCTCCTGGCCGGAGACGCCCGTTGGGAAGCCGAGATAATTCTCAATTCGCGAGCTTGTGCCGGCCTGACCACCGGGAGCATTCCCTTCGATGACGGCTGTAGAGAGACCTTCGGAGGCCGCATACACAGCTGCCGCCAGTCCAGCTGGACCAGCGCCCACGATCGCCACATCATAGGTCTTCGAGCCGTCGCGAAGGTCCCCAATGCCGAGCGCATCCGCCAAAACTACATTAGATGGATTCCGCAGGAGGCGCTGATCTGGAAGCAGAGCTACCGGTAGTTGATCATGGTCAAGGTCGAAGCAACGGAGCAGAGCATCCGCATCCACGTTCGTATCCGCATCCAGCATTCGATAAGGGTGTCCGACACGGGTTAGAAAGCGCTGTAGCCGGATGGTGTCCGCACTGTGCCCGAGCCCCACCAGCAGGACGCCGCCGGCAGCATAGCGGACGATATCGAATCGCCTGCCGATGCACGCCTGCAGGATAGTATTCGCAATCTCGGTCTCGGTTCGCAGGATCTGCTTCAGGTTGGACCGGTCGATTCTCAGGATATGGCTCTTCATCATTGCACGGCATGCGAGAAGTGTTTGCCGATTGTCGAGTAGATCCAGTTCCCCTGTAAATTGACCAGACGACAGAACAGCGACAGTGTTTTCCGCGCCTTGTCCGTCGGTCTCGAAGACCTCGAGTTGACCATCCAGAACGACAAACATGTCCACATCGCGGTCGCCTCGCGCGAAGAGCTGAGTCGCTGCGTCAACGCTCTGCTCCGTGCCGTAGACCCGCAGCCGCTGGATCGCGGACTCGCTAAAACCTGGAAATGAGGTGTGTAACGGCGGGGCTTGGGGGTTGCTTTCTATCGGTGTCATGGCAGGCTCCTTTGGTGCTTCGGCGACCCACCTTCGATGGGCCGCCGCGCGGTTCTAGCTCTTGAGGAATGACAACAGATCCGGGTTGATCACATCGGCATGCGTGATGGGCATGCCGTGCGGAAAGCCCGGGTAGACCTTCAGCGTTGCACCCTTGACCAACTGTGCAGTGAGTGCTCCCGCGTCGGGGAACGGGACAATCTGATCGTCGTCTCCGTGCATCACGAGCGTCGGCACATCGATCGTCTTCAGATCTTCGGTGAAATCGGTCTCGGAGAATGCCTTGATGCAGTCGTACGAGCCTTTGACTCCGCTTTCCATGCCCTGCAGCCAAAAGCTGTTGCGGACACCCTCCGAAGTCTTCGCGCCGGCCCGGTTGTAGCCGAAGAACGGAGAGGAGAGGTCCTTGTAATACTGCGAGCGGTCGGTCACGACGCCATTGCGAATCGCGTCGAGAGCTTCGATGGGAGTGCCGATCGGATTATTGACTGACTTCACCATGATCGGTGGGACAGCGCTGATCAGAACTGCCTTAGCCACCCGCTTCGACCCGTGACGCGCGAGGTAACGGACAACTTCGCCGCCGCCGGTTGAATGTCCGACTAGGATTGCCTCTTTCAGATCCAGCGCGTTCAGCAACTCCGCCAGGTCGTCAGCGTACGTGTTCATCTCGTTGCCGTCCCACGTCTGTTGCGAGCGGCCGTGGCTACGGCGGTCATGTGCAATAACGCGATAGCCGCGGTTGCCAAAGAAGAGCATCTGCGCATCCCAGGCATCCGCGTTCAGTGGCCAGCCGTGACTGAAAACGATAGGCTGCCCAGTTCCCCAGTCCTTGTAGTAAATCTCCGTTCCATCCTTCACTTTAAGTGTGCTCATAGTCGCCTCATTTCCTGGTTGTTGAAGTGCATGCCGTTGAAGTTCCCGCGTCAGGAACTCAGTTCGTGAGAAGAAGAGTCATGAGAGTGAGCGGCGTATCGCAACCCGTTCTTGCTGACGTAACTGATCATGCGGCTGAAAGTAGAAATGCATAACCTCACGCCGGGTCTCTGTGTCCCCACTCGTTCGTGTGGTTCCGGCGGCAGTGGGGCGAGGTATCGCCCGTCCAGAGGAATGGCGAACCACCCTTTCGGGTAGGTGCGCCTGCCTTTCACCCTGTTAGTGTGGATTGCATTGGGATCGGAATTCGGCTGGACCGTAAATGCTTATGCCAGAAAAGATCAGAGTGTTGTGTGTTGATGATCACGCCGTGATGCGTGATGGGATCTCGTATGCGCTTCAGACGCAGCCGGATATGGAACTGGTTGGCGAGGCGGCGACCGGGGAGGAAGGGCTCAAGCTCTTCCGGCAGCTTCGGCCGGATGTCACGTTGATGGACCTGCAATTGCCTGGCATGAACGGCATTAAGACCATCGAAGCTATTCGCGCCTCTTTTCCCCGTGCCCGCATTATCGTTCTGACAACGTATTCGGGAGATATTCAGGCACACCGCGCCCTTACGGCTGGTGCTGCCGGTTACCTGCTGAAGCACATGCTTCGCACAGAACTCCTGGGGACGATCCGAAAGGTGCATGCAGGAGGGAGGTGCATTCCACCCGAGATCGCCTCAAGCCTTGCAGAGCACATCGGTGAGGAAGCTCTATCTGAACGTGAGATTGAGGTGTTGCGCTGCGTATCGGGTGGAAACAGCAATAAGGCGGTCGCGGAGGAATTGTCGATCTCTGAAGATACTGTTAAAGGGCATATCAAGAACATACTTTCCAAGCTGGGAGCCAACGACAGGACCCATGCGGTAACGCTTGCCGTGAGCCGGGGGTTTCTTGATCCGGATGAGTAAGATCTCGTTATCGAATGTTCGTGCCGTACACGCGGGGAGAACTCTTCTCCGCAAGGAAGGCATCGGTTTTCGCTACAACTCAATGTTGATCCTGATTGTGCTTGTAAGCGCTTTGGCTTCTGCACAGCGGTCAGCTTCAGGCAGACTCTTGAACCGGAGCGGCATCCTGTATAGCGAATCGACTGGAAAGATCTATGTCGTAGATGAGACGGGGGATTCGGTCCGGGTGATCGACGCTGCGGGAACGGTCAAGTCTATTACTGTGCCGGCAGGCCCCGAGGCGCTTGCTGTCAATCACAAGACTGGCGACATCTGCGTGGCTAGTTCAATTGCACGGTCAGTCACGCTGATCGATGGTCACCGCGATGAGATACTTGCGACGGTGAAGCTATTGAAGCCACCCTATTCGCTCGCTGTAGATGACGCGACCGGCGACATCTATGTTCCAGACAACGTTTTGATCGACGGCAGGACTCATGCCGTGAAGACCGTCGCTTTAGGTTCGGCGGACATGCTACTTACCGACGCTGCTCGTCAGAAGGTGTTTCTGATGGGTTATGAGAGCGGCATTATCTCTGTCTTTGACATGAAGACAGGTGCAATCAAACAACTGCCCACCGGTGGTTTCCATCTCTGGGGGATGACGCAAGCAGGCCATACTCTATACGTGAACCATCTACAGGGAGCGAGTGTTGCCGCGATCAACGTGGATACAGGCAACTATGTTCTCATCCCGACGGGTTCTATGCCATGTGCGCTTGCCATGAGTGTCGAATCGGGCTTGCTCTTCGCGGCGAACTACGGTGATGGCTCGATCACAGTTATAGATACAAGATCAAATCGAGTCGCTGGCACAATCGATGTCGGTGGAAGGCTACAGGCGATTGTGGCGGATCGAGAGGGCGGAGTCATCTATGTCGCGGATGCAAAAAACCGTAAGGTTATTGCTATCGATGTGAAGACGCGCAGGCTAAAAGGTGTGACGAATTTATCCGAATCCCCATACGCGCTGGCGGTGAACCAGCAAACGCACGCGGTATACGCTGCGACTTCAGGGCCTAATGGATTTGCCCAGGTTTCTTTCCCAGAATATGCATTCTAGCAGGAGATATTGATGACGGTACTATCGCCAACACGAGCGTGGAAGACCGGGATTATCATTGCGGCAGCTTTTATGGTGCTCCACTCCCTCGGGTTCGCTCAGAGCGTATTGCCGCAGTTTCACCACAGCTCCTGGAACGCTGAAGAAGAGATTGGCGCGATCTATGGCATTCGCCAGGCCGCTGACGGGTTTCTTTGGCTGCAAACTTCCACAGGCGTCTTCCGCTTCGATGGAGTCCGCTTTGAGACTGCAGCAGAAGTGACCCACGAGGATACTGAAAGTGCAAAGCTCGATGCCGTGCTCCCCTCGGCCTTTGGTGGCGAGTGGTTCACCACGCGATCAGCCGGTCTTCTCCTCTGGAAAGACGGAAAATTTACTGCCTTCCCGGATACGCACTGTACGGGAAGGATCGTGGAAGCTCCCGACCATACGCTTTGGGTCGCAGGCCACGCCGGGTTATTCCATGTAGAGAATGGCCAATGCAAAAAGATAGGTCGCGAACGAGGGTATCCAGGTGGCGAGCCGGCAGGTCTTATCGTGGACCACGGAGGCACCGTTTGGGTAAAGATGTGGAGCGGTCCCCTACTGTCTCTCACGCCAGGTCAGCCCTCGTTTGTTCTAAGCCAGTTTGGACTAGGAGTGACGCAGTATTTTGCCTTCCTTCATGAAGCGCCCGACGGCGGAATCTGGCTGTCAGACGACTACGGCCTGCGCCAGGTTAGAGGCAAATCCGGCTCGCCACCTTTGTTTCGAGAGGCTGGCCTCGCCCATCACAAGGGCGAACGTTTCGGTGATTTCGATTTTGCTGCTGACGGGTCAATCTGGATATCTACGGACCAAGGTCTGCGCTGGGCTCCTCATCCGGAACAGTGGCGGACCTCGCAAGAGATGGAGAAATCTCCGGGCGAAAGCTTCACAGTCGGAGACGGGCTGAGTTCCGACACCGTGTGGACGGTTCTTGTGGACCGAGAGGGCAACACATGGGTGGGCACCGACTCAGGTCTTGAGCAGCTTCGCCGGGTAGCAGTGAACACACCCAAACTGCCTGTGTCACAGGAACACGAATATGCCATCGCGCCCGGGGATCAAGGCTCGGTCTGGACTGGAAGTTTGAGTCTCCCACTGACTCATCTTTTTGCAGACGGTGAGTTCAAAAGCTTTCCCCAGATCAAACAGATTACGAGCCTCAAGCGCGACCGCGATGGAACCGTCTGGGTGGCAGGCCAAGGGGATTTCCGGTTGGGGAGATCTTCCGGCGAGGCGTTTACGCAGGTGCATTACCCCAAAGAAGAACAGCAGTCGGCCATCTCATTGGCCATAGACCGGAACCATGGGCTCTGGATCTCTCTTCGCCAGATTGGCGTCTACCATTTCATCGACGGAACCTGGAGCAACGAAGACGGCCAAATCGGAAAGGAACACACTAATCTGGGCGCGATGACAGACGATGAATCTGGAAATGTCTGGTTCGCCTACAGTAACAACCTCGTGCGCTGGGATGGAAATCAATACACTCGCTTTTCGTCCCATGAGGGCCAGGGAAACATCGCCGTATCGACAATAGCGGTGCGTGGGGATCATGTGTGGCTTGCCGGTTCGGGCGGCGTTGAACTCTTTATCCACGGCAGCTTTCAGGTCCTGCATTGCAAAGACAAGCGCCTGCCGGGAAGAGTGTCCGGCATTGTGGAAGCGACAAACGGCGACTTGTGGATGAACGGTCCCTCCGGGATCACGCATATTGCAGCTGATCAAATCGCAGAGTGGATCAGCGACCCGGCATTCGTACTCATAGCCGATCGCCTCAACCAGTTGGATGGCCTCCCTGGCCTCTCAGGAGAAGAGGTCCCAACTCCTTCGATGGTCCAGTCTCCCGATCGTCTTCTTTGGTTTGCTACTACCAAGGGGATAGCCTGGCTCGATCCCGCAACGCTCGATAACTATCGCAATCATCTGCCGCCGCCCGTAGTAATCTCTTCGATCTCCGCCAACGGAATCATATATTCGAAGCCGGACCTTACTCAGCTCCCGCCCCACACACGCAATTTGGAGATCGACTACACAGCCTTAAGCCTGGCGGTCCCACAGCGCGTCGGTTTCCGCTATAAGCTCGATGAAGTAGATGGCACATGGCAGGACGCGGGAACACGGAGACAGGCCTACTATAGCGACCTTCCGCCTGGCCGCTATCACTTCCATGTGACGTCCTCTAATAACGATGGAATCTGGAACGATGCGGGCGCCACGCTGATCTTCACCGTAACACCTGCTTTTTATCAAACATGGTGGTTTCGGACGTTCCTGACAATCGCTGCGGCTGTGATTATCTGGCTGCTTGTGCGTCTTCGGATCAGGCTCGTCCTGCGAGAACTTCAGGGCAGACTTGCAGAGCGTCTGGAGGAGCGAGAGCGAATCGCACGCGAATTGCACGATACGCTCCTACAGGGGTTGTTTGGCCTTATGCTACGGCTTCAGTTTTCCCTGGACCAGTTGGCAGAGGACAACCCGGTTCGTGTAGACATCACCAGAGCGCTCAATCAATCGGACTCAATGATGCAGGAGGGTCGTGAGCGGATCAAGCATCTTCGGGGCGGCCACATTGAAGGAGTGAGTCTGGCCCAGGCTCTCGAATTGTTCGGGCAGGAGTTGCAATCGATCTCTCCAGTACAGTTTCATGTGGAAGTTGAGGGTCCGGCTCATCCAATCGACGCCTATATTCATGAGGAAATACTGCTCATCGGGCGCGAGGCCTTGACCAATGCGTTTAGACACTCAGGCGCATCCGCAATCGCCGTCGAAATCACGTACCGCTTTAGCGCCTTGCAGCTACGCGTCCATGATAACGGCTGCGGTGTCGACAAAACAGTGTTAGCCGCAGGTGGACGAGAGAACCATTGGGGCTTGGCTACTATGCGTGAGCGCGCACAGAAGATGCATGCCACCCTGCATGTCGAAGTTCGCAACAAAGGGGGGACCGTGGTGGAACTTCGAGTACCCGCGTCTGTCGTCTATAAGTCAGATGGTTCCTTGCGGCAGCGGCTTTGGGCCAGGTTCCGGAAGGCGCCAGGCACGGAAAGCACATCGCCGAATGTGCAATCTGAACGCAATGACGATATTGCCTAGAGAGAGGATATTCAGTGGCGCTAAGAATCTTCGCTCGTTTTTTCGGTTGCATTTGCCTTCTTGTGATTCTTGATTGTGGTCTTCTCTATCCCTCGCGAGCCCAGAGACCCCGCGCGGAATATCGTGTTCTTGCTGTGTATTCCGATAAGGTCGAGCACGATCATGTGGATTTCGCGCATCAAGCTGTTCGTTTCTTCTCGACAGCTGCACGGAAAGATCATTTTTCAATTACTGCGACACCCAATTGGGACGACCTGAATACTACGAACCTTACGAAGTATGATCTCGTTCTCTGGCTGAATGACAGCCCACATACCGCACGACAGAGGAAGGCGTTCGAAGAGTACATGGAGCATGGCGGGGGATGGCTTGGATTCCATGTGGCGGCGTACACCGAAAGCGAAACGGACTGGCCCTGGTTCACATCGTTTCTTGGAAGCACGGCTTTCTCCAACAATAGTTGGCCGCCTTTGCCAGCAACCCTAAACGTGGACGACGCAAGCCATCCAATTGCGAGAGGCATTCCTCAAGCCTTCCTCTCGCCTTCAAATGAGTGGTACGTCTGGGCTCCTTCGCCTCGACTCCATGCTGGTGTCCAGGTGTTACTAACGCTATCGCCGTCCAATTATCCGCTTGGGCTGAAAGATACGATCCTCTCCGGCGATGTCCCCGTAGTCTGGACGAACACGGCTTACCGCATGCTGTACGTGAACATGGGACATGGTGATCAGATCTTCTCTAGCGGCGTGCAGAACCAGCTCTTCGAAAACGCCATCTTGTGGCTTGCGCCCGCTTCCTTCAAACCACTTCGCTAGCGGGTCTCGCGGCCCAGCGAATGTCGTCTGGTTTGCTCACTGCTGTGAAGGCGTAGTACGCGCGGCTTCATCGATAAGAGCGGCGACCGTCTCCGGCTCTTGCTGGATGACCATGTGGCACGTGGGACGGACCGTGGTAATAGCACCCATCCTCTCCGCTGCGGCAGCTTCCATTGCGGGAGGAACCATGCGGTCTTTCGCAGAAACAAGAGACCACGTCGGTTTGTTCATCCAGGCCGCTCTGGTGAGCTTTTCGTCGAACAGCGCACCGTAGCTTGGCACCTGGACCGCGAGCGCGAGCCTTCTCTCTTCCATCGGAAGGCCCTCCGTAATGTCGTTCAGCATGCCTTCTGCACTGATGGTGGCGAATCCTTCGGAGTCTACTCTGATTTGCTTCTGGCCTTCGGTCCAACCGTACGGTCTGCTAGCGTCGTTGGCTGACTGTCCAATCTCCGGAGCATAGGCAGCGATATAGACAATCCCAGCGACCCGCGGATCGTCGCCTGCCTCAGTGACAACCGCGCCACCCCAGGAATGGCCGACCAGAATCACCGGACCATCCATCATCGCGACGGCGCGCTTCGTGGCAGCGACTTCCTGTGCGAGCGAGAGCATGGGATTCTGCGCGGCGATAACGTTGTAACCCATTTGCTGCAATAGCGGAATGACCTTATACCAGCTGGTACCGTCGGCGAAGGCACCATGAACGAGCACGATGTTCTTGATCGCCACTGCAGATTCAAGCTTCTGATCGAGCACGGATGTCAAAGATGAAACGGAAGGCGAGCTGAGAGTTGTGTTTCCAGCGAGGGGACGGACGAGGTCTGTCATGGCATTCTCCTTTGTGAGGTAACGACTCCTCCCTTGCTCGGGAGGAGTCGTTACGGCTATTTCTTGAGTGAGTTCTTAGCTGCGTCTTCGACAACCGCAGCAACCTTTACAGGCTCCTCGAGCATTGCCAGGTGACAAGTTGGCAGAGTCGTCGCAACCGCTCTCATTCTCTTGGCGGAGGCCTCTTCCATTGCCGGTGGAAGCATGCGATCGTTCGCGGAAATTACCACCCACGAGGGCTTGGTCTTCCACGCAGCGACGGTTAGCTTCTCATCGAACATAGGACCGTAGCTTTCGCCCTGCACTGCAAGTACCAGCTTCCGCTCTGCCATCGGCAGCCCTTGCGCAAAGTTGTCGATGATGCCTTGCGCAGTCATATATGCGAATTTTTCGATGTCTACGCGGATGCTCTTCTGTCCTTCGGTGATGCCATACGGCGTGCTGGCTTCGTTCGCCGACTGCCCGGCATCGGGTGCATACGCAGCGACGAAAACAAGACCCGCTACATTCGGATCGTCCCCCGCCTCCGTGATAACCGCACCGCCCCAGGAGTGCGCGACAAGTATGACCGGCCCATCCTGCAACGCGATTGCCCGCCTCGTTGCGGCGACATCATCGGCCAGAGAAGTCAGAGGATTCTGCACGGACACGACGTGATAGCCCTTTGCTTCAAGAATTGGAATGAGTTTGGACCAGCTCGTGCCGTCCGCAAACGCTCCGTGTACCAGAACGATGTTCTTGACGGTCGGCGCTGGCGGCTGCTTTTGTGCGAACAGAGGCGTGGCCGATAGAAGAGTAAGAACGAGTGCTGCGCTCGCTCCAAGTGCGATTTGATATTTGCTGTTTGACATAACTTTCTCCTTTAGTTGGTCCATCGCGTTCGGGTTTGAATCCGGACACCGCAATGGCTTCTTGCGGTGCATTGGGTGCGAATCGAGGCCTGCGTCGATATCTCAACCCTAAGATTGACGACATTCCCTCATATTCGTATCGAAGTATGCGTGGAGTTGGAAGGGTCCGCCTCACCCGTAAGGAGGCCAGTACGATGACCTCTTCGAGTTGAAAAAGCTGCGGGTGTGCGCCGATTGTGACGACTAGGAATCGATATAGGTTGGAAAGCTATGGGTAGGATCCCCGCGTTATTCCCGTGGAACACCATGTGCTTGCTCAGGAGTACGAGGCTGGCCGCCACGAGCCACGCGCTGCCCAGTGCTCCCATCAGCGCGAGAAACAAAGCTGCGCCCCCTAAGACCATCCCAAAGGTGTTCGACACATTGAATAGCCAACGGCGGGCTCGCATGATTAATCTCCTCGATTCTTCCTGATCAGGAGTATCGAGGGTTCGAAATCGCAAGACACGACACTTTGGGGCCACCCAAGGCCGGCCCATTCTGGTGGCATGGTGCCCCACAGCCAACTCGGCGTCGGCAGGAAGTACGGGCAGATAGTGCGAGACTTTTGTTATGCGGAGAGGTGAAGCTAAGACCGGAAGGGCAATTAATTTACATGCCTCATGTCACCGATCCAGAAATCCACGCTTCGTCGCAATCATGACAGCATGCGTCCGATCGTTAGCCTGGAGTTTCGCGAGGATCGTCTTCATATGTCCCTTCACAGTGTCTTCGGAGATGTTCAGGTGATCGGCGACAACCTTGTTAGAGCAGCCGGCAGCGACATGTCGAAGCACCTCGATCTCTCGCGCGGATAGGGCGTCAGCCGAGAAGTGTCCAGCGATATCAGATGTTATCTCCGAAGGGATGCGCCGATGGCCAGCATGTACAGATCGAATGGTATTGATCAAGTCGGCGCGGATCATCGCCTTCAGCACGTACCCAACAGCGCCCACCTTCAGGGATCGCAGGGCTTGAACGTCGCCCGAATAGGTGGTGAGCATAACAATGCGCGCGTTGGGGAACTCTTCGCGTATTGCGCGGATCGCTTCGATTCCATTCATCTCAGGCATCCGCAGGTCCATCAGGGTGACATCAGGTAAATGTTGGCGATAAGCTGCCAGGGCTTCCAGTCCATTCGCCGCCTCAGCCACTAGCTCCATATCGGGCTGATTCTGGATAGCGAACGTTATGCCGTCCCGGACAAGCGGATGGTCGTCAACACAAAGGATTCTGATCCGCTTCGAAACGGTCGTGGCCCCCCCGAGATGAAAACCCTGGCGCGGATCTTGTCGTTGCGGCTCGTTCATCGGACGTTCGTCTCTAGTTTCATCGAGTGCATCGAGCGTAAAGATAACATCAGGGAGCCCGAGTTCGTTCACCCGAAAGGGTTGTTGCACCCCAATCCTTGAATTATCTTCTCGCAGCTCTTTTTGAATGAAGGGCAGTCCCGATCGATGATCAACCAGAGCACTAATGGTCTCGCTTCCGTCGAACGCGGACGATGTCGACACAATCGCCGCGTTCCGATCCCATCTCGACACCCTGCTTCCATAGCAGATGGCCTATCGATTGACTTCCCTTCCGCCGACAAGACCAACGTGTTTTGAATGAGGCGGATGTAGCGGTTCGCCTAGCGCAACGCATCCTTGATTTCGGGCGGCAACCCACCATTGTCGAGGGCAACGCCGCTTCCTTATTCCACAGGACGAAGCGAGATATCACGTTATCCGTTCAATGCAGTCTGCCAGTAGACAACCAGGATACATGGCTCGGGGTCAGTCGTGCCCCGCAATTCTGCCGTTGGACAGGATTGCTAAAGTCGGGAGGTGAAGTCATTCGTTTCTTGCAGAACTTCGAAGTGTCGTTAAGACGAATTCGATTGGTAAAAAAACTAAGGCAGATAGCTATGCGAATAGCCCATCTGCCCGGTTCCAATGAGTTGTAATGGTCGGGGCGGAGAGATTCGAACTCCCGACCCTCTGCTCCCAAAGCAGATGCGCTACCAGGCTGCGCTACGCCCCGACTATCCCTATCTTATCGCAACGTTCTTGATTTTCGAATCGCAATCAACGCCAGCCCGGCATCCCAAGATTGTGCAACAGCGCGCCGCCGAGCCAAAGAAGCAGGAGAAACGGCAGCATCGCCATGGCAATCAAGCCGACCCCAAGCAATCCCATAAAAAGCCAATCCTTGGCTGTATTCCGTGGAGTGGCCGCGAGGCTGGTTTCCAGCAAGTGATAGTTTCGCCGGTTTGCGCGCCAGCCTATGTCAAATAGGTTGCCAAGGACGGGTACCATCCCCACGCCAACCTCGATCGCAAGATTCGCCACCATTCTTGCCACCGTAACCAGCGGTACTCCGCGAAAGAACGCGGCGAGCACAATGATGCAGCTCGCAGCGCCCGCCAACAGATCGCCCACCCCCGGCACAAAGCCGATAATTCCGTCCAGGCCAAATCGGATGTTGGTCCCCGGAATCCGAAACCACGTATCCAGTACGCGCGACAGCAGATCGAGGTTCTCATCGCGAAAAGCACCGCCAGCACCGCCTAATCGTGACTTCGGCTGTCCTGTAGGCACACTTCCAGGCGGCAATATTTGCGGGCGGATTGTCTTTTCGCTCATGCAGCTCCTTCGCTTCCCTACCCGTTGGATGCTACAATCGAACTCGATACGGCGGCTATAGTTCAGTGGCAGAACGCCGCTCTGTGGCAGCGGATGTCGTGGGTTCGAAACCCACTAGCCGCCCCAATCACCCCTTTCAACAGTACAGAATCGCAAAATCGCAACTGGCCTTTCGGCCAGTCGCGATTTTGCGCTTTCCCAAACCGGATATACCCTAAGACGTACCCCAAAAAGACCCGTGCCCTGGCACGAAACCGCGCCTTGAAGGAAAGCCGTTGCCGCGAGCTCCGAAATTCACCGCCGTCGCCGCCACCTCGCTCGCGCCTTCGCCACGCAATCTCTTTGTCGGAACCTCCGGCTGGGCCTATCCGACCTGGAAGCCCGGGTTCTACGCCGCCGAGGTTCCCTCCCGCGCATTCCTGCACGTCTACGCGTCCCGCCTCACGTCCGTCGAAGTCAACTTCACGTTCCGCACGCTTCCTACGGAGCCGCAACTGCAGGGCTGGCTCGACGCCACGCCGCCCGGCTTCCGCTTCAGCTTCAAAGCTCCGCAGCGAATCACCCACTTCCAGCGCCTCCGAGACAGCCACGATGCCGTTGGTGAATTCGTCGCTTCGTTGGAACCCGCACGCAAAGCCGGAAAGCTCGGCCCGCTTCTCTTCCAGCTTCCACCGAACTTCGCCCTCGACCTCACCCGTCTCAGCGATCTCCTGGCCGCGCCTGCTCTACGCGCGCTGCAAATCGCCTTCGAGTTCCGGCATGAGAGCTGGTTTACCGAAGACACCTACACGCTTCTGCGTCATCACAACGCTGCACTCTGCATCGCCGAGAGCGACGACCTGGCTACACCCGAAGTCCACACTGCCGACTTCTTCTACTATCGCCTTCGTCGCAACGGCGGATATAGCCCAAAGGAACTGAAAGCTTTCGCCAGCCGCTTCACCACCCTCGCAAAGAAAGGCGAAGTCTTCGCCTACTTCAAACACGAGGACGAACCCACCGGCGCTCTGAACACCGAGGCCATGCTCAAAGCAGCCGTAGGTATCGACAAATGACCGCGCCTTGCGGCACCAACCCGTGGCCCGCGGCGTATCCGCCGTTCCACCCGCGTCCGTGGCTGACGAACGGACACCTGCAAACGATCGCCGGCAACTTTCTGCCTCGCTCCAACCACCTCCCTGCTCCCGTTTCCCAGCTTGTCGAAGTCTCGCCGGCGCACGGTACGCAGATCTCCAGCCAGGTTCTCTGCGAGTGTCACTGGCAGCCACTGCCTGCGCGACCCTACTGCGCCACGGCCATCATCGTGCATGGACTCGAAGGCTCTTCGCGGTCACAGTACGTTATCGGCAATGCCGATAAACTTTGGGCCGCGGGCTGCAACGTCATCCGCATGAACATGCGCAACTGCGGTGGCACGGAGCGCCTCACGCCGACGCTCTACCACTCGGGCATGTCGTCCGACGTGGACCATGTAATGCGCTTCTTCCTTGAAACAGAGTCGCTCGCCTCCATCTCGCTCATCGGCTACTCCATGGGCGGTAACCTGGTGCTCAAGCTGGCCGGTGATCTTGGTACGAATGCGCCACCACAGTTAAAGAGCGTTATCGGCGTCAGCCCGGCGGCGGATCTTGGCGCGTCAGCCGATGCACTGCATGAGTGGCAGAACCGCTTCTATGAACGCCGTTTCCTCCGCGCGCTTCTCAAGCGATTCCGCCGCAAAGCGATGCTTTTTCCGCGGGCGTTCGATCCGCAGCGTGCCGCAAACGTCACTTCGCTCCGAGACTTCGACGACCGCATCACCGCCCTTTACTCCGGCTTCCGCTCCGCAACCGACTACTATCACCGCGCAGCCGCTGCCCGTGTGCTCGACAAAATCGCCATTCCCACGCTCCTGCTCCACGCCTGCGACGATCCCTTCATCCGCTTCAACGAAGAGACGCGCAACATCATCACCGCCAACCCCAACATCACGCTGCTGGAAACCGATCACGGCGGCCACTGCGCCTTCCTCGCAACTCCCGACCGCACCAACGACAACGACGGCTACTGGGCTGAGCACACCGCCAAGCGGTTCCTTCTCGCCCACGCCTGAGTGCCGTATCCTAAAGAAATGCTCGCAGACTGGTCCGCCGAATGTTCCGCCGACGACCCTCACCTGGTCATCCCCTGGTCTGACCCCAAATCCAGTGCGCGTTTCATCGATCTCCGCGCCGAGCCTTATGACATCGCAGAAATCCCGGAAGCCGACCATTACCCCGCGCTCGGACGCGCCCTGCGTGCGCTCAACGCCACACGTAGCCCCTTCCTCACGGCGAAGTGCGATGCATGGCAGCTCATTGCCGGCGATCCAGGGCATCATGCCGATACGCTCGAATCTCTCCGCTTGCAGCTCGATCTCGATGTCGAACAGGCCCGCTTTGGCTTTGCCAGCTATATTGATCTTCTGTGGCGCGAGCGAGCCATCTACGCCTCCGCCCACCACCAGCAGGACCGGCTCGACCGCATCACTCGTCGCGCACAAAAGCTTGCCCACCCCGAGGCAGCACTCGAGTGCGTTCTCCGCCCGGCGATGCTGGATCTCAACGGCGCTCTCGAAGGTTACGCCTTCACCGTCTACGTCACCGCACTCGGCGCAGACGCGGATACTGCTTCGCAACAGTGGTCGGCTGCTCTGGAAGATGTAGTCCACTTGTTACGGGCCAAAGAGCTCGAACCTGCTCGCGGCTCCGCTACAATCGATTCGGTGAGTAGTTTCCCGTCGCGCGACGGCCAGGCAGGCTGAAACTGCGTCACAAGGGCGAGTAGCTCAATTGGATAGAGCACGGACCTTCTAAGTCCGGGGTTACAGGTTCGATCCCTGTCTCGCCCACCATCCTTGTTCATCAACACGCTGGGTCCCTGCCAAGCGCCGGACGAGGTCGCAAACCGCCTTCACTGGCGATTTGCACGGCACGCACGAGCAGCAGACAGAAAATGGCAAGCATCGGCACGACGCGATCGAGGCGGAGCAGGGTTTCGACCCAGAGCTGTGAGGCGTCCTGTGTGCTAAGAGCGAAGTAAAGGCTGGGAAGCCAGACGATTGCGCTGAGAACGACGATGCTCCAGTCGAGCTTGATGAGATGTTTGCGGACAAGAAGTAATGCAGCGAGGGGAAAGACGCCGGTGTAGTGGTACTCCCATACAAGGCCGTAACTGAGGAAGACGAGCAGCGACGAAGCCATGAGGACCAGCAGGGCGGCTTCTAAGCGGGCGGCGCGGGTGCGAACGAACCAGACCACCGCGGACATAACAAGGATCAGTATGGCGGGGATGCGATAGAGTGCGGCGGGCGTAAGGGTGTGGAAGAGACCATCGAGGAACGTGGGTAGCGAGTACACATCGATGTGCTGGAACCGAAAGCCGGAAAGACCGATCATCGCAAGCCAGTGAACGCTGTTGTCCTGCATAGCGGGCGTTACCTGGAAGCCATTGGTATAGACGTTCATAGTCTGCAGGATGAGGTTGGGGTGCGTGGCCAGCAGGATGCGCTGATCCCAGGACATCGACACAGGATTGAAGCCAGGTATGGCAATCAGAAGGAACGACACCGCGATATAGATTACCAGGGCCTTAAGAGTGGCACGGCGGGTTTCGTGGAGCATCAACAGCAGCGGAAGCATGGCAAAGACGGCGGGCTTGGAAAATAGGCTGAGCAGCAGGCCAGCCAGCAGCAGTCGCTGGTTGAGACGTGTGGGACCCTCCTCGCGCACGGCGTCGACTGCGACAAGAACGAGCGTAATCGAGAGCACGAGCAGGGCTTGCACGTTGCCCACGAAGAGCATGATGTAGACGGGAAAGCCGCCGAGCATCAAGAGCGCTACGAGCGCGCGGCGCACAGGGTCCTGCGTTCGCCGCAGGATGAACCACGCGGACGCAGCCATGAGCGCGAAGGAGATGGTTGTCCAAACGGCGTAGGCCATCCATGGCTTGAAAGGCGCGAGCAGCGGGCCGAGAACGAGTGCGAGCGCAGGATGGTAGAGGAACCACGTGGCGTAGGGCCCATAGGCGATGGCGAAGGTATCGTACTGGCTTCGGCCGGCGGTGAAGTTGAGGAACGCGCGCTCAACCGGGAAGAAGTCGATGCCCTGCACGTGGGCATGGGTGGAATCGAAAAAGAAGCCGCCGAGCCAGCCGGTGTATAACGACGCAAGCATCACAATGAGCCAAAGGGCGGTCACAATCCATAGCAGCTTTGCTCCCTGCGCACGGGTGATGTTCATCGTTCTTTGGCCGTCCGAAAGACAAAGGTGCGCTGCATGGAGAAGCTGATGAGGCTGAGGAACGAGTCTACGACGACCTTGGCCGCGAAGACGTTCCAGTGCGCGTAACGATGTGCGGCCCAGATAAGCAGGTAGCTGAGGCCGGCGATGATCGCGACCAGGATGTAGTAGCGCCCGAGTGTTCCCTTCACCGGAGCCTGGTTGTGGAAGACGTACTTCTTATTAAGCGCGAAGTTCACCAACGAACTCAACCGGCCAACAACCACACTGAGGGCTACATTTCCGGTGACGGCGAAGGCCACCGAAAATCCGGCAAAGTCGATGCCGGCGGCGACGATGGCCGAGAAGTAGAAGCGCGCCAGCACGAAGTAGATCCGCATGGAGTCCCAGATGGGATCGAAGTGCGAGGAGCGGTTGCCGTCAATGTAGACGGTCTCGATGGGAATCTCAATGGGCTTGCGCTGACGGCAGACATGGGCGAGGACGGTCATCTCGTACTCGTAGCGTTCGCCATCGAGAAGCATGAGAGATGGCAGCATGGTGAATGGGAAGGCGCGCAGGCCTGTTTGGGTGTCAGCCAGCTTTGTGCCGGTGACGAAGCTGAAGATGTGCCGCGTGAGAGTATTGCCAATCTTGCTCCGAAGTGGAACGTCTTTTGCGAAAGTTCGAGCGCCAAGGATGACCCGGCTTTCGGCGTCTAGTGAAGCTTCCGCAACACGGAGGATGTCGATGGCAGTGTGCTGTCCGTCAGCATCGGCCGTGATGACGGTGGTGACCTCTGAGAGTTGCGTGAGGAAGTGGTTGAAGCCGGTTTTGAGCGCACGGCCTTTGCCCAGATTGACGGCGTGTTGCACAACATGGACCGAGGGTAACGCGGAAAGTTCGGCGAAGAGTCCATCACTGGCAGAAGAGCTTCCGTCGTTGACAAGAACGATGGCGCCGAAGCCTGTTGCGGCCAACGTTTCCACCAGTGGGCGAAGTACGAGATCTGGTTCACGCGCGGGGATCAAAACCGCGATGGAGCGCAGGCTCTCTGTAGGCGCTTTGATCGTGCCGGATGACATGTTGCAACGAGCCTACCCGAAGTACGCGGCTATTGCACAGAGTTGGGTTTTCTTAAGCCGGTTCGCGCTCGCCGGATGGAAGATGCACATCCGTGATGCCATGCTTGCGACTGTAGCCCGTCAAATGGCGCAATCCGGCCAGTGCGATCAGGCAGAGCTGCAATCCACAGACGCCATCCCACTGCCAGCGTTCCCACGCCATGCTGGCCAACGCCGAGCCTGCCGCGCCGCCGACGAAATACATCGTCATATAGACCGTGTTCAGCCGGCTCCGGGCTTCTGCGCCCAGGCCGAAGATCCGCGTCTGGTTAGCAATCTGCATCATCTGCGCGCCCGCGTCGAGCAGGATGACGCCCGCAACCAGTGCTCCCATGTGCCAGACCGTCGGTATCGAGACGCGTTCGGAAAGCCAAAGCCATACATACGAGAACGTCAGCACTGCGCCTGCAGCGGAGACGACAAACCGTGTTCCGCGGCGATCGGACATACGCCCGGCCAGCGGAGCGATCAGAGCGCCCGCCACGCCGACCACGCCGAATGTACCGGCGACGCCCGGCCCCATGCCGTAGTGGCTCTGCAACAGAAACGCCAGGGTTGTCCAGAAGCAGCTGAAGGATGCGAATGTAAGCGCGCCCATAACGCCGGCTTCGCGCAACAGCGGCTCATCGCGGAAGAGGCTCCAAAGCGATCGCATCGCCGCCTTGTAGCTGAGCGATTGCATCGGCTTCATCCGCGGCATCACGCGCCACATCAGCGGAACAAACGCTGCATTCAGGATCGCCGCAGTTACAAATACTGTTCGCCATCCACCGAAGCGGCTCAGCCAGCCGGCGAAGCTTCTCGCCAGCAAAATCCCCAGCAGCAGCCCGGTCATGACTGTACCGATCGCCTGCCCGCGGCGCTCGTGCGGCACCAGATCCGGGGCCATGGGCAACGCGACGTGGGTTACCGATGCCATCAGCCCGATCAATATGCTCGCACCGATCATCCAGATGATGTTTTGGGCGAGCGCCGCAAGCAGCAGGGCGACAGCGACACCTGCATACATCCGCATCATCAGAGCGCGACGTTCGGCCACGTCACCCAGAGGAACAAAGCACAAAATACCTGCGGCGTACCCCAACTGGGTCGCAACGGCGACCAAACCAATGGCTTTTGGAGACGTATTTCCAAGACTTTTGCCCATGACGAGCAGCAGCGGCTGATTGAAGTAGATCGACGCCACCCCAACCGCGCAGGCCACCCCCAGAAATGGCAGCGCCCACCTGCCCGTCATACCGATTTGAGACCGCTTCTCCATTGCCCCGCTTGTCCCCGCTCTTTAGCCCACAACAGAGCTTACATCCTGTCTGACATGTTGGGGAAATTGATACCAGTTTCTAAGTCGTTCACTACAAGTCTATGATTATTAGAAGGGATTGCCAATGCCGTACAACAACACGATCGCGGTAGCCATGTCCGGCGGTGTCGACTCCTCGGCAGTCGCCGCGCTGCTCCATGCCGAGGGCCATGAACTCGTCGGTCTGACGCTCCAGCTCTGGAACCAGCGGCGGCTGGCCGGCCGCGAGGGCATGCCCGAGTCTGTCCAGGGCCGTTGCTGCTCCATTGATGATGTGTACGACGCGCGGCGCGTCGCCGAGCACCTCGGCATCCCGTATTACCTTGTCAATGCACAGGAACGGTTCGAAGCTGAGGTCGTTCGGCCCTTCGTCGACGAGTATCTTGCGGGCCGCACGCCTATTCCCTGCACGCTGTGCAACAACCACCTGAAGTTCGATCAACTGCTACAGACGGCGCAGGGTATCGGGGCAGATCGTATTGCGACGGGGCATTACGCGTTGAATCACTTCGACGAGACGCGGGGCCGATGGATTCTGTCGCGCCCAGCAGACCGCTCGAAAGACCAGACCTACTTTCTTTTCGGTCTGACGCAGACACAACTTTCCCGAACCCTTTTTCCGCTGGGCGGAATGCAGAAGCCCGCGGTTCGAACCATGGCCGCCGATCACGGACTGGAGCTGGCCCAGAAGCCGGACTCGCAGGAGATCTGCTTTATTCCGGGCGGCAGCTACTCGCAGTTTCTAAAAGCGTACCTCGACGAGCAGGGACGCGAGCTGCCTGACAGCTCCGGCGACCTTGTCACCGCTGGTGGCGAGGTCCTCGGCCACCATGAAGGCATTCACGGATTTACGGTCGGCCAGCGTAAGGGGCTTGGGATCAGCTCGCCGAATCCACTGTATGTGCTCAGCATTCATCCAGACTCGCATGCTGTCCAGGTTGGAACTGACGACCAGCTCTTATCTCAGACCCTGATTGCCGACCGCCTGAACTGGGTCTCCATCCCCGAACCGTGTGAGGCAATCCGAGTTTCGATCAAGATCCGGCATCGCCATGAACCGGCTCCGGCAACACTACGCGTCACCGGGGATGATCGGGTTGAGGCAATCTTCGACGAGCCGCAGCGAGCCATTACGCCCGGACAGTCTGCCGTCTTTTATCGGGGCGACGAAGTGGCGGGCGGCGGCTGGATCGTTTAGAGCAGAACGCTTAGAGATCGTACGGGTTTTCGTAGCCCTTGGGTTTGCCGAAGGGGGAACGGGCCGCCAGGGTTTCGATTCCCGCGCGGAGACCGGCGATGATCCCGGCGATCTGCCGCACCGGCTTCTTGATGCTCTCCTGCACGGTCCTGGACACTTCTTCGGTCGATGCAAGAGCTTCGGTCACCATCACATCCACATGGTTTACGTGGACGCGGGTTCTAAGGTTCAAGTCGGCGACTGTCCGGTTGATTTCGGTAAGGGTCGCGCTGACCTCGTCGCACTTCTCGCGGACAGTGTAGGAAATCTCCTCGACGTTGGTCGTAATGACGCGCACTTTTGGGGTCAGTTCTGCAGCCAGCGTGGTCAAATTCTCGATGATCGGGGTTGTCTTCCGGTCGAACGAGTTCGTCATGGCTTCAATCTTACGGAACATCTTCAGAGCGAAGAATGCAGCCATAACCACGCCTACCGCTTGCGCAACCAGGGCCACAGCGATGACGAGCAGAAATAACGTCCCGCGATGGACATCTCCGCCACCGGATTCCTGAAACAAAAATAGAGCTGCCGAGTTCAAAGCCAACGTCATCGAATTCCTCAAATCGCCGCAACCCTGCGGCTCTCAACCAATTACTCGTGCGATCTTCACTTTAAGCTGCCAACGCCCACTCCGCAAGCGAAAGGGGCCGGTTCGTGGTCGAACCGGCCCCGTTACTGAAAAACCACTTGCACCTAAGAAGCGGGGGTTTCGGTCGTCTTTGCGACGTAGGCATCCTTGCCTGCGTCGACCGCTGCCTGAACCGCTTCCGCCTGGGTCTGGATCAAATCCTTGCCCTTATCGACGTACTGGGTCCACTGCGTACGGCCCTTATCGTAGTATTCTTTGCCCTTGTCGACGTACGCGGAAGCGACTTCTTTTCCTTTGCCAACATATTCGGTTGCAACTTCTTTGCCCTGCTGGACATACTGGGTCGCTTGCTCCACGCCCTGGCTATACAGCTCATTTGCCTTGTCGCGGGCCTCAAGGGAACGCGCTACGATCTCTTCACGAGTCTCCTTGCCTGACTTCGGGGCATACAAAACGCCTACCAGGGCGCCGATGCCGAGTCCTGCAAGAAACCATCCAAATCCACCAACTCCACCGTCGTTGTCCTGATCAGCCATTGCGCTCTCCTCGATACAAATCTTTTGTTACTTTACGCTTCTATTCCCCACCGGGGGCAGATCGAAACGCGAAAAATATCACACTCTTCTGGATGCAGATGGGCGTATCCGGGGTTGCGTCCGAACTAATGCACTGGAATTAATACTCGATGCGCTCCCAATGCCCACTCTCGCGCATCTCACGAGAACGAAGCAACTTAGCCTTCGCATGGAGATATCGCTATGAACGCTCGCCAGATCTTCGCGCCGCACGGTCTACGCTATGCCGTTAGTGGCGCCGCCCTCTTGCTGCTGTCCCTTTCGGGTTGCAAGACGACGGTCGACGACCCTACACTCACCACCAACATCAAAGCCGCTCTGGCCGCCGATCCTTCGATCAGCAGCCAGCCGATTCAGGAGTCGGTCGCGTCCGGCGTGGTCACCCTGACCGGCAATGTCAGCGATGAAACCGCCAGCTCGGTCGCCGCTGAAGACGCCGCCAAGGTGAAAGGCGTGAAAGAAGTCGTCAATAGTCTTACCGTTGCCGGTATCGCGGTTGCTCCCACAGTGACATCTCCGGCGGCTCCATCCGTTTCGCGCCAGACCACCCCTCAAGAGCGTCAGGCAATCGCGAACAATCAGCCTCTGCCGCCACCTGTAGAAAGTGCCCCCGCTCCACCAGCACCGGCCTTTGTCGATGTCACCGCTTCCACCGGCACAACCATCCCCGTACGCATTACGCAGACTCTGGATAGCGCCGTTACGCAGGAAGGCACGCCATTCAATGGCGTTGTCACGCGTGAAGTCGTATCCAACGGCATGGTCGTCATCCCGGCGGGCGCGGCGGTCAGCGGCAGAGTTGTGGCTGCACATGACGCCGGCCACTTTAAGGGCAACTCTTTGCTCTCGATTCAGCTGACATCGCTGACCCGCCACACGAAGACCATAGCTATCTCCACGGATGCCTACACGGTTGAGGGCAAAGGGCGTGGGGCGAACACGGCGGAGAAGATTGGCGGCGGCGCGGCGATCGGCGCTGTCCTTGGCGGCATCTTCGGAGGAGGCAAGGGCGCAGCCATCGGAGCCGGTGCCGGTGCCGGCGGCGGTGCCATCCTCCAGGGTTCTACGCGGGGCCAGCAGGTAGCCATCTCGTCAGAGAGCGTCATTCACTTTCATCTTGCCGGCCCCATCACCGTCCACACCTCGCAAACGCCCTCAAACTACGGCCCGCCCGAGCCCGGACTGCAAAGTCGCTAGACTTGCGTCAAGTACAGCGGCCGGAGCATCAAACCCTCCGGTCGCTTTTGTGCGTCTGAGACCTTATACGGGTCCATAGCGTCCTTTTACATTGACCGCGGAGTCATTCCGCGCATCTGCCTCGCGGACTCCGTCCGCCCAGCCCACGGAAGGGATTTCTTTTGACCTCGCAGTCAGACCCCAAGCCCGCAGAGCCCGTCGTGTCTGGCTTTTTGAACTTCACCCTGCACGCTCATCTTCCTTACGTCGTAAACCACGGCACATGGCCCCATGGCATCGAATGGCTGCTCGAAGCCGCTGCCGAAACCTATCTGCCCCTGCTGCGCGTGCTTGGATCACTGGAACGCGACGGCATCGCCCTGCACTGCAACTTGAATCTGTCGCCAATCCTTCTCGAACAACTCGCGCACCCGGTCTTCCAGGCGGAGTTTCCCCACTACGTGGAACGAAAAGTCCTCGCTGCCCGCGAAGACGAAGCCTTCTTCAACAGCACGGGGGAACATGGCTACGCCGAGACAGCACGCTTCTGGCAGCGGTTCTTTCAGGAAACGCTCGACCAGTTCCACTACCTCAACGGCGACATCATCTCGAGCTTTCGCCATTTCAACGACAACGGCCTGATCGAGATCATCACCTCCGGCGCCACGCACGGGTATATGCCGCTGCTGGGCACTGACGAAAGCCTGCGCGCGCAAGTGCGGACCGCTGTCCAGACCCACCAGCGGCACATCGGCAAACATCCACGCGGCATATGGGCGCCTGAGTGCGGCTACAGGCCGAGCGGGCCATGGAGCTATCCCGTTCCTGACGCCGAGGGCGCGCCGGTTGGTTCGAGCTTCGAGCGAATCGGCGTCGAACAGGCTCTCGCCGAAAGCAACCTCGACTTCTTCATCGTAGACACGCACCTGGTCGAAGACTCCGAGCCCGTGCGTTCGCCGTACGGGCCGTCTTCCGCGCGGAAACCCGCCTCCGGGCGAAATGATTGCCGTACGCTGTATCAGCCTTACTTTGTCGATGGTCCTTATGAGGGGCTTCCGAAAGGTGCGGCCGCGACCGTTTTCCCGCGCGATCCGCGCACCGGTGTGCAGGTCTGGTCGGGCGAGTCCGGCTATCCGGGCGACAGCAACTACCTGGACTTCCACAAGAAGCGTTGGCCGGGCGGTCACCGCTATTGGCGTGTGACCGGTCACGGCGTGGATATGGGCGACAAGGAACCTTACATCCCGTACCTCGCAGCTGAACGTGTAAAGACGCACGCTGCCCATTTCCTTTCGCTTGTACGCGATGCGCTGCAAGGTTGCCTAAACACAAAGAATCCACCGATTCTCTGCTCGCCGTTCGACGCCGAGTTGTTCGGACACTGGTGGTTCGAAGGTCCACTGTGGCTTGAGGCCGTGGCGCGGCAGCTGCATGAGAATCCCGACGGTCTTGCGCTAACCTCGTGCTCCGAGTATCTCGATCGCTATCCTCGCGCGGGATCGATTGCGATGCATGAAGGCTCATGGGGCGCGGAGGGAACCAACCACGTCTGGCTGAATCCTGAGACCTCATGGACATACTCGCGCATCTACCCCGCCGAGCTGTATGCCCGCGAGGTCTGCTCTACGGACGCATGGAAGGCCAGCGAACTCAGTCAACGCATCGTCAAGCAACTTTGCCGCGAGCTGCTGCTGCTGGAGTCGTCCGATTGGCAGTTCCTGATCACTACCGGCGCCGCCCGCGATTACGCCGAGACGCGGTTCAACACGCACCACGACCAGTTCAACGAACTCAAAACGCTTTGGCAAAGTTTCGAAGCGGACGGATCGCTCACAGCAGAACAACAGGAACGGTTGGCCGCGATCGAGCTGCGCGACAACATCTTTGCTGACATCGACCCCGGTTTCTGGGCCTTGGGTGCGCATGAGATCCCCACCGCGAAATCGGCCCGATAGCGTGTCGCGCCTGGGGCCTCTGAACTGTCGCTGCGATAAAACAATCGTCCTATGAATCAACACCTCCCAGGCCGCTTCGAACATCAGCCGGTAAGAGAGCATCGGCTTACGTTAGTTCCAGCGCTTGTCCCTCGTTACTCGGCGCTGGCGTTGTGGCATCTACTGTCGCTTGATGCGCCCACCGTTGCTGCGCTTTGGACGTACTTCGTTGCCCGCTGCTGCAACGTCACTCTGCCATGGACTGCCGCTACCGCCATGTTCCTCGCCGTCTGGATGCTCTATGCAGCGGATCGCCTGCTGGATGCACGGCACGGCAACACGTCTGAACTTGAAGAGCGGCATCGCTTCCACCATCGCCACAAGCACGGCTTCCTCGCGGGCATCGTCTCCGCTTCCATTGCGCTGGCGTGCCTGCTGCCACGCGTGGAGCCTACAGCGTTGCGGCTTTATGCGCTGCTCACATCCTTGCTTTTCGCTTACTTCTTCCTCATCCACATCTACCCGTCGAACGCATCGCCCACCCACAGCCCACACAGGCTCCCTAAGGAGCTGGCGGTCGGCCTGTTCTTCCCTGCCGCCATCTTCATCCCCACGGTGGCCCGGGCACCACAACTTCGATTGCTGCTTCTGCCCGTTGCCTTCCTGTTTGCAGCCGTATGCACATTGAACTGCCTCTATCTCTATGCCTGGGAGCATCCGGGAAGCCGTAACTCCGCCCACTGGACGACGCGCTTCGCCACAAGGAATCTTCCACTACTGACCCTGCTTACCCTTTCGAGTGCAGCTGTCCTTGTAATTGTTTCCCGTTTTTTCGCGGGCGTCCCGAGCCCGCTAGTGGCGCTGGCTTGTGGGTTAAGCGCTGCCGTTCTGCTTGGCCTGCACATCCAGCGCAAGCGTCTCATCGCCATCCATCTTCGCGCAGTCGCTGACCTGGCGCTGCTTACACCGCTGCTTTTACTGCCGTTTGCCCGATGAACGCACATCCGAACTTCAACCGCGTCGCTCACATGTACCGCTGGGCCGAGTACCTGACGCTCGGGCCTATCCTGCAGCGAACGCGAACGCACTTCCTTCCGCAGCTCACTCGTTGCCGCGAGGCGTTACTCTTTGGCGACGGTGATGGCCGCTTTACAGCGCGGCTTCTGCGGCAAAACCCTGAACTTAGCGCCAGGGCGATAGACATCAGCGCAACAATGCTTCACCTGCTTCGCGAACGCTGCATCGATGCTCGGTCCCGGCTGCAAACGATTCAGACTTCTGCTCTCGAAGCTCCGATTTCACCGAACACCGACCTCATCGTCACCCACTTCTTCCTCGATTGCCTTATGCAAACCGAAGTGGACGCCCTCGCCGCAAACATCGCCCAAAACACGGGCCCCGGTACTCTCTGGCTTGTCTCGGACTTCCAAATTCCCCAGCACGCTTTCATCAGGCCGGTTGCGAGGCTTTATATCCAGATGCTCTACGTCGCGTTCCGCATCCTCACGGGCCTTCGCGTGCAATCGCTGCCCAATCCGCAAGCTGCTCTCGAGCGGTCAGGCTTCGCCCGTATCACTCATCACGCAACGCTCTTCGGGCTTATTTACACAGAAATCTGGCAACGTCAGTAAAATCGCCACAGGAGCCTTCCATCCGCTATGCGCATCCAAGCCTTCGAGGCCATGCAAAAGGACATCTCCACCCACGACCCGCTACCCGACCCGGAGCCTTCGGTTCCCTCGCTTCCAAACCCTGACCCCGGTGTCTTTCACCACGAACCCGGCCAACCGAGCCCCGAACCAAACAAAGAAACCGACCCCGCATGAATCTGTACATCCTTCGCCACGCCAGCGCCGGCACCAAACGCGCAAATCCTCTGCTTGACCTAAAACGTCCGCTCGATAAGGACGGCAAGGCCCATTGCCTGCACCTGGCTCACATCCTGACCGGCATGAAGATCAGCTTCGATCTGATTGTCTCCAGCCCGCTCAAGCGCAGCCTCCAAACGGCCCAGCTGGTCGGCACCGAAACCGGCTATGAGACCCGCGTTCTGATCTCGAACGCCTTGTCACCCACTGCCACATTCACCGAGTTCCAGCGCATGCTCCGCGAGTGCGCCGCCTACGAGAACCTGCTCGTCGTCGGACACAATCCAAACATCACAGCCTTCCTCGGCCAGCTCATCGTACCCACGCCCGAAGACCCCATGCACCTTCGCGTGCGTCTGCGCAAAGGCTCTCTCGCTCGGCTCAACTTCACACGCGGCCCGGCTACGCTGCAGTGGCTGCTCGACCCACGCCTCGTGAAGGCACTCTACGCGACTTCGACGACCAGCTCCCGCCGGAAGACTTCGCGGAAGTAGCCGGCTTCCTTTTTCAAGGACCACGATTCCAGCTCTGCTCCTCCACGCGCCGGGACCAGCTCCATCACTACGCGCTTCGGATAGATGTGCGTCCGCATCTTCACTGCGGCGGTCGCACGGTCCTGGTTGAGCGACTGCGCCATGCGCAGCAATATTACCGCTCGTTGCACATGCGTGTGCTCTTCGACAGGCACAGCGCGCATGGGCCGATCCATCAGCTCAGGGCGGCTCTTGCCCAGATAGCGGGCAATCGCCGCCACAATCGCCCGCTGCACGGGGCTAAAGCCAAAAATTTCGGAGTTGGCAATGATGTAGTGCGTGTGCCGGTGATGGCCTTGGTGGTTCATGAACTTGCCCACCTCCTGCATCATCGCTGCGGCCTGCAGCCACAACCTGTACTCGGGTGGAAGCTCATGCACGCGTTGCAACTGATCGAAGAGCTGCACGCAATGGAGACGTTCGGGCTCTGCCTTGCGGGGATCGAAGCCATAACGCCGGCAGACCTCAAGCACGCCCTCCCAGCGCTCTGCCTCCATCGTCTTCGCCACACTCGCGCGCGTGTCCACGTCCGCCAGCATCTGTGCCAGCACACCGTCGCGCAGGCCGATAGGCGAGTAGCGGAAGCCCTTCAATCCCATGCGCTCCAGCAACGAGGCGTAGACCTGCGCGCCGCCGCAAATAATCTCCGACCGCCGCGGCCCGATGCCGGCCACCGCCGCACGCTGTGCATCGTTCATTTTGAGCAGACGATCCGCCAGACGGCGGACATCTGCCGTTTCGGCCTGCAGGATCTTTACGCGCTTCACCGGAACGGACTTCTTCGCGGTCTTCTTCGCCGCCTTCTTGCCCTCAAGTCCCAACGCCAGGGAACTGCTGGCCTCCGCCAGCGCCGCCGCAGTCCCGGAGGTCGCAATGACCACGGAGACATGAGGCTTGCCCATCTTCTTTTCCGCGCGGCCCAATTCGCGGTCTATAAACTTCCGCAACCGTGCCACATCATCCTTCGCCGGCGGATCGACCCGCAGAAACTCCTGCTGCAAACGCACGGCCCCCAGCGGTAGGCTCACCATCTGCTTAATGCGTCCGCCTTCGGACAGCGTGACCTCGCAACTGCCGCCGCCTAAGTCGATCATCAGACACTTCCCCAGCGCCCCAGGCTCATGCGTCACCACGCCCAGGTGAATCAGCCGCCCTTCTTCAAGACCGGAGATCACCTCGACGTTCCACCCGGTTGCGGACTTTACCCATGCCCTGAAGGCCTCCGAGTTGCGCGCATCGCGCATCGCGCTGGTTGCGACCACGCGTACGCGGTCCACTACGTGGGCCTGCACCGCCTTGTGAAACCGCTTCAGAGCCTTTACCGTGACGGCCATCGCTTCCGGCGAAATCACTCCCGTCTCAAAGACGCTCTCACCCAGCCGCGTCACTTCACGGTCCTCATGCAGCGTTTTCAGCTTGTGGGCCTGCACCGAAGCGATCGCCAGACGGCAGGAGTTCGATCCAATATCGATAGCCGCAAAGGTAGGCATAGGGCGTTCGAATCCTTTAACAACGCAGATTCACCCGAAACCACAAGCGCATCGGGCAACAAGTAGCACCATACATCCCCTGCATGTGCATTCCCTGCACACGCACGCACCTTGTAAGATGCTACCCAGGCCCGCTTGACGAAACCGGAACCAGATTGATGACTCGCAACGCATGAGCGCGCTCGACCAGATAGCCCCTTCGACCCCGTCCCACCAGACTGCTCCACTGCGGCCCGGCACCCGGTCCCTCCTGCATGCGTTCCTTCTGCTCGCATTCTGGGCCGCCATCTTCGGCGCCTCGCTTTTTACGCCACCCCTACTCGACGACGCCGATGCCACCCACGCCCAGGCCGCCCAGACCATGGTGCAGACCGGAGACTGGGTGACCCTGCACGTCGATGGCGTCCGCTATCTCGAAAAACCACCACTACCGTATTGGATAGCCGCCGCCGGCCTCCGCATCTTCGGCTCCAGCAGCTTCGCCATTCACCTTCCGCTGGCTCTCGCAGTTCTGGCGCTGGCATGTCTCGGCTATATCTGGTCCCGCAGGGCTTTCGACGACCGCGCCGCACTCTATACGGCGCTCTTCACGCTAACGGCCGCCGGCGTCTTCCTCTTCACCCGCATCTTTATCCCGGAAGTGTTGCTTGCGGTGTTCCTCGGCACGGCGCTCTATGCGATGCTGCGTGCCCTCGAAGACGACACGGCGCGGCAGGGGTTCTACGCCTACACGTTCTGGGCTGCGATGGCGCTGGCCGTCCTGACCAAGGGCCTCATTGCCATCGTTTTTCTTCTCGGCACCGCCGCTATATACATGGTTCTCAACAAGCAGACCTACAAGCTCGGTTGTCTGCGCCCTTTCAGCGGTCTGTTGCTCTTCGTGGCCATCGCCGCACCGTGGCATATCCTCGCAGGTCTTCGCAATACAGGCGGCGCAAACGGTCACGGCTTTTTCTGGTTCTACTTTGTCAACGAACACTACCTGCGTTTCCTGGGCCGGCGCATACCGCGCGACTACAACAAGCTGCCGGCGGCGCTTTATTGGACCCAGCACCTGATCTGGCTCTTTCCCTGGAGTCTCTTCACCCCCACCGCCCTGTGGGTTGGCTATCGCAAATACCGCGCACTCCAATCGAGCCGCGATCTGGATGCAACCGGCGAGAGGCTCTCCCGCCTCGATCTGCTATCGCGCAACAACGCCAGGCGCAAGCCGGCGCTTATCGCGAACTTCACGACCCGCACCGTTCTTCTGCTTTGCATCTTCTCTTTACTCGTTCTGATCTTCTTTTCGTTCTCGACCAATCAGGAGTACTACACCTTCCCCATCTATCTCCCACTGCTGATGCTTGTAGCTGCTTCGCTCGCAATTGCCGAGCAAGCACCGAGCACCACCCTTACGCTGCGCCGGTCCATCACCTTTGCCCACGCAGCGTTTACGCTCCTCGGTGTCGCGATCGCCGCCGCACTTGGCTACGGTCTATGGACCTCCCGTCACCTGCCGTTCACGCCGGACATCGGCGCGCTGCTGGCCCACCGCAGTGTCGGTGATTACACGTTATCTACCTCGCATTTCTTCGACCTCACAGGCCCGTCCTTCGCCGCACTTCGTCTTCCGGCCAGCATCGCGTTAGCCGCCTTCGCCTTTGGCCCCATCGCCGCCTGGATGCTTCGCGCGCGTCGCAAGCCCTTTGCCTCGACGCTTACCATCGCCTTGACCGCGGCGGCGTTCCTCATCGCGGCACATCTGGCGCTGGTTCGGTTTGCGCCCATGCTGTCTTCGCAGGACTTCGCCGCCCGCATCCTACAGATCGAGCGGGACAATCCCGGCCCGGACGAGGTCCTCATCTACGGCGACCAGGCCTTCGGCTCATCACTTCCGTTCTATCTCAACCGGCACGTCTTGCTTGTCGACGGCCGCACAACGTCCATGCTCTTCGGCAGCACCTTCCCCGATGCTCCCCCCGTCTTCCTCACCCACGACCAGCTTCTCGCCCAATGGGGCGCAGGACCGCGCAAGATTCTTTTCGTTCCACTCGAACAGCGCGACGCCGTCACTCACCTTCTAGGTTCGCGGCAAATCGTTCTCGCCGAAACCTCCGGCAAAGCACTCATCACCGACCGCCCTTTATCCTCAGTAGCAGCCATCCAGTGACCCGATCCGAAAACATCCCGCCTCACCGTTGGCAGCACCGTTCTGTTGCGATCCTCGTGCTCGCCTGGGCTGTCCTCCAAATCGGCGGCCTGTTCACACCAGGTCTGCTCGACGACGTTGACTCCGTTTACATCCAGATCGCGCGCGAAATGCTGCAGCGCCACGATTACGTCACGCCGATGATTGACGGTATACGCTTCTTCGACAAACCGCCGCTCATGTACTGGATGGCCGCCGGCTCCATGCACCTGTTCGGCATTCACGACTGGGCCGCACGCCTTCCATTGGCTCTCGGTGTTCTCGCTCTGCTGTTGTCGGTGTACGCGTTCGGCATAAGGCTCTTCGCCACGATCTCTCCACCCAACGCCCCTGACCGCGCCGCACTCTACGCGGCGCTGGCCATGGCTACCTCCATCGGCCCTTATCTCTACACGCGCTTCTACATCCCGGATATTCTCATCGCGCTGTGGATGACGCTCTCGATCCACCTCTTCCTCATCGCACTCGATCGCATCAACAAGCTGCGTTCTCCGCTTGTCCCCATGCTCGGCTTCGCTGCGGTCCTCGCTCTCGACGTCCTCACCAAGGGCCTCATCGGAATAGTCTTTCCCGTCCTTTTCGTTCTTCTCTATCTGGCTGTCACGGGACAGCTCAACCTTCTGCTCAAGCTGCGCATCCCCGCCGCCACGCTGCTCTTCGCAGTCATTGCCGCCCCATGGCATATCCTTGCCGCGCTCCGAAACCCAGCCATCCCCATGCCCATAGGTCAGGGCCTTCCCGCCAAAGCCGGATGGGCATGGTTCTATCTCTACAACGAACACATTGCACGCTTTCTCGGCAAGCGCATCCCGCACGATTACGGACAGGTCCCCATCCCACTATTCTGGGCGCTGCTGGTGTTGTGGCTCGTTCCCTGGGCGGCGTTCCTTCCCGCGGCGCTGCGCAACGCCTTCCGCGACCTGCGCGCACCCAGGCAGTCCGCCCTCCGCTTCGACTCCGACATCGCCGCCGGCTACGACACCACCTCGGCGCTCGAAGCCTCAAGCCGCACCCACGAAGCTGCGCTCTCGCTTCTGCTGTGGCCCGCCATCATCCTCGGCTTCTTCACCCTTTCTTCCCGCCAGGAGTACTACCACCTACCGGCTCTGCCCGCACTCGCTTTGCTCGTCGGCGCTCTACTCGCCGCAGCCGACTGTCGCTTCACCTCCAGCGATCCCACCGCACCCAACCTGCATGACCGCGCACGCCGCCAGGCCCTCCGTGGCTCGCTCTACTTCCTCGTTCCACTCGGCGCGTTGCTCTTCCTGATCTGCGGCTACCTTGCCGTTACCGCGCACACTCCACCAGCGGGGCTCGACCTCAACACGGCTCTATCCTCCAATCCGGCCCTTTACAACCTGTCACTCGGCCACATCTTCGATCTCACCGGCACCGCCATGGGCTTCTTCCGCGGGCCTTTGCTGGCGGTTTCGCCCTGTATGCTTTTGCTTGGGCCGATCCAACACCTCATCCGCCGCCGCGGCAAGACCTTTGCAGCGAACCTTCTCGTCGCGGCAAGCATGACCGGCGTCCTACTCGCCGCGCACGAAGGCCTCGTCCGTTTCTATCCGATCCTCGGCTCTAAAGATCTTGCGCTCTCCATCAATGCAGAGCGCAAGCCCGGCGACCTCATCCTTATCGACGGAGAACTTACCTCCGGCTCAACGCTGCTCTTCTACACAGGCCAGCCCGTCATACTCGTCAACGGCCATGTCAATGGACCATGGTTCGGCAGCTTCTGGCCCGATGCTCCACACGTCTTCGCGAACGACGCCGATCTGCATAAGCTCTGGCAGGGCCAGGGACGTGTCTTTCTATTGACGTACCATCCCCTCGAACGCGCCGCAGACCTAAGCGCTTTTGGCGCCGTGCATAACCTGGCACACTCGGGCGGCAAAACCGTCCTCACAAATAGGGAATAGATCGTAGAGGGTAGAGTTATAAACCCACTGAACCTCAGCGTTCTCTCTATTGTCTACACTCTATCCTCTACACTCTCCTTCAATCCGGCGACTCCACCCGCCCGCCTTCCTTCATTTTGTAAACCTTGCCACGATAGTAGAAGTTGTCCCCACCATAGCTTCCCACCCAAAGCAGCCACCCCAGAAAGTCGCGGAGTGGATAGATCACCGTCCCGCGCCACCAGCCCTCATCTCCCATCACGATCAAAATCGCCCCTGCCTGCAGCCAGCGGTTCACAATCATCGCGCTCAACCAAAGCAGCCCCAGCAGAACATTTCCGCTCAACACCCCCCACAAAAGCCCGATCAATCCAAACGGAATGGCAAACGTCAGCCCCGTACCCAGATGTCCCCACGGCCGCGACCGTCGCGTGCTCTGCATCCAACGCAACTGATTTTTGAAGCTCAGCCAGAACGGCGAATCCTGCACCATCAGCCGAATCACATGCGTTGCCAGCAGCACGCCCGTTCCCTGCGCCGCCAACCTGTTCCCCAGCACAAAGTCATCCGCGTAAAACTGCCCCAACACGTCGAAGCCACCCACATCCTGAAAGCTCTTCCGCCGTGTCGCCATGGTTGCACCCAGAGCAAACTTCGTGCCCTCGATCATGTCCGCGACCAGCACACCGGACGTCATCTCCACGCTCTTGCCCACGGCATCCAGCTTCGACGCCAGCCCCGCGCCCTCATGCGCCGTGCCGAGGTACACGCAGCTCGCCAAACCCACGTGCGGGTCCTTCAGGTTCTGCACCATCCGCGCCAGGTAATCCGGCGCCACGCGTACATCCGCATCGCTGGTAATGTAGTTATCGTTTTTCGCCACCGAATCGAGCTTCGCCAGCGAATACACCTTTGCATTATGGAACTTCGGTCTCGGCTCACCACAGGTCACAAACTTCGCATCCACTTCTGGATACCGTGCTCCGACCTCCCGCGCCAGCATCAGGCCTTCATCGGTTTCATGCCGCGCGCAAAAGAGTAGTTCAAACTCCGGATACTGCTGTTCGAAGAACGTTTCAAAGTTCCGCTCCATCCCCGGCTCGGTTCCATGCAGCGGCTTCAACACGCTGACCGGAGGCAGAAAATCCGAAGGCACATTCTGCTCGCGCCTCCGCCGCAAACCAAACCGCGCAGCCGCAACAATCACCATGCAACAGTAGATGGAAGACGTGACCGAGCCCACCGCGGCCACCCAGAACAAAATGTGAAGAAAAACCTGCATCGCACCAAACCAGAGAAGATAAGCCAAACCTTCTAAGTTTACGCGACCCGTCTTCGACAAACTCCTCGGTCTACTCTCTGACCACCGGTTTCCTTCGCAGCGGCACCAATCCGGCCTTCTGGTCGGTCTGCTGCATCCGCGTCAACATCTCGGTCCGCACAAAGTCGACGAAGCCCTGCATCTGCCGGTTCATCTCTTCCATGCGCTCGCGCATCTGCAGCACAATGGCGATCCCGGCTATATTTACGCCTAAATCCCGCGCCAGGTTCAGAATGAACTCCAACCGCTCCAGGTCCTCATCGGTATAGAGCCGCGTATTGCCATCCGACCGCGAAGGCCGCAGCAGCCCCTCGCGCTCATACAGCCGCAGGGTCTGCGGATGGATGGCATACATCTCCGCCACCGACGAGATCATGTACGCACCCTTGGATTTACGCTTCGTTGCCATCAACCAGAAGGATACTTCCTTTGAGCCTCTGAAGGAATGACCGGGGAACCACCGAAGCTGCCTTTGTCTCTGCTTTTCTTTCTGTCATTCTCGTAGGTATCTGCTTTTCAAGCCGCGCCCGCATCCAACAAACCCTATGAGTCGAACATTCAACCCACTTTATCTAGCAGCTGCCGCCACGGGCCTTGCCGCCGGAGCCTTCGCCGGCCTTCGCCTCATCCGTTCCACCCCGATCCCTGATGGCGCCGTCGTGCTCATCACGGGTGGCTCCCGAGGCTTGGGTCTCGCCATCGCCCACCGCTTCGCGCAGAAGCCCGTAAGACTTGTGCTCGCGTCCCGCAACCGCGGAGAGCTGGAGCAAGCCCAGGCCACTCTCCTAGCAGCCCACCCCCACCTCGCCCCGGAAAACTTCTACCTCGTAGCCGCCGACCTCGCCCAGCCATCCGAGTGCCAGCGCCTCGTCGCCGAAACCATCGCCCGCTACGGTCGTATCGACGTCCTCGTCAACAATGCCGGCATCATCGAAGTCGGTCCCATCGAAGCCCAGCCCGTCGAAGCCTTCGAGCGCGCCATGCAGGTCAACTTCTTTGCCGCTCTTTACACCACCTGGGCCGCGCTCCCGCACATGCGCCAGCAGTCACCACTCACCGGCAACCGCCGCGCCAGCATCGTGAATATTGCCTCCATCGGCGGCAAGCTGGCTGTTCCGCACATGCTCCCGTATTCCGCGGCAAAGTTCGCCCTGGTGGGTTTCTCCGAGGGCCTCCACGCTGAACTCCGCCACAAAGGCATCCGCGTCACGACCGTCTGTCCCGGCCTTATGCGCACCGGCGGAGAAGCCCACGCCCAGTTCGTTGGAGACACCGAATTCGAACGCCGCTGGTTCGACTTCGCCGCCAAAACCCCAGGCGTTGCGACAACCGCCGAGCATGCTGCCAACAAGATTTACGCCGCTACCGAACAGGGCCGCGCCGAAATCACCATCACCCCGCAGGCCTGGGTTGCTGCTCGCTTCGCCGGTTTGGCCCCGGAAACCCTGCAGTTCAGCAATGCGCTCGTCGACAAGTACATCCTGCCAGAAGCGCCGTAGTCTCTATATCTAACTAGCTTTTTTTAACTCTTCCGGCACAACGGCCCGTGCCGCTTTGATCAAGCTGCGCAGAGCCGTGTTCACAGCTTCAGAATCTGGAAACACCATGCGGACATCCTCGTCCAGAACCCGCACACCAGCCTCACGAAAATAAGCCGCAACTGGATTAGGTTTCGCATTTGAGAAATCGTATTCCTCTCGCATCTCATCGTTTTCGTTCAGAAACTCTTTGCTCATGGTCGCTCCTTTCCTGTGCTTTCGCTTTGCGTGCGCTAATAATGCGATAGATCGTTCCGCGCTCGACATGAATCACAATCAATGTCCGTCGACCGCTCCATCCAATCAAGACAAATCTGTCTTCCATCTCGGAATGATCCGGGTCCGGTATCGTCTCGCCAAACTCGTCGAGAAAAGCGGAAGCCGCTTCCTCGAAGGAGACTCCATGCACCCGAAAATTCCGTGCAGCCTTCTCTGAGTCCCACTCAAATCTTACTCCTCGGAACTCAAATGACTCCGTCATACCCCCGCCAGCATCTCCGCCCGCGGATCCTCCGGGTTCAGCTTCTGCAACTCCCGCAGAATCTCCTTCGACCGCTCATCCTGCACCTTCGGCACCACGATCTTCACCTCGACGATCTGGTCCCCGCGCTGCCCTTCACGCGTAGCACTCGGCACACCCTTCTCGCGCATTCGCAGCTTCTGCCCGGTCTGCGTCCCCGGCGGAATCTTCAGCTGCGACCGCCCCGCGCCTTCGCCCGTGCCATCAATAGTCGGCACATCGATCTTCGCCCCCAGCGCCGCCTCCATCACCGTTACCGGCACACTCACATGGATGTCGTCGCCTGAGCGATGAAACAGCTTATGCGTCCCGACCTTGATGATCAGATACAGGTCGCCCGCGGGCGCACCTTCGGTCCCGGCGTTGCCTTTGCCCGCCAAACGAATCCGCTGCCCATCGCGCGTCCCTGCCTTGATCCGAAACTCCAGCGGCTCTTTCTTCGTAATCACACCCGCTCCATCGCACGTGTTGCAGGCGTTCTGTACCTTGCCGCTACCGCCGCATCGCGGGCACTGGATGTTGAACTTCATCCGGCCGCCCATCTGCGTCACCTGGCCTGAGCCGTGGCACTCCGGGCATTCCATGCTGCCGCCTACCACCGCGCGTCCCTTGCACGTAGGGCACTGCTCCTGCCGCTGAATCTCCAGCCGCGTCACGCCACCGCGAATCGCCATCCAGAAGTCCACCTGCACCTGGTACTCCAGGTCCGTACCCGGTTGCGGCCCACGAGCCTGCCGCCCTCCGTTGAACATCCCCGAGAACACATCACGGAAGCTCCCGCCAAATCCGCCTTCACTCTCTGCTCGCGAAGCCTTGCTTGCCCCCTGAAATCCGGAGAAATCAAACCCGCCAAAATCAAACGGCACACCCCCGCCACCGGCGTGTCCACCACCCCCGCCGTAGCCACCACCCGACGCACCCCCACCACGCGCATAAGCCTCCGCGGTCGCCGCGTCGATGTTGTCCGAATAAAACCCTACCTGGTCGAAGATCTTCCGCTTCTTCTCGTCGCTCAACACGTCGTTGGCTTCGGAGATTTCCTTGAACTTCTCTTCCGACTTCTTGTCGCCCGGGTTCACATCCGGGTGATACTTCCGCGCAAGCTTGCGGAACGCCTTGCGAATCTCGTCCGCAGTCGCCGTCTTCTTCACGCCGAGCGTGCCGTAATAATCCTTGGTTTGTGTCGCCATCGTCTCTATTTGATTCCTTCTCAACCCCCGGCGATGCACTCCAGCGTGCTGCGCGGGCTACCTTCTTAGTGTAGGCAGAAAGAACGATTCCAGCACCGGCATCGTCGTAAACAGCAAGATTAAGATAGCCGCCGAGGTCGCCACAAAAGAAGCCATCAGCATCGGCTCCCGGTACAGCTTCTCCGGGTTCTGCACCGAGCTGTTTTTCTTGAAAGCCAGCTTGAAGTAGAGCGACATCGTCAGCGCCAGCAGCGGAAACGCCAGGATCAGCTCCATGTGGTATCGGATCGCAAACGCCCCGAAGAACAGCATCGCCGTCGACGCATAAAACGTAACCGAAACCAACAGCGATTCCAGCGTGTAGTGCTTGAACGAAGCCCGGTACGCCCCAGCCCGCTCACGGTCGCCAATCTCGGAAAGCTCGCTGAACCGCTTCAGCGCCATAAAGTAGCAGCCGATCATCCAGTAGCAAATCAGCAGCGAAACAGGCGGAATCAGCGTCGCGGTCACCGCATACCATCCCAGCAGCATCCGGATCGGATTGTTCACCGACTCCGTCAGCACGTCCAGGTACGGCACATCCTTGGTGCGCACCGGCGGAAAGTTATAAAAGCACCCCATCACCCACAGCACAACGCACATCAGGGCGAACATCTTTCCGATATAAAGCCCCAGCCCAACGCCCACCACCATCATCAGCAGCCACTGTACATAGGCCACCGGAATGTTCACAACACCTCGCGCAGTCGGGCGGTTTTTCTTTGTCGGATGCAGCCGGTCGAACGGTGCATCCAGCACCTCGTTGATCACATAGTTGCTGCAAGCCACCAGCGTGATCGAAACAAACGCCAGCACCAGCCGCCAGATCAACCCTCGCGTCATCAGCTCCGGATAGAAGCTCAACGGGATAATCACACCCGGCAACACGAAGAGGTTCTTGATGGAGTGGTCCAGTCGTGCGATCTCTAGATGGGCCTTCAGCCGTTCGCCAAACGTTATCTCGTTCTTCCCTGCCACACTCATCGGTCTCTCCGCTTCCAGCAGCCATGTCCCACAAACTGTTATCGATAAATAAAGTAATTATCCGGATCAATCTCACCGGAGATTAGAGCCAGCCGATGCACCCCGAGGCCCTGCTCCTGCTCCTCGGTCAACGGCTTCTCGGTAATCAACACCGGACTCAAGCCATCCGTTGAAGCCGCTTGCAACTCCGCCCGGCTCGGCATATGGCGGCCATAAAATTCCTTCTTATCCCAAACAACAATCGACCCCGCCCCATGACGTTCCACATAGTAAGCCGAGGGCCGCTGAAGATAAGCCAACACCGGCAAACTCACAAAGTCCGGCGCAAACACCATCGGCCCCTGATCCAATTTCTGCGCCCGCAGAAAGTCCGCCGCCGCCTTGCTTCCAGAAAACGTGTGATTCAAACTCCTGACGACAGCAACGGTCGCCGCAAACACCTGCACCGCCAGCGCCCCATAGAGCAGCACAGGACGCCAGGCAAACTTCCCGGAAGTCTCAGCCCTCTCGTACCGGAACCACGGCACCTCCTGCAACAACAGAGCCAGCACAAACACGATGAAGATCCACCCCACATGCCGCGCGTCCGTGCGCCGGGAAACAGCCATCTGCATCAGCAGTAACGCGACAGCAGCGATAAAGAACGACCGCACCGCCTTCTGTCGAAAATAGAAACACAGGCCAATCGTCAGCACAACTCCGAACAATAGAAATAACCGCGGAGCCTGCTGGTCGATGCCACCCACATCCCAGAAATTGACCCGCAACGTGCGTACCGGCATAAAAGCCTTCGCGACATCATGGAACGGATGCACCAATGTCACCGCCAGGCTGGTCCGCGGCTGACTATCCAGCAACAACCCTGAATCCTTCGGAGGCTTGATCGTCCCCACCGAAAACAGCACACACGCCGAAAGCAACGCCATCACCAGCCATCGCTTCATCCCCAGCGACCCCAACCGCTGGCCCACGCTGCGGCCCTCGCCTTCGCAAAGCACCGGCAGAAGATGCAGCGGATAAAAGCACACCGCAACAATCAACGCCGGCAGCGAAGTCATCGCCGCAATCGACAACATCACCGGCACGCCGAAGATGCTCTTCCCACTCCGCATCAACATCAGCGCCGCAACCAGGCACAGAACACCCATCATGTAGTTCCGGTCGATGGCCGCATACTCAAACAGCAGAAAGTACGAAAACACCACTCCCACCCGCACCAGCGGCGTTAGCTGCTTCGCCGAAAAGATCATCGCCGCGACCGCAACGGCGAACAGATAGTTCGGCACCTTCATCCATTCAGGATTGCTCGTGAACCGCGTGAACGCATCCAGTACCAGGTACCATCCCACCGGATGCCCCTCATACCGCACGTTGTGCAGCAGCGACGCCAACCCATGGCTGTCCCGTGCAACAATCCACGCCTCCGCTTCATCCCGCCAGAGAGTGTGCGCCCGGGACACGAAGGCCAGCAGCACGGCATAAACCAGCACGCCAAACGCAGCAAACCACCCCTTCTCTTCGTTCGGCAGATGTCTCGCAGGCATGCATACAGTTGTACCTCATACCTTTCGCATTTCAGCCGAAATCTGCCGCCCGCGCCTCACACTTCCGCAGCATTGCCCTGACACTTTGGACACCAGAACAGGTTTCTCCCCGCGAACCCTTCCTGCTTGCTCACCTTGCCCCCACAGATCCGGCAATCCCTTCCGTTCCTCCGGTACACATAGTGCTCATCATCGACCTCTACCTTACCGGTCTTGTTCAATCGGTCCTTCGCCAGCGTCGTCACGATCCGTCGGTCCACCATGCCGGCACGCATCAGCGGTCCCGCATCTTTCCACATCTTCTTCAGCACTGCCAACGGCACATCCTTGCCCGGCGTAAACGGACTCTGCCGCGCACGGTACAGCAGTTCCGCCCGATAGATATTCCCCACGCCGGCAATCACATCCTGCTCCATCAACAACTGCCCAATCGGCTTCCTGCTCTTCTGAATCTTCTCGAACGCCCTGTCCGATGCATCACCATTCAACGGATCAGGCCCCAGCCGCTCCAGCAACTCATCCCACTTCGCCTGCGTATACACCGAGCAATCCATCGGCCCACGCAGCTCCACCCACGCAATCTGCTCCGGCTGTAGATGCCCCGTACCATCATCCGACGAGTACCACCCATGCCGCTTGCTCGCCCCAGGCACGGCTGGCAGCTTCACGCGTTGAGCATTCCACATCCGCAACCGCAACGCCCCACGCACCTCCGGCAACGGCCCGGAGCCTTCGGTAAAGTCTCCCTGCAATCCAAGGTGGATATGCAGAATCCGATCCTTCCCAAAGTCATAGCCCAGATGCTTGCCCACCGCCATCACGCGCAGCAGTTTCCGCCCACTGATCACATCCGAATCCACAAACCGCCCCTGCGGCCCATCCACCTGCACAGGCTTCCCCACAAACGCAGCCTCATGCCGCTCCGCCCACCGATGTATCTCGTTCCCTTCAGGCATACGTCAGTCCTTTTCTCCCAACACCAGCCTTTTGCTTTTGCACTTGCTTTTGCACTTGCTTTTGCACTTGCTTTTGCACTTGCACTTGCTCTTGCACTTGCATTTCTTTCTTTCCATTCCGAGCAAAGCGAGGAACCTGCTTCCCGCCGGTGCCGGCACAATGCCTACTCCCACCCCTCCGCCAAATCCACCCACGTAGGATTCACCTTCTCGATCAACGCAATCTTCTTCTCCCGCGTCCACGACTTGATCTCATTCTCACGAGCAATCGCATGCTTCACATATTGAAAGCGCTCAAAGTAAACCAACCGCGAAACGTTGTAAGCAGCCGTATGCGTCCCAGGCCGCTTTTCGCGATGCTGCAGCACCCTCACGCGAAGCTCCCGCGTCATTCCCGTGTATAAATTCCGCGACCTGCTGCTAAGGATGTACACATAAAACTGATACTCACCCTGCACCATCCGCAAAGTTTACCGCGAACGAAAAATGCCCACGGATTTCCGTGGGCATTTCAACCTTCAAACAGCGCTAATTCCAAACAGCGCTAGCCTTGATCGCCTCAACGTTAAACATCTGGTCCGGCTCACTCTCACGCATCTTCGCCGCAAACTGCTCAGCCTCTTCCCGGCTTCCAAACAAGCTGCTGTTGTACAGCTTGCCTGCCCGCAGCGCTTCGCAGCGCCACAGAATCTCTCCACCATGCTGGCCACTCAACCCAAGGTCCCAATGGACAGCTCCAGGCCACGCCTGATCGCGATTCCGTCTTCCATTCGCATCGTTGTTCGTCATCGCCCTACCCCCTCTTACTTCCTTATCTGACGCACAATTGGCACGCCCCGATTCATCTCCATACAAACCCGCATTCACCAAACTAGATGCGCGAGCCACTGATAGAACGAGGAGGAGAACTTCATCAAGAAGCCTCCTCCCCTTAGTACGCACATCACCTGCATTTGGTTCTATCCGCGTGAAGCGAACGTCTTACTTGTGTTCGCTATCCACATACTCCGCGTCGATCACGCCTTCGTCCTTCTTCGGCTCGTCCGCCGTTCCAGCCGCGGCAGCATCGCCATCGGTCGGAGCAGCAGAAGCATTGGCCTTGTAAAGAGCCTCCGCCAGCTTGTGGCTCGCCGTCGTCAGCCGTTCCTTGGCTGCAGTCAGCTCGGTCACACCAGGGTCGCCTGTCAGAGTCGTCTTCGCGTCCGCAAGAGCCGATTCCACATCGCCCTTATCGGAAGCATCAACCTTCTCGCCGCCGTCCTTCAGCATCTTCTCGACGTTATAGACCAACGAGTCAAGCTGATTCCGCGCTTCGATCTTCTCCTTGGCTTCCTTGTCCTCGGCAGCGTGAGCTTCGGCATCCTTCGCCATCCGCTCAACCTCTTCCTTGCTCAGGCCTGACGAGCTCGTGATCTGGATCTTCTGATCCTTACCCGTAGCCGTATCCTTGGCCGTCACATTCAGAATGCCGTTCGCGTCGATGTCGAAGGTGACCTCGATCTGCGGCACGCCGCGCGGTGCAGGAGGAATGCCGCTCAGCTTGAACTTGCCCAGCGTGCGGTTCTGCGCCGCCATCGGACGCTCACCCTGCAACACATGAACTTCAACCTCGGTCTGCGAGTCAGCCGCCGTCGAGAACGTCTCCGTCTTCTTCGTCGGGATGGTCGTGTTGCGCGGAATCATCCCCGTCGCCACGCCGCCCATCGTCTCAATGCTCAGCGTCAGCGGAGTCACATCGAGCAGCAGCAGGTCCTTCACATCGCCCGCCAACACACCCGCCTGCACCGCCGCACCGATCGCCACAACCTCATCCGGGTTCACACCCTTATGCGGTTCCTTGCCGAACAGGTCCTTCACCAGCTGCTGGATCTTCGGCATGCGCGTTTGTCCACCGACGAGAACGACCTCGTCGATCTTCGAAGCATCGATCCCTGCATCCTTCAAAGCCTGCTTGCAGGGTCCAATCGACTTCTGCAGCAAGTCATCCACCAGCGACTCCAGCTTCGCACGGCTCAGCGTACGAACCAAGTGCTTCGGCCCGCTTGCATCCGCCGTAATAAACGGCAGGTTGATCTCCGACTCCTGTGCCGTCGAAAGCTCGATCTTCGCCTTCTCCGCCGCGTCCTTCAGACGCTGCAGCGCCATCTCGTTGCCCTTCGCGCGCAGATCAAGCCCAGACTCGGACTTGAACTCCGTGATAAGCCAATCGACAATGCGCTCGTCGAGGTTGTCGCCGCCCAGGTGCGTATCACCATTGGTCGACTTCACCTCAATCACGCCATCGCCGACTTCAAGGATCGACACGTCGAACGTTCCGCCGCCGAAGTCATACACGGCAATCGTCTCGTCCTTCTTCTTGTCGAGCCCATACGCCAAAGCGGCCGCGGTCGGCTCGTTCACAATGCGCTTTACATCCAGACCGGCAATCTTTCCCGCATCCTTGGTCGCCTGCCGCTGCGCGTCGTTGAAGTACGCCGGAACCGTGATGACAGCTTCCGTCACCGACTGGCCCAGGTAGTCCTCAGCAGCCTTCTTCAGCTTCTGCAGGATCATCGCCGAAATCTCCGGCGCTGTGTACTCCTTACCCTGCGCAAGCACCGCCACGTTGTCGCCCTTGGCCACAACCTTGTACGGCACCATCTTCATCTCGTCGCCAACCTCGTTCAAACGGCGGCCCATGAAGCGCTTGATCGAATAAACCGTGTTCTCCGGATTCGTGATCGCCTGGCGCTTCGCCACCTGGCCCACCAGCCGCTCGCCGCTCTTGGTGAACGCCACGATAGACGGCGTCGTGCGGCCACCCTCTTCGTTCGGAATCACCTTCGGCTCGCCGCCTTCCATCACGGCAACGCAGCTATTGGTCGTTCCCAGATCAATACCGATAATTTTGCCCATAAATCCTCCAAAACCCTCATCCGGCCCTGCCGGAACACTCTTTGCAGCAAACCCAGTCTCGCATATGAGTGAGTTACTGTCAACTTATATGATGTAGAATCCACCTGGCGGACTCGTTCGGACCGCAAAAAAGTTCCCGATTCTGTCATCTCCCCGCAAAACTCCCCGTCTATCCTTATCGCAGCCTACATAGTTGGAGGTGACCCTCATGCGTCCACGCCTTCTCCTCGCCGGAGCCGCATTCCTCGCGCTAACTGCCCTCATCCTCTCCGGTTGCTCTACCCTCTCATCCCCCGGCTCCCAAAGCCATCTCATCCCGGCCGCCGCCAGCACCAACTGGCAGATCCAGCCCGGCACCGCGATCACAACCCCGTCTAACGGACTCCCCGTCTTCCTCGCGGGCACCATGCAGATCCAGGGAACGAACGTCACCGGCAGCTTCCAGAGCAATGTCACCTGCGTCGACGTACCCCAGCCGGTCACCTTCGCTGGTACCTCCAACCCCACCACCGGCGCCCTCAACATCAAACCAACCGGTCTTGCCTTCGTCGACGTCAACCTGATCGTTCCCGCCGACCCCACCACCCTGGCCACCGGAACTGTAAGCGGCGCCGGAACCGTTTGCGCCCTGGCCTTCCAGGGCCCCGGCGTCGGCGTCGAAATCCCGACCCTCACCGGCACCTACACCGGCACCATCGCCGACACGGCCCCCACCCCGGCCCCCGGCGTCCAATCTGGCACCGCCACGCTCACACTCACGCAATCCACCACCCCCAACGCAACGGCCCAGTTTCCCCTTACCGGCACCTTCCAATTCACCTCCAGCGCCTGTAGCACCAGCATTCCCGTCGCCGGAACCATCAGCGGTGTTGCCTTCACCCTCGCCGCCACCGGCTCAACACCCGTCACCATTACCGGCGCGGACGTCAGCGGCGGGGCCACTCTCACGGCCGTAACAGCCCTCTTTCCCAGTGGTCTGTGCAACGCCTTCGCGGCCACCTATACCGGCACCCTCACCCTGCAATAGCGTCGGCCAGGCGATCAAACCATCTCACAGGTGCGTCTTCAAAGCGCCCTTCGACCTCGATAGGAACAGCGGTACGGCTCTCCCCGCGACCGATAGCCGAATCTCAAGGTATCCTGCCTACACAGCCGACAGCATTCCCTCGGTCAGGATCCCGGAGCCGCCATGTACGCCTTTCGCCGCACCTTTTTTGCCCTTGCCCTCACCCTCGCGGCTGCCCTCACCGGCTGTTCGCCCGAGGGCTCGGTCTATACAACCGACACCGTCTCGGTCACCGGAAACTGGCAGTTCTCCTCATCGGCAACAGCCGCATCCAAACTCCCCGCGCTCTCTGGCGTGCTCTCCGGGACAGGCGCCTCCTTCACGGCCATCCTCCACTCCGACTCCGCCACATCCTGCATCGCGCCCACCACCGCCATCGCCCTTACAGGCACCACCAGCGCCCAGGGCGTCACCACGCTCACCAGCTCCAACTTCCCCAGCGGAACTCTCACCATCTCCGGCAGCCTGGCGATCGACGGCAAGTCCTTCACCAGCGCCACCTACACCGTCTCCGGTAGTACATCCTGTGCGTTCGCCTCACCCGCCAACGCCACAGCCAACGATTTCCTCCCCATCAGCGGCACCTACACCGGTAAGTTCTCCGACGCCTCCGGTCCGGTCCTCACCATCAGCGCCCTTCTTTCACAGTCCCCGACCTCGGACGCCAGCGGCAACTTCACGCTCACCGGCGAAGCCTCCTTCGGCAACGCCTGTTTCAGCAACAACGTCCCTGTCTCGAACACCCAGGTCACCGGCGGCAACTTCACCTTTACCTACTCCGACCCCGTCACCACCAACAGCGTCGTCGCCACCGGCACATTCTCCACCGACGGCACCACCCTCGCCATCTCCAACTGGACCCTCACCGGCCCCTGCGGCCCTGACTCCGGCACCGGAAGCCTCACGAAGCAGTAATCACACTCGTTCCAGCGTCCTTGGCACGCCGGCCACTGACCAAAAAATAGCTAAGCAACAACAAGGCGCCCGCCCCACCCACAACCGCCTCAATCCCCGAAAGCCCCCGCGCGCCCCACCGGTTCCCGCCCCATCCATCCACCGCGATCATATAAACCACCGGCACGTTCCCCAGCGAGTTGATGATCGAGTACCTCCCGCTCCCGCTCTTGCCCGATTCCCCCAAAAACTCCAGCACCACCGCCGTAAACAGGGCATAGCAGGCGCCGATCGTAAACAGATACAGCGTCACCCCCACAAAATAGGTCGAAGGCCTCAGCGGCCCCAGCCAAAGCACTGCCGCAGCTCCCGCGTTCAGCAGCCCCAGCGACAAATAAGTCACCGAAGCCCGAATCCGCGCCGGAATCATCGACGCCGCCAGAGATCCCGCCGCCGTCAGCAACGCCCCCGCCAACCCATTCATCCACGCCACCTGCGACCCATTCACCCCGTAACTCTGCGCCACGCCCGGCAGCAGCCCTACCGCGGACCCACTCGCCATGGGGAAGATCATGCACAGCGTGTAAGGAATCGCACTCCAACGCAGAAACGTCGACTGGAACTCCGTCCCGATCCGCCGAAACGTCTCCCCAAAACTGTCAAACGCCACCACATCCTGTTTCGGAGCCGCCAATGCCAGCAGGCCGGGAACCGCAACCAGTGCCCCCGCCAGCACAGCAACAAACACGCGGCTGCCGCGTGTACTGGCCAGAATCAGCAAAAATACGCTTCCCGCACCGAAGGCCAACGAGCCTCCCTGGTAAAAACTCCCCGCCAACCGTTTCGACCGCTCCGTCCGCAGCGCCCCCATCATCCCGCCGCACGCCGAAACCCCCAGCTGCCCAAAGCACGCTCCCATAAACAACAACACCACGGCGCTCGCCGAAGACAGACTCTTCTCCAGGAAGCCCGCCGTCATCAGCATCCCACCCAACACTGACCCGATCAGCAGCCACGTCCTCCGCCGCACCAGGAAGTCCGTAATCGGACTCCACAGAAAGTAGATCGTCGTCGGCAGTGCCAGCAACGAAATGATCTGCGACGCCCGCAGCCCGGAAACTCCCCGCTGGCTCATCAGGTACGCCAGCACGCCACCCTGAATGATCCCGTTAGCCAGCACTGCATTCGGCGCAATCAGCAGGCCGAAAATCCAGGGCCGCTCCCGCGCCACGATGCCTGCCTCGTCGGCAGCCTCCAAACCCACTCCAGCACCAGGGCCCACCGCCGCAGCTTCGTTCATGCCCTAGAAGGTATCAGATTGCCGCCACTCGCCCACTATCCGGCAACCCCGGTTGACGCATCCTCATCACCCTCAGTACGCTTGGCCGCAGTGACCCGCACAGAACCGCTCCACGAGCCTTCCGCCGACCGCGCCCACGATCTGGCCCTGGACGGTCTCCGCGGCCTTGCCGTCCTGCTCGTCTACCTCTTCCACTACGGCGGCGGCCTCAAGTCTTCCCATCTCATCGGCCGTCTCTTCGGCCAATTTTCCGCCGCGGGCTGGGTCGGCGTCGAGCTCTTCTTCGTGCTCTCCGCCTTTCTAATCACCGGTATCCTCTGGGACTCCATCCACGATCCCCACTCCCGGCATCGTCTGCGCAACTTCTACGCCCGCCGCATCCTCCGCATCTTCCCGCTCTACTACGCCACCCTCGCCATCTGCGCGGTCGTCATGCTCGCCATGGGCCACAACTTCCAGGAAGTCCGCGGCCTCTACCTCTACGTCTTTTTCCTGCAGGACCTCCCAAAGCTCGCCACCGCAGCCCAGCAAGTTCCGACACTGCCTCTGTATCACTTCTGGTCCCTGGCGGTCGAAGAGCAGTTCTACATCCTCTGGCCGTTCCTTCTTTTCGCTTTCCGCACCCGCCAGGCCACCATCCGGCTCTGCCTTGCGACATTCTTCGTGTCGGTCGCCTTCTGCGTCACCATCTTCGGCATGCGCCACACCTTTTCGGGACAAACCGCCCACGACCTCAGCGGCTTTCTCGTCACCCACATGGGAGCCTTCGCCCTGGGCGCTCTGGCCGCGATCCTGCTTCGCGAACCCTTCCACTTCAACCTCGCTCCCTACGCTCGGGCAGCGTTCTTCGCGGGCGTTGCCCTTTTCGCCTTCTCCAGTTGGCTCTGCCACAGCTTCACGCTCACTCCTCGCCTGCAGTTCTGCATTGGTCTTCCCGCAGTCTGGCTGGCCTCAGCCGCAACCATCCCGCTCGTACTGCACCCCGGTCTCCCAAGACGCCTCTGCTCCCTCGCTCCGCTGCGTTTCCTCGGCCGCATCAGCTACGGCTTCTACGTCTTTCATCTCCTGCTCCAGGGACTCTTCGACACCATCGGCAGCCACGTCACCCACGCCGACTCCGGCTCCTACTACCAGTTCATCCGCCTCGTCGCCGGCTTCCCTATTACGCTGGCTGTCTCCTGGGTTTCGTTCCAGCTCTTTGAGTTCCCGTTCCTCAAACTCAAACGCTTTTTCCCCATGCGCTCCACCATCCCCACCGCCTAGAGAAGCTTTTTCCGACTCCACATTCATCTCCTGCGCATCCAACGGAAAAGGCCCGCGAACAAGCCTTCTCAAACCTCTAACCGGAGCGCGACCTCCAGATGGCAGCAGCAGCCTCAGCGCAGCCCGACACCCAGGCCGTCACCAAGGGCGTCAACCCGTGGCTCATCGCCGCATCGGTCATGCTCGCCACCTTCATGGAGGTGCTCGACACCGCCATCGCCTCGGTCGCCCTCCCCTACATCGCCGGCTCGCTCTCAGCCACCAACGACGAAGCCACCTGGGTGCTCACCAGCTACCTCGTCGCCAACGCCATCATCCTTCCCGCCTCCAACTGGTTCTCGCTACGCTTCGGCCGCAAGCGCTTCCTCATGACCTGCGTGGCCATCTTCACCGTAGCCAGCTTCTTCTGCGGAGCCGCCCCCACCCTCGGCCTCATGCTCCTCGCCCGCGTCGTCCAGGGAGCCGGCGGAGGCGCCCTCCAGCCGCTCTCGCAGTCCATCCTGCTCGAAAGCTTCCCACCCGCCAAGCGCGGCGCCGCCATGGCTGTCTTCGCCTTCGGTGTCGTCGTCGCTCCCGTCCTCGGGCCCACCCTCGGCGGCTACCTCACCGACACCTACTCCTGGCGCTACGCCTTCTACATCAACATCCCCATCGGCATCCTTGCGCTCTACATGATCAATCGCTTCATCCACGATCCGCCGTACATCAAGAACGCCAAGGTCGCCGCTTTCGACAATATCGGATTCGGCACCCTCATCGTCTGGGTCGGCTGCCTCCAGGTCGTGCTCGACAAGGGACAGGAAGTCGACTGGTTCGGCGCCATCTGGGTCCGCTGGGCGGTTCTCGCCATGGTCATCGCCTTTGTCTGGTTCGTCTGGCGCTCGTGGCACTGCAAGTACGCCCTGGTCGACCTCAAAGTCCTCAAGGATCGCAACTTCCTGCTCGGGTCGATCCTCATCTTCATGTTCGGCATCGGCATCTACTCCACCGTCACGGTCCTCCCGCTCTTCTATCAGGAGCTCCTCGGCTATACCGCCTTCACCGCCGGCCTGGTCGTCGCCCCACGCGGCCTCGGAGCCATCTGCGGCATGCCCGTCATCGGCTATCTCTCCAACAAAATAGATCCACGCTACCTGCTCACCTTCGGCTTCTTCACCTTCGGCCTCACCACGCTCTACTTCGGCTCCATTACGCTCGGCGTCTCGCCCACCACGCTCTTCCTTCCGATCCTCATCACCGGCTTCGGCCTCAGCTTCGTCTTCGTCCCCATCAGCACAGCGGCCTACGGCACCTTGCGGAACGACCAGATCGGCAACGCCAGCGGCATCTTCAACCTCATGCGCAACGTAGGCGGCTCCATCGGCATTTCGATCGCCACAACCATGCTCACCCGCCGCGCCGACGTCCACCAGAACGAGATCCTCAGTTCCAGCCCCGGCGGCGTCTTCGGCCAGGGCGGCGTCGGCAACGGCGGAACCTTCCTCCAGGGCACCCAACAAGCCCTCACCGGCTACTACGGCCACGCCAACGTCACCGCTCCCGCGCAGCTCTCGCTCTACCAGCAGCTCCAACGCCAAGCCTCCAGCTGGGCCTTCGTCGACGTCTTCCGCTGGCTCTCGCTGCTCTGCTTCTTCTGCGTGATCATCGTCTGGTTCTTCAAAAAGGTAAAGCCCGGCAAAGCCCCCGCCGGCGCCCACTAACCCCGTCCCTTACGAAGTTGTCATCCCCTCAAGGTTTGTCATCCTGAGCATTGATTTGTCATCCTGAGCGCAGCGAAGGATCTGTTTTCCTCCGCATCAGCACAAACCCGGGTGGCCCATTCATGCGCGCATTCTGCGCATGGGTGGGGAACCACAACCGCCCAACCCACCAGCAGTTGCCGTCGCACTTGCTTTTCTTTCTTCCATTCCGAGCAAAGCGAGCGAACCTGCTTTCCTTCATAGCCGCACAAAACCGGGTGCCATCTTTCCATCATCCTCGCGGGGATCTGCTTCTCTTCCGCGTCCCCGCTACTTCGTAAACCCTCCCACCAACCCCAGCTCCGCCGACGACCCACCCACCATCACCTTGTAAGCCCCAGGCGTCATCACAAACCTCTTCGCCCCCTCATCCCAAACCGACATCGCCAGTCCCTCCGTCGACACCGTCAACTCCCGACTCTCACCCGCCGCCAGCTCCACCTTCTCCCATCCCACCAGCCGCTTCCAAGGCTCACCCGCAGCCTCCGGAATCGCGGCATACACCTCCGCAATTTCGGCCCCCTTACGTTTACCCTCGTTCTTCAACGTAAAGCTCACAGAAGACCCATCCGCACTAACCCTTAGCCCCGAGTACTTAAAGCTCGTATACGAAAGCCCATACCCAAACGGAAACAGCACCGGCTTCTTCTCCGCCTCGTACCACTTGTACCCAACCTTCGCTCCCTCGCTGTAATCCACGCTGAAGCTCAATCCCGGTTTAGCCCCCCGCGTCGGCTTCTTCAAATCCGGATGCGGCAAGTCCGCCTCGCTTACCGGAAACGTCATCGGAAGCTTCCCACTCGGGTTCACATCGCCGAACAGCACATTCGCCACGGCATCCCCTCCCTTCGACCCGCCATACCAGGCCTCCACCACCGCACCTGCCTGGTCCAGCCAGGGCATCGTCACCGCCGTCCCCGTCTCCAGCACCACCACCGTCCTCGGATTCGCCGCCACCACCGCCGCAATCAACTTATCTTGACCCTCCGGCAACGATAGGCTCTCCAAATCCGACCCCTCCGACTCCCACTGCCACGCAAACACCACCGCAACCTCCGCCGACTTCGCCGCCGCGACCGCCGCCGCAACATTCTCACCGGAACTGAACGTAACCTTCGCCTCCGGTGCTTTCGCTTCCAGCGCCAGCAGCGGAGACGTCGGGAACCAGACCTTGTGCTGCCACTTCCCGGCATCCGGGTCGCCCGGCGCATCCACCTGCGCCGAACCACCGCCGGAAATCATCCCATAATCCGCACGCCCGCCAATCACCGCGACCGACTTCAGTTTCCCCGCCGCCAGCGGCAACAGCTCCTTGCGATTCTTCAGCAGCACAATGCTCTGCTCCTCCGCCCGCCGCGCCACATCATATCCAGCCTGCGGATCGACCAGGCTCTTATGCGGCAAATTGTCCACGACACCACTGGCAAACTCCGCCCACAGAATCCGCTTCACGTGCTCGTCCAGCTCCGCCATCGATACACGCTTCGCCTGCACCGCCGCCTTCAACTTCTCCCCAAAGAACCCATCGCCTGGCTGCTCCATATCCAACCCCGCCGCCGAAGCCTTCTCGGTCGAGTGCGTCCCACCCCAATCCGACACCACAAACCCCTTGAACCCCCACTCCTTCTTCAGCACATCCGTCAGGAGATACTTGTTCTCGCACGCATAGTCACCATTGACCCCGTTGTAGCTGCACATCACAGCTTTCGGGTCGCCCACCTTCACGCCGATCTGGAACGCCAGCAGGTCGCTCTCCCGCATCGCCCGCTCGCCCACATGCACATCCACCTGCGTGCGCCCGTTCTCCTGGTCGTTCATCGCATAGTGCTTGATGTCCGAAATCACATGCTGCTCACCCTCGCACTTAATGCGGTTGCCGACCATCGTCCCCGCCAGCAGCGGGTCCTCACCCATGTACTCGAACGTCCGCCCATTCCGAGGTTCCCGCGTCAGGTTCGTTCCCCCACCCAGCGTCATATCGAACCCCTGCGCCCGCAGCTCCTTGCCGATCAACGTCCCGTACGCACACGCCGCCGTCGGGTCCCAGCTCGCCGCCGATCCCACATTCGAAGGCAGCGCCGTCGAGTACCGCCCGTTCTCCGCGCTCGACCGCACCCCATACGCCGCGTCGCTCATGTCGATCACCGGCAACCCCAGCCTCGGCGGCGTCACTGCCAACCCCACCCCTCCATTACCCAGCAGCTGCGCCGCCTGCATCGCGGGCGACGCGTTCTTGCGATGCGCCACACCCTCCCCATGCACCAGCGCGATCTTTTCATCAAGCGTCATCTGCTCCAGCACCATCTCGACCCGCTTCTCGACCGGCACCGCCGCATTCGTCCACGGCTTCGGCGCTTCCGCGGTCTGCTGCGCCCCTGCGCTCGCCATTCCAACAACCAGCAAGACCAATCCCACATGTACGATCCGTCTCATTCCGATCTCCCAGCCCTGCTCAATTTCGTGCGATCCAGTATCTCGCACGACTCCAAACTACAGTCCATTCCAAAACAAATGTCAAAACCGCTCCCGAAATGCTATCGTGGTTCGCCGGGAACATTCGATTTGCTACCATCACTCAAAACCCACGGGCCCCCTGGAGAAAACCCATGTCTTCCTCTGGTTCGATCGGCGATCCGCGTACAGGCCGAGACCGCCGCGTCCCCACAAAAGCCCGCACCTTCAAAGACGGCACCATTGACCCCGTAACCCAGCATCGTCGTCCGCTGCTCACCTGGGGCAACGCCATCCTCGTGGCCGTCATGATCGGCTTCGGCCTCTACGCCACCGGCAACTTCCCTCAGCTCGACGCCTTCTTCGACAACCTCGACAAGCAGGCCCGCGGCCGCAACGACGTCGTCGTTCACGCCCTCATCACCTACGGCCCCTTTCTCTTCGGCGCCGTCATCTTCGCCGTCTTCGGTCTCTTCGTCTTCCTCTTCATCAACAGCCGCCGCCGCCAACTCAGCGACCCCAAGGGCTGGCACAAAGTCGCCGACCGCGCCCCCGAGCGCCGCCAGCGCGACCGCCGCGAAGACCTGCCATCCATGGTGATGCCCATCGGCAAAGAGCGCCCCAACCGTCGCACCACCGACTCGCCCGCAAGAACACCCATCACCGCAAAAACCGACGGCGCCACTCCTGCCGCAGCCGAGGCAGTGCCGCCGGCAGTAGCCAAAGAAACAACGCCGGCGCCAAACTCAGCCAAAGCCGAAGCCATCGCCGCCGCCGCAAAGGCCGAAGCCGAACTAGATGCCGCATCCGCCGATCTTCCCTCCTTCGTCATGCCGCTCGGCAAAACCAGGAATCCGCAGCCGACACCATCCCCAATCGAAATCGCCAAAATAGCCGCGCCCACCCCGGCTCCCACTGAACCCTCACGCACCGCCGCAACCACAACAGAGACATCATCGCTGGCCGCCGCCGCAGCAGCAGCCAAGGTAGACGCAGCCATCGCCGCCGCAAAGGCCGCAGCCGCCAAAGCAGAAGCAGCCATCGCCGCCGCAAAAGCCGAAGCAGCCATCGCCGAAGCCGCTATGGCCGCCGCCCAGGCCGAAGCAAAAGCCCTCCCCAGCTAAACCCAACCCCAAACAAAAGGGCCAGCGCACATCGCCGGCCCTTCGTCTTCTCTACCCTCTACCCTCTGCTCTTACTGGTTCACCCCGCTAGCCAAAAACCCACCATCCACCACCAGTATCTCGCCTGAAACAAACGAGCTCGCGTCCGAAGCCAGATAGATCGCCGCGCCCACCGTCTCTTCGGTCTGCCCGAAGCGGTTCATCGGCGTACGCATCCGAAGCTCCTTGCCACGGTCGCTCTTGTCCAACAGCTCAGCATTCAGCGCCGTGCGGAACACCCCCGGCGCAATCGCATTCACCGTCACGCCCTTCGAGCTCCACTCCACCGCCAGCGACCTCGTCAGCGCGCCCACCGCCGCCTTCGAGCACGCATACGCCGTCACTTCCTTCAGGCTCACAAACGTATTCAACGACGCGATATTGATGATCCGCCCATATCCCTTCTCCAGCATGCTCTTGCCGAAGATCTGGCAAGCCCGCAGCGTCCCCGTCACATTCGTATCGAAGATGTCATCCCACAGCTCTTCCGGAAAATCCACCGTCGGCGCCCGCTTGATCTTGCCCGCGGAGTTGATCAGGATGTCCACCTTGCCGAACTCCTGGATCACGCCATCATGCAGCGCCTGCAGACTCGCCCGGTCCACCACATCCGACGTCAACCGCAGCGTCTTCACGCCCTTGGCCTCAATCGCCGCAGCCGTTTCCTCCACCTGCTCCGCACGCCGAGACGAAGCCACAACATCGGCGCCCGCATCGGCCAGCCCAAGCGCCATCGCCAACCCAATGCCCGACGTCCCACCAACCACTACCGCCGTCTTCCCAGTCAAATCAAACAATTTCGATGCCATATCACTCCGCCTTTGCTTTCTTCTTGCAATCTTCGCAACGATCGCCGCCGCGACCTTTGCGTTCTTACTTTGCGCCCTTCGCGTTCAAAGCTTTTGTTCCTGCACACCGACATGCTGCAAAATCTCATCCACAACCATCTCCGGCGCTCGGTCATTCACCACGCAGAGCGCATCCTGCGGCGTCTCCAGCGTCGCAAACTGGCTCTCCAGCAGCTTCGCATTCATGAACTCATGCTTTCTCGCCGCCAGCCGCTCGGCAATCATCTCCTTGGACCCATCCAGCAGAACAAACGTGACCGTTCCCTTCGGCATCCCGCTCGCCAGTGTAGTCCGATACTTCTCTTTCAGCGCCGAGCAGGCCAGGACACCGCCCTTGCCACTCTCATACCATCCCAGCATCAACCGGTTCAACGTCTCCAGCCACGGTTGCCGGTCTTCATCATTCAACGGCTGGCCCGAAGCCATCTTCGCCTTATTCGCCGCCGGATGATAGTCGTCCGCGTCGGCAAACATCGTTCCTTCGCGCTTTGCCAGCAGCGTTCCGATGGTCGTCTTTCCCGACCCACTCACGCCCATCAGCACAACAATCATCCAAAAACTCCTCGATACACCCTACAACATCAAACACAAAGGCGGCAGCCCCAACCGCAACCGCCGCCCTCTACTCTCTACTACTTACGCTCTACTACTTCCCGAGAAACACCGGGCTGATGTGCCGATCGAACAAATTCGTCGTCACATTCTTCGCCACGATCTCCTCATTCGCCTCAAGCGCCTTCAAATACTTGTCGCCCATCTTGGCCGCGATCTTAAAGCCCACATGCAGCAGCTGACGGAAGCTCGGGTTATACGCCGGATTACTCTGATCATGCCGCAGCGCATCGGTAAACTGCTTGCTCGTCCATCCGTCCACCTCTTCAGGCTTGGGCAGCTTCGCATCGTCAATATCGATCACCGTCGCATAAGGCCCACGCAGCTCATCCGAATGAGCATAAGCCTCGCGATACACTTCCTTCGCAATCGCCAACCCATCCCCACCAGCCTCAGCCAAACCGATCAGCTCTTCCAGCCACGTCGTCCCAGCCGTCTTCAAATGCACACCGGCATCGAACTTCTTCACCGCGTTATAAATCGCCGAATAGATCGAAAACTTATCCGACCCCGAATGCACGCTCAGTTTCAAATTCGCCGGCAACCCATACCGCTTCACCGCAAACGCAATCGCGGCCAGGTCTTCCTCGAACTCCTTGGTGAACTGCGCCACGTCGCCCACGTAATCCACGCCCTTGTTGAAGCGTCCGGTAAACTTCGGCGCAATCGTCTGGATCGGAATCTGCTCATCCGCAATCGCCGCCAGAATAATCAGCAACTCAACCGGCGTCTGCGGGAAATCGGTTTCATCCATCGAAATCTCAGGCACAAACTTCCCCGCACCCTTCTTCTCGACGAGATAGCGATAGATCTTCCCCGCATCCTGCACCGCTGCCAGGAACTTATTCGCCACACCCTTCACAAACGCCACATCCGTCTTGAAAGGCTCCGCAATCCGCGGAATCGTCACCGTTCCCACCAGCTCCGGATGCCGCGCCACAAAAGCGTCCACATCCTCCGGCTTGGCCGCCTTGCCGATCTCATCGGCCACATCCATCGTGAAGAAGTCGCAAGGCTCAATGAACCGGTCCACCGTCTTGAAATTGATGTGATCCGCGTCCAGAAAGTAAGGCTTATCCCAGCCCAGTTCCTTCACCGCAGCATCAGCCGCCTTGCGCGTCTGGTTCGGATCGGTCCCGATGATCGTGTGCTCACGGTTGGACTTATTCCACACCGGCACAACCTCAACTCCAGCCTCACCCGCCTTGATGCAAGCCGCCAACTGCGCCTTCGCCTGATGCGCAAAACGATCTCCAACTCCCACCGAAAACTTCGGCAGTACCAAACCTTCACTCATATGTCTCTCCACTCAAACCGTGAGTACCTCAGTACCCATCGCCGTCTGCCAGAATACCGTCATGCAGTCAGACAGCGCAACCTCTTCGTCTGACAGGATGACCTCACGCACCGCGCCCAGCCATCTAATCACATCGAGCACTCTTCTGACCAGACATTATTTCCCTATAGGAATACGAGAAAGTGAACCAATCTCTTCGGCACAAGCTCTTCAAAATCCGCCCTGGTCTCGGTCCTTTCCGCAACGTCTCCCTAAAACCTGAAACCTAACCCCTAAAACCTATAAACCGCCCCTCATACGCCCAAAGCCCCAACCCGGGGTTCGAGATATAAAAAATCTCTTCCCCATCCACCACATTCCACCCGTCGGTCAGCTTTTCCGGATCATACTTCGCCGTGTACTCCGCCAGATCCCCGTACTCAAAATGCACGCCCTCGATCTCTGCCCGCGTCAGATGCCCCGGGCAGTACCGAATCGTGAACCGCCCCTCGCTCGACCCATGAATCAAGTGCGCCGCCGCACTCAAATTCCCCGCGAGATCGGCATCATCCTTTACCGCCTGCAACGTAGCCGGCGTCCCGCAATATCCATACTTCCGGATCAGCACATCGATCTGCTTGTCTTCACCAAACTCCTTCACCCCCGGCGCCAGCACAATCAACTCCGCCCCATCCGCCAGCGCCATCCGCGTCCGATACACACTCTTATTCCCCAGCCAGGTGGAATGAAACTCATGCGGATCGAGAAACACCACAGCCTTCTTAATCTCGCGATCCATCATCAGGAAGTTGCACTTCAAACTCAGCTCGGCAGCTTTCTCAAAGCACTCCGTATCGTCGCCGATATACATGCCCCGCATCACCAGCTCACCCGCAGCATTCTTGTTCACGACGGTCTGCACATACACAATCTGCGGCAGCATCGGCCCAAAGTGCTCGCTCGCATAGTTCAGCACGCGCCGCACAGGAGTATCCGCGCGTCCCATCATGCGCTCCATCCCATACACGGCTCCCAGAAAGTGTGAGCGATGAATCCCCATCACACCACCGGTCCCAATAAAAATATTCTTCGACCCATTGGCCATGCCCACCACCTCATGCGGCACCACCTGCCCGATCGAAAGAATCAAATCGAATCCGCCATCCCGCAGCAGTTTGTTCACCTGCGCCGGCCAGGTGTAGTCGAGTTTCCCTTCGCTGACCTCCAGCATGAACGCCCCCGGAATCTCACCCAGCGTCACAATGTCATTCCGCCAGTCATGCACACGGAACAGCTCCCGCGGCGTCTTGCCGAACATCGTCGCAATCTGGTGATCCGGCATCGCCGTATGCGTCCCCAGCGCAGGCAACACATCCGTCAGCTTGTCCCCATAGAACTCCCAGGCCATCTCAGTCAACTCGCCAGCCTTCGAGTGAAACCGCGTAAAGTCCGGCGGCACCGCCAGCACCTTCTTGCGATCCCCAAGCTTCGCAAGTGCTTCAAACAAACCCGCCTTGATTTCAGCAGGCGACATTTCCGTAGTGGGCGATCCAGCAGCAAAAAAGAGACTCATAGACTTTCAATAATAAGCTTGCCCCCGCATGATATTTTTTCTCAATGGGCATGCCGAGCTACTTCCGTCCCAAAGCGAAGCTAACGAGCCTGTCCGAAATCACAGGCGGTATGAGCCCAGATGAAGTCCGCGCTGCCATTAGCGAGGGCGCTCGCTTTCTGGCCTTCGAGTATGTAATTTCCGCCATCCTCATTAGCTCCCGAAGGTATTCCAAGCTCATTTACCTCAAACCGGGAGGCAATCCTCTAAGTAAGGCGCTTCCTTACACGGCGCTCACAGCTTTGGTGGGATGGTGGGGCGTGCCGCACGGAATCATCAACACGCCATCGGTAATTTACAGAAACCTCAAAGGCGGTAAAGACTTCACCTCGCAAATCCTTGCAAGTCTTCAGCAGAACTCAGACAGCAATAAAATCGTCTTCCGGTCTTGAAGACAAGCACTTAGATTTATCTCAGCTAGAACTACTGACGCTCGCTATAATCCACAACATGAAGCGCCAGCGCACCCTCTCAGCATCGCAACTGGTTCTACTCTTCATAGCGGGCAGCCTCATCGCGGCTGCCACGTTCCTGCTCATCGGAGTTCTCAATCTCCACGGATCAACCGGCGCTTCCTTCTGGATGCGCGCTCTGCTCAGCCTCATCCCCCTCGCTCTCGGCTTCTACATCTCCGTCCGCGCTGAAACGCGCCTCAAGGCCGGCATCGCCATCCGTGACTTCCCGCAAGATGATATCAACTCCCTCCGCGGCATCTTCGAAACCGTTCTTTGGGGAGCATTTTCTATCGGCCTCATGCTCGTAGGCATCTTCTTCATGCTTCGCAACGAGCATCCTCACACCTTCGGATGGTTCCTCTTCACCCTCGGTCAATCCCTCACCCGCCTGCCGTGGATCATCAGGGAAACCACCGCCAACCGCACTCCTTCGTCACTGTGGAACAAGGCAAAGCCTCTCCAGTCCAATCACTGGGGCCATCGCTAATCGTCGCACAGACCCCTTCGACTTCGAACCCAATCGCGTTCGCCAGAAACACCGAGCGCCAGAGGCGCGCCCTATACCAGTCCAGGGCAACGCCCTGGGTTACGCGCCCTAAGCATCTCCAAGGGGCTGAAAGCCCGCTCTATAATCCTACCCATGGCGATCGACATCGAACTTGACGAAGACGTACTTCAAGCCCTTCACGCCGAAATGCTCCGTACGGGCGAGTCAATGGACCAAGTAGCCAATCGTGTTCTACTTTCTTTCTTCCAGGAGAACACCCCAACCGCTTCCATCGATCCTTAGTCTCGCTCACCGGCAAGCCGCATTCCCCGCCTCACCCACCGTCAAAAACGTAAGACTCGCCGCCGGAAGCACCACATCCCCCTTCGCCGTCTTCACACCCTCCAGCACCGGCACATCCCCATCCGCCGACACCATCAAATCCTTCCCATTCAACTGCACCGTCCGGCCCATCAGATCCGCCGCCGTCAGCGTATACCGCACCGAATTCTCCGTCACCCTCATCCTCACCGCATCCGTCCGGCTCAAATTGATCGCCAGCAACGAAACCCCACCCGGCCTGTCCTTCATGCACTGCGCATACAGATGCACCGAAGCCGAAGGCGCCGGTCCCGCTTCCAGCACCGTCGTCCCCATTGTGTTGTGCCAAAGCAGAGCCGCCCAATAATTCGGCCGTGGCACCAGCGTCTTCTCGTCGATCAACCCGTAGTCACTCGCCGCCAGCGTGTTGTGCATCACCACCTTCACGCCCAGCTTCGCCAGCCGCCCCAACTGGTCCAGATACCGAAAGCTGTCCACATAAGTCGACGCCCACCGATCGCCCCCACAAGCCGTCTGCCCCGTCTCGGTAAGCCACATCGCCTTACCCGGCGCATACTGATCCCGCAGCCCCGCATAGAACGCCTCCACCGTCCCGCTCCGCGTCAGCCAGTCCTCACTCAGCGCCGTCTCCGGACTGATGTCACTCTTGCCGCCCATCCCCGCCCTGCAGCGCTCCGACACACCCCCATAAAAGTGATACGAAAACACATCCACAGCATTCGGTCCCATCGCCGCCAGTAGCTCTTTGGAAGGCAACAGCTTCACCGGAACAAAATCGATCCCCTCACCCACCGACCCCGGCCCCAGCAAAATCGTCTTCGGCGCAGCCTTCCGAAAGAACGGCTGAAACACCGCATAGTCCTTCCCGTAAGCCGCCGCGTCATATCCCTTCGGAACACCCGCCACGCTAGCAAACGTCGGCTCGTTCATAAACTCCGCCGCCGCAATCGTCCCCCCAATCGAATTCGTATACGCCAGGAACTTCTTCGCCTCCACCGGCGTCCAAACTCCTGCCGCATCGCGCGTTCCGGCGCTGGTTGCGAACGAAGTCACAATCTCCGCATCCGCCACCTTCGAAAATCCAACAACACCCTTCCACTCAGCCCGCGTCAACACACCGCCAAACCCCTCCGGAGGCGCCGACGGCGCAGGCGCATCGCTGTCCTGGAAATAGGCCATATTCATCCACGTCCCCGAAACACGCAGATACGCCGGCCCCAGCGCCGCCGCCAGCTTTCGCAGTCGCGGGTTCGACAAATCAATTGGCGTCCGCTGCTCAAACAGGTTCGGATCAAGTCCCGCCGGTGCCCCGGCCTTCGCCTCCGTCGGCGCAGCCTTGCTTCCATACGGCTTCCAGAACCGCCCGCCGATGACCTCCACCATCTCGACGTTGTACGACTGAAAACGCGGATCAACCGAACCGATCTTCGGCATCGTGGAGGGGTTCTGTTGCGCCAGCGAAACAGCCGAAGCGAAGACAAGTGTGAGGGCGATTTTCATGGGGCACCACTCTAGCACCCACGCACCTCAGTGCGCTCTCAAAGCCCCCTCATTTATGGTCACCGTAAAACGCAAAAATCACCACAAACTCTCCACAAACCACCGTAAAAACGCAACACGCGGCAGACGGTAAAGAGGCGCGCTCCCTCGGGCCGCTAAGCCCAAGAAAACGCGCCTCTTATCCCTCAAAAACCTACAATTTGTAGGCTTTGCGCACCAGGTTCACGGTCAGGTCCTTCACCAGCTCGAACGCCTCATCCTCATCCAGCCGATGCTCCGCCACCAACCTCCCCAGGAACGCGCAATCCACGCGCCGCGCCACATCATGCCGCGCCGGAATCGACAAAAACGCCCGCGTATCGTCATTGAAACCAACGGTGTTATAGAACCCCGCTGTCTCAGTTGCCTGCTCCCGGAAGCGCATCATGCCCTCCGGCGAATCATGGAACCACCAAGGCGGCCCCAGCCGCAGACAAGGGTAATGCCCCGCCAACGGAGCGAGTTCCCGGCTGATCGTCGACTCGTCTAACATGAACAAAATAAAAGTGAAATTCGGCTCATTGCCGTACTTACTCAACAGCGGCCGCAGGTTTCTGACAAACTCCGTGGGAGAAGGGATGTCCGCTCCCTTGTCCCGCCCGAACTTCTCATACACCTTCAAGTTATGATTCCGGATCGACCCTGGATGCAGCTGCATCGTCAGCCCGTCCTCGACGCTCATTCCGGCGAGCTCCGTCAGCATCTGCGCCTGGAACAGCTCCACATCGCCGGCCCGTGTCTTGCCTGTATAGATCCGCTCGTACAGCGCCGTCGCTTCACCCAAGGGCAGGTCAGCAGTCATAGCCGTCAAATGCCCATGATCGGTAGCAGTAGCGCCGTTCTCGATAAAGTAGGCACGTCGCTTCCGCAGCGCAGCCAGATAGCCCTTCCACGACGACACATCTTCGCCGCTTACCTCGCCCAGCTTCTGCAGATTCTCTTTGAAACCAAGGTATTCAGCATCCACCACGGCATCCGGACGGAACGTCGGCAGCACCCGTCCCTTCCATCCGCTGGCCTTGATCTTCTTATGGAATTCGAGCGAATCGGTCGCCGTATCGGTCGTCGCGAGCACTTCGATGTTGAACTGCTCAAACAGCGCCCGCGGGAGAAACTCCGGCGTCTCCAGCTTCTTCGCAATGACCTCGTAGTACTCGTCGGCATTCTCCGGGCTCAGCCGTTCCTTCAATCCGAACTGCTCTGAGAACGCGTAGTCGATCCATAGCCTTGTCGGCGTTCCGCGGAAGAGATAGTAGTTCTTCGCAAAGATTCGCCAAACCTCGCGCGGATCAGCCGACTGCTTGCCATCCACCTGCGGAATCCCCAGCGACTCCAGCGTAATTCCCTGCGAATACAGCATCCGGAAGATGTAATGATCCGGCTGAATGAACAGCGCTGTCGGGTTCGGAAACGGTTTGTTATCCGCAAACCATTGCGGATCGGTATGCCCATGCGGGCTGATGATCGGCAGATCGCGCACTGTGTCATAAAGCTTAACGGCAACTGCTCGTGCCGCACTTTCAGCAGGAAAAAGTCGATTCTTGTCCAACATTCGTTTCAAATCCCCTCAGCGCATCTCATTGCTTCAAGATGCAGCCCACGATGGAAGCCTACCAAACTCGTCGCCTTCCCTGTCTGACATCCGCTCGAATCTCGCTCCCTCTTGGCATTGACCGTCGTTGCTGCTTTACTAAACCCTGATCCTTATTGAACGTTTTTTGGAGTCCTGTTTGCCCCATCCGTCCGCCGCCGCCGCAACCGTTCTCTCCACCGAGCAGTTCCACGCCCGCGTACATGCCCTGACGCCCAAAATCGCTGTCTTCGACTGCGACGGCACGCTCTGGTCCGGCGATGCGGGCTCCTCCTTCATGCGCTGGACCATGGACACAGGCCTGCTCTCCCGCGAGGCCACCGAGTGGCTCAACAACCGCTACGCCGGCTACAAGCGCGGCGACGTCTCCGAGCTCGCCATCTGCGGCGAAATGGTGCAGGTCTACCACGGCCTTCGCGAGTCCGAACTGCGCCGCGCCGCCGCCGACTTCTTCGCCAACCACGTGGAGCGCAACATCTTCCCTGAAATGCTGCAGCTGGTTACCGAGCTCCAGGCCACCGGCGTCGACATCTGGGCCGTCAGCTCTACCTGCGACTGGGTCATCGAAGAAGGCGTCAAGCGCTTCAACATCCCCGCAAACCGCGTCCTGGCCGCTGCCGTAGCCATCGAAAACGGCATCGCCACTGAGCGCCTGACCGACGTCCCTACCGACGAAGGCAAGGTTGCCTCACTCCGCAACGCCGGCATTACCGCGCCGGATGTGGTCTTCGGCAACTCCGTGCATGACGCCGCGATGCTTTCGATCGCCAACGGCGCCTTCCCGGTCAACCCCTCGCCGGAGCTGCTTCGCCACAGCGCTTTGGCAGGCTGGCCCGTGTACTATCCAGCTTCTGTTGCTCCGCTGAAACCCTGATTCCTGCGCCCGGGAATCTATGGGGCGGCTATCAACGTCTACACTGTGGGTGAGAGACGTGAAAGAGCCGATCCGCAAACTGAACGGGCGCCGTCCCCAACCCCCAGCCAAGCCTCTCCGGCATGTCGTGGCCGCGCTCATTCTCCGCGAGAATGGAGCGGGCCGCGAGGTCTTCATCTGCCAGCGCCGTGCCGACCAGCCGATGGGCCTCAAGTGGGAGTTTCCTGGCGGCAAGATCGAGCTCGGCGAAACCCCAAAGATCGCCCTCGCCCGCGAGCTTTCTGAAGAACTCGGCATCAACGCGGAAATCGGCGACCACGTTACCACCGTCCGCCATACCTATCGCAACGGGGGAGCCATCGAGATCCAGTTCTTCCGCGTCACGAACTTCAGCGGAGAGCTGGACAACCGGATCTTCCTGGAAATGCTCTGGTCTCCGCTGGAGCGCCTGCCCGACTACGACTTCCTTGCCGCCGACCTCACGCTCATCCGCGATCTCGCCGCCGGCAAGCTGCTTTAGGGAAGCTCTGATAAGTCCCTCAGCGGCTAAAGCCGGATTGATTTCACGGCAGTTTTGTCACGGCTGAAGCCGTGACCTACCGTTGGTGCGACTGAATCAGAGCTTCCTTAGCTTGCCGCACCCGGATGGATGCTCTGCCACATCATCACCAGGGACAGCCCCACCACGATCACCGTCGTGGTCCACGCGATCACGTTAAACCAGCGTGTATTCACGTACTTGCCCATCAACTCTTTCTTATTTACCAGGCGCAGCATAAAGAACAGCACAAACGGCAGCAAGACGCCATTGAGGACCTGCGACAGAATTGTCATGGTCACAAGCGGGAAGTTCGGAATCAACACCACCGCCGCTCCAGCACCGATCAGCAGCGTATAGAGCCAGTAAAAAAATGGCGCCTGCCCGAAGCGCTTATCCACTCCACTCTCAAAGCCAAGACCTTCGCACACGCTGTAGGCCGTTGAGATCGGCAACACCGACGCCGCAAAGAACGAAGCATTGAACAGCCCGGCCGCAAACAGGATCGAAGCAAATCGCGCTGCGAGCGGTTTCATGGCGTCCGCAGCCTGGCTCGGATCGGTAATGTTCCGCACGCCATGTACGTAGAGCGTCGCCGCGCATGCCACGATGATGAACCACGCCACGACATCCGAGAAGATGGAGCCGACGATCACATCCATCCGTGTCGCCTTGTACTGACGGATCGTAACGCCCTTTTCTACAACGGAGGCCTGCATATAGAACTGCATCCACGGCGAAATCGTCGTTCCGATCACACCGACGACCATGTAGATGTAGTTGTGATCGCTCCAGATCGCTCGCTCCGGCAGCTTCACGGTCTCCACGAGCGCCTGGTGCCATTCCGGCTGCGCCATTACGCCTGCGACGATGTAACAAACGTAGAACACGCTGGCGACAAGAAAGATCTTCTCCACGCTTTTGTAGTTGCCTTTTACGACAAGCAGCCACACCGCCAGCGCGCACAGCGGAACGCTGATGTACTTTGAAATCCCAAAGAGCTGGATCGATCCCGCGATGCCTGAAAACTCGGCGATCACGTTGCCGAAGTTCACCAGCACCAGGAGCATCATGATGACGAACGTCATCCGCAAGCCGAACTCTTCGCGGATCAGGTCGCTCAGGCCCTTGCCCGTAACCACGCCCATGCGAGCGCACATCTCCTGCACCACGATCAGTGCAATCGTAATTGGGATCAGCGTCCAAAGCAGCTTGAAGCCGTACTGCGCGCCGGCCTGCGAGTAGGTGAGAATGCCGCCCGCGTCGTTATCGACGTTGGCGGTAATGAATCCCGGCCCCAGCACTGCGAAGAAGAGAAAAATGCTGGTCCGCCAGCGCTTCCAGAAGCTCATCCTGCCACCGCCCACGAGCTCGCCTGTGCGTCAGCAACACGCACAGCATCGTCGATGAGGGTAATCTGCATGCAATCTCCTGAGATGCCTTGAGCATGCCGTAAGGGCTCGCCATCAAGGCTCCTTCTAGAGTACCCCGCGCAAACCCTTCCCGCCTTCATCAGCCAGCACTTCGAGCCTCCAATATCGCCCGCAGCCTCTCAACGATAACCCCCACCTGTGCATCGTTCCCATAGCCGTCCCGCACGGCCCGCGCCCTGCCTGCCGCGGCAATCCGCTCCCGCGCAGCCTCATCCGGAAGATACCGGCGAATTTTCTCCACACATTCATCAAAGCCGGTAAAAAACACGGCCTCCTCATCCTCGACGAACCGTGCCATGTGGCCTGGAGACCGCTCCGCCAACAGAAAACCCTGGCAGGCGGCGATCTCAAAACTCTTATGCACGAACTCGTCCTGATTGGAGTGTGTCAGGAAACTCAGGTTGATCTTCGACCGCCATATGCCCTCGCGATACTCCTTCAAGAAGAGTTCGCCATTGGTATAAAGCGCCGCACAGGCCTCCGGCGTAAGCCGCTTCTTCCACTGAGAATCGCCCGAGATCACCACCGGAAACCCGAACTCTTGCCACAACCGCGTCAGGAACTCCGGACGGTCGTCGTACGAAGTCCCGATAAACGAAACCCCGCGATCGCGACCCTTATCGCTCCACCCCTCCGGAGGCGGAAAGTGTACGGTCGGCTCATACGCCGTTTGTATTTTGATCACGGCGCGCGCGCCGCGGCCAAGGTAGTCCGCGATGTTCTTGTCCCGCTGCACTATATGCAGATCGAAGTGCGGAATGTCCTGCATATACAGCCGCCAGCCTGGATCTTTGCGCGGACCGAAGGCGTTGTCGATCATGTAGCTCACGCTCGGAATGCCCATCGCCCGGAGTTTATCAAGCGTCTTCGGCTGCAGCGAAAGCAGCTTATCGGCCCAGAACACATCCGGCTTCTCGCGCCTGGCCACCGCCAGAATGTCGCGATTCAGCCGCGCTACCCAAGGGCCCGCCTGCAGGCGAAAAAACACCTTCCGTAAGAGAGCATTTTCGGGCTCGTAGTCGTAGGCGTTGATGGGGATCACCGTGTGACCCAGCCGTTCCAGCGCCCATAACCTGTACTGCGACGAATCGTTCGGCGACAGTCCTGTCACATAGAGAATCCTGAGCGGCTTGCCCATCACGCTCAACCCTCGCGCAGTTGCGCAATCACCTGCTCGGCATGGATCACGCCGGCAATATGCCCGTGCGGAGCCAGCACCGGCAACGATCGCAGATTGTATTTGTCGAACAGTTCCGCTACTTCCTTGTCGCTCGCATGCAGGCCACAGCTCACCATGTGGCTCTCTGAAAGCTTCGTCAACTCCGTCGTAGTGTCCGCGAGCAGCAACCGCGGCAATGCCACAACGCCCTTCAGGTGCTTGGCTTCATCCACCAGATACACTTCCGTAATCGTATCCGCATCGCCCTCGAACGACCGCAGCGCCGCTATGGCATCCGCAACGGTCCCCGCAGCCGGAACATCCACATAGTCCGTCGTCATGCGACCGGCAGCGGTGTTGGCTGAAAACTCCAGCAGCTCCTCGACCTCGTGCCGCTCTTCCGGCTCCATCTCTTCCAGGATCGCGTCGCTTTCTTCTTCGGACAGCTTGCCCAGCAGGTCGGCCGCAGCGCCCGGATCCATCTCTTCGATAATGTCCGCCGCGCGCTCGGAAGCCAGCCCCTGCAGCAGCGCCTTCTGCATCTTCGGCTCGAACTCCTCCAGCGTCTCGGCAGCCGTCTCTTCCGGCAGGCTGGTAAAGATCGCCTCACGCTCAGCCGGCGCCAGTTCTTCCAGGATGGCCGCAATATCGGAAGGATGCAGCTTCGAAAGCTTCTCCTGCTCGATCTTCAAGCGCACCCGCCGCGCCGGGTCGCGATCGATCAGGTCCACATACCCCCATGGAATCGTCCGGGGCGAAAACTTGTTCGAGATTCCTTCGACCGCCGTCTCCGGAAGCCCTTTGAACAACCGCCGCATTGCCCCGCGCGTGCCGACCTCAACCTCTTCAATGCGCAGCCCCTGCGCCTCGCCGGTCGCATCATTCCGCTCCCAGGCCAGGTTAACATCGTTCACGCGAACTACCTTGCGTCCGTCCACATCGATGATCTGCTGATCGAGCAGATCCCGCTCCAACAGCAGGTAATCGTCCATTTTTGGCGTATTGCCAGGCTTCGAAGCCGCCCGGAGCACCTTATCCTCGGGCTTGGGCACAACTACCTGCGTTACCGCCAGAAAGCACGTCTGCTTCTTGCCACCCGTCCGATTGCGCAGGACGAAAGCCTGCACATGGGCCGCGTCCTGCGACACATCGACGGCGAACTCATGCACGCGCCCGTAGCTCTGGCCGGCGTCGTCCACCACAGCCATGCCCACAAGGCTGGACACGCTCGTCGTCACTGGCTTCAAGTCGCTCATCCTAACCCTTACCCTAACCCATTCGATGCAACCTGGGCATCACAGAGGAATCCGCAAAGCAACTCCGACGCAAACAAAAGAGCCAGCGCCGCGGCGCTGGCTCTTTGCCACGACACAAATGCTACTTGCTGAAGTCCACGCTCGGCGCCACAGCATTGTTTGGATTTCCCTTGAAGTACTCATCCCGGTATTTGTAGCCTGCGAGATGCGCCCAGTAGCTGTTCGGGAAGGTCTGGATGTCGTTGTCGTAGGCTTCGAGCGCCTTGTTGTACCGCTGACGCGCCACGCCGATGCGGTTTTCGGTGCCGGCCAACTCATCCTCCAGGCGCACGAACTGCTCGTTGCCCTTCAGGTTCGGATAGGCTTCCTGCAGGCGCAGCAACGGGCTGATCGCCACATCCAGCTGCTTGTTTGCCTGGATGCTGCTGGCCCGGTCGGAACCTGCAGCGATGACGCCGGCACGAGCGTTCGCGATGTTGGTGAGCACTGTGGATTCTTCATTCACGTAGCCCTTCACGCTGGCCACCAGGTTCGGAATCAGGTCCATGCGCCGCTGCTGCTGCACGTCCACTTCGGAGTACGTCTGGTTCACATCGCCGTTCAACACGACCATCTGGTTTTTTGCCGATACGTAGCTTCCAAAACCCAGCAACACAACCACCATCAGCAATACGACTACGCCAAGTGCAACCCAAGTGCCTTTCATCGTCGATCTCCTATTTCCTTCTATCGTATCCATGTTCGATTCACCTTCAAAGCTTACTCTTGCTACCAGTCGCCGCTGGCTCCGCCGCCGCCCGAGCCACCGCCAAATCCGCCGCCGAAGTCGCCTCCGCCACCACCTCCGCCGCCACCGCTGTTACCGCCGCCGAAACCGCGACCACCGCCGCCGCCAAAGCCTCCGCCCATCATGTTGCCGAGCAGGAACCACAACCACCCGCCGCCGCCACGTCCTCCGCCACCGCGCGAGATCACCCCGAAGACGATGATCAGCACAATGATCAGCGGCCAGTTGATGCCACGCCGATGCTGCACATACTCCCGGTGATATTGCGGCGCCGGTGCTTCCGTATCCAGCGTCACGCCTTTATCTTTCGCGATCACATCCGCAATCTGCTGCTCGCCTGCCAGGATCGCCGGGCCGAACTGCCCTTGCTGGAGATCCGTATGCATCGACCGCCGGATGTCGCCGACCTTCGCGTCGTTCAGAATGCCCTCAAGGCCGTAGCCGACCTCGATGCGGTCCTTATGCTCCTGCATGGCGAACACCATCAGGATGCCGCGGTCGGAGTTCTTCGGCCCAACCTTCCACTTGTCCTCGAGCGCCGTCGTGAACTGGTCGATATCCGCACCGTCCAGCGACTTGATGGTCACCACCTGGATCGTCGCCTGCGCCTTCTCGTAAACCTGCTTGGAAAGCTGTTCAAGGCTCTCCTGAGATGAAGCGTCGATCACGCCCGCAAAGTCGCTGACGTACGTCGTCGGCTGCGGCAGTTTCGCCGGATCCTCGGCTCGTGCCATCCATCCACAAAAAAGGCTGGCCATTACACCAGCCAGCACTCCCGATTTCGTGCTCATCACTCTCACAACACCCATGGTACGCCGCCCCACCCCACAAAGTTCCATGACATCTGTCATGAAAAAGCCCCTCCATGTCGATGAAGGGGCTTTCCTGAAAGCTGAAACGTAAAACCTGCTTCTACAGCTTCTTCTTCAGGTCATACGCCATGTTCTTGTGCGCAGCAACGGCCGTCTTGCCCTTGATCACCGCTGCCTGGAACTTCACATCCTTGGTGTCTTTTGCCTCGGTCGTGAACTTGCTCAAAGCCTTCGCATGGTCGCTGACCATATCGCTCATGTACGCCTTGTCGAAGTCCGCGCCCGAAAGGCTGTTCAACTTGTCGATGTCCTTCTGGTGGTCGGCATCCGGCCCAGAGGGCGGCGTCAATCCCCAGGAATCCGCGAACGGCTTCATGCTGTCGGTCATCTTCGTGTGTTCGTCAACCATCTTCTGGGCGAACGCGGTGACGGCAGGGTTGGTCGCCTTGGTTACCGCCAGCTTGCTCACGGCAATTTCGTTCTGGTCGGCCTGTGCCGCGAACGTGAGGAACTTCTTATCCGCATCGTCGGCCGCCCTGGCGTGGGCAGGAATCATCATTGCCGCGCATCCAAGCATCGCGCAACATAGTACTTTTTCTAGGTTTTTCATGGGTTTTGCTCCGAAAGCGCGGCTGAGCCGCAATCTGCGTGCTTCGTACTCCTCGTGAGAGTCTTTACACCCCAATCACGTTGCTTGCCGCCCGCTCCCTTTATCCTGAAACAGTCATCTTATGAAAATGAATTCGCTCGCTCCCCCCGTCGCATCAAAGAAGCCCCACCCCACCAGCATCCACGGCACGCAGCTCCCCGACGACTACGCCTGGCTCCGCGACAAGGGGACGCCCGAGGTCACCGCCTACCTCGAAGCCGAGAACGCCTACACCGCCGCCGCCATGGCCGGTACCGAAGCCCTGCAGGCCGCGCTCTACGAAGAGATCCTCTCCCATATCCAGGAAGACGACGTCTCCGTCCCCTATCGCGACGGCGCATGGGAGTACCTGACCCGCACCAGCAAAGGCTCGCAGTACTCGCGCTTCTATCGCTATCCGGCGGGCAAGCCCGAAGCTGAGACCCTGATCCTCGACATAAACGCGCTCGCCGAAGGCCAGCCCTTCATGTCCATCGGGGCCACATCCATCTCGCCCGACGGCAAGCTGCTCGCCTACACCACCGACAACACCGGCTTCCGCCAGTACACGCTGGCGATCAAAAACCTCGACACCAAGGAGACCCTCACCGACACCGCGCAACGCGTAGGCTCCATCGCCTGGGCTGCCGACTCCGCGACGCTTCTCTACACCACCGAAGACGACACCACCAAGCGCCAGGACCAGCTCTGGCGTCACACCGTCGGCTCAACCACGCCCGGCGCCCTCGTCTTCGAAGAAAAAGATGAGCGCTTCAACCTCGGCGTAGGCCGCACCCGCGACCGCAAGTTCTTTCTGCTCGAAGCCGGCAGCCACACCACCAGCGAAACGCACTTCCTCTCGACCGCGACACCCGAAGGCGCGTTCACGCTTATCGCCCCGCGCATCGACGACGAGGAGTACTCGGTCGACCACCGCGATGGCTTCTTCTACATCCGCAGCAACCGAAACGCAGAGCAATTCAAGCTCCTCCGCACCCCTGTCGATCATCCCGATCGCGAGTCCTGGCAGGAGATCCTCCCCGAGCAGAAGGACGCTCCGCTCGAAGACTTCGACCTCTTCCAAACCTTCCTCGTTACCAACTCCCGCGAGCGCGGTCTGCCCGTCCTGCGCGTCTTCTCGCTCGACGAACAAGGCCTTCCCGCCATCCCCAACGACATTCGCTTTCCAGACCCCGCCTATACCGCCTACGGCGAAATCAACCGCGCGTTCGATACCACAAAGTTCCGCTACTCCTACCAGTCGCTCGTCCGCCCCGCCAGCGTCTTCGAGTACGACGTCGCCACGCAAGCCTCTACGCTGCTCAAGCAGCAGGCCGTCCCCGGTGGGTTCGACGCCGCGCAGTATGCCTCCGAACGCCTCTGGTTCAAAGCCTCCGATGGGGTCGAGGTACCCATCTCGCTCGTCTATCGCCGCGACAAGTTCCACAAAGACGGCAAGTCTCCGCTTTATGTCTACGGCTACGGCTCCTACGGCTACCCACTCCCGCTCGGCTTCTCCGCCTCACGCCTCGCGCTGCTGGACCGCGGCATCGTGGTCGCCTACGCCCATATCCGCGGCGGCGGCGAACTCGGCGACCCCTGGCACGACGCCGGCAAGATGATGCAGAAGCGCAACACCTTCACCGACTTCATCGCCGCCACGGAATATCTCCTCGCCGAAGGTTACGGCGATCCTAAACGCGTCGCTATCGAAGGCGGATCGGCCGGTGGCCTGCTCATGGGCGCGGTCACCAATCTTCGCCCCGATCTCTTCACCGCTGTGCTCTCGCATGTGCCGTTCGTCGACGTGATGAACACCATGCTCGATGCCAGCCTGCCGCTCACCGTCGCCGAGTACGAAGAGTGGGGCAATCCCAACGAGCGTGAAGCCTTCCACTACATGCGCAGCTACTCGCCCTACGACAACCTCGAAAACCTCGCCGGAAAACCGCTCCCCGCGATCCTGGTCAAGACGAGCCTCAACGACTCACAGGTCATGTATTGGGAACCCGCCAAGTACGTCGCCAAGCTGCGAACGCTCAAGACCAACGACACACCGCTGCTGCTCCACATCAACATGGACGCCGGCCACGGCGGCGCCTCCGGGCGTTATGACTACCTGAAAGAAATCGCCTTCGACCACGCATTTCTTCTGCGCGAACTAGGCGTCGTCTAATTCAATTCCGTAGCGTCACACTTGGTTTGTTATTTGACGTTAAATTCCGCCGACATACAGATTGGCACTTTAAACGTGATCCTATGACTGAGTTGAGACGAGGATGAATCGCTCTTATCGCTCTTAGAGGAAGAGCTACCACCAAGTCCTCCCACCGATAGGACTTTTATTTCGCCGCCAAGACCTTTTTCATTTGAAGATCCTGCTGCGGAGTTCTCTGCGACCACAATAGATACATCAAATTCTATATAAGTTATCTCAGCAACTAGCTTGTCGTTCAGTGTTCCTGGAGCGATTGCCAAAACTTTTCTCGATTTTTCCTTCGCGGATTTCACTCCAATAGCAATTTCACTCAGAGTTTCTTCGATCAGCTCACTCAATCTCATTCTTGCACCTTTGCTCGGGATTCTCCGGTTCCGTGACGAGGATAGGCCAAAGTTTCCATCGGCATCCACATACCCGCATCGATGATGACTTTTTCCACCACGTCCTTCGCAGATAATCCGAAGCGCGCCATCAGCTCGTTGATTTCCTCAATAGCTTCCGGATTGTCAAGCACCACCATCATATCGTTCCTCGCGTACCAGCAAAATTCTACCCCACCGCCTCAGGCACCACATCCCCTTCACCCGGCGCAAGAAACAAGTTCGTCTCCAACCCATGCTGCCGCGTATACAGATCAAAGTACCGCCCGCCCAGCTTGTACAGCTCCTCATGCGTCCCACGCTCGAGAATCCGACCCTTCTCGATCACCAGAATCTGATCCGCCTTCCGAATGGTCGACAGACGATGGGCAATCACAAACGTCGTCCGCCCCTTCATCAGGTAGCTCAGCCCCTGCTGAATCATCGCCTCCGACTCCGAGTCCAGCGAACTCGTCGCTTCATCCAGAATTAAGATCCGCGGGTCCGCCAAAATCGCGCGCGCAATCGAAATCCTCTGGCGCTGGCCGCCGGAAAGCTTCACGCCACGCTCGCCCACGATCGTCTCAAACCCCTCCGGAAAATTCAGTGCGAACTCGTCCACGCGCGCAATCCGGCAAGCCTCCATCAACTGCTCTTCGGTCGCCGCCGGCCTCGAGAACTTCACATTCTCGCGAATCGTCCCGTCGAACAGAAAAGTCTCCTGCAACACCACACCCAATTGCTCGCGATAGCTGTTCAACCTCACCGTCGCCAGGTCCACGCCATCGACCAGCACCGCGCCGGAACCCGCCGTATGGAATGCGCAAATCAAGCTGATGATCGTCGACTTGCCCGATCCGCTCGAGCCCACAAGCGCCGTCACAGTTCCCGGCTTCGATTCGAAGCTCAAATCGTGCAACACAGGCTTACCGGCTTCATACTCGAAACTCACGTTGTCAAACACAACGTCGCCCTGGATCGAAGACAGCGTGTGTACGCGCCGCGGCTCACTGTCTTCCTGCTGCTCGTTCAAAATCTCAGTCGTGCGATCCAGCCCAGCCAGCGCTTCTGTGATCTGCGTTCCAATCGACACCAGCTGCACAATCGGCGCGATCATGAACGCCAGCAGCATCGTGTACTCCACATAACCGCCGGTATTCAAGCGGCCGGCCGCGGTCTCATGAGCGCCCAGGTACATGATGAGCCCGCCTACGACTCCCAGCACGACGGTGGAAGAAAGCGTCATCAAAGATTGCGCCGTAAGAGAACTGATCACATTCTTCAGCAACCGTTCCACGCCCTCGCCAAACACCGCCGATTCGCTGTCTTCCGCGTGATATCCCTTCACCACCCGCACGCCGCCGAGCGACTCCGTCAACCTTCCCGTCACTTCGGCATTGATCTTCGCCCGCTCGCGAAAAATTGGCCGAATAGTTCGAAAGGCCTTCTGCAGGATCAGCCCAAACGTCAGCAGAATTCCGACCATCAACACCGTCATGCGCACGTTGATCGAAATCAACACCACGAAGACGATCACAGCCGTCAACACGCCGCCCACAAAATCGAGCAGCCCTGTCCCCACAAGGTTGCGCACACCCTCCACGTCTGTCATGATCCGCGCGACCAGTGTCCCCGTGCGGTTTTCGTCGTAGAACGCAACCGGCAGGCGGCCAATGTGCGCCTGTACCTGTTTGCGCAGATCGGAGATCAGCCGTTGCCCCTCCGTGGACAGCAACTGCGTCAGTGCATACGAAGTGATCGCCTGCACCAGCACGGCCGCACCCACTGAGCCGACGATTAAAGGCAGCTTTTTCATCTGCCCCTGCCGCATCACATCGTTGATAAAAGGGCGCGAAGAGATTGGCAGGACCAGGCTGCAAAGCCGGTTGACGATCATCAGCAGGAAGCTGCCGGCGATCAGCCACTTTCGCGGCAGCACCAGCTTCCAGACCTCCGGCAACACTTTCTTCAGCTTCGGCTTCGGACGAGACTTCGACAGATCCGCGGCAATGGCTCTGCCCGTTCCACGCATCGGCGCATCCGCCGCGCGCACACCGCCACCCATCCCGCCACTTCCCATACCTGCCATCGATGCCTCGAGTCTGCGTTCGCCCATCTACTCTTCGATGCTTCGCCCTGCCACCCGATTCAAACCAATCGAGCGCGGCGGGCCGCGATAAACGACCGCACACACAAAGCCACGAATACCAGGCAAACCAGCGCGACCACTGCGCGCTCATCAAACGCCAACGGGTCGGCCGCGATGGCCGCCGATCCATGCACTGCTGTCACCACCGCGCGAATCCCCGTAATCAGGAAGCCGATCAACCCAAACGTCACCGCGATATGCATCCAAAGCATCCGTTTTTTGGCATCTTCGGAGTTCGCCAGCGACCCGCTCACCAGCAGAATCAACCCCACCCCAGCCGGATGCAGCGTCGCCATCTCGGTCCGTCCCGTAGCCATCCAGAAACCCACGCTGATCACAATCAGCAGCACTCCAAAGAACATCGTCAACTTAGCCATCATGCTTCTCCTGTCTTACTCTGCGAAATTTTGCTCACTCCGCGAACCCTGCGTCAAAGCCTTTGCCGTTAGACCGCAGCAGCCTTGCGAATCTGCTCTTCCACTTCAGCAACGGTCCAGTCCTTCGTAGGATAGAACGCCGCCACCTTGCCATCCTTGCCGATCACCAATGTCGATAGCGAATGTTGCAGCGTCCCATTGTCACCCGGCGTCACACCCAGATCGAAAAACTCTTCCATCTTCTGCATTTCCGCCGCTTCAGGAGCCGCAAAGTCCCAATGCACAAACGTCTCCTGCGTATATCGCCCCGTATAGGCCTCGCCATAGCTCTTCAACACCTTCGGCGTGTCGTACGTTGGATCGAAACTCACACTCAGCAGATGCGTTTTCGCATACAGTTTCTTATCACCGCTCAAATCCTTATCGATCTCCGCAAAGTTCCGGCTCATGCGCGGGCAGTAATCCGCCAGCGGACAACGCGTGTACACAAACGTCATCACCAGCACCTTGCCCTTGAACTGCCCCAGCCGGATCGTCCTGGCGGACTGGTTCAGCAGCGCAAAGTCGGGCACCGCATCGCCCGGCGCAGGCACGTGATACTGAACCTTCGGCACATAATCCGGCTTCGCCTGCCCGGTTACCACAATGTCGGTCAGCCGCATGTTGATCGGCCCAGCGGCATCGCTCTCCGACAGCAGTGTCGCCGTGATCTTATCTCCCGCGTGCAACTCGCTCGCCACCGTCGGATCTGCCAGCTTATACGTCATCGTCATCGCTTCCATAAATCCCGGAATCGACTCCGCATTCAAATCAATCTCACCGCTCTTCGCATCGACCGAAACCACCACCCCACGCACCGGATAACGCTGCGTCGCGCTCTTCGCCGAGGGCACCCGATGGCACCCCACCACCCCAACCATCGCCAATCCCAAAGCCGCCACCAGAACTTTCAATCGCACGAAAAGCCTCCCATCAAGCGAACTCCGCTCACCCCCAATGATATCTGCCTTACTCCGCGACCTCCGCGCTCTCCGCGTTAAAGCCTCCGCCTGCCCCGTGGTAGCATCAGCCTCGGAGCCACAAACTCCTCGAACAGAGTCGACCACGATCCTCGGCGGCTACTGCGGACACAACCCTCGCGATCCCTTCGCTATTCGCGCAGGATCGCAAGTCCAAAGTCCCGTCGCACTCTGCCTCGAGCCCCATCCGCAGCAGGAGCGAACTCGAGACGTGCCAGCAAGTCCTCATCATCACGACGACACAACCGCAGGCCCGGCCGTAGCGTGGCTCGCACTCGGCGTCCTTCTCGCCGGCCTCGGCACCGTCCTTCTCGGTCCCATCCTTCCCGCGATCTCTCTCCGCTGGCACCTGACCGACCAGCAAACCGGCCCGCTCTTCTTCGCCAAGTTCGTCGGCTCGTTCCTCGGCGGCATCTCCGTTCCGCGCAAACTCCGCTGGGGCATCTTCTCCGGAACGATCCTCGCCTGCCTCGGCTTCGCCTCCTTTGCGCTCGCCACCGGCCTCACCGGCGGCATCGCCACACTGTTCATCGCGGGCATCGGCATCGGCCAGATCATCGCCAGCACCAACATCCTCGCCGGGCGCCGTTATACGCACCAGACCGGCTCCGCGCTTTCGTCGTTGAACTTCTTCTTCTCGCTCGGCGCCGTCATTACAGGCCTCATCGTCGCCGCTCTGGAACCGCGCTTCGGCCTCCGCAATTTGCTTTTCTACATCGCCGCCGCGTTCGCAGCCACCAGCCTCGGCGGTCGCCTCAACTGGATCCGCACAACTCCGGATGGCCCCGATCTCTCACACTTGAAGACCGGGGAACAAAGTCCCAAGGAAGCCCAATCCCTCCAACGCCCCATCTTCGTCCGCTTCGCCCTCTTCCTCTTTCTCTACGGAGGCCTCGAAACCTGCCTCGTCGGCTGGCTCACCACCTTCACCGTGCGCTACTCCGACGCCAACCTCGTAGGCGGCCAATCCGCCGTCGTGCTTCTCCTCATCGCACTCACCCTCGGCCGCGCTCTCTCTTCCATCGCCCTCCGCTTTATCAGCGAAGCAAGAGTGCAGCGCCTCGGCCTCATCTTGTCCTTCTTCTTCATCGCCGGACTCAGCACCGCCAGCCACGCGGCCTCACTCAGTACCTGGAGCATCCTGCTCGGCCTCAGCCTCGCGCCGTTCTTCCCCGCAACCTTCGCGCTGCTGATGCACCGCGACCCCTCTGCGCGCGAAGCCGGCTTCATCCTGGCCGTTTCCGGACTCGGCGCCGCAGCCTTCCCCTGGCTCATGGGCATCGTCAGCACGCACACCGGCTCCCTCCGCGAAGCCATGGCCGTACCCGCCACGCTCGCGCTGCTTCTACTAGCCGTCAGCTTCCTCAGTTTCGGATCACGACCGCAACCTTCCGCAGCCACCTAGCATTCTCAAACCTCACCCCTCCAAGCCCTCACTCCTCAACGGATCACTTCGACATAACGGCCGCCACCTTCGACGGATAAAACACCTGCACCGTCAAAATCTCATAAGGCTTGATCGGCACCGTCACAACATCCCCACTCATCGCGAGATGCGATCCCTCGACCTTCTCCATCAGATTGCTCTCCACCGCATACTGCGCCCCCGGCGCCACATGCAGTTTCACATCACCAGCAACACCACCCCACTCATACATCCGATACACCAGCGCATCTGCATCCTCAGCCTTCTTCACCGCCGTCAGCGTCACGTTCGAATTCTCAACCTCACCCCATGAAGCCTCCGCCGGCGCGGCACCCGTATGCGCAAACACTTGTTCCGCCTTTAGCGGATCGTTCAACTCATACCCACGATGCACCGTCAGCGCTTGCTTCCACTCCCCCGCATGCGGATAGATCGCATACCGAAAGTGCTGCATCCCACGGTCCGCATCTGGATCAGGCCACGTCGGCGAACGTAACAGCGTCAGTCGCAACACGTTTCCCGCCGCGTCATATCCGTACTTCGAATCGTTGATCACTGACACGCCCTGCGAAGCATCCCCCAGATCCGCCCAGCGCAGCGCCGGCACTTCGAACTTAGCCTTCTCCCAACTATTCGTCCGCTCCGTTGTCCGCTCAATCGACCCATAAGGAATCTCATACGTAGCCTTCGCGCTCGACGCCGCCAGCGGGAACGCCGCCTTCAACAGCACATGCGTCTCATGCCAGTCCACATCGTTATCAACGACCACTTCATCCGCGCCCGCATCGAGCGAAATATCCTGCACAAACTTCGAGCTCTGCCACGTACGCGTTACCCGCACCGTCTTGCGAAGCGGCCCATCGGCCACCACCGCGATCGAGTCCACTCCACTGATCGGCGTCATCTTCCGATCCAACGTGCCGGGATCGATATTCCAGGCGTCATACCGTGCCGGCGTATCGCTGAACGTCTGCAACTGGTTCCCGCACGATCCAGCCGCGAGAAACTCTTTATCGTTAGCCATCAGACTCACTACGCAGCCGGTTTTCTTATCGATCACAACTTTAAGGGACTGATTGCCGAGTACTATGCTTGCCGCACTTTCACTCAATCGCAGAAGATCATCTCCATCATGATTTGAGCCACCCAACGATCCAGCTGCCTGGAAAACCTTGTAGCCTAACGCTGGCACATTACGCACATGAGCCAGCAACTCATAGCTATGCGTTGCCCTATCTTCAGAGAGCACCTGCGTGTTTACCCAACCATGATCAGGATCGATAAGACCAATGGTTTCCGCAGAACTATCGGGTAGCTGCACGTGCAGCTGAATAGTTTCCGATCGCGGCCACGCTTGAGAATTGAGAACTAGAACCGGCGCAACATCAGCAGACTTACTACCGAAGCTTCCAGGCTTCATCTTCGTCTCGATGTCTGCCGCCAGCGTCTTCAACGCTCCATCCGTAATCTCCGCATCCGAGTGAAACACCTCCGTATAGTCCTTCGCCGCATCGCGATAGATCACCGCAATCCCCGAGCCCGCCGCCAGATCATGAAACTGGTTGAACGTAATCTTCTTCCAGCTCTCCGTCAGCTCGTCCGCGGGATAAGCCCGCCCCTGCAGCCACGCAAACGACGCCATCTTCTCCGCATCGAGCGTCGCTACCTCGCTCATCCTGTTCCCACGCTTATGCCCCGCCTGCGTCGTATAAACGCCACGGTGATACTCAAAGTAAAGCTCATCTTTCCACGTCGGCAATCCCATCGTTCCGCCCGCACCCGCCGCCGGAGCCGTATATCCCTTCGCGATCTTCTCGTAATCCCACACCGGCGAATCCGGATTCAGCTTCGTCTCCACATCTGAAAAATAATGCTGCGCCGTCCCATACCGCATTGTCGGAACCGCATCGCCCGACTTCTGCGCAGCAATCCAATGATCGCCCTCATCGAGCATCGCCCGCGTTGGACCGCCGCCATGATCCCCGATCCCATAGAGATCCATCATCTCCGTCGTCCCCGGATTCCGCTGCACCGACTCCGCAAAGTCTCCCGAGATCCTCACCGGGCTCACATTGCTGTGGACATAATCTGTCGGAAAGTATGTCAGCACCTTCGACCCATCCGGCGACTCCCACCAGAACAGCCGGAACGGCAGCTGGTTCGTATCGTTCCAGTGCATCTTCTGCGTCACAAAGTAATCCAGCCCGCTGCGCTTATAAATCTGCGGAAGCTGCCAGTTGTACCCAAACGAATCCGGGTTCCAGCCAATCCGCGCCGTCACGCCATACACCTTCTGAAAGTACCGCTGCCCTACCAGCAACTGCCGCACCAGGCTCTCGCCATCCGGGATATTCAAATCCGGCTCAACCCACATGCCACCGACGATCTCCCATCGCCCTTCCTTCACCCGCTGCGCAATCTGCTTGTTCAGCTCCGGATACTTGTCCGCCATCCACTCCGTGTACTGCGCCGCCGACTGCGTATACGTGTAGTCCGGATACTCATTCATCAACTGCAGCGCCGTCGTAAACGTCCGTTTCACCACATCGATCGTCTCCGACCGCGGCCACAGCCACGCCGCATCGATATGCGCATTGCCCGTCAGCACTACCTTCTCCTCGGCCAGCACATCATGCAGCCCGTCCAGAATCCCCTGCGCCTTCTTCAGCGACCGGTCAAACCCCGCCTGGTCGCCCGCGTCGAGCGCCTTCATATCGATCGCCGCCACCGCCGCTTCCACCTTCGGCAGTAGGTCCCGTCGCGGCGTCGCCAGATTCGGCAACAGGTTCGCGGCCGTCAGACACTCCACGCGAACATCATCCGGACTCGGCCTCGCCTTAACGCCACTCACATCCGAATTCAGTTCAATCCGCAGATTCGCCCCGACAAACGTCTTCTGATCCACTGTCTGCAGCAGCTTCACCGCTACCAGGATCTTCTCGCCCGGTTTCGCCGGCTCAAACATTACGATCGGCTCCAGGTCATCGCCCAGCGCGACCCTCCGGCCATTGAAGTAGACGATCTCCGGCATCGGCCCATTCGCGTCCGCGTTGAACTGAAACCAGATCCGCGCCCCGCTCACGTCATAGCCATGCAGCGTCTTCGGCACCTCGATCTCGCGCCGGAACCACACCGCTTCCTTCGGCGCTTTATACTGCGCCTTCACCTCGGGCCAGCTCGCGTCGTCCAGCCCCACCGACTCCCCATGCGCAATATCCCCCGCGTGAAACCGCCATTCCACCGCCGGCAGCGAATCGAGCGTTTCCAGCGTATGCAGCTTGGCTAAAGCCTCGGGAGAAAGGTTCATCTGCTCACGCACCGGCGTAAACGATTGAGCCAAAACAACAGAAGACACCACCAAAGGAGCAAGGAAAAACAAACGAAATCGCATGCCCGCAAGACTAACAAAACGCTTGCGCCCTCGCCCAACCCTCAAATCTCAGGCAACCCGGAACGCCCATAAAATCCAGAGGAGTCCGGCGTATAACCAAGGCAATGCCCTCGTCCGCGCCAGTCTCGACGGAAACTCTCATTGACGCACTCACCCGGGGCCAATTAACGGTTCTTCCGTCCGCACTCGCCGCCCGCAACCTTCGCCATCTCTACGACTCCTCCCAGCGTGCCCACAATTTCGCCGCATGGGAACCCGCACCAATCCTCTCCTGGTCCCAGTTCCTCGACAACCTCTGGTCCGAGGCCATCGTCAACGGTCTCGAAACCCGCCTGCTCCTCAACCAGGCCCAGGAACACTCGCTCTGGCTGGAAGCCATCGCCAGTACAGCCGGCGAATCCACTCTCACCTCCACCGACTCGCTAGCCACTCTCGCCGCCGAAGCCTGGGCACTCGCTCACGCCTACAACGCCGTCTCCCGCCTTCGTGCCACAGCCACCACGCATGACACTCGCACCTTCGCCGCCTGGGCCGAAGCCTTCACCCGCCTCTGCGACCGCAACCAGTACCTCTCTCGCGCCGCCCTCGAGTCTGCCCTCCAGCCTCACCTCGAGGCACGCACGCTCACCGCACCACAATCCCTCACTCTCGCCGGTTTCCCTGACCTAACACCCGCCCAATCCACCCTCATCGAGTCCCTCCGCAACGCCGGAACCGCCATCACCGAACGCTCCCTCTCCGCAGAAGCCTCACCCGGCAGCATCCGCGCCGTCTATACCGCACCCAGCGAGCAAGCCGAGCTCACCACCATCGCCCACTGGCTTCGCGACTTCCTCCAGCAGCGCCCGCAAGCCCGCATCGCCATCCTTCTGCCAACGCCCGACGACATCCCGGCCCTCAACTCCACCTTCCGCCAGATCCTCGCACCCGAGCTCCAGGCCATTACCGCGGATCCTTCGTCCGCTCCATGGGAAATCCCCTCCGGCAACCCGCTCACCGCCCAGCCCTTCATCACCACCGCGCTGGACCTCGCCCAATGGGCTCAGTCGCCGCTGGAGCTTGGCAGGGTAAGCGCTCTGCTTCTCTCGCCTTACCTCGGCTCGCCTGATGACCGCGATCGCACCGCCCAGTTTGATGCCCAGGTCCTCCGCCGTGCGCGCCTGCTCCGCCCCGAGCTCGACCTCACCTCGCTCCTCCGACTCGCCCAGACCTCCACGCTCGCACCCGCATGGCTGGCCCCGCTCCACCAGTTCCTCGCCCGCTCCGCCAACCTCGACACTCCCCGCACCTACGCCGACTGGGCTGAGTTCCTCCGCAACCTGCTAACCGCCGCCGTATTCCCCGCTAATCCCGACGCTCTCACCGCCCTCGAGTACCACGCCACGCAAGCCTGGGACGCCCTCCTCGACCAGCTCTCAACTCTCGACTTCCGCGGCCGTCGCATCCCCTACGCTGCCTTCCTCCACACGCTCAACCGCCAGGCGTCGTCCGCGGTCTTCGCACCACCCTCCACCAACGCGCCCATTCAGGTGCTTTCACCCTCATCCGCCGCCGGCAGCACCTTCGACGCCATCATCCTTGCCCGGGCTACCGACGCTAACTACCCGCCTGACGAACGCCCCAACCCGCTCCTCAGCTATGCCCTCCAATCCACCCTCCGGATGCCCGGCACCAGCCAGTCCCACTCCACCGATCGCGCCCACCAAAGCCTCACAAGTCTGCTAGCCAGCGCGCCGAACATCCTGGTCACATACACCTCTCACACCCCGGACGCCGCCCAACGCCTCGCCCCGAGTCTCGCCGCCCTCGACTGGCCCGAGTACATACCGCCCCAGATCGGAGCCGCCACTCCGCCGCTCAAACCAACGCTCACCCCCGACAACCACCCATTACCGCCGCTCCCATCGCTCGAAGTCGAGGGAGGCGCCCGCGTCCTCAAGCTGCAGGGCGCCTGCGGTTTCCTGGCCTTCTCGGAGCTGCGCCTTCACTCCACCGAGCTCGACGCCCAACTCCCGGGCTTCGACGCCCTCGAATCGGGCAACTTTCTCCATCGCGCGCTCCACGCCTTGTGGACAGAAGTCCGCACCCAGGCAAAGCTCCGCGAGATGTCTGCTGCCGACCGCGAAAACCTCATCGCCCGCTGCGTCAACCAGGCTGTTTCCACCAAGCTCCGTGTCGAAACCTCATGGGACGCTGCCTACCTGGACGTCCAGAAAGAGCGTCTCCGGAACGTCCTCCGCCAATGGGTCGACGAAGAGCTGAAGCGCGGCTCGTTTGAGGTCATCGGCCTCGAGCAATCCGCCGACGTCACCGCAGGTCCGCTTACCTTCTCCGTCCGGATCGACCGCGTCGACCAACTGCCTGGCGGTGGCCATCTCTTCGTCGACTACAAGACCGGCTCCGCTGCCAATCCATCGCAGTGGGACGACACTCGTCCCGAAGAACCCCAGCTCCCGCTCTACTCGCTGTTGTCACAACCGGGAGAGCTCAAAGGTGTGGCCTTTGCCAAGGTCCGTGCCGGTAAGACCATGGGCTGGCTGGGCTACCAGGCCGACCCTGGCACTCTGCCCATGAAGCGGCCCAAAACCGTCGATCTCGATCTAGCCATTGAAGCCTGGCGCTCTACGCTGGACAGCCTCGCCACCGATTTTGCCAACGGCGTAGCGGACGTCAACCCGAAAGACTTCGCCATCAACTGCACTCGCTGCGCGCAACGATTGCTCTGCCGCATCAACCCCGAAGCCTTCCTCGCCAACGAAGATGCCGACGGCGACGAGAACGGAGACGCCGAATGAGTCCCGTCCTCCAATTCCCATCCGCAACGCCGTCCGCGCCCTCTGATGTTGGCGCACGCGAGCAGGCGCTTGACACCCGCACCTCCTGCATCGTCGAAGCCCCTGCCGGCTCCGGCAAAACCGGTCTGCTGATGCAGCGCTATCTCAAGCTGCTGGCCGAGGAGAGCGTTGCCGAACCCGAAGAAGTCCTCGCCATCACGTTCACCAACAAAGCCACCGCCGAGCTTCGTGAGCGGATCGTTGAGCAGCTACAACACGCGGAGGAACCGCTGCCGGCCGATGCAAAGGACTTCGACCGCGACACCCGCGCGCTCGCCGCCGCCGCCGTCGACCGCTCCAGCGAGCTCCACTGGCATATCCTCGACCGACCGCAACGCCTGAACATCCGCACCATTGACTCCATCTGCGCGGAGATCGCCAACGGCCTTCCCCTGTTGTCGGGCTCCGGAGGGCCACACAAGCCTACGCCGGACGCCTTCCCTCTTTACCGCCTTGCGGCGCAGCGCACCCTCATGCAGCTGGGCGGTCCGGACACCGCACTCCATCAAGCCCTGCGCACCGTCCTGCTGCACCGCGACGCCAGCCTTCCCGACGTCGAGACCCTGCTGGCCGAGATGCTTGCCCAGCGCGAACAGTGGGGTGACATCATCCCGCTCAACCCGACCGACCTCGCCGACGCCAACCTCGACACCGGAATCCGCCTCAAGCTCGAACGCGCTCTCGAATCCATTGTCTGCTCCACGCTTTCTCGCGCCGCCAGCCTTATGCCCTCGGGTTTGCTGCATGAGCTGAGCGCGCTTGCCGCTCAACTGGGCCTCAACCCTGGCTACAACGGTGAAGACTCGCCAATCGCTTTCTGCTCCAACCTGAAATCGCCGCCCGAAGAGGCCGCCGACCATCTCGATCACTGGCAGGCGCTGATCTCGCTGCTGCTAACCAAAGAAGGCGACTGGCGCAAGAGCTTCAACGTCAACGTCGTGAAGTTCGCGATGAGCAAGGCAGAGAAAACATCCCTTCAAACTCTCATCGACACGCACAAGACCGATGCTTTGTGCGCCGCTCTCTGCGACGTTCGCAATCTGCCCCCTGCCCGTTACCCCGATGACCAATGGGCCGTCGCGAAATCTCTTTTCCACGTTCTCCGCCGCGGTCTTGCCGAGCTCAAAGTTCTCTTCTCCGAACGCTCCGAGTGTGACTTTACTGAGCTTGCCATTGCCGCCCGCGAAGCCCTCGCCGCCACCACGGATGACTCCGCCGTCGATCTCGCTCTCACCGGCGGCCGTCTCCGCCATCTGCTCGTCGACGAGATGCAGGATACCTCCGCTGCGCAGTACGAGCTCATCCATCTCCTCACCCGTTCCTGGGACGGCGCCACCCAAACGCTCTTTCTTGTCGGTGACCCTAAGCAGTCCATCTACCTCTTCCGCCAGGCCCGCGTCGAACGCTTCCTCCGCACCATGCGCGACGGCTGCCTCGGCGAAATCCCCCTGGCGGCACTGCGCCTCACCTCAAACTTTCGCTCTCAGGCGACGCTGGTCAAGGACTTAAACAAAACCTTCCAGCTGCTCTTCCCATCTCTCGAAGAGATCGATCAAACTCACAATGTCGTCGACGTTCCATTCGTCGCAGCTACCGCGACGAAGCAAGCTACCGAATCTCTCAGCATTCAGTGGCATGCCGCCGTTCCCGGTGAGGAAGAGCTCGACAGTCCACCGACGGGCGACCCTAAGCGCGACCACGAACTCCAGCAGGCCCGCGACATACGCGGTGTCGTCCAGCACTGGATGGCGCAGCCACTCCCGGCCGGACGCAGCAAGCCATGGAGCATCGCCATCCTTGCCCGCAACCGCTCGCATCTCGCGCCCATCGTCGCCGAGCTTAAGCGCTCCAACATCCCTTATCGCGCCGTCGATATCGATCCCCTCGCCGACCGTCCGGAAGTGCTCGACGTGTTCGCGCTGACCCGCGCCATACTCCATCCGGCGGACCGTGCCGCGTGGCTCGCCGTGCTGCATGCTCCATGGTGTGGTCTTGGTCTCGCTGACATGCTGGCCCTCACCGGCGAAGGCACCGCGGCTGATCCCTGTGCCACCATCGCTTCCCTTGTGGCTGCTCACTACGATGACCTCAGCCCTGAAGGCCAGCAACTCCTCAACCGTGCGTGGCCCGTTCTTACCGCGGCCGTCGACACACTCGGCCGCGATCCGATTGCCACTCACATCGAGCGAACGTGGCGTTCCCTCGGCGGCGACGCCCCGCTCACACAGGCCGAGCAAACCAACGTCCTCCGCTTCCTCGATGTCCTGCGCGAAGTCCAGACTGAAGCCAGCTTCGTCGAGCTTGCGGTTCTCAAGTCTCGTCTGCAGAAGCTTTATGCCGAACCCGCATCCGGTGAAGTCGCGGTAGAGCTTCTGACCATCCACAAAGCCAAGGGCCTGGAGTGGGACGTCGTCCTCGTCCCGGGCCTGGAGCGCCGCTCCGGAAACTCTACCGCCGACCTACTCAATTGGCTCGAAATCGATAACGCGCCCGTCGACGCCTCGCCGGTGATCCTTGCGCCGATCTGGAGCAAAGGCAGCGACTCCGACAAGCTCAACCAGTGGCTCAACAAGGCCAAGGAAGCCCGCGAGAACGCCGAGCGGAAGCGGCTCTTCTACGTCCTCTGCACACGCGCCCGCGAAGAGCTCCACCTTTTCGCCGCGACAGCCCGGAAGCAGGATGGCAGCTTCGCCACCCCCGTACACGGCAGCCTGCTCAAAGCCGTCTGGCCAGCCGCTGAGGAATCTTTCAACTCCCTGGCCGCACCATCCGGTTTTGCATCCGCACTCCAGCAATCCCTCGAAGACCAGGACGGTGAGAATGGAACCCACGCTCCGCTCGCCCTGGCCGCCTCCGCAGCGCCGTTTCCTCCGCCCCAAATCCAACGGCTCCCGCTGGACTTCAACCCCCTCGCCCGCTTCACGGAAGCAGCCGCTAACAAGCTCCCCTACCTTCCAGCATCTACACTCAAGCGCTCACCTTCCTTCGATCGCCCCGAGGGCAGCTTCGCCGTTCGCGCCTTCGGCAACGTCGTCCATCGCTATCTCCAGGTTCTCTCCGACCGGCTCCTCATAACCAGCACCGACGACCTCCAGATCGAGCTCTCAACATGGGAACCCCGTCTGCTCGCCAGCCTGCGCGGCGAAGGCCTCTCGCCCGCACTCTGCCAGCGCGAAGCGTCGCGTGCGCTGGCTGCGCTTACACGCGCACTCGCGGATCCGGTCGGCGCGTGGATCCTCTCGCCACAACCCTCCGCTGCCACGGAGCGCTCGCTTACCTACGCCTCGCCCGCGGCGCCGGCTCTTCGCGTCGATCGCACCTTCCTTGCAGCCGCCGATCCCCTCATCGTGGGCAACAGCCACCTGTGGATCGTCGACTTCAAAACCACCGAACAGGGCTCCCGTTCCGACGCCGCCTTCGAGGCCGCCGAGCGTGCGAAGTACACCGCCCAGCTCGAAAGCTATGCTGCTGCGGCACATACCCTCACCGAAACTGAAACACCCATCGTTCTGGCCCTCTATTACCCACTCATCCCGCGCCTGATCCACTGGAAGTTCAGACCGTAAATCTACCCCTTTCGCGCCGCAATCTCCCCCATAAGCCGCACGCTCCAGAGCACAAATCCATCGACCCCCGGTGGTACCCTTATGGCAATTATCGGTGATGAATAGAGGAAAGGAAACCATGCCTCAACCCCGTCGCCTGGTCCTCTGCGTGGACGACGAAACCGTGGGGCTTCAGGTCCGAAGAATGATCCTCGAACGCGCCGGCTATAAGGTCCTTACCGCGCATGACGGTCCCAGCGGACTCGACGCTTTCGTCGAGCATCCCATCGACGCGGTTGTGCTCGACTATGCCATGCCCGGAATGGATGGTGGCCAGGTCGCCGCCCACATGCGTGCCAAGAAACCTCAGGTTCCCATTCTCCTGCTGTCTGCCTACATGACTCTCCCGCCTGACGTCACCCGGCATGTCGACATCTACATGACCAAGGGAGAAGGCGCTCCTATGCTCTTGCAAAAGCTCAACGGTCTTTTTCCGGGCCAGACCCACTAACGCCCGCCGCATCTCAAGAGGCGTACCAGCGTGAATCTTCGCCAACTCAACCGGATTCTGTTGCAGACCCTACTCGTTCCGGTGGTCGCGCTGTTCTTCGTCGCCGGTGTGCTCGCGCTGCAGATTCGCAAAGCCGAACTCACCGTGGCTCACATGCAGGCCGCCGGCGACAACATCTCCACCGCAACCCGCGTCGCACAGCTCACCGTCAATGAAGACAACGGTATCCGGGGCTTCCAGCTCACCTCCAACGACATCTTCCTGCAGCCCTACAGAAACGCCCAGCTTCCGCTGCAGAGGGGCCTTGCGCAGCTTCGAGAAGGCATCGCCAAACAGGGCGGCGACCCGCACATGGTCGACGATCTCGTGCTCGCGCACGATACCTGGCGCATTGCCTTCGCCGAGCCCATCATTCAGTCCACCATCAACGGCACCGATACCCGCGATACCGGTCTCAACCTCCGCGCCAAGGCCCAGATGGACCAGGTCATCTCCGTCATTGCCCGCATTATCACCGCGGAGCAGCGGCAACGGGCCGAAGACGTCCGCACATGGCGCCGGCAGGTCCGCCAGACCCTGCAGATTCTCGTCGTGCTCGCCGTCTTCATCGGCCTCGCCATCGGCATCTCCGCGCGCAACCGCCTGCACCGGGTCTCCGATGCCTTTCAAGGCACGCTCGAAGAGGTCCGGCACAACGCCCAGCTTACCTACGACTCCGAGCAGCGCCTTCGCACCATGCTGACGTCCATCGGCGAGGGCATCATCGTCTGCGATATCCAGGGCAAGGTCGAACTCCTCAACACGGTAGCCGAGCAGCTCACGGGATGGTCCCTCGCCGACGCTCTTCACGAGCCAGTCGACAAGATCTTCCACCTCGTCAACGAATCCACCCGCGAGGACCTTGAAGCTCCTGCAGCAAGCTTCCCTCAGTTGCCACTTCCCGCAAGGTCGCCCGGTCACGACTCGCTCGCCAACCACCCTATCCTCATCCGCCGCGACGGCACCGAGATCCCCATCAACGAAAGCGAAGCCCCCATTACCGACCGCTCCGGCAAGCTCGCCGGTGTGGTCATCGTCTTCCGCGACATCACCGAGCAGCGCCGAGCGCAGACCACGCTGCTCGCCACGGAAAAGCTGGCTGTCGCCGGGCGTCTCGCAGCCACGCTTGCGCACGAGATCCACAATCCGCTCGATGCCGTCATCAACCTGCTCTATCTCATGAGGAGCAATCCCACCGCTGCCGAAACAGAGCAGTTCCTCGACCTCGCCAGCAAGGAGCTGGACCGCGTGGCGCAGATCAGCCGTGCGATGCTCGGCATGTATCGCGAATCCAAAGAGCCCGTCGCGGTGGACATCGAAGAGATGCTCACCAGCATCCTTCTCCTACTCGACCGGCAGATGCGGCAGGCGCAGGTCCGTCTCCGCGCGGAGTTCGCTCCGGGCGCCGTGGTGATTGGCTACCCTGCCGAGCTTCGCCAGGTCTTCATCAACCTGCTGACCAACGCCGCGGATGCTTCCGGCGTCGACGGCCTCATCGAGTTGAAGACGGAAATCTGCGCGGAACGCCGCCGCAATTCGCGCTCGCCGGAGATTGAACCCCGCCCCGCCGGTGTATCCATCACCATCACCGACCAGGGCGAAGGCATCGACGCCCAAACCCTGCCAAAGCTCTTTCAACCCTTCTTCACCACCAAGGGTGAACATGGCACCGGTCTCGGCCTGTGGGTTAGTCAGGGCATCGTGCAAAAGCACAATGGCACCATCACCATCAAGAGCAGCACCGCCTCGGAAAGCCACGGGACCACCGTAACCGTCTTCCTTCCGCGCGGCGAAGCCGTCTTCGCTTAGCTGAGCATCTCCTGCAACACGCCAGCAGCAAACACACAATCCTCGCGGCTCACGTCAAAGTGAGTGACGAGACGAACATCTTTCGGCCCGATCGCACTGGAAAGAATTCCCTTCGCCTTCAACCCGGCAACTAACACCGGGGCATCGCCGCACGAAAACATCACGATATTCGTCTGCACGCCCTCGATATCGATCGAGCCGCCGGCGCTTGCATCGATAGCTTCAGCTAATAGCCGCGCGTTGGCATGATCCTCACCGAGCCGCTTCGGCATCTCTTCGAGCGCAATCAGCCCGGCTGCCGCGAGTACTCCTGCCTGCCGCATTCCACCGCCCAGAGCCTTGCGAAACACCCGCGCGCGCTCGATATGCTTCTTCGATCCCACAAGCATTGAACCGACCGGCGCGCCCAATCCCTTTGACAGGCAAAACATCACGGTGTCGAAACCGCTCGTAATTTTCGCCACGTCAGTTCCCAGCGCCGTAGCCGCGTTGAACACGCGTGCTCCATCCAGATGCACCGGCAAGCCAGCCTCTTTGGCTCCGGCCCAAATTTCTTCGAGAACCGGCAGCGGCGTAACCGTCCCACCTGCGATGTTGTGTGAGTTCTCCAGCCACACGAGTCCCGTCTGTGCGCGGTAATAAATCTTCGGCGCAATCTTGGAAGCAATAAGCTCCCAGTTCAAAATCCCACGCTCACCCGCAACAGTCCGCGTTGTAGCGCCCGCATAGGAAGCCACCATCCCCATCTCCCAATCGAGAATGTGCGACCGCGCTTCACAGATCAGCTCCTGGCCGGACTCAAGATGCAGCCGCGCCGCGATCAGGTTCCCCATCGAGCCCGTTGGCACAAAGATCGCCGCCTCCTTGCCAAACACCTCAGCCGCCCGCGTCTCCAGTTGATTGATCGTCGGGTCCTCGTGATACACATCGTCGCCAACCTCGGCAGCCGCCATCGCTGCCCGCATCGCCGCGGTAGGCCGTGTCACCGTATCACTGCGCAGATCGATCAATCTATCCATTCCTCTCCTCATCCCAAAACTTTAGCTAAAACCCTCTGAGCTCAAAGCTCGTATAAGCCCCATGCAGCCGATGCACAGGAACCAAACCTCACTCCTCAAACCTTCCTACCCTCATCCCTCTACAACACACGCCTCACCCACCAGCAACCTCCCAAACACCTCGCTCGATATAACCCTCCCGCGCATCGTCAGCGCCCACCTTCCTTCGCGAGACACCATCATTCCGCCTTCCACCATCTCCTCGACCGCATCCTCGCAAGCGGCAACGCTCGCCGCACCAAACTGCTGTCGCAAAGCCGCAACATCAAGCCCTTCGATCAGCCGCAGCCCCAGAAACACACTCTCCTCAAACCCCTCATCGCCACCGACGCGAACTTCGTTTCCACCCCACGCACCCGAGCCGTAGTTCTTCAACTCATCCGCATTCGCAAACCGCACCGCACCCTGATCGGTCCGCAACATCGAGTGCGCATCCAACCCAAACCCCATATAAGGCAAACGCTCCCAATACTTCCGATTGTGTCGCGACTGATGCCCCGCCGCCGCAAAGTTCGAAATCTCATATTGCGCAAACCCTGCTCGCGGCAAGCATTCACAAGCCATTTCATAAAGCTCGGCGGACATCTCTTCACCCGGCACCTTCGGCGCATGCAGTCTCAACCCACCGCCAAGCACTTCGCGCCCCAACCGCGAGTCCTCATCGACCTCCAGCATGTACACGCTCAAATGCGTCAGTCCTACCGACACCGCGACATCCAGCGAGTACGCAAAGCTCTCCCGCGTCTGATACGGCAACCCCGCAATCAAATCCGCGCCAACTTCCTGCAACCCTGCCGCCCGCAATCTCGCGACCTCCGCCACGCACTCCTGCTCGGTATGCGTACGACCGACGGCCGCACTCTCGCGGTCGACAAACGATTGCACCCCCAGACTCACGCGATTCACCCCGAGACGCATCCCCGCAGCCAGCACCTCGTCGGCAATCTGCCCCGGCGCGGCTTCCAGCGTGATCTCCGCTCTATCGTCAACAACGAATCCACGTCCCAGCGCTGCGAAAATTTCGCCCAACTGGGAAGGTGTCAACAAGCTCGGCGTCCCACCCCCGAAGTACACCGAATCCACCTGCCGTGGAAGCCTCGCGCCCAGCCGCAACGCCGTTTCGGCCGCCACATCGATCTCCGCGCAAAGCTGCTTCACATAGGCGTCAATCGCCGCTGGCCCGCTTACGCCCGAAGCGAAGTTGCAAAAACTGCACTTCGCCCGGCAAAACGGCACCGAAACATAAATTCCCAGCGCTTCCGAATTCGAATCCATCACCACTCTTCAATTCTTTCACGCAAGCTTGAATCCCTCACCACCTTCGCACCCTCTAAAATAAGAACAATGGCCGAGAAAGAAAAAGAGAAACCCGCGCAGGCTGCAAATGCCAAGCGCACCGACGACGATGTAGTGGGCAAAGTCTACGACGGCCCGCTGCTGCGCCGCCTCTTCGGCTACCTCTCGCCCTACAAGCTCCAAACTGGCGTCTCTGCACTCGCCATCATCATCAAATCGGTCAGCGACGTCTCCGCCCCCTACTTCGTCAAAGTCGCCGTCGACACCTACTTCGCCCCCACCGGCTCGCCGGGCTGGCTCGCCCGTCATATCTCACATGATCCGTACCACGGCATCACGCAACTCGGGCTCATCTATCTCAGCGCGCTCACTCTCAGCTTCGGTCTCGAGTTCGTCCAGACCTACTTGATGCAGTGGACCGGGCAGAAGATCATGTTCGATCTCCGCAGCCAGATCTTCCGCCATATCCAGCGCATGCACGTCGCCTTCTTCGATCGCAATCCCGTAGGCCGCCTCGTTACCCGCGTCACCTCAGACGTCGATGCCCTCAACGAGATGTTTACCTCCGGCGTCCTGGCCATCTTTGAAGACGTCTTCGTCCTCACCAACATCATCGTCATCATGCTTTCCATGAGCTGGCCACTCGCGCTGCTCACGCTCTCTGTGATCCCCGCGATCCTCTACGCCACCAAACGCTTCCGGGATCACGTTCGCGACAGCTATCGCCGCCAGCGCGCCGCCACGGCAAAGATCAACTCCTTCACGCAGGAGTATGTCTCCGGCATGTCCGTTGTGCAACTATTCAACCGCGAGCCGCGCGCCTTCAAAGACTTTTCCGCCGTCAACCACGAGAACAAGCTCGCCTGGACCGACGCCATCTTCGCCTACGCGCTCTACTACCCCGTAGTCGAGCTCCTCAGCTCCATCGCCATCGCGCTGGTCATCTGGTATGGAGGCATCGCCGTACTGCATGCCTCGTCGCTCAATTGGCTTACGCATCACCGCTACGCCAACTCCAACGGCAGTTTCAGCTTCAGCATCCTCGGCAACACCGTGACCATCGGCATCCTGGTCATGTTCATCCAGTACGCCCAACGCTTCTTCCGCCCCATTCAAGACCTCAGCGACAAATACAACATCCTGCAATCAGCCATGGCCGCCTCCGAGCGCGTCTTCAAGCTGCTGGACACCGAACCCGAGATCAAGCAGGCCTCGCTGCCCACACCCGGCAATAAATCCGGCCGCATCGAGTTCCGCAACGTGTGGTTCACCTACCAGCAGTTGACCGAAGAGCAACTCGAATCCATCACGCACCTCCCTGCCGAGCATCTCGACAAGCTTCAAGGCATCGAGTGGATCCTCCGCGGCGTCTCCTTCACCGTGGAAGCCGACACCACCGCCGCCATCGTCGGCCACACCGGCGCGGGTAAGACCACCATCACCGCACTCATGATGCGCTTCTACGACGTTCAGCACGGCGCGGTCCTCGTCGATGGCGTCGACGTCCGGCTCCAGGACATCAAGGCCCTTCGATGTCGCTTCGGCGTCGTCCTGCAAGACCCGTTCCTGTTCTCCGGCACCATCTCCAAGAACATCCGTCTCGGCACCGAAACTATCACCGACGAAGACGTCGCCAACGCCGCGGAAGAAGTAAACGTAGCCGACTTCATTCGTACCCTCCCCGCCGGTTTCGACGAACCTGTCCTCGAACGCGGATCCACACTCTCCACCGGCCAGAAACAGCTCATCAGCTTTGCCCGCGCGCTCGCGCATCGCCCGGGTATTCTTATCCTCGACGAAGCCACCAGTTCCGTCGACACGGAAACCGAATTCCGCGTCCGCGCCGCTCTCGAGCGCATGATCACTGGCCGCACTTCGGTCCTCATCGCGCACCGTCTCAGCACCATCCAGCGCGCGGATACCATCCTCGTCATGCACAAAGGCCACCTCCGTGAGCAGGGGACCCACCAGGAACTGCTCGCCATTCGGGGCCTCTACTACAAGCTGTATCAGCTTCAATACAAAGACCAGGAGCTCGGCGAACCCCTCTCCGCCTAGTCGCCGAACCCGTCTCCAGACGAATTCCACAGGCAAAAAAATGCTCCTGAAACTCCCGGAGAGGCCGATTCGTCTGTATTCTTGATTCCAAATCAGGACATATTCACGGGCTAGCGCCGTTCTAACCAGATCCGCCGCCCCAAGCAACAGCACCCGTATCAGGTTTCGCTTTCGCGCACCCGTCAGGAGCGGCGTTGTCTGCCTGCTTCTTGCTATGCCCCTTCACCGATTCGAGGAGCCGCATTATGAATAATGATTTCAGGAACATGCTTTCCCGCAGAAGCTTCATGCGTACCATCGGAGCCGCATCTGTCGCTGCCGGTTCTCTTCCCGCCTTCGCTGCTTTCGCCCAGGATGCCGCCCCAGGCCGCCGCGGTGGTGGCATGGGCAACGGTGGCGACTTCGGCGAACGCGTCGTCGACCCACTTGCCGTCGTCATCAGCTCCAACGAGAATCCTCTCGGACCCTCCGCTGATGCCCGCGCTGCCATCGCCAAGGTCGGCGGCGAAGGCGGACGCTACAACCGCCAGTACCAGACCGAAACTATTTCCACCTTCACCGAGATCTACGGCCTGCCCAAGCCCACCGGCCGCGGCGAAGGCTACGTCGCTCTGTACCCCGGTTCGGGCGGTGCGCTCGATCTCGCTGTCTACTCCAGCCTTCTCAGCGGCAAGGACCTCGTCGTCGGCGAGCCCAGCTATGAGCAGGCTCCCAGCGCCGGCGCCAAGATGAACGTCAAGGTCCACCGCGTGCCGCTGCTTCCTTCCGGCGCTTACGACATCGACGCCATGCTCAAGGCATCCGACAACATCGCCTGCTTCTATGTTTGTAACCCGAACAACCCTACGGGGACCATGACGCCGAAGTCGGAGATCGTTCGCCTCATCAAGAACAAGCCTGCCGGTTCGGTCGTCATCGTCGACGAAGCCTACCACCACTTCTCGCCCGATGAATCCTCCATCGACCTCGTCAAGGACAACGACGTGATCGTCCTCCGCACCTTCTCCAAGATCTACGGCATGGCCGGTCTCCGCGCCGGCTTCATGATCGCCAAGCCGGAGCTCCAGGCCAAGGTCCGCATGGTCGGCACCGCTGCCGGCACCGGAACCGGCATGGGTGCGGTTTCCATCTCCACCGCCGCAGCCGCCACCGCCAGCCTCAAGGATCCGAACCTCATCGCTGCCCGCCGCAAGATCAACGCGGACATCCGTGAGAACGTCCTTGAATGGATGGACAAGAACGGCTACAGCTACATGAAGGGCTCGCAGGCAAACTTCTTCCAGGTCGACGTCAAACGCCCCGGACCGGAGTTCTCCAAGCTCATGACCGCCGAGCACATCCACATCGGACGCACCTGGAAAGCGATGCCCAACTACTGCCGCATTACCGTCGGTACCCAGGACGAGATGAACAAGTTCATGGTCGCCTTCAAGAAGTGCTACGAGATCGCTCCTCTTCCCGCTTCCTCGACCGCGCACCTTGACTTCGTAGACCACTACTCCGAGCTGGACTTCGCCCGCAACGTCTAAGTCCAAACCGCACACAAAACAAAACCCCGGCCAACCTGCCGGGGTTTTGTTTTGTCCGATGACATTTGTCACTGGATCGCATCTTCGCCGTCCGATACACTTTGCTCATCCACAAGTCTCTCGGGACACGCATCGCTGCGGAGGTACTCTCATGAGCACGACCCCCTTTCCTGCCGACTCTCTCGCCAACCTCGAATCCGTCGATCAGGCGCCCATCCCTGTAACTGCATCGGAAGAGCTTGCCGGGCCGCCGGAGGTCACCACAGCTCCCGTCACTCAGGCTGAGCGCGTCAACTCCGTCGACGTCCTCCGCGGCATCTCGCTCATGGGCATCCTTGTGATGAATATCACCGATTTCGCCTTCGGGTACCACAACTACATGTTCCCGCTCTCCACCGTGAAGCCGGTCTTCAGCGGTCCGCACATGCATGTGAACACGGCAATTTGGGTCCTGCGCTGGGTGCTCGCGGAAGGCAAGATGCGCGGCCTGTTCTCCCTTCTCTTCGGCGCTGGCGTCATCCTGCTCACCAGCCGTGCCGAGGCGCGCGGCGCCGGCGTCCGCACCGCCGACATCTTTACCCGCCGCAACATGTGGCTGCTGCTCTTCGGCATGATCCACTGCTTCTTCATCTGGAACGGCGACATCCTCTACCTCTACGCGAGCGCCGCGCTCATCTTCCTCTTCCCGTTCCGCCATCTCCAGGTCAAAACACTTCTCTGGAGCGCCGGCATCGTTCTCTTCATCAACATGCTCGCGGTGGACATCGGCCAGACCATGGGTGTGGTCTTCACCTACCGGCACGCCGCTCCCGCGCACGCCGCGCAGCTCGCTCACAAGCCCCTCACCGACGATCAGAAGAAAAACCTGGAGTCGGAGAACAAGTCCGAGAACGAATGGCGCTACTCCGCAAAGAAGGAACAGGAAGACATCGACAACCACCGCGGCTATGCCAAGGCCTTCATCACTGATGCGCCACATTCCTTCAAAGGTGAAGTGTTCGGAGGCTTCCCGCTCTTCGGTGGCGACTGGGTCGGCATGATGCTGCTCGGCATGGCGCTCTTCAAGAACGGCTTCCTTTCGCTTAAGCGTTCCACAAAGCTCTACGCCATTACCGCTGCCATTTGCCTCACCATCTCCTGGGCCGTCACGCTTGCCGGTTGTTACATCGCCTGGAAGAGCCACTTCGACCATGTCAAGACCATGCTCGCCTTGCAGGTTCCTTATGACATCGGTCGTATCTCGGGTGCTCTGGGCAACGCTGCCATCATTCTCCTGATGGTCCGCTTCGGCGTCTTCAAGTGGCTTCTGGCGCGCTGCAGCAACGTCGGACAGATGGCGCTCTCCAACTACCTGCTTACCAGCATCACCATGCAGTTCCTCTACGTCTGGTCGCCTCTTCACTGGTACGGATACATCGATTACTACAAGATCTACTATGCCGCCGCCGGCATGTGGATCTTCAACCTCACCTTCAGCACCATCTGGCTGCGCTTCTTCCGCTTCGGTCCGTTTGAGTGGTGCTGGCGTTCGGTCACCTACTGGAAGCGCCAACCCATGCTGCTCAACACACCGGCAACCCAGCTCAACCACACACCTACGCCGATCGAGGCGGCAGCCTAAATCCCGTCCCCTTCACGCATCTCTCTCGCGCGAAGGGGACCCTTCAACCGGATTTCTTCTCCGCCGCATCGCACAGCTTCGCCACCCGCTTCTCGCGCGCTTCCGGCGACTGGTAATAAAACACCGCCATCAGTTCGTTCCTGCGCTGTACTGGCGTCATCTTCTCCCAACCAGCCTTCGCCTTCGGCCTCTTCCGAAACGCCACAGCGATCACCGGCGGCAACTCCTTCTCACCTTCCATCGCCCCGAGCAGCCTCTCCGCCATCTGCTCCGCCCGCCGCATCCGCGCCTCATCGGACTTCACCCCCACCACCCACTTCCCGATCTCACGCCGCGTATACTCCGTCAGCTCGTCGTACCACTCCCGCAGACCATCTTCCTCGTCCAGCAGCACAGCCAGTTCATCCGGCAGCTCCGCCGCACGAGCCTCCATATCCGGCTCCAGCCGAAACTCCGCCCAATCCCCCAGCCTCACCCCAGCCCCAGCCTGCACGGTCTTATTCACCAGCAGAAAGTACCCACCCCCACCCGTCACCGGAAACAACGAAGTCCGAAACGCGAACCCATTTACGCTGCCCCGCACGCGCAGCCGCATCATCTGCGTCCACACATCCTGCGGAGCAAACGGCAGCCGCGCAATCGTCCATCCAAGTCCCGGCCCCAGCAGCTCCAGCACAGCTTGAAAGGTTCGTGTTTGAATCTTTGCCAAGGCCCCAGCCCCTAGCCTTGCTTGGTGCGAGCTTCAACCACCGCCAAACGCTCACTCATCGGCGTAACCTGGCGGAACACTTCCACTTGATTGTTCGCCCGCAGCGAGGCAAACTCAGAGCGCATCTCCGCACGAAAAGCATCCAGTGTTGTCATCACGGCATCATGCTGAATCTCACTCTGCTTCTGGAGCGCTTCCAGCTTGGCGGTATGCGCCTTCAAATCGGGCGCAACAAGGTCTTGAATAACTTGTCGCAACCCAGTGATGACATCGGCCATACGCATCGCTCCTTCCGGCAATTGTAAACTCAGAATTGCTGGTTTTCTATCGGCTTCGAGTTTACCCATCGCCACGACACCCAACCCGCGCATCTTCCTCTCCGCCGGCGAAGCCTCCGGCGATACCTACGGCGCCGCTCTCATCACTGCCCTGCGTACTCACCTTCCCGAAGCCACCTTCACCGGCCTCGGCGGCACGCACATGGAGGCCGCCGGACAAACCCGCATCGTCCGCGCCGAAGACGTCGCCGTCATGGGCGTCACCGAAATCCTCCGCCACATCCCCCACATCTACGCCAGCTATCGCAAGCTGGTCTCTTCCATCAAAAAGCACCGCCCCGACGTCGCCATCCTCATCGACTTCCCCGACGTCAACTTCCGCCTCGCCACACACCTCGCCCGTGCCGGAGTTCCCGTCATCTGGTTTGTCAGCCCACAGCTCTGGGCCTGGAAGCGCGGCCGCCTCCGCTGGGTGCAGCAGCGCGTAGACAAGATGCTCGTGATCTTCCCTTTTGAAGAGCCCTTCTACCGCGAACGTGGCGTCGACGCCGAGTTCGTCGGACATCCCCTCGCCGAACTTCCGCTCCCCACCACTACCCGCGAAGACTACGCCGCCGCACACTCGCTCGATCCCGCCAAAACCTGGATAGCCCTGCTCCCCGGCAGCCGCTGGAAAGAAATCCGCGCCAACCTCCCTGCGCTCCACGAGCTCGCCATGAGCGACCTCATCCAAACCTCGGCCTCCTACACCATGGCCGACGGCCCCGACATCACGCTCCCCACCAACCCCGCCGCGCTCACCCACTACGAGTTCCTGCTCCCCGTCGCGTCCACCATCCAGCCCGACACCCTCCGCGCCTTCATCCACACCCTCAACCGCGATCACCTCAAGTACTTCGGGCCTGAAGCTTCAACCCTCCGCCTCACCCTCGTCCCCGACGCCCGCGAAGCCCTCCACCACGCCCGAGCCTCGGTCGTCGCCAGCGGCACCGCGACCGTGCAGGCCGCCGTCATCGGCAACCCCTTCGTCGTCGTCTATCGCGTCTCTCCCCTCACCTTCGCCCTCGCCAAAAAGCTCGTCGAATACCCCGGGGAATGGAAGGTCCGCCGCGACCTCGACGGCAACCTGCCGATCGCCATGGTCAACCTCATCGCCCAGCAGCGCCTCGTCCCAGAACTCCTGCAGCAGAACTTCACCGCCACCAACGTCGCCACCGCCCTCGCCCCGCTCCTGGCCGACACTCCCGCCCGCGACCGCCAACTCACCGGCCTCGCCCGCATCCGCGAAAGCCTCCTCGCCAGCTCCATCCCCGGCGCCACCGCCATCACCCGCGTAGCCGATCAGGTCCTCCAACTCCTCTCAATCCAGCAACTCTGAGCCTTTATTCACGATTCACTACTCACGATTCACTAGCCAGCCCCGGCAAGTAGCCTGACAGCCCAAACATGGCGTCTAATAAGGCAAGCATCGGTCTGCCCCGAATGCATCCAAGGATTCCAGCATGACCAACCGCATCCGCATCCTCGGCACGCTCCTTGCCCTTTCGGCAACAACGCTTGCGCTCCATGCCGCACCTCCCGGCCGTCAGCAGATCAACATTACGGACTACGTGATCCACGCGGACCTCGACCCCGCCACCGGCAAGCTCTCCGCCACGGCAGCCGTCACCTTTACCGCACTCGACGACCTCAACGTCGTCACCTTCGGCCTCAACAACGGCTTGCAGGTCACGAGCATCGTCGACTCCACCGCGAATCCCACCGCGACTGCGACCACCCCGGCACCTGCATCGGCCGGCCCGAAACTCCGTACCAGCAAGCCATCACCCGCGCCGGCCACAGCATCCCTCAACTCCGAACGCAACGTCACCGACTCGACCATCCGCGTCACCCCCGCAGCCCTCCTCACCAAGGGCGCCACTTACACCTACACCTTCACCTACGCCGGCGCACCCACCGTCGAAACCAGCCCCGTAGACGGCATCAAGCTCGTCCAGATCGCCGACCCCATCAGCATCCTCCTCTACGCCGGCCGCTGGTTCCCAATGACAGGCCTCTTCACCGACCGCTTCACTGCCGAGCTCCACATCACAGTGCCCAAGGGTGAGCGCGTCGTCGGTTCCGGTGCTCTCGGTAAAGAGCGCACCATTCCCGGCGAGGATGGCAAAGGCCGCTCCCAGTTCGACTTCAACTGGGACAAGCCCGGCTTCCCCGGCACCCTCGTCGCCGGCCAATTCCTCGCGCCTATCACCATCCCCGGCGTCTCCAACATCCGTGCCTTCGTCACCGAAAAGAACAAAGAAAAGGGCCACGACTTCGCCTCCACGGTCACCCGCGAGTTCGAGTTCATGACCAGCATCTTCGGCCCCGCCGAATCTGGTGTCCTCGACATCGTCGAGCTCCCCACCGACTCCGTCTCCGCCGCCTGGGGCCCCGAGCTCATCGCCATCCGTCCAGACCGCGCCAACACGCGCCTCTTCGCCAACACCGTCGCGCACCAATGGTGGGGTTCGCTCGTCTCTCCCGCCACACTCAACGACGCCTGGATCACCAACGGCATGTCTCGCTACGGCGAGCTCCTTTACGTCGAAGAAACCGCCGGCAAAAACGCCCTCCAGTCCGCCATCACCGACGTAGAAGCCGGGGCGCTCGCCTACGACACCGACCCGCTCACCACGCTAGGCCGCCTCGACCCCTTTAGCCCCCAGTTCCAATCGGAAACCCTCGAAAAAGGCGCCATGGTCTTTCACATGCTCCGCTGGGAGATGGGCGACGACGTCTTCCAGGCCTTCCTCAAGAAGACCGTCACCGACTACAAAGACAAATCCATCCGCACCGCCAACATCCAGACCGTCGCGGAAGATGTCTCAAAGCTCGAGCTCACACCCTTCTTCTCGCAATGGCTCGACGGCACCGGTGCCCCCGAGTTCGGCGACAACTTCACTGTCTTCCGTCTCGGCAACGGCAAAGGCTTCCGCACCGTCGGGGCCGTTACCCAGGACCTCGACCTGTTCAAAATGCCCGTCCAGCTCCGCGTTGAAACCGAAGGTAAAACCGAAGACCGTCGCGTTGATCTCTCCGGCACCGAGTCCGCCTACACCATCGAAACCTTCGGCCGCCCCCGCCACATCATCCTTGACCCCGACAACTGGCTCCTCAAATCCACGCCCGACCTTGCCGTCCGCGTGGCCGTCCTCCGCGGCCAGCAGGCCGTCGCTCAGGGCGACCTGATCGCCGCCATCGCCGAGTACCAGAAGGCCCTCGACAGCAACCGCGGCAGCGCACTGGCCAACTACCGCCTCGCTGAAATCTTCATGATGCAGCACAACTACCAGTCCGCCGCCAACAGCTTCCGCGACGCCTTGCGCGGGGACGGTGATCCAAAGTGGGTCGAAGTCTGGAGCCACATCAACCTCGGCAAGATCTTCGACATCACCGGTCAGCGCGAGCGCGCCGTGAATGAGTACCGACTCGCCGTCCAGACCAACGACAACACCCAGGGCGCCATCAACGAAGCCCGTTCCCTCATGCAAAAGCCCTTCAAGCGCGACGAAGCGAACGGCGAGTAATTTCCGCACCCCAAATCCTGTCAACCCCCCATCCGCCGCATCTCCCTCACTCCAAAGGAGATAGAGTTGGCATAGTTACCCTGTCCAATTCGTTATCCTTAAAGAGAACCAGCAAAAGGAGCCAACACCATCGAATGAAAACAAAGATGTTCACAAGTCCAAGCCTAAGCCAAATCTTTTCAGGACTTTGAGTCAATAAGTATGGGAGGGGAGGGCCCCGGGGGTGTTACGAATAGCTATCGCGGACCAAGCAAGGCGTTCTTCACCAGCATTGGCTCAAGCTCATCTTCGATCACCACCACGGAAAGCCCAAGCGCCGCCAGAAACTCCACCACCGCAGCCTCAACCGGATCCACCAGAAACCGGCTCCGCACCACATCCACCGCTCCGCTGAGCAGATCAGCCCCCGCGGCCCGCAAACCAACACACCGCTCCGGCCGGTACGTGCATGAGGCCAGGTCGGTAACGCTCAACGCCAGCGTAGGCGTGCAAAGCACCGTCCGTGGCGGCGCCATGCGGTCGAGCAAACTGAAAATTTCCAGCTTCGACTCCAGCTCATCCGGCACAAAATCGATCGCGAGATCCGCCTCACGCACCGCATCTTCCACCGTCGTCGCATATCGCAGGGAACCCTTCGCTCCAGCCGCGTACTCGACGTACTCATCCTGCGCCCGCCGCAGGTTCGAAGGCATCACATCCTCGAGCACCACTGCAAACCCCGCCGCCGCACACCGAAACGCAAAAGCGCGCCCCGCCGGCCCGGCCCCAATCACGGCAACCGACCCAACCCGGAACGCGCTCTGCACTTCAGTGTTCAAATTTACTTCGCCGAAAGAGCAGTAACCACCGACTCATAGCTCGGATCGGCGCTCTTCACATGCTCCGCCACACGAGCCCGCTCTTCGGGCGTCAGCGACGGCAGCGTGGAAAGAATCCGCCGCAGCGTCACAGAAATATCATCTACATAGTTCATCGTACGAATTGCTTCTCCAGAAAGTGGCACGTAATTCTCCTAGGTTGATTCCAGTGTATCCGTTCACACAGTGGATGCGCTCTCACTGTCTAAGTCTTCGATCCTTCATCGACCCGCAGATGCGCCTCATCAGTCGGTCCACCCGCTTCGAGCCCTTCCACCGGCTTCTGATAGCCATCGCGGTCGGTCATCTCCATAATGGCGGCAAGCTTCCGGGCAAAGTCAGGATGAATCGCGTCCAGTCGATACCGCCAGGTCCAGTTGCCCTGCGCCAGCGAAGGCGTATTCATCCGCGCCTCGCTGCCTAGGTGCAGCACATCCTGCATCGGCACAATGCACGTCACCGCAACGGACGCAGCCGCGCACTTGATCATCGCCCAAACGATGTCGCCATCGTGCTCGATCGGCTGCAGATACGTCTGCACATTCTCCCGCTCCGCTTCGCTGGTATTGTCGCGCCACCAGCCGAGCGTGGTGTTGTTGTCGTGCGTCCCTGTATAAACCACGGTGTTCGGCACATAACGGTGCGGAAGGTACAAATGCCCGCCCCGATCCGCAAACCCAAACTGCAGGATCCGCATTCCCGGAAGCCCAAAGGACTCCCGCAACTCATCTACTTCGGGCGTAATCAATCCCAGGTCTTCTGCGATAAAGGGCAGCTCGCCGAAGACTTCCTTGAGCCGCCGGAACAGCGATATCCCAGGCGCCTTCACCCACTGCCCGTTCATCGCAGTAGGTTCATCGGCTCCGACCGACCAGTAAGCCTCAAACCCGCGGAAGTGATCCAGCCGCACCTGGTCATAGAGCGCCAGCGCCCGACGGATGCGGGCGACCCACCAGTCGAACCCATGCTCTTCCAAAAGCTTCCACTTATAAAGCGGATTGCCCCATAGCTGCCCGGTCTTCGAGAAGTAATCCGGCGGAACGCCCGAAACCCGAATCGGCTTCCGCTTTTCATCAAGTTCAAAGATCTCGGGATGCGTCCAGACGTCGGCGCTGTCATAGCTGACAAAGATCGCGACATCGCCCAGAATGGATATCTTCCGCTCGGCACAATAGCCCCGCAATGCCATCCACTGCTGGTTGAAAAAATACTGCACAACCTGCTCGACCGCGAGCTCGCGGCCACTCTCATTCAGCAGTGCCGTCATCGCGTCCGTCTCGCGCAGAGCGTACCCTGCGGGCCACTCATTCCAGCTCGCATAGCCAAACCGTTTGCGAAGCACGTTGAACATCGCATAATCCGTCAGCCACGAGATGTTGTCCTGCGCAAACTTCTGAAAGCTTCCGCGGTCTTCATCCCCCGCATGATCCAGAAAATTTGCCGCCGCTTCTTCCACCAACGGATGTTTCAGTGCAAATACCACACCGAAATCGCACGGGCCATCATGCCCCGGAAGGTTTTGGATCCGTTCCGGCCTCAGCCAACCAGCATCGACAAGCTTCTCCAGGCTGATCAGGAGCGGATTGCCGGCAAACGCCGAGAGAGCCGAGTACGGCGAGCTTCCATAGCCTGTCGGGCTAAGCGGCAGCACCTGCCAAAGCCTCTGCTTGGCCGCCACGAGGAAGTCCACAAACTCGTACGCCGCCGGACCAAAGTCACCCACTCCACCGTAGGAAGGCAGAGACGTCACATGCAACAGCACTCCCGAGATACGTTCTGACGTCACCGAACCTCCCGCAACTCGCCCGTCCGAGAGTTAGGACGCGAGAGCAGGGCTCGGAGATGCGTCCGCAAACTCCGAGCCCTGCCTTTGGGTTCCATGGTTACTTGCCGAACGGCGAAGCCGGCTGCTTCGCACTATAAGCAATTGCGCCGGCCTTCTCATAGCGATTCAGCAGCGTCTCAGCGAATACCGAGAACACTTGCTCGCGCTGCGCATTCAGCAGCTTGTCCTTGCTGCTCTGCATGTTCTTGGCAATGTCGTCCGCGCTGGCCTCCTGCTTGTCGACGAGCTGAAGGACGCCGCCGTTGGGGCCTTCCTCAATCGCGCCGGAGATCCCGCCCTTGGGCAGCGAGAACGCCACCGAAGCCGATCCGCTCATCGCGCCCAGATCCGGCACCTGTCCATCACGGCCAACTAGATCGCTTGTCTTCACGGGGATATTCATCTCCGCAGCGGCTTTCTTGAGGTCGTTCAGCACTTTCGCGCGACCAGAGAGCTTGATGAGTTGCGCATTCAGCAACTCAGGAGCCTTCTGTTCGCGGTAGTCGTCGGCGATATGCGATTTGTAGTCGGCAAAGTCCGGCGCGTGCGCGGGCTTGACATCCAGTACCTGGAAGATCGCGTACCCTTCTCCGGTGGAAGCCGTAGCCGGAGCCGCGCCCTTCGCCATTGTGAATGCCTGCGCGAGCACGTTAGAGCTATCCGCCAGAACGCCAATCACGCCGGTCTTCGGAATATAGTCCGTAGTCACAATGTGCAGCTTATTCGCATCGGCGGCCTTCTGCATGCCGTCCTTCTTGGCCTGCGCAGCGAGCTTGTTGGCATAATCCTGTTCGGCAGCGCCAACCTTATCCTGCTGCAGCGCCGCAACGATGGTGTCCTTGACCTCAGCCAGCGGCTTCGCATGCGCCTGGTCCTTCGCTTCGGTCTGGATGATGTGATAGCCGAACGACGAACGCACGAGGTCAGAGGTTTGGCCTGGGTTCAACGCCATCGCAGCCTTGGCGTAAGCCGGGTCGAGGCCGCTGGTCGCGATCATCGGCAGTTCACCGCCGGAGTCCTTGCTGCCCGGGTCTTCGGAGTTCTTCTTCGCCAGGTCGGCAAAGTTTCCGCCGGCCTTGATCTGGTTCAGGATTCCCTGCGCCTTGGCCTTTGCAGCCGCGTCGGTCTTCGCGTCCGCGCCTTTCGGCACAGTGATCAGGATGTGGCGCGTCTTCACCTGCTCCGGAACCTTGTACTGGTCCTGGTGTGCGGTGTAATAGGCCTGAATAGCGGCATCGCTCACCGGCGCCTTCGCTCCCGGAACGTCAGAAGCGTTGAACGCGAACAGCTCGATCTTGCGGGTTTCCGGTACGGCCGTCGCATAACGCGACGCATTCTGCTTGAAGAACGCCTGCAAATCGGCGTCGGTGGGGTTGATGCTCTTCTTGATGTCAGCAGCGGAGATCACCGCATAGTCAAACTGGACCTTGGTTCCCTGCTGCATGTAGTCCGCACGGACTGCAGCATCTGAAACCGTGACTCCGCCGGTAACCAGCGACTGCAGGCGCTGCAGCTCGAGATCCATCTTCACTTCGGCTTCGAAGTCAGGCACTGATACCTGGAAGTACTGCGACACGAAGTTCATGTATGCATCCTGACCGATGAACTTGCCATCCGGGAAGAGGTACTGAGACAGCGTGCCGTGTTGCAGGAACGTCCGCAGGTCGTCGTCGCTCACCGCGAGGCCAAGCCGGTCAGCCTCATGCTGCTCCACCTTCTGCACAACCAGCTGCTGGGCAATGCGCGGCTCAAGGAACGGCTTCGCGTACTCCGGATAATGCTGCTGCTGAATCTGCTGCTCCGTGATGCGGTCGACGTCGACGGTCTTGACTTCCGCCGCATCCCCGGAGAACTTGCCGAAGAAACCCGGCGTGCGAATCTTCGCGTACACCGCAGAGTTGTTGACCGTATCGCCGTTGTCGAAAATACCGGGAACCAGGGTGATGACCATGGTGATGATGGCAGCGCCGATAACGAGCGCAAAGATGGCTTTGGTGAGCCGGTTGTCTTGCTGCAGAATGCGGATCATGCTTGGCTAACGACCTTCACTTCGGCGAGATCTCGTAGGGACGCTCGCGTGCCCGGGATTTTTGCGCACGGCTCATGTTGCATCTCTTCGGACACACCACGCCTGCTTGCAGGGGCTCACCCCAAAGTATAAATCAGCCGCGTATGCCCCCCGGAGCAAAACCCGCTTCGTGAACACTTTCAGGCCCCACGAAAAAGGCCGCCGGAAGCTTTCTCCGGCGGCCTTTCTTCCATCTTCGTCCCAATTACATGCCCGGGCCGTAGTAATAGCCGTAATACGGGCTATAGTAGCGGCGCCGGTAAGCCGGACGGGGCGGCGGAGGAGGGCCAGCCGCATACGAAAGCCGCGCCATTTCCTGTTGCGACACCGTGGTCACTCCCAAAGGTTCCGCGAGCGTAAACGGCAGCATCGATTCGGGCGGCAGGATCACACGACCGTTCGGAGAAGCTGCCGAGCTGGCAACACCAGCTCCCGCTCCAACGCCCGCGCCGATGGCAGCACCTTCGCCACCGCCCGCCGCAGCGCCGACCAGCGCACCCAGGACGCCGAGCCCAACCGTCCTGTTGACGGTCGAAGCCGTTTTGTCGCGGCCGTGCGCATCCCAAACCACCGAGTTCAGCGGATAAACCTGCCCGCCCAGAGTAAGGCTGTTGAGCTGCAGCGAAAGCTCGCCACGACCTTTTAGAACGCCCGCTTTCTTGGCATCAATCACCGTCCCCGAAACCGTAGCACCGCGCGGAATCGCAACGGCACCACCCGTAACGACGTCGTACATCACGATCCCCGTGAACTGCGTACCCACCTGCACATCATTCGAGTCGAGACCACGGTTGATGCGAATCTGCAGCGGTGTTCCGCTCGGGATCGTCACCGGCAAGCCGGCCTTCTGGCCAGCATACGGTCCGGCGTTCGGACCGGGAGCATAGCCGTTATACATCGGCTGGTGCGGAGGAGGCGGGCCCTGTCCGTAGGCAGGTGGCGCATTGAGATCCTGCTGAGGCTGCTGGCCGTTGTATTGCGGCTGTGGCTGGCCGTTATAGCCCGGAGGCGGCGGAGCCTGATCATTATTCGCCTGCTGAGGAGCCTGCTGTTGATCCGGCGATGCAGGAGCATAGGTGCCATCCGACTGCAGCACCATCCCCGGCCCCGGCGCACCCGTCGGCGCTTGATTGCCGTTCACCGCCGCAGGATCATTCGGGTCACCCTGTGGTGGCTGCTGATTTTGAGCGTTCTGGTCGGCTCCAGGTGCCGGAGCATCGCCAAGCGCCAGCTCATCAACCACCTTCTTTACGCCCTGCGCACGCGCCGCAAGATTTTCAGCCCTGGTTCGCATCGCCTCATCATGCACGTTCCCCGAAAGCGTTACGACGCCATACACGGCCGTGGTCTGGATATTCTGCGTAGAGAGTTCTGGCGCACTAGCCAGTTGCCGCAGCACATTGGCTTCTACCTGTGCATCCGGCATGGTCGAAGAAGGAGCATTGGGAGCTTGAGCAGTAGCCGCCGCTAGGACGAACCCGGCCACCAGCAGACATCCCCCAATTCCCATCGTGCTCAACCGATACATCCGAAGAATCTTCATATCCGTTCTCTCCTCCTGGCAATATGCCAGCCAATCGATCACTTATGCCTCACAAATTCGGCATAAGGCCCCCAACAATCGCATCCTGAATTGGATGCGTCTGGTCACTTCTATTGACGCAGTTTTACCCGAAAAGTTCCGCGGTTACACGCTTATCCCTTGATTCTGCCCGCCTTTTAGCGTCCTGCTGCAACATTGACCCATGGCTGCAACCCAACGTATACTCAAAGAGCGGGGTGGAGCAGCCCGGTAGCTCGTTGGGCTCATAACCCAAAGGTCGTAGGTTCAAATCCTACCCCCGCAACCAAAGAATCAATCACTTACAGACTTCGATTTCCCAAACAAGACCCCATTATCC
>JAMFSR010000005.1 GCA_026225395.1 Granulicella sapmiensis
AACCTGGTTGAGCAGGCTGGAGCCGTTGAGTTCGATGGCCTCAAGCGCCTGGAGCTGGCCGATTCCAGCGGAGAAGGCGCGCGAGCCGCCGCCGCTGATACAGACGGCGACGTTGCCGGGAGTCTCTGTGGTGGGACGGTTGGTGAAGGTGATGGTGTTGAGCGGGGAGGTGTAGTCGGCAGTGAGGAAGAGTTGGGTCGAGTAGGCGGGGAAGGTGGAGGCGGGCTTCGAGTGAAGCTGCTCGGTTTGCTGGGTCTTGGGAGACATGGGCGCTGATCCTTTCGGGGATGGCTCTGCCGTTGCTATGCTGCTCGAGTGTGGATGCGAAGGCGAATCGACGAAGGAACCAGTGAGGGCGCGCCGCTGCCAGAAGAGGGCGCGAGGGAACTATCGCCCGAAACCGGCGGCGCGTCAAGCGGGATTTGGTGAACCTGTTGGGCAGCCAAGAGTGGAGTGATTATTGAGGCGTGATGTTGCAGGATTTCAATGCGCTCCATCCTAGTGCCGGCGGCTTATGCTCCGATGATGCGAAGCAACGCTCCTGCCAGGCTAGCCCCGATGAGCGGACCTACAATTGGCACCCATGAGTAAGCCCAATCCGAAGTGCCCTTACCGGCGATCGGCAGCAGCGTGTGCGCGAGGCGGGGACCGAAATCTCTGGCTGGATTGATGGCGTAGCCCGTTGTTGCGCCGAGCGATAATCCGATAGCCCAGATGAGGCAGCCAACTAGAAAAGGACTCAGACCGGCCGCAGCGCCCGTCGTCAGCACCAGCTTCGAACTGATCGATCCCACGACGGTGACCAGGACGAAGCTTCCCAGGATCTCGCAGAACAGATTTGATCCATAAGAGCGAATCGCGGGTGCGGTGCAGAAGACTCCAAGCTTTGCGGCGGGGTCTTCCGTGATCTTCCAGTGCGGTAGGTAAAAGAGCCACACGGCAACCGCTCCAACAAACGCACCTCCAAGCTGTGCCACAAGATAGGGCGCGAACTTTGCGTAATCGCCTGTTTTGACCGCAAAGGCCAAAGTGATCGCGGGGTTCAGATGCGCATCCACACTGCCAAAAAGATTGGCTGTGAAGATGCCGCACAGTACGGCAAAACACCAGCCTGCGGTAATTGCGAGCCAGCCAGCGCCCTCCGCCTTCGTCTTTTTCAATAGGACGGCCGCTACGACACCATCCCCAAGCAGCATCATCATGAACGTACCCATGAACTCCCCCAGAAGAGGTCCGCGCATCACGATTGCACCCGCGTGGGAACGGGAGCCAGGATGTACTGCTGGGCAAGGGCTGTGAAGGACTTCACCTGTTCTTTCTGCCAAGCCTGGTCACGACCCAGCTCTTTGGCAAGAAGTTCGGCTACCCTGGAAGCAATCGCAACGGCTGCCCTTGCGTTCAAGAGCAGAGCGCGAGTACGCCGGGCGAGTGCATCATCGAGCGTTCGGGACATTTCGTTCCGCGCGGCCCAGACGATCTCCGCCCCGATGTACGGCAGGTCCGGGTGCAAAAGATCACCCAGCTCCGGCTCGGCTTTGACGAGTTCTTGAATCGCCGCCGCGTCCGTTCCGTACACAGCTAGAGCCCCGAGTTCCTTGAAATTCTTCGTGTATCCGTGAATAGGAAGGTCGAAGGTAACGCATGGCGATTCTTTGAGACCACCCAATGTGATGGCATGGTTCACGCAGTCTTCAGCCATGTGGCGATAAGTCGTCCACTTCCCGCCCACGATGGTAAGCAGGCCCGAAGGATCGATCTGAATCGTATGGTCTCGCGAGAGAGCCGAGGTCTTGCTGGCATCACTTCCAGCAGCTTTCACCAGGGGGCGAATCCCCACGTAGATACTCAACACATCTTCGCGCGTTGGGGGACGGCTGAGATATTTGCCAGCGGTATCCAGCACAAAGGCGATCTCCTCTTCTAGCGGCAGAGGCTCATAAGATGGCTTCTCAATGGGGGTATCGGTCGTGCCCACCAGGGTGCGGTCGTGCCACGGAATGGCAAAGAGCACGCGACCGTCGCTGGTATGCGGAACCATGATCGCGCTGTCGCCTGTCAGGAAGGAACGGTCGAACACAAGATGAATACCCTGGCTGGGGCTGACCATCGTCTGAGCTTTGGCATCTGCAAGTCGTCGCGTCTCATCAGTGAAGATGCCGGTCGCATTTACGACGGCCATGGCACCGACAGTGTGACGCTCGCCGGCCTCACGATCTTCGATAACCACCGAGGCGAGGAAGCCATCTTCATCCTTGATCAGCTCTACAGCAGACGCATAGTTCACCACGGTCGCGCCGTGGTCGACCGCAGTAGCGAGTAAGTGGGTCAGGAGACGCGTATCGTCAAATTGCCCATCATGATAAAGAACGCCGCCACGTAAACCTTCCTGGTTCAGGGTGGGCAGCCGTTCAAGTGTCTCCTGCAGCGACAAAACACGCGACTTGCCGAAACCGTACTTGCCGGCAAGAAGATCGTAGATCTTCATGCCGATGCCGTAAAAAGGCGCTTCCCACCACGAATAATTCGGGACTACGAAGGGAAGGTCATGCACCAGGTGCGGAGCATTCTGTAAAAGAAGTCCGCGCTCCTTGAGTGCCTCCATCACAAGCGTTACGTTGCCCTGCTCAAGGTAACGAACGCCTCCATGCACAAGCTTCGTCGCTCGGCTCGATGTACCCTTGCCGAAGTCCTCACGCTCGACAAGCAACACCTCGAGTCCTCGTGCGCTTGCGTCTACAGCAACACCGGCTCCCACCGCGCCACCGCCGATGATGACAATATCCCATGGCGTTGTGCGAGCCTTGATACGCAGAATCATCTCTTCACGGTTCATGCAATCTCCTTGTTCCAGCCCTTGGAACGGTTCACAGCGTTCTGCCATTTTGCGTAGCGCTTCTTCGCACTCGCGGGATCCATCTGTGGGGTGAAGACCTGGCCCTCAGGCCTCGTCTTGGCGATCTCCTCTACGTCGTTCCAGAAACCAGTAGCAAGCCCAGCTAGATAGGCTGCGCCTTGCGCCGTGGTTTCAAGAATGGCCGGACGTTCCACCGGCATACCGAGGAGGTCGGCCTGGAACTGCATCAACATATCGTTGCCGGCTGCACCCCCATCTGCCTTCAGCTTCGTGAAGCCATTTGTAGTATCAGCCTGCATGGCCTGGAGCACGTCGGTAACCTGGAAGGCGATGCTCTCAAGCGCCGCCCGCGCGATATGTCCTATCTCAGTGCTGCGCTGAAGCCCGATGATCAGGCCGCCCGCATAGGGGTCCCAGTGAGGTGCGCCCAGACCGGTAAAGGCCGGGACGACCACAACATTGTTCGAACTCTCTACAGAGGCGGCGATCTTCTCGACATCCGGTGCCTTCTCGAAGAACTCCATCTTGTCGCGCAACCATTGGACCACAGCACCACCCACAAACACGCTGCCTTCGAGCGCATACTGCAGCCTGCGGTCTGCAGTGCAGATGAGCGTGGTGATCAGGCGTTCCTTCGATAGCGTGAATGTGTCTCC
>JAMFSR010000006.1 GCA_026225395.1 Granulicella sapmiensis
AGCGTGTACTCATTCTCACGCTCGTAATAAATCTCTGTTAGTTCGTCTTTTTCGCAAATAGCCAGCCGCGTCTCGTGCGGCGTGCTGGATATATAAATTTCCTTCGACATCTTGCTCTGCTTTCTGCACCTCCCGGCTCAGTGGCCGGTAAGTTGCGGGCAGAACAGGCGAAGATCGCGCCCCTCAGGAAGTTAGATCCCTGGGGCCGCTCCTTGGGAGACGAACAGGGACTGAGTTGCGGAGACTGGTCCTGACTTCCGGTCGTTCCGCTCGCAGCTGCGAGCGCGCCTCACGGCGCGCGTTGTGCGCAGCCCGAAGCTTGTTCCGTTAGCAAAATTGTCCAGTGGGTTACCGCTTGCCTCGGGCTGCTTACCAACGCCCTCGAACAAAATAGCGCAAACAGAGTTTGTGACCATCACGTCCTCATAGCGAGGGGTGGCCGTTAACCGTCTGTTCACGTTCATTCTCAAAACCTGTCCGGCGTCTCGGAGGAGCTGATCCGTGCCTGGCCGGCCTTCTAAAATTCTTTCTTGAGCGCTGCCTGGGGAATATTCGCGTCCCAGCCATGCGCCGAACATGCCCGGCCCTCTGGCCGAACATCTGCCTCTAGTATGCACCAAAAGTGGGTAGAGGGTAAGGAGTAAGGAGTAAATGCTGTCTTTTCTGCTCCTTACTCCTTATCCTCTACTCCCTGCCCTCTAGTTCACAAACCGCCGCATCCGTACATTCATCACAATCCCCAGCGCGAGGAACGTAAAGATAATGGACGATCCCCCGTAGCTCATCAGCGGCAGCGGAATTCCTGTCACCGGCATCAACCCCACGCACATCCCTATGTTGATAGCGATCTGAAACAGCGTCACCGCCATCACTCCCATCACTATGAGCGTCCCCGGCGGGTCCGCAGCCGTTTGCGCATTCTGAATCAGCCGCACAAGAATCAGAAAATAAAGCAGCAACACCACCACTGCCCCCACAAATCCATGCTCCTCACAGAACGCCGCAAAGATGAAGTCCGTATACGGGATCGGCAGAAAATCGCCCTGCGTCTGCGTCCCCTTGTTCGTTCCCTTACCCCAGATTCCACCCGAACCCACTGCAATCAGCGACTGCCGAATCTGGTACCCCGATCCCTTCGGATCCGAATCCGGGTTCAAAAACGCGTCAATGCGCTTCTGCTGATACGGTTTCAGATGTTTACCCGTCGCCAGCCCGAGCCCTCCCAGCATCGCCAGCCCCAGCAGCACCCACGCCGCCTGCCTCCACCGCATTCCTCCCAGAAATAGCCCCGCGATCAATACCGGCAGATAGGTTAATGCCGTCCCAAGATCCGGTTGCTTCAAAACCAGCGCAACGGGGACGACTACCAACGCCGAAGCCTTACCGATATCGCTCCAGCTAAGTTCTTTTCCCTCGGCAACCTTGCCCCACATATACCGCGCCATCGCCAGGATCAGCACCAGCTTCACCCACTCCGACGGCTGAAAATGCGCTCCCCCGCCAAGGTTGATCCACCGCCGCGCCCCCAGTACCTTCTGCCCGATATGAGGAATCAGCACCGCCACCAGCGAAATAACGCTGAACCCATACGCCCAGTTCGCGATATCCAGCAGCCGGTGATAATCCACCATCGAAATCGCAAACATCGCCACAATCCCAAGCCCCAGGAACAGCATCTGCTTCTGCTGAAACCCATGAAACTTGGTCATCGCCGTTGCTGAACGGATTTCGAGCACGCTGAACACCGACAGCACGAGCACAAACCCGAGCAGCACCCAATCGAAATCTCGAAATCGCGAGCGAAACATTCGTCCCCAGTGTAACCGTCGCTACTGCCCTGTCGGCGTAGCCGGAGCCGACCCACCTAATCCCACCGGCGCATCCTCATGCTTCGCAACCGGCTGTCCCACCCCATCTGTCTTCGGAGCCGACGCATACCGCATCAAATTCCCCGCCTTCGACCGCTGCTTGGTCACATACGCATTGATCACCTGCGCGGCCAGCTTCGCTGAGTTGTTGCCCCAGTATCCGTGCTCCCACAGCACAGCCACCACAATGTCCGGATTCCGTCGCGGCGTCATACCCACAAACCACGCATTGGGAATCGTGCTCTTGTCCGCTGTGCCCTTCTTTCGTCCGCTGATGACGTCCGCCGTCCCCGTCTTCCCTGCGAAGTCCACACCTTCCAGGTGAGCCTCTGCCGCCGTTCCAATCGGACTCAGCACGTTCGCCATATCGTCCGTAATGGTCTGCCAGTTCTCTGTTGTTATCGGAATCCGTGCCGCACCCGAGCCCGTATACGTCTGCTCAATCGCTGTCTGTTGGCTCTCTGAGATCTGTCCCGGCAGCAGCACATGCGGCCGAACGAGCGCACCACCAGACGCGATCCCGCTCAACGCCCGCGCCAACTGGATCGGCGTCGCCTCATCGAATCCTTGTCCAATCCCGACCGAGATCGTATCGCCGGCATACCATTTGTCGTGCAGCGTTTTCAGCTTCCACGGCTCGCTCGGCATCACGCCAACCTGTTCGTCCGGCAGGTCGATGCCCGTCTTCATCCCCATCCCCACGCTGTGACCATACGCCGCGATCTTATCGATGCCCAGCTTCGCCGCCAGCGTGTAGTAGAACGTGTCGCAGGAATACGGCAGGGCATTATGAATGTCCACCGAACCGTGATGCTTGTCGCAGCCGAAGAAGTGTCCGTAGAACGTCGCTCCGCCGTTGCATACGACATGCATGTCCTGCGCGACGTTTTCCTGCAGGCCGGCTAGCGTCATGATCACCTTGAACGTCGACCCCGGCGCCAGCTGCGCTTGAAGCGCTTTGTTCATCATCGGGTGGTTCGGGTCCTCGTTGATGCTCTTCCAGTACGCTTTTGTCAGTCTCACCGCAAACTCGTTCGGATCGTACGTCGGTCTCGATACCATCGCCAGGATCTCGCCCGTATGCGGGTCCATCGCCACAATCGCACCAATCTTGCCTTCGAGCGCCTTCTCCGCCGCCATCTGCAAATCGAGATCGAGCGTTAATCGCAGGTCCTTGCCCGGAGTCGCCATCTCCTGCCCCAACGTTCCCACTTCCTTGCCATGCGAGTTCACGATCACATCGCGCGATCCATCCACACCGCGCAGCACGCTGTCATACGCCTCTTCCACGCCCGACTTCCCCACCACATCCCCAGGCGAGTAAGCCGCATACTTCTCTTCATTCAGATCGTTCTCGCTGATCTCGCCCACATACCCGATCATGTGCGCCGCAAACCCGTCCCTCGGATACAGCCGCCGCTGCTCATCCAGCGTCTCCAGCTCCGGAAGCTCATTCCTGTGCGCTTCAATGAACGCCTGCTCATCCGGCGTAATGTCCTGTTTCAAAGGAATCGACTGGTACTTCGGCGCATACTGAAAGCGCTTCAAATCCGCTTCAATCTGGTCGACAGGGATATGCAGTCCGCCCGAAATCAGCGGCAGGTCCGCCTCCAGCTTCTGCTGCTGATCGCGCAGCAGATAGCAGCTTACCGAGGGATAGTTGTCGACGATAATCCGTCCCTCGCGATCGAAGATCTTCCCCCGCGGCGCCAGCACTGGCACCTTGCGCACGCGGTTCTGCTCCGCCAGCACCTTGTAGTTGTCCGAGCCCAGCACCTGCAGCCGCCACAACCCGATGCCCAGCACAAGCATCACCGCGGCCACGACATACTGCGTCATATGCAGCTTCGCTGCTGAAAGCTTCTCTTCCCGCCCTATACCCGTATCCATAACCCGCCGCCCGTCTGTCTCTGATCCTATTCCCTATTGCCTGTTCCCTATTCCCTGCTCTTAAACCGGTCCAGCGCATAAAACACCGGCACCGAAAGCGCCGCATTGCAAACCGCCCGCAGCAGTTCATGCAACGGCATCAGCTTCACCGTTGGATCACCCAGCAGTAGCCGCGCAATCAAATAAAGCAAACCGCTCTGCAACAGGCTGAAGATAAAGTTCAACGCAATGCGGTTGATGATGTTCTCCACATCCACCGCAAATCCGATGCTGGCCGCCGCATACCCGACAATCCCCTTCGCAATCCCATTCACGCCGAAAGGATGATTCGTCAATCCATCCTGAAACACACCAACCAGCGTCCCGGTCACCGTTCCAGCTACAGGGTTTCGACGCGCCACGGCAAAGAAGATCACCACAATCAGCGGCAAATCAAAAATCGCCAGCACCGGAAACGTCTTCGGCAGAACAGCCTGCAGCAGAATGCTTCCCAGCGGCACCAGCAGCGTCACCGCCGTATGGAACGCATACTGGTCCATCTCCTGCCGCGATGTATAACTATGCTCCGCCATCAACCCGCCTTACTTTGCGAACCTTGCTTTTAAACCTTCGCGCCCTTTGCGTTCAGAACACTTCCCTACTGCGGAGCCGACGCACCACCAGGCTGCAAATTCTCCGCCGGCGGCGCTGCCCCTGGCGAATACTTGTCCGGATGCACCACCGGCACCGTCTTCGGCAGCCCCGAGTTCGGTATCCCCGGCACTCCGCGGATCGAGTTCTCCGTACTTCCCGTTTCACCGGAAGAACCCGTGCTTCCCGTCGCTCCACTCTCGCCGATACTTGGCAGCTTCTCCGCGATTACATCCGCCGCACGCTTATTCTCTTCGGCAGCTGCATCAGCCAGCGCCGCATCCTGTTCCGCCGCGGCAGGCAGCGTCGCCTGCGTCCCGGTAATTACCAGCACCTCTTCCAGCCGCGACAGGTTCGCATCCGTATGAATCGTAATCGCCATATAAGGCTGATGCTGCGGATCGGGCGCAACTGATTCAATCACCCCCACTGGCAGCCCCCGCGGAAACACCTGGTCCCCGCCTGACGTAATCACCTTTTCGCCCGGCTTGATTCGACTATCCGCAGTCAGATTATTGATCTGCACCCGCCCATTCGCCGTTCCGCGCAAAATCCCGCGTATCCGCGTCGACTCCAGCACCACGCCCGCTCCGCTCGTCGCATCGTTCAGCAGCAGCAGCTGCGCCGTATGCGGAAACACATCCCTCAGCTTGCCCACCACGCCATCCGGCGTAATCACCGCCTGGTCCGGCTTCAGCCCATCCGCCGAACCTTTATCCAGATACAACATCCGCGAGCTGTCCACCCCGCTTGTCCCAATCACCTGCGCCGCCACGGTCTGCGAAATGTACTGCTGCTTGAACGCCAGCAACGCCTGCAATCTTCGCCCTTGCGCCGCATCCTCGGCAAACGCCGCCTGCTCCTGGCGCAACCGCGCAATCTCTAACTCCAGCTGCTCATTCTGCTGGTGCGCATGCCGCAGTCCCACATACCCCGACCACACCTTCCACACATCGAAGCTCGACCAGTGAATCACCTTCTCAAACGGCGTTACCAGCGACACGGTCCAATACCGCAGCAGCGTTGTATGCTGCCCGTCCGTCCCAAGCGTCTTCGCGTCTTCCTTCGGCCGTTGCACCTGGATAGCCAGTCCAATCGCCTGCACCAGCACAATCGTGATCAGTACCAGCGAATTTTTGAAGCGCGAAAGAAAGGATTCCATAACAACTTAGCCAATCCTATTATTTCATCGCCTCCTCATTTGCTTTTCTCGCGATCTCTACCGCATTTCTTGTTGTCGATCCGAGCACACACGCACCCTACACCCCAAACTGCCGCAGATGATGATCCAGATGCTTATACACCAGCGTCGACCACTGCTCCGGCGTCAGCTTCCCAAAAAATGCGTGCGGATGCGTCGTGCAGGCCGCCGGCCCACCCTCGGCAAAACGGTCGATCAGCCCACGCAGCTGTTCTCGTGACGCCTCAAAGTCCGGATCGCCCTTCACCAACAACGACGGTGCCGTCGGCGAGTTCCGCCGCATCGGCTCACCTTCCTTCAGCGCCATGTTCTTCACCAGCGGCCCCAGTATCCGTCCTACAAACACCCGCGGCAGCTTGCTGTCTCCCGTCGCCATCTCCATGCCCAGGCAACAATGCGCCACCATCTGCGACACCGTCATCGATCCCCACACCCGAGCACTGTCAGGCCGCAACGACCCCAGCCGCCTTTTCATCTCCTCCACGCGCGCCGCGTCAAACATGCTCTCCATGCAGACCGTCCTCTTACGCCAGCATCACATCCATCGCCGCCGAAGCCGCCTTGCCTTTATACCGCGGCGTCGTCGCAATCAGCGCCTCAATAGCCTCCAGCGACTGAATTCCTCCTCGCGCTCCTTCAAACATGCAGTTCAACGCCCCCGCCGCGCATGAAAACTCCAACTGCCGCTCCAGTGTCCACCCCTGCAGCAACCCATAGATAAACCCCGCGCGAAACATATCCCCCGCACCCGTCGTATCCACCACCGGCACCTGATACGCCGACGCCTGGTGATACTGCTTGCCGTCCCAAACCACCACACCATCCGGCCCCAGCGTCGATCCTGTCATCCGGCACCCGTACCGCATCTGGATATGCCTTAGAGCCGTCCTCAGATCGCTCTCACCCGTCAGCTTATGTGGAAACTCCTTATTCACGATCAGGTAGTCGACGTTCTCCATCAACGCCTCAACCCCCGGATAGGTCTCATCCAGATCGGCCGACACCAGCACCCCCGCCGCCCGCGCCCACTTCGCCGCCTGCGTCGCCGCAGCCGTGTCATGACCATCCACATGCAGCACCCGCGCACTCTCCACCCACTCGCGCTTCATCTCTTCCGGCCGCAGCTTCAACCGCTCGTCACGGCGGCAAAGCACCGTCCGCTCTCCATGCCGGTCCACCAAAATCAAAGACTTCGAACTGGCCGCGCCCTCCACATGGATCAGTTGCGCCTCAACCCCCGCGTGCTGAAAGTCCCGCGCATGCATCGCCGCCGCCGCATCATCTCCGAGCTTGCCCACATACCGCGTGCTCAAGCCCCACGTCTGGCAAGCCACAACGGTCGTCGCCACCTGCCCGCCGGTGCGAACCGTCTCGCTCTCATACTCCTGCTTGGACCCTGACTTCGGAAACTCCGACACCTTGATCACCGTGTCGGTAGCATTCAACCCCACACCTACAAGATCAACTTTTGAAACCTGCACCATCCCACAATTGTAGTCCGCCTGGCGCTGTGGCACAGGTACAAATCCCCTTCAAGGAACAAGGGTATGGAGCGGAAACGCTCGGGATGATGTTCCAACCGACAGCATCCTCGGTCCATCCGGTTTCATCCACTGTCTAGCGCCGGCGGACCAATACTGAAACGCGCGCGTAGATACGTGAAGCGAGACGCGGCGTTCTTCGCCCGAGTTCAAAGACACCCGGTCAAAGGCAACCAACGTCCGCGGAGCAAACTGCGCTCCCGTCGGCTTTGTCGAAGGCGCTTCCGAATAAACCTGCAGTACCTCATCCCCACGAACGGCGCCCGTATTTTTGACACTCACGGAAACATCCACCCCGCCATCGCTGGCAGGTTCCACCCTGAGCCCGGACAACGCGAAGGTCGTATACGACAGGCCATATCCAAACGGATAAAGCGGTTCGATCTTCTCCTCATCAAACCATCGATAACCGACCAGTACGCCTTCCGAAAAAGTCGTCTTGCCGCCCACACCCTTGGCAGATCGCTCCGGATGAGCGGGCGAGGTAGCCGGGTAGTCGGCAAGCGACTTCCCCCACGTCATCGGCAGCTTGCCACCCGGATTATTCAAACCCAGCAGCGTCTTCGCCTCCGCCACGCCACCCTCATCCCCCGGCCACCACATTTCAACCACGCCTTTCACACGATCGATCCATGGCATGGCCACTGGCTGGCTCGTATTCAAGACCACGACCGTATTCGGATTCACCGCGGCGATCTCTTCAATCAGCTTGTTCTGATCTCCCGGTAGCTCAAAGTGAGACTTATCTCGCGTCCATACAAAGACCACAGCCGTGCCCGCATTCTTCGCCGCCGCAAGCGCATGATCATGGGCACGTCGCCGCGCCTCAGGCGTCATCCAGTTCAGACGAATCTGGACCGGCGCGTTGGAGGTATCGACGGAAGAAACGACTTTGATAGCATGTTTCCCCGCAGCCAACTGCACCGCGCGCCGAACATTGTCCAGTCCATCGGTTGTGGGCAGCCCGTTATCTTGTGAGGCATGCTGTACGTCTCCATGCACCGTCCCTTTCACGGCGCCGCTGCGTCCAATCTCCTTCCCATCGATGCTGAACACACCGCGCGTTCCGAGCAACTGGAGATAGAACCAGTACTCCCCCGCTGTGGCGATGGCTATCTCTCCTTCCCACGTGACTACGCTGTTGGGCGGAAGAGCTTTGCCGTTCGTCGTGGTGAAATCGATCGTCGCATCGACACGGCTTGCCCCCTTCGCGTCCGTCCGCAGAAGTCCAGGCTTACCCCCGTGGCTCAGCAGCGCGGCGCCGATAGCCTCTCCTGTCATATCGTCGTTCACGGCATAGGTGATGTGAGCCTCGGGGGCAAGCTTCGTTAACGCCGCAAGCGGCCCAACCTGCAGTTCTGGCATCCCTGGCGACCGCTCACCAAACGTCCCTATAGAAGCTACTTGCCCCGCCGTCGGTCCGATCAGCGCGATGCTTTGGTCCTTCCGCAGCGGAAGCACGCCGCCTTCGTTCTTCAGCAGCACGGCAGCATCTTCCGCCGTCTTCTCGATGATCTCGCCGTTAGCTTTGACATCCTGCGGTGTTACGTCGTGCTTCTGCTTGCCATCCAGATAGCCAAAGCGATCAATCTCATAGAGCACCCTTCGCGCCGCTGCCGTGATTGTTGCCTCCGTTACAGACCCATCCTTCAGCGCCGAGCGCAAGGTCGCGCTGTCGGAGTCCATCGGGAAGGCATTCAGATCGATACCGCCGCCCTTCTTCGGTTCCTCCGGGATTGTCCCGCCCAGGATCCCGGCGAGCGCCGCCTCATTAGGCTTCGTCGGTGCGCCGCTTTTGTCCGGACGAGTGCGGAAGTACGTATGCATCATCCCGGCAAAGGGGCTATCGGTTGGGACCTCGCCCGGCATCTCCATCGTCAACCCGTTGTTGATGAAATGCACGTTATGCACACCACCCCAATCCGAAGTTACAAAACCCTTGAAGCCCATTTCGTCGCGCAGGATGGTCTTGAGCGTATCCGGATTTCCGCATGCAAACGCACCGTTGACCTTGTTGTACGAGCACATAATCGAGGCCACGCCAGCCTGAATAGCCGCCGCGAACGGCGCCACGTACACCTCGTGCAACGCCTGCTGATCCACAACGATGTTGTAGGAGTCGGAATCATACGCAACATAGTGCTTCGCCTGTGACATCACACCCTGCGACTGCTCCCCACGAATCTCCGCTGCCCCCATTGCGCCGTTCAGAAAAGGATCTTCGCCAAGCGTGTTGTAGCTTCGCGCAAACGTGATGTCGCGATCGATATTGATAAACGGCTGCAACACCACATCGATGCCCAACGAGCGCGCCTCTCTGCCTATCGCAACGCCGTTCTGTTCGGCGTCGCGCACACTCCAGGTCGCTGCGACCCCCATCGTCGCCGTCTGCGCCTGCCCGGCAATCCGGGTCAACACGCCCGGAGGGCCATCCGCAAATCGCAGCGACGGAACACCCAGCCTGGGCACTCCCGGCAGATACCCTGCCTGCCCCTGGTTCGTCGCGGCCGGCTCAACATCACCGCGGATCAAATTGACCTTTTCTTCGAGCGTCATCTGGCCGAGCAGCCGATCAATCCTCGCCTCATCAGCTTTTTCAGAGGGAACCGCTTGCGCATATCCCGGAATCGCGGACATCGTCATCAGGAAGCAAAGGAAGGTAGTCAGACGCAAGCTCATCGAGAAGTCTCCTCCGTGTGAAACGGCAGACCTTTCTATGCCCCTTACGCAGTCGCCGTCAAAACGACCCTGTATATGTGCGGAAACATACCTTTTCACGCGTACAGGCTTTGCTGCCGACAACTCCCCACAACCCCCACTGCTATCCTCAAATCCGTGCCGCTAGACCTCAACACCCCGGTCAAATTCATCAAGCGCATCGGCGACCGCGTAGCCGCGAACCTCGCCGATCGCGGCGTCGAAACCGTGGAAGATCTCCTCTACCACCTGCCGTTCCGCTACGAAGACCGCCTGCACCCCAAGCCTCTCTCGCAATACAACGCCGGCGACATGGCCTCGCTCATCGGCGAAGTCCGCGGCACCGTCTTGCTCCGTACCCGTTCCGCCCCCATCTTCGAAATGACCGTCGGCATCACCCCACCAAAACCCGACACCGAAGCCGCCATGGCCGGCCTACTCGCCCCACCACCCTCCATCCTCGAAACCGTAAAGTGCATGTGGTTCCACGGCACCTATCTAAAAGACAAGTTCCGCCCCGGCCAGCAGATCGCCCTCTACGGCAAGCTCGAAGGCTCGCGCTCCGGCAACGCTCTCAACGCACCGCCCGGATCAACCCGCTTCAAAATGATCCAACCCACCTTCGAAATCCTCCCCGACAGTAATGCCACCGGCGAGGACGCCGAGTTCACGATGCTCGAAATGGGACGCATCGTTCCCATCTACGAGTCGCTCGGCGGCAAAACCCCGTGGGGCGCCAAGCTCACCTCCCGCTGGCTCCGCCGTGTCCTCTGGACCATCTTCAAAGAGCTGGCCGAAAACCCCGTCTCCGTCGAAGAAACCATCCCACAAACCCTCCGCACGCGCCTCCATCTACCCAGTCGCATGGACGCCCTCCGCGACCTCCACTTCCCCCCCGCCGGAACCCCCATGACCGAGCTCATGAGCGCCCGCACTCCCGCGCACCGCCGTCTCATCTTCGAAGAGTTCTTCTACCTCGAGCTCGGCCTCGAACTCAAACGCCGCAAGCTTCGCACGCGCATCGGCACAGCTTTCCAGGCCAACGACCAGGTCCGCGAAGCCCTCAAACAAGTCCTCCCCTTCAAACCCACCACAGCGCAAAAACGAGTCCTCGGCGAAATCGTCACCGACATGCGAGCCACCAAACCCATGCGCCGCCTCCTGCAGGGCGACGTAGGCTCCGGCAAGACCATCGTCGCGCTCCAGGCCGCACTCGTCGCCATCGAAAACGGCTATCAGGCCGCCATGATGGCCCCCACCGAGATCCTCGCCACGCAGCACTTCCTCAGCGCCAAAAAACTCCTCGCCGCCGCCATCAGCCCCCACATCGGCCGCCCCTACCGCGTCACCCTCCTCACCGGCTCACTCGACGAGCGCTCCAAGCGCGAAGCCCGCCGCCGCATCTTCACCGGAGAAACCGACCTCGCCATCGGCACCCACGCCCTCGTCGAAGAAAAGGTCGACTTCGCCAACTTGGGCCTCGTCATCATCGACGAGCAACACCGCTTCGGCGTCCAGCAACGCTTCCACCTCATGCGCAAACCCGGCCCCGACGGCATCGCCTCTGAACCGGATGTTCTCGTCATGACGGCAACCCCCATCCCCCGCACGCTCGCCCTCACCGTCTACGGCGACCTCGACACCTCCGTCATCGACGAGCTCCCCCCCGGCCGCACCCCCATCGTCACCCGCCGCATGCCCGCGCAGCGCTCCGCCGAAGTGTGGGACTTCGTCCGCAAACAAGTCTCCGCCGGCCGCCAGGCCTACATCGTCTACCCAGTAATCGAAGGCGCCAAAGACGACCAACCCGAACTAGACTTCGCCAGCGCCGAAGAGTCCACCGCAGCCGTCACATCGGGTGGCCCATCCTTCGCGCCTTTTGCGAAGGGTGGGGTCTCGGGCAAAGCCCGACCGCTCTCCTCTGCCCCAGAAAAAAAGCCCACCATCAAACCGAAACTCCGCTCCGCCACCGAAATGTTCGACCACCTTAGCGCCAACGAACTAGCCGGCCTCAAACTAGGCCTGCTCCACGGCCGCATGTCCTCCGACGACAAAGAGGTCACCATGGCCCGCTTCAAACGTGCCGAGATCGACGTCCTCGTCTCCACCACCGTCATCGAAGTCGGCGTCGACGTCCCCAACGCCACACTCATGGTCATCGAACACGCCGAGCGCTTCGGCCTCGCCCAGCTCCACCAACTCCGCGGCCGCGTAGGCCGTGGCAGCCACAAAAGCTACTGCGTGCTCCTCACCGGCTCCAGCATCTCTCCCGAAGCCGAGCAACGCCTCGACGCCATGGTCCGCACCCAGAACGGCTTCGAGCTAGCCGAGCTAGACCTCCAGCAGCGCGGCCCAGGCGAGTTCTTCGGCACTCGCCAGGCCGGCCTACCCGACTTCCGCGTAGCCAACTTGGCCCGCGACCGCGACATCCTCGAACAAGCCAAGCTCGAAGCCGAAGCTTTCGTCCTAACCCCCGACAAATCCATCCCCCGCCCCGAAGTAGAAGCCGTATGGGCCCGCCTGAAACACCAATGGCAACGCCGCTACGGCCTCGTCGAAGCCTGATATCCGCCACAGCGGAGCGATCAGGTCTCCCGGGACTTCCACGCCGTTTTGTATAACCTACACAGGTACGCCAGGAGGACTTATGGCAAACACACAGACACTCATAGCTCAGGCCTACTCAGCTTTCAACCAGCGAAACGTTGACGCCGCTCTGGCGCTCATGAGCGAGAACGTAAGTTGGCCCAAGGCGTCGGAGGGTGGTCGTGTCGTTGGGAAAGAAGAGATTCGTTCCTACTGGACCCGTCAGTGGCAGGAGTTTGATCCTCATGTGGAACCGGTCGAAGTGATCAACCGCACAGATGGCAAAACGGATGTCAGAGTTCACCAGTTGGTGAAGAGTCTCAGTGGCGACGTCCTTTTCGATAGTGAGGTATGGCACGTTTACACCATCGCAAACGGTCTTATCGAACGCATGGATCTCAAGGAAAGCGAAGAGAGTTCCGCCCTAACCCCATCTGCAGCATTCTCAAGGCACTAGCATCTTGCCGATGAGACCGCCTCAAACATCAGTGGCAACGCTGTGGGGCCTCGTAGAGGACTGATTGCGTTCCATCTGAGATTCCTCATCCGCAGACGAAGCGCCGCTTTCAATGACGACAACGGCGTTTATCAAGACTTATACTTGACCCGCCCATCTTGTCCTCAGCCCGAATGCCGAACTGGTGCATCGCGCGGTAGCATGGGTCATGCGCCGCTATATCGTCATCGCTATCCTCGGGACTTCGTGTGTCTCCTCGTTTAGTCAATCTTTGAAAGTAGCTCCGAAGATTGCAAAATCCCCCAGCGATGCCGAGGTCCTGCTTGCCAAAACTAAGGTCCTCTATGACACACCTTTCCGGTCGGGACTCATCAGCTTTTCTTGTTCGATTGACTTCGACTTCGCAAAGTATCTCAAAAGCAATTTTGGTGAAGCCGCTCGAACGGACAATCCGATCGCACAACTTCTAGAGCCGATTAAATATCGAATCTTTGTCGATCGTTCGGGCGCAACCATCTCAACTCAAACCAAGCTTCCAGAATTCGGCCAATTGCCTATCGCTGCGCAGCTTGAGGAATCGAATCGTTCTCTCATGCAAACGGGGCTTAGCAACTGGGTACCGTACGCCTATGGAGAGGTGCTTCCCATCGCCCCAACCAACTATCAATTTGAAAAGACCCCAACCGGCTACAACCTCTCAATGGACGGTCAGGGCATAACTGGAAAGCTCATCCTTGATCCGGATTTGCACCTGCGCGAAGGCGTCATCGAAACGTCACAACATATTGAAATCACCACAAAATTTGTGGATGCGCCAAAGGGTCTGGTTCTGGCTGCGTCCTCTACTGATACGGACCATGCCGGAGTAGCCCGCTTCACCTACACATACCAGATCATCGATGGATTTCAGCTTCCCCAGCACGTGGGGGTGGCCTCGGAACAAAACAAGATGACGTTGAACTTCACATTAACGGACTGTAAAGCGCAGCACGGAATCGTTGTCCATGTAGCGCCACCAGCCAAGCCCTAGCCGTATGCTCCGAAGTCGCTGGGCCGCCCGTGATCTTTCGTTCTGTGTCCAATAGCGCTTCTCGATCAGGCAGGAGCGGATTAGTTCGGCTTCTCCGTAGCAATCATCAACTTCTGAAAAACGGCGTCTATCAGGAGCAAGAGGGTTAGCTTCCTAGGATCATCAGGAGTCGCGATAGACTTGTTCGGTCTACACATACCCTTACTGAGGTCGTGACGTGTCCAAGTCCTTTCGTTGGCTTCATATTGTGCTCGAGGTCATTGGCGGCCTCGCTTTACTCGCCGGCTTGGGATGGATGGCTTTCTATTTTCTCTTTATCGTTCCTATGAGCCATTTCACAGACGGAGACTGTAGCCCAGACACTGAGCAGAGGCTTGTGAATGCGCCGGACGGAGGCGAACACA
>JAMFSR010000007.1 GCA_026225395.1 Granulicella sapmiensis
CGAGCACTTCACCACCGGCGTCGACGGCCAGACCAACGTCGCCATCCACGTCCTTCAGGGCGAACGCGAGCTCGCCACGGACTGCCGGTCGTTAGCACGCTTCGACCTCAAAGGCATACCACCGATGGTCGCCGGCCTTCCGCGCATCGAGGTCAAGTTCCTCATCGACGCCAACGGCATCCTCCACGTCTCCGCCCGCGAACAGCGCAGCGGTCAGGCCGCCGAGGTCGAAGTCAAACCCACCTACGGCCTCACCGACGAGCAGGTCGAAACCATGATCCTCGACTCCTTCGACAACGCCGAAGAAGACATCACCGCCCGCCAGGTGATCGAAGCCACCAACGAAGCCAACACCATCCTCGAAGCTGTAGAGAAGGGCAAGAAGTCCCCCGCCTGGCAGCAGCTCACCTTCGACGAACACGCCGACATCGAAGCAGCCGCCCTCAACCTCAAAGCCTCCATCAAGGGCGGCGACTACAAGATCATCCGCCAATCCATCGAACAGCTCGACAAAAAAACCCGCCGCTTCGCCGAGATCATGATGGACACCGCCGTCACCGGCGCCCTCGGCGGCAAAACGATGCAAGCCGCCGGAGAAGATATCGATGCCAAAGGCGCCGCACCCTCCGCCCCCCACGCCTTCAAGAAGGCCGAGTTCGAAGACGCAGCGCTCAATATCATCGAAGAAGACGAAGCCAACCCCGAAACACCTGGCGAATCCACCGAAGACTGAGATGTGAGACAGTACGGAAATGCCAGTGGTTCTCCGTATCGGTCCTTATGCCTTCTTGTTCTATAGCAATGAGAACCAGGAACCGCCGCACATTCATGTGGAACGGGATAGCGATATGGCCAAATTTTGGCTGGAGCCAGTGAGTCCCGCAGCGAATCACGGGTTCGCACTCACGAATTAAACGTCATACTGAAGTTGGTACTTGAAAATCAAGATATTCCGCGGGAGCGCTGGTATGCCTATTTCGGTTGAACTCGATGCAACTGCAATTGATGTCATTACTGACGAAGAAACCCTCCGCGTATTTTTGGCAGACGGTCGCGAAATCATTGCGCCGCTGATGTGGTTTCCGCCGCTAATGTCCGCGACACAGGAACAACGCGCCAAATGGCGCTTGATGGGGCACGGCACGGGCATTGCATGGGACGATCTTGACGAACACCTGTCCGTTGCCGGTCTTCTGCGGCAACACTAGAGTGCATCTCTCTATTCACGCTCCGTAAGTACGGAATCAGGAGAACGCCGTGCGCTTACCCCACAAACTTCGTCTGCTCTTTTCGACTCTTACCTTTGCCGCGTCCTGCCTCGCCGTCTCCGCACAGCAAACCGCCTCCTTCCAGAACGCCGGCCTCACCCTCCACTACACCATCGCCGGCAAAGGCACGCCCGTCGTCATCCTTTCGGGCGGACCGGGCATGGACGCAGCCTACATGCAGCCCGTCGCCGATCTCGTCGCGCAGCACAACACGGCGATCCTGCTCGACCAGCGCGGCACCACCGGCTCTATGCCCGCCACGCTCGACGCCACCACCATCACGCCCGAGCTCTACCTCTCCGACCTCGAAGCTCTCCGCACCTCGCTCGGCTACAAGCAGTGGATCGTCCTCGGTCACTCCGCCGGCGCGCTCACAGCCATGCGCTATACCATCGCCCACCCCGACCACACGCAGGCGCTACTGCTCGTAGGCGTCGTTCCCCCACGCTCCGCCGGTCTCTCACGCATGATGGACAACGTCTCCGTACGCCTCTCGCCGGAAACAATGAAGCAGCTCGCCGCCATCAACTCAAGCGACAAATCACCTGACGCCAAAATGGCCGCGGGTATCAGCCTTCTCTTCGCAGCCGACTTCTTCGACCGCGACGCAGCCGCCAAGTTCGCACTCACCATGACGCCCGAAACCTGCCACGCGCTCACAGCAAGCCTGCTCCAACAGGCGACGCCTACCTTCGACTTCACTTCTGATCTCGCAAAACTCCACATCCCCACGCTTATCGTGCAGGGCCGCCAGGATCCACTCGACCCAGAGATGGCGTCCGAAGCTCGCGACGCCATCCCCGGCGCAAAGCTCATCATCCTCGAGCGCGCCGGCCACTTCTCCTGGCTCGACAACCCCACCGACTTCAGCGCAGCCCTGCAACCGTTCCTCGCCGCGCGATAACTACGCCTCCAGCGTTACCACCTTCGCCGCCAGCTGCGCCTTGATCACCAGCTCCGCAGCCAGCAGGCACTGCGTCTGGTCCTGCGCCACATGCGTACGGTTCACCACATCCGCCACAAACTGCGGACCGAACGGCAACTCCACATTGTTGCAGTCGATGTACTTCTGCGAAGTCGCATCCACGATGAAGAGATTGTTCCCAGCCTTCTTCACCCCGACATCGACATACTTCCGCACCTCGATATACCCCCTCGTGCCGAGAATGAACAGCCGCCCATCGCCCCACATCCCCAGCCCATCGGGCGTAAACCAGTCCAGCCGCACATAGCCGAAGCCTTTGTTACCGCGCAGCACCATGTCGCCAAAGTCCTGAAACCGCGGATGGTCCGGATGATGCACGTTGCTCACCTGCGACTCCACAACCTCAGCCTTCGTGCATCCCGTGTAGTACAAAAACTGGTCCACCTGGTGCGACCCGATGTCGCACAGAATGCCGCCATACAGCTCCGGCTTCCAGAACCAGTCCGGCCTGCCGCCTGCGCCGCCGCCATCGCCGTAGCCCTGCACAATCTGGTGCGGCGCAATGTTGATCGTCTGGATCACGCGCCCGATCGCGCCCGCATGCACCAGCTCACCGGCCTTCACTGCGGCCTTCACCTCAAGCCGCTCGCTGTACATAATGCCGTACAGCCTCTTGGTCTCAGCAATTGTCTTGCGCACTGCCTCCAACTGCGGAAGCGTCAGCACACCAGGCTTGTCACTCAGATAATCCTTCCCCGCCTTCATCACCTTCACGCCCAGCGGTGCGCGATCCACCGGCACGGTCGAGCTCAGGACTAATTGAATCGACGGATCATGCAGAATCTCTTCTTCACTGGCGACCATCTTCACATCGGGAAAGCGCTTCTTAAAGCCCGCGACCTTATCCGGCTCCGCGCCATACGCCGCCATCAGCACGCCACCCCCGCGCTGGATCGCCCCCACCATGCCGTAGATGTGGTCATGGCTCATGCCGCACACCGCAAACTTGATCGAATACTTCGGCGCAACCGGCTCCTGCGCCGCCGCCACCTCATGCAGCACATGGCCTTCGCCAAACGCCGCGCCGCCAGCCAGTCCCGCAGCTGCAAAAGCCGGCGCCGCCGCTCCCACCGTCTTCAAAAACGACCGCCGATTCAAACTCTCGTTGCTCATCCCAAAACTCCCTCAGGGCCGATGGATCGCCACATCGCAGCCACGGGAATTCTACGGCAACCGCACAACCTTCATCCCCTCAATCGCCGTAACTCGCGCCGGTCCACCACTATCCGTCTGCTCGGCCAGCGGCGATCCCGCAAAGTGTCGATACACCGGCGCCTGCCCGGCCCCATACTCCAAAAACTCCACACCCAACGGTGCATCCGGCATTCGCCCGCCAAACCAGTGCGGATCGTCCTTCTGCCGCCATGTCACCAAACCCAGCACCGCGCCCGCAGGGTAGGCCTGCCCAGCCCGCGAAGCCATTACGGCACTGTCATTGCCAAACAATGTCGATGTCGTCCCCGCACCGCGATCCACCGACGTCGTCAGTGCCTGCCACTCCATCACCGGATACGGCAGTGGCGCATCCACCTTCGCCGCATCGTTATAAAGATCCGTCGCTACCAACTGTTTCTTCCTGCAGCCAACACTACTCAGCAAGCAACCGCACATCACGCATGCCAGTACTCTTGTCCGCAAGCTCATCGTCCCACCCCCGGCCGCGCGATCGGCAGTGTGTACACATAGTCGTTGTCCCGCATCGGCTCGTGGCATCCAGTGCATTCATGGTCGAAGTGCTTGTCCGCGCCGTAAGGCTTTAGCTCATCACCCTTGTAGCGCGCATAGCCCCAACCCTGCGTCGTGGCATACTTCTGCGCGTCCTTCAACATGAACTCCACCTGCACAAACTTCCCCGAAGCCACGTGCCCCTGTCCATCATCGACCGCCGACATTGTGATCTTTGCAAACACGCTCTGGTCCGGCCACGGATCGGTCTTCCGCTGCTCTACCGCACGAATCGCCACATCATTCCCCGTGATGATCCGCAGCGTCTTGTTGTCGCCGCGATCCGTCGTGCTCAACACCTTCCAGTCGCGATAGTCCGGAAAGTACGGCACACCACTCAGCGAAACTGAAGCCGCACCCTTGCGCACACCATCGCTCGGCGGGGGCGCAACCGGCGGCGGCGCGGCATTCATCGCGGCAAGTCCGTCCGGAGCAAACGGATTCAGATACGCCTTCAGTGTCGCCAGCTCTTCCTCGGTCACATCCGACCCCGGATGCGCCGCGCGATAGCTCGGCAGCGGCATCGCTCCCAGCTGGATCATATTCACCGCTTCGAACAGCTCCGCCCGCTGTACCGCCGGCGGCTTCGTCCCCAGTTCCGAAAAATTCAGCCGCGACCGCGCCTCCCGCACATCATGTGCCACCAGCCAGTACGCCGGAGCCACGTGGTCAAACCACGACAGTCTCGGCTCATCCGAGTGGCACTGCTCACACCGCCGCTCCAAGATCTCCCGCACCTCAAGCGGCGCCGCAATCTCAGCCTTCGGTCCCACCGAGGTCACCAGCTCCGGGCGCACCGCCTGTGCTAACACAAAAAACACGAGGCCCACGACCACCAACGTCGTTAGAAGTTTCAGCCATCCGCGCATGCAGGTCGTCCACCTTTACCGATATCGAAACTGTAAAGGACAAATGCCTTCTTTGAATCCAGTACACCATACGGGGGTTTTTGGGGAACTTTCAAATCCCTTATCCGGCATCACCGAAAGGGATTGATAATCGCATTCAAACACCGAAAATCGCTCTCGACTAGAATAGAAACTGACATGTCTGACCACGAAATCACGCTCCCTGAAGTCGATCTCTCCAAGCCACCCGCCGAAAACATGGTGCGCGTCACCTTTGAGCCCGAAAACAAAACCGTCGAGTTCCCCTTCGACACCTTGCCCTACGACGGCCACGGCCTTCCGATGTCCTTCCTCGACGTCGCCGAAAACTACGGCATCTTCCTGGACCACGCCTGCGGCGGCGTCGCCGCCTGCACCACCTGCCACATCTTTTTGAAGAAGGGCGCCGAAGGCGTCTCCGAAGCCGAGGACCTCGAGCTGGACCGCCTCGACCTCGCGCCAGGCCTGCAGCTCAACAGCCGCCTCGGCTGCCAGTGTGTCATCGAAAAGCCCGGCATCTACGTCGCGGAAATCCCCGCCTGGAACAAAAACTACGTCCAGGAAGGCAAGCCCGCTGCCGTGAAGAAGTAGCCCAACCACATCTTCAGCAACACCAAGCGCCGCACTGTGACACTCACGAAAAGTGTCTGAGTGTGGCGCACTTCGTTGGCACCATCTCATAACGTGACTCCAGCAGTGGCACAACCCTGCGGAGGAGCGTTATGTTTCGGTACATTCTTCTTACCGTCATCGCAATCATCGTGTTGAACATCAGCAGCGCAACCGCACAATCACCAACTCCCGTCCCACCCCACCTCGCCCACCAATGGCAGCGCATCGCCAACCTCCCGCCCGGCACACACATCCTCGTCCGCGAGCGCTACGCACCCTACCCCACTCCCTGCACGCTAGCCTGGATCGACAATAACTCCATCGCCTGCGACAGCCCCGAAGGCCGCATCATCTACCCCGCCATATCTCTCGCATCTATCGCACCCGACACGCCACCCAACCGCGTTCCTGTCGGCTTCTTCGTGGCCGCCGGCGTCGGAGCCATCGTCGGCGGCCTCGCCGGCAGCAATGGCACCGCCGGAACCACCGCCGCCGGCGTCTTGATCGGCGGCGGCTTCGGCGGAGCCATGGCAGCCATCGCCTCGTCCGGCCAATCGCACACACCGCAAGCAGGCCTGCGCATTCCGCTGCGCGCGCATCCTTTCGGCCGTGTTCCGTTCCGACCCTAGTTCACCAGCGGGGAGGAGAATCCTTCCATCACCCGAGGCCAAACCACTTCCGAGTGCTTCTTCGCATCCGGCATCAGTGTCAAGATCTGCTCATGCTTGTCGCGCAGCACCGTCAGAGGTATCGCCCGGCCCTTAGCGGCGTGCAGGCTCTTCGTCCAGTCGGAGGTCGAACCCAGCAACACACCATTGGCTCGCAAGACCACGTCGCCCGCCTTCAACCCCGCCGACGCAGCCGGGCTGTTCGCCTCTACCGAATGCACCAGCAAACCCTTGCCCTGCGGCGCTCCGAAGAACACCGACAGCTGCGGCTCCATCGTCCCCAACATCAAGCCTGTATACGGCCCAAACCGCAGCATGCTGCCGATAAAGCTCTGGCTCTTCGCCGGCGGTGTAGCAGGCTCCAGCGTGTAGCTCTCCACAAATCCGCTCACCACCGCATCATCCGAGCCAGCCGCGGACGGCTGAACCATGTGCTGCTGCCACGCCTGCTTCGCCACCTGGTCGCGATCCGCCAGCTGTGCCGTCATCGAAACCGGATGTCCTTCCCGTATCACTGAAAGCACCACTGAAGCTCCCGCACCCGCCTCATGGATCATCCGCCGCAGCGCTTCCGCGCCTTCCACCGTCAGCCCATTCAACTGCATCACGATGTCGTGCGGCCGCAATCCCGCCTTGCCCGCCGGCCCATCGTGGTCCACCATCACAATCTCGGCGCCATGCATCTTCTGCAGGTGCATCGACGAGATCTCATCTTCCGTCGTATCCCGGAACTCGATCCCCAGATATCCCGGCGTATGCTCATGCCCACCCGTACGCCCGCCTGTCCTGGCCTTGGCTAGCGCCAGTTGCGAACACAGCATCATCACGACCGCGACAAGCAACACATGCCGCGGCTGCACCCAGCCTCCGGCCAGCGCACTTCGAGATGGAATCGTCTCTGTCATTACTGAATGTCGGACGCGTCTTGCAGTACATGGAACGACGCATCGCGGATCGCCGGGTTCGCATCTTCGGTCGACACCGTCCGCAGCACCTGCCGCACACTGGAGTCCGCCTGCACCGGCTCCAACATCGACACCGCCTGCCCGCGTACATCCGCGCTCGCGTCGTGCATCAACGCTTCCAGCACCGCATCCCGCACATGCTCATCCTGCGCCACATAAGGCTGCAGCCCGTTCAACGCCTTCAAACGCACCGCCGGACTCTTGTCATATCGTAGCGAAGCCAGCAGCGCGGTACGAATCCCGCTCGCGCCTGCATCGTCATCCGCCGATCCGCAATGATGCCCCGCCGCACACTCATTGGCAAGCAGTGCCACAGAGTCCGCATGGACCGTGTTGGTTGTCGCCAGCTTCGTGCCCAGCATCAGCAACTGCCGAATCTGCGGATCGTCCAACGAGCCCTGAACAGTCTCGGGAACCAGGCGGTTGTAGTTCACCTGCACCAGCTCCGAGTTCGGCGTCTGCACAATGCCGGAAACACTCGCAATCGCTCCATTCGACCCGGAAAGAATTACAGGCGAAGGCAGCTTCGGCGCATGTGCCACCTGGTAGCGCGCAATCGCGTTTCCACCCAGGAATCCCGCGCCCAGCAGCAGAGTTGTCAGCGCAGGCGCGCCCTGCACGTATCCCAGCCAACGAAACGCGTTACCAAAAAAACGTTGCGTCATCGACCGCGGCGGCATCAGGTCCAGCGCCTCGTCCAGCCGCATCCGCGAAGCCGCCAGCAGGTTCGGCGAAGGCTCGACCATCGGTGCCAGCGCCAGCTCTTCGTTCAGCGCGATCAGCGCCTTCCACTCCCTGCGGCACTCCTCACATCCGCTTACATGCTGCTCCAGCGGAAACTGCAACTCGTCCGGCAACTCGCCATACTGCGCAAGAATGATGTTTTGTTGTGCGTTCTCGCAATTCATATCTGCGTTCCTCTTACCAGCCTCAAAATTGTCTTGCCTACTACCGCGGATCATAACTATCTGCCCGCTTGATTCCCTACCGTACAACTCGACGAGCCCGACTTCTACTACGATTTCTCTACGCTCTACTCTCTATCCTCTACACTCTGCTTTACCGCACATCCGCCAGCCGCGCCCGCAACTTCCGCGTCGCCCGGAACAGCGTATTTTTTGCCGTCTCTTCCGTCGTCGAAAGCATCTCTCCAATGGTCCTCAATTTCAAGCCCTGGTAGTGCTTCAACTCAAAAACTGTCCGCTCCCGCGGCGTGAGTTCCTCAAGCGCACTCTGGATCGCCTCATTCATGCCCTTACGCTCCAGCTCCCGGGCCGGATTCGCACTCGCCCGTCCATCGGTCAGGTTCGCCAGCAGGTCGATCGACTCACCCGAACCATCGTCCACGGTCGAAGGATCCTCTCGCCGGCTCTTCCGCCGCCGCAGCTGGTCGAGGCAAAGGTTCGTCACAATCCGGTAGAGCCATGTATAAAACGAGCACTCGAACCGGAAGTTCGACAAGTGCCGGTACGCCTTGATGAACGCGTCCTGGTGTACATCCTGCGCATCCTGCTCGTTGCCCAGCATATGCAGCGCCAGTCGCAGCACGCTGCGGTCATACCGGCGAACCAGCGAATCGAACGCCGACCGGTCGCCCTTCTGCGCCGCCCGGATCAACTCGTCGTCTTCGGCGCGCTGCATCTGCCTGGCTTCAAGCTGTTCCGCGGTCATCTTCCCACGTAATCCGGATTGGGCAGCAGCTTTCGGCACGGCTGCCGCTGATTCTACCCCCGTGGACGCACCCAGGGTCTGCTCCAACCCAAGGGCAAAGGGACTCGGGCGCCGGCGGGTCGGGTCGCCGGGAAGAACAATCGCGTTTCCTGCACTCATCTTTGTCTGACTCCGGAGTCAGTTGAACATCTCGTACACCCAGATAGACGAAACCCGTCTACAGAAGGTAGCAACCCCACCGCAAAGTTCCACTTTCGCCATTTAGACTGAAACCCGATGCCACGACCAGCCACCAGCCTCTTTCCCGACGACACCGCCGCACCCTCGGCCTCCGCCGACTGGGTCCTCGCCCACTGCGACGGCGGTGCCCGCGGCAACCCCGGCCCCTCCGGCTACGGCGCCGTCCTCACCGATTCCCACGGCAAAATCCTCGCCGAGCTCTCCGAGTTCCTTGGCAACCACACCAACAACTTCGCCGAGTACTCCGGCCTCCTCGGCTGCCTCCAGTGGGCGCTCGACAACCATCACCCCCGCCTCCGCGTCACCTCCGACTCCGAGCTCATGGTCAAGCAGATCCAGGGCAAGTACAAGGTCAACTCCCCCGACCTGCGCCCCCTCTGGGAAGAAGCCCGCCGCCGCATCGCCCAGCTTGACCGCTTCGAAATCGTCCACGCCCTCCGCCACAAAAACAAGGACGCCGACCGCCTAGCCAACGACGCCATGGATCGCGGCATGGGCCGCCAGCCCACCCCCAAAACCCTCACCCCTCAAACCTCTTCCCCTCAAGCCTCTCCAAAACCCCAACCGACCATGCTCCGCGGCTTCACCCGCGACGGCGCCATCCACCTCCTCGGCAGCGCCACCCTCCCCGACGGCATCTTCGTCAAGGTGATTCCCGAATGACCCTGGCGCCTGCCCGACACCCTCTTCAAAAACCGTTCGCCGGCCACCTGCATCCAACCCAGTCGATGCTCGCCCGCCCTTTTCTTCTCGCCCTCGCCCTTGCTGTATGGCCGCAATTCGCTCATTCGCAAGCCTCTGACCCCAAAGCCCAGCAAACCATCGAAGCCGCAGTCCAGGCCGAGCTCGCCGCCTCCCGCACCGACAAAAGCAACTGGCACTACCGAGATCAGGACATCGGCCCCGAAAAAAACGCCACCTACGAGACGATCGAAACCCCAAAGGGCGAACTCAAACGCCTCATCGATCTCAACGGCCGACCCATCGAAGGCGCGGCCCGCGACACCGAAACCAACCGCATCGCCAATTACGTCAACGACCCCTCCGCCCAGGCCAAGGCTCGCAAAGCAGCCGCCCACGACGATGCCCAGGCCGAAGAGATGACCAAGATGCTCCCTCGCGCCTTCATCTGGACCATCGCCAGCGAAACACCCGAGTTCACTACCCTCAGCTACCGCCCGAACCCCAACTTCGACCCCCCGGACTACGAAGCCCGCGTCATGGGCACCATGGCCGGCCAGGTCATCGTCGCCAAAGACGGCAACCGCATCCGCACGCTCAAAGGCGCGCTTACCGAAGACGTCAAGTTCGGCTTCGGCTTCTTCGGCCGCCTCAATCGCGGCGGCAGCTTCGATATCGAACGCCGCCAGGTCGGCGGAGGCCACTGGCAGATCACCGAATCTCACGTCCACATCGGCGGCCACGCCCTGCTCTTCAAAAATATCGGCCAGCAGGACGACGAAACCAAGACCGACTGGAAGCCTTCCACCGCCACCAACCTCCGCGAAGCCGAAGAACAGCTCCGCGCCACCAAGTAGCCATCCTCCTCATCCATAACCCTCCATCCGGCCGCAAATCCCCTACTCCCTGCTCCCTACTCCCTATTTCCTGTCTTAATTCGCATCCCCAAACCGCTCGTGGCACTCTAATAGAGAACGTGACGATGCCTTCTCCCAGACAAGATCTCCTCAAGCTGCTCCCCCTGGCCGCCATCTTCTGCGCTGTGCCGCTCCTTCGCGCCCAGAACTCCTCAGCCGTTCCGGCCGCCGACCTGCCATCGGCCCCCAGCTCCGTCCTCGCCATCGAAGCCGAATCGCTCGCCAAGCCCGCCGGCTCCAGCATGATCTTCAAGGCCCCCGGCAGCACCCTCGGCCCCGGCGGCGTCACCGTGGAAAGCCCGACGTCCGGCCCACTGCAGCTTTCGCTCGACGATGCCATCGCCCTCGGCCTCAACCGCAACCTCCGCATCGTCTACGACCGCGCCAATCAAAAGGCCGTCAAAGGCGACGAGCTCTCCGTCCTCAACGCCCTGATCCCCTCGCTCACCTTCAAGGCCGACTCCGAAACCCAGGAGATCAACCTCGCCGCCATGGGCTTCAAGCCCGCGCTCTTCCAGACCATCGCCAAAGAGCTCAACATCCCCACCGCCGGCTTCAGCACCATCGTCAAGGTCGACACAACCGACGTCCAGGTGTCAGCCAACCAGCAGCTCTTCAACGCCTCCGCCTACGAGCTCTACAAAGGCGCCAAGCGCGAAGTCGCCGTCGTCGAGCTCAACGCCCTCAACGGCCGCGGAGACCTCGTCCTCGCCGTCGGTACCGCCTACCTAAAACTTCTCGCCGATCAGACCACCATCACCAACGCCCAGGCCGAAGAAGCTTCCTCCAAGCTCAGCTTCAACCAGGCCAGCGACCGCCAGCAAGCAGGCGTCGGCACCTCGCTCGACACGCTCCGCGCGCAGGTCCAGTACCAGCAGGACGAACAGGCCACCATCTCCGCCATCAACCAGCTCGCCAAGGACACCATCCAGCTCAACCGCATCATGGGCCTGCCCGCCGGCCAGCAGCTTGAGCTAACCGACGCCGCACCCTTCGCCGAGCTCGCCGCCATGCCGCTCGACGCCGCCAAGCAGACCGCCTACGCCCACCGCAAGGACTATCTAGCCCTCATCGCCGAGCTCGACGTCGACCAGCGTGAACTTCGCGCCGTCAAGTACCAGCGCCTGCCCGTCCTGGCCTTCAACGGCTACTACGGCGTCCTCGGCCAGACCGAAGGCATGTACCACGGCGTCTTCGCCGCCACCGGCAGCCTCAAGTTCCCCATCTTCAACGAAGCCCAGCAACGCGGCCAGCAGGATCAGGTCAGCGCCCAGATCATGGGCCTCCAGCAGCGTCTCACGAGTACCCGCACCGACATTGAAGCCCAGATCCGCTCCGCCATGCTCGACGTCAACTCCGCCGAACAGCTCGTCAAGGTCGCTCAATCGAACGTCGAGCTCGCCAAGCAGGAGCTCTCCGACGAGCGCGACCGCTTCACCGCCGGCGTCGACACCAACCTGCCCGTCCTCGACGCCCAAGCCTCAGTCACTGGCGCCGATGCCCAGCTGGTCAGCGCCCTCTACCAGTACAACGTAGCCAAGCTCAACCTCGCCCGCAACACCGGCGTCGTCGAAACCCGCTACCGCACCTACCTCGGCAAGTAATAGTCTCGACCGATCAGGCGAGCACCTTCAGCCCGTGTTTCTGCACGATCGCGAGCAGCTTCAACGCCATCCCACTTGGTTTTTTTGCACCGCTCTCCCACTTCTCCACCGTGGACTCGCTGGTATTCAGGTAACGCGCAAACACCGGCTGGCTCACCCGGTGCTTTTCCCGTAGCCGCTTGATCTGCCGAGGCTCAATCAAGGACGGAACAGCTAGACAGGAGTCATCGAAGCTCCGCATCGTCGCCTTGTCGATAGCGCCGACTTTAAACATCGCAGACGCTGAAGAGTGAATGGCCTCATCCACGCTGCTCTTGTACTTAGGCTTTTTCGTCATGGCATACCTCCGTCAGACATCTCAATGGCAGATCTCGATCCAATCCTCGTCCTGCACCAGCTGGTCGATCTGTTGTAGCGTCAGCGTCCCGTAAACCTTGGCAAGCTTGCGGAAATTGACCAGTTGGCTGTCTTCAATATTGGCCATATCTTGCTTCGCAAATAGATACTCGTAAATCCAATATCTCCCACCCTTCGCAATGAGGATGGAACGGTACAGATTCTTGCTAAGCCGCTTCTTGTAAACGCCGCCACCGAGGTCGTCAGCCTGCCCCAGTAGCACCTGACGAATCGCAGCGCAGAGTTCATCATCCGAAATATGCGCTTTTTTGGCCGCCTTGGAAAACCAAGCCGTTTTAAAAATCTGTTCTGACTGTTCAGCTCGGCTAGTCACAACAGAAGTGTAGCACTAGGTGCAACCGATAGCATTGCCCTCCCCACGCGCTATCCCAACTCCACCACCGGCAGCGACAACCCCAGCCTCATCAGCTCCGCCTGCCGCCGCGTTCCGGTCTTTGCCATCACCCGCTTGGTCTGCAGCCGCACCGTCCCCAGCGTCAATCCCAACCGGCTCGCGGCCTCACCTGCGTCAAGACCCTGCAGCAACAGGTTCGCCACCCGTGTCTCCGCCGGCGTAAGCCCATACAACGACCGCATCAGCGTTCCTCGCGACTGCGGAACCCCTCCCGGATCGCTCACAAACACCAACGCCGCCAGAGCCATCGAGCCACCGTTGATCGTCGACACAAACCGGGTCGCCGTCACTCGCAGCGCCTTCTTGCCCGACGTTCTTTCCAGCAACATCGCACCCGATTGTTCGGGCCCAAACCCCAGGCCCACAGCGTCTGAAAGCAACTGCTGCAGCTTCCGGTTCTCTGTGGCAAACGTCGCCAGGAGCCTGCCATTCGACAGCCTCAGGCAATCCCCTTCACGCACCACCGCTTCCGCTCCACGATTCAGCAGCATCACCCGCCCGTTCGAGCCAATCCCGAACACCGCATGCTCATGGGCATCGAGCGCCGCCTCCAACCCCAGCCTCGCCGTCTCCAGCGCACCCATGCGATGGTGCAGCTCCAGCGCCCGCTGCAGATGCGGCTTCAGCGTCAACGCCACCTGCTCTGCGGTCTCGGAAAACGGTCCCCACCCCAACGGCCTCTGGCAGCTGAAAGAAGCCGACGGCCCATCCTCCACCACCAGCCGCAGCCCCATCGCGTAGTGCATCCGGTTTGGCTTGAAGAAGTCGTTATAGAACTCCGTCTTTGCCAGCTCTGCGTCCGTCATCACCATATCGCTCTTCCAGACCTGGTCAGGAGAAAGCGTCGCCTCGCATCGCGCCATGATCGGGTTGATGCCTGCGTAGTACTCCGCAAACGCCTGCCACGTCGGCGCATCGATACCGGTCATCGAAAGCAGCGCAGGCCGCGTCGCATCCGGCGATCCCGCAAAGAACCCGATCGAATCGCTCCCCGTCGTCGCGGCGATCTCCCGCACCACGCCGTCCCACAACTCGGGTTTACCCGCCGCTCCATAAATAAGGTCGATCAGCTCCAGCATGCGCTGCGAGCCGCCAAATGCCTTTTCAGGATTATGAAACATGGGTCTCCACCACCCCTGCCCGCGCATTGTTTTTGTCTTGGTTTCGTTAGAGTAGCAAACAAGTCTGCGCGTTCCGCATTTTTTTGCATACGTCCGTAAGGGACCGAGCCACGACTGCCGGCAAGCCCGCTACCTTCGCCCCCACCTGCCGTCCTACTCCAGTAGCATCAAACTCACCGGCGGCAAAACCGTCGACTACGACAGCTTCGCCTATGAAGACATACCCCGCACCCAACCCGCGCCGCTCACGCCATCCCCTACCCCACACACTGGTCATCGGGCGCATCGCGAAGGGTCTGCTGTTCGCCAGTTTCGTCCTGACCCTCCTCGGACAGCCACTCACCGCCCAAACCCTCGCCCGCCCCGGTTGGGCCGGCTCCGGCCTAGCCCCCGAGTCCTGGTGGCGTCACGCCGTCCTCTACCGCACCGACACCCCCCAACTCCCCACCCTCACCCAGCTCCCCAGCCTCCAGGCCTTCGGCATCGACGCCATCCTCCTCACGCCCACAGCCATGCAGCCTCCTTCACCTTTGGCGGCCACGGGTCCAGAGGCTCCGATCCTGGATCCCAACCTCACCCCCGACACAACAAACCCAACCCCCAACCTCCAATCCCCAACCCCCGACCCACCCCTCACCCTCGACGACCTCTTCTTCGAGTGCAGCCGCCTCCACATCCGCGTCCTCGTCCCACTCGACCTCGCCGCACCCAACTCCACCCCCGACGCCACACTCGCGCTCGCCAAATCCTGGCTTTACCGCGGGGCCGCCGGCTTCGTCCTCTCGGGCATCGATTCCCTGACCAAACTAACCCCCACCCCCCAACCGGACACCACCACCCCCGGACCCGTCCGCCTCCACCATCGCAGCCCCACCATCCACCTCACGCCGGTGGTCAATGAGCCCGCCATCCTCGCCAGCCTCCGCAAGCTCCTCACCCAGTTCCCGGGCGAGCGCATCCTCATCGGCGCCGCAACCTCCGAGTCCACACCCCTGCCCTCACTCCAGCTCCAGATTGCCACCATCCCCGCTACCCCCGACACCGCCCACCTCGCCACGCTCTCCGCCCAAACCACCCCACACACGCTCCTCACCCTCGCGCCCGACACGCCCTTCAGCCCCATCGAAGCCGCCATCCTCCTCGCCGGCAACCAGCCCGCCATCCTCGAAAGCTCGCAGCTCCCCGCCGACCTCCTCGCCCGCGTCTTCCCGCCTCTGGCCAAAGGCACCGTACCCGAAGCTCCCGCCGCGCCCGCTCCACCCCCGCCGCCTCCACCACCCTCCGACGTCTACGGCGCCTTCAAACCCTACGTCCGCAAGGAAACCAACACCGCCGCTGAGCGCAAACGCAAAGCCGCCGCCGAAAAAGCCGCCGCGGACGCCGCCCAGATCGCCACCGATACCTTCCCCGTCCAGCCCATGTACCAGCCCATCACCCCCACGCCCGAAGGCCAGGTCGCCTTCTACCACCGCCTCATCCAGCTCCACCGCGCCAACGCCACCCTCCACGACGGCACCCTCCACTCGCTCGACACCGCCGGCCAGCCAACCCTCGCCTGGGCCGCCACCCACGCCGGCTCCGCCCCCCTCATCGTCGTCTGCAACCCGTCCAGCTCACCCCTCAAGCTCGACCTCACCACCCCACTCCAAAAGCTAGGCCAGGCCCGCGACATGTCCCGCACCCTCCTCCACACCGCCGCAGCCTCCGGCGTAGTCAACATCGACCGCCTAACCGTCCCCCCACAAGGCGTCTACATAGGCGAACTGTCGCACGCCTACACCTACCGCTAACCCAAAGCCCAACCCCTGAAACCTAAAACCTAAAACCTACCTCTAAGACTGCGTCTTCGCAATATCCGGCCCCAGCACTTCCTGCGCACTCGGCGCTGGCGTATCCGGAATCGGCTCTTCCGTCCGCGTCCCAAACTCCCCATCCAGATGGTTCGCCGTCAGCCCTTCTTTCAATATCGCGAACGCCTCTTCCGGCGTATCCGCAAACTCAAACAGGTCCAGGTCCTTCGGCGAAATCGCTCCCTTGTCCGCTAGCATCTGAAAATTAATCAAATCCTTCCAGTACTTCGACCCATAAATCACAACCGTGATTTTCTTCGCCAACTTCTGCGTCTGTGCGAGTGTCAGCAGCTCGAACATCTCATCAAACGTCCCGAACCCGCCCGGAAACACCACCAGAGCCTTCGCCAGGTACGCAAACCAGTACTTCCTCATAAAAAAGTAGTGAAAGTTCAAATTCAGCGCCGGCGTAATGTAAGGGTTCGGCATCTGCTCAAACGGCAGCTTGATGTTCAGTCCGATCGTCTTTCCGCCCGCCTCCCACGCTCCACGATTCGCCGCTTCCATAATCCCCGGTCCACCGCCCGAGGTGATCACAAACCGGTGCCGACGCCCAGGCAGCTTCATCGACCACTCCGTCATCATCCGCGCCAGCTCACGCGCGGCCTCATAGTAGTGCGCCATCTCGACCGCCGCTTCCGCCCGGTCCCGCTTCAACTGGCTTGTCTCTACCTCATCCCCACGCGCCGGCTGCTCTTCCGGAGGCGCCGGCTTGGTCGACCCCGTATTGTCCAGCAGCTCCATCTGCTCATGCGCTTCATCCAGCGCATGAAACCGCGCCGACCCGAAGAACACCACCGTGTCCTGGATCCTCTCCCGCCGGAACCGCGCCTGCGGCTCGTAGTACTCCGCCATAATCCGCAGCATCCGCCCATCGGGCGAGTCTATAAAGTCCTTGTTCTCATAAGCCAGCGGAGCGCTTTCCAGCGGCAACGGTTCAGGGGCGATCTCGGTTTCCATCTCGTCAGACATAAGACAGCCATTGTCTCGCGATTGCGCGCGAAATCCTAGCTCGGCCATCGAAGATCGCCAAAGCCTCCAGCGCCCGCAAGCGCACCGGAAGACTTTCTTCTATTCGATCGTAAGTGTGAACGTCGCGGTGTGAGCCTTCGCCGATCCGCTCGTCGTACCCGCAGCCGCGGCCTTAGCCACGCCCGTCACCGTCACCACACTCTTTCCCGGTGGTGTCGCGTTCAAGTACGAGCTGCAGCCCACAGCCCCACCCAGCACTGCCAGCAGCATCGCCAAAAGCGCCCACTGCTTCATCGAGCCACGCAGGCTCTTGCGCCGCACACCGAGCAATCCGCACAGCAGGCCAGGCAGGATCAGCACAGAGGCAAGCATCGGTCCAACACCCGTAAAGTTCCTGGCCAGCGTGACCGTGCCACCGGAGGGCCCAACCGTTGTAATCGTCAGTTGAGACGTCTGCACGGTATTCGAGCCATCCGCCGTAACGGTCGGCGGCTGGAAGATACAGGACGCTCCCACGGGCAGCCCGGTGCAGGTAAAGACGACCGTTCCGGTATATCCACCCACGGGCGTAAAGGTGAACGTTGCAAGACCGGTCTGGCCGGAGTTCAGCGTCATCGTGGAGGGGTTCACGGTCAGCGAGTAATCGGGCTGCGGCGCTCCCGTCCCCGTCAGGCTGATGCTCTCCTGCGTCCCTCCAAACCCAACCTGGGTTTGCAGTGCGCCAGAGATCGGTCCCGAAGACGCGGGATCAAACGTCACCTGGATCGTGCAGGTGGAGTAAGCCGGCAGGTTGCCATTGCCGCAGGTGTTTGTCTGGCTGAAGTCCGTCGGGTCAGTCAGCAACAGGCCAAAGAACGGCACGGAGGAGCCGCTGGTATTGTTCAGCGTCACAGTCCACGCATTGCTCGCCGCTCCCACCGCCTGGGTGCCGAAGTTGATGTTGCTCGTCGAGAAGTAAACCGCGGAAGTGATCGGCACTCCCGTGCCTGTCAGATTGACCGTCAGTGGTCCGCTCGGCACGCCGGTCGGAAGCACCATAAGCTGGCTGGGATTCAGGCCCGCGGACAGAGGTGAGAACTTCACCAGGATGTTGCAGCTTGAGAACGCAGCGAGGCTTGTGCCGCAGTTGTCCGTCTCGGTAAAGTACGGGCCCGGAAGCTCGAGAACGAAGCTCATCGCCGTGTTGCCCGTATTGCTCATGGTCAGCGTCCACGGGTTGCTGGAGGTGCCTACCGCCTGGTTGCCGAAGTCGATGCTCGTGGTCGAAAACGACAGCGGCGCGCCCACACCCATTCCCGTGAGCGAAATCGTTATCGGCAGATAGGGCCCACCGTTCGGAAACACGACGAGTTGCCCCGGAGCAACGCCCTGAAACTGCGGAGAGAACGTCACCAGAATGTTGCAACTGGAATAAGCCGCAAGGCTCGTTCCACAGTTATCTGTTTCGGTATAGAACGGTGCAATCGCTTGGACCGGCGAATACGTGACGGTTGTGTTCGTCACATTGCTCATGGTGAGCGTCCACGGATTGCTGGAGGAGCCCACAGTCTGATTGCCAAAGTTGATGCTGCTCGCCGAAAACGACAGCGGCGCCTCAACGCCCGTCCCTGTAATGTTCACAAATAGCGGAGTCATGTAGGGGCTTGTTGGCAGCACGTACATCTCGCCACTGAGCGGCGCCTGAAAAGTAGGCGTGAAGGTCACAACAATATTGCAGTTCGAGTACGCGGACAGGCTGGTTCCGCAGTTATTCGTTTGCGTAAAGCCAATCCCCGGAAGCTGAACCGCACTGAACGTGACCGCCGTGCCGCCAGTGTTATTGAGAGTCACCGTCCAGTTCGTGCTGGACCCCACCTGCACGTTGCCGAAGTTGATGGTGCTCGTGGAAAACTGAAGCGGCGACGGCGGCACGGTTCCTGTTCCTGTAAGGCTAACCGTCTGCGGAACACTGTTTCCATTAATCAGCACGACAAGCTGACCGAGGAACGTACCGGGTATCGTCGGCGCAAACGTCACCTGCACGTTGCAGGTGGAGTATGCCGCGAGACTCGTTCCGCAGGAATTCGTCTGCGCAAATGAGGGATCTCCCGAAATCGCAATCGGGCTCGCAAACGTCACCGGAACCCCGCTCGTATTGCTCAGCGTCACCGTCCACGGATTACTGGTCGTCCCCATCTGCAAGCTGCCGAAATCGATATTGGCAGGAGAGAACGTCACGATAGGCGTCGACGTCGTTCCAGTCCCGGTCAGCGCCACGGCCAGCGGCGTGCTCACGCCGTTGATTAGTGCCACCAGCTGTCCGGTCACCACACCCGCCACACCCGGCGTAAAGCTCACCTGTATGTTGCAGGTCGAAAAAGGCGCCAGACTCGTGCCGCAGTTGTCCGTCTCCGTAAAAGCCGTAGACCCGGTAATCGAAAGTGGACCCGTAAACACAGCCGCCGTCGCGCTCGTATTGCTCAGCGTCACCGTCCACGGATTGCTCGCCGTCCCAACCGCGAGACTGCCAAAGTCGATGCCGGTCGGCGAGAACTGCACCACCGGTGTCGACGACGTTCCAGTTCCCGTCAGGCTCACCGTCAGTGGCGTGCTGATGCCATTGATCTGCACAGAAACCTGCCCTGTGATCACAGCCACCGTGCTCGGCGTAAACGTCACCACCACGTTGCAGGTGGAGTGCGGCGCGAGCGAGTTTCCGCAGGTGTTCGTCTGGCTGAAGTCCGCGGAGCCCGAGATCAAGATCGGCGTCAGGAACGGAGCCGGATAGTCGCTCGTATTGTTCAGCGTCACCGTCCACGGATTGCTCGCCGTCCCCGTGGCCTGGCTGCCGAAGTCCACGCTCGTAGGCGAGAACACCACCCCCGGCGTCGCGGCAAGGCCCATACCGGTCAGGCTTACGGTCAGTGGGGTGAGACCGGCAATCGAGGCCACAATCTGCCCGGTCGTCGCGCCCGCAGTCCCTGGCGCAAACGATACCGTCACATTGCACGTAGAGTGCGCTCCCAGCGTCGTCCCGCAGGTGTTGGTCTGCACAAACGCCGTCGAACCCGAAATCGCGATAGGGGAAGATAGCGTGGCATTATTGCCGCTGGTGTTGTTCAGCGTCACAGTCCAGGAATTGCTCGTCGTGCCCACTGCCTGATTTCCAAAATCGATGCTCGTAGGCGAGAACACCACCACCGGCGCATTCGACGTCCCCACCCCGGTCAGGTTGACGCTCTGCGACCCACCCGCCGCATTGTCCGTAAAGGTCAGATACCCCGCCAGCGTTCCGGTCGTTGTCGGCGTAAACGCTACCTGCAGCGTGCAGGTCGAGTACGCCCCCAGCGTCGATCCGCAACCGCCGGTCAGCGCAAAGTCACCCGGATCAGTCACGCTCACCGACGAAATCGCCAGCGGCGTCCCACCCGTATTGCTCAGCGAAACCGTCCATGGAGAACTAGCAGTCCCCTGCATCTGGTTGCCGAAATCAATCGACGTGGTGGAAACAACGACGGTCGGTATCTGAGCAGACGCGCCCGCGCAGAAAACTCCTCCCAACAGACACACTGAACCCATCTTCGACAGAAAGGCGCGCGTCTTGCGGCTGGCACAGGAAAAACGGGCAGGAGAGCCCGCGCAGTTTGCAGCAACCAGGGAAGAAGAAGTCCGGGAGATCACAAAAGCTCATTTCTCGGGGCTGCCCGAAGGCGAGCCCGGTCGGCCCATACGGCTCTTGGAGTCATGAAATTTGGTGGTGCCTACAACAGGAATCGAATGCCGCAGCTACGCCGCTCAAGCCAATACATATCCGACAACGAACGCGCTGCACTTCGGAAATTCGGGATTCGGAAGATAAATCGAAGATCGCTTCCAAAATTCGGTGACTTTCGTAACTACAACTTTAGTGGTGTGCAAAAGTTAGCGCATAGGCGCCGGAAAGTCAACGCAAACCTGCGTTATCGCATAAGGAATTGAGTGAGCGCCAGTGAATAAGAATGTGACGGAAGGCTAGACGGCATCACGCCCGGTAATCCCGGTAATGCACCATCTCACTGATTCCAATCCACATATCCAGCAGCCCCACACCGCTGATCACCCCGCGCACCCATCCGCGCTGCAGCACCGCATCCAGCGCCGGGTGCGACATCAACCACCCGTTCTGCTCCCAGTACCGGGGCCACCATGGCAACAGCGACAGAATTCCGCCGATATAAAAGCAGAAAATTACCAGCACCACCAGGCTCAACCGCTGCAGCCACACCGGAGCCGGCGCCGGGTCTTCACGCCGGTGCATCGCGTCCGCTCGGTCTGTCTCACGCACGATCTGTTGCTGGGCCGCCATCGTCTCTCTTCCACGGTAGCAGGACGCTCCGCCGCTGTCGCGTCACTTGTCTCCTACTACCCGGCCGCCGGCTTTCTTCTCAGCCGCCTTACCCTTCATCCCAGCCTCGATCTGTGCCGCTGTCTCATCCGCCGACCCACCCATTGCCAGCCCGAACTTCACATCGCCGCCCGTCCCGCTGATCGAAACTGGCAGCTCCAATCCAGCCCCGTTCTTCTTCAAAAACTTGTCCACCGGCATCAGCAGGATCGACTTCCACCCCGTCACCATCTGCGAAGCCGTCGCCTCGGTCCGCACATGCCCTTTGAACTCGAAAACGTCCCCTGCCGTCGTGTACACGCCGTTCATCAGCACCTTCGCCCCGGGAATCTCATAGTCCAGCCCATCCACCAGAATCGTCCCATGCGCCAGGTTGAACTTAGCCGTCATCGACGACTGCACCTCGGCTTTCTTATCACTCCCGGCCTCGCGCGCATCCTCCGGCTTGCCCTGCGCCCGCATGCTCAGCCCATCGATCTTGTCCTGCCACTTCGCATTGCTGAAGTCCACGCCCGCAATCTTGAACGTTCCCGCCAGCGCGATCTTCTGCGCCACGCGCTCCTTCCCCGGCGGAATATGCAGCTTCGTCTGCATCGTCAACGCGCCGCGCATCAGTGGAGGATTGGTCTTGACCCCCAGCTCCAGCATGTCCTCGATCCGCGCATGCAGCATCACCACGTCAAGCGAAATATCATGCCCCACGCCCTTGATCAGTTCCACCTTGCCGCGGCACGTAAAATCCGAGTGCAGCAGATGCGCCTGGACCGGATCGAGCGTCGTGTCGCCATCGGTCCCATCCACATACGCATGGAACTTCGTATGCAGCGACACCGGATGATTGCTGATGTCCAGCGAAAAGTCCGGCGTATCGGTCGTTCCATCGATCGTGATCCGCTGTAGCTGACCGGCGTAGTGTCCGGTAGACGACAGAATCCCACCCAACCCCTTGATCGTGTTCAGATCCGCATGGTCGAAGCTGTAATCGCCATCCACGGCCGATTCGCGCGGATCGTCGGCATTCCACGGCCCAAAGTGCCCCAGCGCATGGATATTGCCCACCGGCTTGGGGTTCACCAGCTCCGCGTCATACAGCATCGGCCTTCCGGCCCCAATGTCATGCAGATCCAGCCGCGAAATCTCAAACTCCAGCGGCTCCTTGCCCGGCTTCTCCGTCTCGATCACCAGCTTCACGTTCGTGCAGAGAATCTCGTCCGCGGTAAACGCAATCTTCGGTTTCGTCCCGGGATGCTGAGGATCAGCGGTCGGCTTGGCACCGCCGACACCCAGAAGGTCGCCCCGCTCCTGCCTCGGCGGCAGATGAATCTCCATCCCATCCACTCGCACAAACGCAATATTCGTCGGTTGATGCAGCAATCCCTTGATCGTCGTCCGAAACGCAAAGTGATCCACGCTAATCAACCGCTGACCGGCCCCATACGGAATCCGTAACCCGCCGCCTTCCACCTCAACCCCGCGCAGCAGCGAAATATCCAGCGAATCCAGCTCTACCGGCGCATTGAACCGTGCAGAAAGTGTCTCGATCACCCGCTTACGCACAATCGGCCCAGCGTGGTGCAGCACATACTCCGCCGCCACGCCCAACCCCACCACCCCTGCCAAAACACAGCCGCCTACGACCTTCAACCAACGCCTGCGCCACCAACTCACTTGCTGCTTTGTGCTTTTATCGTCCACCCATAAACTCCAACATTTTCGTTCGATGCACTCAACAAGCCGTTGGACTCCTGCGACAACCCTTGGCAATGCGAAAATAGGGGTGATGCTTCAACTCTCATCCGCCGGCAAACGATTCGGCCCAAAACTCCTGTTCGACGAAGTCAACTGGCTCATCACGCCCAATGAGCGCACCGGCCTGGTCGGCGGCAATGGCACGGGCAAATCCACGCTGCTCAAGATCCTCGCCGGCATGGACACCCTCGACTACGGCACCCGTACCCACATCAAGGGCATGACCATCGGCTACCTGCCGCAGGACGGCCTCGCGCTCTCCGGCCGCACCGTCTTCGAGGAGTGCCTCTCGGTCTTCGACGCCTTGCGTGACATGGAGAACGAAGCCGAACAGCTCACCCACGTCCTCTCCGACGCCGACCCTAAATCGAAGGAGTACGCCGCCGCGGCCGATCGTTACTCCGAGATCGCCGATCACCTGCACGTCCACGACATCTACACGCTCGACGCCCAGGTAGGCGCCGTCCTCGGCGGCCTCGGCTTCACACGCGAAGACTGGGAACGCCGCACCGAAGAGTTCTCCGGCGGCTGGCAGATGCGCATCTCGCTTGCCAAGCTGTTGCTGCAAAAACCCAGCCTGCTCCTGCTCGACGAGCCCACGAACCATCTTGATCTCGAAAGCCGCAACTGGCTGGAAGACTATCTCCACAACTACGAGAACGCGTTCATCCTGATCTCGCACGATCGCTACTTCCTCGACGTCACAGTCAACAAGATCGTGGAAGTCTGGAACAAGCGCATGCAGGTCTACCACGGCAACTACGAAAAGTACCTCGTCCTGAAAGACGAACGCCGCACGCAGATCATGTCCGCGTACAAGAACCAGCGCGACCGCATCGAAGCCCTCGAAGCCTTCATCAACCGCTTCCGCGCGCAGGCCACCAAGGCCAAGCAAGTGCAGTCGCGCATCAAGGAACTCGAAAAGATCGAGCGCATCGAAGTCCCCGAAGAAGAAGCCACGATCCACTTCAAGTTCCCGCAGCCCCCTGCTTCAGGCCGCACCGTCATTGAGGTTTCGCACCTCCACAAGCAGTACCCCATGCCTGACGGCTCGCCCAAGCACATCCTCACGGATGTCAGCTTCACCATCGAACGCGGCGATCGCATCGCGCTCGTCGGCGCGAACGGCGCAGGCAAATCCACGATGATCCGCATGCTGAGCGGCCTCGAAGGCCCCACCAGCGGCACCATCAAACTCGGCCACAACGTCCTCGCCGACTACTTTGCGCAGGATCAGTACAAAGTGTTGGACGGAAATGCAGAGATGCTCGACGACATTACCGGATCGAACCCCAAGGTCGATGTCGTCACGCTACGCTCGCTGCTCGGCTGCTTCATGTTCACCGGCGACGACGTCTTCAAGAAGCTCGGCGTGCTTTCCGGCGGCGAACGCAATCGCTACGCCATGGCGAAGATGCTCGTTTCGCCCGCAAACTTCATCCTGCTCGACGAGCCCACCAACCATCTCGATCTGCGCGCAAAAGACGTGCTTTTAGAGGCGATTCGCGACTTCTCCGGCACAGTCCTCTTCGTTTCGCACGATCGCTACTTCATCGATCGCCTCGCCACGCGCGTGTTTGAAGTGGAGGACCGGCGTGTACATATCTACCCGGGTAACTACGAGGACTACCTCTTCCGCAAGCAGGGTGGCTTGGCGAAGATCGCAGAAGCCGCAGCCCACAACCCCCATGTAGACGCCGCCACAGGCATGCTGAAGCCCGTAAAACAAGTCGGCACAGCGCCTCAGGCACCCGCAGAACCGTGGGAATCCACACATGAGATCACCGGTTCGCTCACGCCTGTAGTCCCAACACCCAAATCAACCATCAAACGCCTGAACCCGATTAAGTTGAAGCAACTGGAAGATCGTGTGGCCGCGATTGAGGCGGAGTTGCCGGTTCTCGAGGACCGCATTCAGACAGCTGAACAGCAGCAGGCCGGGTTTTCGACTGCAGAAGCTGCGCGCGCGCTTGCGGCTGAGTTAGACACGCTGCGTCAACAACATACGGCCCTTACGGCGGAGTGGGAAGACCTCGCGACGCAACTGGAAGAGCAGCAGGCTACCGCCTAGATAGACCGGTTTTCGACGGTACGTTTTCGTGGAGGTTTGTGGTGACTTGTGGTGAGTTTATGGACGTTGTGGTGTCCAGCAAACTTGACATCGCCGGGTGAACCTTTCGTAATGTTTACCCACGACGAACAGAGCCTCTGTACGATGATCTCGACTCCATCGTCATCCGAGGCGAGCGATGCAACTCACCACCCGCGAACTTCTCACTGCACTCCACGGCATGCTCTTTGGCGGCTTCTTCCTGATGGCTATCTTTGGCCTCGTGGTGGAGCTGGTCCGCAGCCGGCACACGAGCACACACATTGAGCTGACCCCACGCGGCCGCACGATTGAATCCTGGTTCCTGATCCTCATGGCCGCGTTCGGCTGGCTTGCCGTCTTTACCGGGACTTACGTGATTTACCCCTGGTATCGCGCAAAGCCGCCTGCGAATACTGCCGACCTCACTGCTTATCCGCGTTATCTACTGCTCTCGCACCCGAACACGGCTGCATGGCACAACCTGGGCATGGAGTGGAAGGAGCACATTGCGTTCTTCGCGACGATCGCCGTTACGATGTTGGCCTTCGTGCTCATCCGGCAGCGCGCGGCGCTGCGTCAGTATCCGCAGCTGCGCAACGCCGTGCTGGGATTTGCGCTGCTGGCGCTGGCCTCCTGCGGTGTGGCCGCCGGGTTTGGAGCCATGGTCAACAAGGCCGCCCCCGTCACCGGTGGCAACACCATCACTCTCATAAGGAGCGGCCAATGACTCTGACTGAAACGCAGGTTCCCAATGGGCCCGCGGCTGCAGCGATCCTCAGCGCAGCGATCGGCTGCTTTGCGCTTGGACTTACCACAGTCGCCGCCGACAAGAGCAAGGCTGTGAACAAGCTCATGCTCTTCTATCCGCCTTCCGGCGCGTTGACCGGTGAGACGACCATTGCCATCGTCGTGTGGCTCGTGGCGTGGCTGATCCTTGCACGGTTGTGGCGCAACAGCACGCGTGCACTCGGACCGATCAACATTGCGTCCTTCGTGTTGCTGCTTTGTGGCCTTCTGCTTACGTTTCCGCCGTTCGTTGACGCCCTGTAGCCCGCACCCGATTAGCATGGAAACATGAGTTCAGTTTCACCCCTCCGCATTCTCGTCATCGGAGCCGGCGCTGTCGGCGGATACTTTGCCGCGCGACTGACTGCCGCCGGGCGCGACGTCACGATCCTTGTTCGACCCGCCCGCGCTGCACAGCTTCGCAGCACTGGCCTCGAAGTCTTCAGCCCGCTTGGCGATGTTACGGTGCAACCGAAGTTGCTGCTCGCATCGGAGTTGAAGGAGCCTTTCGACCTGATCCTTGTGAGTACGAAGGCATACTCGCTCGAAGCCGCGATGAACGACTTTGCCCCGGCCGTCGGGCCGGACACGGCGATCCTGCCCCTGTTGAACGGGATGCGGCATCTCGACGCCCTTATTGCGCGCTTCGGGGAGAAAGCGGTGATCGGGGGCCTGTCGCGTATCGTCGCCGACCTGGATACTGAGGGTCGCGTTCACCAGTTTGGGCCGCTACATGACATTGTGTTCGGCGAGCGGACGCGGGAGGTGACGCCGCGCATCCAGGCGATCGACGCCGCGCTGCGTGATTGCGGCTTTCCGACGACGCTATCGGCGGATATTATGGCTTCCATGTGGATGAAGTGGGTGCTGCTTTCTTCGCTTGCTGGAACCACGTGCCTGCTGCGGGCTTCGGTCGGGCAGATTGAAGCGGTAAAGTACGGCGCGGAGCTTGTTCGCTCGATTGTGGATGAGTCAGTCTCCGTGGCCACGGCGAATGGATATCCGCAAGACCCCAAATTCATCGACTCGCACAAAGCGCGCATGACCGAACCGGGATCGGCACTAACGGCATCGATGTTTCGTGACCTCACCAAAGGCCAGCCGGTCGAGTCCGAACAGATCCTGGGCGATTTTCTGGCGCGCGCTGTCGCGCATGACGTTCATCCGCCGCTGCTGACCGCGGCGTATGTGCAGCTTAGTGTGTATGCCAATTCGCTGAAGAAGTGAGCTTACATGACAAACAAGACGCAGAAGCATACCGACTACTCCGGCACACCGCTTCCGAAGAAGCTTGGCATCGTTTCGGCTTCTGCGAAGGCGGTACCAGCTGAGGTTGCGTTGCTCGGAGCCCCGGAAGACTTTCGGCAGTCGCTTGGCGAGCTTCCAGCGTACGTTACGTTTGCCAAGCGCATCACGCCGGACACCACGCTTGGGCTTTGCTTTGTCCGGTCCGTGAAAGAGCTGGAGGCCATGGTCGATCTGCTTGGTGCGCAGCTTCCGGAAAGAGCTTCCGCGTGGATCCTCCATCCGAAGGCGGCGCATAAGCCGGGGTTTAACCAGAATGATGTTCGGGATGCGGCGCTTCCGCGGGGTTTGGTGGATTACAAGGTTTGCTCGGTGGATGAGGATTGGTCTGGGTTGAAGTTTGCCTGGCGGAAGGGGTCTTCGTAGCAGTGTGGGTGATCGCTTCTACGTGGCGGGAGCAGGTAAGAGAGCGAGTCCCAGGGGCTAAAGCCCGGTTTGGGGCGAGTTGGAATGTCCGGGCTGAAGCCCGGACTTATCTCAGAGGCAAAGGCAAAAGCTGGTGGTGGGTTAACGGTTGGTGTTCCCCACTCATCGCGCGAAAGGATGCGCGATGAATGGGCCACCCGGGCGGATGGGGCTTGTTTGGGGAAAGCAGATCCCCTGCGGGAATGACAGAAAGAAAAGCAAAAGCTTGTGGGGTTAGAGGTTTGCTTTCTACCAGGCGTTGGTGGGGTCCTGACGTAACAGGGCATAATCTAACAATGCCTTCGTTGTGGACCCCCTCCGACTGGCCGGCGCGTCTCGCCGAGCTCGAAGCCCGAACGGGCGAAGAAAAACAAGCACCGCTCCGCCGCGACATCCGCTCGCTCGGCACCCTTCTTGGCCAGGTTTTGCGCGAACAGGCCGGGGACTCGCTCTTCGACACCGTCGAAGCCCTGCGCGTGGTCGCGATTGCACGCCGCGAAGCTGAAGCTGAAAGCAATAACCCTGCTGCCGAGCAACATCTGGATGAAGCCCAGGCGCTTACGCATGAGGCGGCTTCCAACCCGACTTTTGCGTACCGGTTGGCGCGCGCGTTTGCCTCTTACTTCGAGCTGATCAACCTGGCCGAGACCAACCACCGCAAGCGGCGGCGGCGTTCCTCTTTGCTGGATGCAGCAGCAACGCCGCAACGTGGATCTTTGCGCGGTACGTTGCGGCGCTTGCGCGATGCGGGCATCGATCGCGGGTCGGCATTGCGGCTGCTGGCGCAGATTTGCATTACGCCGGTCTTTACAGCGCACCCAACGGAGGTTGCGCGGCGCAGCGTGATGTTCAAGCGGCGGCGCATCTCCGATCTGCTGGAAAAGCTGGATGGCATCCCGCTGCCGCCAGCGGAGCTCGACGCACTGGAAAGCTCGCTGCTGGCTGAGATCACCGCGCTGTGGCAGACCGATGATGTTCGCCACGCACGGCCCACCGTGCGTGATGAAGTGCGCATGGCGCTGGACTACTACGACGCTTCGATCTTCGAAACCATTCCGGTTCTGTACGCCGAGATCGCGGCGGCGTTCGATGCTGAGTATTCGGCCGACGAGCAGCCGGCGCAACTGCCGCTGGTCGTCACCTTCGGCTCGTGGATTGGCGGCGATCGCGATGGCAATCCCTTCGTGACGGCTGAGACTACGGCGGATTCGCTGGCGATGTCGCGACAGCTTCTGCTGGACCGCTATCATGCGCAACTGGCGTTGATCTTCGACCAGCTGGCTTCTTCGACCAACCAGGCACCGATTACTGACGCACTACAGGCGCGGCTTGAGCAGTATCTTGAAGAGCTGCGCGCTTCCGGCTATACGACGCGCGACGACTACTTCCCCACTGAAGCGGTTCGCTTCGCCATTGCCTGCATCACACTGCGGCTGGCCGGAGCGCCGGCAGCGACCGTGCTTCGGAACCTTGCACTCACGCCGCATGCCAAGCTAACGCATTACAAGACTGCGACGGAGCTGCTGGAAGACCTTATGCTGCTGCGCGACTCTCTTACCGCCAACCGTGGCATACGGCTGGCGCAGGTGTTCGTCGATCCGCTGATTCTTGAAGTGCGCACCTTCGGGCTGCATCTGCAGACGCTGGACATACGACAGCATGCGCGGGTGCATGAGGCTGCCGTGGAAGAGCTGACCGCGTGGCAGAGCTCCAGCGACCTGCAACTGCCTGCGCCGCTTACGGAACAGACCGCGGAAGTTCTCGCGACGTTCCGCGGCATTGCTGCCGTGAAGAAGCGCGCGCCTGAAGCAATTACGACGTATGTGATCTCCGGCGCGAGCTCCGCGCAGGATGCGCTGCGCGTGCTTTGGCTGGCACGGCTGGGTAGCGTACACGTCGAGGGCGATCCAGCAAAGGGCGATCCCGGTCTGCAGCCTGTGCCGCTGTTTGAATCCATTGAAGACCTGCGCAACGCACCGGCGATATGCCGCGAGCTTTGGTCTTCGGACATCTACAAGCCGCTGCTTGCCGCGTGGAACGGACGGCAGGAAGTGATGCTGGGTTACTCCGACTCCAACAAGGATGGCGGCATGATCGCAAGCACGTGGGAGATATGGAAAGCCCACCGAGCGCTGCATGATGTGGCCCGTGAGTGCGGCGTGACGCTGCGGCTCTTCCATGGCCGCGGAGGAACGGTGGGACGCGGCGGCGGCCCTACGCATCGGGCGATTTATGCGCAGCCGCTGAACAGCTTTACCGGAGAGCTGCGCATTACCGAGCAGGGCGAGGTGCTGAACTGGAAGTACTCGGACGTGGTGCTGGCTGAGCGCAACCTGGAGCTGATGATCGCGGCTTCGCTGGACGCTATTGCGCGGCCCGATCTGATCGTGAATGTGAATGGCGATTCACATTTGACGGGCGGGATCCGTCCGGAGTGGGAATCGGCGCTCGATGAACTCTGCGACGCGTCCTTCGCGTTCTACACGAAACATATCGTCGATAACCCGGATGTGTTTACGTACTTCGAGCAGGCGACGCCGGTGGCGGAACTGGAGCATGCGCGCATCGGCTCGCGCCCTGCAAAGCGTGCCGACGCTAGCGCGACAAAGAAGCGAAGCATGGCCGATCTTCGCGCCATCCCGTGGGTGTTTGGCTGGATGCAGTCGCGGCATGTGGTGCCTGCGTACTTTGGCGTAGGCCATGCGCTGGAGTCGTTCGTCGCGGCGCACCCTGATGGCCTGGCGCTGCTGCAGGAGATGGTGCGGAGCTTTCCGCTGTTTCTCGACATGATTCGCAACGTGGAGATCGCGTTGGCCAAGGCCGACTTCGGCATAGCAAAGCTGTATGCCTCGCTGGTGGAGGATGCCGCTCTGCGCGATCGCGTGTTCGAGGTGCTGGAAACGGAGTTCGACCGCACGCGGAGGATGGTGTTGCTGATCACCGAACAAGGGGAGCTGCTGGAGAAGAATGCGGTGCTGGCGAACTCGATCCGGCTGCGTAACCCTTATGTCGACCCGATGAGCCTGTTGCAGGTGGAGCTGCTGCGGCGTAAGCGTGCGGGCGAGCAGAGCGAAGAGCTGGACCGCGCGATCACGGCGACGATCAATGGGATTAGTGCGGGGTTGAGGAATACGGGGTGATGGGCCTGGGGGTTGGGGGTTGGGATATGACGCCTCTTCAAAGCTGTGACGGAAGCGGAAGCAAAGGCGGGCGGGGTGCCACCGGGCGGATGGGGCGGATGTTATTTGAGCGCTTCGTCGTAGCTGCCCAGTGTGCCGACGCCGACGAAGTAGATGCCGCTCAGATGACCCATGGCGGTTCGCGCGTAGGGGAGTGCGTCCTTCGCTCTGGCCGCGTCGAGGACGACGCCCGGAGACTTCAGGATCGGCAGTAGCTGCAGGTAGTCGTTGATGGCGAGCTCTTCCATCGACTCCAACTGGTCCTGCTCTTTGTACGCTTCGGAGAACTGTTCGACCTCGCTATAGTCCATGTAGCTGAGCGCGCCGGTTGTGCTTGCTGTACGCCACGCAGAGTCCCGCAGGAATCCCTGATGGAACTGCAGCGACTCGGCGTTCACCGTGCCGGGCTTGCCCTGGCTGAGGTCTTCCAGCGCACGCAGCGCCTTGGTCATGCCTTCGATTTCGGACTTCAGCCCGGCCGTGCCCTGGTGAATCGTCTCCCGATTGCTCTGCAGCTCCTGCCGGATCAGTGTCTCAGCTTCCTTGCGCTGGTGCCGGTGATGCATGGCCTCCACGCCGGCCTCAAGCGCCAGCGCAATCAGCAGGCCGACCGTGATGGTCAGCAGATGCACGACAAAATCGCGAACTCCGTGGATGTTATGTTCCGGCGCGTGGACGTCCAGCATCGCGGCTCCTTCTTACCTGGTTTCGCCTAGAGTACCAGCCTCGCGGTACACTGCGAGCCATGCGCCGCCTCCTTATTCTTCTCGCTCTTGCCGCTTCTTTGTGCGCTCCCGCACAGCAGCCCGCTATCCCCATCCAGTCGCACCAGGTCAATGCGGACGGCTCGATCACGTTCCGGTACATGGCGCCGGGTGCGACCAAAGTGCTCGTCAACTCCGATGCGTTCCTCACCCCGCAGACCATGACCAAAGGCGCCGATGGCCTATGGACGTTTACGACTGATCCGATGCCGCCGCAGTACTACTCGTACTCGTTTACTGAGGATGGCATCACCAAGGTCGATCCCTTCAACCCGATCACGGTACAGAACTCGGATGCGCTGCCGGCTATTTATTATCTGGGTTCGAAGGTGCTGGTACCGGCGACGCCGCCTTCGCCGTGGGACCCTACCGATGTGCCGCATGGCAATGTGGATCATCATTTTTATACGACGCATGTGGTGAAGGGGTTGGTGCACGACCAGAGCGGGTATGTGGTGTACACGCCACCGGGGTATGACGCGAAGCACAAGGGCGGGTATCCGGTGCTGTATCTGCTGCACGGCTGGTCGGATGTGGAGACAGGATGGACCAACGATGGGCATGCGAATTTTATTCTTGATTCGCTGATCGCCGCCGGCAAGGCTGTTCCTATGATCGTGGTGATGCCGCTTGGCTATGGCGACGAAGACTTTGCGCGGCATCCGATTTCGATCTGGGGCAACAAGGCGCTGGTGGATGCGAACCTTGCGGGGTTTACGCAGGCCTTTGAGACCGAGGTGATGCCGGCCGTCGAGCACGAGTACAACATCGCAAAGGGGCGCGAGAATCATGCCATTGCCGGGCTTTCGATGGGTGGGCTGGAGGCGTTGACCATTGGGCTGAACCATTCGGACCAGTTTGCGTGGGTGGCCGGGATGAGCTCCGCGATTGTGGGAACGCCGCTGAGCGCAAGGCTGCCGGGGCTGGCGACGCCGGAAGCGGCGAAGAAGGCGGACCTGCGGCTGCTTTGGGTGGCGTGTGGAGTGTCGGATGGGTTGATCAAGTCGAACAGGGAGTTTGTGGCCTGGGCGAAGGGTGTGGGATTGCCGGTGACCGCCGTAGAGACGCCGGGACGGCATACGTTCGTCGTGTGGCGCGACAACCTGGTGCATCTGGCGCCGCTGTTGTTCCAGCCGAAGTAGCGAGGGGCGCCCGCAACATCATGGGCGCCTTCTCTACGCTCTACACTCTGTCCTCTACGCTCTGCTTCTACGATCCCGGCTGCACGTAAGGCACCTGGCCGAGATATTTTCGCTCGCGGCCGCGTGGATCGTCTTCGACGCGTGCGGGGAGATCGAAGATCATCGTCGGCCGTTTTGCTGGATCGAACGCGGGCCACTTTGGCAGCTTGGCGTTGTTCGGATTGCCCGTGCGGGCGAAGGCGATGTAGGTCTCGCTGACGATGTCGGCCATCTGTTGCGCGCGGGCTTGGTCGGCGGGCGAGCTGCCGACCATACCGGACGAGAGAGCTACGTTATCGAAGGCGAGGGGGATGTCGAGGGTGTGCGGTGCGCCCCACTTGCCGCCGTCGACGCCGGACTTCCAGTTGAGCTGGTAGACCCATGTGTGCGGTTGGGCGGTGGGGTCGGCAGCGCGGCGTTCGGCTTCGATGACTTCGCCGCGCCAGGAGCGGGAGTCCGTGGTGACGGCGAAGAAAACGTCGCTGGCGGAGTAGGTGGGGTTCCAGGTACGGTAGTTTTTGATGACTTCGGCGACGGGGAGTGAGACGGTGTCGGACTTGAGGAACGGTGCGCCTTTTTCGAGGGCGTCCGGCAGCGTTTCCCAGGTCAGATCGTAGAGCCTTGGTTGGCCGCCGCCGATCAGAACGCGAGTCTCGTCGTGCGTGTTGCCCAGCACCATCGGGATGTTGGCGGAAAGCTTCGGATCGGTGGGCGTGAAGGGGTCGACGGGGAGTGAGCGGCCGTCGGTGACGGGGCCGAAGTAGCCGCCGGCGCGCGTGGCCTGCTGGATCTCCAGCATGGACTTCGTGCGGAGGGCGGTGGCTGCATCCGCGGCGCTCATGGCATCGAGCTTCAAAGCGGCGAGGACTTTCTTGGCGCGGTCGGTGGCGTGGTCGCGCTGCACGCCGACCACCTGCTGGCCGCTCATGGAAAGCACGCGGTGGAACAAACCCTTCGCCGGAGGCTGCGCCATCAACGTGGCGCACTTCGCGCCGCCGCCGCTTTGGCCGAAGATCATCACGCGGTGCGGGTCGCCGCCGAACTCTTCGATGTTGTCGCGTACCCATTCGAGCGCCAGGACGAGGTCTAGCTGGCCGGCGTTGCCTGAGTCTTCAAATCCCTGGTTCGGCAGCGCCTCCGCCAGATACATGTAGCCGAAGGAGTTGAGGCGGTGGTTCACTGTTACCACCACCACGTCGCCGCGCCTGGCGAGGCGCGTGCCATCGTAGAGTTCGGCGTTGCCTGTGCCATTCGCGAAGGCCCCGCCGTGGATGTAGAACATAACCGGGCGCTTCTTGCGATCGCGAAGCCCGGGCGTCCACACATTCAGGTGCAGACAGTCTTCGCTGTCATAGCCCTGATCGATGGGCAGGTGGTAGCCGCCACGTCGTGTTTCTTCTGTTTCTCGTTGTGTCAGCCACGCGGCGCTGAGGACTTCTTCGGGATTCGATGGCACGCCGGGCCGCGCACCGATCGTCTGAGGCGCCTTGGTGGTCCAGCGCGTGCAGACCAGAGTGTCGGTCCACGGAGTTGGTGGCTTCGGGGGTGCAAACCGGGTCTTTGCCGTGTCCAATCCGTACGGGATACCTTTGAACGCTGCAATGCCCTCGCCGGCTGTATAGCCGGAGACTTTTCCGGCCTTCGTCTTCGCTATGGGAGCCGCTACATCCGCCCATGCCTGATGCCCCACTACTGCAACCGCGCCCACCGCAGCCGCACCGACCAAAACATCACGCCTGTTCATTGCCCCGTTCTCCATCGTTCAAGTCGAAGCACGCGGCGGAAGCCACAAACCTTCGCCCTGACAACTTAGAACTCCGGACAGACAACTTGCAAGCCCGGCTTACGTCGCGTCTGCTAAAAGACATTGCGACTGTGCGAAAACGAATTGATTTTGTGGCGCCGCTAAGCGACATCCCACGTTGCGGAGGTGCTTATGTCGAAACCATTGGAGATCGACTCGCTGGACGCTATCGACCACAGTAAATTCGTAGTTCACTTTTCAGACGAGACGTTCGTTGCGATCACGGCCAACGATTTGGCGGACTGCTTTCCGGAGCGCACGCGAACCGATGACGCGCCTGAAGAAGATCAGGGATAGGTATTGAATGTCTGACGAATCAATTTGCCAGCCGCTCATCAAGAACACCCGGACTAAGGCCCGGACCCAATCCCGAGGGCAACAGCGGCAATAGACAATACGGTGTCCTTCGGTTTGCCTCCAGGTGCCGGCGAACAGGCAAAGGCTCGCTCGTTGGGCTTTTGGTGTTCCCCACTCATGCGCAAAGAGCGCGCATGAATGGGCCCTCCGGTCGTTGTGGCCCGCTGGAAAAAGCAGGTCCCTCCACTTCCCCTTCGACAGGCTCAGGGTCCGGTCGAGATGACACAGTGTAGGGGAATTTATTGGGCATCGTGGGTGATGCTAATGGCTTTACCGTGGCGGAAGTCCAGGGTGATCGGCTTTCCGTTGTTGTCGTAGGTCACGGTGCGCTCGCCGATCTTGTCTCCATGCGGCACCATCACCTGGCCTAGCGACATCATCGCCTCGTTCTCGGTCATGCCAATCGCGGGCTCATGTTTGTCGATGTGCGCCCACATGGCCGGGCCCCAGAAGTCGTAGAGCTTGTGCGGGTCGTCGTAGAAGAAGATGTTATCGGTAAGGAACGTGTAGCTGCCGTTATCGAAGTTGCCGACGGGCACGGCGTACTCTGCCTTGGGATCGCTTGAGTGCGGCAGCGTGAACGAAAGCAGAACATGCCGCTGCCCGGCGGAGATGCGCATCACAGGGCGACCGGTTTTGGGCGGCACCTGCTCGAACACGCCTGTCACGATCAGCGGCTCTGCTCCGGGCAGTGTCGTCACCGGATGTGCGTAGTCTGCTTTGTGGTTCGCATACTGGTAGTAGTCCAGCTGCGCCGCGGCAGATACCCAGATGGTCTTGCCGATGAGCTCGCGCTCGTCCTTCAGCGTGGAGGGATACATCTTCTTCAGGAACACATTGTCATCCGGATCGACACTGGGCTCCCCGGCCGTGCTTTTGGTTACCGGGACCTCTTCATTGTTCTTGTGGTGGATGTACGCAAACTCTCCCGCAATCACCAGCAAAAACGCCGCCGTCACACCCACAAAAACTTTGGTCTTCGTCTGCATCCCGCCTCCGCCACAAATGGTTTCACACCTTCAGACACCCGGAACCTCCAATCCCACCGCACCGGCCCGCGCGTCTTCTCTACGCTCTACACTCTATCCTCTACACTCTCGTTTTCAATCCACTTCCTCTTGCGAGCTGAACTGCTTCTCCACGGCAATCAAGCTCTCTGGAGTCAACCTGTCCGCCTCACGCAGCGCCGGGAAGAAGCCCGACCACAAGCCCGTAATCACCATGCTGGCCACGCCGCCGATCACCACGGCCCGCACCGCGCCCCACCAGTGCGCGGTGAGGCCGCTTTCGTACTCGCCAAATTCGTTGGAGGCGCCGAGGAAGAGCCAGTTGACGCTGGAGACGCGGCCGCGCATCTCGGGCGGAGTGGCGAGCTGCAGGATGCTGGATCGTACGACCACGCTGATCATGTCCGCCGCACCGGTGATCACCAGCGCCAGGCAGCTCAGGTAGATGTTGCGGCTCAGTCCGAACACCACCGTCGCCGCTCCGAAGATTCCTACACAGACGAGCATCGTCCGCCCCGCCCTGCGTTTTAGAGGGATACGCAGCAGGGTCAGTGAAACGGCAAGCGCACCCAGGCTCGGCATCGCGCGCAGAATGCCCAGCCCGTGCGGCCCGGAGTGCAACACTTCCACCGCGAAGATGGGCAGCAACGAAACCGCGCCACCCAGCAGCACCGCAAACAAATCCAATGACATAGAACCCAACAGAAGCCGCGTGCCGGCCACATACTTCAACCCGGCGAGCATCGTGCCGATCGTAAAGCCCTTCTTCTCCGCCGCGCCGCGTGGCTTGATCATGCTGAACAGCACGAGATACGTGAGCAGCAGCGCCAGCGTGAGGCTATATACCAGCGGAGCGCCGTTCCATTTGGCCAAGCCCCCACCGAACGCCACGGTGAATAGCAGACCGCCCACCATCGGCCCGCTAGCGTTGGCAATTTGGAAGATCGTCGCGCCCCACGTTACGGCGTTCACAAAGTGTTCTTTCGGCACCAGCGTTGGCACCAATGCACTCATCGCCGGTCCGCTGAAACATCGGCCCGTGCCGATGACGAAAAGGATTCCGTAGATCAGCCAGACGTTCCGGGTTCCCTGCAGCGAAATCCAAAGCAGCTGCGCGGTCGCCAGCGATTGCACGGTGTAGCAGCAAAGTACGACCGTTCGCCGGTCATAACGATCTGCTACGTGCCCCGCGAGCAGCGTGAAGATGATTCCCGGGAGAAACAGCGCGAGTCCCGTATATCCCAACCGTAACGCGGATTGCGATATCGACAAACCCACCGCGCGCGAGATGGCATAGATTTGCCATCCAACGGCCATTGCCTGCGCCTCGCCACCCATCACCCCCAGCAGCCGTGCCGCTGAGTAGAACCGGAAGTCCCGCGATTGCCACGCCACTGTGGCCGAAGTCTGTTTACTTTCCCCGTCAGGCATTGTCTCTATGCTTACATATTTAGACTGCGTGGGCGTTACAACTCTGCAGATACGACTGGCAGAGCAGCACCAGATGCTTCCGCAGCCCCTTCACCAAGGCCGGTGTAGCCCCTGCTTCCAGCACGTTGCGTGTCGTCCCGGCCATGGTCGCCATCATCATCCGCGCGGTAAACTTCACATCCTCAAACTGGACCCCGGGAACCGTCATCAGCATCTGCTCAATCGTCCGGTGCGACCGCTCCCCGACTGACCTCACGACCTTTACCCCGCCAAGTTCCGCGGCGATCTTGTACAGCGCCATCGAGACATCGGTTCTCTCCATTTTTGCGTCCACAAACGCCTCGATAACATGCTTCACCATTGCCTTGATCGGCAGCCCGTGGCTCTCTTCGCAGGCGCGCGAGAGCAAGGCGGTCACTTTATCCAGATGCGCCTCCAGCACGGCGAACAAGAGCGCCTGCTTGTTCGGGTAGTACTGGTAGAGCGTACCGACCGAAACCCCGGCGCGCTCTGCGACCCGTGTGGTCGTCAAACGCTCGACTCCGTGGCTGAGCAAAACCTGAATAGCGGCCTCCGCGATGGCCTCAACCGTCACAGTGGACCGCGCCTGAACGGGCGTCTTTCTTGGCTCCAGCGTACTTTGCATCTCAACTGGCATATGCGAACTCCAAACCTGAAGCTTCCTTCATAAACCTGAGTCTAATCCAGCAGAGGAAAAGAACACCATGCCCACCACCAAGAAAATTGCACTCATCACCGGAGCCAACAAAGGCATTGGCTTCGAAGTTTCCAAACAGATTGCCCGCACCGGCGTGACCGTGCTGATGGGCGCGCGTAACAAGGCCGCAGGCGAGGAAGCCGTGGCTAAACTTGTCGCGGAAGGCCTGGACGCGCGCTTCCTGCACCTTGATATCACCGATGCAGCCACCGTTGCGGCCGCGGCCGCGAAGATCGAAGCCGACTTCGGCCAGCTCGACATCCTGGTCAATAACGCAGGCATCATCGACCATGCCGACGGCCCTCCTTCCACGGCCAGCCTCGATGCAGTCGACCGCACGCTGCGCACCAACTTCTTCGGGCCGATCGCGGTCACGCAGGCGCTGCTGCCGTTACTGCGCAAAGCACCTGCAGCGCGCATCGTGAATGTGTCCAGCGGCCTCGGTTCGCTGACGCAGAACGGCGATCCGAACTACTTTGGGGCGTTCGCGAAGTTCCTCGGCTACAACTCGTCCAAGGCTGCGCTGAACATGCTCACCGTGCAGCTGGCGTATGAGCTTCGCGATACGCCGATCAAGGTCAACTCCGCCGATCCGGGCTACACGGCGACCGACCTAAACGAGAATCGTGGAACGCAGACGATCGAAGAGGGCTCGGCGGAGACGATCCGGCTGGCGCTGCTGCCGGACGATGGGCCGACCGGGACGTACTCCGACAAAGACGGCATCGTTCCCTGGTAGTCGAACCCGGAAGAGAGTCGGCGCGGCACAGTGGCGCGCCGACTCGTTATCATGGAAAGCGATGCAAGCTCCTGACCAGAAGATCCTCGGCACACTCCTTACTGAATCTCGCAACCCTGCCACCGAGCACCTCGACCAGCTCCCAACGCTGCAGATGCTCGAGGTGATTAACGACGAAGATGCGAAGGTCGCGGCCGCTGTTCGCGCAGAGCTGCCGAACGTGGCTCGTGCCATTGATGAAGTGGCTGCGCGGTTTAGCAAGGGTGGGCGGCTGTTTTATATCGGCGCGGGGACGAGTGGACGGCTGGGCGTGCTCGATGCGTCTGAGTGTCCGCCTACGTTTTCGGTGCCGGCTGAGCTGTTTCAGGGGCTGATTGCCGGGGGCGACCGGGCGCTGCGGCTTTCGAGCGAGCACTCCGAAGACTCGCCTGAGGAAGGCGCCAGCGACCTTGCCACAACCGGCTTCAACGCACAGGACACGCTGATCGGCATCGCTGCCTCCGGACGCACGCCGTATGTACTCGGGGCGCTGGCGCATGCGAAAAAGATTGGAGCGCTGACTATCGGGCTGACCTGTGTGCCTGGCTCGGCGATTTCGCAGGCCGTGGACATTGCCATTACGCCAGCGACCGGAGCGGAAGTGCTGACCGGAAGCACGCGGTTGAAGGCGGGCACGGCGACCAAGCTGGTGCTGAATATGCTTTCGACGGGGATCATGGTGCGCACAGGCGCTACCTATGGGAATTTGATGGTCAACGTGCGGCCAACGAATGCGAAGCTGGTCGACCGCGCGCATCGCATTATTGCCGCGGCTGTGGACTGCGATATGGCGACTGCGGCGCGGCTGCTTGCGGACTCCGGCGACAGTGTGAAGACGGCAATTGTGATGGGTAAGCTGGCGCTCACGCGCGAAGCCGCGGAAGAACGGCTCGCGGCAGCGAAGGGTGTGCTGGCGAAGGTGCTGTAGGGCGTCGCGTCAGGCGGTGTAGGGGCCGAAGCTGGCTGTGACGGTGTCGGTTTCGTCCGCGTTCGAGAGGATGTACACGGCGAAGGTGTCACCGCCGGGCTCTACGCGGAGGACGATGTGCCCGGCGCGGGACTTGAGGTCGTCGGTCTTCTTGTTCGCGATTCGATTCTCCTGCTTGACGAGCGTGGCGAAGACGTCGCGGTTGCCGGGATAGATGGCCTTGGAGAAGAGAGCGTTGAGCACGTTGACCGAGGGGTGGGCGGAGTCCCATGTCGGGATGACGAAGACCTGAGGACGGAGAGCGCGGACGTAGCGGTCGCCGCTGGCGTTGAAGTAGCCGTGGTGGTTAACGACGGCGGCGCTGACTGGGCCGCAGGCCTCGGCGGCTGCGGATTCGGTGTCGCGCCAGGGATTGCGGCCGTAGTTGGTGTCGCTGGTGAGATCGCCGCCGGTGTAATAGCCGAACTTGCCGTAGCGCAGGCGAATGGCGCAGGAGCAGGGGTTCTCTGCGGGATAGTCCGCGGGCTTGAGGGTGGAGAGATCGGGAAAGAGTTTTTTCGTCTGCGCGCCGTTGCCGGTCCAGACTTCGCCGTTCGCGATGAGGTTGCGGATTTCGAACCCGGGGAAGGCCGCGGGTTTGTGTTGCAGGGCGAATTGATCTTTGCTGCCGGGATGAAAGCGCTCCACCTTTTTGCCGGCCTTGCTTTGCGACTGGAGGAAGGCGCGGTAGTTCTGCTGGAAGTCGGCCTCGGCAGGGGCCGGGTAAGTGTAGTCCGGCCAGGCGCGATCGACGAACCTCTGGATGGGAACGATGGCGGCGACATCGGAGACGCCGGTGAGCCGGTAGGTGCCGTCGGAGGAGAGTGGGGCGTCGGGGGAGAGATAGCCGAGGTGATCGCCGTGGAGATGGGTGAGCAGGAAGGTGTCGATGGCAGTGAGTCCGCTGGCCTCGAGGCGGCGCTTTGCATATCGCCCAATCCATTCACCCGGACGACGCTGGCCTGATGGCAGCGGCTCGCTGAGGTAGGGCGTGGCGCCGTAGATGGCGCCGGCATCGACCATCAGGGTGGTGCTGTCGGGAAGAATCAGGAACGCGCTGTTACCGCGGTTGGTGGCGATTTGATGGATCTCGAGGACGCCGGGCTGCCACGGAGGGAGCGTTTTAGAGACGGGTGCGGCAGCGCGCAGGAGCGGCGTGGGAAGGCTTTCGAAGGCTGCGAGAGCAAGCGAATTCAGAACGAGACCGCGACGCGAAATCATGCAAGATCGTAACAGGGCCGATGAAGGCGTCCGCTGCGTCACACAAACGCAACACGGCAGACGTATGATCTCTGGTCTATGCTCAAACGCACCGCGCTGCTCGCTCTCTTCGCCGCCCCTGCTCTCACGATGGCCCAGCAAACCGCACCGCCGGCTGATCGCTTCCTGACCCTGATGACCGCTGCGCGCGCGCATGCTTTCGCCCACGGTGTCGTTATGCCGCCGGTGCTTTCGCCGCTCGATGCGACCCTGCTTGGCGACAACCCCGCGGTCAACGTCGCCAGCCTTCATGAAGCGGGCTTCCGCGTCATTCCCTGGACGACCGACGACGCCCCTAAGATGCACGCCCTCATCACGCTGCACGTCGACGGCATCATCACCGACTATCCGAACATGCTGCAAACGGTGCTGAAAGAAGAGCGCGCCACGGCAGCCGGCGACGCCAAACAGCTTGCTTATCTCGACCGCTTCGTCCTCTCCGCGCATCGCGGAGGCCGCGGGTTGCGCCCGGAAAACACACTGCCGTCGTTCGAGAGCGGCCTCGACCATCTCGCGACGGAGCTCGAAACCGACACTGGTGTTTCGACCGACCATGTTTCGCTGATCTGGCACGACCAGTTCTACAACCCGCTCTCCTGCCGCCGCGTCGACGGCAAGCCTTACACGATGGAGAACCGTGTCTTCCTGCGCGACATCTCCTCCATCGACGCGCAGAAGACCTTCATCTGCGACAAGCTGCACCAGGGCCCGGCTTACGGCCCCGCGCAGTTCCCCGACCAGACCAACGACCTCAGCCTGTCGCCTGTAGCCGTGGCGTTCGCAAAGCACGAGCACCTGATGAACCCCTACGTGCCCACCTACGCGGAACAGCTCTTCCGTTTCGTCGCCTTCTATGTGGACTTCTACAAGCATGGCCCCGGCAAGTCGCACCCCGGAGCCGCCGCACGCGCGGCGAACGCTGCGAAGGTCCGCTTCAACCTCGAAACCAAGATCCTGCCCGAGCTTCCACCCGCCGAAGCCAAATTAGCCGGCGAACCTGACGGCAACCATACCGTCGATCCGCAGACCTTCGTCACCACGCTCTGCGGCGCGATCACCCGCAATCACATGGAGTCGCGCGCCGAAGTCCAGAGCTTCGACTTCCGCACGCTGCAACTGGTGGAAGAACAGTTTCCCACCGTCCCCACTTATTACCTGACCGGGCCGGCTTCTACGCTAAGCAGCCCACTGCTCCCACCATCGCTCCGGCAGCCCTAGCGCTTCTGTTCGCTGTTGACTGTTAGCTGCTTCTAAAGCATCTGCTTCGGCACGGAGTACCGGCTGCGCCACGTCGGCTTGTCCTTCACCAGCTCGCCGCTTATCGGGCTCGCGCCAATCGCACACAGCATCACCTGGTTGCGTCCATTCCGCTTGGCGCGATACAGCGCATCGTCCGCGCGGCACAGCATCTCCGTCCAGCTATGCTCGCCATCGCGCAACACGCTCACGCCGATGCTCACCGTCATCGATGCGCTGTTTTCGGTTTCATGCAGCCGCAGTTTCTCAATCGAAACCCGCAGGCGCTCGGCCACGATTCCCGCATCTTCCAGGCCGCAGCCCGGCAAAAGCACCGCGAACTCTTCCCCGCCCATTCGAGCTGTCAGCTCACGCGGGCTCATCTCGCGTTGCAACACCGACCCGACCACGCGCAGTGCGCGATCCCCGAGTGCATGTCCCCAGGTATCGTTCAAGTCTTTGAAGTGATCCAGATCCAGCATGAGCAGCGCCAGTGAAGTCTGTTTCCGTACCGCCTGCCAGACTTCACGGATCGCCACTTCCTCCATCGCACGGCGGTTGCGCAGCTTGGTCAGGCTGTCGGTCCGTGTGTCTTCCTGCAGACGGCGGTTGGTTTCGCCCACGAATATCGCCACAAACGAGAACGAAAGCAGCGTAACCAGCGTGATCGTGATGGCGCGCATGACCACCACAAACCCGCTTTCGGGGAAATTGATCAGCCAGGCTTCCATCGGCAGGCGGGCGAACATATTCACCACGATGATCAGCATCGCCATCGCCAGCACAATCGCACAGGCCCGGGCTGTCGCCTTCAATCCCTTGACCCTGCAACGCCAAAGCATGGTCACCGCATTCGCGCCGATACCCAATCCAATGCACCGGCCTATGTCGACGGCCAGTTCCCCGTTCACAAGTGATGCCGCCAGCACCAGCGCAATCGCGCCTCCGGCCAGCAGCAGTTCCCTGCGCGACTCAATGCCGCGCTGCTTCGCGAACCAGCGAAACCCCACATAAACGCTATAGAAAAGCAGCAACAGGAGGCAGGCGCTCAATGCTTCCGACAACCGGCTCACTTGGCTGCCCCACGTCGCCCGCGACGCGGTCCACGCAAACTGCAACGCACACGCCCCGGCCAGCCAAGGGGTTCCCCTGGTACGGCGGTCACTCCACGCCAGCAGCATCAGCGTAAGAGCGAAGGTAGCTTGCGAAATCAGGCCCACGAGGTACAACGTGTGTACGTCGATCATGAAACTCCGGTACTTTGCCTCACGACGTACCAGCGTCGGAGACACACCTGGGAAAATGAAACAGGAGAATGACCTATTTTAGGGGCCCGTGATAAATCTGTCACCAATGCTACTATGTCGTGCGTCGAACATAGCGTGCTTTAGTGCTGAATTCGGTTCCTCTAAAAAAGCATGTTCGGCTTGTGCGGCATATCAATGCCCAGGTGCTCATACGCCAGCCGGGTCGCCACCCGCCCCCGCGGCGTCCGGTCCAGGAACCCGATCTGGATCAGGAACGGCTCATAGACTTCTTCCAACGCGTCCTGCTCCTCGGCCAGCGCAGCCGCCAGTGTGTTCAACCCCACCGGGCCGCCATCGTACTTCTCGATGATCGTCCTCAGCAGCCTCCGGTCCAGCTCGTCGAACCCATGCGCGTCGACCTCCAGGAGCTTCAGCGCCGCGCAGGCCGTTTCACGGTCGATCTTGCCCGCCGCCCGCACCTGCGCATAGTCCCGCACGCGCCGCAGCAGACGATTTGCGATTCGCGGTGTTCCGCGCGACCGCATAGCGATCTCCGCCGCTCCGTCATGGTCGATCGGCACGCCCAGCACCTCGGCCGAGCGCTCCACCACAAACCGCAACTCGTCGTCGGTATAGAACTCCAACCGCAGCAGGATGCCGAACCGGCTCCGCAGCGGGCTTGACAGCAAACCCGGCCGCGTCGTCGCCGCGATAAACGTAAATGGCTTGATCTCCAGCGTATGCGTCCGCGCTGCCGGCCCCTGCCCGATGATAATGTCCATCTGGTAGTCCTCGAGCGCCGTATACAGCTTCTCTTCGAGCACCGGCTGCAGCCGGTGAATCTCATCCAGGAACAGCACCTGCTTTTCGCGCAGGTTGGTGAGGATTGCCGTTAGATCGCCCTGGATCTGCAACGCCGGCCCGCTGGTCTGCTGGTAGCCCACGCCAAGCTCGTTGGCGATGATCGTCGCCAGCGTCGTTTTGCCCAGCCCCGGCGGTCCAAACAACAGCACATGGTCCAGCGCCTCGCCGCGCGTCTTCGCCGCTTCGAGCGCAATCGCCAGCTGCTCCTTGGCCTTGGTCTGCCCAATAAACTCCGCCAGCCACTTCGGCCGCAGCTTCAGCTCGACGGCATCGTCGTCGTCCTCGACCTTGCCGGCGGAAACCAGCCGTTCGGCCTCGGCAGACTTGCGCCCGGCGCCGTTGAGGTCAAACTTCTTCTTGTTCGCGAAATCCATCTAGGGCGAGGATACGGCGAAGACCGCCGTGGAAGCAATGAAAGCCTGCGCCGCCGTTCCAATCCAGGAGATACGATGTTAGAGCGTTCCCAACCCGCGGACGCCCGTCCTATCGTCCGTACCCATGGAGCACGCCTTGCCCACCCCGACTCCGCTAACCGGAAAATCCGACCTCACCTTTACCATCCTCCTGAACGGCTCTCGAATGCCCGCCAGCTTCCAGGTCGCGTCCGTGGAAACCTCTTCCGAGCACCGTCAGGCGTCCCATGCTGAGATCGTCTTCTACGACGGCTCTGCCGCTGCAGGGCACTTTGATATCGCCGACTCCGAGGACATGCGCCGTGGGACACGGGTCGAGGTTCTGGTCGGATACCAGATGTTCGAGGCAGCGATCTTCACGGGCAATATCCGCCAACTCAGCCCCCGGTGCAGCCCGACCGAGGCAAGCGTTCTGGTCGTCACCGCGGCCGGCCCAGTAGCCGAGGCGAAGCCCGATCCGGGCGCCGCTCCCGTTCTACAGGTCACGTTCGGAGAATCGATCCTCTCCATGAATTTGCAGCTCAACCCGGTCGGCGGGAAACGGCCGGACCCGACCCGGGTGCGCGGCGAAGTCTCGTTTCAGGGCAGCACGCTCGCCCGGCCCGCTAAAATCCTCGAACTCGCCGGCATTGGCGATCGCTTCGACGGGCCCGCCTTTATCGGGGCGGTTCGCCACACCATCCGCGACGGAGAATGGACCACCTTCGTCACGCTCGGTCTTCCCGCTGCCTGATCCCCACAACGGGCTACCCGTTGACGTCATCCTCCAAACACTTTGCAACGCATGCGTCCTATCAGGTCTAATCTTTTGTAAAGCGGAAAGAGAACGTGCCATGGGCATCCTGCAAACCGTCGTCGACAACTTCATCCTGATCGTTGGCATCACCCCGCCCAAGCCGGAAAAGAAGCGCGCCGCTACGATCATCATCGGCACGGCGCTGATCGCGACGGTCGTCGGCCTGGTGGCGCTGATCGCGTTTCTGATTACGCGGCTGAACCATCACTAGATCGCCGCGCTATTTTGCCGCTGCGAACCCCTCCCAGCGCTCATCTCGCACACAAAAGGCCCTCCACCAACCCCCATACCCGTCCCGGCATCAGAAAATTCAGTCAACTGAATCTTCCGTAAACCGTTTGTCGTCTCTACAATCTGAACATCGGGAATTTCAGCCGTCGTTGGGTCAACTCCTCCCCTGGCATTACTGCGGGGGTCGGCTAGGCCTTCTTTTGCAACTAACTGATCCGGCCAGGGTTTGCCTTCTCACCCGACTTTTAGCCGGCGCGCCAATCTTGATACAAGCCATCACCGGGTGCCACAAACCCGGCTCGATTGGCAATTTGGAGAGGATTTATCCATGAAGAGACTGATCTCCGTTTCACTCGCACTGGTCATTTGCCTTTGCCTGCTCGTGGGCACCGAGCGCCAGGCCATGGCCTACGTTGACCCCGGCACCGGCCTGCTCGCCCTGCAATCGGTCGGCTCTGCCGCCGCGGCTACCGCCTTTTTCCTGCGCCGCCGCATCATGGCTCTCTTCTCCAAGAAAGAAGCCGCTGCTACCCCTTTGCCAGTCGTGGTCAAGTCCGACTCCCGTAAAGCCGCATGAGCGCATCCACTCCGCTCCCCACATTCCGCGACCCCGCCGGCTCACTCGCCTTTGAAGACGGCCTCGTCATCCGCCGCATCAACCCCGCGGCCCGCGAGGAAGCGCTCGAATGGGTCAACTCCCCTCTCGCAGCCCTGCTCGTAGAGCGCGGCGACATGGTTTCATCCACCATCGAGGACACCCCCGAAGGCCTCCGCCTCCTGCACCCCAAGATCGCCATCCCCACCTACCCGTGGGAGTGGTCGGCCTCCCAGTGGCTCGCCGCAGCCGAGCTCACGCTCGACCTTTGCAACGAAGCCCTCACCGACGGCTGGATCCTCAAGGACGCCACCCCGCTCAACATCCTCTTCCTCGGGCCCAAGCCCGTCCTGGTCGACGTCCTCTCCTTCGAGAAGCACGACCCCACCAGCTCCACGTGGCTCGCCTACGGCCAGTACATGCGCACGTTCCTTCTTCCACTGCTGACCAGCAAGCTCCTCCACTGGCCGCTCGAGCTCAGCATGTTCAAGCGCGATGGCTACGAGCCCATCGATCTCTACGATGCGCTCAGCTTCAGCAAGCGCTTCTCGCCGACAGCCTTCTGGCCCATCACTCTGCCTGCGCTGCTCGAAAAGCGCAAAGGCTCGGGCGACAAGCCCGTCCAGCCGCGCGCCGCCAATAAGGACGCCGAGCTCAACCTCCACATCCTGCGCCGCACGCTCGCCAGCCTTCGCAAAAGCACCATCAAGGCCATGCCCGCGGACCACGCCACCGAGTGGAGCGACTACAAAGCCAACCTCGGCCACTACACCGCCGAGCAGAGCCAGGCCAAGTTCGATTGGGTCAAGGGCGTCCTCACCGAGTACCACCCCGCCACCACGCTCGACATCGGCGCCAACACCGGCGAGTTCTCCAAGCTCTCCTCCGACTGCGGCTCGCAGGTCGTCGCCCTCGAGCGCGAACCCGTATCCGCCGGCAAGATCTTCAACACCGCCCGCTCGGCCGGCCTGAACATCACGACCATCCACGCCGATCTCTCGCGCCCCACTCCCGCCGTCGGCTGGGACAACCGCGAGTCTTCCGCGCTCATGCCGCGCCTTGAAGGGCAGTTCGAGCTCGTAATGATGCTGGCCGTCATCCACCACATCGTACTGCTGGAGCAGATTCCCCTCTCAGCGATCATCGACCTCTGCCACAAGCTCACCAACAAGCTCCTCATCGTCGAATGGGTTCCGACCACCGACCCCATGTTCATCTCGCTCATGCGTGGACGCGACGATCTTTACGGCCAGCTCACCAGCGAAAGTCTGTTCGCCGCCTGCAGGGGCAAATTTAATCTCGTCCGCGAAGAAGTCCTGGGCAACGGCCGCATCATGTATCTCTTCCAAAAGCAGTAGGGCCAGACTTAAAGAAAAGAGAAGACCCGGGTGAGAAAGCTAGAGATCTTCAAAAAGCTCTCTCAGAGCATCGGCCTGTCGTCCCTCATCCTGGTTATGAACTACGGAGACCTCCTCGGCGGAGGCTCCGACGTTCGCATGCATGTCCCGTTCCCACTCGTCGGCATCTGCCTCGCGCAGATCGCCGACGTCTTCCTCCTCGCCGCTCTCATCTTCATCTTCCTGGTCTGGCTCAAGCGCACACGTTACTACCCCATCGTGCGCCTTGTGCTCGCCATCATCATCCCGCCGTACCTCATCGTCCGCCTCCGCTCGGAGATTCCTTTCAACGTCGCCAACGGCTTCCTCATCCTCGCGATGATCGCCTGGGGCGTCGTTCTTGTGCTGCTGCTGCGCAAGTTCCCCGGCCTCTATCGCCGCGTCATGCGCCTGGGCAACGCCGCCGGAGTCTTCCTCGCCGTCTTCGCGCTCTCCAGCATCGCGCAGCTCATCTTCGTCATGCGCTGGCATCCCGGCCCGCACGAAATCGACGCCGCCTGGGCCCATACTCCGCAGCCACAGCGCGACCACCCCAAGGTTGTGTGGATCATCTTCGATGAGCTCTCCTTCGACCAGCTCTTCGCGCACCGCGCCAAAGACCTTCCACTCCCCAACTTCGACGCGCTCCGCAACCAGTCCACGCTCTTCACCGATACCCAGCCCATCGGCTACAAGACCGTCAAGATCATCCCTTCACTGCTCATCGGCCATACCATCGACGACTACCGCTTCAGCTTCCGCAACCGTCTCTGGGTCCACAACCTCGGCGAGCACGACTTCCACCCCATCACGGGTGCCGATACCATCTTCGGCGACGCGAAACAGCAGGGCTGGCGTACCTCCGCCGTGGGTTGGTACAACCCCTACTGCACTATTTATGGCGATTCCATCGACGACTGCTACTGGATGAACCGCGACCGCATCGACGGCAACATGAGCCAGCAGTCCAGCTTCTGGCGCAACACCTACGAACCGCTCAAGCAGGTCGTCCGTGAAATCAAAGCGCCCTCCCGCGCCGACCGCGACACCTGTACCTATGATGTCCGGCAGCGCCTCAAGACCACCCTCGATCTCGAACAGCACACCATGGACACTCTCAAGACCGATCAGGGCGACTTCGTCTTCCTGCACATGTCCATCCCGCACAGCCCCAACATCTGGTCGCGCATCGCCGGCGACTACACCCAGTTCTGCGACAGCTCCTACCTCGACAACCTCGCGCTCGCCGACATCTACCTCGGCAAAATGATGGCCGAGCTCCAGGCCAGCCCGCGCTGGAATAACACCACCGTCATCGTGGAAGGCGACCACGGCTGGCGCATCGACCTATGGGAACCGATGCCCGCCTGGACCGACGAAGACGACGCCGCCAGCCGCAACGGCTTCGACCCGCGGCCCGCTGTCCTGATCCACCTCGCCGGCCAGACCAAGCCCGAAACCAACAACTATCCGTGGTCCATCCTCAACATCCACGAGGTCCTCGAAGAACTCGTCCACGGCCAGCCCATCCACTACTAGCGCAGCATCAGCAACACACACCCATGCCCCGCCACATCCACGGACACCTTCCTCGCAACCCCCACATCCTTCGCACTCCAAACATCCCGTACCTGCCAGCTTCGCGCTAACCCGGCCCCAAAGTCTCCAAACGGACGATCCACCCGCAACACCGCATCACCCTTGTTGAAGAGAGCCAGCGCCAAACCCTTTCCTGGTATCCGCGCCTCCCACACCACAAGGTTTCCTTCGCCGAAAACCTTCGAACTCTCCGTCGCCGTCTGATCCACCGCGATCACCTCGCGATTGGCCAGCAGATGCAGCGTGGCCTCATCCATCTGCGTCAGATTTCCTCCAAAGATCAGTGGGCTCCGCGCCATCGCCCAAAGCGTCATCATCGTTCGCTGTTCGTCCGGAGTAAGCTTTGAGCTGCGCGCCGCGCCCCACCCCGGCACAGGCCGCAGCTCTCCCAGCGGCAGCATATCCGCATCCGGCCAGTTGCCTGGCTTCGCAAACTTCGCCCACGCAGCCATCGGGTCGAAATGCCCCAGGATGCCCTGCGGAAACTTCTTTCCGGAATCCCATACGTCCCACACATCGTCGGAAATCCGCCACATATTTGCCAAGCCGCCGACCTCCGCCGCATGCTCCAGCGCCGTCGGCCCGGGCGAAAGGCTCAGCACCATCGGTCTTCCTGCACGGTCGATCGCCCGCCGGATCATTCGTATCTCGCTCACCTTATACGGCCGGTCCGCGATGCAATCCACCTTCAGCAAGTCCACGCCCCACGCCGCGTACTGGCGCAGCAGCGAGTCATACCAGGCCTGACCCGCAGCGTTGTCCTTCACACCCCAGTTCGTCGGATCCCACGGACACGTATCCGCCTGATCGGCTGCATCATCGGCATGGAAGCCGCTGCCTTCAATCGGCAGACTGCGTTCCACCGACGCCCGCGGAATACCTCGCACGATATGAATCCCGAACTGCAGGCCCTGCGCATGCACCCACTGTCCCAGCGCCGCGAAGCTCGTCTCTTCAATCGTCGCCTCCAGCTTCGGCGTCCGGCCAACGTACGCCGTTATCATCCCCGTCTTCGCCATCGCCGAAGGAAACCTCGCCGGCACCGGCACGTACCGGCCATGCGGATCGAGCGCATAGCGCAGCTTGTCCGGCGTTCCGCGATCCTGCGGATTCTCGAAGAACCACCCCTCATCGATCACCGCATACCGCCAGCCGAACGGCAGCAGCTTTATCTTCAACACGTCGACGTTGGCCCGAAACTCCGGTTCGGTAATGGTCAGTCCATAGGCATCCCAGCTGTTCCATCCCATCGGCGGAGTCGCCGCCATCTGCTGGCCCATCGCCAAAGCCCCGCTTGCCATTCCGATCACCAGCAACATCGCCCGAATCTTCATGGTCGCCAAGATACCACCGTTCTTCCGGGCCAATATATTTCGTCAGCAATCTCAATCGCAGGCGTCTAATAACCATCGACAGCCATGTCCAGATCTCGTCCTCAACCGCACCGATTCCGGACATCCCATAAACCGACACACTTCCTCTGCCCACTCACTCTGCTTCTGCTATCCGCCACCCTCCAAGCTCAATCGCCGACCATTACAACCACCACCAACCTCGTCCTCGTCCCTGCCCTTATCCAATCCCCTTCCGGCGACACTCTCCCCACCCTCAAAGCCACCGACTTCCTTCTTACCGACAACGGCGTTGCCCAGCACGTAACCGTCGAAGACATCGAGCATCAGCCGCGCTCCATCGTCGTCCTTCTCCAGACCGGCACCACTGCCCAGCGCAACTTCGCCGCCTATACCAAACTCGGCACCATGCTCGACTACCTCACAGTCAATGCTCCGCACCAGGTAGCGATGATCGAGTTCGACAGCCAGCCCGAGTATCAATGGGACTTCACCCCGAACATCAACGATCTCGAAGACGGATTCACCAAACCTGATCCCGGCGACCACGGCGCCGCTATCCTCGACGCCGTCGACTCCGCCATCGATCTCCTTCGCAAACAACCGCCCACTCATCGCCGCATCATCGTGCTCATCAGCCAGACCCACGACGACGGTAGCCGCGCGCAGTCCGCTAATATCGTGCGGCGCCTTGGCGAGAACAACATCACCATCGAGTGCCTCACCTTTTCTCCCGAGAAAGCCTGGCTCAAGGATGAGTTCACCAAACCCCGGCACGAAAACCCGCCCTACCAGCTCTCCCCCGACCTCCCGCTCGTGATGCACACCTTCAACCTCGACCGCCCGCTCCGTGAGGCAATCGGTGCGATGCGTACCAACACTTCCGCTGAGGTCGCCACGCTTTCCGGCGGCGAGTCCTTTCCCTTCTCCGGCAAATCAGATCTCGAACGACAGCTTTCCATCCTCGCGAATCACTTCGCGGCAAGCTACACCCTCAGTTTCAGCCCCACCTCAAAACAGCCCGGCTTCCACGCGCTCCATCTTCAGATCGCCGGCCAACCCACGCTCCAGGTTTCCGCCCGTACCAGCTATTGGGCCACTTCAGGCCCGTCCACCGGGCCGTAATAGCCACGCACACCCTTCGGTCGTTTCCCATAAAATCTTGTCAAGCCCCCGCGCCTCTGCAAAACTCACAAAACCCTCATCAGCACAGGCGATTCCTCCGCAAAATAGTTGGCACAGTTACCCCAGCCAATTCGTTATTTTATTAACAGCACCCAAACACTCGCACATAACCCTTTGCGAACCTTCGCGACCTTTGCGTTCAAAGCTTCGGCCTGTGCGATCCGTTAACCCGTTTCGTTGCAATATTTTGCAGCTAACTCATTTAGAAAGTTATCTTTACAAGATATCCCTGCCCCGGGGCCGCACATTCTAAAGCCACTTACCCCCAAGATACCCGCTACATAGGGGGGAGGGGGGTACCCATCCTGTACCCTAGAAATCAGTACTGCAAAACCAGTAAGGACCAGCAATGCCGCTCTACGAATACGAATGCACCACCTGCCATCGCCGCATCGAGAAGATCCAGAAGTTCTCCGACGCCGAGCTCACCGTCTGCCCACACTGCGACGGCAAGCTCGAGCGCACCATCACCGCCGCCGCGTTCTCCTTCCAGGGCGGCGGCTGGTACAAGGACGGCTACGGCTCAACCAAACCCGCCGCCAGCGCCAGCGAAACCAGCGCAGCTGCGCCCGCCGCAGTCGATAGCTCCGCTTCGCCGGCCAAACCCGCCGAGTCCAAGCCTGCTGCTGCGGCCCCAACGCCCGCGGCAGCGCCATCGGCTCCTTCCACACCAACCAAGTCCTGATCTCGAACGTCTAAATGCCTAACGCCCTCCTGAAGGCATTGCGTCGTGTTGCCGTTAACTTCTTCGCGACTCCCACAATGGTCGTAAGGTCGCTGTTATCAAATTTTGAGGTTCCTGCGCTATGATTCTCCGCATGCCGCTGTTTCGCACACGCCGCAACAAGTTTGAAGCCGCCCTCGAGGACGCCGCCGCTGAGGTCGCGCGCGAAGGCCGCGTCGTGCTGCGCAACATTGGATGGGTTTCGGCCGGTGTCACCGCACTCGCGATCGGCGTCGTCGTAGGCCGCGAACTCCGCCAGCGCTACAAGTTCAACCGCCGCACCCCGTATGACAACTACGCCCACGCCGGCGACGAAACGCCCGACGTAGAGTTCGGCGTAGGCATCTAGCTTTATCGACACCCGGACACACAAAAGGCCGCTCCCAGAGCGACCTTTTGCATTCTCTATCCTCTACACTCTAATCTCTGTCTCTAAGCTGCTGCCGTCCGCGACTTGCGCGGCGAAGCCTGCAGCAACCGAACCAGGTCTTCGACCGTAACCAGCGGCGTATGCCGCAAACCAGGCTGGCGATCACGCTTCAGCGCAGCCGTAAGCTCACTGATGGTCTGATCGATATCTTCTGTGTCCAGCCCAAGGTCTTCGTCCAAAGCGTCGCCCGGAAGAATAGGAAACCGCACCAGCTGAACCTCCTGCAGGTAACGGTACGTTGCTCCGGTAATGGCCGGATCGAACCCGTACTGCTGCAGGTGAGCGGTAAACGTCGCTTCCGTCACACCTTCGCGTTCCGACGCCAACGCCTTATGCCGGCGTTGCGCGGAGATCTTGAGCGCAAGGAACGCAAACACAACGCAAGCGACGATAATGGCGATAGGCCAGGCCTGTTCATTCAGCCAGACCGAGAGAGAATCGGGTGTAACCATGGAAGGGAGTCTCCTAGAATGACGACAGCGCACGGGTGGCGACTGTTTGCTGCCTCCATTTGCGTTCTATGGATGGCGCTTTAACTTAGTGCTGTTGGAAACTTTGATGCGGATAAGTCAATTCAGTATCACACGTAGGTGAATATTTCGGCATCGAAAAAGCATCTAATTTGCAGTATTTCCCACCTATGGCAACTTCGCTACCCCATTTCGAATCGCCCGCCATTTCGGGCCTCAACGCTACATCTCTCCCTGTAGAGATGCCATTTGAGCGTCTGCGGGATAGCTACGGACGCGCAATTACCGATCTTCGCCTTTCTGTCACCGACCGGTGCAACTATCGCTGCATTTACTGCCGCACCGGAACCGACGGCGCCCAGTATACCGACCTCCCGATCGCCGATTACGCCCACATGCTGCGCGTCTTCGTCTCGCTCGGCATCGAGAAGATCCGTCTCACCGGCGGTGAACCGCTGCTGCGCGAGGGCCTGCTCGATCTCATCCGCGAAGCCGCCGATCTACGCCCTGCATTCGCGCCGGATACCAAACTCGACATCGCCCTGACGACCAACGGGCATCTTCTCGCCGGGCTCGCCAAGCCTCTGCGCGAAGCCGGTCTCCAGCGCATCACGGTCAGCATGGACGCAGTCGACGCCGAGACGTTCACCAGCATCACCCGCGTGCCGGGAAGCTTCCAGCGCGTACGCGATGGTATCCGCGCCGCGCAGGACGCCGGTCTCGGCCCTGTAAAGGTCAACTGCGTGCTCATGCGCGGCTTCAACGACTCCCAGATCGAAGCCTTCGCTGAGTTCTCTCGCACTGAAGGCGTTATCGTCCGCTTCATCGAGTTCATGCCTCTGGAAGAGCACTCGGAAGCGCCCGGTCATCGCGCGTGGGCTCCGGAGACAGTCGTCCGCATGGACGAAATTGTAGAGCGCCTCAACGCCGTTCGCACTCTTGTTGAGCTCCCTCCAAATCACATCAGCGAAACCGCTCGCCGCTTCACCTTTGACGACGGCATCGGCGAAATCGGCATCATCGCGCCGGTTTCAAGACCCTTTTGCGGCCATTGCAGTCGCATCCGTCTGACTTCCGACGGAAAAATAAGAACCTGTCTTTTCTCCCAAACCGATCACGATTTTGCCGGTCTAATGTCGCATGGAACATGCGACGATGATTTGCGTATCTGGATTCGACGCATCATCCAGCGCAAAGAGGCTCGTCATCATATCGGAGAGCCAGGCTTCCTCAAGCCTTCTCGCAGCATGGTGCATATCGGTGGTTGAGTAGTAAGGCGCCCTGCGTGCCAATGCCGACACAAAATTTATTGATGGTGCTCTATCATCGTCTTGCTTACGCAGCGATCCCATGCGCATTCATCTTTGAACGGGACGTGAACGTGAAACTGAAACGCCAGCTCGAAGTCATCGATAACCGGCAGATGGAGAGCCTGCGTGTGTTTCACGAGGTCGCTCGCGCCCTCACATCGAACCTTGAGCTCGAACCGCTGCTGCTGGCCATCATGAGCAAGATGGAAGAGTTCTTCGGTCCCGAGCGCTGGTCGCTCTTAATGGTCGATGAAGAAGCCGCCGAGCTGTATTACGCTCTGTCTGCCGGTGTAGACGATACAGCTTTCCGCAACAGCCGCCTGAAGATGGGACAAGGCATCGCGGGCTATGTTGCCCAGACCGGCAATCCGCTGATCATCCCCGATGTTCAACTCGATCGCGATTGGGCAGCGTTTGCAGCGCAGCATTCAGAGCTCAATTTGCAATCGATTGCATGCCTTCCTATCCGCCACGGCGGACGGACGCTCGGCGTGCTGCAACTGCACAACAGCAAGCTCGATCTCTTGCCTGACTCCTCCATCGCGTTCCTGCGTGTGCTCTGCGACTACGCCGCGATCGCGCTGCAGAACGCACGTTCGGTCAAGCTCATTCATCACCTGAGCATCACCGATGACTGTACGGGCCTGTTCAATGCGCGCTATCTGTACACCATGCTCGAGCAGGAGATCAATCCCGATCCGAGCACGCGGGTGGTCTCCATCCAACCGCACTTCAGCCTGCTGTTCCTCGACCTCGATCACTTCAAGTCCATCAACGACACCCATGGTCATCTCGTCGGCTCGCGTCTGCTCTCGGAGATCGGCGGCGTGATCAAACGCACGCTCGGTCCAGAACATCCGGCGTTCCGTTATGGTGGTGATGAGTTCGTCGCGCTGCTCCGCGGGCTGGATAAGAAGCGCGCCACTGAGCTCGCCAGCCATCTGAGGGAGACTCTGAACGATTCACGCTTCCTGAACGGCGAAGGCATGTCGCTGCGCATCACGGCCAGCTTCGGGCTGGCTACCTTTCCCGAGGATGGCAACACGCTGCACTCCATCATTCGCTCCTCCGACGCGATGATGTACAAGGCGAAGGCGATGGGCCGCAACTGTCTTGAGGTTGCCGACCCTTCGAGCCCCTTCGCTGCACCGATCAAGACTTCCCGCCACAGCTAGCGGAACTTCCGGCAGCTCTCTCGCGTACGATATTCTGCGACAGAGGGAGTCGACGAACCATGCAAAGCAGAATCGTAGGAACCACCATGCCGGTGCTGGAAGCTCTGCTTCAGCCCGGCGAGAGCCTCATTTCGGAAGCCGGCGAGCTGAGCTGGATGACGCAGACCATCGCGATGACCACGCATACGCAAATGGCCGGTGGCGGCGGGTTCTTTGGGGCGATCAAGCGGATGGCCGGTGGTGGCACGCTCTTCATGACCGAGTACACAGCACAAGGCTATCCAGGTGAGGTAGCGTTTGCGACTAAGATTCCCGGACACATCCTGCCGCTCGAAGTTCATCCCGGACATGAGTTTCTGATTCATCGTCATGGATTCCTGTGCGCGACACCGCAGATCCAACTGGGCTTCGGGTTCCAGCAGTCGCTGGGCGCGGGAATCTTCGGTGGGGATGGATTCCTGCTGCAGAAAGTTTCGGGAGTTGGTACGGCTTGGCTGGAGCTGGGTGGCGAAGTAGTGGTGCGCGATCTGCAGCCCGGTGAGACGCTGCGGGTGCATCCGGGGCATGTCGGGGCGTTTCAGGCTTCGGTGAGCTTCCAGATCACGCGCATTCAGGGAATTCGGAACATGTTCTTCGGAGGCGATGGCATCTTCCTGGCTGCGCTTACGGGACCCGGACGTGTTTGGTTGCAGACATTGCCGCTGGCGAACCTTGCTCATGCGCTGGAGCCTTATCTGCCACAGAACCGCGGAGAAGGCGGCAAGATTGGGACCGCTGCGGTGCTGGGTGGGATCGTCGGTTCGATGTTCGACAACAACAACCGCTAAGTCCCATTGCGGTGTTGAGGCTTTGCGAAGTAGACTCGCTGGCATGATGCGACTCCGCGCTGCGCTGCTGCCTGCTTCTTTCGCGGTCCTTATGGGACTTTGTACGTTGACCTGCTCCGCGCAGGATTGGGCGAAGGCTGCGCTCGCCAAGAGCCCACGGCATGGCGAGTATGTGTCCATTAAAGAGCCCAGCGGGCGCGTGCTGCAGGCGTGGGTGGTTTATCCGGAGGTGAAGGATAAAGCGCCTGTGGTTGTGATGATCCACGAGATCTTCGGGCTGAGCGACTGGGCACGCGAGATGGCCGATGAGGTCGCGAGTGCGGGATACATTGTGGTCGAGCCTGATCTGTTGAGTGGCTTTGGGCCGCCGATGACGGGCATGACAGCGAGCGATATGGGTAAGATCCCAGCTACGGCTCCCGGAGCCGGTTGCGATCCGATGCCTTGCCGCCCGGGGCAAACCAACCAGAGCCCGAACGGCGCTGCGTCTGCACCGATGGATCACATGCATATGCAGGGCGATGGTGGATCGGCGTTTATGGCGATGTCTCCGGGTGGGACGTCGGCGTTTCCGGACCAGAGTGCGGTAACGAAGGCTGTGTCTTCGCTTGATCCGGCGATTGTGTTGGGTGATCTGGATGCGGCTGCCGATTATGGGAAGAAGCAGCCTTCCGCGAGCGGCAAGTTGTTTGTTGCGGGGTTCTGCTGGGGTGGTGGAAAGAGCTTTGCGTTTGCAACGCATCGCAAGGATTTGAACTCGGCGTTCGTGTTCTATGGACCACCGCCGCCGGCGGATGCGATGAAGAATATCGTGGCTTCGGTCTATGGATTCTATGCGGGCAACGATGCGCGGATTTCGGCGACGATTCCGCAGACCACGATCGACATGAAAGCCGCAGGCAAGAAGTATGAGCCGGTGACCTATGACGGCGCCGGGCATGGGTTCATGCGCGCTGGTGAAGCTCCCGATGCCTCAGCCGAGAATGCAGCGGCCAGAGCCGCAGGATACAGGCGGATGGTCGAGCTGCTCGGTGGGATTCGTTAGCGCGAAGACGAGTACATCCAACACCGCTATGGAGTCTGAGTTTGGGGTTGTGCTGTGGCGGCTGAGACGGTGGGCTCTGTGCCGGTAGAGCGGGCGGATGCGCCGGGAGCCAGGGCGATATCGGCAGTGCCCATGTGGCCCGTGGCTTCTACGCGGGCTACGAAACGAACACGCACGGCCTTGGGGTCGGGCTTGAGTTTGTACGCAATGCCGACGGGGAGATGCAGGCGGCCGGTGACGGGAGCGGTGAGAGGCGCGCTGAAGGTGTAGGTGCGGCCGTCCTTGTTGAGCTCCTTTCCCTTCTTATCCATCGTGGTGGCGATGACGATGATGCGGGTGAAGCGAGGCTTGGCGGGGTCGTGGGTGATGTACCACTCCATGCTGCTGCCCTGGATGGAGATTTTGAAGTCGTTGGCGTCGGTGGGCGACGCGGCGACGGTGAAGTCGACGGCATCGTAGACCATGTTGCTGGTGGCAGCGTCGAAGAGCTCAGACATGAGGCGCTTGCTGGCCTGACCGCCGGGGTAGAGGCGCGCGGGGCGGATGGAGGGATAGTAGCCCTGGCGAGTGACGAAGGTGATGCCGGGGCGGTCGATGGTGACCTTGATGCGGCGGAACTTGTCGGTGTCCGTGGAGGGATTGCTGGGGACGTAGCTGAGTGTGTAGAGGCTGGAGCCGTCGCGAATGGAGTCGCCGACCTGGACGTCGACGTCGTTCGTGCCGTGGAAGGTGCGGCCGCCGGTTTCTCGGGCGAGGGCTTCGAAGGTTGGGTCACCGCCGAAGGGCGAGAAGAGACGAGCATCGTTGCCGTAGCCGCCGCCGGGTTCGACGGTGAGGCCGGAAGGGTCGATGGTGTAGAGAGTGACGCGGGCGTCGCGGAGCTCATCGACGGCGAGCTGGATGGCGGTGTGGGTCTGGCGTTGAGCGTCGACGGCAATGCCGGACAGGTTGAGCGTGGGCAGACCGCGGCCGAGCCAGATCATGTTCTTGTGGCCCTGGTGTCCGGAGCTGGCCTCTGCAATGCGGCGCAGGGTGTTGAAGGCGGTGTTGTATTGCTCGTTAGCCCAGGAGAAGTTGCTGTTGCGCCAGGGGTTGGCGATGAAGTGATGGTCGAGCGCCTGAATGAGCTCGTCCTTGTTCTGGGTATAGTCGCGCAGGACGGTGAAGTGCTGGAAGTCGACGGAGGCAAGCATGGTGGGGGTGTCGAGCTTGGCAGGCTGCTTTTCGAGCCACTTTTTGAGCGAGTAGCGAGCGAAGGCCATGTCTTCAAAGTGGGTGGTGAACTCGTCGAGAAGGACGATGTTGACAGGCGCGTGAGGGGCGAGGCGGTCGAGGTCGGCGGTGGAGTCGATGGTGAGGTCAGGGGCGGGCGTGAAGCGGCCGGGAGGGTCGAAGTTGCGGATCCTCTGAGGTTGGTCGTCGTCGACGATATGGAAGTCGGACTGGGTGAGATTGGTGATAGGGACGCCTTTAGCGTCGATGGCAACGCCGTCGAGGACGACGAGCTGGACATTGCTGCGAATGGTGTTGGCGGCGTTGGGCGCGGGTGGAGGCGTTTCCGGAGGCGCCTGCGTGACGGGCGCGGGAGTCGCTGTAGCGGGAATGGCTGATGCCGGAGGCGGGGCCTGCTGCGCAAATACGGGAAGCGCGAGAGTGAGAGCAAGGAGCGGGAGGATGGTGTTCGAGCGCATGCGAGGGGTCTCCGGGGACGCATGACTACGATATCGCAAGGCGATGAATTGAGGGTTGAATTTCTAAGCGGATCAGGCGGACGGCGCGCTGGAGCTGCGGGGCCACCAGAGGGTAACGGTGGTGCCTTCGCCGGGTATGGAGGTTACGCTAACTGTTCCACCGTGCCGAGTGACGATGTGCTTGACCGACCAGAGGCCGATGCCATTGCCCTGCTCGCCCTTAGTAGTGAAGCCGAACTGGAAGAGCGTTGCGAGGATGGCTGGGTCGATGCCGACGCCGTGGTCGACTATGGCGACTTCGACGCCTGCGGGTGAGCCGGTGAGGTTGATGCTGACGCCGGGGCCGCCGGGCGCGGTGGCCTCGCAGGCGTTGCGCACGACGTTGAGCAAGACCTGACGAACTTCACCGGCGATGGCTTCTATGACGACGTCACCTTCGCTATGGATTTCGAGCGAGATGCGTTTGCTGGCAAGTAGGGTGCCGAGGAGGAAGCGGACGGACTCGGCAACAGTGGAGAGGTCTACCGGTTCGGGTTCGGCGGTATGGCGGAAGAAGGCGAGTGTGGAGCGGGAGATCTCCATGACACGATCGACTTCGTCCGCGGCTGTTTTTGCCAGCTCGACGGCTTCGCGTGGTGTGCCTTGTGTGCGTTGAATGAGGTAAAGCAGATTGTGGATGGCTTCGAGCGGGTTGTTGATCTCGTGAGCCACGGCCGTGGACATACGGCTCCAGTCCTCAATCTTGCGAGCGGCGAGCAGGTTCTGCTGCATCTGGAGCTTTTCGTTTTCGGCGTTGGCAAGGCGCTCGGCGTAGTCGTTGATGCTGAAGCCGATGGTGTGGGAACGGCGGATGAGCATGATGGCGACGTAGGCGGAGAGGAGCGCGGTGATGATGTTCGCGGCGGCGTCGATCCAGAAAAGCGGCGTCCAGGTGGTGACGACCTCCATGAGGTGCGTGGTGCCGCAGGCGACGATGAAGAGCGCAAAGCCGACGACGAAGTAGGCCCAGTCGCGCTGGATGATTTTGCGGGTGCGGCGGACGAGAGAAAAGAGGGTGAGGCAGATGGTGAGGTAGCTCAGGAACGTGATGCCGTTCGTGACCACCATGGTCCAGATCAGCTGAGGGTCGGCTTTCCAGCAGACCGCATGCGGCATAAGCAAGGTTGATCGGAACATCGAAATACCACGGTGCCTGGATTTAGCTGATGCAACACGTTTGGGCCCGACGACTGGGTTTATCAATCCGTAAATGCTCTGAAGGGATGGTTACGGCGGATTCGATGCGTTGGGGCCACGATTGGGTTGTATGAGGATTTCGGCAGGAGGGTGACAAGACAGGGTGAGGGGAAGTCCAAAGGAAAGAGCCCGGGGGTTGGCCCGGGCTCTTTCCTGGTTGGATGGCGAACTCGTTGGCTCCTGCCATGGCCACGCGAGCACCTCAGGCAGGCGCTTGTAGCAGTGAGGCGGCTCATCGGATAGAACTAGTTCTCCGAAGGTTTCTGAACATGATCGATGGCAATCGCATCAACAAGCGCCTTTCGTGAGTCCAGCCGTAATCCAAGCTGCTGCCGGAGCGCCTCAAATAATCCCGGCGCGATATCGTCGTTGGCCGCCTGCTGTGGCGGGGGCGGATTTCCCTTAAACTGCGAGTTGTCTGGCGTGAACGTGACGCTAATATCAAATTTTCCTGCAATACCTGTCTGATCCACTACTGGCCGGTCCAACACGATCATCTGAAGATAGCCTGTGAAGTCTGTCATGCTTGCATTACGCATGGACAACGTCCACCCACGGGAGCCCGATAGCAGGCTATTGACGGGCACAGGTCCTTTGAGTTGCGTCGGGTTCAGCTTCGGCTCATTCTGCTCGACTGTGAGTACAAATGCAGATAGCTCTCGCTTGCCTCGATGGAATGTGAGTTTGTATCGATCCGCCATTAGCTTCTGCACCATGAGTCTGACCTGCGAGAGAGTGGGCACGCCCTCCTGGTTTGGCACCGCAGATATGTCGTATCGATCTCTGTCCATCCATTCCGGCGCACCAACAATCTGCTTCGCCTGAATGCCGTATGCAAATTGGATAAGGTCGGCGAGAGACGTATTGTGCGTGGTGAAATAGCGCCCCTTCTCGTTTATCCCTTGCATCATTGGTGCTCCGGAGCTATTGGGTCTGATCGTAGCGACATCAAACGACGGATCTGCATCTTGCGCCATCCGTTTCGGTGGTGCTTCGTCTTGCGACAACAATCTTGCCCAATTAGCTGGGACGATTAGTGAGCCAATCGAAACCAACAGACCTAACATCAGCCCAATCCCAATCCGCGGAAGTTCTATACGGAATAGAAGTTTTCGACTAACTCGACTGTTCATAGCTGGTAATTATGAGTCCTGCGCAGATAATGAATGCTATCGATTCTCACTAATAGTAAGGACGGGCCTGTTCACGTTCTGCTCGAATTAATTGTTGCCGAAGAAACCGGCGAAAATCCCTGATTTGCGTATGCACTCAGGATGAAGGTTCAAGGGGTTAAGGCTCGCCGGGGTTGGGTAGGCCTCGCGGCGGTCATCGTGTTGAGGACAAAAGAAAGAGCCTGGGCTTATCGCCCAGGCTCGGTGTTACCCGGAGATGTTGAAGCTTATGCTGCCGGCTCTTCGATCGCTGCGGCCTTGGCCGAGGCTACGGTGTAGTTGGGCTCGCCGATCTTGAAGCGGGCGAAGCGGCGGACAGAGATATTCTCGCCGAGCTTGGCGATCTTCTGCGCGATGAGCTGGCCGATGGTGAGGGAAGACTCCTTGATGAAGGGCTGCTCGAGCAGGCAGACTTCCTCGTAGAACTTCGACATCTTGCCTTCGAGCATCTTCTCGATGATGTTCGCGGGCTTGCCCGAAGCGGCGGCCTGGGCGCGGTAGATGTCCTTCTCCTTCTCGATGTCGGCGGGCGTGACTTCGTCCTTGCCGACGTAGCGTGGGTCGACGGCGGCGATGTGCATCGCTACGTCCTTGAGGAGCTCCTGGAAGTCTTCGGTGCGCGCGACGAAGTCCGACTCGCAGTTGAGCTCGAGCAGAACGCCGATCTTGCCGCCGGCGTGGATGTAGGTTCCGACCGCGCCTTCATTGGTGGTGCGGCTGGCCTTCTTGGCAGCCGACGCCATGCCGCGCTTGCGGAGGACGACGAAGGCGTTTTCCATGTCGCCCTTGGCTTCCTGGAGGGCCTTGAGACAGTCGCCCATGGGGGCGCCGGACTTTTCGCGGAGTTCCTTGACGAGCTTGGCGTCGATCTTTACGGCTTCAGCGGTAGACATTCTTTATTCCTTCTCGCCTCAAAGTGGAGGCGGCGTGAAAAAGGGGCGCGGGGTTGATGCCCGCGCCCCCGAATTGATGGTGGAGCTTAGGCAGTGGCTTCGACGGGCTCGGCTTCGAGCTCCGGCTCGGTCTCGGCTGCGGGAGCCTTGCGGATTCCGCCGCCCAGGACCGCGTTGAGGTCGATGTTCTCGGCTTCGAGCTCATCGGCGTCCGCAGAAGCTTCCGCGATTCCGGCAGACTCCTGAACTTCGTTCAGGGCGTCGTCGCCTTCGTCGCCGAGGAAGTGCGCTTCGGTCATGACAGGCTGAACGTCGGAGAACTCGTTGGCGAAGGCCTTGTCGGAGATCATCTGCGTGCCTTCGTAGGCCGAGTCAGCGATCTTCGTGGTGAAGAGGCGGATGGCGCGGAGAGCGTCGTCGTTGCCGGGGATCACGTAGTCGACAACCGTGGGGTCGCAGTTGGTGTCGACCACTGCAACGACCGGGATGCCGAGCTTACGGGCTTCAGCGACGGCGATTGCTTCGTTGTTGGAGTCGATGACGAAGATCGCGTCGGGAAGGCGCTTCATGTTCTTGATACCCGAGAGGTTGGTCGACAGGGACTTGCGCTCGCGCTCCAGCTTGATGACTTCCTTCTTGGTAAGCAGCTCGTAGCGGCCGTCGGTCGACATTTCGTCGAGCTCCTGGAGGCGCTTGACCGACTTCTGCACGGTGACCCAGTTGGTGAGCAGACCGCCGAGCCAGCGGCTATTGATGTAGGGCATGCCGGCGCGGGTGGCTTCTTCGGCAACCGCATCCTGCGCCTGGCGCTTGGTGCCGACGAACAGCACGAGCTTGCCGGTGGCGGTGAGGTCGGTGACGAACTTGGACGCCTCTTTGAACATCTTGAGGGTCTTCTGGAGGTCGATGATGTAAATGCCGTTGCGCTCGCCGAAGATGTACTCCTTCATCTTGGGGTTCCAACGCTTGGTCTGGTGACCGAAGTGGACACCGGCTTCGAGCAGTTCCTTCATTGTGATGCTGGCCATAAGAGGCTCCTTGTATTGGGCATCGCTTGCGCTGCGACGTGAAGCGATTGGTGATCCCGTGAGGGAGATTGAATTCCTTGCCACCGCGAGATGCGGCAGGTGAAGCGAAGGAGTAAGGAGTAGAGAGTAAGGAGTAGATTTTCTCTACTCCTTACTCCTTGCTCTCTACTCATTCGAAGCGGATTACCGCTTCGAGAACTGGAAGCGAGCGCGAGCGCCCTTCTGGCCGTACTTCTTGCGTTCCTTGCCACGCGGATCGCGGGTGACGAAGCCCTCGGCCTTGAGAGCCTTGCGGAGTTCGACGTTGAACTCCATGAGCGCGCGGGTGATGCCGAGCTTGACTGCGTCGGCCTGTCCGTTGACGCCGCCACCCTTGACCGTGGTCAGGATGTCGAAGGTCTCGTTGATGTCGGCAATGCCGAGGGGGCGCTTGGCGGCGATGCGCTGGGCGGGAGTGACGAAGTACTCTTCGAACTCTTTGCCGTTGACGGTGAACTTGCCCGAACCAGGGCGAAGGAACACGCGGGCGATCGCGCTCTTGCGACGACCGGTGCCGTAATACTGGATCAAATCTGCCATGTGAATCCTCAAAGTACCCGGGGCTAAAGCCCCTCAAATTTTGTGCCGCTGATTGTCGGGGCTAAATCCCCGACCTACCGTCCGTGCTGGCCTTGAAAGCAACTCCAGAGCGGACAACGAAATCCGTGCTTAGGCTGACTGCTTCGCGTGTTCTTGCTTCTTGTGCTGCGAAGCAGGCTTGCCGGTGCGGTGCATTTCCAGCGGGATGGGCTGCTGGGCGTAATGTGGATGGTCGGCACCCTTGTACACCTTGAGCTTGGTGGCCATCTGGCGGCCGAGCTTGGACTTGGGCAGCATGCCCTTGATGGACTGCTCGAGAATGGCTTCAGGACGGCGGGCGAGCAGCTTGACGTAGCTCTCTTCACGCAGGCCGCCGGGAAAACCGGTGTAACGGCGATAGAGCTTCTGAGCGCCCTTCATGCCGGTGAGCTGAATCTTTTCGGCGTTGATGACAACAACGTGGTCGCCCATGTCGATATAAGGCGTGTAGAGCGGGCTGGTCTTGCCGGCGAGGATGCTGGCGGCGTGCGACGAGAGGCGGCCGAGGGTCTGGCCGGCGGCGTCGATGACGAACCACTTGCGCTTGATGTCTTTTCCACTCGGAATGGTGGTGGACTGATTGAGATTCACTGTTTACTCCCTGGTTCTGCCGTCTTCGTGGAACAACTGCCGGCTGGTGCTCGAAGATGTTTGCAGTCAGTACGTTATGGCGGCGAGACGACGACGGGCACGATGCCCGGACGCGGAAATGCCGACGTTGCGGTGGAGCGCACAGAGCCTTTTTGCTGCAAGGGCTGGGGAGTGGGTTGATCGTGGCCGGCTTACTTGTGCCCTGCCAAACGGAAACTCACCTCGGTGTTTCACCCCGCCGGAACCCTAAGGGAACCTCTTCGCCTCGTTGCCGCCCAGATAACCGGGCACACGGAGGAGCAGGCGCGAAACTGCGCGAGTGTTCAGGATATTGGAGGTTGGAACCGGAGTCAAGAGCCCGGGCGCTCAAAAACTGAAGGAAGTACCGAAGTAAATCATGCGGTTGGCATTGGGGCTGCCGATGAAGGTGCTGTTCAGAGATAAGGAGCGGCCGAAGTCAGGCGATGAGAGGACGCCGATGGGTTGACCGGCGTTGGTGTGGTTGAAGATATTGTCCACTTCCAGGTTGAGCGTAAGGTTGTAGGGCTTTTGCGGAGGCGTGGGCTTCGGAGCAGGCTTGCCGGGCTCGACTTTTGGAGCCGGTGGCGGCGGCGGCGCAGTGCCGAAGTAGAAGTTCTTGCGCATGCCGAGTTCGGTGTATACGAAGTGGGGACCGTTGCCGTAGTTGATGGGAATGATCTTTTCGCCGGCAACAGGGTTGGCGTTGAAGGTGCCGTAGGCGGTTTTGTAGACAGAAGCTGCCGGGCTGGCTGCGGTGGCGAAGCTAGGGCGGTCATTGAACTGCGTGTCGCCGTTAAGGTCCGTGCCGGTGGTGATGTTGAAGGGCTGGGGGCCGGAGTAGGCGACAAAAGGATCGATATTGATGCCCCACCAGGCCTTGATGTCGCCGCCGGTGAAGAGACGCCTGGGCGCCGAGGCTATGCGGCCGTAGTCGTCGGAAACACGGTATTGATTGGTGGGAAAGCTGGAAGCGCCGCCGGTGTCGGAGTTCTTGTACCGCTCGCCGAACCAGGCCCAGAAGTTGATGCGTTTGGTGAGATTGAGCTGGGCGTTGGCGAAGAAGAAGTTGAGGGTGGAGTGGCCGTTGGAGGCGAATTGATAGATATTCTGCGTGCCGCCGAGGGGACGTGTGCCGCTACCGGCCTGTCCGTAAACGAAGGTGCCGGGGAGCGGAGCGTTGATGTTGCGCGAAAGCCATAGATGGTCGCCCTGGGTGTGCATGTAGTTGACCGAGACGTTGCCCATCTTGCCGATGGCGCGCTCCGCGGTGATGCCGGTGGCGGCGACGTACTCGGAGCGAAGATGGGGGTCGATGTTATAGAGGGTGGGCGACGCGGCTGCGAACCCCGAGCATCCTGACGGGTTATTGGCGGTGCAACCGGCCGGGACCGAGGTGACAACGTACTGCTGTTGCACGGTGCCGCTCTGCTGGCGAACGGCCGTGAGAATGTTGGACGAAGAGAAGCGATCGTAAAAGAGACCGAAGCCGGTACGCAGCGTAACGAAGGGCTGGCGCTTGTCGGTTTGGCCGACAGCCCAGGACGCACCGAAGCGGGGGGCAGGGTCGAAGTGATCGGGGATGGCCGACTGCGACTCCGCGCGGAAACCATAGTTGAGCGTGACGTTCTTGCGCACGCGCCACTCATCTTCGGCATAAAGACTGAGGTCGCCAGTGTAGACGACGGAGGATGGCTGGCCGGTGGTGATGTTGTATTGGATCGGCGTCCCGTTGCCATTGTTGTAGTTGGCGAGAGCGGTGGCCGTTGATGTGGACGAATAGGTGAATGCACCGTTGTAACCGGCGTTGTTGAAGTTAGCGTCGCGATAGCCACGGTAACGTCCGCCGATGCGGATGAAGTGTTTGCCGTGGTCGAGCGAGAAGTACTCCTGAAGCTCGGTGCGGTCGGTGTGGTCGTTGAGCGTCTGGCTGGATGAGCCGCCGCCGCTAAAGTAGCCTTCGACGCTGGTGGTGGGCGCGACCGACGCCGGGGTTTGGCCGGAGCGTGAACGAATCCACTGAAAGCGTGTTTCGAGGATTTTGTTCTTGCCGATGTTCTGCGAGTCGGAGAGCTGCAAAGTTTGCGTGGTGGTGGTGCTGTTGAACGCTTCCGACGGAAGGATCTGCGACGAGGCAGCGGCCGGTGGCGGCCCGTTGCCATTGAACTGAGCAACGCTGCCGGCGAGACCGCCGTTGGTCAGCGTGTAGCGCTGAATTTCATAGCGGGTCGTGAGGACGTTGTTAGGCGTAACCTGGCGGTCGAGACGAACATTTTCGTCGAAGTTGGTGGTGGGGCTGGCAACAACGGCATTGTAGGTTCCGGTGGGAAGAATGGCATTGATGACGGAGTTGTTCTGCTGGTTGTTGTACACGCCATTGAGGAAGAAGGACGTCTTTTTACCGATGGGGCCGCTGACGTTGCCGCGCAGAATGAGCATGTAATAAGGCGGCTGGGTACCGGAGAAAGGATTCTGTGCATTGAGGGAGGAGTCGGTGGAGAAAGCCATGAAACGGCCATGAATCTTGTCGCTGCCGGGCTTGGTGAAGACTTCAACGCGACCGAAACCGAGGTCAGGGTACTGCGAGGAGTAGGGATTTTGATTGATGCGGATTTCGCGGATGGAGTCCTTAGGGGGCATCTGGCCGCCGGAGAAGCCATCGACGTAAACGCTGGAGGGCTGCGTAGGATCGGCTCCGGCAAGAGCCTGGATCTGCTGCTGGAAGGTGGCGTCGTCGTCGGAGAACGTGCTGAGTTCAGCAGAGCCGAGCACGAGCGCGCTCTTGTTGGCATCGGCGCTAGTGGAGTTCTGGTCGGAGGAGACAGTGACCTGCTCGGAGTCCGTGGCAATGATCAGGGCGGCGTTCAGGCGGGTGTTGCCGCCTGTGCGCGAGATGACAGCGGTGCCGACGAACGGATCAAAGCCAGGGGCGATGATGGTGATGTCGTAGGTGCCCGTGGGCAGGGTGACGCTGTAGGAACCTGAGGCGCTGGTGGTGGTGTTGGGCTGGGTGAACGTGGAGGGTTTGTGGGTTTCGACGTGGACGATCGCGCCCGGGATGACGGCGCCGGATGGGTCAGCGACGGTTCCAGTGAGCGTGCCGGTGGGGGCGGGCGCCTGGGCATAAGCCACTGGAGAGACGAATGCGCAGAGGCACACAAGGATTGCGATAAAAGTAGCCTGGCTCGGGAATCTCATCGAATAGTTGCACGCGGTCCAGGGCGATCGGGATGCGACATACCTAGAGTACGTGTTCGCAATTGGACTCGCAAAAGGGCGAAGAAGTTATGCAGGTTTTTTTGAGGAAACGTGCCGAAATGAGCAATAGTTCGTTGAAGGATGAGCGAGACCCGGGGAAATCGATGATTTGTCGGTGGGTTGGGCGTAAAGTTTGGGGTATGAAAGCTGGCTTGGTGGCGTTAGTGATGGTGCTGGCGGCGCAACAGATGACTGTTGCTCAGGAGTCCCCGAAGGATGCAGTGGTGGATGCTGCGTCGCAGATGGTGGGTCGTGCGTTGTTTCTGCGGTGCTTCTGCACGGAGGACAACCTGAGCTTTGATGCCGAAGGGCATGTGACGGGTTTGGCGAAGGCCACGGACTGGACGCTGGCTGGAGTGAATGTACTGAAGGTGGAACGCAAAGCGCCAGGAGAGGTCGAGCTCGATGGGGTGAGGGTTGCGATGCGGTTCGCGCCCGACCGGCGGGAGTTCGACCGGCATGCGCAGAACGACGAGAAGATGAAGATTGTGATGACCGATACGGGCGATGCGGCGGCGTTTGAGCGGGCGCTGAAGAACGTATTTTCAACGGGAATCGACAGGCCGCTGCAGGAGAGTATGCCGGAGTTCTGGCAGCACTACTTTGATCCGGGCAGAGCCTGGCCGCAGGATGCGCTAACCGGGCAAACCATTGAGAGCATTCCCGCACCCACGGCAACCGCGAGCGTGGCCGCGCTGACGCACAGGGGTGAAGCGAGCTATACCTCGGAAGCGGCACACGACCATGTAGCAGGACAGGTGCGGTTGCGCCTGGTGGTGGACGCAGAAGGCGTGCCGAGGCGGATCGCCGTGATGCAGCCGATAGGGTATGGGCTGGATGAGAAGGCTGTCGAGGCGGTGAGCAAATGGCGGTTTACACCGGCGATGGATAAAGGGAAGGCTGTGAATTCCGCGGTATCGCTGGATGAGGAGTTTGTGGTGGTGGCTGCGCCGCATTAAGCCACATGAATAAGCTGCTTAGTGCTCGAGCTGTTCGGTGCTGGGCTGCTGGCCTAGCTTGGTGATGAGGGGTTTGGGTGTGCGGGGTTTGTGGGTGCGGACCTCGGGGGTGGGGGCGGCGGGGTCGAGCCGGTAGAGGATAAGCAGATTGCGGTCGGGGTCGTCCATCGCCGGGAAGGCGGCGACACGCTCGACGTGGTAGAGCGGAGTGAGGGCGTCCATCTTGTCGTCGTCGAGCTCGTTCCAGGCGGCGTACCAGCCGGGGTGGTATGTCGCGACGCGCTCGGAGAGCTCCATGGTGCCGAAGTCGTCGTCAATGGAGGGAAGTCCGGTCATGAGGGTGAGGTCGGAGCCGGAGATGGAGAGGACGAGGTGGGAGTGGGTGGGATCGGCGAGGACGATGCGCTTGATGGCGTTGGCGGCACCTTCGAAGGTGTAGTCGGGGTGGAGGACGAAGTCGAGCTGCAGGATGGCGTCGGGAATGGCAATAGCCAGGACGACCAGCGTGGCGATAGTGGCTGACGCGATGCGGAAGAAACGGGTGGGAGTCTGGCCTTCTGCGGGCCGGCGGAAGTTGTCGACGGCGAGCGCAACCAGGACCGTGATGGGCGCCGCTGCGACAAGGTAGTAACGGGGCTGCAGATTGTTGTGATACGCGAGGAACGCAAAGTAGCCACCGGTCCAGAGGAGCAAGGACGGGACGAGCGGGTTCGAGAAGATGCGAGGCTTCCAGAAGAGCGCCAGAGCGAGGGCGCCGAAGAAGAGCAGGTAAAGGACATGGCCCATCCAGAGGCCGTCGGAGATGGTATTGAGGATGACCCTGGAGTAGGGCTCAAGCTCGATGCCGGTGTAGCCGTTGGCAGAGAAGAGGTATTGGTAGTCGACGAGGTAGTGGGCGCGGACGAAGAAGAGCAGGTAGGCCAGCCACAGGGCGATGGCCATGATCGCGGGGATGATGGAGAGCCTGATCGCCGGGCGAAGGCGGTAGCCGGCGCGGGCCCAGACGATATAGGCGATAGCCGGGACGAGGAAGACGGCGGTGGTCTTGGTGAGGACCATCGCCGGGAGGATGAGGCCGAGGGCGAGCGTGGGAAAGATACGGGCTGCGAGTGAAAACACTGCGGGTCTCTCCGCTGCGCTGCGCTGCGGTCGAGATGACAAGTTCATCGCGTGCCGAATATCCCATGGATGCAGAGACGAGGCTGCCAGCAAAGCCAGGACGGTGAGCGCTACGAGCAGGGGTTCGAGGATGGCCATACGCTCGAAGACGTAAAAGAACGGGCTTACGCAGAGGAGCAGCATGGCTATCGGTGCAGCGAGGGATGGCCCGGAGCGGTGCGTGCGGGGGCGCGTGTAGAGACTGATCAGGCGGTAGAAGGCGACGAGGGTGACGGCGAAAACGGAAAGCGTGAGCGCGCGAGCGGCTGTGGGGGAGACTCCTGTGAAGCGAAAGGCGATCCACTCGATGGCAGGCCAGACGGGGAGGGCGACGGCGGGGTTGAAGTCACCCTTGAAGTACCAGTGGCCGAAGAGGTAATGGCGAATGGCGGCGTCGCCGTACCAGCCTTCGTCGGTGTACTTGGACCAGTCGACCCAGGGGGAGTGGTTCGGGAAGTCGGCGGTGAGATGGAGGAAGTGCAGGGCGAAGAAGATGGCTGCGACGACGAGCAGGAGGGCTCGCAACGCACGGGCGAGGGTAGGGCGGGCGGCGGGCGGGTTGGCGTCGTCTGCGGGCACGGGCTGGAAGTTCATCGGGAGCTAAGGCCTGGGGCTTACTCGTACGATAAAGCGTCGATGGGATCTTTTCTAGCTGCTTTAAGAGCTGGGTACAACGCGCCGAAGAGGGACCCAATGAGAGCGATAGCGACTCCAAGTGCGACCCACGTGGGCGTTACTTCAAAGCTCATGGTGGGTTGTGCGCGATGCAGTGCGTACTTCAAGAGGTAGGTCGCAGCCACGCCTAAGATAACGCCGACTAAGGCCAGCAGGCCGGTTTCGCGGAGAACGACGGAGACGATATCAAAGCGCCCTGCACCCATGGATTTAAGGATGCCAATCTCACGGGTGCGCTCCATGACAGCGGTATACATGGACTGAAAGATGGCCATGAAGCCGATGATGATGGCAATGCCGATGACGACGTCGATGCCGATCTTGAAGGCGGGGATGTGCTCGGGGGTGAGGCCTGCGAGGAACTCCTGGATAGTCTGGACGTTCCAGTCCTGAAGACCGTCGGTGCTGAGGATCTCCTGGCGCACCTGCTCCTGAATGGCTTTCTTGGCTTCCTCGGTGGGGGCATCGTCGGTACGGATGAAGAACTCAGCGGCTTTGCCGGGGTTGCCGTCGAGGGAGTCCAGGGTGGTGATAGGGATGAACTTGCGGGCACCCTTGCCGTGCTCGACGATGCCGCAAACGTAGAAGGTGTGGTCGAGGACCTTGACTGGGTCGCCGACCTTGATATTCTTGCTGGCCGCCTGGAGGTCATCGATGATGATATCGAATGGCTTGCTAAAGGGACCGCCCTGAATAAAGACGAAGGGGCGAAGAGCATTGAAGGAGACGTAGTCGATGCCGTCGATGTTCTCCGGGCTGCTGCCGAGGGTGAACTTGACGTTGGCGGGCGAGACGACCTGGACATGCGGCAGCTTGCGCAGGACATCGGCGATACGGACGTCGGCGGAAGCGGCGCCGGTACCCATAATGGCGCTGGCTGCTCCGGGATGCGCGAGTATATCCCAGCCGGTACCGGAGTTCTGGACGCGGTTGCCGTTGAGGATGCCGTACATGATGGCCACGATCGAGAGGATCATGATGACTTCAATAGAGACAGCCAGGGCGCTGATGACCGAGCGAAGAGGACGATGGACGAGATTGCCGACGATGAGCTTATTCATAAGGAGAAATGAGTACCGGGAAGTGAAAGGGCGTGCAGGAAAAGTGGCATCAGTCCGCCCCAAGAACTGGCGCTGCTAAGGGAAGAGGTGAGGCTTCCGGGAAAAAGGTCTCTGCGACGACAGGAAAGACATATCTGCAGAAGAAAGCGAACCCGATCACCACGAAGCAGAGGAGCACCAGGCCGATAGAACCAACCAGCATACCTTCCGGAGCGGTGTGCGCGATGATGAGGATCAGGAGGATCACGGCAGGATGTTCCCGAACGTCGCCTGCGAGCAAGGAAAAGAGAGTAAAAACGCCGAGGAAAGAGAGAGTTTGCACGACAAGGACGCCGTATATGCCCCCTTCGAAGTAGGAGTCGGCCGTAACCCCGAAGGAAATGCCTGTGGAGTGATCGTCGTCGCTCAAAATGCCGAGTTGATGGGCAAAGGCGTTGCCGAAGAACGGAGTGGGCTTATTTTTCCAGATGATGTGAGGGATGAGATTTTCCCAGCCCTCTTTGAGAGGTTCAAAGCCGAAATAATATCCGTTGCGATCGGCGGTATCAATGAGCAAGGCATCGATGGAAAACATTTGCAGCCTGTCGAATATGCCCTCGCCCTTGTCGTAATAGTTGATCTTGAGGTACTCGGTGGCGACGGTTTCTTCATACTGCTGCCTGACTTGGGAGAAGTTTTGGATCAGATAGCCAGACACCGCGATTTTGCCGCGTAGATCCGACGCACTTGGGTCGCTTGCGAGAACTTTCCCCACGCCGACATAGGGCCCGCCGAAGTAATACAAACTGAAGGTCACGCAAACGAGAACAACAATGTTGATCGGCTTGAGCTTATATCGAGCCAGCCCTGCGCCGAGTACCCAACAGAAGGTGGGCGTAAAAAGAAACTGCTTGGAAAAACCAATCAAGGACTCAACTTGCAGGTAGGCGAACAAAAGAAAAAGCAAGGGCGTCATGCTTCGTCGTCCGTCCGAAGAGCGGACCGTATAAAGCACGCCGAGAATCATGGCAAACGGGATGAGTTGATCGGCGTTGTGAAAGATGAGCAGGATAGAGCCTGGAGCAAGTGTGGGGGAGGACAGCCAAAACAGGTTGGAGCCTACGCCAATGACGAGCGCACCGAGATAGACTCCGCGCAAAGTCAGAAGCGGAAAAGCCCTGGCGGCAAAACCCTGGCGGGGGCGATAACGCGATTCGACAAAGGCGGCGATCAGGAAGGAGACCGATCCGAGGAAGTAAACCTCGATGGCCTTCATGGGAGAAGCGAGATTCGTGTCGGCCGCCTCACCCAGGAGTGCCTTGAACACCAGGCCGAAGATGAGGGTCAGAAGCGCGTTGAAGAAGATATAAGCTCCCGCAGGCCTGTAGAGGCCGCCGGCAATATTGAAGGCGGCGGTCATGACCATCGTGAAGGAGAAAGCATAGACAGCGAATTCCACGGGTGTGTGCTCTATCACCTGAACGATGAAGAGCGCCGCGGCGAAAATAAAGGCCCCGGTGTACGGAATTCGCTCTGGATACGGGATGCGCATCGAGGCTCGATTGTAACAAGCGGACCGAGGAGAACCGGATTTTGCAGGCCGTCCGGCGGGTGCCAGCAACCGGCAGAACCGGGGCGTGCTCTTAACAAGATAGATGCGACGCGGAAAAGCCTGTAACACCGCAAGGGGCGTGCGTGGCATTCTGGCTGGGACGATAACCGGTGGTATTGGAATCCACCGCGGATTGCATTGCCTTTGCCAGTACGGCAGAGGTTCGAGGAGTCAGGACAGCCACTAAGGAAGAAGGCCCGGTTGCGCAACGCCGCAGCCGTCGGAGAACGAACGTGCCCTTCGGCAGAGAACTGCAACTGGAACGCGAAAAGCGCGGAGTGTCCCTGGAGACCGTGGCGGACGAAACAAAAGTTTCGACGCGGTTTCTGCATGCGTTGGAGGTGGACGACTTTGCCAGCCTGCCGGGTGGAGTGTTTCAGCGCGGGATTGTGCGGAGTTACTGCCGGTTTCTGGGTCTCGATGAGCACGAGTGGCTGTCGCGGTTCGCTTCCACAGCACAATCTACGGCCGGGGAGATGGATTGGACAGCGTTTGCGGAGAATGTGAAGCGAACGCGGATTCCAACACGATCGTCGATGAGGCCGAAGTGGTGGGGTGTCGCGCTGATGTTGCTGGGTTTACTGGCGCTAACGTGGGCGGCGTGGCGCTTTGTAGTGAAGCCGCGAACGAGCGGGGCGGAATCCATGGCCGCGACCCCAAATTTCCACCGGGGCGAGTGACAGGGACAGCCTATGGGCCATGTCCGGTCCATATTCTGGGTACAATAGAGAAGTTCGGCATGTGCGGCTAAGTTCCGGGTTCTTTGCCCGTCAACTGTGCTTGCGAGTGGGAAGGTCAACTGTCCTTGCAACCTTCTGAAAGCGTGCTTCGAACTATTAGCGTTTCTGGAGGAACATCGTTTTGTCGACAACCGACCGTTTTCTATTTACCAGTGAGTCTGTAACCGAAGGGCATCCCGATAAGATCGCCGACCAGATCTCCGACGCAATTCTTGATGCCTGCCTGGCCCAGGATCCTTTCAGCCGCGTTGCCTGCGAGACCCTTACCTGCACGGGCCTCGTCGTAGTCGCCGGCGAGATCACGACCAAGGCTTATGTCGACTTCCAGACTGTGGTTCGCGATACGGTCAAGGAAATTGGCTACGACGACGCACTGAAGGGCTTCGATTCGAATACCTGCGCCGTGATTTCGACCATCAACCGCCAATCCCCTGACATTGCGCAGGGCGTGGACACCGGCGGCGCCGGCGACCAGGGCATGATGTTCGGCTATGCGACCAACGAGACCCCCGAGCTGATGCCGACGCCGATCTCGCTGGCTCACAAGCTGGCGTTGAAGCTTTCGGAAGTTCGCAAGTCCGGCAAGATGGGCTATCTGCGGCCCGACGGCAAGAGCCAGGTAACGGTGGAGTATGACTCCAACCACAAGCCGGTTCGCGTGGATGCTGTCGTTATCTCGACGCAGCATGCTGAGTTCAGCGACAAGGACCCGAAGAGCACCCTGACCAACGACCAGCTTCGTGCGGAGATCCAGGAACATGTGATCGAGGCCGTGATTCCCGCTGAGCTGCTGGATGAGAACACCAAATACCACATCAACCCGACGGGACGCTTCGTTATCGGCGGACCGATGGGCGACTCCGGTCTGACCGGACGCAAGATCATCGTAGATACCTATGGCGGCATGGGCCGGCATGGCGGCGGCGCGTTCTCAGGCAAGGACTCGACCAAGGTCGATCGCTCGGCCGCGTACATGGCGCGTTACATCGCGAAGAACGTCGTGGCTTCGGGCTTGGCGGATCGCTGCGAAGTGCAGCTTGCTTACGCGATCGGCGTGGCTGAACCGGTTTCGATCCGTGTGGATACGTTCGGCACCGGAAAGGTCAGCGAAGCGAAGCTGGTCGAGTTGGTTCGTGAGAACTTCAAGCTGACGCCGAAGGGCATCATCGAGAGCCTGAACCTCCGTCGTCCGGTGTTCAAGGTAACGGCGGCTTATGGACACTTTGGCCGTAGCGGCGATACGTTCACATGGGAAGCTACCGATAAAGCTGAGGCGCTGAAGGCTGGCGCCGCGGCGGAGCTGGCAGCGAAGTAATCAGTGAATCGTTCGTAGTGAATCGTGAATAAAGCAAAGCGGGCGGCCTTCGGGCTTGCCCGTTTTGTCTTGGCAGCATCAGGTGTGGGAGGCGAGGGTGCGGTTGCGGCCGGAGTCCTTGGCGAGATAGAGGCCGCGATCGGCACGGCTGAGCAGGGTCTGAATGCTGTCGGTGGGTTGGTAGGTGGCGATGCCGATGCTTGCGGTGATACGAAGGAAAGCCGGATCGCCGGGGGAACGTTCCGGAACCGGGACCTCGATGTCGGCGATGTTATTACGCATGCGCTCGGCGACGATGAAGGCGGCTTCCGCCGATGAGTTGGGCAGCAGAGCGGCGAACTCTTCCCCGCCCCATCGGGCCAGAACGTCGATTCCACGGACCGAGTTCTGCATACACTCAACCACGGCTAACAGGGCCAGGTCTCCGACGGGATGGCCGAAGCTGTCATTGACGGTCTTGAAGTGGTCGAGATCCACCATGAGCACCGAGAACGAGCGGCGGTGATGGGCGGAGGTGTGGAGTTCCTTTTCGCAGGCGCGGAGGAATGTGCGGCGATTGTAAAGACGCGTAAGAGGGTCCGTGCCCGCGGCGTCTTCCAACTGGGCGGAGAAGCTTGTCGTCGTGAGCCAGAAGAATCCAAACGCCAGCCCGAGAGCGACGGCGATGTAGAGCGCGAAAGCTGTGAGCCCAACCTGTTTCGCGATGTTCCATCGAGCCAGCAGGCCTGCGGCTGCGCCGATGCCGCGCAGCAGATTGAACGCGGCAAAGAGGAACAGCAGGGCGGAGCAGAAGAGCGCGGGGTCCCGAACCTTTTGGCGCGCGGCGCGCCAAAGCAGCCAGCATGTACTGAAGCACTGTGCGGCGACGGTGAGGCTGATAGCGGCGATGCGGGCGGAGCCGGAAACGTGGCCGTCCATGCGGAGGATATCGACGGAAGCGAGCAGGACGATCAACGCGATGCTGAAAGGAGAGAGGAGCGGGTCGTCGGAAGTGAGTTCGATGGCAGCAATGTGAAGCAGGAAAAATGCCAGCAGCGTGCAAAGATCCGCAAGCAGGACATTGAGGATAGGGGACAGTGAACCGTAGAGGAGCAGCAGAGCCCCAATGCCGCCGATGGCGAACGCGCCGCCAAGCCAGCCGAGGCCGTTGAGCCGACGGTTGGTCAGGCGCACGACCAGAAAGCCGATGCTGCCGAGCCCAAGAATGAAGGCTCCGAAAACGAGAATGGTGCCCGCATCCATTGTGAGACTTCCTTTGCTGCTCCTATGCTGCTGAGGGCCGACTGTATTGCACCTATCTTGAACGATGCTGGCTGGAAGCACAACTGCCGCGAGATGAAGGCCGAGGAAGCATCCGTCTAAGAGTGAGTGATTAAGCTTGAGGTGTAGGATTGGGCTTGAACCCTGTGGGACATCTTGAGCGTGAATAGGGCGCATCTATAGGACTGGCGCGGGTTTTATGCGCAGGGGAATGCTTTGCTTATCAAGTCAGAGTTTGACATACAGTTTCACTTACCGGAACCGACGCCGATGATCGCGCTGCTGCATGTGCATCCGAGCCTTGAGCCGATGCTGACGACCGGCGACAAGTTGAAGGTAGAACACGTTGGATCTCTGGATAACGGTGCCGATACGGAAGAGCTTGCTATACAAGAGTACTTTGATTCGTTCGGCAACCGGTGTTCCAGGTTTCTTGCTCCGGCTGGAGCGATCCGGCTCAGCGGGTCAAATGTGCTTTCAGGTGTGTTTCTGCTTGATCCCCAGAACTTTGCTGCGCAGCAGACCCCGGTCGAGCATCTTCCGCCCGAGACGTTGCAGTTTCTGCTGGCGAGTCGTTACTGCCAGGTAGATCAGTTTGTCGGGATTGCGCAGGATCTGTTCGGCTACACGCTGCCGGGATGGCAGCGTGCCGCGGCTATTCGCGACTGGGTGCATTGGAAGGTGGCCTTCAATTACAAGATGGCGCGGTCGACCAAGACAGCAATGGATGTGTTCACGGAGCGCGTGGGCGTGTGCCGCGACTTTCAGCACCTGGCGATAACGCTGACGCGTTGCATGAATATTCCGGCGCGATATGTGACCGGGCAGTTGGGAGATATTCGGCATCCGTACTCGGGTGCTGGAGACTTCAGCGCGTGGTACCAGGTGTGGCTCGACGGCAAGTGGTGGGATATGGATGCGCGGCATAATGAGCCGCGGCTAGGACGCATCCTGATGGCTACAGGACGCGATGCGGCGGATGTGGCCATTACGACCAGCTTTGGACGCGCGGACTTAACGAATTTCTATGTGGAGTCGAATGAAATCGATCTGAATGGAAATAAGATCGAGCTTCCCGGTGGACGCCCCGAGACCGGGGCTATGCGCGTGCGGTAGGAAAGGCTAACGCAGAGTACGGGAGGTTTAAGAGAAGGCCCACATCTCTCCGCCGACGGCCTCTAATCGCTCAACCTTGTTCCCGGTCACAGCACTTTACCGTGACGACACTTCGTCTCTTCTACTCCTTATTCGCTGCCTCACTTCACCAACGCCCCATCAATATCCCGCACCTCCACCGGCCCCAACCCGGCATCCTTCAACTGTGGCTCAATCTTCGCGCGATCCCCCGCCGCCACGATGATCAACTGCCCCGGATGCACATCCTCCTTCGCCACCCGCTCCACATCTGCCGCCGTCACCGCCGCATACTTCGCGGGCAGCTTCGCGTAATAATCCAACGGCCGATCGAACAAGAAAATATTGCTCATCGACCCTGCAATCGCCGCGTTCGTTTCAAACGCCCCCGGCAACGACTGCACACTCGCCGTCCTCGCCTCATTCAACTCAGCTTCCGTCGGAGGAGCGTCCGGAAACTTCTTAATCTCTCCCATCAACTCCTTCGCCGCCGCGCCTGTCACATCCGTCCTCACCAATCCACCCGCCAGAAACGGCCCACCCCCGCGATACGTCCGGAACGCCGAACTGGCCCCATACGTATACCCATGCACCTCGCGCAGGTTCATGTTGATGCGGCTCGCGAACGCCCCACCCAGTGTGTAGTTCGCCACCTGGATCGTCTGCAGATCGGGCGACCCCGCCGGCACACCCAGCCCATAGGCAAACAACGCCGTCTGCGGCGCGCCTGGCTTGTCCACGATCACCACATGCGTTACCGGAGGCACGGGTGCCGGGGGCAGTGTCACCGCAGCCGAGGCTTTGCCCGTCCATCCGCCAAAGTAAGCCTCCGCCAGCTTCCTCGCATCCGCCGTCGTCACATCACCCACCAGCACCAGCGCTGAATCTGCCGGTCCGTAGTGCTCCGCATAGAAGCCCATCACATCCGCGCGCGTGAGCGAGCTCAGGCTTTCCGTGGTGCCCACAAGCGAGTTGCCATAAGGCTGCTCGCCAAACAGCAGCTTCGGCCCTACGCGGACCGCCATCGCCTGCACGTTATCGCCTTCCTGCTTGATCCCCACCAGCCGCTGCTTCCGCAGCCGGTCCAGGTCCTCTTCCTTGAACGCGGGATGCTCCACCACATCCGCGAACAGATCCATTGCCGCATGCGTGTGATCGGTCAGCACCGTCATCGACACGCTTGCTCCATCGATTGCGCCCGTAGCGACAACCCTTGTCCCCAACCGCTCCTGCGCATCCGCCAGCGTCTTCAGATCACGAGTCGTCGTCTGCTCGCCCAGTGCCTGCGCGGTCAGGCTGGCCAACCCAGCCTTCGCCGCGGCGTTGTTCTCACTTCCCGCCCGTGCCGTCAGAGTCGCGGAAAGCACCGGCAGCGAGCGCTGCGGAACCACAAACACCTTCAAACCATTCGCCAGCGTGAACACCTCCGGCACGGGCAGATGCGCCGTTACCGGCGGTCCCGCTTTCGGCACGGTCTTCCGCCACGCCTGCGCTGCCTCAAACTCCGGCGTATATGGATTCGTGATCTTCACATCGGCATCGGTATCGTCCGGGCTACGCGGAACATCGTCGCGCACCTTCTCGCCCTTCACCGTGTAAACCACTACAGCCGAGTCCTTCGTAAAGTACTTCTCCGACGCAGCCTTCACGCTCGCCGGCGTCACCGCTTCGATCGAAGCAAGGTCCTTCGACAGATACCCCGGATCGCCGGTGTACTGGTTGTACTTATCCAGCGTATCGGCCACGCCGCCGAACCCACCCAGCCGCTGCAGCCCGGTAATCTTCTGCGAAAGCCGTGTCGTCTTCGCCGCGTCTACTTCCGCTGCTGTTGGTCCATCCGCCTGCAGTTTCGCAAGCTCCGCCCACGTCGTTGCTTCCAGGCTCTCCAACGTCACACCGGGCTTAGCCACAATCGTGCATCCCGCAACACCGACAAGCTTCTCCGGATCGGCCTCGCAAGTCACCGACTGCGCCACCTGCGTCTTGTACACCAGCGCCTCATCCAACCGGCTCGCCTTCGCCCCGCCCATCACGAACATCGCCACATCCACATCGTCGGAGCCCGGCGTAAACGCCGCCGGCGAAAGCCACGCAATATCCAGCCGCGGCAGCACCACCGTGTCGGTCACCGTCTGCCGCCGCTGCGCCGTAATCGGAGGCGTCACCACCGACACCGGCTTCACATCAGGCCCCTTCGGAATCGGCCCAAAGTACTTCGTCAACAGCGCCTTCAACTGCGCCGGATCGAAATCCCCCGCGATCGCGATCGACGCATTGTTCGGCGTATAGAACTGCTGATGAAAGTCCCGAATATCCGCAATCCGCGCCGCTTCAATATCCGCATGGCTTCCAATCACCGACGCATAATACGGATGCCCTTTCGGAAACAGCAGGTGATACTCCGTCTCATCCGCAATGTGATACGGCCGCCCCTCACCCTGCCGCCGCTCATTGCGCACAACATCGCGCTGGTTCTGCAACAGCTTCCGATCCAGCCCTTCCATCAGGAAGCCCATCCGGTCGCTCTCCAGCCAAAGCCCCAGCTCCAGCTGATTCGCCGGCAGTGTCTCAAAATAATTCGTTCGGTCAAAGTTCGTCGTTCCATTCACATCCGTCGCACCCGCGCCATCGACATACTTGATATGCGCCTTCTCCCCCACATGCTCCGAGCCTTCAAACATCATGTGCTCGAACAGATGCGCAAACCCCGTCCGCCCCTCACGCTCATTCAACGGCCCCACGTGATACCAGAGATCGACGGCCACCAGCGGCAACCGATGATCCTCATGCGTAATCACTTTCAACCCATTCGGCAGCGTATAGGTCTCATACTTAAGCTCCGGAAGCTTCAGCTTCCCATCACCCTGCGCCAAAGCCGCCACACTCGCGCCCAACACCAAAGCCGCCACAAACCCTTTACGCAAACCGCTCATAGGATCGTCTCCTCGGAAAGTAAACTCTTACGCCTTCAATCAGCCTTGAACACGCCACAATCTTCCAATACCCGTAAACGTTCTTCGAGTGATCTTACTAACTCTTCAAGCCCTTCTACTCTCTCCACTAGCGCCCCAGAACCGGGTGCCCCCGATCCGGGGTCCCCGACGGGCGTTCTTTGCCCGTTGGGGTGGGGTCTCTCGCCTTTGGAGATCGGGGTTTCCGCACCAGCAAAACTCCCCGCCTCCACCACCCCACTCAACAAATGCATCCACCTCGCCTCCCGCGACCCCGGCACCCTCGCCATCAAAACCGTCAACGGCTCTTCCCGCGCCGCCAATCTTTCCAGCGTAGACACCACCGCCGCGTTGTCATCGAACGAATACATTCTCTCCGCCCGAGCCCGCAACTCCGCCGGCGTCTGCGGCCCGCGCAATAGCAGCAGACAAACCACCGCTACCTCATCCCGCCGCAAATTCAGCACATCCCGCATCCGGTGCTCAAACTTCGACACCCTCGCCGATGCATCCGTCCTCACCAGCCCCGCATTCGACAGCTCAAACAAAGCCGTCCGCACATCCGCCTCACCAAGCTCCATCACCGGCTCTCGGCTCGACTTCTGATTGCACGCATTCAAGGTAGCGTTCAACGACAGCGGATAGTACTCCGGCGTCGTAATCTCTTTCTCCATCAGCGCACCAACTACCCGCGCCTCAACCACACTCAACTGAACCATGACACCATGCTACTGCTATCGGTATCGCCAAACTACTCGTCAATGCGCCGTCTTCAAATAAGCAATCAAATCACGCCGCTCCTCGGCCTTCGCCACACTGAAACTCATATTGTTCTGCGGCACAACCATATCCGGATCGCTCAACCAGCGCTCCAGCGTAGCCTCGTCCCACGTCAACCCGGAGTTTTTCAACGCAGCCGAGTAGCCAAAGCCAGCCACGCCACCTGCTTTTCGTCCATACACTCCAGCCAGTCGCGGCCCTTCACGATCAGCCTCCATGGCGTGGCAACCCATGCATCGCTTCTGGAATACCGCCTTGCCGCGGGTCGCATCACCAACCCCGTCGACACTCGCCTCACCGGCACCACTCTTCGTCAACGCAGAGAGCGAAACAACATCCATCGGCGTCAGCTTCGCTCTCCAATGCAGCGCAAGATACTGCAGCGGAGGCATCTCACCCCGCTTTGCCTCGCTGACAATCTTCGCCATCCACACATCGCGAACCTCTGGCGGCGTCGTTTCCCAATGCGATAAATTCATCTTCTTCCGGGCTTCCACAATGTCGCGCTCCATCAGCCACGAACCCGGTGCAACATGCGAATACATAGGCCATCGCGTCTCGCTCGAATGACAATCGGCACACTTACCTACCAGCACAGCCTTGGCAGATGCAGGAATATCCGCACCCTGCAGCAGCGTGTCGAGCCCCTTCGCGGACTCGACACGAGGGTCACCATACGGATGTACGAAGGAAAGCGCGCCGACAACGCAAGCCAGGACGAAAACTACAACAACCCCTTTCATGCACCCTCCGCCAGCGTGTGGTCCACAACCGCCAGATGATGGCTCCCGCGCACAACGTTTACGTTGGTGACTCCAATCACGCTCTGCAGCTTGCCCGCAGGCACAACCATCGGCCCGGGATTCGGCGCACTTCCCGGGGCAGGCTGCGGAAACGCAGTCGAAGCCGCGGTATGAAACGCTACATTGCCTTCCACCTTCTGCACTACCTGATGAATGTGCCCATTCAACACCGTCACAGATCCAAACCGCTTCAGCAGCGTCAGCGCCTGCGCTCCATCCGCCGTTCCCCAACCCCACTTCTCATAAACCATCCACAGCGGAATATGCGCGAACACAACAATCGGCGTCGATGCACTCAATCCAGCAAGATCACTCTTCAACCATGCAAGCTGCTCCGCTCCAAGGTTTCCCATCGCGTCCATTTGCAGGCAGTTATTCAATCCAACGAAATGCACGCCCTTGTGGTTGTAGCTGTACCATCCGTTCCCGATCGTGCCCTTTCCAAAGCGTTTCTTGTACTCCACACCGTCATCCGTGAAATCGTGCTCACCGGGAACATAGAACACATCGCCCTTGAAGCCCTTGATGACCTGCGCCGCTGTATCAAACTCCGCCACCTTGGAGTTCTGCGTAATGTCGCCCGTATGAATCAGAAAGTCAGGCGCTTTCATGCCGGCAGGAATGACGCTCGCTCTCGTGATCGCCTTGCCCAGCGTCCCAGTCACATCCGGATTGGCACCCTTGTTGAACCCGATATGGCTATCGCTGATCTGTACGAACGAAAAATCCTGAGCTTTCCCTGCTGCACCGGCCACTCCGTGTCCTGTCTGCGCAAACAGCTTTGATGTCGGCACACCGCCCGCCATCGTCCAAAGCAGGCCCGTGCCGGCCCACGCCATACATCCCAGAAAATTACGGCGATCGATACCATCGCCCGCACTTGCTGCACTCTGCGCTTCCTCGACTACTTCATCTCGCTTGAACCGGTTCATCTCTTTGCTCCGTCGTTTTGTTTGCCCTGCATCCCTACAAACAGACGAATGAGAGATTTATTCCCCCTCGGTAAAATCATTGGAATAAAACTTGGGGAAATTCGTTTACGTTAAAGATGAACTTCACCCGCACCATTGAGGCACTCGGCACGATGCCGTCTTTTAACACCGACGCAACTCTTCAGAGTGCTGCTTCCTTTGAACAACTCGCGCTTCCGCTCCTACCGTCGCTCTACAGTCACGCCTTCTGGCTGAGCCGCAACCACGCAGAAGCGGAAGATCTCGTACAAGAGACCATCTCCAAATCTCTCCGTGCATTCGACACCTTCGAACCCGGAACCAACTTCAAAGCATGGGCCTTTCGTATCCTTCGCAACACCTTCCTCACCTCGCGCACCGGCATTGCCGCTACGAACACCATCTTCCTTGAAGATCATCCCGAACTCATCGAAACGACGGACGCCGGCCTCACACCCGAAGACCATCTGCTCTCGCTGAGCGATCAAGCCGCCGTGCACGATGCTCTCGACAAACTTCAGGCGCCACTTCGCGAAGTTCTTCTCCTCTGCGATGTCGAAGAGCTGAAGTACAAGGAAATCGCCATGGTCCTCAACGTTCCCATCGGCACCGTCATGTCACGCATCTCACGTGCCCGCCGCGCACTCCATCAGCTTCTGCAACCGCAACTCCGGAAGTCTCTATGACGCCAACAACCTCACCCGATACCCATCTGCCATCGCAGCAACTGCACGCCTTTATCGACGGCGAGCTTTCCTCCAGCGACACGCAGGCCGTGCAACAGCACCTTGAGTCCTGCCATAGTTGCGGCCTCCGCGTGATCTCTGCCATGCAACTCAAAGCGGCCACCGCTCGCGCAGCGCAACGCTTCACAGCATCACCGGAAACTCTCGCCCGCCTCACCGCGTACCTTCACACACAATCGACCGAACAGAAGCAGCCCACTCCGATCCGCCCACGCACATTCCACATGCTTCCTGTGTGGTCGGCGATCGCGGCCATGATCGTTCTCACAGCTTCATTTGTTTTCTGGAATCAGAACCACCAAACGAACACACTGACCGCAGAGCTTCTCGACCAGCATCTTGCAACGCTCTCGAGCGGAGCAGCACCGCAGGTCATTTCTACGGATCGTCATACAGTGAAGCCGTGGTTCCAGGGCCGCCTTCCCTTCAGCTTCAATCTCCCTGAACCCGGCGCGCTCCCGCCCGACACCACGCTTCAAGGCGCCGACCTGGTTTATCTCAAAAATCGTCCGGCGGCGTTGCTGCTCTTCACCATTCACAAGCATCAGGTTTCCGTCTTTCTTACTCAGAAGTCGGAGCTTTTTACGCTCAACCCAAAGACAACGCACTCCGGCTTCAATGTGCATTCCGCCACCACACCGGAACTCAACCTGACCGCCGTAAGTGACGTAAACCCGGCAGAACTGGATGCTCTTGTAGCCAGCCTGGTCAAAGTGCAGTAAAAGAACCGCGTTCGCAACCCGTCCAGCGGCTCAAAATCTCGATTTCGCCCATCGAAGCCACTAGAATCAATAGAGCGATGGCAGCAAACGAACAAATCGGGACACCGCACTTCTCAGAGACCTTCGACGTCCTCATCGTCGGCGCCGGACACGCCGGCTGCGAAGCCGCAGCCGCCTCCGCGCGCATGGGCCTCCGCACCGCCCTGTTCACCCTCAACCTCGACCTCATCGCGCAGATGTCCTGCAACCCGGCAATAGGCGGTGTAGCCAAAGGCCACCTGGTCCGCGAAGTCGACGCCCTCGGCGGCATCATGGGCGAAGTAGCCGACTCCTGCGGCATCCAGTTCCGCCTCCTCAACACCTCCCGCGGCCCCGCCGTCTGGAGCCCCCGCGCCCAGTGCGACAAAGCTCTCTACCGCACCAAAATGCGCGAAAAGCTAGAGTCCATCCCCAACCTCTTCATCAAGCAAGCCGAAGTCATCGACTTGGTCATCGAAGACAATCGCATCACCGGCGTCCTCCTCCGCGACGGAAGAAAGATCGCCGCCAAATCCACCATTGTCACCACCGGCACCTTCCTCAACGGCCTCATCCATTGCGGAGAGCAGCAATACACCGCCGGCCGCTCCGGCGAACCCGCCAGCGTCCTCTTAGGCGAATCCCTCAAGCGCCTAGGCCTCCGCGAAACCCGCTTAAAGACCGGCACTCCCCCACGCCTCGACGGCCGAACCATCGACTGGTCCCGCTTCGAAGAACAACCCGGCGACTCCGACCCCACCCCATTCAGCTTCCGCACCCTCCAAACCCTTACAGATTTGTCATCTCGACCGGAGCGCAGCGGAGTGGAGAGACCTGTAGGCGAACCGGTCACGGATGCCAAAGGCGCCACCACCGACGCCCAAGCCACCCCTCCATCCTCTACGCTCTATCCTCTACACTCTGCTTCTTGGACACCACCCCTCCGCCAGATCTCCTGCCACATCGCCACAACCACCCCGGAAACATTGGCCCTCATCAAAGCCAACGCCCACCGCAGTCCCATGTACACCGGCCAGATCGAAGGCATCGGCCCCCGCTACTGCCCCTCCATCGAAGACAAGATCGTCCGCTTCCCCGACAAAACCTCCCACCAGTTCTTCCTCGAGCCCGAAGGCCTCAACACCCACGAGGTCTACATCAACGGCATGAGCACCTCGCTCCCGCAGGAAGTCCAGTCGGCCATGGTCCACTCGATCCCCGGCCTCGAAAATGCCGAGATGCTCCGCCCCGGCTACGCCATCGAGTACGACGCCATCGACCCCACCGAGCTCGACCGCACCCTCCGCGTCAAAAAATTCACCGGCCTCTACCTCGCCGGCCAGATCAACGGAACCTCCGGCTACGAAGAAGCCGCCTGCCAGGGCCTCATCGCCGGCATCAACGCCGCCCTCTTCGCTCGACACATATCGGGTGCCCCATCTTCGCCGACGGTCTTATCGTCGGCTAAGGTGGGTTCGCAGGATGCCCGGGTTCCCACCCCAGAAGCCCAATCCCTTCTCCCTGCCTCCTTCACCCTCGACCGCACCGAAGCCTACACCGGCATCCTCATCGACGACCTCATCTCCAAAGGCACCGACGAGCCCTACCGCATGTTCACCTCCCGCGCCGAGTTCCGCCTACACCTCCGCATCGACAACGCCGACGCCCGCCTCACCCCCCACGGCCGCCGCCTCGGCCTCATCGACGACACCGCCTGGGCCGCCTTCGAAGCCAAACAACTCCGCCTCGCCGCCTTCACCCATCTCCTCGAAACCACCCGCCTCAACGACACCGACCTAACCACCCTCACCTCACCCCAAAATTGTCATCTCGACCGGAGCGCGCAGCGCGTAGTGGAGAGACCTGCTTCACCCGTGGCGGCACAACCTCAAAAAGGCGACCTCTTCGCCCAGCTCCTCAAGCGCCCCGAAACCACCATCGAGCACCTAATCCCCGCCCTCATCCCCCGCCTCACCGCCGAAGCCTTCGCTCCATGGCGCACTGCCCTCACCGCCGCCAACCCTAATCCCTATTCCCTAATCCCTAATCCCTGCCGTATCCCCGCCTGGGTCCGCAACGAGCTCAAGACCGTAGAGACCTCCATCAAATTCGCCGGCTACCTCGCCCAGCAGCAGCGCTCTATGGACCGCCTCCGCAAGGACGAGTCCCGCGAAATCCCCAGCTGGTTCAACTACGCCGCCTGCTCCGGCCTCTCCCGCGAAATGGTCGAAAAGCTCACCAAAATCCGCCCCTCCACCCTCGGCCAGGCCAGCCGCATGCAAGGCGTCACCCCCGCCGCCGTCGCGCTCATCCACACCTTTCTCGAAATTCAGGCCCGCACCCACACCCAGCAGCAAGCCCGCATCGCATGAGCATTCCCAGCGGCGACAGGTACCCGGCGCAGGAGTTATAGTTTCTCCGACGCGTTCGCCTGATTTCACCGGCATCGAGGGTATCTCACCTATGAATTTCTCCAGACGACAAGCCCTCCAACTCCTCGCCGGCGCCACCCCCGCGCTCGCCCTGCCCAAAGTCTTCGCCCAATCCATTGCCCAGCCGGGCTTCAACGTCACCCCCGGCGCTTTCACCGGCACCCGCGACTCCCTCAAGTCCTACGCCATCCCTGACTGGTTTGCCGACGCCAAGTTCGGCATCTGGTCCCACTGGGGTCCACAGTCCGCCGTCGGCGACGGCGACTGGTACGCCCGCAACATGTACATCGAAGGCACCCCGCAGTACGACTATCACCTCAAGCGCTTCGGCCCGCAGTCCAAAGTCGGCTACAAAGACCTCATCCATCTCTACACCGCCGACCAGTGGGACCCCGAGCACCTTATGGATCTCTACCAGAAGGCTGGCGCTAAATACTTCTTCTCCATGGGAGTCCACCACGACAACTACGATCTGTGGAACTCCAAATACCAGCCCCGCTGGAACGCCGTCTCCTCTGGCCCGCGCAAAGACATCGTCGGCCTATGGGCTTCCGCCGCCCGCAAACGCGGCCTCCGCTTCGGCGTCTCCGAGCACCTCTCCAACTCCTTCGACTGGTTCGCCTCCGCACATCTCGCCGACACCAAGGGCCCCTACGCCAACATCCCCTACGATGGCCAGGACCCCGCCTTCGCCGACCTCTACCACGACTACGCCGCCCAGCCCGCCGGCTACGCCTCCCGCTTCGTCGCCAATTCCCACCTCGGCATGTCCCGCGAAGCCCCCGATTGGTGGAAGCTCCAGTACTTCAACCGCGTCAAAGATCTCATCGACCAGCACCAGCCCGACCTTCTCTACACCGACGGCGGAATCCCCTTCGAGCAGTACGGCCTCGGCACCGTCGCCGAAGTCTACAACGCCGCCGCCCGCAACCTTCGCGACCATACCGAAGGCGTCTACTTCAGCAAGAGCGTCGAAGACTGCGCCATCGGCACCTGCATCCTCGATCGCGAGCGCGGCGTCTCGCAGGAGATATGGCCCGCGCCCTGGCAGACCGACACCTGCATCGGCCAGTGGCACTACAACGTCGGCGAAACCTACAAGACCCCCAAGAAGGTCATCGACCTCCTCGTCGACATCGTCAGCAAGAACGGCAACCTGCTCCTCAACATTCCACTCCCCGCTTCCGGCCTGCCTGACGACCGCGAACTCGCCGTCCTCGCCGGCATCACCCAGTGGATGTCCATCAACGGCGAAGGCATCTATGCCACCCGTCCCTGGAAGATCAACGGCGAAGGCCCCTCCATGCAAGTCAAAGTTGCCCAAGCCGGCTTCAACGAAGGAAAACAACCCGACCTCGGCCCCGCCGACATCCGCTTCACGACCAAAGGCAGGAGCCTCTACGCCTTCGTTCAGGGCTGGCCCACACAGTCCGAGCTCATTATCCAGTCCCTGGCCACCAACAGCCCCGGCAAAGCCCTCGACGTCCGCCTCCTCGGTCGCGACGAGCCTTTGAAATTCACCCAGGACACCACCGGCCTCCGCGTCACCTTCCCCACCACCAAGCCCCCCGCCGCCGACATCGGCGTCACCCTCCGCATCAACTTCATCTAACCCATCCCCCAATCCGGCCCACCCGCCCCAACACTTCAAGTAACCCTTTACCCCCTGTTAACCACCGTGGTTCCACCCAACCCAATCCCCAATCCCCAATCCCCAATCCCCAATCCCCAACCCGCGTCCCCTCGGTATATCCTTGCCTCACGCACTCCCGAGGCCACCCATGCAAGCCGCTCCCGCCCTCCTGATCTTCCTCGCGATCATCGCGCTCTTCCTGCTCATCCTCATCGCCAAGACCTACTACCAGGTCCGCACCGCCACCGCCGGCATTGTCGAACGCTTCGGCAAGTTCGACCGCATCACCCGCCCCGGCCTCCACTTCCTCATCCCCTTCGCCGAGCGCGTTTACTTCGTCGACCTCCAAGTCAAACAAGCGCAGTTCTCCGTCGAAACCAAAACCCACGACAACGTCTTCGTCCAGATCCCCGTCAGCGTCCAGTACGCCGTCCTCGACGACAAAATCGCCGACGCCTTCTACAAGCTCTCCACCCCGCAAAAACAAATCGAGTCCTTCGTCTTCAACTCCATCCTCGGCCACGTCCCCAAGCTCACCCTCGACGAGACCTTCGAGCAGCAGTCCAGCATCTCCATCGCCGTCAAGCAAGAGCTCGACGCCACCATGTCCGGCTTCGGCTTCAACATCCTCAACGCCCTCGTCACCGACATCATCCCCGACAGCAAAGTCAAAGACGCGATGAACGACATCAACGCCGCCCAACGCGCTCAGGTCGCCGCCCAGGCCCGCGGCGAAGCCGACAAGATCCTCAAGGTCAAACAGGCCGAAGCAGAAGCAGAATCAAAAGCCCTCCAGGGCAAAGGCATCGCCGCCGAGCGTCAGGCCATCATCGACGGTTTGTCGGCGTCTATCGAGCACTTCCAGCAAGGCGTCCCCGGAGCCTCCGCCGAAGACGTCATGGCCCTCGTCCTCCTCACCCAGTACTTCGACACCCTCCGCGACATCGGCACCCGCGGCGGCACCAACACCCTCTTCCTGCCCAACTCCCCCGGCGCCGCCGGCGAGTTCCAATCCCAAATCCTCGCCGGCCTCCGCGGCGGCGTCCTCCCCACTCCCGGCCCCGACGCACCCCGCCCCGTCCAACCCGCCCGCCCCCAAAATCCCCCAGCCCCACCCATCGGAACACCCGGCACCCCCAACCCCTTCACCACTGAGTAACCCAACACGAAGAACCCGCTGTCTCCTACTCACCCCAACCCCGGGTGGCCCAGAGTTTCTCAACAACTCCTGGACAATGCTGCACTGCGCCGATACGACTCGTGCTCCAAACGGGCTATTTCGGCGAGGCGATGGTAAACTAACAAGAGCGCCTGAAACCCCGGGAGACGGGGTCCAAGCATGCAGCGCGACAGGTCAATCGATGCATTGAGCCCTGCGGTTTTCGACCGCAAGCGTGGACAGTGCAAGCGAAACCGTTCTGCAAGCGGGTTAGCCAGAAGGAAACACAATGCCTAAGACTGGAATTCATCCTGTATACGAAGAGACCCACGTGAAGTGCGCGTGCGGTAATGAGTTCGACACGCGTTCGACCCACAAGGGTGCGATCGTGGTCGAAATCTGCTCGGCCTGCCACCCTTTCTTTACCGGCAAGCAGAAGCTTGTGGATACGGCCGGCCGTATCGACCGCTTCCGCCGCAAGTTTGCCGCGACCGACGCCAAGAAGGCCGAGATCGCTGCCAACACTAAGAAGTAAGTTGGCGGGAACGATATCGAGAGGCCTCTGCGGTGAGCGGAGGCCTTTCCTTTTTGTGGTGAACTGGGATGGTGCGGATGAGGGTGTCGACGGAAGCAACGGCACCTAGCCGCAAGGAAGAGACGATGAAGAAGGGTTGGGACAGCGCGGTAGAACGGGCGATGCCGCCGGAGGCGAGGGTGCCTGCGGAGATGTCGATCGGCGGGGTGCGGATTGCGCCGGCGACCGTGCTCGCCCCGATGGCGGGTGTGACCGATACCGTGTTTCGGCGGTTTATCAAGAATGCTTCGATGTTTACCGATCCCACAGCACCGGCGGATGTCGACGTAGAAACCTCGAACGAGGTTTCCGGATGCGGCTTGATCATGACCGAGTTCACCTCGGCCGATGGGTTGAGCCGCATGCGCGAGACCAAGCGGAAGCGGTACCTCACGTACTACGAGGATGAGCATCCGATTTCGGCGCAGATATTTGGGTCGAACCCGGAGACGCTGGCGGACTCGGCGCGGATTTGCCAGGATGCTGGATTCGATCTTGTCGATTTGAATTTGGGGTGTCCGGCGAAGCGGGTGGTTTCTTGTAATGGAGGATCGGGGTTGCTGCGCGATCTGCCGGCGATCCGCAAGATCTTTGAGCGCGTGCGCGGGGCGATCACAGTTCCCTTCACCGTGAAGTTCCGGATGGGATGGAGCGATGGGAACATCGTTTGCGTGGAGCTGGCCAAGATGGCCGAGGACTGCGGGCTGAATGCCGTGGCGCTTCATGCTCGTACACGCGAGCAGGGCTATACCGGGGAGGCGCGGTGGGAGTGGATTGCCGCGGTGAAGGATGCGGTGTCGATTCCGGTGATTGGGAACGGAGACATTCGCACGCCCGAAGATGCGGCTGCTATGGTCGAAGCCACGCACTGCGATGCGGTGATGATTGGGCGCGCGGCGCCGGCGAATCCGTGGATCTTTCGACAGATTGCGCAGTACACGGCGTCAAAGGCTGCGACTGGCGCAGGCGTTTACGACCGGCCCACGGATATGGATCGCTACCGCATGATTCGGGATTACTTTGAGCGGCTGATGCATGAGGTTGCGGAGCATCCTGAGGTGCTGGGGCCAGCGGAGAGCGATCTGGACAAGCGGCTGAAGAAGAACCACGAGAGCGCGCAGCGTGACGCCATTGGGCGGATGAAGCAGTTTGCCAGCTGGTTTACGCATGGTGTGCCGGGGGGTGGTGCGTTGCGGCGGGAGATCTTCGAAGCCAAGCGTGGCGCGCAGGTGATGGAGCGGGTAGAGGCTTTCTTTACGAAGCGGGCGGACGCTCCGGAGGAAGGATTTGTGCCGGAACCGGATGCGGAGTTGGAAGCGGCGCCGGCGGCATGGGGGTAAATCTTCCGCGTTTTTGTGGTCAGCTGTGGTGACAATTTGTGGTGGAGTTGTGGTGACTGCGTGGTCGTTTATGGACGGGAAAATGTCCAGCAAACTTTACATCGATGAAACAGACAAGCCGTCCACCTGGACGGCTTGTCTGTCGGTGATCGGAGCAATTATTTGGCAGCGGCTTCGAGATCCTGCCACTCGGCGTCACTCAGTTCCAGATCGGCGGCCTTGAGGTTCTCTTCGAGGTGCTCGATGGAGCTGGTGCCGGGGATGGGAAGGATGACGGACGAGCGGTGGAGCAGCCACGCCAGCGAGAGTTGTGAGGTGGTGGCGTTGTGCTTCTTAGCGAGTTCGTCGAGCTTGCCGCCGGGTTGGGCGAGCTTGCCGGAGGCTACCGGGAACCAGGGGATGAAGGCGATGTTGTGCTTGGTGCAGTAGTCGAGGACGGCTTCGCTCTTGCGGTTGGTGATGTTGTACTCGTTCTGCACGCTGACGATGTCGATGACCTTGCGAGCCTGTTCGATTTCGGCAACGGAGACTTCAGAGAGGCCGACGAAGCGGATCTTGCCGGCGGTTTGGAGCTTCTTGATGGCGCCGAGGGACTCTTCGACGGGGACTTTGGGGTCGATGCGGTGGAGTTGCCAGAGGTCGAGGGTGTCGCGCTTGAGCCAGCGGAGGCTCATTTCGACCTGCTGGGTGAGGTATTCGGTGCGGCCTACGGGAAGCCATTGATCGGGGCCTTGGCGGGTAAGGCCGGCTTTCGTTGCGATGACGGTACCCTTGGAGTACGGGGCGAGGGCTTCGCCGATGAGCGGCTCGGAGACGGCTGGGCCGTAGCTGTCGGCGGTGTCGATGAAGTTGACGCCAAGCTCGACGGCGCGTTGGAGGACTTTCTTGGCGTTTTCAGGGTCGGCGGGCGGGCCCCAGATGCCTTTGCCGGTGATGCGCATGACACCGTAGCCGAGGCGGTTGATTTCGAGTTCGTTGCCTAGCTTGAAGGTTTTGGTGATTGCGGATGCAGTAGCCATCGTGTTTCTCCTGTGTGCTTGGATGGCGGGAGAGGCGATGGCGACTCATCGAGGAACAACACGATTTGATCGGACTACTGGCTATTTGGCGACGGCTTCGTTTTTCGTGAGGGCTTCGCGGAGAAGCATTTTGATGTAGGTCTGATAGCCGAGACCTTTTTCCGCCGCCTGAGCGCGGGCTTTCTCGAGGTCGCCCTGACTGAGGCGAAGTGTCACGGGCGACGTTCGTTCGGAGGGATCTATCACGCGTGCGGGAACAAGGCGGCCTTCGGCCCTGGCGCGCTCAAAGAGTTCAGTTACATATTCCGGGTGAGCTGGATACCAATCGGCTTCCTCTGCTTCACTTGCGAACTTTGGCGGTTTGATCGTGGGAACAATTACTGTCATAAGCCCCTTTCTTCGAGGTACATTCTCCGCAATGCGCGAGGCGCAGTGTAGGCCGTTACAACCCGTGTCATGCTAGCGCTTCGCCATATCGTGACGACAACCAGGCAGCGGTACTCTCTTGTTATGCCGTATTGGAAGTACCGCTCTCCTCCGTTATGAATCTGAAGAACAGCTTCTGACGGATCGTGCAACAGGACATCTTCGGCTTCTTCCGGTGTCACGCCGTGTCTGGCAATGTGGGCGATGTTGATTTTGTCCCATTCAAACAAGTACGCCTCCTATTGTACATACAATGTATTTACACTCCACTACTTTTGTTCTGTTTGCGCCAGACGACTCGGATTTGCTGGCGCCAGCGTTCGTCTAGGGCGAGGAGGTGCCATTCGACGCGGGGGGAGAGGTGGCGGAGGATGGTTTCGGTGGCCGGGTGGATGTGGAGGGCGGGGGCGATGAGGTAGAGGCGGGGTGGTTGGGGTGAGAGATGCAGACCGCGGAAGTAGCCGTGGCGCTGGAACTCGCCGAGGCTTTGCTGGTCGGCGGTTTGCAGGTGGTGATGGCGGACGCGGATCCAGTAGTCGAGGCCTTGCAGGGCAAGGTGAAGGTCGTCGTCGGCTTTGAGTTCGATGACGGCGAGACGGCCGTCGGCGGTGACGCCTAGGAGGTCGAGGAGGCCGCGGTCGGAGGCTCCGGCGATGGCGGGGACCTGGGTGTAGACGTGGTCGGGGTTGAGGTGAGGGATGGTGGTGGATTCGGTGGTGGCGAGGGATCGGGTGAGCGGGGCGAGGTTGTGGCGGAGGACGGATTCGAGCCAGCGCTCGGGGGCGGCGCGATAGAGGGGGTCTTGTGTGGGGCTGGGGCCGGTGTGGCGGGGTGGGCTGGAGATTTTGAGGCGGGAGTGGGCGGGGGTTGCCGTGGACGTGGTGCCGATGCGGTTAGCGGTGGGACGGCGACCGAAGTCGGTGGTGGGAATCTGGGCGCGGCGGCGGGCGAAGAGGTCGGCGAGGGTTTCGGTGAGGCCGGCGCGGGTTTGTGGGGTGATGGGGGTTTCGTTAGGGCCGGTGCCGGCGGTGAGTTCGATGTTGTGGGAGAAGCCGATGGGTGATGGGGTGAGACGGGCGCGGGCGAACTCGAGGCCGTGGAGCAGGAAGGCTAGCTCGGTGGTCGAGCGGAGGCGCTGCTCGATGCGGCGGTGGTCGGTGGGTGGGATAAGGGAGTGGATTTGGGTGATTGCGGCGGCAAAGCGTTCGCTTGCTGCGGTTTGATCGGGGTGGTGGATGAGGCGGGAACGGAGGTTACCCTGGTCGGTGGGGTCGAGCTGGGTGAGGTCTTCGGTGGTGGGGTCTAGCTCGTAGAGGTGCCATTGGGCGGCGTCGGGATTGAGCCAGGCGAGGCGACTGAGGGTGAGCTGCGAGGTGCCTTGCGGGAGGATGAGCTTGAGACCCTGGTAGGGGCGGCGGCCGGAGGCTTGCTCGCGGCAGGCTTGCAGCCAGAGGATGCCGAGGGTGAGGATGCCGTCGATAGTGGTTTGCGATTCCTGCTCGTTGACGGCGATGACGGCCCAGGCTTGATTGCCTTTGACGAGTGAGCCGCGGGCGTAGGCAGGGCCGAAGGACTTTTCGAGGTCCATGGCGGTTCGGAAGGCATCGGGCTTGTGGTCCGGGAAGTGGCGCTGAAGGACGCGTTCGAGGGTGCGGAGATAGCGGGTGCGGGCGGTGTCGCGAGTGGTGGGGGTGCGGTGCGTTCGGTTGGCTACGAGCTCGAGGAGTTTGGGCTGAGTCTGTCCGAAGCGTTGTGTGCTGAGGCGGAGCGTGTTGTTGCGCTCGGCGACGGAGAGGATGCGGCGGACCATATTCCCGGCGGTGTTGACGTCTTCCGACCAGAGATGGAGGGTGCAGCGGTTGTGGTCCGTGGAGAGAGTGTATTTGGCGGTTCGGAGATCGAAGAGGACGCGGCCGTCTTCGAGGAGGGCCGCATCGGGGTGGGCTTCGAGGAAAGCCGTGATGGCGGCGGCGATTTCGGGCGCGGTTTGGGGTACATCCGCGGAGGAAGCTCTGGGCGGGGGGCATGGGAGTTACGGTAGCAAATTCCGGCGGATGCTGTTGAACTACCAGCCTTTTTGGGTGCGGAGGTTCGTGATGTGAGCGAGGTGATGGCGTGCGTGCCAGGCGTAGTGGATCGTGACGAAGTCGAGCTTCTGGGGACCGCGCTCGGCGTGGGCGAAGGCGCGCTGCCACTGAATTTCTGTGAGCGATTGAAGAAGCAGCACCCAGCGGGCGTGGATGCCTTCGATGATGTCGAGCGACCATTCAGGCGGGGCAGAGTAGTCGGCAAGTTCGGCGAAAGCGCCTTCGTTGTAGCCGGGGACGAGGGGCGAGTCTTCGGTGAGGGCTTTGCGGACGCGAAAGAACGCGGTGGCGTGCGAGTCGGCGACGTGATGGACGACCTGGCGGACGGTCCATCCTCCTTCGCGGTAGGGAGTGTCTATTTTCGCCGTGCTGAGGCCACGGAGAGACTCGCGGAGAAACTCAGGCATCTGAGCAAGGGCGTGGATAGCCTCGCGCCGGTCCTCAGGCGTGATGGTCGCGGGAGAAACGAACGGACCGATGGGATAGCGAGGATCGACGGTAGACTCCGGCACTTTTTGGACTCTTTTGGTGGACGGCAACTTCGGCATTGAGCACATGCTCCGTTGTATGTCGTAATACCGCTGGTTAAGTGCGATTGTAGCCCCTGCTGCAATGGAATCCTGGGGCTTGTGTAGCGGTAAGCTTTGGAGGAGGTTACGATGGTCTGTCTGCGGATGATTTTTTCGATGGGGCTGCTAATGGTTGCGGGATGCTCGCGAGGTGCGGGGACAAGCGCGGTCGCGACGCCGGCGGCGGTTCAACCGGTGGCAGCCGTTGATGCGCAGACCGGCGCGGCTGCGGGCGGGTTTGTGGGGTTCGACCGGAATGAGTATCCGGGGGATGACACGATGGCTGCAATGAAAAAGCAGTTTGCCTTTGTCGGCTATTGGCTGACGGTGCCGCCGGGGGCGATGTTCAACCAGTGGGTGGGCAAGCGGGCGTTGCTGCGACAGCAGGGGTGGGGGTTTTTGCTGCTGGCCAACGGCAAGCTGGAAGCGGAGATCCTGAAAGCGCAAAAAGCGGGTACGACGCCGGCGGCCCTGGGCATGAAAGATGCGGCAGTAGCTGTGGCGGCGGCGAAGAGTGAGGGCTTCCCTGCCGGGGCGATTGTGTTTCTGGACCAGGAGGAAGGTGGACGGCTGACCGATGTGCAGGCGGCGTATCTGCTGGCGTGGACGGAGGCTGTGGCGGGTTCGGCGTATAAGCCGGGGGTTTATGCAAGCGGGCAGAGAGTGCAGGATGGACCGGGCGTGATGATCGATACGGTGGAGGATATTCGTGCGCGGGTGAAGAAGGGTTCGCTGCACGAGGTGGCAATGTTCGATGCGCAGGACCAGTGTCCGCCTTCAAATGGATGCAGCCTGCAGCCGAGGCCGATGAGCGAGGCGGGTGAGCCGGATTTGATTGCGTGGCAATATTCGCAGTCGCCGCGCAGGCCGGAGATTACGCAGAGCTGCGCGAAGACCTATGCAAGCGATGGGAACTGCTATGCGCCGGGGTTTCCGAAAGTGTTTCTGGATATGGACGTGGCGAAGACGATGGACCCGTCGGGGGGAAGGTAGTTTTAGGTTTTAGGTTTTAGGTTTTAGGTTTTAGGTTTTAGGGCTCAGGGCTCAGGGCTCAGGGTCTTCGTGGATAGGCCTGGAGGCACCCCCGATCTCTAAGTGCGAGAGATCGGGGGTGCCCGCGCACGTAGGCATTCAAGCGGGATATTGCGCGGGGGACTAGAATGAAAGAATGGCGGCTGCCCCACACCTCATCCATCCTGAAACGCTCGACCACAAACGATACTTCTTCGACAAGCTTGGACTAACCGAGCGGTTGCTGGAACGCTGCCTGGGCGAAGCCCTGAGCGCTGGTGGTGAGTTTGCTGATCTTTATTTTGAGGCGGTGACTTCGACCTCGCTGGGGATGGACGAGGGGATTGTGAAGACTGCCTCGCAGGGCATCAGCGTGGGATGCGGCGTGCGGGTGTTGAGCGGCGAGCGAACAGGGTTTGCGTATACCGACGATTTGTCTGCTGAGAGATTGTTGAAGGCTGCGCGCACGGCGGCTCTGATTGCGAATGGGCCGCAGGTGGAGCGGGTTCAAGGGTTTGTGGAAGCGAAGACGGCTTCGCTGTATCCGGTTGCGGGAATGGGCGGGGATGCGGAGATTGCCGAGAAGCTGAGACTGATTGAGCGCGCGAATAAGGCTGCAAGGGACTTCGATCCGCGGATCGTGCAGGTTCGTGCGGGCATCAACGACGAGCTGCGGCGGATTCTGATTGCGGCCAGCGATGGGACGTTTGCAAGCGATACACAGCCGCTGGCGCGGTTCAACGTGTTTGTGATCGCGAAGGATGAGCACAACACCGCGCGTGGGACGAGTGGTGGTGGCGGGCGCGTGGGGTTAGACTTCTTTGCGGGCGATAAGTCGCCCGAGCACTTTGCGCGGGAAGCGGCGCGGACGGCGATTCTGCAGCTCGGTGCGATTGCCGCGCCGGCGGGTGAGATGGAAGTGGTGCTTGGGCCGGGATGGCCGGGCGTGCTGCTGCATGAGGCCGTTGGGCATGGGCTGGAAGCGGACTTCAACCGCAAGAAGACATCTGCGTTTGCGGGGTTGATTGGGCAGAAGGTGGCTTCGAGCAAGGTGACGGTCGTCGATAACGGCAAGATGCCGGGACGGCGCGGATCATTGAACGTCGACGATGAAGGCAATGCGACGCAGGAGACGGTGCTGATCGAGAACGGTATTCTGCGCGGATATTTGAGTGATAAGCTGAGTTCCCGTCTGATGGGTATGCCGAACACGGGCAGCGGACGGCGTGAGAGCTATCAGGCGATCCCGATGCCGCGCATGACGAATACCTACATGCTGAACGGTGAGGATGAGCCGGGCGACATCATCAAGAGCGTAAAGCGCGGTCTGTATGCGGTGAACTTCGGTGGTGGGCAAGTGGACATCACGAACGGGAAGTTTGTGTTTAGCGCGAGCGAAGCTTACCTGATCGAGGACGGCATAGTAACCGCTCCTGTGAAGGGTGCGACGCTGGTGGGCAACGGGCCTGAGGCGCTGAAGTATGTGTCGATGGTAGGGAATGACCTGGCGCTGGATGAAGGCATTGGGACCTGTGGCAAGGCCGGGCAGAGTGTGCCGGTTGGCGTAGGCATGCCAACGGTGAAGCTGGACCGGATGACCGTTGGTGGGACTGGTCGATAGTTTTTGGGTTTGTACTTTTGGAAAAGATGCTTTGGCGCACTGCAACCGTACGGAGAAGGATAGAAATCTATGGCTACCAAGGTTGAATCGAAAGCGGAAAAATTGTACGAGTGCGAAGTGAAGCGGAAGCGCGTTCGCGCCAGCGGCAGCGGGTATGAGCCTTTCTGGAAGGTGAAGAACGTTGAAGAAGCGCTGGGCGATGGCGATACGGAGTTTCGTTGCAAGGATTGCCATGGCGCGGTGAAAGTTCATCGGCGGCATATTGCGAATGGACCTGCTTCCCATGCGGCGCATAAGTTGAAGGCTGATGCGGAGCATTGCGCGGCGGGCGTGCTGGTGCGTGAGGCGGCGGGTGAAGCGCGGTTGTCGGGAACGCCGGTCGTTTAGGCAGTTGTTAGTAAGTAGGAGTGAGCTTGGCGGCTAGGATTGAGGGCAAGGTTTCCGTGCGGTTGCTGGCGGAAGAAGCTGTAGAGCGTGCGTTGCGGGCGGGTGCAACGGACGCTGAGGCTGTTGGGTTCGAGAGTGAAGAGTTTGCCGCGCACGTAAGGCTGGGGCAGGTGGAACAGCTTACGGAGTCGGGTAGCCATGCGCTGGGGTTGCGCGTGTTCTTTGCGGCTGAAGGCGGATCGAGGACGGCTAGTACTTCGACTTCGGATCTTTCGCCTGATGGGATTGCGCGGCTGGTGAGTGGAGCGGTTGAGCTGGCGAAGGTGACAGGTGTTGACCCGTTTGCGGGGTTGCCGGAGCGCGAGGCGTTTGGATCGAACGATGTTGCGGCGCAGGCGCTGTACTTCAACGATGTGGATGCGATTCCCGCGGCGGAGCGGATTGAGATTGCGCGGCGCTGCGAGGCGGCGGCGCTGGGGTATGACGCGCGGATACAGAATTCGAAGGGTGGGGACTTCGATGCTTCGAGCTCGCACCGGGTGATGGTGAACTCGCGTGGGTTTGCGGGTGAGTACCGGCGGAGCTATTGCGGGTTTTCGGCTTCGCCGATTGCGCAGGACGCGACGGGCGCGATGCAGGGGGATTACTGGTACTCAAGCGCGCGGACGGCGCAGCTGTTGGGTGATCCGGAAGAGATTGGGAAGATTGCGGCGCAGCGTGCGTTGCGGCGGCTAGGTGCGAGGCGCGTGCCGACGCAGAAGTGTCCCGTGGTGTTCGCGCCGGAGATTGCGAAGTCGCTGATGGGGAATTTGTTGAGCGCGGCGGATGGTGATTCGATCTACCGCAATGCCAGCATGTTTGCGGGCAAGCTGGGTGAGCAGGTGGCGGGCGAGAACATTACGATGATCGACGACGGCACGATGGTGTTCGACCATGTGCTGGCGGATGGAACGACGCTGAAGGTGGGTGGGTTTGGGACGTCGCCGTTCGATGGCGACGGCTTGCGGACGCAGCGGACGGTGGTGATCGAGCGCGGTGTGCTGAAAGAGCTGATGCTCAACACGTATACCGGGCGGAAGCTTGGGATGGCGTCGACGCATAAGGCTTCGCGTGGGTTAGCGGGTGCGCCTGGGATTGGTGGCGGGAACTACTTTCTCGAACCGGGTGAGGCGACGCCCGAACAGATTATTGGCGATGTGAAGAACGGGCTTTATGTGCTGCAGACGATGGGGTTCGGCGTGAACCTGGTGACTGGCGACTACTCGCAGGGGGCGAGTGGGTTGTGGATTGAGAATGGTGAGCTGGCGTATCCGGTGGAAGAGATTACGATCGCCGGGAACTTGAAGGATATGTTCCGCAATGTGAGTGGGATTGGGAATGACCTGGAGTTTCGCGGGAGTGGGGCCGTGCCTACGGTGCGGATTGAAGGAATGACGATCGCGGGGAGTTAGGCTCACATTAGACACCGATACAAGCGGGAGCAGCGACATGAGGGGACTAAAAGTGGTTCTTGCCGCGGCGCTGATCGCGTCGAGTTGTGGGGCGCAGGAGCTTGATCTGATACTTCACGGTGGGTCGGTGATTGATGGCTCTGGGTCGGCTGCGGTGCGGGCGGATATAGGGATTGCAGGCGACCGGATTGTGTTTGTGGGGTCGAGTGCGGGGCGCAAGGCGAAGCGGACAATTGATGCGACGGGGCTGGTGATTACGCCGGGATTCATTGATCCGCATACGCATACGGCAGGTGATCTTTCGGACCCGAAGTTGAGCCGCAACGATGCTTACCTGATGCAGGGTGTGACTACGGTGGCGACGGGGAATGATGGCGACAGTCCAGCCGATACAGGCGCGACGCTGGCGAAGTGGGAGCAGCAAGGTATCGGGACGAATGCGGTGCTGTTCATCGGCCAGGGAACGGTGCGGCACGAGGTGATGGGGATGTCGGATGCTGCTCCGACGCCGGAACAGATCAAGAAGATGAAGACGCTCGTCGACAAGGCGATGAAGGGCGGCGCGATTGGGATATCGACCGGGCTTTACTATGCGCCGGGAAGCTACTCGTCGACCGAAGAGGTGATTGCGCTCTCGCGTGTGGCGGCGCAGTATGGCGGCATTTATGACACGCATATGCGCGATGAGAGCTCGTACACGATTGGGCTGCTGGGTTCGGTGCGCGAGACGATTCGGATTGGCCGGGAGGCGCATCTCCCGGTGATGATTTCGCACATCAAGGCGCTGGGTGCCGATGTCTGGGGGCAGAGTGCGCAGGTGATTCAGCTGATCGATGACGCACGGAAGGAGGGCGTGAAGGTGACGGCGAGCCAGTATCCGTATGATGCTTCGGGGTCGAGTGTGACGGCGGCGCTGGTTCCGCGGTGGGCGGAAGCCGATGGTGCGCTGCTGAAGAACATGAGCGATCCAGCGGTGCATGCACGGCTGGTGAAGGAGATGAACGAGAACCTGGTGCGGCGGGGTGGAGCGGATTCGCTGCTGATGACCTCGGCGAGGGATAGGACGATTGTGGGCAAGACGCTGGCTACGATTGCGCATGAGCGCGGCGAAACGCCGGTGGATGCGGCGATAGAGATTGTGAAGGCGGGTGGGTCGTCGGTGGCGTCGTTCAATATGAAGGAACCGGACATTGCTGCCTTCATGAGGGAGCCGTGGGTGATGACTTGCTCGGACGGGTCGACGGGACATCCGCGAAAGTATGGGACGTTTCCTAGGAAGATCCACGAGTATGTGGAGGAGAAGCATGTGGTGTCGATGGAGTTTGCGGTGCGTTCGAGCACTTCCCTGCCGGCCCAGACGCTTGGACTGAAGGAGCGGGGGCTGCTGAAGCAGGGTTATTTTGCGGATGTGCTGGCGTTCGATCCGAAGACGTTTGCGGATAAGGCGACGTATGCGGACCCGACGGTGCTGGCTACCGGGGTGCGGTATCTGACGGTGAATGGGCGGCTGGCGGTGGATGGTGGAGTGTTGACGGAGGCGCTGGCCGGCCGGGCGCTGAAACATTGAGGCGAATGGGTGGGTAAAATCCTCCCTGTGGACGTGGGGTTCCAATTCGAGCAACGGGTGGAGTTTCTACCGGAGGATTCGTCGGCGATTTTGCTGGGGGTTCCGGCGGCGCCGGGGGTGTTTTGTCTGCGTGGGGAGCGTGAGGCGGATGAGCCTTACATCATCAAAGGGGCGGATTTACGGCGCAGGCTGAGACGGTTGCTGGCGCCTCCGGAAGAGGTGGATGAGACTGGAAGGCCAGTGCTTTCGAAGCGTCTGAACCTGCGTGAGCGTGTGCGGTGGATTGAGTGGACGCGGACGGGGTCGGAGTTTGAGTCGGGTTTAGTGCTTTATTGCGCGATGCGCGAGGCGTTTGGGGCGGAAGCGGCGCGGAAGAAGCTGCGGCTGCATGCGCCTTATTTTCTGCGGGTGACTGTGGGTCATGAGCATCCGCGGGTGTATTCGACCAACAGGTTGAGCAAACGTGCAATGGAGGAGACGTTTGGGCCGTTTCAATCGCGGGCCGTGGCGGAGCGGTACTGCGATGCGGTGCTGGATCTGTTCAAACTGCGGCGATGCTGGGAGGATCTGGTGGTTTCGCCGGAGCATCCCGGATGCGCGTATGGCGAGATGAAGAAGTGTATGGAGCCTTGCAAGGGGGGCTGCTCGGCGGAAGAGTATGCGGCTGAAGGCGCGAGGGTGCTGGCGTTCTTTCGGACGCGTGGGGAGTCGATGCTGGGTGATGTCGCAGCCGAGCGTGAGAAGGCCAGTGAGGCGATGGACTTTGAAGGCGCGGCGGCGCTGCATAAGCAGTGGGAGAAGGTGAAGGCTGCGGCAGGAATGGCGGATGAGTTGGTGCGGCCGGTGGCGGAGCTTCGGGCAGTGGTGGTGCAGGAAGCAGCGCCGCGGGACGATGGCGAGAAGCTGGAAGAAGCGGCGGTGTTTCTGCTGGAGCGTGGGAGGATTGCGGGGCCGGAGCGGTTGTCGACGTTAGGCGTGAGGGCGGTAAGGGAGCAGACGGCGGTGGGGAGTTCGTTGTTTGCGCAGCCGTTGATGCTCGCGGCGGTGCCGCTTGAGCAGGCGACAGGTAACAGTGAACAGCGAACAGAAGGGCAAAACACGCTTTCGCCTGAAGAGCGCGCGCGGGCGGTGCTGTTGCGGCTGGCGGAGCGGGCGGATGAGGCTGGTGAGGCGGAGATTGCGGAACGGTGTGATTATCTTTCGCTGTTTCGGCGGTGGTATTACAGGCCGGAGAAGCAGCGGGCCGGTGAGGTGTTTCTGCCGAATGCGGATGCGTCCTGGCCGGTGCGACGGTTGCTGAACGGAGCGGCGCGGGTGGTGCTGGGGGATCCCGTGCAGATGGATGCAGTGAACCGTGAGGCGGCGCGGGAGAAGCTGAAGGCAGTGAAGACGAAGGTGATCCATGAAGGGCGCGAGGGTGTGGAGCGGGTGGTTCCGATGCTGCCGAAGCAGTCGCGACGGAAAGCAGTCGTGCCCGGGGATTTAGTAGAGGAGTAACGGGCCGTGGTGGGTTGCGGGTTAGTCTGGAACGAGCCCTTATGAGCCAGCCCTCCGACGCGCAAGAAGTGAAGACTGCCGGCAGCGCGAACTGGGTGCTGGTGGTCGCCGTGCTGGGGTCGAGCATGGCGTTTCTGGATGGCACCGTGGTGAACGTGGCGCTGCCGGCGCTGCAGACGGCGTTTCGCGCGAGTGGAGCCGACGTGCAGTGGGTGGTGCAGGCCTATGCGCTGCTGCTAGCAGCGCTGTTGCTGATCGGCGGGTCGCTGGGCGATCGGTATGGGCGGAAGCTGGTATTTCTGGCCGGGGTGCTGATTTTTACGGCGGCTTCGCTGTGGTGTGGGCTGGCGGGGTCGATCCATAGCGTGATTTTTGCGCGAGCACTGCAGGGTATGGGCGCGGCGTTGCTTATTCCGGAAAGCCTGGCGCTGATCACGGGGGCGTTTCCTGAGGAAACGCGCGGGAAGGCCATTGGAACGTGGTCGGCGGCTAGTTCCGTGATGATTGCGGTGGGACCGGTGGTGGGTGGGTGGATGGTGCAGCATTTGTCCTGGCGATGGGTCTTCTTTATCAACCTTCCGCTCGCGGCTGCGACCGTCCTGATTGCGCTTTGGAAGGTGCCGGAACAAAAGAGCGCGGAAGCGACGGGACCTCTGGATTGGGCGGGGGCGGTGCTGGCGACGGTGGGGCTGGCGGCGGCGACGTTTTCACTGGTCGAGCTGCCGAATGGGATTCCATACGACGGGCTGATTGGCGCTGTGGGCGTGGTGCTGCTGGTGGGGTTTGTGGTGGTGGAGTGGCGGGCAAAGAACCCCATGCTGCCGCTCGATCTGTTTCGTTCGGCAAACTTCAGCGGGGCGAACCTGCTGACGTTTTTTCTTTATGGAGGGCTGACGGCGGTGATTTATTACCTGCCGCAGAAGCTGATCCAGATTGAGCATTATCCGCCGACGAAGGCGGGAGCGATCCTTTTGCCGGTGACTTTGCTGATTGCGCTGCTTTCGCGGTGGGCCGGTGGCTTATCGGCCCGATTTGGGCCGCGGCTCCCGCTGATTGCCGGGCCGATGCTTATCACCGCGGCTTATCTGCTGGTGGTTCGGGACAGCCGCGGCGTTGGGTATTGGGCGGCACTGTTTCCGGGTGTGATGGTGCTGGGGTTGGGGCTGGCGGTGACGGTGGCTCCGCTGACGGCGCTGGCTATGAACTCGGCTTCGAAAGAGCGGGCTGGGTCGGCGTCGGGTGTGAATAATGCGGTTTCGCGGGTTGCGGGGGTGGTGGCGCTGGGGGTGGTGGGGGTGTTTTTCAGCGCTACGTTTGCAAGCTCGTTGAGCGCGGGGCTGAAGCGCGCGGGGTTGTCGCAGGCAGAGCAGAGCGCTATATATGCGCAGCGGGCGCTGCTAGGAGATGTGCGGACGTCGAACGCAAAGGCTCAGGCGGCGGTAGACGAGGCATTTGAGGGGTCGTTCCGGCTGGTGCTGGAGATTGCGGCGGGATTGTCGCTGCTGTCGGCCTTGGCGGCTGTGTGGCTGGTTCGTCCGCTGACAGAAGGGCAGAGTGACGGTGGCTGATAAACTTGGTGGCATTCAGGAGCGCGAGGGAAGCATTGTGATTGAGTTGGCGTTTTCAATTTTGGCGGCGGATTTTGCGCATCTGGCGGATGAGATTGCGCTGGCCGAAAAGGGCGGCGGGACGATTGTCCATGTGGATGTGATGGATGGGCATTTTGTGCCGAATATTACCTTCGGGCCGCCGGTAGTGAAGGCGATTCGGCCGATAACGAAGCTGCCGCTGGACTGCCATCTGATGATCGAGAACCCGGACGAGTTTATTCCGGCGTTTGCCGAGGCCGGGGCAGATATGGTCGCGGTGCAGATAGAGGCTTGTCGCCATTTGAACCGTACGCTGCAGCTGATCGCCGACCACGGGATGAAGCCCGGTGTTGTGCTGAACCCGGCAACTCCCGTGGAGATGCTGGTGGAAGTCCTTCCGATGGTTCATCATGTGCTGGTGATGAGCGTGAATCCGGGCTTTGGCGGGCAGAAGTTTTTGCCGCGGGCGGTGGAGCGGATTGCGCGGCTGCGCGAGATGCGAGCCGAGATGGGCTTGAATTACCGCATCGAAGTCGATGGGGGGATCGCTCACGATACGGTGGCAAGCGTTGTTCAAGCTGGAGCCGACATGCTGGTTGCGGGGTCCGCGATTTTTTCTCCAGGCAAGACGGAGGCGAATGCTCGTGAGTTTCTGAAGGTTGCGCGGACCGCGGGCGCCGGCGGGGAGTAATGGCTAACCGGGATTCAGCGCTCGTCCCTGATCGAATCGTTCCAGAGACACGAAAGACTCACTACTATCCGGCTCTAGATGGTGTGCGGACGATTGCGATTGTGCTGGTGTTCCTGGTGCATATGCTGCCGGAAGCAGCGCCGTTTGGATGGTTCGGCGTTTATATCTTCTTTGTGCTTTCGGGATTTCTGATCACGGGGATATTGTTCGACAGCCGCGAGACCGAACACCGCTATAAAAACTTTTACGCGCGACGCGCACTGCGGATTTTCCCTCTGTACTACGGCGTGCTGCTTGTCCTGACGGTCGCCAAATGGATGACTCATGGCACCGCGCCACCATTCTTCTGGCTTTGGTTTGTGTATTTGCAGAACTACTTCTGGACGGCAACCCATGGGATGGCGCTGGATTTTATGGTTTCAGGCGGGGGCCATTCGTTTGCTGCGATTGGACACTTCTGGACGTTGGCGATCGAGGAGCAGTTCTATCTATTGTGGCCGCCGGTCGTGTTCCTGGTGAGGAGCCGGCGGAGGCTGATGCAGGTATGCGTCGGGCTCGTTGTGGTCAGGGTTCTGCTGACTATCTACCTGCAGGCGCATTCGCCTCAGGTTTTCCAGGACGGCGGCATGCTTTACCGGACGTTGCCGACACAGTGCGATGGGTTCCTCGTGGGCGGGTTGCTGGCTCTGTGGCTGCGGGGAAGGCCTTCAGCAAAGGCGCTTGCCTGGGCGGGGCCAATGGCGGGCGCGGCAATCGTTCTCTTCAACGGTTTGCTGACCTTGCTGCGGTTTGAGCCGGAATGGATCGGCGGCGGAGATGTGTTCAGCGCGTTGAGTGGGTTTCAGAACACCATTGGAATTACGCTGCTCAGCCTGGTTTCGGCCATGTTTCTTCTGGCGGTGACCCAGCCCGGTAGCTGGGCGTATCGCTGCTGCAACTTGGCTCCGATGCGATCACTGGGGCGTGTGAGTTATGGGCTGTATGTGTATCATTTGCCGCTGTTTGTCATAACTGGCGGACGTCTTTTGAGGCTCTTCGGTAAGCATTCGGAGGGGACACTGACAGCGCTTCATGCCGTGTTGACGGTCACGGCAACGGTTCTGGTGTCGTATGCCAGCTTCCACCTTTACGAGAAGCGATTCCTGCTGCTGAAGAACCGGTTCACATCGATACGTGGTACGCGTGAGAAGCAAGTTGCGGCGCACCCTTTATAAGGAGCCGGTTGACGAATGGTCGGCTGGATGAGTCCCACGGAATGCAGGGCGGTGTGCAGTTTCCGGTGCTGGCGACTAGAATAAACGGCAGGACTCGCGGTTCGTTTCCGCGGGGGATGGAGTAGCAATGCGGACAGGTTTTGGAAGCTTTTTTACGAGCCGGCGATCGGGCTGGATGGCAGGGTTGGCAGTAGCGGCCATGATGACGGCTTCGACGGGAATGCACGCGCAGGATGCGGCTCCGGCAGCAGCGCAGGATCCGGCAGCAACAACGGCTCCGGCAGCAACGACTCCCGCTACGGATGCAACCGTAACCAACGCCCCCGCGAAGAAGCATGGACGGATTTCCAAGGATGAGCAGATCAAGCAAACCAAGGACACCAAGGCTGCAGAGAAGCAGGCGGCCAAGCTGAATCCGTTCGTCGGCAAGGATGCGAACCTGCCGGACAAGGCGCTGTATGACAAGGCGCTGGCCCAGGCCAACAGCGGACACTATGACGTCGCACGGCTCGATCTGCAGACGCTGCTGAATACGTACTCCGACTCGCCCTATCAGATGCGCGCAAAGCTCGCGATTGCCGACTGCTGGTATCACGAAGGCGGAACGGCGGCGTTGGCGCAGGCCGAGCAGGAGTACACCGACTTTATTACGTTCTTCCCGAACGCCCCGGAAGCGGCCGAAGCGCAAATGCGCGTGGGCGACATTTACTTCAAGCAAATGGATGTGCCGGACCGCGATTACACCAAAGCCACCAAGGCAGAAGATGCCTACAGGACAATGTTGAAGCAGTATCCGGATGCGCCCGCAGTGCTGCTGAAGGAAGGCCGCCAGAAGCTGCGTGAAGTGCAGGAAGTGATGGCGACACGTGAATCGGACCTGGGCGTGTTCTATGCGTCGCATGAGAACTGGCCCGCGTCGATTGCGCGATTCGAGACCGTGGTCAACACTTACCCGCAGTACAGCCATATGGACGATGCATTGATCGGCGTGGGCGATGGGTATGAAGCCGAAGTAAAGGTCATCAAGACGCAGAACCTGCCCGAAGGCGCCAAGGCCGCGCTGCTGCAGGAGTATGAAGGCAAGGCAGCAGCGGCGTATCGCAAGGTAGTGCTGGAGCATGCAGCCGCGCCGCATGTGGAAGACGCCAAGGAACGGCTGGCCGAGATGAACCTGCCGATTCCGACGCCGACGCCTGAGCAGGTGGCGGCGAGCGAGGCTCTCGAAGGCAGCCGCGCCCAGTACACGATGGCCAAGCGCCTGGAGCTGCTGGTGCTGCGCAAGCCGGATACGGTGGTTGCAGCCACGGCGGGCGATCCTCCGCTGGACGATCCACCGGTGCGTACCGCTCCCGCGGTTGTGAGCGAACTGAAGCAGAGCTATGTGGATGCGTTCGATCCGAAGGGTGCAGCGGCGCGAGCAGCGGCGAAGGCGACTTCTACGGATTCGGCTGACACCGCCGGAAACCCACAACCGGATATGCCGGTCGTGGCGGCACCGCTGGCGTTCCAGGATGTGGCCGCACCGGGCGCCGGTGGGGATGCGTCGACTGTGACCGAAGCGCCTGCTTCCACGGGTAGCGGAACTGGCGTTGGAATCGAGATCGTGAGTCCGAAAGCCACGACGGGGCCGGCGAGCACGCTGCCGGCGGCCACTGGCGCGCAGGACCCGAACAATGGCTTGACCGCGGTTGGCCCGAAGGACACCGCTCCTCTGCCAGCGGCAGAAGCAGCCGCTCCGGCTCCCGATCAGGTGAATGATCTAAATGGTGTGCAACAGCCAGTCGTTGCTCCGGGAACGAAGGACACCTACGACAAGAAAGATGAAAGCTCCAGCAAGCACCAGCCGAAGAAGGGTGTGGATAAGCTGAACCCGTTCTAAAGGCAGAGTGTAGAGGATAGAGCGTAGAGAATAGAGAGAACGTTCAAAGGGATCAGCTTCGGCTGTTCCCTTTGGCTTTCTGGGCCATGTTTTTGTCTACACTCTATCCTCTACGCGCTACACTCTGCCTCTCCCCCTGCTACCCTTAAAGCTTATGAGTGTTGAGCTGCCAAAGGCATACGATCCGTCGTCGATTGAAGAGAAGTGGGCGAAGTTCTGGGTAGATGAGAAGCTGTTCGATGTGGCGACGCCGGTGGGCGAGGCTGCTGCGAAGAAGGCATTTGTGCAACTGTTGCCGCCGCCGAATGTAACGGGCCGCCTGCACATGGGGCACATGCTGAACCAGACAGAGATGGATATTCTTACGCGCTGGCATCGCATGCGCGGCGAGACGGCTGTGTGGGTTCCGGGGACCGATCACGCAGGCATTGCGACGCAGATGATGGTGGAGCGCCAGCTTGCGGCAGAAGGCACGATCACGCGGCAACAGATGGGACGTGAGGCCTTTACCGAGCGCGTGTGGGCCTGGAAAGAGCAGTACGGCGGCGCCATCACCGAGCAGATGCGACGGTTGGGTGCGAGCGTCGATTGGTCGCGCGAGTACTTCACGATGGATGAGCGGCTGAGCCGCGCCGTGAAGGAAAGCTTCGTGCGGTTGTATGAGCAAGGGCTTATCTATCGCGGGGCGTACATCGTGAACTGGGACCCGCAGATTCAGACGGCAGTGAGCGATCTCGAAGTTGAGAATGAAGAGCGGCTTGGATCGCTGTTTCATATCCGCTATGAGCTGGCGGATGGAACGGGCTCCATCGTGATTGCAACAACACGACCGGAGACGATGCTCGGCGACGTGGCGGTTGCGGTGAATCCAACCGACGAGCGATATGCTGCGTTCGTTGGGAAGATGCTTGTACTGCCGCTGGTGGGCAGGGAGATTCCTGTAATTGCTGATGAATGGGCGAACCCGGAGTTTGGCACTGGTGCGGTGAAGGTGACGCCCGCGCATGATCCGAACGACTTTGCCATTGGCCAGCGGCATAATCTGCCTTCACCTTCGATCATGGATGTGACCGCAAAGATAGCCCTGCCAGGGTCACCGTATGACGGGCTTGATCGCTTTGAGGCTCGCAAACGGATTGTGGCTGACCTTGAAGCAACGGGCCAGCTCATAGCAATCAAGGAGCACGCGCTGACGCTTCCGGTTTCGCAGCGCACGGGCGCCGTGATTGAGCCGCGGCTTTCGATGCAGTGGTTCCTGAAGATTCAACCGCTGGCGGACAAGGCGATCGAAGCGGTCGATAAGGGTTACATCAAGTTCACGCCGGACAACTATCGCAAGACGTACGACGAGTGGATGAAGAACATCCACGACTGGTGCATCTCGCGGCAGCTTTGGTGGGGGCATCGGATACCGGCGTGGCACTGCGGCAAGTGTGGGACCATCAATGTATCGCGCGAGACCGTGCTGGTGTGCGAGAAGTGCGAAGGCACGGAGTTGGTGCAGGAGACCGATGTACTCGATACATGGTTTTCGTCCGGGCTACTTCCCTTCACCGTCTTTGGCTGGCCGGGCGATGGCGCAGATGGCCTGACGCCGGATCTTGCAGCGTTTTATCCGACGCAGCTGCTTGTGACGGGGTTCGATATCTTGTTCTTCTGGGTGGCGCGCATGATCATGCTCGGCTGCCACTTCATGCTCGATGTACCGATGCCGGATGGCTCGCAACGGACGCTCGAAAACGCAGTTCCCTTCCGCGAGGTTTATATCCATGCGCTGGTGCGCGATGCAGACCGGCAGAAGATGTCGAAGACCAAAGGCAATGTGATCGATCCCATCGGCATCGTGACAAAGTATGGCACCGATGCCGTGCGGTTCACCCTGGCATCGCAGGCGAGTCCAGGCACTGACATCGCGTTCAATGAAGCGCGTACCGAAGGCTATCGCGCGTTTGCAAACAAGATTTGGAACGCGGCCCGTTTCCTGCAAATGCAGGTCACGAATGCACAAGCAGCGGGCTATAAGGTTTCTCTGGAGTCGCACGATTCGTTCTCGATCGATCTCCCGGAACACACGCCGCTTGAGACGCGTTGGATTTTCGCGCGGTTGAGCGCAGTCTCTGCGGAGGTGGAACGCGCGCTGGCAGACTATCGTTTCGATGAAGCTGCCAATGCGGTCTACCAGTTTTTCTGGGGCGAGTTCTGCGATTGGTATCTGGAGCTCGTCAAGCTGCGCATGGACTTCTTCCCCGATGAAGCCGGTGCGTACAAGCCGCACAACGATGTTGCGGCTGTAACGCTGGGTGCGTTGGTGAGCGTGTTCGAAGCCGCGCTGCGGTTGCTCTCGCCGTTTATGCCGTTCCTTACGGAAGAGCTGTGGCATGCGCTGTATGCGTCGGTAGGCACAGAGTCGCCGGCAAAGTCGATTGCATTGACGCGGTATCCGCAGGCGGAAGACTACGCAGCGGATGCGCTGAGTGTAGACGCGATGAACGTGCTGCAGGAGCTCATCGTCACGGTACGCGGACTGCGCAAAGAACTTGGCGTACCCGAGAAGGAAGCTGCGCCCGTGCAGGTGCATGCTTCCAATCGCATCTCCGCATTGGCCGATGCGAACGCCGACATGCTGGCGAAGCTGGCTCGCGTGAGCTCCGTGGAGCTGGTGGAGACAGCGCCGACGGGCAACAATGCACGGGCTACGGCGAACTTCGATGTAGCCGTGGTGTACGAGCGGCAGATCGATGTGGCAGCTGAGCGCGAACGTTTGGAAAAGGACCTTGCGAAGTTCGACAAGGGTCTGCAAGCCGCTGAACGTCAGCTAGGCAATGAAGGCTTCGTGGCAAAGGCTCCGGCGCACATCGTCGAAGGACTGAAGAAGCAGGCGGCGGAGACGCGCGCGCTGAAGGAGAAGGCTGAAGCGGCGCTGGCGGCATTGCCCACAGCGTAAGGTCTTTATCGTTGCTGCAACAGCGGGGCCTTTGTGTGCGTCTCACTTCGTTGTGAAGACTCATGTAAAGAAGCTGAGCGCGAAGAAGAGCACCGCCGCGCGCGGAGTGTCCGTTACGGACCGCGCGCAGGTGTTGCAGCAGACGCAGCGTACGAAGATGGCGGAGAGCGCGCACCGCTATGTGCGCGGCAGCACAGTAAAGTTTTACGAGTGGCTGGAAGCCGGTCGCGGCGACTCGCTGCCGCAGGGGCCGGCAGTGTGGATCTGCGGCGACTGCCATGCCGGCAACCTCGGGCCGGTGGCCAATGCGCAGGGCAAGGTCGAGATCGAGATTCGCGATCTCGACCAGACGGTGGTGGGCAATCCGGCGCATGATCTGATCCGCCTTGGACTTTCGCTGGCGACAGCGGCGCGAGGAAGCGATCTGCCCGGTGTAACGACCGCGCACATGCTGGAGCATCTGCTGCAGGGTTACCAGGAAGCACTGGCACGGCCTGGAGCGACCGCGACGGACGATGCGACAGCAGAAGAGCTGCGGCCCATCCAGAGCGTGCTGGAGCGCTCCATGCAGCGCAGATGGAAGCATCTGGCGGAAGAACGCATCGAGAACGTGAAGCCGACGATTCCGCTGGGCAAGCGCTTCTGGAAGTTAAATGAAGACGAACGTGCAGCCATCGAAGCGCTGTTTGCCGAAGAAGCTCCGCGCAAGCTGATTACGAAGCTGAAGGGCCGCGACGACGACGCAAAGGTCAAAGTGATCGACGCGGCATACTGGATGAAAGGCTGTAGCTCGCTCGGCAAGCTGCGCTACGCCGTATTGCTGGGCGTGGGCAAAGGTCCACAGCGGCAGTTCTGCCTGGTGGACATCAAGGAGGCTGTGCAGGCCGCAGCGCCGGCTTCTGCGAAGAAGGTTGTGGGTGAGAAAAAAAATGCGCCGTTGGACTTTGCGGAACGCGTGATTGCGGGAGCGCAGGCGCTTTCGCCCTTCCTCGGTCAGAGGATGCTGGCAGCCACACTGCTGCGCCGTCCCGTGGTGGTGCGCGAGTTGATGCCGCAGGATTTGAAGCTGGAGATCGAGACGCTAACGCGCGAAGAGGCTGTCGGCGCGGCACGGTTTCTCGCCACCGTGGTGGGTAAGGCGCATGCGCGGCAGATGGATGCGTCGACGCGGAAGCGTTGGTCGACCGAGCTCAAAAAGCATCACTCAAAGTCGCTCGACGCGCCCGGCTGGTTGTGGAAGAGCGTGGTGGAGCTGGTGGCGGAGCATGAGGTGGCCTATCTCGAACACTGCCGCCGGTATGCGATGGCATAGCGGCTACTTGGGCTTCGCTTCCGGCGGGAGCTCCTGCTGCTCGACGGCTATAGCCACGTTCTCATGCTTGATCTCCAACCGCAGGTGGTTGAAGACACCCATGTAGACGTTGGCGATCCAGACCAGCGCGAACCAAGCGACGATATAGCCACGCCAGCCTTCGTAGAGAAGCTGGAAGCGGAAGAGCACGAGCGCAAACGCCGAGACATAGTGCGAGAAGCAATACTCGCAAGTGAAGAGATAGAAGAATTTGCGTTTGGGCAGCGAGCCGCAGGTTTCACTCTTCTTCTTGCAGAACTCGCGCGGCTCGCGAAAGACCTCTTCGTGCGTAACCGTCCATGAGGCGCAGGCGACCGGAAGCGCGAGGAACAGCAGCACACCAAGCTGGTGCAGCAGCGGAATGGCGAGCAGGGATGGCATCAGAGAGTTGGATGCACGTAGCATGGTCTGTATGCCTTTGTTGGACACAATAGATTCTCTAGCCGTGAACGAGGCGCTGACGCATACGCGGCTGGGCGGGCATGTGGTTCATCTGGAGACGGTGGATTCCACGATGACGCTGGCACAGGAAGCGGCGCGTGCCGGGGCGAAGTTTGGCGTGTGGGTGGCTGATGAGCAGACAGCCGGGCGTGGGCGTGGCGGCCATACGTGGCACTCACGGCCCGGCGATGGGCTGTATGTATCGGCGCTGTTTACGCCGATGCTGCCGGCGACCGACCTTGGGCTTTCGCTGACGGCGGGCATCGCGGCCTGGGACGCGATTCGCGAGGTGAGCGGCCTTACGGTGGATATGCGCTGGCCGAACGATCTGGTAACGCGCGGGGACGTTCCGAGCCGCAAGCTGGGCGGCATTCTGGTGGAGACAGCGGTGACGCCCGCGGTGGGCAGCCGGCCGGCGATGCTCCGTTATGCGGTGATCGGGATAGGCATCAATGTGGGGCATGAGAGCTTCCCTGCCGAGCTTGCCGGCACAGCGACTTCGCTAAAGATGGAAGGGTGGCATGGGGCCGAGCGTCAGCCGCTCCTGGTGGCGCTGCTGGATAAGCTCGACCTGTTTGTCCGCTACAGCGAAGATGGCTATGCCAGGAGGCGCAATGGGCCCGATCTTCCGGTCAGCGCGGAGACGGCCTCGACCTGGATTCGTGGCAAGCGCGTTCACGTATCCGAGCAGGGCGGATATACTGGCGTGACGGCTGGCTTGGACGCAAGAGGATTTCTACGCGTGGCAGGCGACGATGGCGTTCTGCGGACGGTGCTTTCGGGCGGCGTTCGCGAAATTGAATGAAACGATAGGCGAGGCAAGAAGGCGAAGATGCTACTGGCACTCGATGTAGGCAATTCCAATACTGTAATCGGACTCTACCGGCCAACGGTGGATGGCGTGTTAGGCGGCCTGGCCGCTGACTGGCGGATTACGACACCTTACAAACAAACGCCCGACGAGCTGGGTGTGCTGCTACAAACGCTGTTCTCGATGCGTGGCCTGCAGATCGACCAGGTGAACGGCGTGGCGATCTCGTCCGTGGTGCCGCCGCTCGATGCGACGCTGCGGCGCGTGTGCGAGATGTTCTTCAAAGTAAAACCGTTGTTCATTGAGCCGGGTGTGAAGACTGGGCTGCCGGTACTGACGGACAACCCGAGCGAAGTGGGCGCCGACCGCGTGGTGAACTGCGTGGCAGCGTTTGAGCTCCTCGGAGGGCCATGCATCGTGGTGGACATGGGCACGGCGACGACGTTCGATGTGGTTTCGAAGAAAGGCGAGTTTCTCGGCGGAGCGATTGCTCCGGGCCTGGGGATCTCTGCCGAAGCATTGTTTGCGCGGGCAGCGCGGTTGACGCGTGTGGAGATCAAGAAGCCGGCGAAGATCATCGGCACCAGCACGACAGATAATATCCAGATCGGACTGTACTACGGCTACATCGGGTTGGTGGATGGGATTCTGGAACGGCTGATCGCGGAGCTTGGGCCGGAGACAAAGACAATTGCGACGGGTGGTCTCGCCAAGCTGATTGCGGGCGGTTGCAAGTACATCCACAGAGTGGACGAGATGCTGACGCTCAATGGGCTACGGTTGATATGGGAACGAAACCAGGATCGCCAGAGAAGGCGTTGAGTCGCAGGAAATAGCAAATAGGAAATAGAAAGAGCTTCGGGTCGGCTTATGCTGTCGCCCTTAGCCTGGCTTGTCATGAATTACTTTGAATATTTTTCGGAGATCGAAGAGAGGTTCAGCCGGCGACGCGGGTCGATCCTGCTGCTCTCTACGCTGGACTGGGCTTTGATTGAGACGTGGCGTGAAGCGGGTGTACCGCTCGAAGCGGTGCTGCGCGGCATCGACGATGCGTTCGACAAATACGATGCGAAGGCTGCACGCGCCAAGAGCCGTATGCGCAAGGTAAACGGACTCGCATGGTGCGCGCAGGCCGTGATGCAGGCCGCGGAAGAAATGGTGGAAGCCGCAACCGGCACTGCTCCGGTGAAGGCAGGTGAAACGTTTTCAAGTGGCTTTGAGGCGGAACGCGTGGCGCGGTTTCTGGATGAGAATGCGAAGGCCGTTGAAGCTGTAGTGCTAGAGCAGGCAACGTCTGAGACCGTTCGCGTGGAAACACTGCGGCGTCTGCGAGAACTTGCGACGGCGATGCGTGGAGACACACCGATGCCACTCGATGATTTGGACCGCACGCTGACGGTGCTCGAAGAGAGGTTGTTTGCAGCGCTGTTCGGCGCGGCTGCAGAGGATGAAATCGTTTCGTTGCGCGAACAGGCGGACCGCGAGCTTGCACCATACCGTGCGCGCATGAGCGCCGTACAAATCAAACAGGTGCAGGCGCAGTTTCTGCAAAAGCGCCTGTTAGAAGTGAAGCGACTTCCACGGCTTAGCCTGTTCTACATGGGGCACGAATGAGCGAAGGCAACGTGGTTCGCGTTGGAGCGGGAGTGTATGGCGGTTCATTCCTTACAAGTGAGTACGGAGTGACGCTTCCCTTTGTAGTGCCGCAAGAGACGGTCGAACTTTCTGCAAGCATTGATGTGTTGCGTATTGTTGAACCTTCAGTCGAGCGCATAGAACCGCGTTGCCCTCACTTTGGAACGTGTGGCGGATGCCAGTACCAGATGATGACCGGTCGTGAGCAGTTGCGAGTGAAGCGCGGGATTCTTCGCGATCAGCTGCAGGGTGCGGGTGTGGTGACACCGGTTGAGATTGAGGCTGCCGGTGGTGAAGAGTATGGCTATCGCAACCGGATTCGGCTGAGGCTGGAGCGTGTGGATGGCGAACTTCGCTTCGGCTATAACATGCGCACGACGACCGAGTTTCTTCCCATCACAACCTGCCCGATTGCCGCACCCATTTTATGGGCGACGGCTGAGAAGCTGCTGACTTCTGCGAACACGCAGGACGATGTTGCGTTCTGGATGAATGCGGCGAGCGAGGTAGAGCTGTTTGCGAACGATGACTTGACGCGGTTGCAAGTAACGATGCTCTGCGCACCTCGAACGAAAGCGAAGCAAGGCAGCTTGCAGCGGTGCTTGACCGCGTTACAGCAGAGTGTGGCGGAGGTTGTTGGGCTCTCGGCGATCGCGAGCGATCCGCGAACAGGGCCTACAGGACGGACACTCGATGTTGCTGGAGCGGCTGGGTTGAACTATCGCGTGCTGGATGAAACTTACTGGATCAGCCGCGGTGGTTTTTTTCAGGTGAATCGGTTTCTGTTGCCCGCGTTGGTGAAGACGGTATGCGATGGACGCAGCGGCGATGTTGCGTGGGACCTCTTCGCAGGGGTCGGGCTTTTCTCGCGCGTGCTGGCAAAGAGCTTCGCGCAGGTGACCGCAGTGGAAGCAAATCCGATAGCCGCCGGCGATCTGCAGGTTGCGCTGAAGAAGCTTGGCGCGCAGCATCGTGCGGTGCAAGCTTCGACGCTGGAGTTTTTGCAGAAGGCGTTGGTACAGCGAGAGCGGCCTGCGCTTGTGGTGCTTGATCCACCACGAGCGGGTGCGGGGCGTGAGGCTTGTGAGCTATTGCTGAGCCTCGGTACACGCGAGATTGTGTATGTTTCATGCGATCCGGCGACGTTGGCGCAGGACCTCGCGGTGTTGCAGCAGGGGTATAGGATTGCGAGCCTGAAGCTGGTGGACCTGTTTCCGCAGACCTTCCACATGGAAACAATAGTGGTGCTCGAGCGCAAGGGATGACACACTAAAACCTATCCAATTTTGTGAGTGGCGCTTCTCATGCGGGTTGTTGGTGCTACCAGGTTCTGGATGGACGACCCTGCCGTTGTTGAGCCTCTGCGGCTGCGCAGAGTGCCGATGATGGCAGCCGCGTTGTGCTTTGCGGCGGGCGATGTGCTGGCACGGGAAGCACAGGCTACGTTCTTTCTTGTTACTGCGACGATGCTGCTACTGTTGCTCGCGATTGTGAGCGCCAAGTTTGCGCAGCGCGTTGGTCTTGCTGTAGCACTGGGCTTGTGGGTCGTGGTGGGTTGCTGGTGTGCGCTGATGGAACCGCCGGTGGCGCAGCAGCATCCGCTGACGCAATATGCGGATGGTCTGAGTCGCACGGTGCGTGGGCGCGTGGGGCGCGTGGTGCGCGTACGGATGTTGAAGCCGTTGCCATCGGATGTTGATGCAGCGAGCTCCCAACCGGCCTGGAAGATGGAGCCGGGTGCCTGGGACACAGATGCTGATCCGGCGATGGAGTCAGTGGATATTGAGGTGCAAGCGGTTGAGGAGGTGACACCGGATGTTTCGGTGATGCGGCCTGTGCAGGGTGGTGTGCGCGTGAGTGTGGAAGGAGGTGCGCCTGCGCTTGCGTGCGGCGATGTGGTGGAGATGCCGCTGCGGTTGCGCGTGCCCGATACGTACCGCAATATCGGCGCTTGGTCGTACGCAACACAGCTACTGGGCGAAGGCATTGGTGCGCAGGCTGGGGTGAAGGCGCAGAAGGTGCGTGTGGTTGGCAGCATGGGCGGTAGCTGGCGTTGCAGGTTGTATACAACGCAAACATGGGCTGCGGGGCGCATGGATGCGTATGTAAGTTCGTCGGCGAACCATGCGCTTCTACGAGTGGCCCAACTGGACGCGCAGGATGCAGCGATGCTGAACGCAATGCTGTTTGGGGATCGTGATGAGCTGACGGAGACATTGAGAGTTGGGTTTGAGCGGACTGGAACGTTCCACCTGTTTGTCGTGTCCGGGCTACATGTGGCGCTGCTTGCCGGAGCGCTGTTTTGGCTGATGCGGAAGGCGCGTGCGCCGGAGGGCGTCGCAGTGGTGACGACGATTGTGCTCGCTACAGCCTATGCGCTGTTGACGGGCTTTGGCGTGCCGGTGCAGCGAGCGCTGGGCATGACCGCGGTGTATCTGCTGGCTCGATGGCTGGCTCGGGAGAGGAATGCTCTAAATGCGCTGGGAGCGGCGGCAACGGCCGTACTGGCCGTTGATCCGCGGGCACTGTTTGAGGCGAGCTTCCAGATGACGTTCCTGGTGATCGTCGCGATTGCGGGCATCGCTTTGCCGCTCGCGAGGCGCTTGATGGAAACCACCAATAGCGCGTTGCACGAGCTTTGGCTGATGCGGCTGGATGCCACGGTGCATCCACGCGTAGCGCAGTTGCGAGTGCGGCTGCGGATGTTTGGGGTGCTGCTGGCAGCACTACTCGGAGCGTGGGCTCGCAACACACCCGCTTGGGTCCTGCGGGCTGGAGTCTATGTGATCGATGCGGCTTTGCTTGGGGTGGTGACAGAGATTTGCATGGTGCTGCCGATGGCGGTGTACTTTCATCGCGCGACCGTGGTCGCGCTCCCGGTGAACCTGTTGGCGGTACCGATGATTGTGGGGTTGATGTGGGTTGCGGTGTCGACGTTCCTGCTGTCGCTGGTGAGCAGCTGGCTCGCGATGATTCCAGGAGCTGCTGCGGGCTTGCTGCTGCACGCGGTGAGTGGATTGGTGCGGCATTTGGGACGGGCTTCGATTGCGGACGTTCGCGTGCCTGCGCCTGCCTGGCCCGCAATTGTTGTGGCTTGTGCCGTGATGCTGTTTTGTTGTTGGGTGGTGCGGTTGAGGGGGTGGCGGGGGTGGGGCGCGCTGGTGTTGGCCGTGGTGCCGCTGGTGGTGCTTTGGCCGGAGCAGCCGCTGGTGCGGAGTGGGGTGTTGGAGGTGACGGCGCTCGATGTGGGGCAGGGGGATTCGCTGCTGGTGGTCTCGCCGGAGGGCAGGACGCTGCTGGTGGATGCGGGGGGGCCTGTGGGGAGGGCGCCGAGTGCGGACCGGTGGGATGTGGGCGAGGAGGTCGTCGCGCCGTACCTGTGGTCGCGGCGGATTCGGCGGTTGGATGCGGTGCTGCTGACGCATGCGCATAGCGACCACATGGGCGGAATGCCGGCGGTGTTGCGGGATATGCGTCCGCGGGAGTTGTGGGTGAGCGTGCAGCCGGGGAATGCTCCTGGATTGCGGGCGCTGCTAGCGGAGGCGCGGGAGCTGGGTGTTCAGGTGCGGTGGTTTCGGGCGCGGGATGGGTTCGCGTGGGGAGGTTTGCGCGCGGATGTGCTGGCGCCTGAGGTGGGTTATGCGAATGCAGGGGCAGCGGTGAACGACGACTCGCTGGTGATGCGGTTGGGATATGGGAAGGCCAGCGTGTTGCTGGAGGGCGATGCAGAGGCGCCGAGTGAGGAGGCGATGGTTGCGGATGGGCGATTGGGGCCGGTGACGCTGCTGAAGGTGGGGCATCATGGCAGCATCACGTCGACGACGGCGGGGTTTCTGGCGGCGGTGCAGCCGCAGGAGGCGGTGATTAGTGTAGGACGACGGAATACATTTGGGCACCCGCGGATGGAGGTATTGCAGCGGCTGGAGCAGGCACGGGTGAAGACGTTCCGGACCGATCGCGAGGGAGCGGAGACGTTCCTCCTGACGAGGGAGGGTGGAATCTCGGTGGATTCGAGCACATCTAATTAGCATGTGAGAGACATGAAATAGGGAGTAGGAAATAGGAAGTAGCTGTATGGAACGGCGAGGGGAGGCGGAATGGAGAAGTCAGCTGAAGTGGTACAGGCTGTTAGCAACGAGGTGAGAGCGGCACGAGCGGAGAGCGATGCGGAGGAAGCGAAGCTGATCCGGCGGATGCAGATGATGATGAGCCTGGTGATGCAAACGGTGGCTCAGGATGGGTCGCTGACGATCGATGAGGCCTCGCAGATGATTGCGGATGCGCGAGCGGCAGCGCTGGCGATGTTTCCGGGGAAAGAGCTGGCTTACGACCTGATCTGGAAGCCGAGATTTCAGCGGTTGATGATGGAGCGGTTTCGAATCATGTAGCCATCCCCCTCCCCTCCCCTGATTTCGTGCAAAGTCCGGAGAAATATAGGGTTAGGGGTGGACTTGGAGGGTGCGCCGGGCGCGACGGCGAGGGTCGGCCCCGGGTTAGGTGGGGGTGTTTGGGGTGGTGGTTTGTCAAGCTGGCCCGAGTTCGTTTGGTGGGGTAGCATGATCGCACGATGAAACGTCTTCTCGTTGTGCTGGCACTTTTTCAATCTTTTGTGGCGATGGCTCAACAGCCGGTTGTGTGGCGATTCGACAACCTTAAGGAGATTGGCGGGGTAGCGCCGACGGTGCTTGGGTCACCGAAGGTGGTGGAGACGGAGATTGGCAAAGCGGTGCATTTTGAGGGAAAGAGCGATGCCGGGGATGCGCTGTTTTTCGACACGTTGCCGCTGCAAGGGGCTTCCACTTATACCTTCGAGGTGATTTTTCGGCCGTCGTCCAAGGGTGAGCCGGCGGAGAGGTTTTTTCATCTTCAAGACGCGGGATCGCCGTCGCGGCGAATGTTTGAGTTGCGGATTGTGGACAACAAGTGGTGCCTGGACACGGTCTCGTTCAGCAAGCCGGAGAATGAGCCGATGCAGTCCGGGGTAATGCTGAACTGCGATGCGCAGCATGTGTTCCCGCTGGACCGGTGGTATGCGATCGCCGCGGTCTACGATGGCAAGGTGCTTCGAGGGTATGTGGACGGGGTACTGCAAGGGGAAGTTGCGGTGAATCTGCTGCCGCTGGGCAAAGGAGGGACATCGGTGGGGACACGATATACGAAGCGGGATTACTTTACGGGCGAGGTGTTCTCGGCGCGGTTCACGGGGCGGCCGATGGCGGTCGGGGAGTTATTGAAGGTGCCGGTGAAGTAAGGTTGGTGTTCCCCACTCATGACGATGGAACCGTCATGAATGGGCCACCCATGGGTTGTGGGGTTTTGGGGAAGCTGGAAACCCTGATTCCCAAAGGCGAGAGATGGCGGCCTCGCGCGACGGCCCGGCTCGTTCGCCAAAGGCAACGGCCGCCCTTTCGGGCGGCCGTTGGTTGGTGAAGCGGATGGGGAGTGGACTACCAGCTAACACGGGCAGCGACCTGTACATCGCGAGGGTTGTAGCCGCCGAACGGCTTCGCCACCGTGCCGAAGGAAGACAGGTAAGGAAGGGCTCCAGTGACTCCAGTTTGAACAGTCACGGTCGGGTTTGCGTAAGACACGTGATTGGTCAGGTTCGCGACGGTCGCCTCAAACTGGAGCTTCCATTCGTTGTGGATCGCGAAGACACGCTTGATGGCAAGATCGTCATCGAAGTATCCGGGGCCGAACATGCCGAGCGGAGCTGTACGCGCCGCATTACCCGGAGCATACAGCGCCGAGCCCTGGCCGACCGTCACTGCCTGCCCGGTACCGCCGCTAGCCACATTCACGGTGAATGCCGCCGGATTGACGTAGTTCACCTTACCGATATAGTTGGCGGAGTTCGGGTCCCAGCTGATAGGGGCTCCGGTTGCAGTCTTGCCGTACTTGTACTGCCGGCCGGCCTGGTTGGGAACCACATTCGGCATGCAGGTGTCGAGGATGCTGGCGCCACCGCAACCGCTTCCGGTAACGATCAGAGGCTGTCCGGAGTGGAGCTGCACGATGTCCGAAACCGTCCAATCGGAAACGATGGAACGATAGACGATGTGGTCACCCCACAGGTGGCCGCGGCCAACCGGCAGAGCGTACACCACGGTGGCGACAAGGCTTTGCGGAATGTCGGCCGTGGAGAGCGAGCGGTCAAGGCGCGTGTTGTCGTAGACGCGGAAGGTACCCACATCGTCGATGTTCTTCGACCAGGTGTAGTTTGCCATCCAGTTCAATCCATGTGCGGGGCGCTGCCGGAAACTGATTTCCAGCGCGTTCCAGTTGGTGTTGCCGACAAAGCTCGTCGTATCGCTCACGCCGCTGTACTGCGGGTAGGCCGTGAGGTAAGAGGCGACCGTATCGGTGGCACCGTAGTAGTTCGCCGCATTGGAGAAACCGTTCATGGGGGCAAACCCATCGGTCTGCGCGAACGCGATGTTGGTCGTGGTTCCCTTCTGTCCGATCAACGAAGCCGTGCATCCCGTTCCGGTGCAAGGCGCCTGCGTGGTGCCGGTGATGTTGTAGTTGGCCAGGGCCGCATACGATTCCGGCAGCTTGCTGTTGGTTTGATACTTGGCATTCGCGGCTGAGAGGAAGTGACCCTGGCTGCCGACGTAGCTGATGGACACCGACATGTCGTTGGTCAACTGATGCTGGAAGCCCAGGCTCCAGTTGATGTACTCCGGCGTACGTGAACCGTAGTACGGATCGAAGTAAGTGATCGTTGCACTGTTGGCGCCCTTGAGGGTGGCCGTCTGCGTTGCCGCAAACTCAGCCAGGGTTGCGCCGGCGGGCAGAGTTGACTGGGGCGGAGCGACGGAGCCCGTCCATCCGCAGGGAGTAAATCCATCCCCCGCAGTGGCGCCTGTGCCGCAGGCTGTCTTGTCCCAGTAGAACTGCGGTTGGTTGCTGCCGACGGCAATGGCTGCCGCCGCGGGTGTCAGGCCGGTGGTCGACGGCGATCCGGACTGGCTACCGCTCGTCCAATCGCCACGCGCGAAGTTGATGGCATAGCTGGCCTTGATCACTGTTTTGCTATCGACCGAGTAAGCCAGCCCCAGGCGCGGAGCGACGTTCTTGTACCAGATGGATGCCGGGTTATGCAGCCCGGTGTGATAGCCGTCCGACGAGTTGCCGCCGGCAAAGGCCAGCGTGCCGAGGTTGCCGCTGTTGCTGTTCGTCCCGGCCGGGTTCAGCCAGGTAAACAGATCGTGCGCCTCGCGAACGGAGGGGAAGATGTCCCAGCGAACGCCGATGTTCAGCGACAGCTTGGAGTTGAACTTCCAGTCGTCCTGCGCCCAGAAGGAGGGGTCTTCCCAGCGAGTGCCAAGCGTGGGAACGCCGACCGACACCGAACTCGAGCTGACCGCACCCAGCATGTAGCTGGCGAAAGGTGAGCCGGAAGTGGTGTTGGCCACGCCGAGCGCGCTGTAGCCTTCGGTCTGCCCGTTGGTAAATGTGTAGGCCAGTGGCGAAGAGTTGGTTTCGTTCTTCGTGTAGTTGAACTGCACATCGACATACTGGCCACCGAGCGTGAGGCTGTGAGCGCCAAGCTGCCACTGCACGTTATCGGTGACGTTGAACGTGTTGTTGACCTTGTTATTTTCGTCGTAGTTGGCTTCCGTGTTGGGGCCGTCAGTACCGGTGAAGATCAGGCCGGGGAAGAAGCTGGCCTGACCCGCCGGCGTATTCAACAGGCCGGAGTTCGATGCGGCAAACTGCGGCTGCTCGTCAGGCGTGACAGAGAAGCTCTGGTACCGGCCGAACGCGAGCGCAAACTGGTTCACAAGGTGCGGGCTCAGTGTCCAGGTGTGCTTCACGATATCGATGTTGGTGACGGGGTGATACGCCTGGCCGGTATTGAACGGAGGCCCAAGAGCGTTGGCCGCACCGCTGGAGTTTGGCCCGGTGCTAGCCTGACGGCCAAACGCAACGATGATGCCCAACTGCTGGCTCTTGGTAATCGCATAGTCCAGGCGGCCAGTCTGATACCAGTTGGAGAGACCGGAAGCGTAACCGGCAACGATGTTGTTGGCATACAGCGACTGATTGACCGAAGCCTCGTAGGGCAGCATGTACTTATTGAAGTACTGGGCCGCCTGCGAAACGCGGGCTATGGGAATCTGGTTGTTGGCAAACTGCGTGCGCGCGCAGGTCGGCGTGCCGGCCGGTGAGGTAACCGTGATCGAAACACAGTTCTGAACCTTCTGTGTTGCGGGGTCGTAGATGTTGCTGCCGGTGGAAGCCGAGTAGCCGCTGAAGTCGGCGAAACCCTGCAACTGGCCGGACGCGTTGTAGCCCATCATCGCCAGGGTCGGGACCGTCTGCACCTGAGGCTTCGGACCGGCCTGGTAGCGATACTGGCCATAGTTATAGAACAGGAAAAGCTTATCTTTCACGATCGGTCCGCTCAGCACGATACCGAACTCGTTCATGATCTCTTTCGGCTTGAGACCGCCAAGAGCGCACCAGGCTGTAGAAGCCGCAAGCGCCGTGGAGCTGCAAACACCGCCGGCCGGCACGGGCGCACCGGTCAGCGTCGGGAGCTTGTTGTTGGTTCCCCAGGAATCGAGGACCGTGTTGCGGAGGTACTCATAGATCGATCCGTGAATCTTATTGCCGCCGGACTTGACGGAGTAGTTCTGAATACCCTGACCGGCGTATTGTGCCGGGATGCCTACGGTTTCCACCTGGAACTGGTTGATGGCGTCTACGCTGATCGCGGTCCACGTAAAGCGCGGATCGCCAATGCCGTCGGCTTCGGGAAGATCAAGACCTTCGATGTAGATGTCGGAAGTTCCGCCGTTGGGGTTTCCGCCGTTCACACCGCCGGTGGCATCGGTGGAGTTGTTGGTGCTGTTGGAAGCGTAGGTCGTCTGCACGCCGGGCATCAGCGAAGCAAAGTCAGTAGCGCGGCGCTGATCGGCGTTGCCGCCAGCGCCCATCAGCAGCGGAAGGCTGGAGTACATTTCCTGGTCCATGACTCCGCCGAGGGTGGCGCTGGTGGTCTCAAGCACGGGGGGCGCATCGGTGATGGTGACGGTCTCATTGACCGACCCGACCGTGAGCTTGGCTTCGACCGCGACGGTCTCAAGGGCGTTGACCGTGATGTTCTTCTGGATGAGGTGCTCGAAGCCGGCGGCCGTGACGGTCAGGGTGTACTGGCCGGGATTGAGCGGGGTGATGTTGTAATCGCCGGCACTGCTGCTCTTACGCACGGTATGCAGGTTTGTATCGACGGCCACGGCGTCAACGGTCGCGTTGGGGATCACCGCGCCGGACTGGTCGGTGACCGTGCCGGAGATGGCGCCGGTGCCGCTCAACTGAGCGTGCGCCTCTGATGGCATCAGGGAGGCGACGGCGAAGAGGGTGAGCCAAAGGCATCCCTGCCAGCCGAACAAATGCTGGGAGAGCCAACTGGAAGCCCTGGGATGGGCGGACCGCTTCCTGGAATTGAAGCTGGATGGGAGATGTTTGCGTGTCATGGAACTCCTCGAAAGTGCTGCCAAGTTCGTAATCGTCGGTCCCTGCCGGGTTCGTATCCACGAAAAGGGGCTCTTGATTGCGGCGCAAGTATCCACTTAGTCGATAAAAGCTGTCAAGTCACAAATTTGGGCTGTCTTACAACAAATCAACAGCGCGCAGGGACGCATTTACACAATCGGTTTTATGGGGAATGTAATGGATTTCACGGGAAACCCGTGGATGGTGCAGGTGAGCCACTGGGGCTAGGGAATGCGGGTGTAACCGAAGAGCGGTGTTTTAACCGGTGTGGCCAGACCGATGAACTCGGTGAGGGTATCGTTGCCGAAACTGCTGACCCAGATGTTGCCGGAAGCGTCGATGGCGAGGTCAAAGGCTTCGAGCATACCGGCGTCGGTTCCGTAACCGATGGAGGGTGAAAGCGGGGTCCCGGGGGTGGCGCCGGCGGCGCTGGAAAGCTCGGAGAGGGAGTCGCCGATGCTGGTGGGCGTGCGATAGTTGGCGGCCCAGGCGTTACCGGCTCCATCGACGGCGATGCCTTGTGGCTGATTCAGGCCGCCCCCGGTGTAGTCCATAGATGGAACGGCCCCGGCGGCGGTGACGAGAGTGATCGAGGAGGATTGAAAGTTGCTGACCCACACGTTGTTGGCGGAGTCGATGGCGACGCCGCTTGGATCTGAGCCTGTTGCGTCGTTGGTGAAGGAAGAACCATCGGCGGCGGCTTTGGTGACGGCTCTTCCACTGGAGTCAGTGAGCCAGCCGTTGCGGTTAGAGTCGACGGAAATGGCTGTGGGGAAGGAGAAGCTTGAAGAGAGGAAACCACCGCTGCCGGAAAGAGAGGTCCCGTTGTTGGAGAGGATGGTTAGGTGTGAGTGACCGTTGTCGGCGATCCAGGCATCGTTGGCGATGTCGATGGCGACGGCGTAGGGGTAGTCGATGCCTCCGGCGGTGTAGATACCGACGTTGGCGCCGGTGGAGTCAAGGACGGTGACGGAGCTGGCGCCGCAGGGATCGGCAGCGTTGGTAATCCAGACGTGGTCGTTCTGATCGACGGCGGCTCCGTAGGAGTCGCAGAGGCCGTTTCCGCTGATGCCGGAAGCGAAGACAGGAACGCCGGTGTTGGTGAAAAGGCTGGCGGCGGAGTAGTAGCTGGCTACCCAGACGCGGCCCCTGGAGTCGACGGCAACTGCGGTGGCACCGTTCATGCCGCCACCGGTGAAGTTGATGAAGAGGGTCCAGTCGCGGGGTGCGGTGGTGGGGGCAGGGCTAAAGGCTCTGGAGGCGGTGCTGAGGGTGTAGAGAGCGGCAACGCCGGTGGAGGGATGCTTCGCGATGTTCAGGATAGCGTCGAGGGTGTTGGTGGGTGAGACGCCCGCAACTGCGGTGTCGGCATAGAGCGAGGAACAGGCAGAGCTGCCGGAACCGGTGGAGACGATGCAGGCGTTGAGGAGGTTGGCGAGGGCGTCCAACTCAGCGGTGGGGGCGGTGCCGTTGGAGGGGAACGCGGGGCCAGGGGCTGTCCCGGCGGAGAGATCGACGAGGTTGGCGAAGGTGCCGGCGGCGAGCGTGATGCCGCTGGTGTTGGTCGCAGTGGAGCCGAGGTTGGCGCCGATGGTGAGGAACTGCGAGAACGCGTAGGCGCTGGCGACGGTAGTGAGCTCGTTGAGCGTATAGATGGAGCCGGGAGTGATGGTGTTGCAGGCTCCGGGAGAGGACATGAGGACGGTGCCGGGGTTCGTCGTGCCCGAAGCGCCGGCCTGTCCGCCGGTGGCGACGATGTAAAGGATGGAGCTAGCGAGCGGGCAAGTATAGGAAGCGGAGATGTTGAAGGATCCGGTGGTGTCGGTGACGAGGGAGGTCGCGAGCCGCTGTGCGCCGGCGGAGCCGTTGCCGGTGGCGCCGGCGGTGTAGATCTGCACCTGGGCGCCGATGACGGGGAGGCTGCCGGCGAGGACCTGTCCGGTGAAGGCGGTGCCGGTGAAGACGCCTGTGAGATTGGCGATGCCTGTACCGGTGAGGTTTGCCGATTGCGGCGAACTGGCGGCGTTGTCGGTGACGCTGAGCGATGCCGTGAAGGTTGCGGCCGAGGCCGGTGTGAATGTGATGGATACGGTGCAGGTGGCCGATACGGCGAGGTTTGGGCCACAAGTGTTGGTTTCAGCGAAGGCGGAGGCGTTGGGCCCAGTGATGGAGATGGATATGAGGGTGAGCGAGGTGTTGCCGGTGTTTTTGAGAGTGACGGTCTGGGAGGAGGAGGTGGCGCCGACGGTGGCCGAAAATGACAGAGCACCGACCGAAAGCGATGCGATGGGCGCGAGCGCGGTCGAGTCCCCGGACCCGGCACAACCACTAAGGGACCCGATCACGGACAGACACACCGCGAGAACCAGGCTTTGACGCATGCGCATGATTAGAGGACTTGGGAGCTCCCCTCTATTAAATCACTAAGGCTGGCGGTAGGGCTCGGTGAAGGATGAAATCTTAGCCTCTGCGAGGAAGCTGCCGAGACTGGCGGTGAGCATGGAGCGGGCGGATTCGGCGGACATCTGGGTGTCCAGAGTTTCGGTGCGGAGCAGAATGGGGATGGGCCGAGTGGGGCTCTGGGTGAGCAGGCTGTGAGTATCCGGGCGGCTGTAGATGAGGCCGAAGTGCGTGTTGGCGGTCGAGTATTGACCACAGGAGGCGCCGGTACAAACGGTAGTGGCTTCGAGATACTGCGAGACGCCGTTGTTGAAGAACGTGCCGCTAAAACTGGTGTCGCCGTCGGTGGTTTGGAAGACGAGATTGCCGTGCCAGAGCCAGTCTTCGCCGCGGGCCGCGTGGCAGAGGAGACTATCGTGTGCGCCGAGGACCGGTGAGACGCCGACGGATACGATAGGACCGCCGCTGGCAGAACGATAATCCGCCCAGTAGAAAATGAGCAGACCGCCAGTTCTGAAGTACTCATTCCATCGCCGCTGAAGACGGTAGCTGCCGATCTGCTGCGGAAAGATGCCGAGAGCGCCGGCGTCGGTGACAGCCTGCGGAGTAGCGCGCAGTTGAAGCAACTCGCGGACGTAGGTGATGCTACCGAGGAGCAGGACCACCAGCAGGACCGCCGAACGAAAGAGGAAGGACTGAGGCGCGGGGATGCCGCGGGTTTCCGGTTTGGGAAGGGAGGGAGGGAGGAAGTCGTGGCTGGGGTTGAAGCGGCGGATGACGGTGAAGAGCAGCATCGTGGCGAAGAAGAAGAGGCAGGCGCCGATGATGTAGTCGCCCATCTTGGCGCGGCTCTGGAGCCATGGAACGTGCAACGCGATGATGTAGTACACAACAAGCAGGCAGAGGCGGGCGAAGTTGAAGACGTAGCCGAGCAGAACGGCACAGGCGACGACGAGGGCGTGGATGGTGGGGCGAAATCTGTATATATGGCCGGCGATAAGCGCAATGAAGCCCATGGTGACGGCCCCGCGAATGCCATTGCAGCCAGGGGCAATGAACATGCCGAAGTCCGGCGTGAACATGAGGCGGAGCTGGTCGTGGGTGAGCGACTGCCCGAGAGCATGCGCGAAGCCGCGGGCGATGAGCGCGGAGACGTGCTGCAACGGGAGGTCGACCCGGACGCTGAAGGCATGTGGAACCGGATTCACAAAAGCCATGAGCGCGATGGGAAAAAGTGCAGCGCGGAAGAGTCTTGTACCGCCGAAGAACAACACCAGACCGGCTGCGTAGCAGATGGCGACGAGCGAGTGAGGCGGAATAAAGATCGTCCAGGACTGGGTAAGGACCAGCTCAAGGATGGCGTGATCGCGCAGATGAACAAGAGCGATCGTGCCGATCAGCAGGACAAGACCCCACCAGGTACCGTCCATCTCCCAGCCGAGCGAGCGCCAGACCCGCAGGATGAGGATGAGGCTGACGAAAGGGATGAAGCCGCCGATGGACTTGAGTGGATCGATGTTCCAAAGCACCCAAAGCGCCATGACTGTAGAAAAAATAGAGACGATGCCCAACACGCTGAGCAACGTAGCCACCGAAGCGGCTACAGGCAAGGTGATTGCTTTCCTGGAAGATGGGACAAACTCGGCCGCAACTGGCTGCGGCGCGGCGGCCGTGGAAGGAGTGGACATGGATGAATTCTAAAAGCGCCAGCGAGGAGACTGGAGAACAGTTACTTGCGGCGGAAGCGACTGCGCGCGACGACCAGAAAACCGCCGGCGGCGCCGACGACGGCGAGCACGGCAGTGGGATTTTCCGGAGAATTGTCGCAACCATCTTGCGCGACCATGGGATGAGAAGCGATCAGCATTACACAGACAGCAAGGAACGGCAGAAGCTTTTTCATGAGGATGAGCCCTTTCAAGAACGCTACCTAGCGGACTGAAGAAAGTCAACAAATCCTTCAGGCATCGCATGACGAAAACCCTTGCAGAGCTTGGGTTTTCGACTGACATGGACGATCAGGCGACGCGGGTGGAGGCGGCTCGTTCGGAGTGGCCGGAGCGCTCGGCGGCGCGGGCCTCGGCGTACGCGGCGGCTCCGAGCAGGGCGCAGGTGTCGTCGAGGATGACGCGGACGGGGATGGCCTGCAGCAGCGGCGAGAGACGGCCTTTATCGAGGAAGGCCTGCATGAAGCCGCCGTTTTGAAGCGTCTTCAGGATCTTGGGCGCGATGCCACCGCCGATAAACATCCCTCCGGTGGCGAGCACCTTTAGGGCGATATTGCCGGTTTCGGCGCCATAAACTGCGGCGACGATCTTCATCGTCTCGAAGCAAAGTGAGCTGGAGCCGTCCTCGGCGCACTGGCCGATGACCGCGTTGGGGTCTTCGGTGGCGAGCCGTTGCTTGAGCCAGTCGGGCTCGTCTAGTTTCTCGATATCGCGGAGGAAGGCGTACACGTTCTTTATGCCGATGCCGGCGATAACCCGCTCAAAGCTGACTCGACCATTAAGAATGCGGCGGAGGTAATTGAACAACGCGACTTCGCGGTCGTTGCGGGGGGCAAAGTCGCAGTGGCCGCCTTCGGATGCGATAGGGTGATGCGAACGCGTGACGGAGTTGTAGATGAGCAGGGCTTCGCCCAGACCGGTGCCGGCAGCAATGAGGCCCTGGTGGCCGATGGCTGTGGGGTCGCCGGCGTGGAGGGTGAAGAGGCTTTGAGGTGCGAGCTCGGGAATGCCGTAGCCGTTGGCTTCGAGGTCGTTGATGAGGAAGATGTGCTCGATTTCAAGCGACTTCTGGAGGTCGCGAGAGTCGAGCGTCCAGGGAAGGTTGGTGAGCTTGAGGCGCCCGTCTTTGACGGGGCCGGGGCAGCCAAAGCAGGCGGCGACGATCTGCTTCTTTTCTTCGAGGTCGGGGAGGAAAGCTTTTACGACATCATCGAGCGAGGCGAACTCCGAGGCCGGATACTTGTGGTCGCGGACGGGGACGAGCTTGCCCTCGGCGAAGTTGTAGAGCGCTAGATGGACCTTTGTGCCGCCAACGTCGCCTGCGAGAATCATGGGACTCCAGAGTGTAGAGGATAGAGTGTAGAGGATAGAAAGAGCGAGGTCTTCTCTACGCTCTACACTCTATCCTCTACTCTCTGTTTTTAGATTTCGAGCGTGCCTACCTTGCGGCTGCCGTTGGGGGTGGTGAAGATTTCGGTGAGAGGTGGAAGCTTGGAGGCGGCGGCTTCGTCGAGCAGGAAGAGAAGCTTGCCGTTGGTGGGGCGGATGAGCTGCGAGGGGAGCGTTTCCGGATCGCGAGGGCCGGTGAGGACCTGAGCGAGGATGCCGGCTTTGCCCGAGCCTACGATTTCAAAGGCAACTTCTGCCGACGCGTTGATGACCGGCCAGGCGAGCGAGATACGCCAGGTGTCCTTCTGTGGGACGTGGTTGGCGACGACGAGGCGGCCCATTTCGTTGATCGCGGCGGTGTGCGGGAAGAGCGAGGCGGTGTGGCCGTCGTCGCCCATACCGAGCAGCACTAGATCGAAGTGCGGGCTTTCGGCGCCTTCGAGCTTCATGCTGTTGCGCAGGGCGGCTTCGTAGCGGTTGGCGGCTTCCTCGGGGTCGAGCTCGCCTTCCATGCGGAAGATGTTCTCGGGCTTGATGCCGACCTTGTCGAGCAGCGCCGTCTTGGTCATGAGGTAGTTGGATTCTGGATGCGTGGGTGGGACACAGCGCTCGTCGACCCAGAAGAGCTGGAGCTTGTCCCAGGGGATGGTTTCGGCGAAGGGCTTCGCGGGATCGGCAAGGAGCTCGAACATGCCCTTGGGCGTCGAGCCACCGGAGATGGCAACGCGAGCAACGCCACGGCTGGCGACGGCTTGCTCTACATGCGAGGCGAAGAGCCGTGCGGAGGCCATGGAGACTTCTTTGGGGGTGGTGAATACCTGGTAGGTAACAGTAACGGGCTTGGGCATTGCTGGTGTCTCCAAGGGTTGTGCGAGGCCAAGAGTGGCAAGCGACAAGTGATAAGCGAACGCAGGGTTGCCCATCACTTATCACTTGCCACTCGTCATTGCTTTACAGCTTGTACCACTTACGGCCGTCTTTTTTGAGGAGCTCGTCCGCGCAGGCTGGGCCCCAGGTTCCGGCTTCGTAGTTGGGGAAGTCCTTGGGCGGGTTAGCGGCCCAAGCTTCGAGGATGGGGGTCATGAGGGCCCAGGTGGTCTCGACCCCTTCACGCTCGGCGAAGAGTGTGCCGTCGCCCAGCATAGCGTCCAGCAGCAGGCGCTCGTAGCCGTTGGCGGAGGACTTGCCGAAGGCGTCGGCGTAGCTGAAGTGCATCTCTACCGGCTTGACGTTAGTGGTTGGACCAGGGATTTTGGCGCCAAAGGTAAGCGAGATTCCCTCATCCGGCTGGATGCGCATTTTGAGGATGTTGGGCTGGACTTTGCTGTCATCCGCATTGCCCTTGAAGAGGTGCAGCGGCGGCTGCTTGAAGACGACCGTGACTTCGGTGATGCGCTTGGCGAGACGCTTGCCCGCGCGGATGTAAAACGGAACGCCGGCCCAGCGCCAGTTTTCGATGGAGAGCTTCATGGCGGCGTAGGTTTCGGTGGACGACTCGGGATTAACGCGGTCCTCCTGACGGTAGCCGATGACGCCCTGGCCGTCGACCGTGCCGGCGGCGTATTGGCCGCGGACGGTATCTTCGACCGGGATGGGATCGATGGCCTTCCACACCTTGAGCTTTTCAACGCGCACGGCGCCGGCCGCAAAGCTGTCGGGTGGCTCCATGGCGACGAAGCTCAGGACTTCCATGACGTGGTTCTGGAGAACGTCGCGCAGAGCGCCGGCAGCTTCGTAGAACGGGCCGCGGCCTTCGATGCCGATGGACTCAGCAGCCGTGATCTCGACATGGTCGATGTAGTTGCGGTTCCAGATGGGCTCAAAGATGCCGTTGCCGAAACGGAAGACCAGGATGTTCTGAACGGTCTCTTTGCCGAGGTAGTGGTCGATGCGGAAGATCTGGCGCTCTTTGAGGACCTTGTTGATCTCGGTGTTGAGCTTCTTGGCGCTTTCGAGATTGGTGCCGAAAGGCTTTTCGATGATGACGTTGACGAAGTGGCCGTCGGCCTGGGCTTTGGTCATGCCGTGCTTGGCGAGACGCTGTGCGATATCGGCGAAGAACTCCGGCGCGACCGCGAGATAGAACAGGCGATTGCCCTTGGTGCCGAACTGAGCATCGAGATCGGCGAGGAATGCCTTGAGCTTTTCGTAGCCTTCATCGTCATCGAAGTTGGTGGCAAAGTACTTGACCTTGTCCATGAAGGGCTTCAGGGTGGAGTCGCCGGCGTCGACGCCGCCGCCCTTGATGATGCCGTCCTGCATGTCGGCGGCGAAGGTCGCGGAGAGATCGCGGCGGGCGACGCCGACGACCGAGAACTGCTCCGGGAGCAGGTTCTGCTGCTTGAGATGGAAGAGCGCCGGAAGCAACTTGCGCTTGGTAAGATCGCCGGATGCGCCGAAGATGACGACGATACAGGGCTCGGGGACTCGCTCGTTCTGCTTGGAGTCTGGGGTTGCAGTTTGCGTCGGTGTTGCGTCGGACATTGGTGCTCTCCTGATGCGGAAGGAGTAGAGAGTAAGGAGCATGGAGTAGAGAAAATAAGTCTCTACTCCTTACTCTCTGGTCACTACTCCTTGGCTTTTTAGCTCTTCTTGACGGCGTGGCCGCCGAACTCGTTGCGCATTACGGACAGCATGCGGTCGGTGAAGTTGTTTTCTTCGCGCGAACGCAGGCGGCGGATAAGGGACTCGGTAATGACGGGCGCGGAGACGTTGAGGTCGATGGCCTCAAAGACGGTCCAGCGGCCTTCGCCGGAGTCGGGCACGTAGGCTTCGAGACCGTCGAGCGTGGGGTTCTTCTTGAGCGCGTCGGCGGTGAGATCGAGCAGCCAGGAACGGACGACTGAGCCGTAGCGCCAAATCTCGGAGATCTGCACGAGGTCGAGGTTCAGTGGGGTCTTGGCCTTCATGATGCTGAAGCCTTCGGCGTACGCCTGCATGATGCCGTACTCGATGCCGTTGTGGACCATCTTGACGAAGTGGCCTGCGCCGGAAGGACCGACACGGCCCCAGCCTTCGTCGTCGCCGGGAGCGAGGGTTTTGAAGATCGGCGAAAGATACTTCACGATCTCTTCGTCGCCACCGATCATCATCGAGTAGCCCTCGGTGATGCCCCAGATGCCGCCGGAGGTTCCGACGTCGACAAACTCGTAGCCTTCCTTCTTGAGCTCGTCGTGGCGGCGCTGCGTGTCCTTGTAGTTGGAGTTGCCGCCATCGATGTAGATGTCTCCCTGCGCCATGAAGGGCTTGAGGTTGGCGATGGTCTGGTCGACGGGGTCGCCGGCGGGAACCATGATCCAGATGGCCTTGCGACCAGTGAAGGCTTTACAGAGAGCTTCGAGCGAGTTGACGCCCATTGAGCCTGCGTCGGTTAGTTTCTTGACGGCGTCGGCGTTGAAGTCAAAGCCGATGACTTTGTGTCCGGCCAAGCGCAGACGCTCCGCCATGTTGCCGCCCATTTTTCCGAGTCCGATGATTCCGAGTTCCATGAATCTCCTTGGTTGTTGCAAATATCGCCTCTTAGAGAGTAATCCACATCGCTGTCAATGCCGAATTCAAGCGGATGGGAGGCGCAAATTTGGCAGAGCTACTGCCCTTCGGGGAAATCGGCGCCGACGGTGGTGGACTCCCATTCGGAGAGCTCGGTTTCCCACTCGGCGAGGCGGGTTTTCCAACGTTTGAGTGCGATTTTCCCGAGCAAGAGGTGCTTCGGCGGCTTGGGAGCGGAGACGGCCACGATGATGGCTTCGACCGCACGCTGGGGGTCTCCGGGCTGCTTGCCGGACTGCGTGTTCAGGTACTGGCGGGCAGCGCCGGCCGACTGGGTGTAGTCGGGAATGATCTCTTTGGCTTCGACGCCGGAACGGCCGAGGAAATCGGTGCGGAATGGGCCAGGTTCGACGACAGTGACGTAGACACCGAGGGGTTCCATTTCGCCGGCAAGCGCCATGGAGAGACCTTCGACGGCGAATTTAGTGGCGTTGTAATAGCCCCAGCCCGCGCTGCCGATGAGACCACCAATTGACGATAAATTTACGATATTGCCGGAGCGGCGGGCGCGGAACTGCGGCAGGAACGCCTTGGTGACCGCGATGAGGCCGAAGACGTTGGTGTTGAACATGGGCATGAACTCGTCTTCGGTGACCTCTTCAAAGGCTCCGGTGAGGCCGTAGCCGGCGTTGTTGACGAGGACATCGACGTGGCCGAAGCGGGCGAGAGCGTCTTTGACGGCGGCGTCGATCTGGGGTTGGCTGGTGATGTCGAGCGGGAGGATTTGAACGTTGGCCGCGTATTTGGTCGTGAGGTCGGTAAGCTGCTCGGGCTTGCGGGCCGTGGCGACGACGTTGGCGCCTTGGGCCAGAAGATGCTCGGCGAGCAGGCGGCCGAAGCCGGTGGAAGCGCCGGTAATGAACCAAACTTTGCCTTGTTGCGAGGGGGAGGACGCAGATGTCATAAAGATGGGACGCTTGGGGTCGGGTTTTTGATGCAAGATGAGGCTGGAAGAATGGTCTTCGATCGTTATTGCACAAACGGTAGGGCACGGCTTCAGCCGTGCCAACCAAGGATACCTCTGCTGCGGTTTTAGCCGATGAGGGCTTTAGAATTTCGCCATGCCGGGTACCTACATTGTGACGAGCATTACCCATGAGCGGCGAAGACTGTTTCAGGTCGAGCGAAATGCTGAATTATTCATCGAAACGCTGCAGCATTACCGGCGGGAGGGCCATTACAAGCTGCATGCGTTCGTCGTGATGCCGGACCATGTGCATTTTCTGGTGACGGTCGAAGAAGCGACGATCGAAAAGGTTGTTGGATTGATTAAGGGTGGGTTTTCGCATCGCCTTGGATCGCGTTTGCCGGTCTGGCAAAAGGGTTATATGGATCGCAGGTGTCGCGATGCAGAGGAGTTCATTGTGCGGAAGGATTACATCCTGCAGAATCCCGTGCGGGCTGGTCTGGTGGAGAGACGTGAGGATTATCGGTTTTCCTCGGCGTATCGCGGCGGGGAGAACCTCAGCGGCTAAAGCCACGTTCCAAACGGATGATTATTGGCACGGCTGAAGCCGCGCCCTACCGTTTGTGCGACCGCAAAGGAAAACCGTTACGCGGCTCAATCCGCCGTTCGTGTAACCGCAGACAGCAATCTAGCGCGTCATCTCGGTGACGCCGTTATCGCCGGCGACGAGGACGAGGTTGGTCATGCCGAGGAAAAGACCGTGCTCGACGACGCCGACGAGGTTGCGGACGTCCGAGGCGGTTTTGGCGGGGTCGGTGATGGCGGTGCAGAAGCAGTCGACGACGAAGTTGTTCTCGTCGGTGAGGTAGTCGGAGCCGTCTGGGCGCTTGCGCTGTTTGGGATTGAGGGCGAGCTTGTTCAGGCCGAAGAGCACCAACGGGAGGGCCATCTTGATGACTTCGAGTGGCAGGGGGAACTTGCCGAGGACCGGGACGACCTTGGTGTGATCGACAACGACGATGAAGCGTTTGGAGGAGCTGGCAACGATCTTTTCGCGAAGCATGGCGCCGCCGCCGCCTTTGATGAGGTTGAGCTGGGGATCGACTTCGTCGGCGCCGTCGATGTAGAGGTCGAGCTCGGGGAGTTCGGCGAGGGTGAGGACTTCGAGGCCGAGCTCTTTGCCTAGCTTCGCGCTGGCATCCGATGAGGCAACGCAGCGGATCTTGATGCCGGTCTGCTTGACGTGCTCACCGAGGGCGCGGATGAACATGGTGGCCGTCGAGCCGGTGCCGAGGCCTACGCGCATGCCGCCTTCGACGAACTCAACGGCGCGTTTGGCGACTAATGCTTTGGCTTCGTCCTGTGTCATTGGTTTCCTGCTCCTTATTGGCCGAGCACCGCGTAGACCGTGTTGGGTTCGCCGGTTTTGACGGTGTAGGCGATGATGAAGCTCATCGGCTCGGTCGTGCTCGCGTTGCGCGAGATAGTGTGCATGATGTTGGCGGGGTCCTTAAAGCTTTGGCCCGCTGTGAAGGTTTCGGGTGCGTCGTCGCCGAAGGCGGAGACGATGCTGCCGGAGACGACGTAGCCGAGGCCGACCACGGGATGCCAGTGGCCGCCACCATCGGCGCCGGCGGGGTACTCGATGAGGTAGAGACGGGTTTCCCAGCCGGGCATGCCGTCGACCGATGAGGTTTCGAGCAATGTGCGTTTGATCTCGCTCACGTTGGTTGCTCCAAAGGAAAACGCCGGAGCGATTGACTCGCTCCGGCGTTCGGTTGCTTTACTTCTTGACCAGCGACTTGGCGGCTTCGACCGTGTGTGCGACCGAGATGCCAAGCTTTTCGAGGGCGATGGGGCCCGGTGCGGAGGCACCGAAACGATCCAGACCGATGGCGATGCCGTCGCGACCGATGTACTTGTACCAGCCCAGCGTAGCACCGGCTTCGACCGAGATCTTGGGCACGCCGTGCGGGAAGATGGACATCTTATACGCTTCGTCCTGCTCCTCGAAGATCTTGAAGCTCGGCATCGAAACGACCTTTGCCGAGATGCCGGCGGTCTTGAGTTCCGCGGCGGCCTTCATGATCAACTCGACTTCGGAGCCGGTGGCTACGAGAATGACGTCAGTTCCGTCTTCGAGGACGTAAGCGCCCTTCGCTACGCCTTCGAACACCTTGTACTTTGCGGCGTCGAGGACCGGGAGGTCCTGACGGGAGAGAGCCATGAAGCTGGCCGACTTGCGCTCCAGAGCGAGCTTCCAGCAGGCAGCCGTCTCATTGGCGTCCGCCGGGCGGAAGTCGGTGAGCTGCGGGATGACGCGCAGGCTCATCAGTTGCTCGATGGGCTGGTGCGTAGGGCCATCTTCGCCGAGACCAACAGAGTCATGCGTGAACACGAAGATTGAGTGAACGCTCATGAGCGCGGCCATGCGGAGCGCCGAGCGGCAGTAGTCCACGAAGGTGAAGAACGTGCTGCCGTACGGAATGAGACCGCCGTGAGCGGCCATACCGTTGACCATGGCCATCATGCCGAACTCGCGGACGCCAAAGAACACGTTACGGCCCTTGGGGTCGACGTGGAAGCTGGGTGAGTCTTTGAAGATGGTCTTGGTGGAGCTGGTGAGATCGGCCGCGCCGCCGAAGAGCTCGGGCACAACCTTCTCGATGGCGTTCATGACGACCTGGCCGGCGTTGCGCGTGGCAACAGGTTTTTCCGTGGGGAAGGTCGGAAGCGACTTTGCCCAATCGGCGGACATCTTGGCTTCGAAGGTGCGGGTGTACTGCTCGGCGAGCGCGGGATAGGCCTTTTTGTAAGCCTCGAACTTCTCCTGCCACTCGGCCTGCGCCTTCTTGCCCTTCTCGACCGCCTGCAGCCAGTTCTTGCCGGCTTCTTCAGGGACGTAGAAGCTCTTGTCTTCGGGGAAGCCAAAGTTCTTCTTAGTGGCCTTGACGGCTTCTGCGCCGAGCGCTTCGCCGTGAACCTTGTTGGTGCCGGCCTTGGGCGAGCCGTAGCCGATGACCGTGCGAACGCGGATCAGTGTGGGCTTGGTGGTTTCCGCCTTGCCGGCGAGGATGGCCTTTTCGATGGCGACGAGATCGTTGCCGTCGTCGACCATGATGACCTGCCAGTGGTAGCTCTCGAAGCGCTTGGTGACGTCTTCGGTGTAGCTCAGGTCGGTCGCGCCGTCCAGCGAGATCAGGTTGTCGTCATACAGCACGATCAGCTTGCCGAG
>JAMFSR010000008.1 GCA_026225395.1 Granulicella sapmiensis
AGACTTTACCGTTTTGCGTGGGGAGAGCGGGAGTTGTCATGTGAATGGGACGCATGGCGGCGCGTTTGCGATGCAAGGTGGTGGATGAATGTTCCGCGAAGCAGCGGCTGAGACGATGGATCTAGCGTTTGAGTTCGGTAATGCCGTTTTCGCCGAGAATGAGCGAGAAGTCAACTCCATCAAAATTGTCTTTATATGGCCGCTTTCTGACTTGTTCTATTGCAATAGTTTCCATCCGTCCCCCTACGTACTTTCTTGCTAACGCGTAGTCCTTCCCGTTGCGCCTATACACAAGGGGACGGACAATCGCGATTGCTAGAAGATTGGGTAGGTTTGCGTCATCTGATGCCGCCATCTCCTCAAACAATTTAAAGAGTTGCGTGAGGATCTTTGCGTTTCCTTCCTCCAATTGCTTCCAGAGAAATGGCTGAACGAGATTTTCAAAGATTAAATAATCGCCTGGATGCTCATTTGGAAGATCGTAAAGGTCGCCGAATGCTTCCTGAATCTGCAGACCAAATTCGGGAAAGCGCTCAACGAGAACGGCTGAAACATTCAGCATATTCAAATCTGACGCCATGCTTGCCCTTTCCTACGGCTTTAGTTCGGTCACGCCGTTTTCGCCTGCGATGAGGACGAGGTTTGTCATGCCGAGGAAGAGGCCGTGTTCTACGACGCCGACCAGGTTGCGGACGTTGTCGGCTGTTTTTGCGGGGTCGGAGATTTTGCCTGCGTAGCAGTCGACGACGAAGTTGCCTTCGTCGGTGAGGTAGTCGGAGCCGTCGGCGTGTTTGCGTTGCTTTGGGTTCAGGTGGAGTTTTTCGAGGTGGCTTGTGACTAGTGGTAGCGCCATTTTTATAACTTCGAGCGGCAGTGGGAACTTGCCTAATGTTTGCACGACTTTTGTGGAGTCGACGACGACGATGAAACGCTTTGCGGAGCTGGCTACGATTTTCTCGCGGAGCATTGCGCCGCCGCCGCCCTTGATGAGGTTGAGTTGTGGGTCTACTTCGTCCGCGCCGTCGATGTAGATGTCGAGTTCGGGGAGTTCGGAGAGAGAGACGACTTCGAGGCCGAGTTCCCTGCCGAGCTTGGCGCTTGCGTCGGAGGAGGCTACGCAGCGGATGTTGAGCGACTTTTCCGCGTTGCGAGCAGCGAGAGCGCGGATGAACATCGTGGATGTCGAGCCCGTGCCGAGACCGACGCGCATGCCGTCTTCTACAAATTCAACGGCGCGTTTGCCTACTAATGCTTTTGCTTCGTCTTGAGTCATTGTGCAGAGACCGGGGCTAAAGCCCAATTTCTTTCTCAAAAGGATTCAGGGGCCTAAAGGCCCCTGCTCCCTCCGAAAACAACTACTTTACTTCTTGACCAGCTTCTTGGCGGCTTCAACAACGTGGCCTACCGAGATGCCGAGTTTTTCGAGAGCGATGGGGCCAGGTGCCGATGCGCCGAAGCGATCGATGCCGATGGCTATGCCTTCGCGGCCGATGTACTTGTACCAGCCCATCGTTGCGCCGGCTTCTACCGAGATCTTCGGCACGCCATGCGGGAAGATGCTGAGCTTGTAGGCTTCGTCCTGCTCCTCGAAGATCTTGAAGCTGGGCATGGAGACGACTGTCGCGTTGATGCCCGCTGCCTTGAGTTCGAGAGCAGCCTTCATCACGGTTTCAACTTCGGAGCCGGTGGCGACGAGGACGATGTCCTTGCCGAAGGCTTCGAGGATGTAGGCACCCTTGCGAACGCCCGCGAGCACCTTGTACTTCTCGGCGTCGAGGACGGGCAGGTCCTGGCGGCTGAGGGCCATCCAGCTTGAGGACTTGCGCTCGAGTGCGAGCTGCCAAACGGCTGCAGTTTCATTGGCGTCCGCGGGGCGGAAGTCGGTGAGCTGCGGGATAGCGCGGAGGGCCATCAGGTGCTCTACAGGCTGATGGGTTGGGCCATCTTCGCCGAGACCGACGGAGTCATGGGTGAAGATGTACAGGCCATGCGTGCTCATCAGCGCGCCCATGCGGAGAGCGGAACGGCAGTAATCTGAGAACGTGAAGAACGTGCTGCCGAACGGGATGAGTCCGCCGTGTGCGGCGATTCCGTTGACCGCGGCCATCATGCCGAACTCGCGGACGCCGAAGAACACGTTGCGGCCCTTGGGGTCGACGTGGAAGCTGGGTGAGTCCTTGAAGATGGTCTTGGTGGATGCGGTGAGATCGGCTGCGCCGCCGAAGAGCTCGGGGACGTCCTTTGCGAGGGCGTTGAGGACGACCTGGCCGGCGTTGCGGGTGGCGACTGGCTTGTCAGTTGGGAAAACGGGGATCGACTTCTCCCAGCCTTCCTTCATCTTGGCTGCCGTGGTGCGCGAGTACTGCTCGCCGAGCACGGGGTAAGCTTTGGAGTACTCCGCGAACTTCGCGTTCCACTCGGCTTGCGCCTTTGCGCCCTTGTCGACAGCTTCGAGCCAGTTCTTCCCTGCTTCTTCGGGGATGTAGAAGCTCTTGTCTTCGGGGAAGCCGAGGTTCTTCTTGGTGGCCTTGACGGCTTCTGCGCCGAGCGCTTCGCCGTGGACCTTGTTCGTGCCGGCCTTGGGCGAACCGTAGCCGATGACCGTGCGAACGCGGATCAGTGTGGGCTTGGTGGTTTCGGCCTTGGCCGAGAGGATGGCTTTTTCGATGGCGACGAGATCGTTGCCGTCGTCGACCATGATGACCTGCCAGTGATAGCCCTTGAAGCGCTCGGTAACGTCTTCGGTGTAGCTGAGTTCGGTGGCGCCGTCGAGGGAGATGAGGTTGTCGTCGTAGAGGACGATGAGCTTGCCGAGGCCGAGCGTGCCAGCAAGCGAGGCAGTCTCATGCGAGATGCCTTCCATGAGGTCGCCGTCGCCGCAGAGGACGTAGGTGTAGTGATCGACCGGGGTGTGGCTGGAGTGGGCGGGGTCTTCGACATGATTGTCGCCGGCGGCGTTGTAGATCGCACCGAGGTGCTTCTCCGCGGTTGCGATGCCGACCGCCATGGCAAAGCCCTGGCCGAGCGGGCCGGTGGTTACTTCAACGCCTGGAGTTTCGCCGTACTCCGGATGGCCTGGGGTGTGCGATCCCCACTGGCGGAAGCTTTCCAGCTGCTCCATGGGGAGCTTGTAGCCGGTGAGGTGCAGTACGCCATAGAGCAGCGCCGAAGCGTGGCCGTTCGAGAGGATGAAGCGATCGCGGTCCGACCAGAGCGGGTCTGTCGGGTTGTACTTCATGATCTTGTGGTAGAGCAGATAGGCAATGGGAGCGCAGCCGAGTGGCGCTCCGGGGTGGCCGCTGTTGGCCTTTTGCACCTGATCGACGGCAAGGAGCCGAAGGGTGTTGATAGATAGCTGGTCCAACTCGTCTTGCTTCTGCTGATCGGTCATTCTGTCCTCTAGAAATTTAAACTCACGCGCCCATACCTGTGGCGCAAGGATTCGGTCCAAGGTCGTTCCAGTGTATCGGATAGGGACGGTTTGGACTTACCCGGCCAGTCTGCCCGGGGCTGACTGCAAATTCTTTGCGGGTAAAGCGCTTTTTGATTGACAAGAGCAGAAGCCAATTCTATATTTCACCAATCGGTTATATAACCGATTGGTGAAATAGATGCAGAGCACTTCTCTCGATTCGACATTTGCGGCATTAGCCGACCCAACACGCCGGGCGATCCTGGCCCGGCTGGCGCAGGGTGAGACCTCGGTAACGGAGCTGGCGGAGCCGTTTGCGATGAGCATGCCGGCGATCTCCAAACACCTGAAGGTGTTGGAGAAGGCTGGGCTGATCGACCGCGGGCGTGAGGCGCAGTACCGGCCGGCGCGGCTCAACCCGGCGGCGCTGAAGTCTGCGGCGGACTGGATTGAGGAGTACCGGCAGTTTTGGGAGCACAGCTTCGACCGGTTAGAGGCCTACCTGGCGCGGTTGCAGGCCGGGACTTCAGAAGGCGAGCAAACGTCGAACGCGAAGCGGAACGATCGAAAGGACAAGGAGAAGTGACATGCAAGAGCTATTGGAAACCATGCCGGAGCTGCAAGAGGATGAGCGGACCGTTGTGACCACCCGGGTCTTCCACGCGCCGCGGAAGCTGGTGTACGAGGCGTTCGCCGATCCGAAGCAGGTAGTGGAGTGGTGGGGGCCGGATGGCTTTTCTACGACTGTGCTGGAGATGGACCTGCGTCCGGGCGGCAAGTGGCGGCTCGTAATGCACGGGCCGGATGGAACGAACTATCCCAACGAGATGACCTTTACCGACGTCGTGCCGATGGAACGGATCGAGCTGGATCTGGTCGGCGGCAAGCAGGGAGCGGCGCTGGTGCGGCTGCATAAGACGATCACCTGGACGGATGAAGACGGCGGAACGCGGCTAACGCTCAAGAATGTGTTCGAAAGCCGTGAACTACGCGACGAGAACGTGCGTACGTACAAGTCTGTGGAAGGCGGACGGCAGCTGCTGGTGCGGTTGGCGAAGCACCTTGCAGAAAGCGGCAGCGAAAGGTGAGCCGGACGATGGTCGACGTTTTGCTGGGTGCGGTGGTGTTAGTCAACGCGTGGATGCTTTCCGCGCGGACGACCCCGCTGTTTCCGATCGACCGTTTGCGTGCGCGGTCGCGAACGGTTGAAGACAGAGGCGATGTTTCGAACTTGTGAAGGAGAGAGGCAGATGAGTGCAGCATCCGTGATGGAACCCTTGAAGGGATATGAGCTGAAGATTACGCGGGTATTTGACGCCCCGCGTGAGCTAGTGTGGAAGGCCTGGACCGACCCGGAGATGGCGAAACACTGGATGGGGCCGCGGGGCTTCAAGGCGACGGAGTTTACGACATCGCAAGAGGTGGGCGGCAAATGGCAGATGTCTATGGAAGGCTTTGTGCCGGTGGTGCAGCAGATGGTAACGCTGCACCAGGGCGGCGTGGTCCAGGAGATCAAACCGCCGGAGCTGCTGGTTTACAGCTTTGCCTGGAGAGACGCAGGAGACATTGGATTGACGAACAAAGACATTCAGGAGATGACCGTGATCGTTCACTTTGCAGAGAAGGGCAAGAAAACCGTGATGACGTTTACACAAGGGCCGTTCCTGAGCGAGAAGGCCCGCAATGGACATACTGGCGGCTGGAACTCGGCATTCGATAAATTTGCCGAGTTTATGCTGGCCGAGCAGCCGGGACGCGCGGAAGACCCTGATGATGTGCCGAGCGAGCTGCACTTGAAGCGGTTCTTCGCTGCGCCGCGGGAGCTGGTGTTCGATGCGTGGACGAAGCCGGAGATGGTTGCCCAGTGGTGGGGACCGCGTCACTTCACCACCACCGTGGAGAAGTGGGAAGCAAAGGGCTGCGGAGAGATTTACGCCGTAATGCATGCGCCCAATGGAATGGGCCACCCGATGAGCGGAACGTTCGTCGAAATCCAGGCACCGTATCGTTTCCACTTCACCACTGCAGCGCTCGACAAGCAAGGCAATGCGATGTTTGAGAACTGGAACTCGGTGTTTATGGAAGATGTGGAAGGCGGAACGCTGGTGACGCTGGATGTGCATGTGATGCGCCAGACGGAGGTAGCTCCGATGTACCTGAAGGGTATGAGGGAAGGCTGGAGCCTGAGCCTGGATAAGCTCGGCGAGCTACTGGTGAAGCAGTAAGCAGGTTTTAGGTTTTAGGTTTTAGGTTTTAGGTACTGACGATATAGAGGACAAGGGAGAGTTAGTTATGCAGATGAATGTGCACTTGAACTTTGCGGGAAGTTGTAAGGAAGCATTTGAGCTTTATCAGAAGGCTTTCAAAACCAAGAGCGAGTTTTCGATGACCTACGGCGAAGCGCCTCCGGGCTCGCCCGTGCCGCCGGACATGAAGGACAAGATCATGCATATGTCCATGCCACTGGGTGGCGCCTTGCTGATGGGATGCGATACGCCCGCTGACCGATCGACGCCGATTGGCGGGTTTCAGGTTTCGGTGCAGTTGAAGGATGAAGAGGAAGTCAAACGTATCTATGAGGCGCTGAGCGAAGACGGAAGCGTGCAGATGCCGTTGGCGAAGACGTTCTGGTCGCCGCTGTTCGGCATGTGTACGGACAAGTTCGGCGTGGGCTGGATGGTTGGCGTTCCGGGACCGCCCCCGGCTTAGCTCCGGACTCTTGTGTTGCCTCATCCATGCACTCCGTGCATGGATGAGGCAACTGGCCGGTTGCTTGTTAGGACTTGGGCTTTGTTTCGGCAGTTCCCTGCGGAATGGGTTCTTCGTTCACGGTGACTTCGTAGTTGCGTCCCAGCCAGCGGTTTTCATCCGGCCAGAAGAGCGTGAAGATGATGCTGCCGGTGAAGTCGTGCGCGGTCTGGATGTCGACGAACGAGCCCGGCTTGCCAACGACCTTGGAGTCTTGCGCGCTCTTGGTGGCCCAGTTGTCGATGGTCCAGGTGACGCGGAAGTGCTGCTGGTCCATGATGCGCAGCGTGCCGCCCTGCACCATCGCGGAGATGGGCCTGCCGACCTGGAAGATCTCCATGCGGCTGGTGAAGGTGCGCTTGCCTTTCTCGACGGCGTAGCGATCGGCAACGACGGAGATGCGGTCGAAGACGACGCCGTCGGCGACCGAGCGCAGCAGCTTGATGTACTCCGCGTGCGCCCAGACGAGCGGTTGTGCGGAGCCTGCGGAGCGTCCGAAGTACATGCCTTCCGACGGCATATCGGCGTAATCCCACACCTGCTCTGGCAGCATGCCGCCGAAGGAGCTGAAGCGCTCCATGGCGGAGATGAAGAAAGTGACGTCGTTGCCCGCGGCAAGCTCGTAGTGAGCTCGCTCGCCCGTGAGGATCGGCCACGCACGGCCTTGTCCGTAGCCGATGAACGGGCCGCCATCCTTACGCTGGCCATAACCGTCGTGGTTATAGCGACGCCAGCACGGGCCGTACGGAGTTTCAATGCGCAGCACGGCATCGACAACCAGCAGTGTGTCAATGATGAGCGGATCGTCGTGGCGGCGCACACCGTAGCGAACCAGTTCGAGGAAGCCACCATCGACGACCTCGCGCGCTTCGAAGTCGTACTTCTCGTCCGGCGCGCGGTTGGCGATGTGGATCATGCCGGGAGGGATGTTGTCGTTGTGGAACGGCTCGCCTTCAGCCGGCGGACGGACCCGCATGTAATGGTACGGAATCTGCGGGACGAGGACGCCACGGTTGGTCGTGGTCCACTCGTCGAGATGGGCTTCGATCCAGTCGGCATACTCCTCCAGGAAGCTGCCCAGCTCGCTAGCGCCGTACGCGCGGGAGATGTCCGCTGCGCAGACCAGCGCAGAGATTACGGCTGCAAGTGTTGAGGGCGAGTAGCCGGCGTTCTCTTCCCAGCGCTCCTGCTGCGTCACAGGAGCATAGCGCGTGAGGAAGGCCGCAGCACTTGCGACGAACGGAAAAACATCGAAGCTACCGAGACCGTCGAGTTTCCAGAGACGCCAGGCAAGGATGATGGGAAACGCCACTTCGTCAAGCTGAATACCGGACCAGTAGGGCGTTCCATCGATCCAGAAGTTCTGCGCGAAGCCGCCGTCGGGATGCTGCGTACACGCAAGATAGACAAGAGCACGACGTGCGGTGTCGATGCGTCCACAGGCGAGAAGCGCGCTGGCTGAGTGGCACATATCGCGCGTCCAGACGAGATGGTAGCCTCCGAGATCATCGTCAGACTTGGCGTTGCCCCACGGGATGGACGCGGAGGCGATGAAGGCGCCGGAGTAGGTCTTATCCTCGTGCGTGAGGATGACGTTGTGAGAGACGCGCATGAGCTTGCCGCCGTCGGTGGAGACATCGGCGAGGCGCTGGGGCGAGAGCGCACGGTGCCATTGCTCGATGAAGCGCTTGCGATGGATCTCAAAGGGAGTCGAAAGCGTCTGCATTATGCCGGAGAGGGCGGCGTGGTGGCCGTCGCCGAGCGCGATGGCGATGGTGAACTCGCGATTTTTGGCGATGTCGATCTCGCCCATGAGGGCGAGATTGCCGTCGAGGGCCTGGCCGAAGTTCCAGGTCATCTTCATGTGAGCCGAGAGGTCCTGAAAGCCGTCGGAGGTGCCGACATACCCGCAGCTGGAGCGGCTGAAGCCGCAATCGGCGCCGAACGCCAGCGAGACATTGTTCTTCCAGGCGGCGATACAGCGGCGGCCCGCGACATCGAGTGAGCGGGCTGAGTTTCCTGCACCGCCGCCGTCGAGATGCGGTGCGAGAAGGGCGTAACACTTGAGGCGGGAAAGGATGGCCTCATCGCCGGAGATTTTTACGTTCATCAGGACGACGGGGTGATGGGGGTCAGTGATGAACTCCTTGGTGACGGTGTAGCGGCCGCCGAGGTCATTGGCCACGACGCGGATCGCGAGGGCGTCGTCGTCGATGTAGTGGAAGTCATACTCGAAGTCGCGCTTTTCTTCGTGGAAGAACGTCTCTTCGTCGGTAAAGAGCAGCTCCATGTCGCGGGTCTGCGGGCGGTCGATCGTGGGGTAGTAGATTTCGTTGAGCGTGCCGTGCGAGGCCGTGAACCAGATGCGGCTGGAAGCCGCGTAGGCAGTGGAAACCGCGTCCTTCTTGCTGGAGGTCCAACGAGGTTCAAGACCGGGGCCGCCGAAGGCCGGACCGTCGTCCTCGAGCCAGTGATACGTTTCGTCCAAAGCACTCATGTTGGTTATTCGACCACAAGTGCCGCCGAAATGGTGCTAACGCTCATCGGCCGGGTGTAAGGTAAACCATGTTGCACTGAACCTGAACCAGTCAGGGCGGTGCGTGCATCCAACTGAGTGCGCGGAGCTGGAGCTTCGCAAACCCCCCTCGAATATAAAGGAGCAATCCCGTGGCTTTCGAACTTCCTCCACTTCCCTACGACTATGCCGCTCTCGAGCCAACCATCGACGAAGCGACGATGAAGCTGCACCATGACAAACACCACCAGACCTACGTGACGAACCTGAATGGCGCGGTCGAGAAGCACCCGGACCTGGGCAAGAAGACGCCCGAAGAGCTGGTGGCTGACCTCGCCAGCGTGCCCGAAGATGTGCGTCCGGTCGTCCGCAACAACGGCGGCGGACACGTAAACCACACCATGTTCTGGGAGATCATGAAGCCCGGTGGCGGTGGTGAACCTACCGGCGAGATTGCCGATCAGATTACGACCGACTTTGGCTCGTTTGAAGATTTCAAGAAAAAATTCAACGAGACCACGGCCAAGCAGTTTGGCTCGGGCTGGGGCTTCCTGGTGTTCAAGGGCGGCAAGCTGGAGATCGTGACCAAGCCGAACCAAGACTCGCCGATTTCGGACGGGCTGTATCCCATTCTCGGCAACGACGTCTGGGAGCACGCCTATTATCTGAAGTATCAGAACAAGCGTCCGGATTACCTCGCTGCCTGGTGGAGTGTGGTGAATTGGGATGAGATCAACAAGCGCTTTGCCACAGCCAAGAAGTAAAGATTGTGCATTGGATTGGTGGAGAGGCCGCCTTTGGGGCGGCCTCTTGCCGTTACAACAGGGATATATCGCTCCACGATACTCGGTAGCAACAACATTCGTTCCACCAAAGAATGCATCGAATGACTGGCCGGTCATCGAACCGGACTTTGCGCCTTGGGAATCTTCCGGAGCGAGTGGAACGTCTCATAAGTGATTCGGGAACACCCACCCTCTAGAGGCCTGTATGTGGATTGTCCGGCTGGCGCTTCGCCGCCCCTATACCTTCGTCGTTGTCTCGATGCTGATTGCGCTGCTTGGTATCGGGTCGGCGATTGAAACGCCCAAGGACATTTTTCCGTACATCGATATCCCTGTGGTTACGATCGTCTGGACCTACACGGGCCTTACGCCGGCCGAGATGGAAGGCCGCGTGGTGACGGTTTGCGAACGCGCGCTGACGACAACCGTGAACGATATGGAGCACACCGAGAGCGAAAGCTACCAGGGTGTGGCGATCATCAAGGTCTACTTTCAGCCGAAGGTGAACGTGGACCTGGCGCTGGCGCAGGTGACCTCCATTGTGCAGACCATCCTTCGCGTTCTACCGCCGGGATCGTTTCCACCGTTTGTGATCAAGTACGACGCCTCATCCGTGCCGATTGTGCAGCTTGCCCTGACCGGCGAAGGCATGAGCGAGGCCGATCTTTATGATGACGGAACGCAGTTTGTGCGGCCGCGGCTGGCGAACGTAAAGGGAGCCAGCGTTCCGTTGCCCTTCGGCGGCAAAGTGAAGCAGGTGATGGTCGATACCGACCCGAACCTGATGTTTGCGCGGCATCTTTCGGCGCAGGATGTTTCGACCGCGGTAAACCAGCAGAATTTGATTCTGCCCGCAGGCACGGCGCGCATGGGGGACAAAGAGTTCGTGGTGCGGTCGAACTCCAGCCCGTCGGACCTTGCAGCGTTGAACGATCTGCCGATTCGCGCTTCGAACGGTGCGATTGTGTACGTGAAGGATGTGGCGCAGGTCCATATGGGCTATGCGACACAGACCAACATCGTGCGGCAGGACGGCAAGCGCTCCGTACTGTTGACGGTGCTCAAGAACGGCGATACATCGACGCTCGATATTGTGTCGCAGACCAAGGCGATGATTCCGCGGCTTACGGCCGGATTAGGAACGCTGAAAATTACGCCACTGTTCGATCAATCGATCTTTGTGAAGACGTCCATCAACGAAGTGGTGCGTGAAGCGACGATTGCCGCGCTGCTGACTGGGTTGATGATCCTGTTGTTCCTCGGCTCATGGCGTTCGACACTGATCGTCTGCATCTCCATTCCATTGTCGATCGCTACCTCGCTGATCATCCTGAGCGCGATGGGCGAGAGCATCAACGTGATGACGCTCGGCGGCTTGGCTTTGGCGGTCGGGATCCTGGTTGACGACGCGACGGTCGAGATCGAGAACACGCATCGCAACATGGCTGAGAAGCGCCCGCTGACGCAGGCGATCCTTCACTCAGCGCAACAGGTTGCGGCGCCCGCGTTTGTTTCCACCCTCTCGATCTGCATTGTGTTTATGCCGGTGGTGCTGCTGACCGGAGCGGCGAAGTACCTGTTTACGCCGCTGGCCGAGGCCGTGGCGTTTGCCATGATGGCCAGCTACTTCCTTTCGCGCACGCTTGTACCGACAATGATGCACTTTCTGCTGGGCGCGGAGATTCAGCTGTATCAAAGCCCGGAAGAAGCAGCGCGCGAAGAGAAGCGCAGCTTCATCTGGCGGTGGCACTCGAAGTTTGACCGCAAGTTTGAGCGCATGCAGCACCACTACAAACGTGTGCTGGATTGGTGCCTGGACAATGCGTTGATTACCATCGGCCTGTTCGCGGTGCTCGTGGTGGTATCGCTGCCGATGCTGTTCTTCATTGGTAAAGACTTCTTCCCCTATGTCGACTCAGGGCAGATGAAGCTGCATGTGAACCCGCCGCAAGGCATGCGCATTGAAGATGCGGAGCAGTACTTCGCAGCGATTGAGAAAGAGATTCATGCCGAGCTGCCCGAAGGCCAGGTCTCGCTGATTCTCGACAATATCGGCCTGCCGAACAGCGGCATCAACCTTGCGTTCGGCAACTCGTCGACGATCTCCAACACTGACGGCGACATCCTGATCTCGCTCAAGCCGGGCAAGAAGGACACGCAGAAGTACACACGCATTCTGCGCGAAGGGCTGCATCAGAAGTTTCCGGATGCGACGTTCTTCTTTACGCCGGCCAATATCACCAACCAGATCCTGGACTTCGGCCTGCCTGCGCCGATCGACCTGCAGGTAACCGGCCGCGGCAAGAATAACTTCGAGCTGGCGACCAAGCTGGCGAAGCAGATTGCCGCGATTCCCGGAGCGGTGGATGTGCATGTGCATCAGCAGGTGCAGTATCCGACAATGCAGGTGAACGTGGACCGCAGCAAGGCCAAGCAGATAGGACTGACCCAGCAGGATGTGTCGCAGTCGATGCTGGTATCGCTATCTGGCACAGGACAGACGGCGCCGAACCAATGGCTGAATCCGGCGACTGGCGTGAACTACCAGATCGTGACGCAGACGCCTAACTACCGCATCAATAGCCTGCAGACACTGGCTCAGACACCTATAACGACGCCGCAGGGCAATGCGACGCAGCTGCTTGGCAATGTGGCGAGCTTCCGTCGCGATCAATCGCCGATCATCGTGGACCACTACAACATTCAGCCGGTGTTCGATATCTATGCGGATGTGGACCAGCGCGATCTTGGCGGCGTTTCCGATGAGATCGAGAAGATCATGAACGACACCCGGAAGACGCTTCCTAACACCACTACGCTTGAGCTGCGCGGCGAAGTGAAGACGATGAACGACTCGTTCGTCCGTCTCGGTATCGGCATCGTGTTCGCAATCATGCTGGTGTACTTGCTGATGGCGGTCAACTTCCAGAGCTGGCTTGATCCACTGATCATCCTGATGGCAATTCCCTGTGCCTTCTGCGGAATTTTGTGGATGCTGTTCCTCACGCAGACGACCTTCAATGTGCCTTCGCTCATGGGCGCGATCATGACTATCGGCGTGGCTACGGCGAACTCGATTCTGCTGGTAGTGTTTGCGAACGACGAACGGCTGGCTGGCAAGGACCGACGCGAGGCTGCTCTGAACGCCGGGCATACGCGTTTACGGCCGGTGCTGATGACGGCGCTGGCGATGATCATCGGCATGCTGCCGATGGCGCTGGCGTTTGGCGAAGGCGGCGAGCAGAATGCTCCACTGGGACGCGCTGTGATCGGTGGCCTTTTGTTTGCAACCGTTGGCACGCTGTTCCTGGTACCGACGATCTACTCGTTGCTAAAGAAGCATCCGCCGATTGATTACACCAAAGAGATTGAAGATGAAGCTGGTCCCGAGTTGTACAAGCATGGTGAACATGATGGCGCACAGGGATCTCAGGAGCAACCCGCGTAATGGCCGACGACACTCGCAACCCGAACGATAGAGACGACGAACGCAGATTGCCCGCGCCCGAGGAAAGCAAGCCTGGGCACGAATTGCCGTGGCCCGAAGAGACTGACCCGGCGCAGCTTGGCGACCAGTTCGCCGATCCGCACTTCAGCGACGATCGCAAGCTGGCGAACTCGTTTGCCGACCCGAACTCGCTGGACGATGCGCGCATGGGCAAAGCCTTCGTGGAGACGAACTCAAGCCACAAGCGAGCGCCGCTGAAGTCTCACATTCACGTACACAAGCCGAAGAGCCGAAGAGTGCTGTATCTGTTCCTGCTCGGGTTTGCTGTGCTGTTTGTGTTGGTGCTGCTGACGGGCTGGCTGATGCGCCGGCCGGACCGCGAAGCCATCAAGGAGCGGGCCGACAAGCAGCGCAATGCGAAGCCGGTTGTTGAAGTGACTACGGTGCAGCGGTCGAAAGATCAGGCTGGGCTTGTCGTTCCTGGAACGACGATTCCGCTGACGGAAGCGTATGTCTATGCGCGCGCCAATGGCTATCTGAAGAAGCGGCTTGTCGACATTGGCGATCATGTGAAGAAGGACCAGTTGCTTGCCGTCATCGATGCTCCCGATCTTGATGCGCAGGTGGAGCAGGCGCGGCAGCAGGTGCTACAGGCGCAGCGGCAACTGGACCAGCAGAAGTCGCAACTGGCACTGGCCGATGTGACGGTGCAGCGTTACCGCGTGCTGGTGGTGAAGGGTGTGCTCTCGCGTCAGCAGGGGGACCAGCAAGAGGCAACGTACGCTTCCGCTGTAGCCAATGTCGCGGCTGCACAGCGCAATGTAGAGGCTTATCAGGCGAACCTGCAGCACCAGATTTCGCTGCAGAGCTATGAGTATGTGCGCGCGCCGTTTGCGGGAGTGGTTACGCAGCGTAACGTTGATGTAGGAGCACTGATCTCCGCGGCTGGCGCTTCGTCCGGTGCAATCTCGGGACCTGCGCCGCAGGGACAGACTTCGACCAGCGGTGGAACGAGTCAGGCTGCGCAGAGTAACAACTCAGGCAGCTCCGGTGGAACGAGTTCGGCGGCAACGTCGGCGCAATCGCCGGGGCAAGGCGGGCCGTTGTTCGCTGTGGCGCAGCTAGAGCGGTTGCGGATATTGGTGTCTGTGCCCGAAGGCTATGCGACCGGTGTGCATGTGGGCACGCGCGCACAGTTGGCGTTCCAGGAGTATTCGGGTGTTCCGTTCTTCGGCCAAGTAACGCGGAATGCGAACCAGATTGACGCCAATACACGCACGCTGCTGACCGAGATCCAGGTCGACAACAAAGACGGCAAGTTGATCTCGGGCATGTATGTGGTGGCTACGTTCCCGCCGGCTCCGGGAGCAACGGTGCCGCTGCTGATCTCTGGCGATGCGGTTGCGATCCGGCACGATACGTCTGTTGTAGCGACCGTTGTTAGCGGCAAGATCAAGATCGTTCCTGTGGTGCTGGGACGTGACTTTGGTACGGCCATCGAGATCCTGAACGGACTGCATGAAGGCGACATGCTGGTGACCAACGTGAACGACGATGTGGTCGACGGTGCGGCTGTTGAGACCAAGGTGGTGAAGAACGACCAACAGAAGCCACAAGCTCCTCCGCCGCAGAACACGCCTCCGGGTGGAAGCACGCAGTATGGCGACCAGGGCGTGACTGATCGCAATCTGCAGGGACAGCAGGCGCAGCAGAATAAGAAGGGCTCAGGCGGACAGCAGCAGAAGTCCAGCGACAGCACGAGCGGGAGCAAGCCGTAATGAGCTTCCGTCTTACAGCCGCGCAATGTGCGTTGATCTCCGCGCTGTGCCTGAGCGCGCGGGCGCAGTCGCCTTCACCTCCTTTGCCGTCAAACTCGAATCTTCCGGCGCTGAGTCCTGCGCCGACGGAACGGTCCGTTCCTCCAGGACCTGCAGTGCCTACTGGACCTGCTGCGCAGGCTACGACGCCGGATGTTCCGGCGCTGGCGGGTGGAAGTGCGACACCGAATGCGCCTGCGCCGCAGCTTGCGGCTGCGGAAGACAGCAAGCGGCTTCCGGAACGGGACAATGCTTCGGGGCTTGTGCCGCGGTTTCTCGGGTTCCTTGGACCTTATCGCAGACCTACTGTGCCGCAGTTGTTTCCAGGCGATGAGACGCGGCTGCAGTCGCTGATCCGCGACGGGAAGCTTTACCTCACGCTGCAGGATGCGATTGCGTTGGCGCTTGAGAATAACCTTGACGTTGAGACGGAACGCTACAACATTGTGCTGGCGCGCATCGATGCGGTTCGCGCCGCAGGCGGTGGATCGATTCGCGGGATCGACTACAGTGTGCAGCTTACTCCGAACGGTGTTGGAGGACCTGGATCGCCGCTGCTGAATGCGCTGACGACCAATACGAATCCGACGACGCCGACCGTGACGGATTTGACGAGCTTGAACTCGACTACGCAGACGCAGCAGTCGCTGTCAGAGCTTTCGACGGGGTTTCAGTATGCGGCTGGGCCAAATGTACCGCTGTTCGATCCTCAGTTAATCGGCGAAGCGGGTTATCTGCGGCGATCCGATACGAAGGCGCTGACCAGCGCGGCTTCGAGTACAGGAGCGGCGACGACCGTGACCGCGCAGCCCGTCGACTTTACCGAGTTGAACCTTGGCTATATCGAGGGCTTTTCGACCGGGCTGCAGTTGGAGGCGCTGATCAATGACGCGTCGCAGGTAACGTATGGGCAGAAGACGCGACTCGATCCGTTCTATGCGCCGAGCACATCAGTGACGCTGACACAACCGCTGCTGCGCGGGCGTGGACGCGATGTGAGTTTGCGGTTCCTGCGGATTGCGCGAATCAACCAGAAGGAGTCGCGGCTGCTGTTTGAGCAGCAGGTGCTGGAGACGATCTACGGGACTTCGCGGTTGTACTACGATCTCGTTTCGCTGGGCGAGAACGTGCTGGTGAAGCAAGAGGCACTGCGCGCGGCGACGAAGCTGCGTGAAGACGATCAAGACCAGGTGAACCTTGGCACGCTTGCGCCGATCGACCTGGTGCAGGCAAAGGCATTGGAGAGCTCGAGCCACTTCGATCTGATTCAAGCGCAGGGTTTGTACAAGCAGGAAGAGATCATTCTGCGGAACCAGCTGCTGCGGATGGCTTCGCCCGTGTTTGCGGCGGAGTTTTCGGAGATCGTTCCGACCGATCACATTGTGGTTCCGGACCAGCTGGAGGCGCTCGATGTGCCGGCACTGGTGCAGCAGGCAGAGGCCCGCAGGCCGGACCTGGCGCAGGCTGGCTTGCAGGTGCAGACGGGCAAGATCAATGTGAACGCGAGTCGCAATGCCGCGCTGGCACAGTTGAATCTTTATGCGAATGTGGAGACGCGCGGATCGAGCGAGCAGCCGTATGAGCAGCTGGGTTCGACCGGTACCGGCCTGCCGACGAACCCGCAGAACCTTGCGCTGGGCGGGCTTGATGTTTCTACGATCTACCAGGCGGGTGTGCAGCTGACGCTTCCACTGCGGAACCGCGTGGCGGAGAGCGATGCAGCGCGGGATACGGTGCAGCTGCGGCAGGTGCAGGCGAGGACCGAGAAGCTGGCGGCGTCGATACGGCAGGATGTGGAGACTTCAGTGGTGGCGCTGCAGACGGCGGAGGCGGCGTATCAAGCGGCGACCGCGAGTCGCGACTACCAGCAGCAGTTGCTCGATGCCGAACGGGACAAGTTGTCCGTTGGGCAATCGACGGATTTGAACGTGCTGCAGAATGAGGCGTATCTGGCGCAGGCTCGCTCAACCGAGATTGCCGCGCGGAGCAACTACATGAAGGCGCGGCTGGCGCTGGATCATGCGCTGGGTGACCTGCTGGAGAAGAATAATGTCCAGCTGGATGATGCGATTGGCGGCAAACTGCCGCAGTAGCCGCGTACCCCCCTCCCCCCTATGTAGCGGGTATCTTGTAGCTAAGCCGTTTAGAATGTGCGGCTCCAGGGCAGGGGGATCTCGCAAGCGAATGAAACCAAACGAGTTGCGTGCAAATTATTGCAAACAAAGAGCGTTAGGAGCCGGCTCACGCGGGAGTGGCGCGAGCTGGCTTCCCTGTTTGACCCTACTTAACAGTGTAGCGATTTGCGAGAGTAAGTATGCCACGTGTATCTCTTTGCAGGTCATGGGTTTAGCTCGTGAGGGGGCTTGACAAGGGTTTTTTGGGCTGTGGCTTCGGGACGAGGATACGGTTGAAGCGGCTAGTCGGAATGTATTCTTTCATAGTGACAACGATTCGCGAGAACCGAAGCGTGACGCAAGGGGAGATGGTACTCCGAGGACTGGAGCGCACGCCTTCCATTCAATCGTCCCGAAGATCTTTCGCAGGCTAAAACGCTCGCAGAGAAGAGGGGTATCCGCTACCAATCTATCTTCGGGCGCTTATGCACGAAACGCTGGAACGTGAAACGAAGCTGGCGAGTTGAGGAAAAATGCAACCTAGATTGATATCCCTGGTTCTATGCTCTGGACTTTCGGTCATGGCCTTCAGCCAGCAGCCCGCGCTTGAGCGGGGTTCAGACCCACCTCCACAAGCGGCAGGCGCTCCGCAAACTGACCCATCCACGGCGGACGACAAACCGCATCACATCGGCGGGGACGTGAAGCCTCCGAAGTTGATCCACTCGGTAGATCCCGACTACAGCAAGGAAGCAAGAAAGGCAAAGTTCTCTGGAACTGTGGAGGTCCATCTCGTGCTCGATGAAGATGGGAACCCAACGCAGGTGCAAGTTGCGAAGAGCGCGGGAATGGGGCTGGATGAGGAGGCGGTGAAGGCCGTTAGACAATACAAATTTCTGCCCGCCATGAAAGATGGGAAGCCGGTGAAGGTAGACCTCTACGTGGATGTAAAGTTTCAGATTCGCCAAGGATGGTGGTGACGAGGCTGCGCGGCGGATTGACAATCCTCGCCGCTGGGAGGTCGTAGACGACGCACTTCTCGGGATGGCGTTGCGGGATAAGGGTGGAGAGGAACGAGGGGTGAGGTAGAAAGCAAAAGCCCTCCGTGATGGAGGGCTTTGCTTAGTGCGTGGAGAGTGATTACTCCAGGGTGCTGCCACCGCGAGTGCCCTTGGGGCGGCGGTTGGATTGGAGGATCTTCTTGCGCATGCGGATGGACTTCGGGGTCACCTCGACGAGTTCGTCGTCGGCGATGAACTCGATGGACTGCTCGAGCGTGAGGACCTTGAAGGGGACCAGGCGGACAGCGTCGTCCGAGCCCGAAGCGCGCATGTTGGTGAGCTTCTTTTCGCGGACGCAGTTTACGTCGAGATCATTGTCGCGCGAGTGTTCGCCGATCAACATGCCTTCGTAGACCTCAACTCCGTCGCCGAGGAACAGAACGCCGCGTTCCTGAATGCCATCGAGCGCATAGAGGGTGGTAACGCCGGTGCGGTCGGAGATAAGAGCGCCGGACTGACGCTGCGGGATCTCGCCGGTGTAGGGGATGTAGTCGCCGGCAATGGAGTTCATGACGATGGTGCCGCGGGTCTCGGTGAGCATCTCATTGCGGAGACCGATAAGGCCGCGCGACGGGACCTTGAACTCCATGCGGACACGGCCTGAACCGTGGTTCGCCATCTTGGTCATCTCGCCTTTTCTGGGTCCGAGCTTCTGGATGACGGTGCCGGAGAACTCATCCGGGACGTCGATGGTGAGGATTTCCGACGGCTCCATGAGCGCGCCGTCGACGCGCTTGGTCACGATGGTAGGACGAGAGACCATGAGCTCGAAACCTTCGCGGCGCATCATTTCGATGAGCACGGAAAGCTGGAGTTCGCCGCGGCCGAGGACCTTGAAGTTATCGGGAGTGCCGGTGTCTTCGACGCGGATGGAGACGTTGGTGAGCAGCTCGCGCTCGAGGCGCTCCTTGATGTTGCGGCTGGTGACCAGCTTGCCTTCGCGGCCGGCGAACGGGCCGTTGTTGACCGAAAAGACAATGGCGATGGTGGGCTCGTCGATCTTGATGATGGGCAGGGGCTTGGGGTTTTCGAGGGCGCAGAAGCTTTCGCCGATGGTGATTTCCGGGATGCCGGCGATGGCGATGATGTCGCCGACCGTGGTCTCGGTGGTGTCCACGCGCTTGAGGCCGTCGAAGGTGAAGAGCTTGGTGATCTTCACGGTCTCGAGCTTGCCGTCGAGCTTGGAGAGGCTGATTTCCTGACCAGTCTTCAGTGTGCCGTTGAAGACGCGGCCGATGGCGAGACGACCGAGGTAGTCGGAGTAGTCGAGGTTGGTGACGAGGACCTGGAGGTCGCCGTCGGCCGTGCCGGGAGCTGCCGGGATGGTCTGGAAGATGAGCTCGAAGAGCGGCTGGAGATCGGTGCCCGGGACGTTGAGGTCCATGGTGGCGGTTCCGGCCTTGCCGTTGGTGTAGATGACGGGGAACTCGAGGATGGACTCGTCAGCGTCGAGATCGATGAAGAGGTCATAGACTTCGTTGAGGACTTCCTGGGGGCGCGCGTCGGGGCGGTCGATCTTGTTGACGACGACGATGGGCGTCAGGCCGGCTTCGAGGGCCTTGGAGAGCACGTAGCGCGTCTGCGGCAGCGGGCCTTCGGAGGCATCGACGAGGAGGACAACGCCGTCGACCATCTTGAGAGCGCGCTCGACTTCGCCGCCGAAGTCGGCGTGGCCCGGGGTGTCGACGATGTTGATCTTGGAGTCTTTGTAGTGAATCGCGGTGTTCTTGGCGAGAATGGTGATGCCGCGCTCTTTTTCGAGGTCGTTGGAGTCCATGACGCGGTCCTGGACGGCTTCGTTGGAACGGAAGGTACCGGACTGGCGGAGCATGGCGTCGACGAGGGTGGTTTTGCCGTGGTCAACGTGGGCGATGATGGCGATGTTACGGATGGCTTCGGCGGTCGTAGGGGTACTCACTTAGAGGGCTTTCCTGTCTGGATCTTAGAGATTTGAGGACGCGCGGGAACACACGGGACGTGCGTTCGAGCCTGGGCGATCCTGGGCGCAGGCAATCGGTGCAAAAAGCGCGTCTTTCTAAGTCTACCAGCTTGGCCGGAATGCGGTGCGATCCGAATGGGATTCTGGGTTGATGAAGGTTTCGGGAGGGTTAAAACAGCTTGGTTTGCGGCAGTTCCCCTATACTGAAACTTCCATGGACAACATTTCGACCGAAGCGACGGCGGGGCCGCTCGAACTCGCAGCCCTTAAGAACTACAAGCTGGACCATGCGTATGACGAAATGTTTGCGAGCCCGGATGCGCTGCATGAGCATTACGAGCCTCTGCTGGAACACTTTGCCGCGCTGCCGCCGGAAGAAGTGCAGCGCCGCAAGCAGGCCGCCGACCTGAGTTTCCTGAACCAGGGCATCACGTTCACTGTCTACGGACGCGATGAAGGCACGGAGAGAATCTTTCCCTATGATCTGTTGCCGCGCATCATCACGGCAGCCGAATGGGCGAAGGTGGAACGCGGGCTGACACAGAGGATTACCGCGCTGAACCTGTTCCTGAAGGACATCTACAACGAAGGCCGGATTCTGAAGGACAACGTTGTGCCGCGCGAGCTGGTGTATAGCTGTCCGCAGTTTCGGCGGCAGATGAGCGGGCTGCAGGTGCCGCGGAATGTGTATATCGCGGTGTGCGGCACGGATTTGATTCGGCTGGAGAACGGCGACTTTGCCGTGCTGGAAGACAACCTACGCGTGCCTTCGGGTGTGAGCTATATGCTGACCAACCGACGGGTGATGAAGCGGATCTTTCCGCAGCTCTTTCGCAGCTACAACGTGCGGCCGATTGAGCACTACACACAGGTGCTGCTGGGGACTCTGCGGTCGCTGGCTCCTGAAGGCAGGCCGGAGCCGAACATTGTGCTGCTTTCGCCGGGCGTGTTCAACTCCGCTTACTTTGAGCATGCGTATCTCGCCAGGCAGATGGGTATTGAGCTGGTGGAGGGCCGCGACCTGGTGGTGCATGACAACATCTGCTACATGCGCACGACCAGCGGGCTGCGCCGCGTGGATGTGATCTATCGTCGCGTGGATGATGACTTTATCGATCCGCTGTCGTTCCGGGCGGACTCGATATTGGGTGTGGCGGGGTTGTTCAATGCGTATCGCGCGGGGAATGTGACGTTGGCTAACGCGTTTGGAACCGGCGTGGCCGACGACAAGGCGCTGTATGCGTATGTGCCGGACATCATCAAGTACTACCTGGGCGAGGATGAGATTCTGCCCAACGTGAAGACGTTTCTTTGCTCGATTGAGAAGGAACGGAAGTATGTGCTCGCGAACCTGGATAAGCTGGTGGTCAAAGCTGTGGGTGAGAGCGGCGGGTATGGGATGCTGATCGGGCCGCAGTCGAGTGCGAAAGAGCGCGCGGAGTTCGCCGACAAGATCAATGCGAACCCGCGGAACTATATTGCGCAGCCGACGATCAGCTTCTCGCGGGCTCCGTGTTTGATCGGCGATGAACTGGAGCCGAGGCATGTGGACCTGCGGCCTTACGTGCTCTACGGCGATAAGGTGACGATCGTGCCGGGCGGGCTTACGCGCGTGGCGTTGAAGCGCGGATCGTTGGTGGTGAATTCGAGCCAGGGCGGCGGGAGTAAGGATACTTGGGTGTTGAGTCAGTAGCAGTAACCGCTTTACGTCACGGAAAGGGATACAAGCTTGCTTTCAAGAGTTGCCGATTCGCTGTATTGGATGTCCCGCTACTTGGAGCGCGCGGAGCATACGACGCGCTTGCTTGATGTGAACTTGAACCTGATGCTCGATGAGAGCTCGACGAGCTCGGACCATCGCTGGCTGCGGCTGCTGCAGGCGCTGGGCAAGCCGCGGCGGATCAAGTGGAGTGGCGATCCGTATGAGCTGGCGCGGACGCTGACATTCGATACCGAGAACAAATCGTCAGTGCTTTCGTGCATCATTCGCGCGCGGGAGAACTCGCGGCATGTGCGTGAGCAGATTTCTACCGAGCAGTGGCACCGGTTGAACTCGCTGTATCTCGAAGTGACGCGGTCGGAGCTGCAGACCGCGATGCATGCACAGGCGCTGCAGGGTTCCAGCGAGACGCCGGCGGCGTTTCTGCAGCAGGTGATGGAGGCCGTACACCAGTTTCAGGGTGTGACGGATTCGACCATGAGCCACGGCGAGGGCTGGCACTTTATCCAGGTGGGACGATATCTGGAACGCGCAACCGCAACGGCCATATTGCTTGAGGCGTACCACGAGGATGTGTGGGCGCAGCCGGACCGCGTGCCCGAAGGCAATGAATATCTTGAGTGGATGGGTCTTCTGCGGTCGGCGACGGCCTTTGAAGCGTACTGCAAGGTGTATACGGCGGACCTGACGCCGGAGCGCATTCTTGAATTTCTGTTGCTGGACGCGGAGTTTCCGCACTCGGTGAGGTTTTCGATCGACAGCCTGCAGTGTGCGCTGTTGGCTATTCAGAGTGCGTCCGGTGGCAACCGTGCGGAGGAGCTGCACCGCATCTCCGGGCGCCTGAGTGCATCGCTGGCGTTTGCGAGTGTCGATGAAATTCTCAACGGCGATGTTGTGGCTTATTTGCGCAATATCCAGAAGCAGTGCCAGGCGGTCCATGAGACCATCTATCATCTTTATGTGGACTACTCGATCCAGACCGCGTTAGCTGGTTGAGAGCGCGTTTTTGCTGCATGAATTAGAGGACTTCGTTGACGACCAAGCTGTACGAGCCGCGTTTTGCATCCTGGACCAACCGATCGGAGGCGCACATGTATTACTCGATACGCCACCTTACGAAGTTCGCTTATAAGACCGCGGTCTCAGAAAGCATCATGGAGACGCGCATGCATCCGCGCTCGGACCAGATGCAGCGCTGCCTGACGTTCCACCTTTCGGTGAGCCCGCGATGTCGTGTGTTCAGCTTTCGCGACCACCTGGCGAACCATGTACACCACTTCGATATTCCGGGACAGCATGGTCAGTTGGTGATTGTTGCCGAGTCGCTGGTGGAGATGCAGAATCATCTCGTTGTCCCCAATTCCCTGCCCGCGGGCTCGTGGGAAGAGATGGACCGGCTTGTGGCCGAGGGCGACTTCTGGGAGATGCTGCTGCCGAGCGAGTTCACCACGCCAACGCCGGCGCTTGAGGATCTTGCGACGCATCTCGACGTGCGCCGCAAGGATGACCCTCTGAGCGTGCTGCATAAGCTCAACGAGCAACTTTATAACTACTTCGATTACAAGCCGCAGTCCACCAAGGCCGATTCGCTGATCGATCTTGCGCTGACGACCAAGGGTGGTGTGTGCCAGGACTTTTCGCACATCATGCTGGCGCTGGTGCGGTCGAAACTGCAGATCCCCTGCCGCTATGTAAGCGGATATCTGTATCACGGCGAAGGCATGGGCGACCGCTCCGAGAGCTCTGCAACGCATGCGTGGGTGGAAGCATTTCTGCCGGAGCTGGGCTGGGTTGGGTTTGATTCGACCAATCACCTGATCGCGGGCGACAGACATATTCGCACGGCGATTGGGCGGGACTACTCGGATGTGCCGCCGACGCATGGTGTGTTTCGTGGCCGGTCGAAGAGCGAGCTTACGGTTGCCGTGCGCGTGACGCCGAGTGAGGGAACGCCTTCGCTCGACCAGGAGCTGCCGGTGCCGGAAGATTGGTCGATCCTGGTGGAGAAAGCGCAGGCGCTGCCGGAACAGCCGCCGCCGATGAAGCGGTCGCATCAGCAGGCGCAGCAACAGCAGTCACAAATATAACAACGAGTGTTATATTTGAGTCATGGACGGCAGCGAACTCAAGGACGCCAGAGTGGGCGCGGCGTGGACACAGCATGACGCGGCGCACAGGTTCGGTGTGACCCAGGCTTACCTTTCCATGATGGAGCGCGGCACCCGGCCAGTACCGGCTGAGTTTGCGGCAAGAGTGATGGATGTCTTTGAAGTGCCGGCAACTGCAGTGCCGCTTGGCGTTTATTTGCGACGCAAACGCGGCGAATCCTTCTTCAAGCAGGCCTTGGGGGCGCTTGGCTATCCTGGCTTTGCGTATCTCCGCGGCTCAACGAAGTTGAACCCAGCACAGGTGTTGATGGAAGCGCTCGACGCTGAGGACCTTGATTCACGCGTGACGGAGGCGTTGCCGTGGCTTGCCGTGGCGTACTCGAAGTTGGATTGGAATTGGCTGTTGATGCATGCCAAAGTTCACGACCGCCAGAACCGGCTGGCTTTCGTGCTGACACTCTCTAGCGAAGTTGCAGTGGGGAAAGGTGACGCCAGGCTTGAGAAAAGCTTGTCGCAGCATGTCGGCATGCTGGAACGATCGCGCCTCTGCGCAGAAGATACTCTTTGCAAGGAATCGATGACCCAAGCGGAACGTCGGTGGCTGAAGACACACCGATCAAAAAAAGCAAGGTACTGGAACCTGCTGACCGATCTTGCCGTGGAGCACCTGCAATATGCCAGCCTCTAAGCGTCCGCCGGAACCGTGGCACTCCTTTCTGAAGGAACTCGATGCCGCCGTGAACGAACCCATACGGCTGGACTGCATTGGCGGGTTTGTGGTGACTCAATATTACGGATTGGATCGGCCGACGGGCGACGTCGATGTGATTGAGCTGGCGCCGCGTGAAGCCGCCGAGATTGTGATGGGTCTCGGTCATAAAGGCAGCCCGCTAGCCCGAAAACACCGAATCTCTCTTGACCGGGTCGGGGTTGCTGCAGTGCCGGAGAACTATGAAGACCGGCTGGTGGAGATGTTTCCTGGCGTGTACCGAAATCTCCGCCTGATGGCGCTCGATCCTTATGATCTTGCGCTTTCAAAGCTGCAGCGAAACGTGCAAAAGGATCGCGACGATGTTCGCTTTCTGGCGCGCTCGATTCCGCTGGATCTCAACATCCTTCAAGAGCGTTACAGGACGGAACTACGCTGGCAGTTGGGGGTGCCTGATCGCGAAGACCTGACACTCCAACTGTGGGTGGAAGCCATCGGCGAAGACAGGTTTAAGCTTACAGATTCAGCTTCTTGAAGGTGCGCTCGGGGATGACCTTGATGACTCCCATGATGATGCGCCAGATGCCAGGGACGTAGACGACGTCCTGCTTGTTGTCTATGGCTTTTACGATGGTCGCGGCGACCTTGTCGACATCGGCGAACTTTTCGCTGCCCTTCATGCCGTGTGTCATCGCGGTCTTTACCGGGCCGGGCTTGATGGTCATTACCGTGACGCCTTCGCGGTCAATGCGATTGCGCAGGCCGGCGAGGAAAGCGGAGAGGCCGGCCTTCGACGAGCCATAGACGTAGTTCGACTTGCGGCCACGGTCGCCTGCTACCGAGGACAGCACGGCGAGCGTACCGGAGTGGCGCTGGGCACAGTAGTTCGCCAGCCAGGTCAGCAGGCTGATCGGAGCGACGTAGTTGGTATGGAGAATTTGTCCGGCTTCGTCGAAGGTGCGTTCTGCCTTTGGCTGCTCACCGAGTACGCCGAGCGCGAGATAGGCGATATCGAGGCCGGCAAGTGAGTTAATGGCGTGAGCCAGCAGCTCCGGATGGCTGGCGGTTTTGTCGAGGTCGGCTACGGCGAAATCGACATAGTTTGCGCCGCGCGTGCGAGCATCGGCAGCAACAGCCGCTAGCTTGTCAGCATTGCGCGCGACGAGGTAGAGGTTTTCGCCGCGCTCCGCCCACAGACGAATGCAGGACTCCGCAATGCCGGAGGTCGCGCCGAGCACGAGAATGCGCCTGGGGTGGAGGTTAAGGATGTTGCCCATTTCGTTGTCCGCGGTGCGGCGGACGGCGAGGACAGGCTCATTGCTGGAAGGTTGCGTGCTCATCGGTCGCCCTCCTGCCCCATCACGCGCTCCCAGAAGCTGGATGTAATGGCCGGGTCCTTGTAGCGCGCGAAGCGTTCCCACTGCGGATAGAAGGCTTTGAACTGGTCGGAGGTCATGCAGGCGTCCTTGGCAGAGTAGAGGCGGCCGCCGAACTCGCGAGTCATGTCGCCGAGCCGCTGCATCAGCGGGAAGGTGACGCCTTCCTTGATCGGGAAGTCGAGTGCGAACATGAAGCCGGAGAGCGGAAAGCTCATCAAGCCGAAGGACGGCACGTCACCGAAGGTCTTGAGCACGGCGAGGAAGCTGGCGAGGCCGGACTTGGCGATTTCGCTCAGAATAGCGATGGTGCCTTCCTTGGCGTGTTCCCATGGGATGGCGAACTGGAACTGCACAAGGCCATTCTTCCCATACATGCGGTTCCACTTCTGCACGGCGTCGAGCGGGTAGAAGAAAGGCTCGTAGTCCTGCACGGTTTTTACGTGGGCCTTCATCTGCTTGTGGAAGAAGACCGTATTGAAGGCTGCGATGGAGAACTTGTTGAGCATGAAGCCCGGCGCTTCGATGGGAAAGACCAGCTTGGGCTTGGGCGAGATCTTCAACTCACCCGGCTCCTTGGAGTGGTCGCCGAGCATGAAGATGCCGCGCGCGAAGTTCTTGCCAGTGGAGAGGCAATCGACCCAGGCGACGGTGTACTCGACGTGGCTGTACTGCTTCTTGATGGCGAGGAACTCGTCGATGCCGTGGAATTGAATTCCTTCGTAATCGATCTTGCGGCTGACGATGGGCTTGAGCCGGAGCTGCGCCCAGGTGATGACGCCCGTAAGGCCCATGCCGCCGATGGTGGCCGCGTAGTAGTCCGGGTTTTCGCGCGACGAGCAGAGCATGCGATTGCCGTTGGAGCGGACGAGCTCAAACTGCGGAACATGGTTGCCGAAGGAGCCGGCGGCTTCGTGGTTCTTGCCGTGGATGTCGTTGGCGATTGCGCCGCCGAGCGTGACGTACTTAGTGCCGGGCGAAACGGGAAGGAAGAAGCCGCGGGGGACAGCGAAGTCAAGAATCTGCGCGAGGGTGATGCCGGCTTCGGCGGTGAGCACGCCGCTGTTGGGATCGAACGCCAGCAGGCGGTTCATGGAAGTCGTCTGGAGCAGCGTGCCGTCTTTGAGCAGGCAGACGTCGCCATAGCTGCGGCCCATGCCTACGGCGAGTGCGCCGCCGTGGATGCCGTCGAGCATACCGGGATAGTCGCCCTGCCAGTGCATCGGCAGAACCGTTGCGTTGTAGGCCGGATACCGGCCCCAGGACTCAAACGGTGCAGGCCCGGATTTTGTGGCTTCTTCAGTTGTTGTTGGAGTGGCCATTACGTTCAAGGATACCGCGTGCCGGGGTGGCGTGGGTATTCAACTGACGCTAAGAGCAGAGGTTAGTGGCCGGCCGTGATCAATGGCCTTCGGGAACCTTGCCGCCAACTTTGAAGTTGTGCGTGAGCCAGACCAGCGGCGCCGCAATCAGCGTGACGACGCCGACAATGTGGAAGCAGTCCATAAAGCCCAGCAGGCGAGTCTGCGCGGTGAGCTGGTTGTAGTAGCTGAGCGTGGCGGCCTGCATGGCTCTGGTGGCGGAGTAGCCGTGATGCTGCAGGTAGGTTGCTGTCTGGTGGATGCCGCTTTGCAGCGGGAACGAGCTCGCCGTGAGGTTGTTGCCGAGGCGCGCCTGGTGGAAGTTCTGGCGGCGCTCGGCCATGGTGGTGATGAAGGCGACGCCGAAGCTTCCGCCCCAGTTGCGGAAGAAGTTGGTGAGCGAGCTGGCGCGGTTGGTCTGGTCAGGACGCAAACCGGAGAAGCTGAGAACCGAAAGCGGCACGAAGAAGAACGCATAGCCGAGACCCTGCAACGCACGGGCCCAGGCGTAGTGGGCGTAGTCAGTCTGCAGGTTGAAGTGGCTGTAGTGGATCATGCTGATGCCGATGGTGACGGTCGCGCCGAAGAGCAACACGCGCGGGTGAACGATGCCTCGCTGGACGAGTTGCGCGCCGACCGGAGCGAGCAGCGTGATGACGAAGGCTCCCGGTCCGAGCACCAAGCCGGCGTCGATGGCGCGATAGCCATAGAGCGACTGAAGCAGCTGCGGGATCATCGTCGTGGTGCTGAAGAGGCCGAAGCCGAAGACAAAGTAGAAGACGTTGGCGATGGCGAAGTTGCGCGCCTTGAGCATGCGGAAGTCGATGACGGGGTCGGGCGTGTGGAGTTCCCAGAAGACTGCGCCAATCAGCGCGGTGATGCCAATGACGGCGAGCCAGCAGATGAGCGAGGAGCCGAACCAGTCGTCGATCTGGCCGCGATCGAGAAGGACTTCCAGTGCGCCCGAGCCGACGGCGATGAGCGCGATGCCGATGGCGTCGACGTTGAGCTTGCCGCGCGCATCGCGGACGGTCTTGCGCTCGGCGGTGAAGGATTCGGGATCATGTACGAACTTGTTGGTGAGGTAAAGCGAGATGAAGCCGATAGGGATGTTGATGAGGAAGACCCAGCGCCAGTTGTAATTGTCCGTGATCCAACCGCCAAGCACCGGGCCTATGGCTGGCGCTGTAACGATGGCGACGGTATAGAGCGCGAAGGCTGAGGCGCGCTTGGCGGGCGGAAAGGTGTCGACGAGAATGGCCTGCTCCACCGGCGCAAGGCCGCCGCCGCCGATACCTTGAAACACGCGTGCCATGAGCATGATGCCCAGCGTGGGCGCGATGCCGCAGAAGAAGCTTGTGACTGTGAATAGCGCAACGCAGGCCATGTAGTAGTTCTTGCGGCCGAAAACACGCGAAAGCCAGGCGGACATAGGCAGAACCACTGCGTTGGCGACGAGATAGGTGGTGAGGATCCAGGTGACTTCGTCGTACGAGCGGCCAAGACCGCCAGCGATATAGGGCAGCGAGACATTGGCGATGGAGGTATCGAGCAGCTCCATGAACGTGGCGATGGTGACGGTGAGGGCCACGATCCATGGATTGATGAACGGCCGGGGAGCGGATGCCGTCGCGGTGCGTGCTGGTGGAGATGCGATTGCGGCGGCGGCGGCCAAAGGACTTCCCCCTCTTTTCTTTTTTCTTGATTTTGAGACCGATTGGTCTCATTTCAATCAGATTCAGAAGAGGGGCTTTGGGATTTAGTTTTTTGCTGCGCGCGGTGCCGCGCGACGGCGGGAGGTGGCGCGGACTTCGGTTTCGAGATAGGAGTCGAGCTGAATGAGGGTATCGTGCAGCGGGAATCGCGTCTTTTCGATGCGCGCGAGCAGGTTGGCGCCTTCGAGCGCACCGATGATGCGGTTGGCTACGCGGGAAGCGTCGATATCGGGGCGTACTGTGCCGGAGCGGCGGCCTTCTTCGACTGTGGCGATCAGCATATCGCGCCAGTTTTGCAGCGCCGCCCGGACGCGTTGGCGCAGCACGGGATTGCCGTCGTCCGCGTCTACCGCGGTGTTTAGCACAGGGCATCCGCCGGGGAAGTTGGTCTGTTCGGTGAAGTTGGCGACGTGATGTTTCAGGCGATCGACCTCATTGGCGATGTCTTCCATGCCGCGGCGGCGTTTGGCGGAGACCGTACGCCAGGCGTAGTCGAAGGCCTCGGCGGCAAGCTCTTCCTTGCTTTCGAAGTGGCGATAGATGCCACCCTTGTTGAGACCGGTGGCTTCCATGACGTCCGAAAGCGCGCAGCCGACGTAACCCCGCTGGTTGAAGATAGGGGCGGCACGCTCGAGGATGAATTGCCGGGTTTGTTCGCCTTTGCTCATTGACAATTAGTTTAGATGCGAATGGGACCGAGCGGTCGCAGGGGATTGGCAGATCTCGTCTACTTGCTGGAACGACGCGATGTCCTCGGGAACATGGACGCCACGGGACTGCGCCAGCAACTCTTGCATGGTGCCGCCGCCTTTGAGAGCACCGCCGGGGTCGGTGGCGTAGACGGGGTCGGATTCGGCGACCGGGAGTGAGACGAACTGAAAGCCGCGACTGCGGAAGAGCGCAATCAGTTCAGGCAGCATCTTCGCATCGAACGAGCCGACGTGCAGCAACAAAACGTACGGGATATCGCGCCCGTAAAGTGCTTGCGAGAGGCTGCGAGAGCGCGTAATGTACTCATCGGCCGCGGCGAGATAGGTGTCATGCAACACCGCGATGGAACGCCGGTCATGGCGATCGTTGCAGCGTCCGTAGGCGTCGTTCCAGCGGTAGTCGTCGAATGTCATGGAGACTTCGGCAATTTTATAGTCGTGTTGCTTCAACCAGTCGCGTACGGCGGTGCGCTTTTCGGGCGTATCCCCCTCTTCGAGGTAGGGATAACGAAACCAGTGCCAGTCGCCGGTGGAATCGATTTTTTGCAGCAGCGCTTCGTTGGCAGCGATATCGCGGATGTACCAGGCGGCGTTTCTGCCATCGAGCTCCTCGTGCGAGTAGGTGTGATTGCCGAGTGGCTGGCCGGCGGCGTGCCAGGCCTGGAGAATTTCGATCTGATACGGGTGGTGGTCGAGGCGGAACGCGTTGACGAAGCCATAGCTCGGCGGCATGTTTTCAGCTTTGAGCGTCGCCAGGATGGAGTTCACGACGTCGCGGCGCGCCTGCCCGGGAGCGAGTGGACCGTGAGCGGGGAGGTCGTCGAAGGTGAAGGCAACTGTAGGGGTGGTCTGCGCGCGTGCAGCGACGCTTAGCAGCAGGATGCAGACAAAAAACTTCAGGAGCATGCGGAGAAGTGTACGTGTAACTTCGTTGAGCAAAAAACAGAGGGGCACGGCCGAAGCCATGCCCCTTTATTCGAACCAAGGTCGAGCTACGCCTTGGTGGTCTCGCGCTTGGACTTCGCGCTGGCAAGGCCGGCCTTCGCCTGGGTGGCGAGAGCGGCAAAGCCTGCGGGGTCGTTGGCGGCGATGTCAGCCAGGATCTTGCGATCGAGGCCGTTGCCGGCGTGCTTGAGGCCGTTGATGAAGGTCGAGTAGCTCAGGCCTAGCGGACGGCAGGCTGCATTGATACGCACAATCCAGAGGGAACGGAACTGGCGCTTCTTCTGCTTGCGGCCGATGTAGGCGAACTTCAGGCCGCGCTCGACGGCTTCCTGGGCGGCTTGATAGAGCTTGGATTTGGTGAGGAAGTAGCCACTCGCGCGCTTGAGAATCTTCTTGCGGCGGTCGCTGCGCTTTGTACTCCGTTTTACACGGGGCATGGGTCAGTCTCCTTTTGCGTACATCGTTTAGCCGCTGGAGGTAAGGGAGCCTCTTCACTGGCTTGCAACTTCGAATCTCAGTGGGTTGACGTTGGTCTAACCCAGGGGCCTGAACGCATTTGCGGCCCTTTATGGCGATTTATCCAAAAACGCTTGGCTAAAAAGATCCATGGCTTGATTCGAAAACTTGAATACTCACAACGCTTTACGCGTAAGGGAGCATCCGGGCGACCTTTGGGGTATCCGCCTTCGAAACCAGAACAATACGGCCCAGCTTGGACTTGGTCTTGTTCGTCTTCGAAGTGAGGATATGGCGCATCTTGGACTGGCCACGCTTGAACTTGCCGGTGCCGGTCTTTTTGAAGCGCTTGGCCGCGCCTGAGTGTGTTTTCAACTTTGGCATGGTGTTCCTAACGGAAAAACAGCTATTTGCAACAGCTGTCAGGATAGCAGATTTCCACCGTTTTCACCACGCCGGAGGGGTAACGCGACCGCCTACTCCAGCTTGATCTCCAGGTTGACCACAGGCGCGGTCTTGCTGTTGAACTTGCTCAGGTACTCGGACCTGGAGCGATGCGCGCGGTAGGTTGCCCAGAAGTTGTAATCGGCGCCACTGTTAAGGCGGCGGAACTCGAAGTGGCCGGCCTTGTCGGTGATGTAGGAGATGACCGTGTTGTCTCCGGCGTTCTGGACCTCGACGATGGCACCGGCCAGCGGCTCATGGTGTTGGTCGGAAACGGTTCCGGAGAGGGTGCGGAAGGTGTTTTGCGCGGGAGCGAGTGCGGCGAAGAGCAGCCATACGGCTGCGCACACAGGCAGCGACAGACGGGCGAGGGGGCGATCCGTTACCTGCGCTGCGTGGCGAATAAGGCACCTCTTGGTACGTTGGACGGAGCACGGAGGGTTTTCCGCTTACAGCCGCGGCGGATCGATGCAGAATAGATGCGATTTTGCAGCGCTGCGACGCACAAGGTGCGATATAGGATGACCTTCACAGGAGAAACCATGCTCTCGAAGTCTTTTATCGCCGTCGCTGCGCTGTCCCTCGGTACCTGTTTCGCCTTCACGCACGCGCAGCAGCCTGCGCCGAAGCCGTTGACCGCGATGCCTTACACGCCTTCGCTCGATGTGACGAGCCTGGACCACACAGCCGACCCCTGCGTGGATTTCTACAAGTTCTCCTGCGGCGGCTGGATTGCCCACAACCCGATCCCCGCCGACCAGGCCGCATGGAGCGTCTATGGAAAGCTGGCGAACGATAACCAGCAGTTTCTCTGGGGCATTCTGGAAGAAGACGCGAAGGCCGCGAACCGCGCGCCAGTGCAACAGAAAGTAGGCGACTACTTTGCCGCCTGCATGAACACGAACTCCATTGACGCGCTCGGCATAAAGCCGCTTCAGCCTGGGCTGGCCGTAATCGAAGGCTTCAAGACCCGCGCCGAGTTACTTGCCGGACTGGGCAAGTTCGACAAAGACCACATCGGCACGTTCTTCCTGGACTCCGGCACCGACCAGGATGCGGTCGATTCATCCGTCATCATCGTTGCGATCGATGCCGGAGGATTGGGTCTTCCCGACCGCGACTACTACACCAAGACCGACGCCAAAAGCGTCACCATTCGCGAGCAGTACAAGGCGTATATCGAGCAGATGCTCGGCTTCGCGGGGGAATCCCCGGAGCGCGCCAGGGCCGATGCCGCCGCGATCCTGAAGATCGAAACAGCCCTTGCCACGGCGCAGCTTACACGCGTGGAGCGGCGCGATCCGCACAATGTGTATCACATGATGCCGATCGCAGAGCTCACAAAGCTTGCGCCTTCGATCGACTGGACGGCCTACTTCGCCGTGCATGACGCACCCGGTGTGACGAAGCTCAACGTATCGCAACCGGCGTTCATGAAGGCTGTCAACGCCGAGCTTACGACCGAGTCCATGGAAGCCCTGCGTGCCTACCTCCGCTTTCATTTGATGACCGGCGCGGCACCGTATCTCGCGCATCCACTGGAGCAGGCGAACTTCGACTTCTTCTCGAAGACGCTGCGCGGCACGCCCGCTATGCCACCTCGCTGGAAGACCTGCACGCGCGGTGTCGATCGCAACCTGGGGGAAGCGCTGGGACAGGAGTTCGTGAAGCGCACCTTCTCCGCCGACACCAAGGCCAAGACGCAGCTTATGACCGAGCAGATTGAAACCGCCATGCAACAGGAGATCGAGGGTCTTGACTGGATGAGCCCGGCGACCAAGCAGGAAGCGCTGCGCAAGTTGCATGCCGTCCGCAACAAGATCGGCTATCCGGACCGCTGGCGTGATTACTCGGCGCTCGAGGTAAAGCCGGACGATTACTTCGGCGATGTCTCGCGCGCAGTGGAGTTTGAAAATGCGCGCCAGTGGCACAAGCTGGGCAAGCCCGTCGACCTGAACGAGTGGGGCATGACGCCACCTACAGTGAACGCCTACTTCAACCCGCAGATGAACGACATCAACTTCCCTGCCGGCGTGCTGCAACCGCCTCTCTACGACCCGAAGGAAGACGACGCGCCCAACTACGGCAACACCGGCGGCACCATCGGCCACGAACTGACGCATGCGTTCGACGACGAAGGACGGCAGTTCGACGCCAAGGGCAACCTGCGCGACTGGTGGACGCCGGAAGACGCGAAGGGCTTCGAAGACCGCATCAACTGCGTGCGCGATCAGTACGCGGGCTATGTGATCGTGGACGACATCCACATCACCTCCAAGTTGACGAGTGGTGAAGATGTAGCCGACCTGGGCGGCGAGCTGCTGGCCTACATCGCATGGAAGAAGCAGACCGAAGGCCTGAAGCTGACCGACATGGAAGGCTTTACGCCCGACCAGCGATTCTTCGTCGGCATGGCGCAGTGGGCGTGCGAAGAGCAGCGGCCGGAGAACCTGCGCATGAGCGCGATGACCAACCCACACTCGCCGGGCTACGCGCGCATCAACGGTGTGGTGTCGAACATGCCGGAGTTCCAGAAGGCCTTCGGCTGCAAGATCGGCCAGCCGATGGTGCATACACCGACGTGCAAGGTCTGGTAGTTGTGTCTTCTAGAACCAAGACGAGGCGAGAGAAAAATTCTCTCGCCTTTCTTCTTTCTGCCGTACACTTCTGGCAACCTACCCGTTCCACCGAAGCGACTCAGGGCCCTGCGAGGGTCGCCATCTCACCTCGAAAGTGATTGGACTTCTTATGCCTGTTCCTCTTTCCAAACGTTGTATTGCGGAGTTCTTCGGAACCTTCTGGCTGGTGTTCGGCGGCTGCGGTGCGGCCGTACTAGCGGCGGGCTTTCCCACGCTGGGCATCGGATTTGCCGGCGTCGCGCTAGCCTTTGGATTGACCGTGCTGACCATGGCTTACGCCATCGGCCACATCTCCGGCTGCCACCTGAACCCCGCCGTTACACTCGGGCTCGTCACGGGCAAGCGTTTTCCAGCCGATGAAGCACTTCCCTACTGGCTCGCGCAGGTGATGGGCGGCATCGCGGCCGCGGCGGTGCTCTATGCCATCGCTGCGGGAAAGACAGCGTTCGTGGCAGGTGGCTTTGCGTCCAACGGCTATGGCGAGCACTCGCCGGACGGATACAGCCTGGTGGCCTGCCTCACGGCCGAGATCGTGCTGACGTTCTTCTTCCTGATCGTCATCATGGGCTCAACCGACCAGCGCGCGGCCAAGGGATTCGCGCCATTGGCCATCGGCTTTTGCCTCACGCTGATCCACCTGATCGGCATCCCTGTGACGAACCTGTCGGTCAATCCGGCGCGTTCCACCGGCCCGGCGTTGATTGCCGCTGCCACCGGCGGCACGTGGGCGGTGAAGCAGCTTTGGCTGTTCTGGCTGGCGCCGCTGGTCGGCGGAGCGTTGGGCGGCTTGTTCTATAAGGCCGTGCTGGCCGAGCATGAGGCGCCTCCGGTGGTCGAAAAGCCGGTCGCTTACTCGGCATAACGGTCGACCTGCAAAGCACGCAAAGGCGCCCTCAGCATATTGCTGGGGGCCCTTTGCGCGGGTCACGATAAACTAGGATCTCGGGCCTAACTCGATCCAACGCGCCCCAGGAATCTACCTTTTGACGCGAGCGCCCTCTTTATTGAGCACAGTAACAGCCCCTGTAAGCCGCTGGAGCCCCACAGAGCGGCGCATAGCCCTGCTCTGCGCGCTTCTGCTGACTGGTGCCTATGCCATTGTGGTTGGCAGAAAGCTCGGGAACAGCTTCAGGATCGCGGACGTCGCCTGGTATATGCGACTGGCGCTCGGCGACCCGGGGCACAAGGTCGCGCAGCCGTTCGCCTCGCGGCAGCTGGGACCGGCCATTGTGCGTTTGTCGGCCTGGGCGCTGCACTGGCCGCTGCAAAAGGCATTTGTGGTGCAAGGGGTGTTCTCTCTGGCAATTGCGCTGGCGGTTGTGTTCCTGCTGGCGCTGCGCACGGTGATGCCGCGCTGGATGCTGGCTGCCGTGGCAGTCGTTCCATTCTGGCCGCAGCTGTACATGGGGCTCGTACTGCCGGACCTCTGGTATGCCGGTCTGCTTGCGGTCTTTCTGCTACTGCTCTGGCGAAAGCATTTTCTGGCGGCCTGTTTGATGATGTTTCCGCTGATGGTTTCCCGGGAATCCACGTCGCTGACGCTGGTTTGCTTTCTGATTGCCGGTTGGCGAGACTTGCGCTGGCGCGACAGGCTGGTGGCGCTCGGCTCGGCGCTGGCGGGAACCATGCTGGTACACCACCTGACGAAGCTGGACCCCGGCAATCGCGAACATCTGCCTGAAGCTGTCTACATGCTTTCCAAGGCGCCGTGGAACTTTGTGCGGAATGTGCTGGGTATAGAGCCATGGAGCAATATATTTTCGCTCTGCAAGGTTCCGCTGTGGCAGCACAGCCTGCACCTGGGCCCAGTGCAGGTCATCGGAGTCTGCAAATTTTCCACCGACCTGCCGCAGACCACGGTGTGGGCCGGCCTGAGCACCTTTGGCCTGCTTCCGCTGCTCACCACGTTCCTCTGGTGGAGGACCCGCACGTTCCGCCAGCGGAGCCTGCTGCAGCGCTTCTGCCTGGGATACGGCGCGGCGTGCCTGCTCATCGCTCCGCTGCTGGGCGTATGGATGCCGCACCTGTTCGGCTACAGCTGGCCTTATAGCCTGGTGGCGCTGCCGATGCTTTTTGAGAACGTGCAGACGCTGTATCCCGGGGTACTGGGCTCCAGACGGGCCGTGGCCGGAGTAGGACTTCTGGTGCTGCATCTGGCGGCGTGCGGCTTCGCGTTCCGATACCCGATCCCATCCACAATTCTCGCCCTGGTGGGGTTGTATCTGGCCGGATACGGGCTGCTTCGCTGGTGGTTTGGGTCGGCTGTGGCGGATGGCGGTAACCGTTTGCACAGCAATCCTCAGCAGGCCGCCGCCGGGGCGTAAATCGGTCCTTCGCGCATGGTAAAATTGCGGTAGGGAATTACCCTTTTCAGGCGGTTGCATCCCCTTTGTTTCCGGGCCTTTTCCAAGGCCTGAGAAGCCCGCAAAACATGGCCGCCTGCCGGAGTTTTTTTGTCGACGCAAAGTCCTGTTCCTGATCCAAAGAATCCGACGCCCGCAGTGCCTGCCGGCGGTGACTATACCGGCGAAAATATCACCATCCTGGAAGGCCTCGCGGCAGTCCGCCTGCGCCCGGCCATGTACATCGGCTCGACCGGTGAGCAGGGGTTGCATCACCTCGTCTATGAAGTCGTCGACAACTCGGTCGACGAAGCCCTTGCCGGTCATGCCACGCGCATCGACGTCACCATCCACGTCGACAACTCGATCACCGTCGTCGACGACGGCCGCGGTATCCCGGTCGACAACAAGACATTGCCCACAGGCGAAGTCCTTCCCGCCGTGCAGGTCGTGCTCACCATGCTGCACGCAGGCGGCAAGTTCGATGCGTCAAACTACAAGGTTTCCGGTGGCCTCCACGGCGTCGGCGTAAGCTGCGTCAACGCGCTAAGCGAAGAGTTCGATGTAGAAATCTGGCGCGATGGTCACGCATGGGAGATGGACTACTCCAAGGGTGACCCGATCTCCGAGCTGCGCAAGATGGGACCCAGCAAGCGCCGCGGCACCAAGATCCACTTCCTGCCCGACAAGAGCATCTTCACCGTCACCGAGTACAACTTCGACACGCTCGCCAACCGGCTCCGTCAGCTCGCGTTCCTGAACAAGGGAATCGAGATCTCGCTGACCGACGAGCGCCAGGTGGACGGCAAGGGCGAGGTCAAGACCCAGCTCTACAAGTACTCCGGCGGCATCGCTGAGTTCATCAAGCTGCTCAACAAGGGCAAGCAGGTGCTGCACGAAAAACCCATCTACATGGAAGCCGAAATCGGCCAGCTGGTGATGGAGATCGCGCTGCAGTACAACGACGCTTACTCCGAGACCGTGTTCTCGTTCGCCAACAACATCAACACCGTCGATGGCGGAACGCATCTCTCCGGCTTCCGCACCGCGCTCACGCGGACCATCAACGTCGCCGGCGCTTCGCTGGGCCTTTTCAAGGATGTAAAGGAAAACCTCTCGGGCGATGACGTTCGCGAAGGCCTCGTCGCTGTCGTCTCGGTCAAGCTGCCGCAGCCGCAGTTCGAAGGCCAGACCAAGGGCAAGCTGAACTCCGATATCGCCGGCCAGGTGCAGGCGTTCGTGAACGAGCGCCTCGGCGCGTTCCTCGAACAGAACCCACAGGTTGCCAAGAAGATCATCAACAAGGCCATCGACGCAGCCCGCGCGCGCGAAGCGGCGCGCAAGGCCCGCGATCTTACGCGTCGCAAGGGTGCGCTGGATGGCGGTGGATTGCCCGGCAAGCTTGCTGATTGCTCCGAGCGCCGTCCTGAGCTCTGTGAACTCTACTTGGTCGAGGGTGAATCGGCCGGCGGAACAGCCAAGCAGGGCCGCGACCGTAAGTTCCAGGCCATCCTTCCACTCAAGGGTAAGATCCTCAACGTGGAGAAGGCCCGCTACGACAAGATGCTGGGGCACGAAGAAATCCGCGCGATGATCACGGCGCTCGGCTGCGGCATCGGCAAGGACGATTTCGACATTGCCAAGCTCCGCTACGGCAAGCTGATCCTGATGACCGATGCCGACGTTGACGGATCGCACATCCGCACGCTGTTGCTGACCTTCTTCTTCCGCCACATGCAGGAGCTGATCCTGCGCGGCCACGTGTACATCGCGCAGCCGCCGCTCTTCCGCATCAAGAAGGGCAAGTTCGAGCAGTACATCAAGAACGAGCGCGAGTACGTGGACGTGATGGTCAAGCGCGCCTCGGACGGCATGGTGATTCGCTACGGCGAGAGCGGCGCGCGGCTCGAAGGCGCTGAGCTCACCAAGTTTATGGCGCTGCTCAACGACTACCTCGGCTACTTCGACAAGGTCGCGAAGCGCCTTCGGGATGAAGACGTGGTTCGCGCCTTTGCGGAAACCTTCGCCAACGAAGGCAAGGAAGCCGCTCGCCGCAGCGACTTCGAGTCCGACACGAAGGTCAAGGAGATGCGCGCCAAGCTCAAGGAGATGGAGCGCGGACATCTATTCAAAAGCGTTTCCGCTGTTGAGTTCGATGAAGAGCATCGCATCTACTCGGTTTCCTTCACTGATGCCCAGGGCGCTCTGCGCAAGATCGACTGGGCGTTGGCAAACTCCGCCGAAGGCCGCCAGCTGTTGCACAAGCAGGCACAGGCCAGCGGACAGCTCACTGGCCCGTTCCTGATCGAGTATGCGGGCAAGGCTGTCGCGGGCACCAAGACGGTCGCCGAACAAGCCGAGCAGGAGCTGGAAGACACCGAAGAAGTCGAACTCGAAGGCGCAGTCGATGTAGGCGCCGCTCCGGTCGAAGCGGCGAAGGTTGTGAAGCGCAGCTCGAAGGTGTCGCAGGATCCGGTCGAGAAGAAGACGCCGCGCGAAGTGTTCGAGTACGTCATCGAGCAGGGACGCAAGGAGTACTCGGTCCAGCGCTACAAGGGACTGGGCGAAATGACCGCCCCGCAGCTGTGGGAGACGACGATGGACCCGGCTCGCCGCACGCTGATGCAGGTGAAGCTCGAAGACATCGCCGCCACCGAAGAGATCTTCACCACGCTGATGGGCGAGGACGTCGAAGCGCGTCGCAAGTTCATCGAAGAGAACGCGCTGGATGTAAAGAACCTGGATATCTAATACGCTACACAACGAAGCAAAGGAGCCGCCCCTGTGGGCGGCTCTTTTGCTTTAAGCGCGGTCACTCACTCAACGAGATAGACTTTTCGCTCAGCCGTTTCGTCTACCCGAACGCAAGCCTATGGAGATTCGATGAATCGTTTTGTCCTGCTTACGCTATCTGCCGCGATCGTTATGCTGCCCCTCAACGCGCAAACACCCGATCCCTCGCCGGTTCCCGCAGTTTCCAAGTCCGACACCGTTACGCCGGCAAACCCGGCGCTGCCCACCATCTTCGTTGTCGGCGACTCCACCGCCGCGTTCCATACAGACCCGCAACACGAAGGCGTAGCCGCGGCGCAAGGCTGGGGTGTTTACTTCCCGGCGTACTTCGATCTCACCAAAGTCAACGTTGTGAACGCGGCTCGCGGCGGACGCTCCTCACGCACCTATATGACCGAAGGACTGTGGGACAAAGTGCTTGAGCAGGTTCGCCCGCACGATATCGTGCTGATCCAGCTTGGCCAGAACGACGTCTTTGCCATCAACGATGCGACGCGCGCACGCGGCACGATCCCGGGCATCAGCGATCAGTCCCAGGAGATCGATAACATGCTGACGCATCAGCATGAGGTGGTACACACGTATGGCTGGTACCTGCGCAAGTACGTGACCGATACCAAGGCCAAGGGTGCGACGCCCATCGTGATGTCGCTGACGCCGCGTGACAAGTGGGAGGGCGGCCATATGGAACGCGGCGCTCCCGACTATCGCGCCTGGTCGAGAGCCATCGCCGAGCAGGAGCATATGGCCTTTGTCGACATTTCGGACGTGATGGCGAAGGAGTACGAGAAGCTCGGGCAGGCGAAGACCGCTGAGCTTTATCACGCCAAGGAGCCAGTGCACGTGAACACCGTTGGCGCGGCGCTCAACGCGCAGTGGACCGTACGCGCGCTGAGAGTCATGCCTGACTCACCCATAGCACCATTCCTCTCCGCCAGGAGTCAGGCCGACCCCGCGCTCAAATAGCCCGGCGCGCAGTCGCGTAGCATCATAAGCATCATGGCTTCTCACCAGAAACGCGCCCTTGTCACCGGAGGCGCCGGCCTCATCGGCTCCCACATCGTTGACCTCTTGATCACCGAAGGATATTCGGTTCGCATCCTCGACAACCTCGAGCCCAACACCCACAAGTTCGGCAAGCCCCAATGGGTGAACCCCGCGGCCGAGTTCCACCAGGGCAATGTGCAGGACTACGAGACGATGAAGTCGGCCCTGACCGACATCGACGTCGTCTTCCACGAAGCAGCCTACGGCGGCTATATGCCGGAGATGGCGAAGTACGTCCTCGTCAACAGCTTCGGCACCGCACAGTTGCTTGAGATCATCCGCGACCACAATCTGCCTATCAGGAAGGTCGTCGTCGCGAGCTCCCAGGCCGTGTACTCCGAAGGCGCCGCAAACTGCCCTATCCACGGTCACGTGGTTCCGCTTATCCGCCCCGTCGAGCAGCTGCGCGCTGGTGACTTCGCCGTCCACTGCCCCGTTTGCAACGAGATCACAATCTCCATCCCCACACCGGAGTCCACGCCCGGCGGCGGGGAAACCGTCTACGCGCTCACCAAAGTCGACCAGGAACGCCTCGTGCTGCTTTGGGGCAAGCAGACCGGCATCCCCACGGTCGCGCTGCGCTACTCCTGCACCTACGGCCCGCGCCAGTCGCTCTTCAATCCCTATACGGGCGTCATCGCGATCTTCTGCACGCGGCTGCTCAACGGCCAACCGCCCGTGATGTACGAGGACGGCGGCCAGACCCGCGACCTCTGCTTTGTCGAGGACATCGCACGCGCAAATCTCCTGGCCATGGAATCCGACAAGCTCGACGGCCTTCCCGTAAACGCCGGCAGCGGACGCGCCACCAGCGTGCGCGACCTCGCCGGCATTATCGCCGCGCAACTCGGCGTCAATCTCGCTCCGCTCGCACGCGGCGAGTTCCGCCCCGGCGAAATCCGTTCGCTTATCTCCGACATCAGTCGTATCCGGACCATCGGCTATGAGCCGCAGACCACTATCGAGCAGGGCATCGCCCGCTACATCGACTGGATCAAGACCCAGGGTGCGGTCGAAGACTACTTCTCCAAAGCCGAAGCCGGACTGCGCGCTAAGGGGATCGTGCAGAGCGTCAAGGGCTAGCGTTTGCCGCTCGCAGAAAAGGCAATGCAATAATCTCGCTATGCCCGATGCGAACTCCCTCATAACGGACGCCACGCGGCGGCGCTTCCTCGCCGCCTCCACTGCCGCAGGACTCGGCAGCACACTGTTCCCCGGCGCGCTGCTGGCACTGGCTTCAAGAAATGCGGAAGCTCAGGCTACCGACAAGCCCGACCTGCACGGCTGGCCCGCGATCACGCCCGAGATGCTCGATGCCGCGGCCGCTATCGCCGCCATCAAGCTCACCACAGAGCAGAAGCAGATGATGCTCGACGGCGTGCTCAACCAGCGAAACAACGCACTGCGCGTACGCGAGCTGCACATGGCTAACGGCATCGCGCCAACCGCCGTCTTCAATCCCGTCCCCGCCGGAACACCAGCACCGCTGCCCGCGCCACCGCTGCCCGTACGTCTCGCCTCCGCTCCGCACGTCGTCTTCGAGGACCACGACACCTCAGAGGCCGCACTCGATCCGATCGCCTTCATGACGGTGCGTGAGCTCGGCACTCTACTACGCGCACGCAAACTCACATCCGTAGCGCTGACGAAGATGTATCTCGCGCGACTGAAGCGCTATGCGCCCACGCTCCACTTCCTCATCACTCTCACCGAAGACCGCGCCCTCGCACAGGCAGCAGCGATGGACCGTGAGCTCGCAGCCGGTAAAGACCGCGGCCCATTACACGGCATCCCGTGGGGCGCGAAAGACCTGTTGGCGGTCAAGGGCTATCCCACCACCTGGGGCGCGGCGGGCTTCGAGCAACAACACTTCGATGAAGACGCCGAAGTCGTTAAACGCCTCGACGCAGCGGGAGCCGTGCTCGTCGCCAAACTCAGCATGGGCGCACTCGCGCAGGGCGATCTCTGGTTCGGCGAGCGCACCCGCAATCCATGGAACCCAAAACAGGGCAGCTCCGGTAGCTCGGCAGGCAGTGCTTCAGCTGTCTCCGCAGGCTGCGTCGGCTTTGCGATAGGCACCGAAACCCTCGGCTCCATCTCATCGCCGAGCACGCGCTGCGGCGTCACCGGCCTGCGCCCAAGCTTCGGCCTCGTGCCGCGCACCGGAGCCATGGCGCTCACGTGGTCCATGGACAAGATCGGCCCCATTACGCGTTCGGTAGAAGACTGCGCCCTTGTCCTCAACGCCATCTATGGCCCTGACGGCCACGATCAAAGCGTGCAACCCGCACCGTTCCACGCTGACCTGACGTTCGACGTACGCAAGCTCCGCGTCGGCTACCTCAAGTTCCCCTTCGACCCACCCACACCCAAGCCCGGCATCAAACCCGACCCCACAGAAATCTACGACGCCAAGCTCGCCTCAACCGCGCTCGATCACCTGCGCGACATGGGCGTTACCCTCACTCCCGTCGAGCTGCCCGACTTTCCCTTCTCCGCACTCACCACAGTACTCCGCGCAGAAGGCGCAGCAGCCTTCGACGACCTCACTACCTCCGGCCGCGACGCCCTGCTCACCGGCCAGAAGTCTTTCGACTGGCCCAACAGCTTCCGCACCGGCCGCATGCTGCTCGCAGTCGACTACATCCAGGCCGAACGCGCTCGCACACTCGCCATCGCCGCGATGCACGAAACCTTCAAGTCCTTCGATGTCATCGTCACCCCCAGCAGCGGCACGCAACTTACCGCGACCAATCTCTGCGGCCAGCCCGCGGTTATCGTACCCAACGGCCTGCGCGGAGCAGACGCGCCACCGTACGCACCCACAGCCGACGATCCATGGCCCGGTTACGGTGGCCCCGGCACGCCTGTTTCGATCACCTTCCTCGCACCGCTTTACCAGGACGCCAAAGCCGTCGCACTCGCTCATGCCTACCAGCAGCACACCGGCTTCCATCTGTTGCACCCAAAGCTCTAGCGGGGGCGTCCAATTTCCAGGTGTAATGTTTCGGCCGCTCATCCGTCTCCCTTATGACCGCACATTTGCGGATCGCGAAAGGAACACGAACATGACGACCAAATGCACATGCCCCTGCGGCCCGGGCTGCACCTGCCCTGACGGCACCTGCCCCTGCTGCTAACTAACCCGCGAAGCAGAGTGGTGCACCGCTCTGCTTTTTCACAGGCCCCGTAACCCGATGTCCAACGCCACACTCCAAACCTTGCTTGACCGCCGCGCCGGCTTCCTGGCCTTCGTGCAGCACCGCGTCGACGACCGCTCCCTTGCCGAAGACATTCTGCAGGCCGCCTTTGTGCGCGCTCTCGAGCACTCCAACACTCTGCGCGAAGAAGGCTCCGCCGTCGCCTGGTTCTACAGTGTGCTGCGCCACGCCGTCATCGACCACCACCGCCATCACACCTCCGAAAGCACGGCCATCGACCGCTGGGCCAACGAAATGGGCCTCACCGGCGAAGAGCCATCCACTGCGGACAATCCCGCACGCACGTTCATCTGCGGCTGCATCGAGCTCGTGTTGCCCAACCTTCGCCCTGCCTACGCCGAAGTGCTCCGCGAAGTCGATCTCGCTGAAACTCCGCTCGGCGACTACGCCCGCAATCATCACCTCACGCCAGGCAACGCGGCCGTCCGCGCCCACCGTGCCCGTGCAGCACTCCGCCGCGAACTCGCCCGCACCTGCGGCGCGTGCTCCATCCACGCCTGCCTCGATTGCGTCTGCAAGGCGCAGTGCCGCATCGAAGAAGGTACGTGTTGACGCCGAACAAATTCGCACTGCTTCTTGCCACTGTTCTTACCGCGGCCACCACGCACGCGCAGATGGTGATGTCCGCCAACACGCTCATCCAGGCCGAGCAGCAACACGGCTCCTCCGGCACAAGTATCGAGCCCGCCAGTACACCTGTCCCCATGCTCATGACCACACATGGCAGCTGGCAGCTGATGCTCCACGGCAACGCCTTCGCCGCCAACACCCAGCAGCAAGCCGACAAGCCGCGCAATCGCGACGCCTTCTTTTCCACCAACTGGATTATGCCGATGGCGCAGCGCAAGCTCGGCCCGCACGGCGGCCAACTCACCGTACGTGCCATGTTCTCGCTGGAGCCCGGCACTATCGGCAACCGCAACTATCCCGAGCTCTTCCAGCAGGGTGAGACCGCTTACGGCACACCCATCGTCGACGGCCAGCACCCGCACGACTTCTTTATGGAAGTCGCCGCGCTCTACGATCTCCCACTCATTCACAACACATTGCTCTCGCTCTACGCCGCGCCGGTCGGCGACCCCGCCATCGGTCCGACAGCCTATCCGCATCGGCAGTCAGCAAGCGAAGACCCCATCGCCGCGCTTGGCCACCACCAGGAAGACTCCACGCACATCGCCTTCAACGTCGTCACCGGCGGCCTCACCTATCGCTGGGCGCGGCTGGAGCTCTCCGGCTTCCACGGCGGCGAACCCGACGAACACCGCTGGGCGTTCCAGCCATCCCCCAACGGTCACAACATCGACTCCGTATCCACACGCCTTACCGTCTCTCCCACGCGAGACATCAGCGGCCAATACTCCTTCGCGCACATCCACTCGCCAGAAGCGCTTTATCCCAGCGAAGACCAGCAACGCCAGACCGCAAGCGTGATGTACCATCACACCTTTGCAACGAAGCTCAAGGCAGATGAGCCAAAACCTGCGATGGCCGGCATGGATATGTCCAGCATGCCCGGGATGAAGATGGACGGCACAGACATGGGCAACATGGACATGAGCGGAAGCACAAAGCCCGCACCTGCTGCATCCGCAAAACATCCCATGCCAATCGTGACCATGGCATCGGAACCTCGCACAGATCTATCGACAACGCTCCTCTGGGGCCGCACACGTTCTCTTGCCGACAACAGCAAAGAGAACAGCTATCTCGCCGAAGCCCTGCTCCGCTTCGCCTCTACCAACTACATCTGGACACGCCTCGAAAACGCCGGCCGCTCCAACGAACTGCTCCTCACCCCCGGCAGCCCACTACCACCCAGCTTCAACGAGCTACCCATCGGTCACGTCGCTGCCTACACCCTCGGCTACGACCACGACATCAAGCTAGGCCAGCACGTACTGGCCGCCCCCGGCGCCCAGCTTACGATCTACCACTCGCCCCAGGCACTGCGCTCCACCTACGGCGACATGCCGACTGCTGAAGTCTTCTTCGTTCGTTTTAGATTGCGCTAGGCGCCCTTCGCCAGCTCCGCCTTCACCAGCTCACTCAGCACCTTGCCATCGATCCTCGCGCCATCGGCCAGCGCACGAGCCTGCGCCACCTTCATCACTGCACCCATATCCTTCGGCCCGGGCCGCGTCCCGCCATTGTCCGACGTAATCTTCTCAATCGCCCCCGCCACCGTCGCGCGAATATCTTCCTCGCTCGCCGCCTTCGGCATATAGGCGTCGATCAATTCGATCTCCACCTGCTCCTTGGCTGCAAGCTCCGGCCGCCCACCCTTGGTAAACGACTCAATCGACTCCCGCCGCTGCTTCAACAGAGTCGTAATAATTCCCTGCTCCTCAGCGTCCGTCAGCGGCTCGCGCTTGTCGATCTCCTTCGACCGGAACGCCGATTTCACCATCCGCAGTGTCGTCAGCTTGTCGGCCTCCTTGGCCTTCATCGCCGCAATAATGTCTTTCCCGATCGCTTCACCAATCTTTGCCATGCTTTCCCCTCTTCTTCGTCACCTTCCAGCTTATCAAGCAGCGGTTATCGCCCGCCGCCGGGCCGCTCACGGGACTAAAATAAAGAACATATGATTCGTAAGACACGCCTCTTCACGCCAGGTCCCACCCCGCTACTTCCCGCCGCTCAGTTTGCCATGGCCGCGGCCGATATCCACCACCGCACCCCTGAGTTCCGTGCTCTCTACACGAAGGTTCTCGCTCAGCTCAAGGACTTCGTCGGCACCAAGAACGACGTCATCATCCTCTCCAGCTCCGGCTCAGGCGCCATGGAAGCCGCTGTCTCGAACCTCACCTCTCCCGGCGATCGCGTTCTCGTGCTCTCCGCAGGCAAGTTTGGCGAGCGCTGGTCGGCCCTTGCCAAGGCCTTCGGCTGCGAAGTCGATCTGATCACCGAGCCTTACGGCAAGACCTTCGACTTCGACAAGGTCAAGGCTGCGCTCAAGATCGAAACCCGCGCCGTCTTCGTGCAGGCCAATGAGACCTCCACCGGCGCACGCCACGACATGGTGAAGCTCGGCCAGCTGCTCAAGGACGCACACTCCGAGGCCCTGCTCATCGTCGACGGCATCACCGGCCTCGGCACCACCGAGCTCGACATGGACGCCACCGGCATCGACGTCCTCATCGGCGGCTCGCAAAAAGCCGTCATGATTCCGCCCGGCCTCAGCTACCTTGCTGTCTCGCAGCGTGCCTGGGACCGCATGGAGTCCACCTACAACCCGCGCTACTACTTCGACCTCCGCAAGGAGCGCAAGAACGCGAAGAACGGCGAAAGCGCCTACACGCCCGCCGTCGCGCTCATCGCTGCGCTCGGCGCCGCGCTGGACTGGATTGCCCAGCAGGCTGCCACGCCGGAGAATCCCGCCGGCAACCTGGTCGAAGGCCGCCGCAAGCTCGTCGACAACGCCGAGATGATCGCCGAGATGACCCGCGAGGCCATGAAGGCTCTCGGCTTCAAGCTGTTCTCGGACGCACCCGGCGCTGCCGCAACCGCCGTGCTCGCGCCGGAAGGCGTCGACTCCGGCGTCATCGTCAAGGGCCTCAAGTCCACCTTTGCGGCAATCATCACCAACGGCCAGGGCGAGATGAAGGGTCAAATCTTCCGCATCGCCCACCTCGGCTTCTTCGATTACATGGACACGATCGCACTCATCGGCGCCATCGAGCAGGTCGTCGTCAAGTCGATTCCCACACTCGGCGCCAAGTTCGGCGACGGCCTCATCGCGGCGCAGAACGTCTACGCCAACTGGAAGCCGAAAGCGTAACTCCTTGCAAGCAAAAGCGGCGGCCTTCGGGCCGCCGCTTCGTTTTGTCCCGTTCTCCACCGCCTCCACAAACCATCCACAGCCTCGCGCGTCAGTTCTCCACAGAGCTGCGGAACGCGCGCCCTACACTTAATCGATTCCTTCTGGAGCTTCACCTTTTATGGCCTCAATCAGCATGTCCGCACCAATGACCGACGGTCTCCCGTCCTCCGTACACACGGAGATCACCGTTCTTGGCGCGATGCTGCTCGACGGCATGGCCGTCACCGATGCGACCGCCCGCCTGCATCCGGACGACTTCTCGCTAGACTCGCACCAGCGCATCTATCGCGTGATGCTCGACCTGCTCGCCGTCGGCCACGCCATCGACTACATCACCGTGATGGACGCGCTGCAGAAGAAGCGCGAGCTGGACGCCATCGGCGGGCCCGCCTATCTCGCGTATCTGAGCGAAGGCATCCCCCGCCACCCCAAAGTCGAGGACTACGTCCGCATCATCAAGGACAAGAGCCTGCTGCGCCAGTTGATGTCCATCTTCAACGACGGCATGGTGCTCGCCTCCGACCAGAACGAAGACGCCACCAACGTCCTCAACGGGATAGAGTCGCGCCTCGCTGAAGTCGCCGATTCGGCCATCCAGCGTGGCTTCTCGGGCATCAGCGAGATCGTCGCCGGCTCCTTCGGCTCCATCGACGCACTCTATGAACAGGGCCGCGAAGTTACTGGCCTCGCCACGCATTACATCGAGTTCGACAAGATGACCTCCGGCCTGCAGTCTTCGGAACTCATCATCGTGGCGGCACGTCCATCCATGGGCAAGACAGCCTGGGCCATCAACATCGCGCAGAACTGCGCCGTAAAAGACGGCAAAGTCGTCGCCGTATTCTCGCTGGAAATGTCGAAGGAGTCGCTCCTTCGACGCATGCTCGCCTCGGAAGCCTCCGTAGGCTCGCGCAAGCTGCAGACCGGCTTCATCCCGCGCGAAGACAAGAGCAAGCTCATCGCCGCGCTCGACCGCCTGATGACCTCGAAGATGTTCATCGATGACACGCCCGGCATCACGCTCGCGGAGATGCGCGCCAAGGCTCGCCGCCTGCGCCAGCAGGAAGGCGCCCTCGACCTTATCGTGATCGACTACCTGCAGCTCATGACCGGCCCCAAGTCGGGAAGCAAATCGGAGAACCGAACCCAGGAAGTCAGCGCCATCTCGCGCGGTCTCAAGGCGCTCGCCAAGGAGATGCAGGTGCCGGTCATCGCGCTGTCGCAACTCTCGCGTGGTTCGGAGCAGCGCACCGGCGACAAGAAGCCCTTGCTCTCCGACCTCCGCGAATCCGGCTCCATCGAACAGGACGCCGACGTCGTCGCCTTCATCCACCGCGAAGAGTACTACGATCGCGAAAACGAAGACCTCAAAGGCAAAGCCGAAATCATCATCGCCAAGCAGCGCAACGGCCCCACGGGCTCCGTCCACCTTGCCTACATCGCCGACTTCACCCGCTTCGAAAACCTCGCCTTCGAAAGCTCCGGCGGCGGCGACGCGTACTAAACAATTCTTCTCCTCCTGCCATCCTCCTGACACAATGCTGTCAGGAGCCTTGTCTTACTCTTCGACTGTCGCTGCTTCTTACAAGCAGCACGAGGAGAGACACCATGAGCAAGTTCAATGGAAACGCCATCACCTGGTTTGAAGTTCCCACCACCGATATCGGCCGCGCCGTCGACTTCTACGAGACCGTGCTCGACCGCAAGCTCACCCAGTTCCCGGGCGAAGAGCCGTGCTTCATGTTCCCCGCCAGCGAAGGCTCCGTCGCCGGCGCCCTCATCCATCGCCCGAACCACAACCCGGCCGTCCACGGCGCAATGGTCTACCTCAACGTCGACGGCGAGCTCGACAACGTGCTCGCCCGCGCCCACAAGATCGAAGGCACCGTGCAGCTGCCGAAGACACAGATCCCCGGCGGCTACGGCTTTTACGCATGCCTCATCGACTCCGAAGGCAACCACATTGGGCTGCACAGCCGCTAACAAGCCATCCACAAAACTCCGGGTGGCCCATTCATCACGCGCTTTTGCGGAATGAGTGGGAACTCCAAAAGCCCGAACCCTGTACTCTCAACCCATGCGCCGCGCCGACCGCCTCTTTCGCATCGTGCAGATGCTTCGCTCCGGACGCCTGAAGACCGCTCGCGCATTAGCCGAGCGCCTCCAGGTTTCCGAGCGCACCATCTATCGCGATGTCCGCGACCTGCAGCTCGCAGGCCAGCCGATCGAAGGCGAAGCCGGCGTCGGCTATACGCTGCGCCGCGAGTTCGACCTTCCTCCACTCATGTTCACGCCTGAAGAAATCACCGCGCTCGTCCTCGGCGCCCGCCTTGTGCAGGCCTGGGGAGGCGCACAGTCCGTCATCGCCGCCAACTCCGCGCTCGCCCGCATCGAAGCCGTGCTTCCACCGGAGCTGGCTGCACGACTCGACAAGATCGCCCTCTACGCTCCCGGCGGTTATCACATGATGCCCGCGCATCGCCACATGCTCGACGATCTCCACGCCGCCTGCCTCAGCTGCACGGTCATCGAGTTCGGTTACACCCGCCTCAACGAAGACGCCTCACGCGCCGAGCAGCGCATCGTGCGTCCGCTCGCACTCGCCTTCTGGTCCGGCGTCTGGACGCTCGCCGCCTGGTGCGAAACCCGCGACGACTTCCGCAACTTCCGCATGGACCGCATCGAAGACCTTCACGTCACCAACCGCAACTTCCAACAGAAGCGCGGCCAGCGACTCGAAGACCTGATGAAGCAGCACCGTGCCGAAGCCCGCAGCAGAAACGCCGTTTGACCTTCCTAAAATAACGTTGCGCGTTGTCTTATAGTGGATACGGAGGGCTTTTCATGCAGACAACCATCGATATCGACGATGACGTTCTCGCTGACGCCGAGCAGCTAGCGAAGCAGACAAGCCAAACGGTTGGAAAGGTGCTCTCTGCACTATCACGTAAACCCCTTAAGATGTCGCTCTCCGCTTCCGGCAGCCGCAGCGGCTTTCCTCTGCTGCCCATGCGCGATCCGACGCCCGTCACGCTCGAGTTCGTGAACAGGTTGCGCGACGAGTTGCCGTGATGACATTTCTGCTCGATGTCAACGTATTCATCGCCCTGATCGATCCTGCTCATCCAGATCATGACGCTGCGGACATCTGTTCGCCTCTCTCGATAACCCAAGCTGGGCGACCTGTCCTCTCACCGAAAACGCCATTCTTAGAATCGTCGGCAGCTCAAGCTACCGCAACTCTCCCGGGTCACCTGCTGCGGTTGTGGAGCTATTAAGAAAGCATGCAGTCTGCCGGGACATGTATTCTGGCCTGACTCAATCAGCTTGTTGACGCATCCGTCCGTGAACTCCGGGCTCCTTCAAAGCTCATCACAAATCACGGATATCTATCTGATCGCATTGGCGCAGAGCAGCGGGGGACAACTTGCCACCTTCGACCGACGCATCAAGACGGAGATCGTCCCAGGAAGCGATACGGCTGTCTTTTTAATTCCGCAACGAAGCTGAAGCCGTCTACTCCGTCTCCCCCGGCGTAAGCTTCGGATTGATCTTCACCGGCGCCTGGTTATACGGCAGGCCCTTTGCCAGCGCCGCGTCGAGCTCTTTGTCATACCCGTAGATATCGTCGAAGAAGTGCACCGTCCCATCTTCATCCGCATTCCCCGTCATGTAGGTCAGCACCACGGGCAGCGTCGTCTTCAGGTTCACGGTCTTGTTGTCGTTGTCGCCATACATCGCCTCGTGGACCTTGTCAGGATTCCAGTCACCTGGGTTGTCCCCTTCCAGCACCCAGTTGGCTACCTTCTCCGCATCCTGCAGCCGAACGCATCCATGCGAGCGATCGCGCCGCGTCAGATTGAACAGATTCAACTCCGGCGTCGAATGCATGTACACGTCATACTCATTGGGAAACAGGAACTTCACCAGCCCCAGCGAGTTCTTCGGCCCCGGCTTCTGCCGTATGCTCACACGCTGATGCTCCACATCCTCGGCCGACACGCTCGTCACTACCGTGCCATCGTTCCGATACGCCTCATAGCCATGCTCGGCGAGATACCCCACGCCGCTCTTATTCAGATGGCCCATGATCTCCTTCTTCACAATCGACCCCGGCAGATTCCAGTACGGTCGAAACACCACGAACCGCATGCTGCGGACGAACATCGGCGTGTCATGGTTGCCCTGCGCCTCGCCATCCACCACCTTCATCTTGAATGCCAGCGAGTGGTCCGGCTCGTACATGCGCACGATAAACTCCGGCAGGTTCACAAAGACGCGCGGCTGGATGAAGTTATCCGGCAGCCAGCGCCAGCGCTCCAGCGAGTCGCTCAGCTGCTGCACCCTCACATCCATCGGCACATTCAGCGCGTCGATCGTCGCCTGCGTCAGCTTGCCGTCATCGGTCAAACCATGCCGCTGCTGGAACACCTTCACCGAAGCCGAAAGCCCATCGTCATACACCGGCGAGGTGATGGCCGTGGAACTCAAGCCCTCAAACTGCAGCCGTTGTTGCAAGGGCTGCAGCGCCGGATACGCCCCACCCACACTCACTGCTTTCGTTACCGGAGGCAGTGGTTGAGGCCGCGACGCATCCTGCTGCTTCGCCAGCTCCAGGTACTGCGCCAGCGCCTTCTCGGTCGCCGCATACATCGGGCTTCCCGGCTCCACGCTCGCCACCGTCGTCGGCGCATCGTCCGCATCCACCAACTTATCGTTCAGGAAGCCCGGCATATCGAACGCTTCGCGCTTGGCCGGAACATCGATGTCGAAGTTCAGCGACTGCGGATTCACGCGCCCCACATGCAGGTCCGAAACAAAGCGCATCGCCGAAATCGTCATCGCCGCATCGAACTGCGCCACAACATCCTGCGCATTGTCGGAGGTGTCATGCGTCTTCAGGATCGTCGCAATCCGCTGCACCCGCTGCGGCCAGCGCGAAGCATCGTAATCCTCGGGCTTCAAACCCTTCGTCGCCGCGTTTTCAAACATCGCGATCAGCGCCGTGGCCTGATCGGTCGGCTTTCCATCGCGCGTCCACGCGAGTTCGTAGTTGCGGTCGTCGTAGAACTGCTGCACCTGCGGCTGCACATTCGAGTAGTCCGACCACTTCAGAATCGTCAGCTTCGGCGAGCTCACCACCTGCTCCACGTTGTCGGCATAATCCGTCGTATTCGGCTTGGACTTCGACTTGCGATGGTGGAACTTCGACTTAATCGCTCGCCATCCGCCCCTGCATCCGGTCATCGGCAAAATCATCACAGCGAGTAGCGACAGGATCAGACTGGCGCGAACGGCGTTCTTCGAAAACTTCATCAAGGGAAAGGGCCTCAGGGTGGAATCTGTCTGCTCAGAGTAGAACAAGCAAGCCCATAGGATGCAGAAAATCTCCACACCCGAAACCGCCTGGGTGGCCCATCCTTTCGCGCCTTTGGCGAAAGGGTGGGGTATCGGGCGAAAGCCTGACCGTTCCCCTGACGATCCCACCGGTGCCCCGTTCGTGCTTACCTTTTGCACATGGATGGGGGGAACACCACCGCCCGACGCACCACGCCTCCGCCAGCAGGACGAGCATCGGCATTCTCTACGCTCTACACTCTATCCTCTACACTCTGTCTTACAGACCCGCCATACTCAACCAGCACAACGCAGCCTGCGTCACCACCACCCCGCCAGAAAGCAGCAGAAACAACTTCCGCTGCCTGGTCTCCAGCATGTCCGCAAACACCCCGCCGATAAACGTAAACAGAAACGGCAGCGCCCACAGCCAGGGCGCGCTCACCACCTGCGACGTATACAGCGGCGTCAGCACCAGCAGCATCAGCAGCGGAGCCGTATTGCCAAAGTAGCGGCTGCGTTTCGCCGTCGCATACACCACCAGCGACACGGCCGAGGCAATCAGAATGCCCGCATTCGCCGGCGTCTTCGCAAAGTTCATCGCCGCATCCAGCGAGAACCAGAACCGCCCGCTGCCGCCCGTAAACACATAGGTAAACGGCGCAATCCGGAACCCAAACCCGGCAAACACGATCGCCAGCGCACCGAACGCCGCAAAGATCATGATCTGCGCCACATACGCCCGACGCCGCTCTGCGAGATAGAAGAAGAACAACGCCCCGGCCAGCAGTCCCACCATCCCAGCCAGCAAATGCGCCGACATCGTAAGCCCCAGCGACACCGTCAGCAGAATGATCCTCGGCCGCCACTTCCTCCGTGGCCCTTGCAGCGCATGCGCCACGCCCATCGCCGTATAGACCATCCCATACAGCCCCCACAGCGCCAGAATTTCATTGTTGGGTGTTGTGGCATACTTCACAATCGCCGGACTGAACACATAGAGCGAGAGCGCCAACGCCCCGCCCTCAGTGCCAAACAGTCTTTTCGCGACCCACCAAAGCCCTCCGCCCAGCCACACCGCGAAGAAGCAGAACGGCAGCCGCAGCAGATACTTCACCCACGTCAACTCATGCCGGGCTTCCCACGTCGTTCCATTCAGTGCGCCATTGGCATAAAGCCTGTTCTCCGGCTTGCGAAAGTGATCGGCACTCAACAACGCCAGCCGCTGCACGGTAAGCGGCAGCCCGGCCAGCCGATAGGCGAACGTTCCATCGCCATTCAGGTTGCCGCAAGTCGTGTAGTAACCGGCAATCGCCGAAGGCGCTTCCCACATCTCACGCCCGCACCGCGCATAGCGGTAGTCATTGGCGTCCAGCGGCCTGTGCGCAATCGACCACAGGCACTCGCCGAAAAGCACAAGCAGCAGCAGCGCGGCCACTCGCTGCGCCCGCCCAATATAGAAGCCTTTGAATCGCATCGTCACTAAAGAGTGTAGAGGATAGAGCGCAAAGGATAGTGAGAAACGCTGCGGTGTCCGCACACGCAAGCTCTACACGCTGCCCTCTATCCTCTACACTCTGCTCTATGGACTCCCTCACCTTCACCCCCGGCCGCGCATTCCTCTCCTCCAACTCCCCCGCCGTTCCCTGGACGGTGGTTTTCGAGGACGAAGGCCTGGCGGGCTACTTTTACGCGTGCGACCGCAGCTACGAAACCCAGGAAGAAAGCATCCTCGACGCGATGCTGATCTACAACGTCGGCTCGCTCGAAGAACCCACCCGCGAGCGCATCGCCAGCGTCCAGTGGTCGCGCGACGGCCAGCAGGCCGTCCTCTACCTCGACGGCAGCCCCCAGGCGTTGACCGACTTCGCCACCAAACAGAGCTTCTGCCGCTCGGACTTCCCAAACTTTCTCGATGAAGACGCCAGCGGCTGGCGCAAAGGCTCCCACGCCTGGAACGAAGAAGCCATCAAACGCTTCGAAGCCGCAATCTACGCCTGAGAAACCATCCAAAGGCAATTCAAGCGCGTCTCGGAACCCACTATTCCCACGCCTTATTCACTATTCACTGCATAAAAAAGACGACCCGAAGGTCGCCTGTCCTTACCGGAATCGAAACGGCCCATCGACGGTTCCTGCTTAGTCGAGATTCTTCTCATTGCCGGAGCGGAGTGCAACGATGCAGGGAGAGAGAATCATAATGAGGAATGTTCCGGCGATGATGGCGCTATGCATGGGTAGATCTCCAGGTCCTTCAGGTCGTCACAAATGCTTGTAAGCTGACTTCTCTGAAGCACTAGCATCTCGTCAATGTGTCGAGTTGCGACATTCCGCAATGGTCACTTTTGACCGGACAAAGGACGCACCCCTTATCCCCCATTTGGGCCATCCGCAGACAGAATCATTTGCGGAGCACACGCATCTCTGAGGAAATGTGGTCTATTGCAGACGCAGCAAAGGGCGGGAATGAACCCGCCCTTCAGATTGCTTCTAAATTTTTGGTGCCGAAAAGAGGACTCGAACCTCCACTCCCTTGCGAGAACGTGGACCTGAACCACGCGCGTCTGCCAATTCCGCCATTTCGGCTCACTCGAAGCCGCGCTACGCGCTTGCAACCCGTGAACCTCTAGTGTTCCAGAGCGCGCACATGCTGTCAAACCTGAGCCCTGGGATACACTTGGCGAATCGTTCGCCTGAGCACCCTCGTCTCAAGCACCAGAACTTCCGCCTTTGCGATCCGTCGCGCATACCTTTCTAGAGTGAGCACTTACGTGAAACCTATGTCGAGCCCGCCGCAGCCAAGCCCAAACGGTCAGCAGATCCCGGAAGACCTGGCCCTCGAGATTCGCCGCCTCGCCCACGATCTCTCGAACTCACTCGAAGTCATCGTCCAGACCAGCTACCTGTTGAGCATGGCCGAGCTGAAAGAACCCGCCAGCGACTGGCTGCGCATGCTCGACTCCGGCGTCGCCAAGGCTCTCGACATCAACCTGGAGCTGCGCGAGTACATCAAGAAACACACACCGAGGTAAGAGCTCTCCACCAGCCTTACTCGTTTGCGGCGATTGCCGCCACAATCTTATCCATCGTCACGCGATCCGCGACCGTTCCCGGCAGGTGGTCATCGACCATGATCGAAAAGATCACCTGTTTGCCGCTGGCGCAATCCAGATAGCCCGAAAGCGCTCGCGATTCCCCCAGCGTTCCCGTCTTCGCAAACACATGGTTCTTCAGCGGAGCCTCCGGAAAGCGCGACGTGAGCGAACCGTCTAAGCCACCAACAGGCAGTGCTGCTTTCCACGTAGGAAACCACGACTGCGACATCGCATAAGCCAGCAGCTTCACCGTAGCGCGCGGAGCAACAAGATTATGCGAGCTCATGCCGGATCCGTCATAGAAAAGAAAGTCATCGCCATCGAGGCCGGCGTTGACCAGGAACTGGCGGACTACGCGAGCGCCCTGGGCGGTGGTGTTGTGGGTCTCCCCCGAATCGCCAAACAGGATGCCGAGCCGGCGCAGCATGAGCTCTGCGTGCAGGTTCTGCGAGATCTTCAACGTTTCCTTCACATCTTCGGCAAGTGTGGGCGAAAACTTCGTAAGAGCAAAATTCGCCGACTGCTTGCTTGGATCAACGATCGTATTGACTACGGCCACTTGCAGTTTCGAAGGCTCATGTGACTCGCGAAAGAAGCCCTCGCCATCGGTCGGTAGCTTGTGCTCGGCGCGTGCGATACCTTTGACTTCGATACCATGCTGCTCAAGCTTCTGTTTGAGCGCAAGCGCCGTAAACTCAGCGGGATCCATGATGGCGATCTCGTCTTTATAGGGCATGCCCATCGCAATCGTGCCGTAGATACGAACAAGCTTTGAACCCGGATCACGGTCGATCTGCAGGCTCGAATGAGCGCCCGCGGCAACGGTCTTTACGTCGACGGAGTACTGGTAATAGCCGGTGTCCGGAAGAACAGTCAGCGTCGCAGCGCCATCAATCTTCGCCGCGGGCGTAAGCGCAGTGTCGAGCAGGTTGTCGTTGATGGTCATGGCAGACACAGGGGCACCGTCACCCGTGAGCATGTCGCCGATGTCCCACGCAATGGGATAGGGCTCCCACGTCCATGCAGTATCAGAGCCGATGATGTCCCCATCGATGCGCTTGACGCCTGTTTTCGCAATGTCCGCAGCAAAGGCGTCGAGCGAACGCAGTGCATCCGGAGGGTTGGGGTTAGGTACAGGCAGGCCGAGAGCGCGGCGTTCGGCTGGCGTTTGATAGGGAAAGTCCTGCCCCGAAAGGCCTGGATCGCCTGCGCCTGAGATCGTGAGATTGCCTTTGGAAAGGCCATTTGGCGCGGGTTTGGCGAAGCTTACGGTGGTGGTGACCGTGCTTTCGGGCGTGAGCAAGGCCATCGCGGCGGCGGTGGTGAAGAGCTTGGTGTTGGAGGCAGGGCGGTAGAGTTCGCCTTCGTTGTGGCCGTAAAGTGGTGTGCCGTCGAGGGTTGTGACAGCGATGCCCCAATGGTCGCGGGCGGCGACAGGGTCGGACAACAGTGCGTCAATCTGCGCGCCCAGCGTCGTGCCGGTGGGGAATGGGGTGTGCGTGACGGTGGGCGTCTGGCCGGATGCAGCTAGGACTACGGCGAGGCCGAGGGCTGGGGAGAAGCGGCGAAAGGCTGGCATTTCCGCAAGTGTACCGCGAATTTATGTTGCAAATTTACGGAGGTTTACGGTGGCTCACGGTGAATTCGTGGAGTTGGCGGTGTCCAGCAAACTTGACATCTGCGCGTTCATCGTCTGTTCAGGTTAGCGGTGACTACAATCCGTACTATGGCCTTCGTCCGACGTCCGCACTTTGATTGGCAGCTCCGAACACGAACAATGTCATTAGGGGAACGGACTCGCATTATGGCGATCGTCAATCTGACCCCGGATAGCTTTTCCGGGGATGGTTTGGCTGCGGCGGGGATCGAAAGCAGGATTGCTTCCGCGATCGCAGCGGTCGATGGCGGAGCGGACATTGTCGATCTTGGCGCGGAGTCTACGCGGCCCGGAGCGGAGCCGCTGACCGAGGGACAGGAGCAGGTGCGGTTGCTGCCGGTGGTCGAGGGGTTCTTGAAGGCGCGGCCGGAAGCGATCGTTTCTGTCGATACGTATCATGCATCGACGGCGCGGGCGGCGGCGATGGCAGGGGCTGAGATTATCAACGATGTTTCCGGGTTGCTGTGGGACGAGGCGATGGCTGAGGCTGTTGCCTCCACGCGTTGCGGGCTGGTGCTGATGCATACACGCGGCAATCCGAAGGACTGGAGGCATCAGCCGGCACTGAAGTCCGCGGAGGTTGTGCCGCTGGTGATGCGCGGGCTGCGCGAACAGCTGGTGTTTGCCCATGCCGCGGGCGTGGGGATGCAGAGCATTGTGGTTGATCCGGGGTTTGGATTTGGGAAGCTGGGCGGCGAGAACTTTGTGCTGCTGGCCGGACTTGAGCGGCTGCATGAGTTGAAGTATCCACTGCTGGCCGGGCTTTCGCGCAAAGGGTTTCTGGGTGAGGCTGTGCGGGGGTTGCAGGCGCACGTGTTGTCCGTGGCCGAGGCGCGGTTGACGGCGACCGTGGCAGGGAATGTGGCGGCGGTGTTGCAAGGGGTGCATGTTCTGCGGGTGCATGATGTGCAGACCGCGCGGGAAGCGGCGATTGTGGGCGACGCGATTCTCGCGTCAAGCAGCAGAGTGTAGAGGATAGAGTGTAGAGCGTAGAGAAGACCGAGCGATGGGTGCGCAAGAGAAGAAAAACTGGCATATACTTCGCACAAATGAACCGCGCGGGCTATGTCGGCAGGCATCTCCTTGGTCTCTTGACGGCTGTCTTTATGGCAAACCTTGCGGTTGTTGGCGCGGCTGTTGGCCAGGCCACATCCGCTGAGTGCTCCAGCTACGCGTCCGTTCCGTTGCCTGCTGAGGCGGAGAAGGTTGCTGCTCCCAAGACGACACCGGTTTGTGCTTCGTATCGGTCGTATCGTGGGATAGGCAGGCCAGTGAATTACAGCGAGGCTCGTGAGTGTGCGTGGCAGGAACGATTGGCACAGAAGGCTGAGCTTGGCCAACCTCCGGTGGTTGGCGGGTCGCTTATTCTCGCCGACCTTTATTTCAACGGTGCGGGAGTGAAACGCAATATTCCGCTGTCTTTGCGGTTTGCCTGCGAATCCGAAGAAGGGATGGCGGAGTTGGCGCTGCCGGAGATTGCGAAACTCAACGGTTCGCTTCCGGCGCATGGGCCGTTTGAGTTCTGCGACTATGCGACGACGACGTTCAGCGAGAACTACTGCGCAGACTATGCCTCTGAGATCAAGGATGACCGCAGAAACCGTTACTTCAACTCGCTGAAACCTTCGATGAATCCGGAGCAGCGGGCCGCTTTTGAGAAGCTGCTGGCGGCGGAGCATGCCTATATCGAAGCGCACGCCGATGAGGTCTATCAGGGCGGGAGCATTCACAACATACGGACGCTGGGCTCTCAGGACATTCTTCAGGATCTCTTTCGCACGGACGTCGTTCGCTTCGAGCGCAAGGAGTGGCCGGCGCTTACTGGCGATCAAATTTCTACGGCCGATGCCGTGCTGCATCGCGAATATGAAAAGGAACTCGGGCAGCTACGGACTCAGCCGAACGAAGCGAACGATCTGACGCTTGTTACGGCGGATCATCTTGCCGTCGTGGAAAAAGCCTGGGAGAGATATCGCGAGGCGTGGGTGGCGTTTGCGCGGCTACGCTATCCGGACAATGTTGCCCGTGTTCGGGCTGAGATTACGCTGGAGCGGTATCGGCTTTTGAAGACGATCTCGTGACGGGGTAACTTGCAGGGTTGTGGCGTGCAGCGGGTTCCCTGCGGGAATGGAAGAAAGAAAAGCAAAAGCCCGGGGCTGAAGCCCCTAATTTTCTCGTCCTGATTCAGTGGGCTAAAGCCCACTGCTAATCCGGCAAGAACAAAGGCAAAAGCAAAAGCGACGGCAACGGCAACGGCAACGGCAACGGCAACGGATCGCGGGATGAGCGGTTGGGGTTCCCCACTCATGCGCAAAATGCGCGCATGAATGGGCCACCCGAAAGTTGTGGGATGACAGAAGAGCAGCGATCAAGAGATCAGAGGGTGAGGACTTCTTTTTCCTTGGCTTTGAAGAGGTCTTCTACGCGCTTGATTTCGGTGTCGGTGAGTTGCTGGATTTCTTCGTTGGCGCGCTTTTCGTCGTCGGCGGAGATGAGCTTGTCCTTGGCGGCCTTCTTGACGGTGTCGTTGCCGTCGCGGCGGATGTTCCGGATCGAGGTTTTGTGGTCTTCGAGGACGCCGGCGAGCTGTTTGACGGCATCCTTGCGGCGGTCTTCCGTCATCGGTGGGATGGGGACGCGGATGATCTTGCCGTCGTGCATGGGGTTGAAACCCTGCGAGCTGGTGCGGATGGCCTTTTCGATGGCGCCGACGAGGGAGATTTCCCATGGCTGAACGACGATCAGGTTGGCTTCCGGGGTGGTGACCTGGGCGATCTGTGAGATCTGGGTTTCAGTGCCGTAGTAGTCGACCTTGATGTTGTCGAGCATGTGGACCGAAGCGCGGCCCGTGCGGACGCTCAAGAGATTGGCGCGAAAGTCGTCTACCGTTTTGTCCATGCGCGACTTGAGCCCGTCGTATACGCCCGTGAGGGCCTCCATGCCTGCCATTGCCGATGCCATTGTGTTCTTTCCTCCTGCTACAACGCCTGATTTTACAGTGAGGCAGCGAACAGCCAACAGCGAACAGCGGGTGAAGGAGTGGTGGTCACCCCACCCATCGCGCCAAATGCCGCGCGATGAAAGGGCCACCCGGCGGTAGGGGTTGGACAGAAGAAGGCAAAGCAATGGTTGCGCCTTGTGGATGGGGGAAACGTATTAATTGACCGTAATTGACCGGATATAGTGAGCTGGTTTGACCAGGTTATGCTAAACTTTGCACAGTCCTCAGAGAACGTTCAGAGATCTAAGGTTTCGCATAGACCGGACATGGCTCCGTTTGCCCTATTTTTCCCTAAAAAGGTTTTGATCCCCGCTCTTTGTGTCTGTAGGCCTTGGGAAGAGGTTGACATGGGACCAGAGTCAGCTTCCACCTCATGCAACCTGAAATAAAACAGGGGCTGGATACCTATGAAAAAAATCTTGCTGTACGTTGCACTTTTCTCTTCCGTAGCTCTGTACACCACAACTCCGGCGCGCGCCCAGTTTGGCGGCTGCGACGATTCTCCTGAGAATCCGACGCTGATTCTCGCCGGACTTGCGAGCGGAGCGTTCGCCATTTCGCAGGTAAGAACGCGCATTCGAGCGAACCGCAAGAACAAAGATCAGTAAACCGCCGTTCGCGCGGCTTTCCGTTTCTGTGGGAGACTTGCGCATGGCGAATTTCTGTCTTTCCACGATCTGACCGTCCAAAAAATCCAACTGCTTCTCCTCTCGATTTGAAACGACTCCTGGAACCCCGCTTTGCCGTAGCGCTTGCCTGTTGCTGCGCGGCAGCGGGGCTTCTTACGGTTTATGGCACGGTGGCGCAGCTGCTGGACATATGGCGGACCGACGACCTGAAGTCGATGGGGCTGATTGTGCCGTTTGTGAGTGCGGCGCTGATTCTGCGGGCGTGGCGTGGGCTGGGATGGGAGATGGATGGGACGTGGTGGGGGTTTGCGATCCTGGCGGGCGCGGCCGTGCTGATGTTTCTGCGCGACCGGACGCTGCTGATCGTGACGGTGAATAAGGATTGGCTGCTGCAGCTGCCGCCGCTTTCGCTGGTAGCGGTGGTGTATGGCGCGGGGATGGTGCTGCTGTTCGGTGGGAAGAAGCTGCTGCGGGCGGCGTGGTTTCCGGTGGTGTTTCTGTGGGCCGTGATCCCGGTGCCGCAGACGTTCAGCCGCGTGGTGGACCTGCCGCTGCAGCATGCTTCCGCGACGGTAGCACGAGCGTTTGGGCATGCGCTGGGGCAGCCGCTGACCGAGGACAAGCTGAGGCTGATGTTTACGCCGGACTTTGGGATGTTTATCGCGCCGGGATGCAATGGGATTCGTGGAGCGATCACGCTGGGTATGGCGGCGATTGTGGTGGGGTATGTCTATAAGTTCCGCTGGCAGGTGTATACGCCGGTGGTTGCGGGAGCGGTGTTGCTGGGGTATCTGTTCAACTTTCTGCGGCTTTGCCTGCTGGTGATCTATTACAAGATTGCGCTGCCGTACGTGTGGCTGCAGGAGCATGCGAAGAATGCCGACTACCTGATTGGCGGATGTTTGTTCGTTTGTGCGCTAGGAGTGTTCTTTACGGTGGCGAACAAGCTGCGGCGGGACCTTTCCGCGGAGATGGGCAAGCCGCTGATTGCGGACACACCGGTTGTTGCGTCGGAGCTGGCCAGTCCTTATTTAGCGAAGGTGGCGGCCGTGCTGGCGCTTTCGGCCATCTTCGGGTTCGATGCGCTGCATACGCGCTTTGCGGATGCGCAGGCCGTGGGGCGGGTTCCCGTGCTGGCGCCTATGCCGGAGAAGATCGGCAAGTTTGTGCTGGTGCGAAGCTGGGACGACACGCTGGTGGGTGGGACGATTGTGTATACGTGGGGCGACTATGCCGCGGATGCCGGGAACGGCGTGCATGTGGCGCTGGGGATTTCGCCGGTGTTTGGTGTGCATGATGCGGAGGTTTGCCACATTGCGCGAGGTGAAGACCCGACGTGGCATGGGCAGATACGGACTGACGCGGCGAGTGGGACGGTGGACCTGACAGCGGCGACGTATAACGATGGGACGACGCAACGGCTGGAGGCTTCGACGGTGTGCGATGGCGGGGCTTGCCGGCAGTTTTCGCAGACCTCGCAGCATGTGACGCTGGTGTACAGCTATCCGCATAAAGCGTTGCCGATGCAAGGGGATAGGAGCCGCGCGGTGCCGGTGCTGCTGAAGGTGGAGACGATGGATACGCAGGCTCCGGTGGGGGTGGTGGAGCCGGAGTTGGCGGCGGCGTTGGCGGAGTTTTTGAAGGATGTGGATCTGGTGGGGCTTACGGCGCCCTATGGGAAGCGGTAGGGAGGCAGGTTTTAGGGGTTGGGGGTTGGGGGTGGAGTTGTGGTGCGCGTAACGGCTGGCTGGGCGGGCCGTTGGTGTTCCCCACTCATGCGCAGAAAACGCGCATGAATGGGCCACCCGGGCGATTGTTGCTGGGGTTGGGGAGAGCGGTCGCGCGTTGCGCGTTACCCCACCCTTCGCAAAGGCGCGAAGGATGGGCCACCCGGGATCGTTCGGCTATTGGCGAAATACGGAAACCCTTCCCCCATGCTCGCTCTGGGTCAGGGTGAGGGTTTGCTGGGTGGGCGTTGACGGTGGTGGGCGGGAAAGGTTAGCAAGGCGGCAAGTACCATGCGGATACCTTTGGGGCAAGGGGCAAATCCCTTTCGACGCGTTCGCTTAGGGGGGTGTGCGTCCCCTATAATCAAGGTTCCCCTCGATATTCGCGGGGTTCAGATTCAAAGAGCAGTGAGGGTGTGGTTATTTTTACCGGAACGCGAGTGAGCGCAAGCTCCCTGAACTATACGACCCAGCCTGTGCGCACGCGCTCGAGCCGCCTTCGCATTCGTCA
>JAMFSR010000009.1 GCA_026225395.1 Granulicella sapmiensis
CCGCACTCAAGACCGCCGATTCCGGTTACCTGACCCGCCGTCTCGTCGACGTCGCGCAGGACGTCATCATCAGCGAGCACGATTGCGGCACCGTGGAAGGCATCTACGTGATGCCCATCATCGAAGGCGGCGAGACCATCGAACCGTTGCGCGACCGCATCATCGGCCGCGTCACGCTGGAGAAGTTGAAGGACTACGAAGGCAAAACCATCGTCGAAATCAACCAGGAAATCGACGAGGACAAGGCTTCCGCAGTTCAGGCAGCGGGCATCGAGCGCGTCAAGATTCGCTCCGTCCTCACCTGCGAGTCCAAGCGCGGCGTCTGCATCCTCTGCTACGGCCGTAACCTCGGCTCCGGCAAGATGGTGGAGATGGGCGAAGCCGTCGGCGTCATCGCGGCGCAGTCCATCGGCGAGCCTGGTACACAGCTCACCATGCGTACCTTCCACGTAGGTGGAACCGCATCGCGCTCCACCGACGCCTCGCATCTCGAAGCCAAGAACGCCGGCAAGGTTCACTTCATCAACCTGGTAACGGTCCGCTCCAAGGACGGAGGCCTCGTGGCCTTCAACCGCTCGGGCTCGATCGCTATCATCGATGAAAAGGGCCGTGAGAAGGAGCGTTACGCCATCGTCTACGGCGCAAAGCTCCGCGTCGAAGATGGTGACACCGTCAAGCTCGGCCAGACCATCGGCGAGTGGGACCCCTACACGTTCTCGATCCTTACCGAGATCGCCGGCACCGTCCAGTTCAAGGACCTGCAGGAAGGCGTCACGCTCAACGAGGAAATCGACGAAGTCACCGGCCTCTCGCGTCTCGTCGTCGGCGATACTGCCGATGAAAAGCGCCAGCCGATGATCATCATCAAGTCAGCCAAGGGCAACAAGCGTTACTTGATGCCGTCGCGTGCTCACCTTATGCTGCAGGACGGTGACGAAGTCACCCCCGGCGACATCCTCGCGAAGATCCCGCGTGAAACCACCCGTACCAAGGACATCACCGGCGGTCTGCCGCGCGTCGTGGAACTCTTCGAAGCGCGTAAGCCCCGCGATCCCGCGATCATCTCCAAGATCGATGGTGTCGTTCGCTTCGGCGATGTAGCCAAGGGTCAGCGCAAGGTCTACGTCACGGCGGACAACGGTCAGGAAGAAGAGTACTCGGTGCCTCGCGGTGTCTACGTCAACGTGCAGGAAGGCGAACGCCTCCGTGCCGGTGATGCCCTCATCGACGGCCCCCGCAACCCCCATGACATTCTCGAAGTCCTGGGCGAGCGTGAGCTGCAGATGTACCTCGTCGACCAGATCCAGGAGGTCTATCGTTTGCAGGGCGTGTCCATCTCGGACAAGCACATCGAAACGATCGTCCGCCAGATGCTGCGCTGGGTCAAGATCGAAGAAGTTGGCGACACCAACTTCCTGCTCGAGCAGCAGATCGATCGCTTCCGCTTCAACGCTGAGAACCAGCGCGTGCTGATCGAAGGTGGCCGTCCGGCCATCGGCCGTCCGCTCCTGCTGGGTATCACCAAAGCGTCGCTCTCGACCGACAGCTTCATCTCGGCCGCCAGCTTCCAGGAGACCACGCGCGTCCTTACCGAAGCCTCGATCAACGGCTCGGTAGACACGCTCCGCGGCCTCAAGGAAAACGTCATCGTCGGCCGCTTGATCCCCGCCGGAACCGGAATGGCCTACTACCGCAACGTCCAGCTCTCACCCGAGCTGGAAGAAGCAGCCGCCCAGGTCCAGCAGGAAGTCACCGCAGCCATCGAAGCCGAAGAACGCGAGCTCGAACAGATGCGCATGGAAGGCGAACAGGAAGAACTGGCCGCCGAATAATCGCACCAACAACCATCAACACAAAGGGCGGACTCGAATGAGTCCGCCCTTTGCTTTTCTTGTTGTCGAATCTGCTTTCCGGTCTCGCTGATGATTCCAGGTGTTGCAGCTAGTGCAACATCTGGATAAGATGAAGTTGTGGCGAAGAAGATAACCAAAAAGCCGCGTCCCAAATTGCGTAAGGCGACCGACGACGCAATGACGATCCGGTCGGCGTCTGGCAAGACAGGGCAGATTCGCGAAGAAGTCTGGGTCAACTCGAAGGGCGAGGTCGTCAGGTACAACCTCGCATACATCAATTTCAGCCTTTGCCAAGCCGATAACGGGCGAGTTCTCGGATACGACAACGCTCATGGCTTCCACGAACGTCATTCCTGCGGGGTTGCTGAGAAGGTAGGTTTCACAACCTATGAAGCCAAGGCAAATGAGTTTTACGAAGAAGTAGCCAGGGTGAAGGAGAAGTCATGAAAACGATCATCGCAGTGGACAGCTTCAAGGCTATGCGACAGCGTTCCCTGGAGCGCGCATCGAGATTCGATAAGAAAGAACACGTCGAATCCGAGCGCCGCATCTTCTTCGAGCACCCCGAAGATATGGCGTCGTTCCTCACCGGCCGCCGCCTCGAAGTACTTCGCGCCGCGATGAAGCAGCCGCGCTCCATCACCGAGCTCGCCATCGCTCTCAAGCGCAATCGTCCGGCTATCTCCCGAGACGTGCGCGCCCTCAGCGAAGTTGGCTTGATCCAGCTCAACAAACAGATCAACCCCGGTCACGGCCAGGTACAAATTGTGAGAGCGACGGCGAAAAGCTTTGATTTTCGCTATCAACTGACTGCATGATCATCCATCTTCGTACCGAGGCTCCGCAGCCATCGAAGCCGAAGAACGCGAGCTCGAACAGAGCGCATGGAAGGCGAACAGGAAGAACTAGCCGCCGAGTAAGCGCACTTACAACCGCAAACAAAGGGGAGCCCACAAGGCTCCCCTTTTGTCTGCTCCATTTCTTTCCATTCCGCAGCGCAGCGGAGGAATCTGCCTTTGCACTTGCTTTTGCACTTGCACTTGCCTTTCTTCGCCTTCCATTCCGAGCAACGCGAGGAACCTGCTTCCTCCCGTTCTTGCCGTTGCTTCTGGTGCTATAACCGCCCCAAAACACTTCGAGCCGCCTTGACTCCACGCATGGACAACGTATATACGTTGTCCATGGACGTTCTCTACCGCTACGCAGGGCTGGAGTTCGTCTGGGACGTCCACAAAGCGGCGTCGAACATCACCAAGCACGCATCCGTTTTGAACAGGCCTGCGAAGTGTTTCTCGACCCATTGGCACGCGTTCTCGACGCCGGCATCGACGAAGAAGCCCGCGACGCGCTCCTTGGCGAGTCGGAGAAGGGAAGCCTCCTCTTCGTCGTCCACATCGAGCGCGAAGCCGAAGCCATCCGCATCATCTCGGCCCGTCCGGCAACGGCCCAGGAGAAAAAAGACTATGAAGACTATGCGTGATCGCCTCAAGGTCCGCCTCCAGCGCGACCGCCCCATGACCACCATCAGCCTCCGCATGCCGGAGGACGTCATCGGCGACCTCAAAGAGATCGCCCCCATGCTCGGCTTCACCGGCTACCAGCCGCTCATGCGTTCCTACATCGGCCACGGCCTCCGTAAAGACCTCCAACGCCTCGAAGGCTCCCAGGTAGAAGCCCTAACCGCCAGCCTCCGCAAACAAGGCGTACCCGACGAACAAATCTCCATCGCCATAGCCGAGGCAGGGCTGAAGACCGCATAGCAGGAAGTCACCGCAGCCATCGAAGCGAAGCACGAGAACCCGAACAGCGGCGCATGGAAGGCGAACAGGAAGAGTTGGCCGCCGAACAAGCGCAATTACAACCAGCAACAAGAAAGGCGGACTCGAAGAGTGCGCCCTTTTGTCTTGCTCTGGCTTGTTTTAAATAACTCCGAAACGTTTAAGAAGGGCAAGTTGCTTCTGCAGCTTATCAGTGTCCAGGCTCGAATCCACATTGAAATTTACCGTTACTGCGGCCTTGCCCGAGCGAGCTTCTTGCTGTCGGTGCATCTGCTCTGTGCCGTCCGTCGCAACACTAGAGTCGATGGAATTCGCTTCGGAGTCCTCGGCATCTTCTGCTTCCTCAAAATTCTGAGAAGATTCTTCAAGTGCCTCGTCGCCGACAACAATTTTGGTTTTCGGCACGGGCCCACTCAAGACCGTCACCGAATCGCCATTTTCCGTGCCAAGTCCAGCATCCAAGAGAGACTTCGTAAATAATTCAACGCAATCATCTGCATTGTCTAAATGAACCTTGGCGGCTAAAACTTGCTGGCGAATTTTAGATTTAGAAATTGTGTCATTACGAAAGGTTTCATAAAGCAACTTGAATACGCGAACGTTTTCAAACGCTCGAACGAGCAATTCTTGGCGCTCATCTTTTGGCGCGGCAATAACATCTTTGGCGAGTTGTGTTGCCTGATAGGCATCTGTGTCCCCTTCAAGCAAACCGAATTGGATGAGGGCCGAAGCCTTTACTTTCCCAGGAGTACTAAGTGAACCGAAGACGCCAGGCAAAATGATGTTGCTTGGCTGGGGACCATTGTGGGTCTTTCCGACGAGTTTCGTCGCATAGTCGATTGCGGGACCCAAAGAGAGACGAGGGTATCTAGTACCACCTTTGGAACCCCCTTTCGGCATGACTTTCTTTGTTGTGATAGCTGCAGCGTCCGCCATTTGTCACCGACCACCGAATGCGAATTCATAGATGCGATTAAGTCATCAAGGCCATTAGCATAAGAACCAGAAAAATCAGCATATCTTTTGTCAGCAATGCTCGATGGGAGCGCCGTGCCGTCGAGTTTCAAAGGTAAAACTGTAACGCGTCGTCTTTCAATTTCTCCGACGAGCGCGTTGTTCAACTCTTTTTTTACCCATTCGGAATTAGCAGAGTGTTCGCTAGAAACCAACAGGAAAAAGTCGGATTCAGCGAGACCTTGCGCCACCTTTTCAGGAATTGAATCGCCAACCCGAATGCGTTGCTCATCAAGCCAAACTTGCACTCCGTTCTTGACCAGATCGGAAGCGAGTTGTCGAACGAACGGCTTATCTTTAGAACTATGCGAGATGAATGCTACGCGTTTATCAGCATCGGTACTGTGCCGTGCCAGTTTAGCGTCAACTGCGTCCTGAACAAGAGCTTCCATGCGAACCGCGAGATCGAGAGCTCCGAAAGTGCTGGCAATTCTGATCAATGGTGCTACCGCTGACGGATCATAAGTAGCGTCTGAGGTGACGGTAGAAGCTTTTCTCGTAGCAATTTCCAGACTGTTACCGAGAGTCATGAACTGCCGTAATGTCACCACCAGCGGCAGCTTTAGGAGAGCCTCTTTTATCACAGCCTGCTTTTGGTCCTTAGTGCCTTTATATGGGTATGCACATGTGAGCACATATGAATGCTCATCAACAGTCGCAACAAGTCCGATTAGTCGAGCATTCTTCAGGATCTTTCCGGCCGTGCGGGGATCGACTCCTGCAAATTGAGCAATGTTCTTGCTAGTGGGGATATCGAGCCACGCTACAGCGTCAAGAACTTCGAAGATAGACTCGACCTTTACCGACTCAAAACGCTCAGCGGTTTTCTTTTGGGACGGCTTCTTTGTTGGCATATTGTTTTTCGAGACTGATGGAATTTTCGCCTAACTTTTGTCGGCTGTCGACAAATATTACGTTAGACATGCAAAATGACCGGGTGCTCGCTGCGCCATCCAGACGCGCACTTTACGGATGGTGGAGTGCATGGTGCCAATCTCACCATTGACCCACCCGCGCCCCGGGAATACCCTAAAACCATGCAGGTTAACCTCCAATACGCCGAAGAGCATCTAGCAGACCTCGGAGACGCCGTGGACGCTGGCCAGGAAGTTGAAATCTCCCGCCCGAACAAGCCTTCTCTGAAGCTTGTCGTTTCTCACGAGCCAGCCACAATCCAGGAAACCGGCCAACGCATTCTCGGCGCGGGTCGCGGAGAACTACGGGTACCATCTTGGGAGGAGTGGAAGGCGATGGATAAAGAACTCGCCGACCAAATCAATAACTCCCCGCTATTTCCTTCTGATGAGCAGTGAGACTTCTTCTCGATAGCCATACACTTCTTTGGGCGCTGTACGAACCCGAACGACTTCCTGAGACGGTTGCAATACTCGTGGCTGACAAAGCCAATGAGCTTTTCGTAAGTCATGCCACGGTCTTGGAAATCGTCAACAAAGCCTCAGTCCATCGGCTGCCGATGGCCGGTTCTTCCGTCCCTCGGATCATCGAACAAATCACAGCCTTCGGTGTGATTTTTCTTTCGCTGACCCTGACCGATATCACAAACGCCGCCGAGTTGCCGCATCATCACCAGGACCCAATCGATCGGCTCCTTATTGTGCAGGCCCAATCCCAAAACTTGCAGCTCGTCTCAAAAGATCGCATTATTTCCCAATATGATGTGGCCGTCATTTGGCGATAGCCGGTGCCCATTCATAGGCGCACTTTGTGGATGAGTGAAAAGGACGGAAGACCACTTCGCCCAAAAAACCACCCCACGTAACCTCCGCCCCGCCAAACTCCCACCAATCTCGTTGAACATCCCCGGCGGAGGCCCCATGTCCAACACACCCAAACCCCACATCCACGACCAAGAAGAAGACCACAACCACATAGAGTGGTGCCCACCGCTTGATCGCCGCGCCGCCCTGCGCCTCTTCAGCATGGCCGGCCTGGCCGCCATCGCCGGCTGCACCACTGCCAGCACCGCAGCCTCAAGCTCCACAGATTCGGACAGCACCACCCTCACCGCCACCACGACCACGCTCACCGTATCCGCAAGCTCCATCGCCACCAGCGTTGCCGACACCCTCAAGGCCACCGTCTCACCCACAGCCGCCACAGGCACCGTCACCTTCTACGACGGCACCACCACCCTCGGCACCGGCACTCTCACCTCCGGCGTAGCATCTCTCTCGCCATCCTTCACCACCACCGGCACGCACGTCCTCACCGCAACCTACGCCGGCAACTCCACCTACGCCACCAGCACCTCCGCCGCAGTGGACGTCACCGTCAGCACCACTGCCGCAGCCTGCAGTGAAACCCTCGAAGGCGAAGAAGGTCCCTACTTCGTCGACGACAGCGCCACCGGCTACTTCCGCACCAACATCCTCTCCAACCTCGACGGCACCCAAACCCAAACCGGCGTCCCCCTCACCCTCACCATCTATGTCTACGACAGCAAGAACAACTGCGCCGCCATGCAGAGCGTTCAGGTCGATATCTGGCAGTGCAACGCATCGGGCGTCTACTCTGCTGAAAGTGTAGAGTCCACTACTTCAGAAAGCTGGCTCCGTGGCTATCAGCTAACCGACGCCAACGGCATGGTGCAGTTCACCACCATCATCCCCGGCTGGTACTCCGGCCGCACCAACCACATCCACCTTCGTCTCCGCTCCACCTACGACGAAACCGACAACAGCGGCACCAACACCGACCAGATCTTCTTCGACCAGACCCTAATCAACACGCTCAGCACCTCTGTATCGCCTTACTCTACGGAAGGCACCAACCCCACCACCAACGCTTCCGACCGTGTCTACACGACCGAAGAAGACGGAACCGGCCTCCTCACCCTCAGCGGAAGTACGTCCGCAGGCTATACGGCAACCTACAAGGTTTACCTGCCGATCCTCAGCTAAACCCAAACACGAAAACACCGGGTGGGGTAGCCAGGTGAATTTAACGACTCAAGCACAGCGGAATTGGCGCGCACACATCCACCCTCGGGCGTAGAATTCCTCACACAAGCTGCGAAACACTTCTGAGGTCTTATGGTCGCTGCGAATCTGTGTGCGTATATCTCTCACCCCACTCTTGGCGGTTTGGGGTGGATTGCGATCGCCAGTTTGATCGCCGGTTTCATGACATCCCTCTATGGGTTTTATGCGACCCTCACCGACTTCCATATTCGTGAAGATGGGCAACGCCATCTGACGGCTAAGGGTAAAGTTGGCCTCGCCTTCCTCGCGATAGCGGCTTTGATTTCAGCCGGCGCCAGCCTCGCTAAAGCAAGACAGGATGTAAGGGACGACGCCGAGCGTGCCGCGAAATCGAGAAGCCTCGCAACAGATCTCCAGACCGAACTCACTCAGACCGCGAACATCAATGAAGACCTCCGGGTTCAACGGGCAAAGGTACAGGACCTGCTGATAACTGCCGAGCACATCGAACGTCCCTTGAAAGACATGACCATCAGCTACGAGCTTCTTATCCCCATCGACAATCCCGAGATTCGCGATAGTTCAAGCCTTTCGCAGGCTGCAAGTCTTACTCAGGGCGCAACAACGTCGGTCTTGCCCAACGGATGCGCGCTTCGGCCGTTAGACCCATCCGCTGTCCAACGGTTCCCGGCCGTTGCCTCTATGCTCAATTCTGGTGGAATCTTCATCGCCTTATTTTCACAAAATATCGCTGTCCGGCCCAAACTGGGGGACAATATCAACGACAAGACAGGCCTTCTTTCGGAAACGTACGTCGATTCGGATAATAACGAACAGGCAAAGCCCGTCTCCTTTGTTTCCAATACCGCCGCCAGGAACATCCATGTATTCGTCAACAAGGCGGCGATGGATATCGATAACGATCATCACACAATCACAAGTGTTTCCGACATGGAGAACAGTTACGTTCTCCTTGCTATAGAGCCGCGAACTCTGAACGAGTTCGCGGCTGCTCTCCTGTCAAAGGAGAGATTCGCCAACGTCGTTATCAATGTTGGAGACGTCAATTTCAGCGGAACCTTCACCCCTTCGGATTGGAAGCTCAACTACAACAAACTTCCCTACGTCTACGGCAAGTTTTCGAAGTTCTTCCGTGTGACCACGGCAGCCTCGTTGCAGGGTACTGGGTGCAGTTAAAGCCTGGCGCGCGGCAGGACGAAAACCCGATTCCGGAGCCTCAGCCGCCTGCCCGAAATGTAAAGTTTGCTGGACACCATAGCATCCATAAACTCACCACAAACGTCCACAAGTCTCCATAAAAACGCAAAATGAAAAAAGCTGGATAAAACCCAAAACGAAAACGCCAAAGACCGAAGTCTCTGGCGTTTTCATCCTTGATAGTCCCGCAGTCCGGGGCGAAGACCCCATCTTCCGGTTCCTCCTTGGCCAGCCTCCGACTCGCGTCGGCTGCTGTCCTTCGGCTCCCCCGGCGATCAATCTCCGGCCCTCATCGCCTGCTCATCCTCCGGCTGTACCAGTGACGTAACTTCCTGTTTTCACAGGGTTTACGCCTCCGGCGGTGCCAGCGATTTCGCATTCGCTGTACTGCGCTCTCATCAACTGAAGGAACATTAGGCTCACCCTACCTGTGCATGCAAGCGCAAAACTCGTCACTTATGTGCATCTCCGTCTTACACTCTTTCCATGCGCAATTTCTCCGCCCGCGAAACCGAGTGGCTCCTCGAACTCGACGGCATCGAGCTCGCCAGCTTCCACCAACGCGCCCTCGCCTTCCTGGTCGACTGGACGATTGTCGCCTTTGTTTTCATCATATTAGCGACCGCGGTCGCTGCAGGCGTTTTTGCCTATCTGCACAAACAGGGCAAGTCGATGGAAGACATCACGCACATGGTCACAACCTCGGAGGATGGCGAAAAGGTCGACATAGCAGTGCATGGCGGCTCCAAGGTGACGACGTATCACATGGACGAGCACTCTAAAACTGGCGAAGCCATGAAGGTCTTCTTTGATGTTCTGGTGCCGGTTCTCTATTTCGGAATTCTTCTCTGGCGGGGCAAAGGCCGCACGCCTGGCAAGCGCATCATGCGCATTCGCGTGGTGTCGCTCATGCACCGCCATATCACCTTCTGGCACTCTGTGGAGCGAGCGCTCGGCTATGGTGCTGCCGCACTTGAGGGCGGCTTTGGCTTTGTCCAGTTCTTCATCCATCCCTATCGACGCTGCGCGCAGGACCGGCTGGCTGAAACTATCGTCGTTACTGAGCGCGGCTACCAGAGCATGCAACATAAGCTTCAGCACCCGCTCGTCCCGGACACTGCTGCAACCCTCAGCGCTCCCGAATAGCTCCAGCTAACTCCTGGCCACCGGAGCCTTCGAAAATGCCGCATTGATTAGCTTTGCCAGCCGCAGACCGCCTTGCTCCAGACGCTGCCGCACCACGCCGATGTTCCGGTCGTAATACGCCTGGTCGATGTCGGTTCCCGGCGTCACCAGTGCAGCCTTCGCAAAGTCATGCGACTCCATCGCCCACGCCGCGGCATCGCCATTGCCGGCAGTCATGTGCTTCTCCGCGATCTCAGCTTCCAGCATCTTCAGCCACGCTGCTTCATCCAGCGCGCGATGCTCGATCAGCTTCTCATCCCAAACCTCATGCAGATTGCATCCCCACTGCCCGCATTTGTCGCTTCCCCAAACCTTCACGGCGATGTCGTTCCCACCGCGCCCTACTCCAAACGTATGGAACGGCTGATGCTCATCGCCCACTAAATGCACCAAGAACTTCAGCGCAATCGCACGGTCGGAGTTGTCCAGTGATGCATCGCCGACGCGCTCCGCGTTATAAGGAATCCGTTCCACCACGCAGTCCCGCCAAACATCGATGCGGCTACCGGCCTCTGTTCTTGGCTGTACCAGGCAATCGCGGTCGCGGTTGTAGCTTGTCGCGTCCGGCGGAATATTGATGAAGTGCCAGTAGAACGTCTGGTAGTTGCCCACCAAATAGTGGTCCGCCCACGACGAGACATCTGCCAGGCTTTCCCGCCCCAGCAGCGCCTGCACGTTCGCCCTGGCTTCCGGCGTCAGGTTGTCCCACGCCACATCCGCCACCAGCCGATGCCCCAACGGGCCCCACGCCCACACCGGTGAAACCACCGCCGCCATACCCAAAACCGCAATCAGAATTCGCTTCATGCGGTCAGTATAGCGGCGTTGCATTAACGGCGAGCGCCTTTGCTGCGGCGCGGCGAACTAACCCTCAAAGTCCTCATGGCCGACGGAAGTGCGCCGGTCGAATACAAAGCACTGACCACGCCATGCACTCTCCTGCTGCGGCATTTCTTCGAGGTACTTCAGGATGCCACCTTTGAGATGGAAGACTTCGCCAAAGCCTTCCTGCAGCATGAAGGCCGAAGCCTTCTCGCAGCGTATGCCGCCGGTGCAGAACATTGCTACCTTGCGATGTTTTTCAGGATCTAGGTTTTCGCGGACAAACGTCGCGAAGTCTGAGAACGTCTCAATCCCGGGATCGACAGCACCCGCAAACGTTCCCATCTCTACTTCATAGTGATTGCGAGTGTCGATCAACAACACTTCCGGATCAGCCAGCAGCGCGTTCCACTCCTGAGGCTGCACATATGTTCCGGCTCTTGTCGCATCCACTTCAGCCTTGCGGAAGGGAAGCACATCGCGCTTCACCTTCAGCTTCAACCGCCCAAACGGCCGCTCGTCGGCGGACGCAAACTTCACCTCTGAACGCTCAAGCCCAACCCGCTCCGCGAGTATCGCCAGCAGCCGGTCAATCATCTCAGCCGACCCGGCAACGGTTCCATTCACACCTTCGCCGGCAATCAGAATCGTGCCACAAAGCTCCTGCTCGCTGAACGCCGCACACAGCTCCGCCCGCAACCCAGCCGGGTCGGGCAGCGCGACGAAGCAGTAGAAGGCGGCGATCGTATAAGTCATCCCTTCCATCATAGAACTTCGCTCATTGGTCTGCGAAGGGTCTGAAATAGGAGGAGTTGCAGCTTCTTTATCGATGTCTCTTTGCGTCGTGTTGCTCCACGTACTAAACTTCAAACAGGAAGAGTGGCCGAGTGGTTGATGGCTCCAGTCTTGAAAACTGGCGTACCTGAAAGGGTATCGGGGGTTCGAATCCCTCCTCTTCCGCCACTGGCTATCCGGATCGTTCTGTATTGAACGCACTGCTTACTTTCCCCAGAGACGTCACGGTTCGTGATGTCCCCGGGGAGAGTAAGTGACGTTTCTATTCCCGGACGAACTTAACCATGCTTGTTCGCAGGCAGCTGTTTCCATCTTGCAGGGACACGCTGGAGGTATTGCCTGCGTTGAAGGCGTACGTTCCGAGATCAATCCAACGACTGCTTCCGCTAGTCGGCAGGGTGCCTGCCGGCAAAACAACCGGACCCGTCGAAGTATTCACTGTGACTACAGTCGCACTGTCCATGCCACCGCTATAGATGATTTGATATACCTGCACGTCATAACTTCCCGAGCTCAACAGATCCGGCGTGTAGGTTGCATATTGTCCAGCGGTACAGGTATCGCGGACTGGCTGCTGGGAAAATCCAGCAACACCGCTGGTTGCCCAATTCGACCCATACTCCGCATATCCGGTGTCTTCGGCATTCACGTAATAGTCCCTCACGTAGTACTCCGGTGCGGCAAAAACTGCCTGCGCCCCCGCCGTAGGTGTACCTGTCGCTCCATATGGAATTGAGGTCAACCACATATTGGCCGGAGATGCCGGTCCTTGCGTGGGAGTGTAAGCCTGCGTGCAGAAGCTCGTGCCATCGATGTAATACGTGATAGCCGCTTCCGTCCATTCAATGCCATAGGTATGGCGGCTGGATGATGTATTGAAGCCTGGATTGTAGTTGCCATTGCATCGTACGCTGCCGGTCTGGGTGGAACCCGTACCTGACCATGTCAGCCAGCCCGCGGAAATAGACGAAGGAGTCGTCGAGTTGATCTCGAAACCGTCGATTTCTGTAAAGACCTCTGAAGGAGAGGGGTTCCAACTGACCAGCGGAGTTGCAGCAGCCGAGAGCCAGAAAGCGGTGTGATATTCCGAGGTGTTCACGGGGGTTTGAGCGGTTACCTGGTAGTATCCGTAGCGGAAAGTTTGATGGCTAATAACACCGCCGCCGGAGTAATAGGTTGTTGAGCCGACAACTTTTGAGGTGTTGGCAAGATCAAGGTTTCCGGCGCCATCCAGATTCACATTCACGGCTTGTTGGGATCCATTGGATGAAAAACCCATTCGCCACCACCACTTCGAAGTGTCGAGAGTAACGCCGCCGCTTGAAAGAGGCGTTCCGGCAAAATTGTCATTCCATTTGAGCGAATAATTAGATGGCGCCTGCGCTTTTGCAGCGAGCGGAAGCATGAGTAATGCCAGCCCTACGGTTAGACGCGCATAAAAATTCCGACGATACGACAGGCTTGCTTTGAGGATATTCATCATCTCTCCTTTGGAGCGCATTGAAATAATCGAGCGCTCAACTCGCTAATAAATCGGTTAACTTACCTTCAGTTAGACCCTTAGGAATTTGAGCAAGCCACATGTAGGCCGACCTTCAAGGCTGTGCCAGATCCAAATTCAAAAGGGCCATGCAGTGATAGAGCTCGTATCCGCGGAGCCTGACCGGGTGGGCAGATTCCGCAGGGTGTCGCTATTGGCGCAGGAACTTCACCATGCTCGTACGTGCGTAACCGGAGCCGGAGAAACCTAATTGGACGTTTCCGGTTGAGCCAGCGGCGAAAGCAAAGGCGCCGAGGTCGACCCAGCCGCTGGAACCGGTGGCGAAATTGACCGTCTGCGTGGAGGAGCCACCTGAGTAGTTGATGGTGACTGGCGCAGCCGAATCAGAGGACGAGGCTGCTACCTTCCATATCTGGACGTCGTAGCTGCCGGCGGCGAGAATGGTTGGGGTCCAAGTGGCGACAGCACCAGTGCTGTTGGAATAGCGTGTGGTTAGCGACGAATAGCCAGCGAGCGAGCTATTGGTCCAGCCCGAACCGTATTCGGCGTAGCCGGGTTCGAGCGCGTTGATGTAGTAGTCCCGGACGTAGTATCCAAGCTGAGCGTACTGGGCGGGCGAGGGATTGTTGGCGACCGATATATCGGATGTGTAGCCGATGGACGTCATCCAGATGTTGACGAGATCGTGCGTGTGGCTGGAAGCAGGGTAGGACTGTGTGCAGATCTGCGTTCCGTCCAGGTAGTAGGTGATGCTTTGTTCGGTCCACTCGAAGCCGTAATAGTGTAGACCGGCTGCCGTACTGTAGCCCGGTTGATAGTTGCTGTTGCAACGCGTGCCCCCATCGGTAGAGCCGTTGTTCCAGGTGATATATCCCAGCGAGATGCTTGAGGGGGAGTCGGAGTTGATTTCAAAATCATCAATCTCTGTTTTCGCCGTGGGTGTGTAGGTGGTTGTTCCATTGCCGGCAAAGACCCAGAAGGAAGTATGCCAACCGGGGTTGGCGGTGGTTTGCGCCTGCACCTGGTAGTAGCCATAACGGAAGGTATCTTTGCTGACGATGCCGCCGCCTGTGTAGGCTTGCCCGCCAAAAGTCTGCTTGGCGAGGTTGATGTCCATGACACCGGAGGCGACGGAGATGCTGCCGGGGATCTGAGCGCTGAGTGCCTTGGTATCGGTCCGGTAGTTCCACTTTGAGCTGTCCAGAGCAGGACCGGAGAAGTCGTCGCTGAAAAGCAGGCTGTAGTTGGTGGGGGCGGACTGCGCGAGGAGCGGACTGCTGCACGCGAGCAGGATGAGGGGTAATGAGATTTTCAACGAAAAGTACCTCCTAAGTTCATCGATTAACTTTGAGATTCAAGCGTTTTGCAGAACGTGTTGGCGAAGTGTTGAGTTCATTGGGGGCGGAAAGTTTCAGGCTGAACGATTACGCGTGGTTGGAGTATGAAGCCGGTGTCAGAGATTTTGGGGAGAGAGGATCGAGCATGTTAACGGGTCATCCCTGGCGTGCGATATCGGCCGGGTGATCCCGTTGTGTGGGTCATGAGTCGATCCTGCTAGAGAATCTGATCGCAACCTCTTTTGAAGCCGCGCGAATCCTAGACCGACAAAAAACCTTTTGTCAAGCGATTAACTTAAATTTTTATTATTCGTTGGATTCCGGCAGTCCTGTGTATGTCTGAGAGCGGCAACACTTCACGAGTTCACTTAATGTGTCTGAGCGCATGATTGACCACTTGTGCCAGGAGCACGTAACCGGCCGCGTTGGGATGAACCCCATCGGTGGTTAGCTCCTTTCGCATGTGGCCGCTGGAATCTTCCAGGGGTGAGTTGAAATCCAGATACGTCCAGTGCCCTTGATGGCATGCCTGTTCAAGCAATAGGTTGAGCTTATGAATGCGATCTACCGTTCGGAGGCCCGTCAGATCGCGGAAGCAGTCACACACCGGCGCCATTCCGGCAATGAAAACAGAGATGTGATGCGCGTGCGCCAATTCCGCCATTGAGACGATGTTGTCGCGTATCTGTTCATTCGAGAAGCCAAGGCGCATGTCGTTCGAGGCGCCTTCAATGACGATTGCCTTTGGACGAAGAGACAGCGCGTCGGCACGCTCACGGAGCAGGAGTTGAGAGGTTGTCTGGCCGCCGATGCCGCGATTGATCCATGTCGCATGAGGAAACCAGATACCGGCTTTGGTTCCCCAGTAGTCGATGATGGAGTCGCCAAGAAAGACGACGGTGGCAGAGTTGGCGTGCTGAAGGAGGGTTGTGTTCGACGCCTGATAGCGACCAAGTTGAGCAAAGTCGGCTGCGGCAGCATTGACGGGGATAGGTTCTGCTTGAGAATGGGATTGTTGTACGCTAACGCAGCCAATGGCTACCGTAAGAAGTAGTAGTCGCTTCCAGCTCATCTGTAGAACGCTCCTTAGAGATCCGGTCAGTTTCGATCGGCCGGACTCGGAAATACGGTCAATTTACGCTTCTTGTGCGTCTGGCGCGGGTCACTTTTCTTTTTAGTACATGAGGAATGAGTTAATCGCTTGACCATGGATAATACAATGAAAATTCATCTGCCGGTTTGAAGCTGCCTCAGCTTATCTTTTTACGTGGGCACAGGGACGGGGGAAAGTTTAGCTGACCGGACGTATAAAATGGGCTGGTCTTTACGGATTGAATGCGTACGCATGGAAGTGAGTGGCCCAAAGGGACGCGCTTTCCAGCGAGAAGAAAGAGTCACGGTTTATGGCTGCTCCAAAGCTTTCTGATATTGCGAAGCGGGTAGGCGTCTCAGCGGCCGCTGTATCTCTTGCTCTCAACAAGGGTGAGACCACCCGTGTGGGGGCTGCGAAGCGGGCGGAGATTCTGCGCGTGGCCGAGGAGATGGGCTATTACCCGAATGAATTGGCAAAAGCGCTGGCCGAACGGAAAACGCGATTGCTGGGCCTCATGGTGCCGTTGCGGGATCCAATTTTCTTCAACCAGTTCATCGCTCAAGCACTGTCTGGTATTCAGAGCACGCTGATGCAGCGTGGGTATAACCTGCTGGTCTATTCGCCGTCCGGCAAGCCGGGCAGAGCGACGCGGGACCAGATTATGGAGAGCCGATTCACCGATGGGCTGATCTTGATCAATACGCGATCGTGTACGGCGCAGGATGTGACCGATACGATCAATGAGTTGAATACGGCACAGATCCGGTTCTCGATGATCAATTCGTACTATGGACGCGCGCCGATCAACTATGTGGGAGTGGACGATGCGAAATTGGGTGAGGCGGCTGCTGACTATCTGATCTCGAAGGGGCATCGCAAGATTGCGTTCTTAAGCGGGTCGGCTACGTTGCCGGTCCACGCTCAGTTGACGAAGGGACTGCAGCGTGGCCTGGCGAAGCATGGGTTGAGTCTTCCGCCGGCACGGGTAGGATGCACCCAGTATGACGGTGGGCGTGCTTTCAAGATTCTGGATGAGTGGTTTGCCAACCAGCGAAACAGACCTACGGCGATTTTTACCGCGGACGAGCAACTGTTGCTGCATCTGTATGACTATGTGGAGGCGCGTGGGATGTCTGTGCCGGACGATGTGTCGGTATTGGCTCGTGGAAATGTGGGATCTGGAGACCGCTTGCGGCCACGGCCGACATCGCTGGTAATCCCAACGTTTCGGATGGGGCAGTTGGCGACCGAGATGTTGATTGATGCGATTGAGAAGCCTAAGGTTAAGCCGCAACGGGTTCTGCTGCCCTTTGAGCTTGTGGCGGGCTCAACCGCTTAAAGGCTGGTGGTCTATCGGGTTCCAGGCATATTATGTCCTTGGGATTAATCGATTAACTCAAATGAATGCAAATCTCGATCGATTCGCCAGGAAAGGCTCAATCCGGATGGCTCAGAACCTTTGGGGCAGCATGTGTATAGCACTCGCGGTGATGAGCGGAACGATGCCCTTGTTCGCGGCGACGACAATCGACCTCGACGGACCGGGATGGACGTTTCATGCAACTCTCGATGAGATAACGCATGAAGTGAGCGTGCCGCATTGCTGGCCCGTGATGAAGGGGTATGAGAAGTACATTGGCGATGCCGTGTATGAGCGCAATTTCGAAGCTTCTGCTATCGAGCCGGGGAAGACGGTGAGGCTGCGGTTCGATGCGGTTTATTACAAGTCACGTGTCTGGTTGAACGGTCAGGACCTGGGGAGTCATGAAGGTGGGTATACCCCGTTTGAGTTTGATGTCACTCATGTGCTCAAGACAGGAACCAACCATTTGACGGTGGAGGTGGATAATACGCCCAACCTGACGAGTATTCCGGCGATTGCTACGGCTGGACACGGCGGCCCAAATCAGCCTGCGTATGGAACGCTGAATGGTGAGGGGATCGTTGGGTGGATGCCCTATGGTGGCATCGTTCGGCCGGCCTCGCTGATCGTGAGCGACAGTGTGTATCTCGAGAACATGAAAGTGGATGCGAAGCCGGATCTGCAAGCTCGAACGGCGCAGATTACGGTTCGTGCAGTGGTGAAGAATGCCGGCAATAAGGAAACAAAAGCGGAGGTTTCAGGAAACATCGCTGGTCTGGTTGTGAAGCTTCCGCGCGTGAGCTTGCCCGCTGGTGGCGAACGAGAAGTGAGCTGGACGGGCACGTTCCGCGAGCCTCATCTCTGGAGCGTGCGCGATCCCTTTCTTTACGATGCAACGCTTGCTGTCGGCAATGAATCGCTTCACGCAAAGGTGGGAGTTAGAGAGATACGCGTGCAAGGGACGCAGCTCCTGCTGAATGGAAAGGCGGTGCATTTGTTCGGCGCCAATCGAGTGAGTGAGGATCCGGCGGAGGGGCTTCGCGAGTCTGCTGCGGTTGTGGACCGGGATTTGAGCGACATGCTGGCGGACAACATGAGAATGATGCGCATCGCGCATTACCCGCAAGCGCCGGAGTTGTTGGACTTTGCCGATACACATGGAATGCTGATCATTGCGGAGGTGGGCAACTGGAACCTCGGTGCGTGGCAGATGGCCGATCCGCAAGTCCGCAAACTGTGGCAAGCGCAGATGCTGGAGATGATGAAGCAGGATTGGAACCACCCGTCGGTGATCGCCTGGAGTATGGGCAACGAGTTTGAATCGGCAACGCCGCAGGGGATTGCATGGACGCGGGATATGCGTGCCTACACGCTGGGACTAGACCAGACGCGACTGATTACCTTTGCGAGCCGGTTCACGGGCTATCCGGAGGTAAAGACTGGAACGGACGAGGCGAGCCAGTATTCAGACTTTGTTTCGGTAAACATTTATGGCGACTATGCGAAGCGGCTGGATCGTGTCCACGAGCTTTGGCCGGACAAGCCGGTCTTTATGACGGAGTTCGGTCATATGGGCGAACCGGGGTTACATGACCCAGAGCGGATCGCAGACATTACAGAAGCTGTAGACGCGATGAAGGCGAGATCATGGATGATTGGCGGGTCGCTTTGGACGTGGGCCGACTACCGCTCGCTGCATAAGGGCACGCCGCCGGATGGAATCCGAAAGTGGGGAACGGTGACTTTTTCACGGGAGCATCGCGATAGCTGGATTGCGGTGCAAAAGCTATTTGCTACCGAGTTGCCGTAGGCGCCGCTGCGACTGTTATTTCCGGCATCGTTCGTGGGACGTCGGCGAAAGCTTTCCAAAGTATGGCGATGGCCAGCGGGTGCAGCACAGCCATGATGAAGAAGACGGGCTTATATCCCTGGTGCATGACGAAGTAGCCGATGATCTCACTGGAGACCATGCCGCCAAAACCGCTGCCTGCGGCGACAAGGCCCGCGGCTTTGCCGACCTGGCTGGGTGGGAAGAGCTCCACGATGGTGGAGGTGAGATTGACGAGCCATGCCATATGAGCCAAGGCAATGATGGAAGCGAACGCTATGGCAAGGGCAGCGGACGGGACAAGACCCGCGAGCGGGCTTAGTGGAACAAGGATGGCAGCGAGAAGCATCACGCGACGATACGCGAACCCGGCAGGTGTGCCTTTGCGAATGAGGTGGCCTGACAGGAGACCGCCGAGCAGCGTACCGATTCCGGCCGCCAGGTAGACAATCCATCCGACACGGGCAAGTTGCTGGAGCGAGAGGTGACGGGTGGTCAACAAATACTTGGGAAACCAAAAAAGATAGAAGTACCAAACGGGATCGGTGAGACCGCGAGCGATCATCAGCTGCCACGTCTTGCCGCGCGACAAAACTTCGCGCATTACACCGGCAGAAGCTGGTGGGGAGCGAACATCATTAACCCTATAGTCGAAGAACCAAAATGGGAGCCAAATAAGGCCGGCGGCGCCATCAATGAGGAAGACGGCTTTCCAAGGGAGGTGGGCCGTAATGGCGGCGATAACCGGGATGGCAATGACGGCGCCAACCGTCGCGCCCATGGTGTATATGCCGATGGCAAGACCGCGGCGAGGACGGTCAAACGTTTCGCCGACAGCCTTTGGCGCCGCAACCCATAGGCCGGGCTCTCCAAGGCCAAGACAGAAGCGAGCCAGGGAGAGCTGGAAGGTGGACGTGGCGAATGCCGTGGCGGCTTCAGCAAGGGACCACCAACCGACGAACAGCGCCATGCTGCGGCGCGTGCCGAGGGCATCGCTGATGAACCCGGAGAGCGCGTAGGCAAAGGCCGATGCGAGAAGAAATAAGCTGATGACGTGGGCGTAGCCCTGGTCGGAGAGATGAAGTTCCTGCTGGAAGCGTGGCGCAACAACCGAAAGACTTTGTCGATCGAAGTAGTTGATCAGCGCGACTACAAAGAGCAGAGCGACGACAAGCCAGGGGCGTCGCGACGCTCTGATGGTGGGCTGATCGTGCTGCATGTCTTCAGTCGGCAAAGCGTGCCTTAGCGAACGGAGATCTCAATAGCACCGGACTTCAAAGATAGCTGGAGGTGCGGCGCCGTGGGAAAGAATCTGGATAGAGATGCTCGAGGTGGTCACCGGGTTTGAGAGCTTCAATATGCGGCGAGTCTGATGATTTTCGAGGATTTCAGCGAGGACCAGGGTATCGTCGGCGAGGATGCGGTATGAGGTGATACAGCCGGGCATGATGCGCTCCGGGTGTGAGAGGAGCACCGATTCCATTGGATGGTCGAAGTCGGTGTCGAAGACGATCTCGATGCGGTCAAGGGTCTCGGGTTTGTCCCATGAGAGCCGCAAAGTCGGATTCGGATCCGATGCTTCTGGTGCCCATGCATTGGTGCCCTGCCACGGCCGAGCAAAGCCGTTGATCACATTGGACGGAGAGTATGGCTGGAGCGGAGGAGAGAACCGAGCTGCAAGATTTCGCGCGGCAGGGCGCCGGTCCGGGAGCCAGAAAGCGAATGTGTCGACGCCGGATCCTTCAGGAGGCGACTGTATAGCGCTCTTCGCCACAGACGAGTTCATTTTCTGAGAGAGCGTAAGAATGCCGGGAAGCTGTGCGGTGCTTTGATGGAACGTAACCCCGGAGACGGAAGGAAGAATGACGAAGACATGCAGGGGCTCTTCCAGGGAGTATTGGAAGTCGAGCTTTAGAGCCTTCGCCTTTCCCGTTTCTACGGGCGCATCGACTGAAGCCAGTAGTATGTCTGGAGTGGCGTTGCCCGGTCGTGAGGAGCGCCACAGTTCCGCGCGCTGTGTTGTGGACCTGATGGAATCCACGCAAAGCGTGATCACCGGCACTGCACCTGCCGGCAAAGGAAGAAGAAGTGCATGGGAAATGTCAGACGAAGTTAGCTCGCCGCTCGAGGGCAGATCTGAAACGTGCAATGTTGTGGAGGCAGAGACGTCTGCGCGTTGGGCGAGGTCCTTGTGGTGGTGCCCAGCTACTCCGGGAATGTGCTGTCCGGAACGCAACAGATTTTGCTGCAAGCGTTGCATCCGCGCGGCATCGACGAGGTCGCGAGGAAGCAATTGGCTTTCGAGGCACTGCGCGGCGGCAACGCCGACAGCTTGTCCGTTATGAGCGCAGGTGGCCATCACTCGCGTGGAACCAAAGGCGATGTGTGTAGCACTGATGAGGCGGCCGGTAAGAAAAAGATTTCTTATGTTTCGGCTGTACATGGCGCGATAGGGAATTTGATATACCCCTTTGGCGTGCCATTGCGTACACCCGGGTTGAGCGCTGAATACGCCATCGGCGGGATGAAGATCGATGGCCCAGCCACCGAAGGACACGGCATCAGCATGTGTTGCCTGGTTGACGACATCATTCTGCGTGAGAATGATATCGCCTATGAAGCGGCGGCTCTCCCGCTTTCCTGGAATGGTCCCCATCCACTCGAGGGTGAGGTTTTCAGAGCCCGGGAAGTTACCAGAGTTCTTGATATAGTTCCATACTCCATACGCAACACGCCAAAGCTCCCATTTGATCTCCTCGGTTTGGAGCACGGTGTCCAAATTGCCGCCGTACTCCAACCACCATAGGCGGCAGCCGGTATCGGAGACGCGCAGTTCGCGGAATCTCGGAATCGTTGTGATGTCGTTCAGAGCGAAGGCAGGTGGAACATAGGTGACAGGCCGGCCAGTATCGCGAGTGTAGAAGTACAGGGAGTGTCCAAGGAGCTCGTTGGTCTCTTCAGGGCCGGCAAGAGGCTCGTTGAACTCGGAGGCGGCTTCAGCGCCCATGCGGAAATCTGCTCCGGCAAGAAATCCGAGAATACCGTCTCCGGAAGCGTCCACAAAGAGAGGAGCGTCGAACAGGTAGAGAGTCTGGTTCTGACTGCAAAAGGCCATTACGCTGCGGATGCGGTCGTCATCGGTCATCTGAAGTTCATGGACTGCCGTATTGAGCACGAGAGTGATGCCCGGCTCCAGAGTGACAAGTTCAAGAAGGATGGAGTCGAAGATGATTGGGTTGCCTTCGGGGTTTCGCCACATGTTCTCGACCAAGATTTCGTCGATCACACCACCCTCGCGCGCCCAGCGATTGTTGTTGCCCATATGTGATGTGGCGCCAAGGACCCAGAGCCGCACTTCGCTCGAAGAGTTGCCCCCAAGAACAGGGCGATCCTGGACCAGGGTTACCCGAAGACCCTGACGCGCGGCAGTGATCGCACAGCAAACGCCTGAAAGCCCCCCACCCACTACAACCAGGTCGCTTGTTCGATGTTCTTCGTGTAACGATCTCACGTTCATATACTCCACGGACGCTTCAAATGTTGAGTAAAAACGTCAACGCTATAACAGATAGGCGATACAGGCCGGATCAAATGATAAAAATGGTTATGAGTAACCCAACAAGGCATCAACTGCACAGAGCCTAAATGTTAAGCGGTAAACTTGTCCAGCACCCAGAGTGGTTCTACTGAATCCGCCTTACGGTTCGATTGACATGGATTGACTTTCCGACGTTTTGAAAATAATTGAGATTAAGCGATTGACAATTGGTCTTTAGGCTTCGTAGTATTCTCTCGATTCCGAAATGCCCAGAAGAACAGCCTTATCCAGCCATGCTGAGTTAAGCGCTTGACTTGGAGAATTGATAATAATGACTATTTCGCCTTCCGGAACTAACCTTTCGACTGTGGACTGCCAACGCAAACCGACCTTCCGGATTCATCTTGCGATTCTCGTGCTGCTGAGCCTGTGCGTCGGACCCCGGATCGCAATAGCGCAGCAAGACGTCGGCTTCATCGTCGGGACGGTCACGGATCCGACCGGCGGCGCTGTACCCTCCGCCAAGGTTCACATCGTGAACACCGGTACCGGCATCGCACAGGATCTTGTCACCAATGAGAGTGGCTACTACCGCTCCGAACCGCTGACTCCCGGAACATACACCACGGTTGTGGAGATGAAAGGCTTTTCGAGTGCCACCACGAAAGGCCTGATCGTGGATGCCGCCGCGAATGTGACGGCCAACGTGAAATTGGAGTTAGGCAGCGTTTCGACAAGTGTCACAGTGGATGCGACCCCTCCGTCTCTCGATGCCGTGGATGCGCAGATCGGCAATACAGTGGATACACGAGCGGCCGAGCAGTTGCCGGTAAATGGGCGCAGCGTGCTGGCGCTGGCCACGCTAAGCCCGGGCGTTGAATCGGCGGTTGGGGCAACGAGTGAAGGCTTTACGAATCGTGGAACGCAGGCTTCAGCCATACGAATTTCCGGTGGTGTTCCGGGTGGAAACAACAATCTTCTTGATGGTGTCACTAACCTGCAGAACTATCTGGGCGAAGTCGCTATCAATGTAAAGTCGGATTCGGTGCAGGAATTTCGAATTATGACCGGTGTTATTCCCGCCCAGTTCGGTTACACCTCTGGCGGCGTTATCAACGTGATCACCCTTTCGGGCGGCAACAAATTTCACGGATCGCTCTACGAGTTTTTCCGCAATGATGCACTGGATGCGGTGGTTGCGTTTCCGAAGCCCGCGTTCGGAAAGCCGGAGACGCGTTTCAACAACTTTGGCGGGACCATTGGCGGCCCCATCAAACACGATAAGGCCTTCTTCTTTGGGAACTTCGAAGAGTACCGCTATGTGAGCGACGCTCCATTCTATTCGAGTGTGCCAACTGTCCTGGAGCGCGGAGGGAATTTCGGCGATCTGGGACAGGTGATCGGCGGCGTATGTACGACTGTGCCGATCTATGACCCTGCGACCGGTTCTTCAACAACACCGCGCACCCAGTTCCCTGGCAACGCTATTTTGCCCACGAGAATTGATAAGGTAGCTCTGGCTTACCAGAACGCGTTCTATCCAAGCCCGAACAACACGACCGGTTCGTATAACTCCTGTACGCATGCGAATAACTACATTGCCATTCCGAAGATCGTTTCGAACGAGAGACAGGGTTTGGGAAGGGTAGATTACATGCTGTCGCCCAAGGACAGCCTCTTCGCGCGCTTTGGATATTATTTCAACTTCACCAATAACGGCTCGGGCTATGGGCCACTCTACTATCGCAATGACTCGCTGCAAAATTACGATGCTGTCCTTTCAGAGACACATACATTTTCGCCGTCGCTTTTGAACGATGTGCGCGTTGCTGTATTGCGCTCTGATTTTCCGTTCGTAGGATCCACCACGAATCAGAATTATGCGGCACAGCTTGGATTCGCCAACGACACATCCATCGTTGCGCCAATCTTCACCAATGGTCTTTCAACGATCAACGGTGTTGTTGGATTTCGCGCTTCCACAACGATCGAGTTGGTGGACGACGTTACGAAAACCCTTGGAGCGCAGACGATCCGTTTTGGTTTCGACGGAAGGTTTACCGAAGGCTATAACAATCAGTCCAACGGAGCAGGCTCGAATGTTACCTTTAGTGCGAATCAAACAGCCGCCGGCACGAATGCCGCGGTGACCGCGGGGACGGGAAATCAGTATGCGAGCTTTCTGGCTGGGGCGCCCAGTACCGCGTTTGTGCAGCTATCGAACGGCATTGCTTATCGAAAAGAACAGTATGCGGCTTACATTCAGGACGATTGGCATGCCACACAACGGTTGACGGTCAACGCTGGACTTCGCTATGACTACCAGGCGCAACCGACGGAGAAGCATAACGGGATCGACAATTTCGATATCACCCGTATTAATTCTTTGAACGGCTACCTGGGTTCTGTTCGCTATGCCGGAGTGAACGGTGAGGGGCGCAATTTCGCGAAGGAGAACTTCGCTGATTTCGGTCCGAGAATTGGTTTTGCGCTTGTGCTAACCAATGACAATAAGACTGTCCTGCGTGGTGGATTCGCAATTTACTATCCGACAACGGCACAGGCCTCTTATGATGCTTCTGCCGGAAACACAAACGGATTCGGAACGCTGACAACGACGTATGCTGCGACCACGGCGGACGGGCCTGCGTTCACGCTTCAAAACGGCCTACCATTCGCTCCCTCGCTTCCTCTGGGAGCGGCGGGCGGGCAGAATGCGTTTCTTGGGCAGAGCGGATATTATGTGCAGCCGAGTGCAAAGGACCCGCAGTCGCAACAGTCTACGCTGACCCTGTCGCGTGAGCTTCCATATGATTTAGTGCTTGATGTGTCCTATCTGGGCAATCATGGAACTCACTTCCTTTTGCCCGCCTACAACTTCGACACGCTGGACCCACAGTACTTCAGCCTTGGAACTGCTTATCTGAATACCTCAGTGGCGAACCCCTATGCGGGCATTGTTCCGGGAGCATTGGGGGCTGCAACGATTACACGTGCCAACCTGATGAAGCCGTATCCCTACATGCAGAATGTGTATGCCAGCTATCCGCGTGGCGGCCATTTCGATGGCAATTATCTCTATGTCTCGGTTCAGCGGCGCGCGGCGCGTGGTCTGCAGGTATTGGGCGCGTACACCTACGGAAAGTTGATGAGCCTTCCCATCTATACCGATATCGCGACGACTTCGGGTATTACCCAGACGGGAACAGGGTTCCAGAACCCACGTAATTTTGATGGAGACTACAGCGTAGACGCCATCGACGTGACGCACCGAGGGTCGATCTCTGCTTTGTATGACCTGCCGTTTGGCCGCGACCAACGTTTCCTTTCGCACTCGAACGCACTAGACCGCGTACTTGGAGGATTTCAATACAACGTCATCATGACGGCGGAGAGCGGGCGACCGCTCGGCTTTACCGGAGCCACTAACCAGGGCATTGCGGCGCGGCCGAACTTTGCTCCTGGTGTGAGTGTTGCTGTCCCGCACCCAAGCCGCACCGCGTGGTTCAACACTGCGGCGTTTGTTGATCCGCCAGACTATAGTTTCGGCAATGTACCCCGGTATTACTCGAAGGTGCGTGGACCAGGAACGCTCAATTTCGATATGTCTGTGTTCAAGACGACGCGGATCACGGAACGCACTTCGCTGGAGCTTCGGCTCGAAGCGTTCAACGCTCTCAACCACGTCAATTTGATGCAGCCCAACACGGCCTTTGTTGCGGGTCCTCCAAATCCGCTGGTTTCGCCGACTGAGGGCGGGTCCAATAGCCCTTCGAATTCAAACTTTGGACAAGTACTTGGATCGCAGAACGCTCGGCAGGTTCAACTCGGGGCGAAGTTACGCTTCTGAGGAAGCGCAATGAGCAAGGCGCTACGCAGCGATGCGTAGCGTCGTTGTTTGTTGCGTCGGTTCTGGGAAGAGGCAACCTGTGAAGAAGCGATCTGGATTCCATTTTGTCTATGTGGCTATTGCATGCAGCCTCTCCACTGCTTCCACGCCCGCGCAGACGCGAGACATACACCTGAGAAGCGGAAGGATAGTGCTGACGATTTCACCGCGGCACAGTCGTTATTGGTTCGAAGTGGAAGGCAACAGGATCATTGCACCGGATGCGGGTGCTGGAATTCTTTTGGCTGGCAGCCCAGTGTCGATCACGGGCATTCGAGCGTGCGGCGCTACTCATTGTGTTCTCGAAGGAGTGAGTGACGTCGGAGGCAAGCTGAAGATCAGCATCACGCTTGAGCCGCATCATGTGGAGATGATCGCTGAGCCACAGCACATCGGTGATGAAATACGGTTTGCCACCGGCGGAGCGACGCCGGCATACGGACTCGCGGATCATGCCGTCGAACAGAAGCTATTCTCAACATTGCCGAACAAGCAATACAGCACAGATGTAACGGGTTTCGCTGACGATACGTTTCTTTCTGGCCAAGGACAAACGCGCCTGGTGAGCAACTTCGTCATCTATCCCAGACAGGGGCTTGCAGTTCTCTTGATTGACCCCACGATGAAGATTGTTCATACGTCGGGCGAACAGATCGTGCAGGGTGTGGTCCACTCATCTGCGCAAGTACACATGTACTACTTCTTCGGCACGATGCACGAAATCTATTCGGCGTATCAAAAGGCTTGCAAAGAAGCGGGATACAAAGTTTTCATGCCGAAGTATGAAGCGTTCGGCGTTGGCTGGGAAGCGTTCGGTGCCCTGGCGTGGGATACCGATCAGGCAACGGTGTCCAAGAGTATCGATCACTATCTTGCTGATGGCTACCCACTGCGGTGGGCTGTCATTGGTTCGGGCTTTTGGCCGTCTGCTCCGGAGATGCATGAGACGACGAGCTTTGGCTTATGGGACCCACAAAAGTATCCCGATCCGAAAGGGCTCATACAACATCTTCATGACGAAAGCCTGAAGGTGATGCTGGGATTGCGAATCACATTCATCACGACAGGACCGTTTGCCGCCGAGGGGCTGTCTCATGGTTACTTTCTAAAAGAGAATGACAAGGCAAAGGTGTTCACCGGCGGATGGCCGAAACTGCCGTACTATCTCCTTGATGCTCACAACGCGGCAGCATTGGATTGGTATATGGGATTAGTGAAGCGCTGGCAGGACTATGGGATTGACGGCTTCAAAGAAGATTTTTACGGTTACGGTAAATACGACTTGCGCGACGATAAGGTCGATCCAACCAACGATCGGTTGATGGCGGAACATCAGCTTGTGATCGAACGGAATGGGTATCTATCCTCCAATGGCGACCTGCATCGGATCAACGATTTCAACTTTGACCAGAATCAGGATCGGGGCCCAGTGAATGCTCTCGCATTCGCATATAGTGGCTTTCCTCTTGTATATCCGGATATTGTCGGAGGTACCTTTGGGGAGAACCATTTCTCGGTGGATCGAACCGCGAAGATGGAGATGTACATGATGCGCAACGCGCAATGGGCAGCGCTGCACAGTTCGATGGGCATGGGTGAGCCGCCGTGGAGCTTTCGTGCACCGGTAGCCAAAGTAATGCTCGATGCAGCGAAACTGCATGCAATGCTTGCGCCGTATCTGTTCAGTAATGCGCGGCGGTTTGCTGTTGATGGGTATCCGTGGACGATGACGCCCCTGCCGATTGCCTTTCCGGATGACCCTGCTGTTTACGGGCATGAGAACGCCACAGATCGCGGGTATGAATGGATGATCGGAGATGCACTGCTGGCGACGCCTCTTTATGGTGAAGACTATGCGACGGCTAACTCACGCGACATCTATCTGCCGGATGGACAATGGATGGACTTTGATACCGGTGAGCTTTATTCCGGACGCCAGACGCTGAAGGATTTTGCATTACCCCCGGGCAAGACCCCGTTGTTTGTAGGTGGATCGGGAACGATTATTGAAGATCTGGGTAGCATAGTGAAAGTTTGTGTCTATCCGGTCGCGCAAAAGGCGAGCACTACGATAACTTTGCCGGACAAGGAAAAGCCATTTACCGTGCAGGTGATTGGGTTGCCGCCTCGTATGAGGTGGACAGATGTTCGTGTGCATGATTCCGCAGGCAGAGTGATTGAGACCTCTTCAGTAGGCAAGGCATTCACCTTCGTCCCAAAAGCGGGGGAGCGGTATACCGTAGAGGCGATTCGATGAAGCGGTTCGTCAAAGCATGCGTGTACACACCAGGGCCGTCGACGTGCGCTGCATCCATTTGTTTGGCGATGTTCTTTGGAGCCGCAACACGACCAGCCCGTGCGGATGCGGCAACGAAATCCGCAGCGTCATCGACAAATCACTATGACGTGAGTAGTCCGAATGGAGGGCTGCGAGGCATCGTTTTCGTGGACCCGGCTATGGGGCTTTCCTACGAAGTTTTCTGGAACGGCAAGCTCACCGGTAGCGCGGGCCACATCGGCCTTCGGCTGAGTGAGTTGCAAGGAAAAGGAATTCGCGAGATCGGTCGCAATGCGAGCTTTGGACCTGCATCTCGAGGAAGTATCGATGAACAATATGCGTTTCACGGCGCAAAGGCTACTGCCGAAAATAAGGCAAATACGCTGACAGTGCCGGTACGCGAAGCCAGCGGTACTCGCTACACGCTTGAGGCCCGAGCCTATGACGATGGATTCGCCTGGCGACTCTCACTTGGCGATAAGACGAGCACCCTGAGAGTGTTGTCGGAAACTTCGACATGGGTTTTGCCGGAAGGGAAGGTGTGGTTTGGGGAACGGAACAACGACTGGAAATTAAAGAGCTATGCCGGCGAGTTTCGATCCACTTCCGTCGATGACCTCGCTACGATATCGAGTCAGGGCCCGATTCAAACTGCTCCGTTGGTAGTCGAATTGCCGGGTAACGGAGGGTATGAGCTGCTAACGGAGGCGGCGCTGGCTAACTATAGCGGCATGCGGTTCCGCGCGGCCGGTGGCCGTACGCTGCATGTGGACTTCACCGAAGGGCCGGAAGGATTTGAGGTAAACGGACCGCTGGTCACGCCCTGGCGAGTCACGATACTGTGTCCCGACTTGAACTGCCTTGTAAACAACACCCTAACGGAGAACCTCAATCCTGCCCCGGATCCTGCGCTGTTTCGCGATATGAGTTATATCCACGGCGGACGTTTTGTCTGGCGCTATATGAGCCGCGAGACGGGTACGCCCACGCAGGAGATGGAGTTTGTGAACTTTGCCGTCGCGCTGGGCTATGAGTACACGCTTATCGACGATGGATGGGAGAGTTGGGCGACACCCTGGCGTTCGATGAAAGACGTGGCAGCCTATGCACGGTCGAACGGGGTGGGGGTCTTCGCGTGGAAGAACTCGAACGAACTCGACGATCCATCGGGTGATTATGCAGCGGTCCGTGCCTTTCTCGATCATGCCGTCGAGGCTGGACTGGAAGGCGTCAAGATTGACTTCATCAATGGCGAGAGTAAGAAGAAAATTGATTTCGAACGCCGTGTACTCGAGCTTTGTGCGGAACGACGATTGATGATCGACTTCCATGGCCTACAGAAGCCAACGGGTGAAGAGAGGACCTTTCCAAATGGAATGTCGCGAGAAGCCGTCCGAGGGATTGAGTTGAATCGAATGGCTGAGGGACCTCTGCCTGCGAGTCATAATGCGGCACTCCCGTTCACTCGCTTTGCTGTCGGCCCAGCAGACTATACGCCCGTGAATCTGCAGTGGCCCGGAGCGACCACATGGACCCACCAATTGGCGACGGCAATTCTATTGAGCTCTCCGTGGCTGGTGATTGCCGAGGACCCTGAGGTTCTTCTCAAGAATCCCGACGCGGCTCCTGCGCTCTCCGTCTTCAAGGAGCTGCCGACTACTTGGGATGAGACGATCGTCCTGCCGGGTAGCAAGATCGGCGGCGTGATCGGCATGGCGCGACGCAAGGGAAGCACGTGGTTTATAGCAATCATCAATGGTTCAGCCGGTGCTGCTGCAATACCGGCATTCCCTTCTGAAATTGTCATGGATCACTACGGAGCGACAGTGATCGTAAGTCCAGAGAAACGGTCTTTCGTCGCAAGCGACTATGTCAACGCTGGAACGTGGCCTCACACTGAGATCCTGCCTGCCGGCGGAGGCCTGGTGGCTGTGCTCAAGTCGAACGACTCGCTGCTGCCTTGAATGCTGCCCAGCCCAGATTCCCGGTACCAATTCGCCCGAAGACTGATCAAGGTAATCGAGACAACTCAGCAGGCATTTGCCAAGGTACTAGTGAAAGTCATGCGAATACCGTGCTTCGGCCGCAGGATGACCATTGGCCTGGCTTCGACCGTTTGGCCGGGCACGATCTGGAAGTTGTATCTTCTAAGCAGGTCGCTCATGATCATCAGTATCTGCAGCATTGCATAGTGGTTGCCGATACAGCCTCGGGGGCCGCCGCCGAAGGGAAGGTAGGTAAAGGGCGTACGCAGCTTCTCGCTGCCTTTTACGAACCGATCCGTATCGAACGTTTCGGGGTCCGCCCAATGTTTTGGCGCATGGTGCGCACCGTATACATGCACGATAACCATGGAGCCAGCAGGGATGACGACGTCGCCGACGCGGTCGTCTGCGATGGCTTCGCGGTCGACCATCCAGAACGGCGGATACAGCCGGAGTGCCTCCTGGATGACCTGTGTCGCTAAGACGAATTTAGGAACATCGGCGTGGCCGAGGGGCGCGCCGCCCAGCACGTCATCAAACTCCTGACGCACGCGGTCGAGGCAATCGGGCCGTGAGCTGAGAAGGAAGAGCATCCACGAGAGGGCATTGGACGATGTCTCATGGCCCGCGACGAGCAACTGCATGCTCTCACTGAGGATGAGATCGTCATTCATGCCTTCGCCGTCGGTGTAGCGGGCGTCCATAAGCGTCTGCAGCAGGTCGCTGCCGGGAGGTTCGTTGCGGCGTCTCTTGATGTATTCCATCAGGATGGCATCGGCGCCGGCGCGCATTTCTTCGTGCTTGCGGAGCTCACCGGAGATCGAGAACCAGGGGTTGAGATAGGGCTGAAGCGTCTGCCGGACGATGAATTCCTGCACAGTACAAATGGTGTGGCTGACGAGGTCGATATCCTCGGTCTTCAGCCGCGCACCAAAGAGCGACCGGGCCACCATCGCGAAGGTAATTCTCATCAACTGAGGGTAGATATCGACCGGCCCACGACGGATCTGCTCGTCGAACTCTTGGAGGGAGTCGGTCAGCGAGTCCTGCATGATGATGGACAGGGCATCGAGCTGCTTGCGGTCGAATCCTTTCTGGATAAGGCGCCGCTGCGTCTTCCAGGCTTCGCCTTCGGTGGTGAGAAGACCCTTGCCAAGGAAGTGGCCCATCCGCTTGACCTGGATTTCCGACTTGCGATAGTTCTCGGCGTTGGTCTTCAAGACATGCTGAATGACGGAGGGATCGATGGTGACGATCGCTTCCTTGATGCCACCCAGGTAGAAGCGGAAGGTATCACCGAGGGCCTCGTTGTAATTGGTGAGAACCTTCACGGGATTGCTGGCCATGGCGCGCGAATCGGCGAAGGAACGCCAACGGGACACAGCAGGGATGGGTGTGGACGAGGTCATGCGCGGCCTTTCTGGTTGAGTGTTTCAACCGCGAGGAGTTTCGAGGTTGCACGTGATCGCGGACCCGTGTGGAATTGCAGCAGAGGAGCGCATCAGCCTTCGTTGCCCAGCTGCTTGAGCAACTGAAGATGATGCCAGATGGCCTTCGTCATGGTGGTGTGCTGCCGATAGGGTACGCCAAACTCTTCGGCCGTCTGCTTTACGATGCGGGTCAGAGGAGCGTAGTGGGTGTGGCAGACGTACGGGCAAAGATGATGCACGACGTGATGATTGAGTCCGCCGACAAGCCAGCCGACAACCGGGTTCTCCGTTGCGTAGTCGGCTGTGGTGGCGAAGACGTGGTAGACACCGTTCTCAAACTCACTGCGGTGCAACGGGAAGTAGGTGTCTTCGATGACGTGGGTCGTTTGAAAGACGAGCACGACGCTGATGCCAACGATGAGATGCACGATAAAGAAAGCCGCCAGAACCAGCAGCAGGGGCTCTCTCATCACCAGGATGGGAAGTATAAGCATGTATGTGAGGTAGAAGGCTTTCCCCGCGAACAGAATGACATATTCGCGGAGAGGATGTCTGGTCCGTGTCAGGTAGGCGTGACCCGGAAAGAAGAAGCTCTGGAAGTCCCTCACAAACACGTACTCCAGGGAAAAAAGCGCATAGAGGAACAGCGCGTAGATGTGCTGGAACCGGTGTAACGGGGCGCGAGGATCATGCGGCGTAAAACGGAACAAGCCGCGGCCCTCGATCGCATCGTCCTCGCCATGCAGGTTGATGCAGGAATGGTGACCCCGGTGATGCAGAATACGCCACATGTAGGAACTGATCCCGCAGAGATCGAAGACGTAGTTCAGGCTCTTGTTGATCGCCGGGCGCGACGAGATCGCGTTATGGTTGCTGTCGTGGGCGATGTTCAATAAAAGAAACGTTTGCGCGAGGCCGCCTAAGACGTAAAGAGCAATGAAGGCCCAGGCTGAAGGATGGAGTGCATACAGAGCAATCCAACTGCCGGCAAGCACAGCCATGCCGATCGCGATCTTTGCCCACATGGTGGGATCTGCCTTGGGCGAAAGGTCAGCTTCGGCGAAAAAGTTTTCGAGCCGACGGCGGAGAACCTTGGGGAAGGAGGCGTTGCTCCCAGCTTCGATCGTGGACGAGGCGGAAGGTTCCGGGGGTACAAGATCCGCCACTTCCGGTGCTTCGGCGACCGTCGCTTGCGCTGCAAACATCACTCGCACCTCCACGCTTTGGGTGACCGGCCACGGGCACCGCCCCACCTATCGATTGTAGAACGAAGCGTGACCGCAATCGATGACGGCCAGTTCATGCCTTTTGTATATGCTTTGCTACTATGAGGAGAACTTGCGGAATAAGAAGAAACGGCCCCGCGTGACATCAACACGTTTCTGCATCTAATTGATTCAGCTATCTATTTCCTCAGATAAAGGAAGACAACATCAGCTTGAGCCGGAAAGAGAGCGAGTGCTGATGAAAATAAAGACCTTTATTCCCTCCAGCGTTGCTTTCCACGACTCCTCCAGACTTTAATGTGTTCCAGACCGTCTCTAAAGTTCATTGTTTCTAAAATTCGGTTCCACACCCTCCTGGAGGATTGCTGATTGATCAGGCCGTCGATTTTGGGGCAACTGCAAGCTCTCGCAGATGAGCACCCGGACAAGCTTCTGTATTCCTACCTCGACGTGGATGGGGATCCGATCGAAAGCTACACCTATGCTTCGTTCCTACTCCGTGCGGGGGCTATCGCCGAGCGTTTGCTGAACGGCGGTAGTTTCGCCGCCGGCGACAGGCTACTGCTTGCCTATCCTCCGGGTCTGGAGATGATCTGCGCATTTTTCGGCTGCGTGCGGGCGGGATTGATCCCAGTGCCGGTGTACCCACCCAGCTCGCGGGGCTTCCAGAGCGCGCTGTATAAGATGGTGCATATCGCGAAGGACTGCCAGGCGGCGGGCGTGCTGACGAGCCTGGACTATCATGCCTCGCTGAAGACGAACCTCGCGAGAAGCGGCGTTTCGACGTCCGGCGTGGACGTGGATTACATCTCCGGCCTGCCATGGATCGCGACCGAAGACTTCGTGGAGACAACAGGCGGCTTACCGCCGATTGTCCCTTCGGAGATACTCTTCCTGCAGTACACCTCGGGTTCTACGATGGAGCCGAAGGGCGTGATTGTGTCGCATGACAATATCCTGGACACGTGTGCGCTGGTGATTGAGAACGATGCGCCGATTGTGGTTTCGTGGCTGCCGCAATATCACGATATGGGATTGATCGGGTGCTATCTGTATCCCGCACTGCGGGGTGGCACAACATATGGCTTTTCCCCTACGGACTTTATCCAGCGGCCAGTGTTGTGGTTCGAGACGATCTCCAAGTACCGCGCTACTTCCACCGCCGCACCCAACTTTGCTTACGATTATTGCCTGCGCACCGGCAGGCTTCCTAAGGAGACGCTGGAGGCCTGCGATCTGAGTTCGCTGCTGGTACTGATGTGCGCGGCGGAACCTGTCAAGCCGGATACGTACACGCGATTCCTGGAAGCCTTTCAAGCGTATGGGCTGAAGTCCGAGAGCTTTTATGTCGCCTATGGCCTGGCGGAGAATACGCTTGCCGTTACACTGCATGGGCGGAACATTGTCTCGGTCAACAAGCGCGCACTTACGCTCGGCAAGGCGCGCATGACGACCGAGGTTTCCGAGATCGACAGCGCGAAGCAGATTGTCAGTTGCGGCGTGCCGCTTGATGGTCTCGATCTGAAGATTGTCGATCCGGAAGGGCATTTTGCGCTGGAGCCGGGCCGCGTGGGCGAGATATGGCTGGCAGGCAAAGGGAAGTGCAAGGGATATTGGAACAATCCTGCGTTGACGCTGAAGGAGTTTCGGGCGCGGCTTGTGGACGATCGGCCGTATGACGAGGGATACCTGCGGACCGGAGACCTTGGGTTTCTGCATGAAGGAGAGCTCTATGTCTGCGGCCGCATCAAGGACATGATCATTCTCCGCGGGCAGAACTACTACCCGCACGATATTGAGAATGTGGTGGAGAAGTCGTCCAGCCAGATCCGGCACAACTGCGTTGCCGCGTTCCAGATCCATGAAGACAACGAACCAGCATTGGCGATCGTCGCGGAAGTGAAGAACCCAAAGGTGCTCCCCGACGCCAGGAAGATCGCGGCTGCCGTGCGCAACTACCTGAACGTTGAGGTTGCGGTCATTTCCCTCATCGCACCACGTGCCGTACCCAGAACCAGTTCGGGCAAGATCATGCGTCACAAGACCAAGCAGATGTGGATGGCAGGTGAGTTCACGGTGCTTTCCGACTTCTCGCGAGACGGTGAGGCCGGCGCAGCGCAGACCCCTGTCGACATGCACTCGCCTTTTGCGGAGTTGAAGGCACGCTACAATCTGACGGGTCAGGAAGCGTACAACCTGGTGGAAGCCGGACTGGATTCCCTGGATCTCGTTGGGTTCATGCACGAGTTGAAGGAGCTGCTGAAGGATAAGGGCGCCGAACTTCTCGCGCGGCAGGTCGACATTGGTCTGGTTCAGCGCGTCAGTGTGGCCGAGCTGTTCGGTCTGGCTGATCAACTCGAAAGCGCCCCAGAAGAGGCACTCCTTCATCTGCGCACATTCCTCGCCGCTTTTCGCGAAGAGCAGAACGCACTGGAGATGCAGATGATGCGGGAAGATACCGCGCTTCTGTTCGATCCGCCTACGCCTTCGCCGGTACCGAAGATACCGTCGCCTCGCCAGATACTACTTACCGGCGGAACGGGCTTCATTGGGCCGTTCCTGATGAAGAGTCTGCTGGAGCAGACAGACGCGAAGATATATGTGCTCGTCCGCGCGTCCGATGAAACCCAAGGTAAGCAGCGCCTGACGGCCGCAATGCATTCCATGGGACCGGTTGCAGACGATCTAATGGAGATGTTCGAGGCTCGCGTTATCCCTGTCTGCGGTGACCTGGGACAGAAAGGTCTCGGCCTTATGCAGGAGACGTGGGAGTTCCTTACGACTGAGATCGACACCGTCTTCCATAACGGCGCAACCGTGAACTACCTATTCAACTACGACATGATGCGCGACGCCAACGTGCTGGGAACGAACGAAATTCTGCGGCTTGCTTTTGAAGGCCGATCGAAAGAGTTCAACTACGTTTCGACGACGTTTATCTTCGGCTGGGCCGTGAAATCCGTTCTCTATGAAACCGATTCGAACGCGAACATGGAGTTGCTCGACTTCGGTTACAGCCAGACGAAATGGGTTGCGGAACGAGTGGTCTTCGATGCGCAGCGCCGGGGCCTTTCGGTTCGCGTCTTCCGGCCGGCTCTCGTTAGTCCTTCGGTAGACGGCGGGGGGAATAACTTCGATATTGCCGTTCGCCTTGTGGCCTTCATGGTCAATCATGGTATCGGTGTGGACACGCTGAACCAGGTCAGCTTTGTCCCTGCTGACATTATGGCGAACAACATCGTTGCGATATCCACCAGCCCGGGAACGGCAAATCAGACGTTTCATGTGGTGCGGGACGACTACTCGAACATGACCGACATCACGCGTCTGATCACGGAATTGACAGGGCGGCAGTTTGAAGCCTTCACCCTGCCCGAATTCGTTCCTGAGCTTATCCGCCGGTGCCGCAAGGAAGATCTTCTTTTCCCACTGCTGGATTTCCTGGTGGGTTCCGTCGACAACATTTCGTCGATGGAGTTCAAGCGCTATGACAGCTCGACCTACCAGGCGGCGCGGGATGCCTCCGCCTGGGGAAGGCCGGACCCTTCGCTGGAGGACACGGTGAACGGCATTCTGAAGTTCATGAACCGTAAGGGCATCATCTCCGTTACGGTTCGCCAGGATGTTGAGGAAGCGAAGAGTGGAGCGCTGGTTGATTCCAACGCGGTCTTCATTACTGCTTCTTGAAGGTGAGTTTTTCGGTGAGGTGCTGGCCGGTTTCGAGGGTTGCGGTGGTGGAGAGCGTCATCTGCTGACCGTCGGCGGAGACCTGCCAGCGTTCCTTCTGGGTGACCTGGCTGTCGCGGCGGAAGGTAGCCTCGACGGTGTGTGGGTCGGGGAGCGCGACTGTTACGGTGTCGTTGCGCGAGTTGGTAACGTTATAGGGCTTGCCGTCGAAGCGCGCGGTGTAGCTGTAGTCGCCCAGAAAGCGCGTGCCGCCGCTGCCATCGGCTTCGATCTTGAGCGGCGAGGCCTGACGCATGCGGGTCTTGCCCAGATCTTGTGTCCAGTCACCAGCGAATGGATCTTTGGGGTCCTTTGTTCCGCCGGTGCGCGTCCAGACGGTGATCTGCGATGGATGGCCGGCGGAGACGGTGGTGCTCGTCAACTCCGTTCCGGTGTTCGAGAGCTTTTCCCGAACTGTGGCGACGAGAGCTCCGTCCTTCATCTCGCGCACCTCGGCCTGGTGCTTGTCGATGCGGTGCAGCTGGATCTGGTTGAAGCCGAGGTTCCCGGGAGCGGGCGCCTGGTGACCGTTTGTGGCCGCGGTGAAATCGAGGTGCGTTTCCCCGGACATGACGACGTGTGTTCCATTCTCCACGGGCGTGATGGAAAGGCGATTGGCCAAGTCCATGCTGGATTGCGCGGAGACGAGTGTCCACGAGCCAATGCGAGGGTCCGCTCCTCCAGACTGGAAGGCGAAAAACAGTGCGAGGATCAAAAAAGTACGAATGGCGTCTCCTAACACGACATAGTATGTGGCACTCAGGCTCAATGCCCGGTAACTCTCCACGAGTGTAGTACTCGCCTGTAGGATGCGGAACGGCACAAGCGCGTCCGAACGCCCTTCTTCTGGAAGACGCGTTCACACAAGGTTCACCCTTACGTGCTATGCAGCAGCCATCCTCTGCATCTATGAAAGGATGAGTGCTATGTTTTCTCGCCGATTTATAGTGGCCGGGATCGTCCTCGCAGCAGCTCTTGCGCTGCTCCCGTTTTCTTTTCACGCGGAACGCTCGCTCGAAACCGCGACCCGCGTCGAAGGCAGTCAGGCGGAAACTGTTCGCGATGAGCTGATGGATCGCTTTCGATCCCCATTCGTTGACCAGGTGGTCCTCATAGTTGAGGGCCTTCCGCCCGCGACTTCTGATGAAGGCGCGCAGGCCCTGGGGACGATCGTTGCCGCGGTGAAAGACCAAACCGGCGTGTCCGGTGTGGTTTCCTATCTTGATCTGCGCGATCCCGTCTTCCTTGGTCGTGGTGGCGGAACGTACATTCTCATCGGCCTGGCTTCGGCGGATGTTCCGGTGGAGTCGCTGGTTCCCGGATTGCACCAACTGGCAACCTCGCTTGCTGGACAACTCAAAGGCCGCTACCCCGCAGTCAAGCTCGAACTGACTGGCGAAATCCCGCTGAACTTCGATATTCGCAAGGCGAGTGCCGACGATGTCCAACGTGGCGAGAGTCTGGTGATCCCAGCGACTCTCGCATTGCTGCTGGTAGCTTTCGGCAGCCTCATCGCGGCACTGATTCCGTTAGCCGTCGGCCAGCTTGCTATCGCAACCACTCTTGCGATCACGGGATTCCTGGCCCATCGATGGCATCTGTCAATTCTGGTGCAGAACCTGGCGACCATGCTCGGGCTGGGGTTAGGAATCGATTACGGTTTGCTCATGGTCAGCCGGTTTCGGGAGGCCATCTCCACTGGACTCAGTGCATCCGAGGCGTCGGTCATAGCCGCGCGTCAGGCCGGGCGTACGCTGCTGATTTCGGCCTCTACCGTCGGCATCGGTTTTCTCGCGCTCCTGACAGTGCCGATCAGCGAAATCCGCTCGATTGGGATCGCCGGTTTCCTCGTTGCAGGGTTGAGCGTGCTGCTTACCAACACGATCGTTCCAGCGGTGCTGGCACTGCTCGGTCCGCGGATCGATCTTGGGCGACTGCCCTTCGCGCCGAAGCTTGATGCGCATCGCGCCGAACGAACGGGTGTTCGCTGGCGGAGATGGGGAAAGGTCATCGTTGCACATCCCTGGCTTGCGCTCGTGCTGGCAGGTGCTCCGTTGCTGCTGCTGGCGCTGCAAGCGCGGCATCTCGACACCAGCGTTCCGCGAGGGGATTGGTTGCCGCAGACCGCGGAATCCGTGCAAGGGCTCCATGCTTTAGAGCGGATGGATCGGGGCGGCATTGTGGAATCACTGCGTATCATCGTCGAACTGCCGAAGGACTCCATCGCGCAGACCGACGAAGGCTGGAGCGCAGTGGATGGCCTCACCAAGCGGCTTGCGAGCGATCCACGCAGCGACCGTGTCATTTCGATTACAACCATTGCCGAAAGTAACCGGTCGGCCCTGCCAGAGCTCTCGAGGGAGACGCGCCGCACGCTTCTGAGCAGCGATGGCCGAGCCGCATTGATTCAAGTGCTGCCCAAAGGTTCCGTGTCGCTGCGCGATCAGGTTGACTGGGTGCGGGAGCTTCGAAAAACGGGCGCCCCTGCTCTTACAGGTGTGCCTGGAGCGACGCTGCTCGTAGGTGGTATCCCGGCTCTCAACGCAGATTACGAAACAATCGTCCGAGATCGCTTCCCGTTTGTCATGAGTCTGGTCGTCGGCGGAACGTTCCTGGCGCTTGTCTGCGGATTCCGATCGATCGTCGTCGCGATAAAAGCCATTGCGCTCAATCTCTTTTCGGTCGCTGCTTCCTTCGGCGCACTCGTTCTCGTTTTTCAGGACGGCCACGGCAGCAGGTTCTTCGGTGTGCCCGGGGGAACAGGCAGCATTTTTCCACTCGTGCCGATCGTCACTTTTGCCATTGTCTTCGGATTGAGTATGGACTACGAAGTGTTTCTCGTCGCGCGTGTACTTGAAGCCAGACGGAGCGGCCTGAGTGAACTCGAGGCAATCCCGGAGGGCATGGCGCGAACCGCAGGCCTGATTACAAGCGCTGCCGCGATCATGATCGTCGTCTTTGCGGCCTTCACCTTTGGAGGCTTCCTGGTGGTAAAAATGATCGGGTTCACCCTGGCCGTTGCTGTTTTGATTGACGCTACCGTTGTTCGCATCATCATCGGACCGGCGCTTCTTCGTCTTGCGGGCGATTGGAATTGGTGGCCAGGCGGTCTTGGTCGATCAAAGGGCTTAATTCAGTCGTGAGCGCGGACAACAACTTTCTCCAACTCGAAGCGTACTGGCGCTAATGTGCGTTCGATGACTTGCTGCTCTGTGACTCCGGGCGCCAACTCGCGTACGACAAAGCCTTCACTCGTAACATCCAGCACCGCAAGATCGGTGATCACTCGCTTCACCACATCTTTTCCTGTGAGTGGCAGCGTGCAAGCACGGAGCAACTTGGGTTCCCCGTTTTGTGCGGTGTGCTCCATCATCACCAACACTCGGTTCACGCCAGCGACGAGATCCATTGCGCCGCCCATACCTTTCACGCGCTTGCCGGGGATCATCCAGTTGGCGAGATCGCCACGCTCCGAAACCTCCATCGCACCAAGAATGGCCAGGTCGATGTGGCCACCGCGAATCATCGCGAAAGAATCAGCGCTTGAGAAGAACGATGCGCCTGGAGCGAACGTCACGGTTTCCTTGCCGGCATTGATGAGGTCTGCATCGACTTCACTTTCGAGCGGAAACGGTCCCATACCCAACAAGCCATTCTCCGACTGCAGCACAACCGTGATGCCGGCAGGGATGTAGTTTGCGACCAGCGTAGGCATGCCAATGCCTAGGTTGACGTAGAAGCCATCGCGTAACTCGCGTGCGGCGCGCGCTGCCATTTCATTCCTTGTCCAGGGCATGTCTTACTCCTTCCGGGTGGTTCTACGCTCGATACGGCGCTCCGGCGTGGGGTTGTGGACGACGCGATCCACGTAGATGCCGGGGGTGTGGATCGCATCAGGATCGAGTTCGCCGGGCTCGACGATGATCTCCGCTTCCGCGACGGTGATGCGGCCGCATGTAGCGGCAACCGGATTGAAGTTGCGTGCGGTCCGGCGATAGATCAGGTTTCCGTGCGTATCCGCCTTCCAGGCCTTGACTAGTGCAAGGTCGGCCCGAATACCGCGCTCCAAAATATATTCTTCTCCATCGAACGTCGCGGTCGGTTTGTCTTCGGCAACGACGGTACCCACGCCTGTGCGAGTGTAGAAGCCAGGGATGCCGGCGCCTCCCGCCCGCATTCGCTCGGCCAGTGTCCCTTGCGGCGAGAACTCGACCTCCAGTTCGCCATGGAGGAACTGCCGCTCAAACTCGGCGTTCTCGCCTACATAGCTTGCGATCATCTTGCGGATCTGCCTGGTTTCTAACAGCAGGCCGAGGCCCCACCCATCCACGCCGGCGTTATTGCTGGCAACGGTCAAATCGCGTACGCCGCTGTCACGAAGCGTCTCAAGCAGCTTCTCCGGAATGCCGCAGAGGCCGAAGCCGCCCACGGCTATGAGCATGCCGTCGCGCGCGATTCCGTGAAGCGCTTCTTCTGCAGATCCGAGGAGTTTGTTCATGTGTCCTTTCTTCTTTGCTTCCCGCGCTGCCAAATCAAAAGTGATATCCGCCGCCACAGATCAGGACTTCGCCGGTGACGTAGTCGGAGAGCGGAGAACAGAAGAAGAGTACCGCACCCGCCGTACGGTACAAGAGAAAGCACGAGGCGCTTTCTCTGCTTGCCTCCGGGAGCGAGTGCCAGGATCCGAAATCACGTGGAGATGTAAATCGCGCAATGAGGGCGCGGCGCCGCTTATCCCTGCGGGGTGCGGGTGATGCGCACGGCTATGGGCGTCACGCTGACGGGCACATCCTGGCGGGCCTGGATGCGTAGCAACACCTGCCAAGAGTCCGGGAAGCCGTGGGACCCGGCGGCGGTCCGCAATTGCTGGTAGACCGGCCACATGCGCTGCGGGTCGCTGAAGAACTCACCGACACCGGCGGTTCCGGCACTGGTGAGGCCAGCGAGTACGAGGACGCGGGCGCCGGACGGAGACTGCGTCATCCAGATCAGACCGTAATCTTCGATTACGTCGTCGGTGTGCGAGCGCACATATTCCGTTTGTTCTCCGGGCAGCGGATGAGCGTTGTGGATCGAGTAATAGCCGATGGTGAAGTTGGCCGCGGAGAGCGTGTCCTGAACGAACTTGCTCTCGTGCGGCGCGCCGAGGATTATCAACTGATCCTGCCGGGCGGTTTCCCAGTTAAGGAAACGTTGTTCGGTGAGCTCGGCACTGCGGCCGGTCGCCTGTAGGGTGCGGGCAAGGCCGGCGGCTGCCTTGGCCTCACCAATGCCAGTGTAGTTCGTATAGTCCACGAAGAAGTGGTGATAGGGAAAGTCGGCCTGGTTGTCGTTAGCGCTCTTATTCAGTACTGCGGCCATATCCGCAGGAACGGGAATGTCCTTAGGACTGACGCCGAGCGCAGGCCCGGGACTGTTCAATCCCAGATACAGAAGCATATGTGGATTGGTCAGCGCGATCTCGGTTTTCCCCGGACCGTTCAACCCGATTGGACCGAGAAGATCGTTGTAAAAGGAGTAGGCACTGTTGGTTTGCGCACCCCGGTCGTGTACGCTGCGGAACCACCAGCCGAGGAGTACTGCCAATACCAATCCAAGGGGATACAGCAATCTCGGCAGAACGCGTGTTTTTGCCGGGAGCGGAGTTATCGCAGACGCGGAATGTTCAAGGTAGGCTGCGGGCGGAAGTTCGGCGTGAGGCAGGGCGCTGCTGGAGATTTGGACGGTGCCTGCGAGCGTGGACTCCGGTTGGCGTACCGTCGCGGCAATGAAGTCCGGAATGTAAGAGCCGAGCGGAAGCGAGATGCGCAGCGGCTGGACGGGGTGCCGGGAGTAGAACTGTGCCAACCGACGACGCACGTCATTGGCCGTGACGCGCACGATTGCGTCTGTGCTGGTGTCGTAGTCGCTGCGGCGGTGGAAGATGTCGACGCCGAGGAGCCGCTCTTTGAGGCTGGCGTTGTCCCCAGCCAGCGCGCGCTCTACCAGGTGCTGCAACAGTTCGGAAGCGCGGCGACTGGCTGAGAACTCATCGCTGGCCAGGATGATGTCGAGGTGCTCGCGTACCTGCGCATCGCCCGTGGTGACGGGTTCGTCTTCCGGCATTTCGATCTGTTCGCGCTGGTAAGGCTTCGTCAGCATGGTTCCAACTCACCCCAGAGTATAGACACGAGCATCACCTAACGTGGTTAACAGGCTGTTAGACGCGCGTCCTCTGGAACGACGGATCATTAGAGCACCGTTACAGTTTCTTCCTCAACTCAATCTTGAAAAGGATTCGCCCTTCTGGCTCTAATCCCCTGACTTCATGTGGCTTGGCTGCCTTACGGGTCTTGCTTTCCCATGGTCTCGGATCGCGGGAGACGGAGGTTCGATCGGTCGAACGCTGCGCGCGAACCGCTCTAACCTAGACGACATTGCTGGCGACCCCTACGCTGAGTTCGGTTTGGAGGAGCACTTGGGCGAGTCCTGTAACACATTGTTAATAAATAGGATGGGTGGCTTTTGGAGGGCCCGTCGCGTGGTTTCGGCCGCGGCTGTAGTTGGCCTCCTCAGCCTTTCCACGCCCGGCTCCTCTGCAGACCTGCCTGTACAGACGGGTCCGTATCTGGCGAACGTTGTGGCGGGAGGGCCAGCTCTTGTCAAGCCGCTGCCTGCGAAGCTTGCCGGAACAGGAACGCGCACCGAAGAACTCTGGGTGCGGACGGAGACGCCGGACGCGGATGCATTGATCGCGGGTATTGGCGATCCTGCCGCGTCCTCCTGCTACTTTCAGCTTCGGCATGGACACCCGGGCATCGGCTCGGAGTCGAGTGCAGCGGTTCTGGCCGATACTGCTCTCTCGCCCAAGACGTGGCACCTGCTGGCGGTGAGCGATGACGGCGAGATCGTGACGTTCTATGTGGATGGAATGGTCGCTGGAGCGGCGCACTCGCTAAAGGGAGATGTTGCTCGGGAGATACGGCTTGCTCCCGACCCTGGCGATGACACGGTTCGCTTCAGTGGAGAAATCGGTGGTTTCACCGTGATGGAAGGGTCGAAAAATGCATCGCGCATCGCGCACGATTACGCTGCGCCGCCTAACTTCGAGGCACAGCTTCGCGAAGAGAACGCCAAGCCGTGGCCGGTACAGACCAAGCAGCAGTTAGGCTACCGGGAGCCGCAGGACCCGGACCTGATGCCCCACGGCGCGGCAGCGGAGGCTCCTCATGCGGAGCCGTTGCCAGCTGCCGGTCTGACGCTGCACCCGGATGGAGCGGACAAATGGGAGATTGTGGCCAACTGGAAGCTCTACTCCAACGCTGACAAAGCTGTTCTGCCGGCTGCTGGAGCGAAGATCTCGCTTCCGGGGTTCAACGATTCGACATGGCTGCCTGCTACAGTGCCCGGAACCGTGCTGACGACGCTTATCAACCGCGGCATCTATCCCGATCCCGACTTTGGGTTGAACAACATGGCTATACCGGAGTCGCTGAACAAGCACGACTACTGGTATCGCGTGGAGTTTCCTGCTCCCGCGGACCACGCGGCGGGGCGACGCGTCACGCTGCACTTCGGAGGGATCAATTACACAGCCGACGTGTGGGTCAACGGGCACCGGCTGGGAGAAATACGTGGCGCGTTTGAGCGCGGCGTCTTCGATGTAACCAGCGTTCTCAACGCCGGAGCGAATGTGCTTGCTGTGCGTATCGCACCGCCGCCGCATCCGGGAATTCCCGCTGAGCAGTCGATCAAGGATGGGCCCGGTTATGACGGTGGCCTGATGATGATCGATGGCCCTACGTTCGTTGATACCGAGGGCTGGGACTGGATGCCGGCGATGCGTGACCGCGACAGCGGCATCTGGCAGAGCGTGAGTCTGGAAGAAACAGGCGCGGTGACGCTGGGGGATCCGCAGGTGATCACGCGACTGCCGCTGCCGGACGTGTCCACGGCGGACGTGCAGATCGACGTCCCGGTACACAACGGTAGCGGTATCGCGCGCAACGTCGTGGTCACGGCGGCATTCGAGGGGGTGCAGGTGCGGAAGGCAGTCGATGTGCCTTCCGGAGACAGCACGCTGCATCTTTCGCCCGACGCCTATCCTGCACTGCACCTCAGTCATCCGCGCCTGTGGTGGCCGAACGGTTATGGTGATCCCAGTCTCTATCACCTGCATCTGACGCTCTCGACGGCGGGCGCAGTGTCCGACCAGCGCACTCTCGCCTTCGGCGTGCGCGAGGTTACCTACGAACTCACGTTGTTCGATGGCAGCGGCCACCTGCGTCGTGTGGAGGTCGACCCCACACTTGCGCTTGGCAAGGACTACGATCCGGTCGATGTGCGTCACGACACGATGCGCCAGACCGCAACCGGGTGGGCTTCCACGGTCGATCCTGCTGCTGCGAACACGCCCGCCGTGCGTCCCGTGACGGACGAGTCCGGACTTACCGATCTCGTGCTCAAGGTCAACGGCGTGCGCATAGCCGTACGGGGTGGCAACTGGGGCATGGACGACAGCCGCAAGCGCATCAGCCGTGAACACCTTGAGCCGTACTTCCGGCTGCACCGCGAAGCCCATCTGAACATGATCCGCAACTGGGTCGGCCAGAACACCGAAGAGGTTTTCTATCAACTTGCCGACGAGTACGGCATGATGGTGTGGAACGATTTCTGGGGCTCCACCGGGAACTACAACGCCGAACCGGGCGATCCTGATCTGTTCGTTGAGAACGCCCGAGACACCGTGCGCCGTTATCGCAATCATCCCTCGATCGCGATCTGGTGCGGACGCAATGAAGGTGTTCCTCCGCCGGTGCTCAACGAGAAGCTGATCCAGATGCTGCATGAAGAGGATGGCACGCGGTTCTATTCTCCGAGCTCGAACCAGGTGAACCTTCATACGAGTGGGCCTTATCACTGGGTTGAACCTTCGCTCTACTTCAGCAAGTTGAACCGCGGCTTTTCGGTGGAGCTGGGCATCTCGTCGTTCCCCACAAAAGAAGCTTTTGAGCATACGGTGGCTGCGGCTGACCGCTGGCCCGTCAGCGATGCATGGGCGTACCACGACTGGCACCAAAGCGAAGGCGGTAACACGCAGGAGCTGATGCGCCAACTGGCTTTGCAACTTGGGCCCTTTGATTCGCTACCGGAGTTTGAGCGCCGTATCCAGCTCTTCAACTACGTCGACCACCAGGCAATCTACGAAGGTATGTATGCGCACCTGTGGAGGCCGAACAGCGGTCGCATGATCTGGATGACGCAGCCCGCATGGCCCAGCACGATGTGGCAGATGTATAGCTCGGACTATGACACGCAAGCCTCGTTCTATGGCATTCGCAAGGCCAATGCGCCGCTGCATGTGCAAATGGACCTCTCCGACCACACGGTGCAGGTGGTGAACACGACGAGGGATGCAGCGCGAGGACTGCGTGTGCACGCGGTAGTGGTCGATCCGAAGAACGCTACGCTGGCCAGCCAGGATGTCAGCGTGGACGCCTCCGCCAACGTCACCACGCCGCTCTTCGTGCTACCGGTAAGCGATCTGTTCGCGGCACATCCGCTGCTGTTTGTGCGGCTGGAGTTGCGTGATGCGGCAGGCGTTCTGATCGCCGACAACTTCTACTGGGTAGCACGCGATGCGGAGAGTTATCGCGGGCTGGACAAGCTCGCGACGAGCACTATCGACAGTAGCGTCGCCCTTGCGCCACAGGTTGAGGTGGACGGCGCGCCGGAAAAGGTCTGGCGCGTGCATTTGCGCAACAGCGGAAAGGATGCGGCGATTGCGCTCAAACTGACGCTGCATCATGCGGATGGAACCCGCATTCTTCCTGCCTATTACAGCGACAACTACGTGTCGCTGCTGCCGGGTGAGGAACGCGAAATCACAATTCAGGCTCCGGCGAAAGCTGCCGGAGCTGGCGTGGCGGCTATTTCGCTGCGCGGATGGAATCTGCCAGAAGAGAGTGTGCCGCCGAGGAACTCGGCGGCTGTAAGGAACTTGACGGCACCAGCGAAGGCCGCCGTCGAGACCTTGAAGTCAACCATCGTGTCGGTGCACGCCGATTGAACTATCAAACTCCGGCCATAGAAACCGGAGACGAAAGAAAGATTTGTGGAGGACGATATGATGCCAAATCAACTAAAAAACCTGGATGTCTCGCATGATCGCAGTGCAACCCGGAGAGAGTCGCGCACGCGATGGATGCAAACTGTGTTGCGGCTCCTGCTGCCCTGTCTGCTGATACTTGTCTGTATGCCGCTGAATGCACAAGAAAATGCCGGTCTCACTGGCAGGGTGATGGACCCATCGGGCGCCGCCATCGCTGGCGCGCAAATTACGTTCCTCAATGAAGCCACCGGGATCAAGGCGCAGTTCGCCGCATCCTCGGTGGGCCTGTATACGGTGCCCCTACCGGCCGGAACCTACGATATTACGGTGGAAGTGCAAGGATTTCAAAGGTTCGAACAAAAGCATGTCGTTGTCGAAGTTGGCTCCGAGACGACCAACAATATCCAGATGACGCTGGGCAAAATCAGCCAGACTGTGGAGGTGTCATCGCTCAATTCCAACAGACTCAATACCACCGATGCCCAGCTTGACACGATGCTTCCGGCGGAGGAAGTGACGGACCTGCCTATTTTGGTGAACGGCTATGTCCGCCAGGTCGAGACCTTTGCCGCGCAGGCGCCCGGAGTGAGGCTCGGCTCCTACGGCAACTTGTATGTGGACGGTGGAAGCGAAAGCCAGACCAACGCATCCGGCAACTATTACAACGGCCTACAGATCCAGACCGCCTCCGACGGAAACTCAAACCCGCCGTACGAAATGGTGGACCAGTTCCGCGTCGTCCGCAACGCGATTTCGGCCCGCTACGGCATGGTGCAGGGCGCGGTCGATTACGGCTTGCGTGCGGGTACCAACAAGCTGCACGGCGATGCCTTTTTCATCGACCGCAACAGCGCTCTTGATTCCGACGGCTTCTTCGACACCAACTACAACCTCGCCGGCAAGCTCGTCCCGCCTGTCGATAGGGAAAGCGATTGGGGCGGCACCATCGGCGGCCCCGTGGTTCTACCCAAGATCTACAACGGGCACAACAAGACCTTTTTCCTGGCAGCCTTCGAGGTATTCAACAAGGACCAGGCCGACACCTCCATCGGCTCGGTTCCAACGCCGGCGGAGAGGACAGGCGACTTCAGCAACTTTGTCAATTCCAATGGTGTCCTGATTCCGATTTACGATCCGCAGACCGGCCAGCAGTTCCAGTGCAACGGCAAGTTGAACGTCATCTGCTCGAACCGCATTGACCCGCTGTCAGCATCGCTGCTTCAGTACCTCCCCAACCCCAACACGACGGGAACGAATTATGGCCTGCAGGACAACATGAACCCTGTGATTAAGTCCCTGCCGAACCTGAACCAGGCCATGGGCGTCACGCTGAACCACCAGATCACGCAGAGCCAGAACATTGCCTTCACCTGGTGGCGCAACCACTACACCCAGACGCAGGAGGAGGACGCTCCCATTGTGCCTGCCACCAACCCGCTCACCGGCCAGGAGGACCTCACCGACAACGCCAACGTGTGGTTGGCGAATTATTCCAAGATCATAAGGCCCAACCTGGTTGTGACGGCTGGTGTTGCGGCACAAAACAAGTGGCAGAACAACGTAGACGGCGATCCGGGCGTGAACTTTCCCGGCGTGCTGGCCGGCACCACCATGCCGTATATCAGCTTCAACGGCCAGGAAGCGATTACCAACTGGGGCAACAGCAACAGCAGTCTCGTCCTGTACCACGTGGACAACATCGGCTGGAACCTGTTCAACAACTGGCTGTGGAACAAGGGCCGCCACACGATCAACATAGGCGGCGAGTTCCACCACTACTTCGCGAACACTCTCAGCAACTATAGCGCTGGCCACTTCAGCTTCAGCCAGGCTGAGACGTCCATTCCCAATACCGCGAATACCAACTTTTCCCAATACGGCAGCTCGTTTGCCAGCTTCCTGCTAGGCCTGCCCGATTCCGCCAGCCGCACGTCCTCCACCACGACGAGCATCAACACGCAGGCGTACGTTGCATACCTCCAGGACGACTTCAAGGCCACGAACAAGCTGACACTGAACCTCGGCATCCGCTACGACCTGATGATGCCCTATACTCTGGCCCAGAACAATAACGTCTTCCTGGCTCCGACCACTCCAAACCCGTCAGCCGGCAACCTGCCGGGTGCTGCCACCGAGTACGGCAACTGCTTCGGCTGTGCCGGCTATAACCAGATAGCCCCTCACAAACTGTACTTTGCTCCGCGCGTAGGTTTCGCCTACAGCCTCAATAAGAGCACGGTTGTTCAGGGCTCCTATGGCATCACCTATCTGGGCTTCAGTGGCGCTTACGGCCAGGGTGAAGGCGCCTACTCCGGCCCCAACAATATGGCCGGTCTGCTGGGTGGCAGCTATACGCAGAGCTCAACCGGAGGGTATACATCCTCCTACGGTGAGTGGAGCAACCCCACCACGGGAGCCGCTAATCCCATTCCCGCCGTAACACCCACCCCTTTCAGCCCGGGACTCGGTGTTGCGCAAACTATCTACTACATGGACTACGCTCACAACGGCGAAGCAGGCCATCTGCAGACGTGGACTCTGGGTGTTCAGCGCCAGCTTCCGTGGCATATGTTGCTGACCGCCGACTATCTCGCGAACAAGACTTCGCACCTGTCGGGCTCGAACATCAATCCCATCGAGCAGCCCAATCCTTCGGTTCTGTCCTACGGCGCGCTACTGAGCGACAACATTACCTCGGCTGCGGCGATTGCGGCCGGATTCACGGCTCCGTATTCAACCTTCGCCTCGCAGTTTGGCGGCAGCGCCACGGTTTACCAATCCCTGAAACCGTATCCTCAGTACTCCGGCGTATCTCGGGCGTGGGACCAGTCAGGGACCACGTACTTCTCCGCCTTCCAGGTGCAGGTCGATAAGCACTTGTCCAACAATCTCAACTTCATGGGAAATATTGAATTGCCGAGGCTCTACGACAACCTGGTAACGACCGTGAACAAGTACAACCAGAAGCAGAACTGGGGTGAAGACACGACGGGCTCGTTCGAATCCAAGGCTACCGTCATCTACCAGCTTCCGTTCGGTCACGGCCAGCGCTGGCTCAGTTCGGGCTGGCAAGACAAGGTGGCGGGTGGCTGGCAGGTAGGAGGGATCCTGAACTACAACAACTCCCAGCCGCTGGCGATTACGCAGAGCGGTGAGAACTTCCTCAACAGCACCAACCGGCCCAACATGAATCCGCTGGCTTCGCTCTGGTCGGGTAACTATAGCAAGATCCCGTTGTTCTTCGAGGGGAAAATACCCGCGCCGCTGTTGTTCAGTACCAACGCCTGGAGCAACACCGGCAGTCAGTATGTGCTGGGCAACGCCAACCGCACCTATAACTCGGTTCGCGGTCCCTGGTACCCGTCGGAGAACCTGAACGTCATCAAGAAGATTCATCTCACCGAGGGAACCTCGTTTGAGTTGCGCATAGATTACTTCAACGCGCTCAACCGGGTTCAGGCTCCGTTCCCGACCGTGACGCTCGGCTCCTCCAATTTCGGCCAGGTCACCACCAAGTTCACGGCCACCAACCGCGAAGGACAGGCCGAGTTCTTCTACAACTTCTAACTTTGTGCAGAGGCCCGTCCCGGGCGGCCCTCTGCGTCACACCATGCAGCCGGAACGGATTGTGAACAGCACAGCGCGTGGAAACTCGTTGGCCTCGCGTATACGCTACTGCTTCATCCAGCTCTTTAAAGGAGGGCGCTATTGCTTTACGGGAGATCGGGAAAATGAGATTCATCGTGGCCATGCTCGTCGTCGCAAGCGCCTTGCTGGCGATCACTCCAGCGGGCCATGCGCAGCAGACACTCGATCTTTCGGGAATTCGTTTCTGGGTGGAGCGCGCCGATGCGGTCCGCGGGCCTGAGGGATACGGTGAGGATAACTACTACACGTCGTACCAGATCGCTCCTGGCCACTTCCGCAGCTTCACCTCGAATGCCTGCTGGCTGGCTGCCGACGGCCCGAACTGTACCCAGGCTATGGACGGCAACGCGGTGGAAGACGCAGGCGCACCGCCCACGACCGCTGCTCCGCATAGCACCCCGCCTGCAGGCGGTCGCTATCACATCGATGTGCTGCACTCGACGGCCGCGACGGCTGCCTGGGCTCCCTGCGGGCAGTGGCTCAATTCTGTCCTCAGCTATAAAGGCATCTTGTATGGCTTCGTGCATGGTGAAGCTCCGCAACCCGGAACGACCGGTTGCGGAATCTCCAGGACTCATCACAAGACGATGGCTCTCTGGACCTCTCCCGTTGGAGCAAATGCCGGGCTGCAGGGTAGTTGGTCGAACCCCACGCTCATCTATGACTCCACGAATGGCGATACCGGCAACGGCGAGTCCGGCGAAGGCGACTGCACTGCTATTCGTGATTCTACCTACGCATATATGTTCTGCCGCAACCCAACTATTAACACCACCACGCTCGCGCGCGCTCCGCTGACGGACCTCACGCATTTCATCAAGTACCACGATGGTTGGGGATCGCAGCCCGGATTGAATGGTTTCGACACTGACATCTCCGGCACAATCGCCGGACCTTCGCCTGACGGTGGAAAGAGCTCAAGCGCGTTGGGAAGCGGCGCCTCCGTATGGGAAGATAAGAAAATGGTTATGCTGCTGGCGGCCGCCGATCCAAAGTTCGTGGGGCTGAAGGCGTCCTTCACGGCGCTTTCTAACCTGCACAGCGGCAGCATTGGCTTTACCACGCTGCCCGACCCGCTTTTCGTGCAGGAAACGACTGCTTCCGGACGATACCCTTACGGATCGAACCCTCCGCATTACCTCTATATCTATCCTTCGGTTCTCAGTCCGGTGGACGGAACACGGAGCTGGAACCTGACGCAGAAGAACCAATTCCTGCTCGCGTATGCCTTCGTGCCGCCTCGCAACAATCTCTCGCATCGCATACTGGCGATACGTAGCGTGACGGTGACTACAGCGCGCAAGGCACAGGACCCACAGGTACTTGTCGCGCTGACGACGCGCCAGGACGCGGGTTTCGACCAGTATTACTCCAGCACGCAACCGGTGGCGTACGGAAGTGACGCAGTGTTCTCCTATCCCATCGGCACCTTTACAGCCATCAAGGTCGATACGGTCGGATACTTCGTGCAGCTCCCCGCAGACAGTGCCGTCTCGCAGGGGCAGATGATGACGAAGATCGTTGAGTGTCGCAGCGGGACGTTCGACAGCAGTGGGAAGGTGATCACTGCACCCTGGCCTTCAGCGCATCCGGATCACCTGATCACCAGCGGAAGCTGCGACGCGAGCTACAACGAAGAAACGGTGGCCGGCTATAGTTATCCGGCTAAACCGGCCTCGGGGGACTCGGTGCAGATCTATCGTTGCCGCACCAAAGCGAATGGAACTCACTGGGCTTCCACCAGCAACACCTGCGAGGGTCTTGGCACCAGCGAGAAGTCGCTTGGATGGATCCTCACGAAGTAGCCTCCAACTTCCTGCATCACAGTGCGAAGAAAACCTTTCTTACGGAATGGAAAGTTTATGAAAATCAGTCCTTGCTCAAGATCTTGTCTCGTCTCGCTTCTGCTCCTGCTCACCTCCTTTTCTTCGTACGCGCAGAATGACGGCAGCGCCGCAAAGAGCGGTCCCATCGTCGTGCTGATAACTATCGATGGGTTTCCTGCGCGAGCGCTCAAAGACCCTCGCCTGCCAATGCCCACGCTGCGTGGGCTGATCGCAAACGGCGCGCACGCCGATGCGATGATTCCCATTAACCCCACTGTGACTTGGCCCAACCACACCACACTAGTCACCGGTGTCGATGCGTCCGTGCATCACGTAATGGCCAACGGCGAGATCGAGTTTCCTACTCCGGGTGATGGTCCTGTTGTGAAGCAGTGGGTGCCGAAAGACGAGCTCGTGCATGCGCGCACGTTATACGACGCTCTCGCAGAGAAGGGAATGACCACTGGCCAGGTGGACTGGGTGGCGATCTACGGCGCGAAAAATGTTCGTTGGCAGTTTGCCGAGAAGCCGGACGTCAGCAGCATAATTGCGCAGGATTTGATCGCGAAGGGCGTCATCACGCAGGATCAAGTCGAACACTTCAACGGCGGCCCAGCCTGGCATGATGAAGTGTGGACCGATGCCGCGATCGACATCCTGATCCACCATACACCGAACCTGCTGCTCTTCCACTTGCTGCAGACGGACACGTTGCAACACAAATACGGTGCGCTTTCTATGGCGGCTTATGCGGGGTATGCGTATTCGGACATGTGTCTGGACCGGCTGATCGAAGCCGCGCGCGCTGCGGGTCTGCTCGATCGCATCACCTTCGTGATCGCCTCAGATCACGGCTTCGGAGATGTGAAGCATGCGATTCGCCCAAATGTGGTCCTGGCACAGCGCAACGTGCTCAGCAAGTTGAATGACAAATATGAGGGCGGTGCGTGGTTTCTCGCTGAGGGCGGAGAGGCTTCGCTCTACATACGGGACGAGACTCTGCGTGCCAAACTCGTGCCGGAGTTGAAGGCCTACTTCTCCGGCTTGCCTGGCGTGGAAGGAGCTTTCACCAACGAAGAGGGGCGCGCGATAGGTCTTCCTGCATTGGCCAATTCGGACCAGGCTCCCGATCTCTATCTGACGGCCAGTCCCGACTATGCCTTCTGGGCGGGAGAGGACGGTCCACTGACCCAGGAGGTCTCTACCCCTGATGGAAGCCACGGCTACAGCAACACAGATCCTGAGATGCAGGCACTTTTTGTCGCGTCCGGTAGTCACATCCGTCCAGGCATCGACCTCGGTACGATCCCGAATCTCCGTGTGGCTCCCACCATTGCGAAGCTGCTGGGGATTTCGCTGCCGACAGCTAAGGGGCAACCGCTTGATGCCGCTCTGCAATAGTGATCGTGGGTCTGAGTCTTTTGGAAAAGCGGTGAGAGACTTGAAAAGGCTGTGATCTCCAGAGCACATCGCTAACGCATGCGGGATTTTTTCGGTAGTCGCTCAAAAACCTGAAGGGAAGGCTTGAAGACCTCTTGAATCGGAGTTTTGGTGCAGCTTGGTTGGGCAATGCGATCTAGCGTGCGATCGGAGAGGTCCCTGAAATGGCGAGTGGGACTTTCACGCCACTTGCCTCTGTGGGTTGACTGCCTCCGATGGTGATCTGATATTGCCCCGGCCGCACTGCGCGAATCCCTTCTTCATCTACAAGGCTGAGTTGTCGCGGGTCGAGCGTGAACAGAACGTGTTTTGTCTCACCGCGCCGAAGGTGAACACGCTGGAAGCCCTCAAGAGCAAGCTTCGGCGCTCCTTCTACTGCTGGAGGAGTCAGGTATAGCTCCGCTACCTCGTCACCGTCGAACGCGCCGGTGTTCTTCACATCCGCGTCGACGGTCAGCGATGTGCCGGCGTGGAGAGAGGATGTTGAAAGCTTGAGGTTGCTATAAGTGAAGTGGGTGTAGCTAAGCCCGTATCCGAAGCCGAAAAGCGGCGTTCCTTCAAAGTAGCGATAAGTGCGGCCCTTCATCGCGTAGTTATCAAAAGCCGGCAATTGATCCGTTGAGGCATAGAAGGTGACGGGCAGGCGGCCCGCTGGATTATTGTCACCCGCGAGAGTGGCTGCAATGGCTGTACCGCCTTCCTCGCCTGGGTACCAGGCTTCCAGCATCGCGGCGGCGTGCTCCTTGGCCCAGGCCGCAGAAATAGCGCTGCCATTGAGCAGGACAACGATGATGGGCTTGCCCGTGGCGGCCACTGCCTTCAGCATGTCTTCCTGGACACGCGGCAGGGAAATCGAAGTGCGATCGCCACCATTAAACCCTTCCAGCTTTACGGGCATTTCTTCGCCTTCGAGCTCCGGGGTCAGTCCAACAAAGGCAATGACGACGTCTGCTTTGCTGGCGGCATTGACGGCCTGTTCACGCTCTGCGACGATGTTGGGCTGCCAATCGAAGCTGATGCCTGCTCCGAAAAGCGGTGCGCGATGCACGTACTCCACGCGAAGCGCGTGCGGCTTGCGGTCGTCGATGTGCAGTGTGAAAGAAGGCGTTGTACTGGAGCGGGATTGCTTTTGTTCATTGGCATACTGATTGACTTGTTTCCCATCCGCCCACACTGCTATTGATTCGATGTCGTTGCAGGGGTAGCAATGAGCAAGCGTGAAGCGGAACGTGTAGTCTCCTGGAGCCGGAAGCGCGAGAACGCCGGTCCATCGGACGCTGAAGGCTTTGGCATCGAGACCCGAAACGGGCGATGCTGAGTTCCAGTCGAAGCTGATCTGTGGGTCAATGCGTGTCGATAAGGGAGAACCGGAAAGATCCGCATTATTGAAGTACTCTCCCTTGAGCCCATCGCGCGAGTCGCCCATCGCCGGGTGAACTACATCCGGGGGTACCGGAACGATGGCACCCTCTACATAAGGAGAGCCCTGTGCGTAAAGGATCGTGCTCTTCTTTCCAAAGCGGCGCTGGATCCCGAGCAACGGCGTTATCGGTTCTGAAGGGACTGCGTTGTAGTTGCCTTCGATGGCAGATAGAGAAGCCGCGTTAGGACCGATGATTGCCAGCGTCTTTGCGGACTTTGCAAGTGGAAGGACGCCGTCGTTCTTCAAGAGAACGATAGATTCCTCGGCCAGCTTGAGGGCCAGTGTACGGTGTGCGGGAGAGTCGTTCTCACGGAAAGGAATTCTGGCATATCGGACGTCTGTGGGAGGGTCGAAGAGCCCTAGGCGAAAGCGCGCTGTGAAAAGCCGCGTGACGGACTGATCGACTTCACTCTCAGCAATCAGCCTTTGATGTACCGCATCTGTGAGGCTCGAATACTCCCTACCGCAGCTGGTATCTGTGCCGGCTCGTACAGCGTCGACGGAGGCGTGTGCGAGATCGGGTGCGAATTTGTGGCCGACCGCGATGTCCGTGATGGCAGCGCAGTCACTTGTGACATAACCACTGAACTTCCATGCGCCGCGAAGTATATCTTTCAGGAGCATTTCATTGGCGCACGCTGGCTGGCCGTCAAGGGAGTTATAAGCACACATTGTGCTGGCTGCATGGGCGTCGACAATGGCCGCATGAAACGCGGGCAGGTATGTGTCTTCGAGATCATGCGGTGATGCGACGACGTCGACTGTGTGTCGCGTGTTCTCGGGGCCGGAGTGAACAGCGAAGTGTTTTGGAGTCGCGACCACGCGAAGGTACTTCGGATCATCTCCCTGGAGGCCGGTTACGAAAGCCACTCCCATGCGAGCGGTGAGAAAGGGATCTTCTCCATACGTTTCCTGGCCTCTGCCCCAACGCGGATCTCTGAAAATGTTGATGTTCGGAGACCAGAGATCGAGACCGAAGTAGATGTCATGGTTGTCGTGTCGTTGTGCTTCGGAGTTCTTCGCGCGAGCTTCTGTGGAGATGACAACAGCGGCATCGTGAAGCCCGGGAGAGTCGAAGGTGGCCGCGAGGCCAATCGCCTGAGGAAATACTGTGGCGTAGCCGGACCGCGCGATGCCATGCAAACCCTCGCTCCACCAGTCATAGGCGGGGATGTTCAGTCTGGGGATTGCAGGCGCGTGGTTTTGCATTTGCGACACCTTCTCCTCCAGTGTCATGCGGGCGACCAGAGCCGCGGCACGGGCGGCAGCGGTAGTCTGCGCAATTGCAGCAAAGCCAGCGAGGGCGGTGGCGGAGACGAGGAGAATGCGAGATATGCGGCAGGCGTTAGGAATCGTGATCATGGAAAAAGCCTTATTCCAATATGTAGGAAGCGATTGATGGTTTGGATGATGGACGATCTACAAAGAATGCCCATACCGGCGCAATTCGTATATGTGGTTGTTACTTGAGGTAAAGTGGATTTTATCTATTTTCTATGGTTTCAAGTAAGTTGGAGTCATATGCAAAGATTCCTTCACTCTATCTGGTTGAAGGCTAGTCTGGCAGCCATTCTGTCGCTTGTTGTGCTCAATATTTTCACGGGCTGCAGGGCTTACTCCCCGCGGCCGAAGACGGTTATACACTTCGTGCGAGTGCCGCGAGGAGGACACGGAGGAGCTGAAATCATAGAGCCGATTTCTGGATCCGTTACAGGTTTTGTAAGCGGCCAACAGGTTGTTTTGTATGCAAAGAATGGACCGTGGTGGTGGGTCCAGCCTTTCCGGAGCCGGCCTCTCACAAAGGTTGAGACCGACTCGACCTGGAATACCGTTACCCATATCGGCGCGGAGTACGCCGCGCTTCTTGTAGTGCCGGGGCACCAGCCACAAGCGAAAATAGGAGCGCTTCCACCGGTAGGGAATGAAGTGCTCGCGGTTGCCACCGTCAAAGGTGTCGAGGTATTGCCTGTTGTCTCGAAGATCATTCGTTTCAGCGGTTACGACTGGATAGTTCGTGCGTCACCCAGTGATCGCGGGGGAGAGATGAATCATTACGACCCTGCAAATGCCTGGGTGGATCAGGACGGCCATTTGCATCTTAAAATGGGGGAGCGTGATGGCCACTGGACCTGTGCGGGGCTTAATCTTTCTCGGAGTCTGGGTTATGGAACTTACAGGTTTGTGGTTCAGGACAGCGCGCACCTGGAGCCCTCGGCAGTGTTAGCTATGTTTACGTTGGACGAGCGGGGCGATCAAGAAACCCGCACCGAACTGGATATAGAGCTCAGCCGTTGGGGGAACCCGGGAAAGCAGAATGGCGATTACACGGTTCAGCCTTACTATGTGCCGGAAAACACAGCGCACTTTTCGATACCGCCGGGCAGGTTTACGCATGTTCTCCGCTGGGAGCCAGGAGTGGCGTCCTTTAGAACGTTTTCTGGCAAGACGGGAGCACCCGGAGTTAGGGATCTGGCGCACCATGTTTTTACCTCAGGTATCCCTGTCCCCGGGGGCGAGACCGCGCACATCGACTTCTATGATTTCTTCCACTCGCGAAGCGGACTAACGCAGTCCTCTGAGGTCGTCATTGAAAAGTTCGAGTATCTTCCATGAGGCGATGATGCGATGGCGACGGCAACTCACAGTTGCGATCATCATCATCATCTTCTTCTGTCTTACCCGTCTGGCGAGCGCATTGGATCCAAACCGCTCATTGTCTCAATACGTGCGCAATGTTTGGCGTTCGGACAATGGGTTTCTGGGAGGAGCGGTCTATGCAATTTGCCAATCGCAGGACGGCTATTTGTGGTTCGGGACGGAGCGAGGGCTAGTTCGTTTCGATGGTTTCGACTTCAAGCTGATTCAGCGACCGATCCTGGGATATCCCCCCATTGGAGCCGTTCGTGGGCTAGTTGCTGATAGTGCGGGGAATCTTTGGATCAGGCCAGATGGTTCGCATCTCCTTCGCTATCAAAACGGCATCTTTGAAGATGCCATCGCACGATTCGGGCTTAACGAAACTGCCTTTACCGCTATGTCGCAAGACTCGACGGGCGAGTTGCTTTTGTGGGGTTTACATAGTCGAACGCTGCGCTTTCACCAGGGTCACTTTGAAAAAATACTTCCGGGGGAGTCCCTGACGGGCGTTGTGATCTCAGCGGCACAAACCTCGGACGGCAGCGTTTGGTTAGGTACGCGTGACGCCGGGTTGTTGCGGATCTTTCAGGGCCGCACGCTCGGTGTCCTCCCGAAGCCAACGCTCGAAAGTATCAACGCACTTGCAACGGCGAATAACGCGGGACTCTGGATTGGTACGGATAGCGGTTTGCAACTTTGGGATGGAAAGCAGGACAAATATCAGTTGATGTTTGCAGGTAACGGAAAAATTCAGGTCTTTTCGTTGACCCACGACCGGCAAGGGAATCTGTGGGCGGGCACAGATCGCGGCCTCCTTCGAGCCACTCCTTCATTCGACATCTCAACCGATTTCAGGGGTAATGCGCCCGGAACGGAAATTACAGCCGTCTACGAAGATCGAGATGGCGACATATGGTTCGGAGGTACGCGCGGCATCGAGAGGCTGCGCGATGGCATGTTTACGCAGTATTCGGTTGCAGAAGGGGTACCGGCTGAAGATGGTGGCCCGGTCTTTGTTGACGAAGATGGACGGACCTGGTTTGCGCCGGCTTCAGGTGGTCTCTATTGGCTTAAGGATGGGCGCACAGGCCGCATTGCAAATATTGGCAATGACATTGTTTATTCGATAAGCGGAGGAGGTGGTGAACTCTGGCTTGGGCGACAGCAAGGCGGATTGACTGAATTGACGAAGAGGGGCAACTCATTCGTGGCACAGACCTATACCCAGGCGAACGGACTCGCACAGAACAGCGTTTTTACTGTCCACCGCAATAGCGATGGAACGGTGTGGGTTGGAACGGTGAGCGCGGGCATCAGTGTGTTGCGCCACGGTAAGTTCACGAACTATTCGGCGGCAAATGGCCTGGAGTCCAACGCCATTTTTTCGATAGTGGAAGGGCATGACGGTACAATGTGGATCGCGTCGTCGAGCGGACTTTCCTGCTATGCGGATAATCATTGGAAAAGCTTCGGCGGGACAGATGGACTACCCTCGTCACACATAAGATCGATCTTCGAAGATGCTCAGCATATTCTCTGGATCGCAAGCACCAGCGGCATCGCATATTTCATAAATGGCCAAATCGAAGTGCCCCGCTCATTGCCAGAGTCGTTGCGCGAGGAGGTGCTCGGAATTACGCAGGACAAGAACGGTAACCTGTGGGTCGTCACATCGGACCATGTCTTGCAGGTCAATCGAGAACGATTGCTAACGAATTCTCTCAAGGATACCGACGTCCTGAGCTATGGGGCCGAAGACGGCCTTCCTGCCGTGGAAGGTGTGCGCCGTGATCGATCCGTCGTGATCGACCCGGTTGGGCGGATATGGTTGTCGCTGGCCCATGGACTGGTTGTCGCCGATCCCTCAGAGGCGCAGGACTATGCTGTACCGGAAGGAGTGCGCATCGAGTCGGTTTCGACAGAGGGACACGCGATGAACTTCGCCGACAACCTGAAGCTAGGTCCCGGTAAACAGAGCATCACGTTCAAATACGCAGACACGAACCTATCAGTCCCCGAGAGAATCCGTTTTCGGTATCGCCTGGACGGTTCCGACCAGGGCTGGAGCAATGAGGTAGCTTTGCGCCAGGTGGTTTATACCAACCTTGGTCCCGGGAACTATAGATTTCGTATTGTGGCGTCAAATGGACAGGGTATATGGAATGGCCCGGAAACGACAGTTCCTTTCGTCATCGAACCGGCTCTCTGGCAGACGTGGTATTTTCGTCTCGCGTGTGTCGTGCTGCTGGCATCTTTGATCGCACTCATTCATCGGCTCCGGCTCACGCATTTGACAGAGCAGCTAAACCGCCGCTTCCATGACCGTCTTGCGGAGCGCACGCGGATCGCACAGGACTTGCACGACACGCTGTTGCAGGGTGTCCTTAGCGCTTCGATGCAGTTAGATCTTGCCGAAGATCAAATTCCCGCGGGGTCGCCAGCCAAACCCCTGTTGCGCCGTGTCCTCGAGCTTATGGCTCAGGTAACGGATGAGGGTCGCCATGCGCTCCAGGGCCTGCGCACCGCAGAGAGCAGTGCGGTCGATCTCGAATCGGCCATGTCACGCCTTTCAGCCGAGTTCGCATGCGATGAGAAGATCGCGTACCGCATGATGGTTCAAGGAACTCCCCGGCGACTTCGGCCCGCAGTGCGTGATGAGGTGTACCGTATCGGGCGTGAAGCAGTGGTAAATGCATTTGTTCATGCACAGGCGAATAACGTCGAGGTGCGGATAGAATATGCGAATCGCCTCTTGCGGTTGCTCGTCCAGGACGACGGCTGCGGCATCGATCCAGTCGTACTCAATGAAGGCCGTGAAGGCCATTGGGGTTTGATCGGGATGCGCGAACGTTCTGAAGGGATTGGAGCGCAACTGAAATTACGAAGCCGCTTTGGGATAGGAACAGAAGTGGAACTTGTGGTGCCGGGCGCGGTCGCATTTGAAGACGGAACCAACCGTTCCACAGCTAGATGGTTGCAATGGCTCAAGAACGTTTAAAGACACCGCCCGAAAACGAAAGGAATTCCGATATTCCGTGACCTCAACTCAACCGATCCGAATATTCTGTGTTGACGATCATCCGCTTATGCGAGAAGGCATAGCTGCTGTCGTTCGTAATGAACCGGATATGCTCTTGGTGGGAGAAGTTCAATGTGGTCGCGAAGCGATTGTGGGATTCCGCGCGCATCGGCCCGACGTTACGCTGATGGACTTGCGGTTGCCGGATATCAGCGGAATCGACGCGCTCATCGCCATCCGTACTGAATTTAAGGACGCCCGCATGATCATGCTGACGACCTTTGATGGCGACGCTGAGATTCAACGCGCCCTGGAAGCGGGGGCACAGGGCTTCATGCTCAAAAGCATGCCGCGTAAGCAGCTTGTGGAAATGATACGCAAAGTACACTCCGGCAAGAGGCACGTTCCTCCCGAAGTAGCAGCCCAGCTAGTGGAACATTTGGGTTATGAGGCTTTGAGCAAACGAGAGGTAGAAGTTCTACAGAAAATCGCCGGCGGAAACCGCAACAGCGATATCGCAGCACTGCTTTTCATCACGGAAGAGACAGTCAAAGGCCATGTGAAGCACATCATGGAAAAGCTTGGTGCAAGCGATCGGACCGAAGCCGTGGCTATAGGTCTGCGTCGCGGCATCATCCAACTCTAGCCTCATTCTTTATTAGAGTTGCGCCGGAAAACCACCCTATCTAGGGTTTTATGGCGCGTGGAAGAGGCCTACTCTTGCGCTATTGTGCAATGGCGCAACTCAGGAGGCCTCGGCTGCAAAGGTTCTTCTCAAGCTTTCCGGAGGGCTGGCCGGGGATAGGCCTGCTTATTATTCGGCTTGCTATAACGCTGCGCATCCTCGACGGCCATTTCCGTCGCGATGCCTGGACTCATCCAGCCCTTGCAGTGGCAGTAATCGTTCTCTGCGTGGCGATCGTCATTGGTTTATTTACGCCCTTGGATGGAATGACTATGGCAATGGTGCGCTCGGCAAGTTGTATCGTTGCTTTGCTCACAACGGACGCCCAGAAGACACAGCACGTATGCCAGTCGCTGGAGACGATCATGCTTTGCATCGGATTGGCTTTGCTTGGGCCAGGTGCTTATTCCTTCGACGCGAGACTTTTTGGCCCACGAAAGATCGTTATCCCGAAAGGACGGCGTCCGCCAAGCCAATGATGAGTCGACCAAGATACTCTGACACTACGCCGCAGGCCCTGCGCGCCACCCAAATAGTATTGCTCGCTGTACCCCCTACTGCGGTGTCGAAAATGCCTTCGATTGCGGCGTGCAATCGCGCAAGTAACAGAGGATAGGCATTTCAAGAAGGTTTACCGTTTTGCTCCTCTTGTAGAGGGAAACGACACCCGGCGATGACTTCGCCCGGCTTTCAGTTGACTCAATCAATCACAGCAGCAGCAAAGGAGAATTATGTCTAGCTTAGATAGCAAGGTGGCACTCGTTACTGGAGGTTCGCGGGGTATTGGAGCCGCGATCGCGAAGCGCTTGGCTGCCGATGGAGCAAGCGTGGCCATTACATACGCGAAGGATGCCGTCGCAGCGTCTGCCGTGGTCAAAGCAATTGAACTCGATGGCGGAAAGGCCGTCGCAATCCAGGCGGATGCAGCCAACACCGAAGCCGTGAGGAGCGCAGTCGAAAAAGCCGTTGCTACCCTGGGCCGTCTCGACATCCTTGTGAACAACGCCGGCACCGCTATTCCGAAAAAGTTTGAGGACACCACGCTGGAAGAGCTGAATCGCGTAATCGACATCAACGTTCGTGGCGTATTCGTTACGACGCAGGCGGCGTTGAAGCACATGAACGACGGAGGTCGAATCATCATGATTGGTTCATGTGTGGGCGAGCGCATGATGACGCCGGGGTTGGTCCCGTACGCAGCCACAAAGGGAGCCGTCAAGATGTTTACCCAGGGGTTGTCCCGAGAAGTCGGAAGCCGTGGTATCACCGTCAACAACATCCAACCGGGCCCGATCGATACAGATTTGAATCCCGCCGCCGGTGATTGGGCTACGCCTCAAAAGGCCGCCACAGCACTCGATCGCTATGGTCGTGTCGACGAGGTTGCTGCGTTGGTTGCGTTCGTCGCCGGTCCGGAGTCGTCCTACATCACTGGGGCGAATCTCACCGTTGATGGCGGAACCAATGCCTAGTCGCTTTACGGAGGTAGCCCACGGGTTTACCCGCGGGCTATTTCTCGCTTGCGCTTGTTTCATCATTCTTTCGCAACGAAGTTTCACGACAGCGCGGAAGCCAGTTTCGCTCAGGATGGCATAGCCTTCGCCCAGAAGCAGTGGACTGGACGCCGAAGTCGTCTAAATTGACGAAGAAGGCCCGGTTTTGGTCGAACGCACAAGTCACGATTGGCAGGCGTGGGCGACGGTGGCGAACGAACTCAGAAATGGATTTTCATAGAAACGCAGCTCCCAAAAATATCCATATACGCGTCCGAGAAAATCTCGTCTAATCGTTGCGATGCGACTCCAACCTCAATTCGCTGCCGCCCTACTCACACTCGCGCCCTTCACCTTTTGTCAGCAACCCGCGTCCGCACCCGCTACGCCGACGGACGCCTCTACCATTACGGTCGACGCTAAGCTGGTCATCGTCCCGGCCATCGTTCGCGACAAGCACAACGCTTTGGTCCCCGGGCTGGTTCGCGACAACTTTGTGCTCCAGGTCGATGGCAAGCCGCAGTCGATCCGCTACTTCGATCACGATGCCGATGTTCCGCTCACCATCGGCCTGCTGATCGATACCAGCATGAGTCAGCGTAATCTGCTTGACGATGAGCGTTCAGCGAGCGCCAGCTTTCTCGACAAAATGCTTGCACCCGACCGCGACCAGGCCTTCCTCATTCAATTCGCGCATGCGGTTACTTTGCTGCAGGATGTCACCATGTCGCGCGGCAAACTCCGGCAGGCGCTCAAGCAGGTTGACGCCGCCCAGCCCAGCTTTCAGCAAAACCCTCATGGCGGCAACAACGGCAGTGACCCGAATGACTCCCAGGGCGGCGGACGCCACGGGCGTAATGGAGGCGGAGCCGGCACGGCGCTATATGATTCCGTTTTCCTCGCCTCCGACGAAGTCATCTCCAAACAAAAGGGTCGCCGAGCGCTGATCCTGCTTACCGATGGCGACGATCGTGGCAGCCTGAAGAACCTCTCCGAAGCTATCGAGTCCGCTCAGCGTGCCGACACCATCATCTATGCCATCTACTATAAGGATGACCATCCCGGCTACGGTGGTGGGGGCGGTGGCCCATTTGGCGGTGGCATGGGACGTCACGGTGGCATGGGCGGGCCAGGCGGTGGAGGCGGCGGTCGCGGTGGTTACGGACAGCACGTCGATGGCAAGAAGATTCTCGAGCGCATATGCGGAGAAACCGGAGGCCGGCTGTTCGAAGTCAGCAAGAAGGAAACCGTCGACAAAATCTACTCTGAGATCGGCGAAGAACTCCGGTCACAGTACCGGCTTGGCTTCTCACCCACAGCGGATGCCGCGTCTGAAGGCTATCACCAGATAACTCTCGCCCTTGCCGGTCCTGCTGCCAAGAACAAGGATGAGGTGCAGGCGCGTGACGGTTATTACCGGCGCTAGATCTTCAGGGTTTAGGTTGATCTTGATCTGTCGGCAGTGTGGCAAGCCGGGCCGAGATCAGGTGTGGAAGCTCCACCGGCTTTGCGTTCAACTCCGTGGCATAAGGGTCGAGCACAATCTTCACCTCATGCGGCAGGTTGTACTCCGCGGCATTGGTCGAAACGAATTCATCCCGCGCAATTGGAATCGTTCCTGACACCCACACCGGCTTGGCTACTCCGCTGAACTTCACCTGGGCACACACCAGGATCCAGTAGCTTCCCCGGTCTACGAAGTCGAAGTAAACATCGCCGCCCGGCCCGATGGTATCGCCTTTGCCGGGCACGAAGGCGCTGCAAACCCTCTGCGCCTGCTTTACGCCGTCACGCCCACTGTTAATGGCGTCCACATCTTCCTTGCTGCCGGGACCAGGATCGGTGGAGTCATAAAGAGTCGCGCTGGCGTTATCGACGGAGGCCAGCAGCTTACCGCCGTAGTAAAACTGGGCCTGGGTATGGATCAGGCTTGTCGCGCGGCTCTGCTGCACAGGCGGCGGTGCCTGTGGCTTCTTGTGGAAGCGCTTCCAGAAAAGAACTTGAGAATGGGCCTGTCCTGCGGTGGCCCAAAACAATAGCAGGGTAAAACAAGCCCGGCGGTAGAAATGCATGTGGTTCCCCCTAAGTGAAACCAGATACGCTGAAGCCGTTTCGTTTATTCCATTTAGAGGAATGGTATCACCGGCATCCGCGTGCCTCTACCCCGCCCGCCTGATCCGTACCAGTTGAGACACTCCAGGATTTCGACCGTTCTGCCATACTCAGGCCTTGTCGGCTGCATCCAGAAGCCCGCGCAGATCCAGCTGCTTCGTGAACATCGTAAGCTGGCCGCTGGGAGCTGTCGGCCACTCTTCACGCGGCCGGTCACAATATAACTCGACGCCGTTGCCATCCGGATCCCGCAGGTAAAGCGCCTCGCTGACGCCGTGATCGGACGCGCCCTCAAGCGGCACCTTCGCCGCCATCAGCCGCTTCAACGCATCGCCCAGCTCAGCGCGGGAGGGATAAAGGATTGCCACATGATAGAGCCCGGTCGTCCCGGGCGCCGGCGGCGGTCCGCCGAGACTCTCCCAGGTGTTCAATCCAATGTGATGGTGATAGCCGCCGGCGGATAAAAACGCAGCTGAATCCCCCAGCCGCATGGTTACCTCAAACCCCAGCACGCCGTTGTAGAAGCGGATCGCGCGCTCAAGGTCGGCTACGCGTAGATGCACATGGCCTATCCGAGTTTCGGGATGGATTGTCGTCTCCATACATAAATTGATGTTGCAACATTGAAAACGATTCGCACGTTACTCCGTACTCGTCACCTTTGCGCGGACGCTTCCTTCGGCAAGCCGCGCCACGATCGTGTCGTAAGCAACCACGCTGGTGGAGGAGCGAAGCAGCTTGCCGTCCGGGCCGTAGACCAGCGCATATCCGCGCTCCAGTACCCGCAGCGGGCTCAAGGCTTCCAGTTGCGACGTCAACGTGACGATATGCTGAAACCGCTCGGCTCCGAAAGCATCACGCGCCCTGTTCATGCGTGATCGCAGCCGGTCAAGCTGATGGCGTGCCTCAGTCACATGCACCGCAACGTCCTGCCGCTGTAACCGAAGTGCTAGCTGTCCTAACCGTGCATTCCGCGATCGTAATGTGCTTGCAATCGCCGATTCGGCTCGAAACTCCAACTCGTCCACGCGCTGCTCACGGCGAGCAATCAAACCGCGAAGTCGCCTCAGCGCGGCCTCAGCGTTCAGCCGCGAGAATTTCTGCTGCGCACGCAGCATTTCATAGCTTCCGGCTCGCAACACCCGCCCACGCAACCGAGCCAGCCGTTCTTCCACGCGAGACTGCGCTGCGGTCACCAACTCTGCCGCGGCCGATGGTGTTGGCGCGCAGACGTCTGCAGCGGCATCGGCGATTGTCGTATCTGTCGCGTGCCCTATGCCGGCTATCACGGGTACGGCGCAGGCTGCAATTGCGCGCGCTACTCCTTCATCGTCGAAGCCATGCAGGTCCTCCCAGCTTCCACCGCCGCGAGCCACAATCACAACATCCACGCGCTCCGCATGAGCGCTAAACCATTCGACACCTGCGATCACTTCCGCGGCGCAATGCGGTCCCTGCACCGCTGCCGGGTAGATCAGCAAGTTCACTGCCGCATGCCTTCTTCGGCACACCTTCACGATGTCGCGCAGCGCGGCACCCTGCAAGCTGGTAACAATCCCAATGCACTTCGGAAAAGCAGGCAACGGACGTTTGCGATCAAACAGCCCCTCACGCCGCAGCCGCTCTTTCAGCCGCTGCACTGCGGCCAGCAGCGCGCCTTGCCCAACCTCCTCCATGCTCTCGGCGATAAGCTGCATCTGGCCGCGGCTCTCATACACGCTCACCTGGCCACGCAGCCTAACGGCATCGCCATCCTTGGGTTTGAAACGCAGCAGCGCAGCCTGCCGGCGAAACATCACGACCGAGAGCTGTGCATTGCCATCCTTCAGAGTGAAGTAGCAGTGCCCGCTTCCTGCTGGCCGCCAGTTGGAAATTTCCCCTTCAACCGTAACCTGTGAATAGCTGCTCTCTACGAGCTCGCGTACTTCGCGCACCAGATCGCCCACGGTCCACACCCGGGCTTCAGCTGCAGGCATTGCGACGCGCTTTACAACGACCACCTTTTCCTCGACGCGAGCACTCGCACTCAAGGCGCGCGATTGCTCTTCCATCACATCGGCAGCGGTAACCGGCTCGGCCAGCATATCGAAGAGGGAACCGGTACGTCCTATCGGTGCAGGCTTCGCGGCCCGAGGCGAGCGTTTGCGTGCGCCTCGGCGAAGGCTGGCAAGGCTCGGCATCTCGTCGAAAGAAGACATCGTATAACGAGTTTACGCCGTGAGCCTGTTCAGGCGGTCGCGAGCATTTCAGCCGCGGTACGCAACAGAAGTTCTGGTCGGCAGGGTTTGCAGAGCAGCTTCAATGGCCGCCCCAATCGCGAAGACTGCGCTTCAACCTTCGAGGCATTGCTTGAGTATGCACTCAACATAAGCATCCTCGTTTGCGGACGCTCCCGGTGCAATTGCTCAGCGAACTCCAGCCCGTTTTCATCAGGCATAGTCACATCGCATAACACGAGCTCCGGATCGAAGCTACGCGCTCGCTCTAGTCCGGCGGCCGCCGAGTATCGAGCTTCTGACTGGAAGCCGTTGGCCAGAAAAATCAGGCTCAGCGTGTCCGCGACCAATTTATCGTCATCAATGACCAGCACACGTTGTTTCATGAGGCCCTCAAAAGCACACGTTGCGGAAAGATGAACTTCACTTGCGGAAAGGGCGCGCCAAAGAATCAACGCACAAGAGGTATATGCAGACTAGACGCACATTCTGAGAAAATGTTGTGCAGATTTGATCCATCCAACAGTTTTTTCACATAGCGTACCTGTCTTACAGCGCGAAGCCGATAGAGTGACATTATGCACATCGCAGCAAGTATTTTCGGTTGCATATTTCTCGCCGGGGTCCTATTGGACGCCTTCCAGACGATCATTCTGCCGCGCCGTCCGGTGGGACGTTTCCGTATCACGCGAGTGTTCTTCCTCGTCACCTGGGGGCCTTGGGCGTATACCGCCTCGCATTGGCCATGGCGGCGCAGTCGTGAGCAGCTCTACAGCTTCTATGGTCCGCTCTCGCTGCTCCTGCTCTTTGTCGTCTGGGCTCTATTGCTGGTCGCGGCCTATGCGCTCATTTACTTCGGCTTGCACCTGCCATTTAACGACCCCATGCATCCGGTCGCAGCCTTCAGCCGTTTGCGCAGCTGCCTCTATATCAGCGGCACCACGCTCTTCACCCTCGGACTCGGCGACGTCGTCCCTACGACGCATGCCGCACGCGCTCTCGTCGTTCTTGAAGCTGGAACGGGCCTGGGTTTTGTCGCGCTTGTCATCGGATACGTGCCGGTCCTCTACACAGCCTTCTCGGACCGTGAAATCGCCGTGGCTCTGCTGGACGCTCGCGCCGGCTCACCGCCCACCGCCGGCGAACTGCTGCTCCGACACAACTTCAACGGTGGCCACCACGCGCTCACCGAGCTGCTAGCAGAATGGGAGCGCTGGTGTGCGCTCATGCTCGAAACGCACATCTCTTATCCGATTCTTTGTTACTACCGTTCGCAGCACGACAACCAGAGCTGGCTAGCGGCCCTGACTGCGGTCCTCGACGCCTGCGCCCTTCTCATCACCACTATCGAGGGCCCTAGCACCCGCCAGGCACAGCTGACCTTTGCTATTGGCCGCCACACGCTGGTCGATCTCGGCCATGTGTTTCGTCGCGAAAGCGAGGAGGAACGTCTCCGTCAGGCCCCTTGTCATCGGTTGTCCGACGACGAGTTTGCGCGCCTTTGCGATATGCTCGGCGTCGCCGGCTTCAATCTCTGTGGAGACATCGAGGCTCGCAAGCGCCTCGACACTCTGCGCAAGCTCTACGAGCCGCATGCGGAGTCGATGGCCGACTACCTCGGTCTTGGCCTTCCGCTCTGGGCTCCGCCGCCCGTCGATCCCACAAAGAAGCGCGACCAGTGGACGACGGTTGCGGATCTGCGCTCACCCGGCGCCGCTGCCGACCGTCTCATTACACAGATCAGTCCACGCTCCACCGCAGACCACCTGCACGACGACGAATCGAATCGACTGTAAGGAGTAGCAAAAGCAAAGGCCTCCTTCGTCGAAGGAGGCCTTATGACTACTTCGTATCTTCTACTCGCTACTGTGGCCCCTGCGCCTTCGGGTTCAGCTTTTCTTTAGCGACTGTGGCAGCTGGTCCGGGGTTACCCTTCGCGTCCTTATCCTTGTCCTCAAGCTTGGCGTAGATTTCCTTTGCCTGGGCGGTTTTGCCTTCGGAGGTATACATGTCGGCCAGCTGCAACTGCGCCGTTCCCGAAGGAACCGTCGTGGCATTGCCGTTCGCGAGCTTGTTGTAGAGGTCCGCTGCCTTGTCGTTGCGCCCGGTCTGCTGATAGAGCTGTGCCAGCGAAAGCTCGCCTAGCGCAGCCAGTTCGTGGTCCCAGCTGCCGGCCACCTTCTTCAGTGTGTCCTCAGCCGAGCCGTTCTGGCCCTCTTCCATATAAGTAAGCCCGGAAAAATAGAGTGCCAGCTTGCCGGAGCGGGTCAACCCATACTGATGCGCTACCGCGTTGAACGCAGCATTGGCTGCCGCCGCACGCTCGTTGGCGCTGTTGTAAGCCTTCATTCCCGGAGGCAGCTGCTGTCCAGGCGTCACCAGCGGCGTCTGGTAAATCTCCATCGCCGCGCCAAACTGGGTGGCGGCGGTGGTCGAGCGATGCTCAAACCAGCTATAACCGCCGACTGCCGCGAGGATAACCAACACCACAAGTCCGGCTAAGACAGCCGTTTTCTGGCGATTCTTGCCGGCCCAATCGACTCCATGCTCGGTGAGCGAAACAAACTGATCCTGCTTCTTCAAGTCACGCTTTGTTGCGTTATCCACTAAATCCGTCCTTCAACAGCTCGAGAGATCGCCGGGCCCACCGCCCACGCATCCTCTCAGTCTACCAGCAAGAAAGCCCGAAACTCGCGTCCAAGCCCGCAAAAGGCGCTCCTCTAAACCGGGTTTCCAACCCTGAAAATGCTCCTATCATCCTCTATTGAAATACCTCTTGCCAACCGTTGCGAGTTCGGCATAGTATCTGGCTCGCAATCAGTACAGTGCACACTTTTCAGGGCACGCGCGAGGTTGCGTTCGTTTCGACGTTCGTAGGTTTTTAGGGTTGGCAACAACTCATTCGACTGAAGGGCCCTTAATCCCTCAGAAGTTTCAGGAGCGCAAGAATTTTATGGCATGGTACGCGTACTGTATCGCCGAACGTAACGCATTTCCCGACCTGGCTCGTCACCGCCGCCCGATGCCCCTACAGGGAGTCACCGGACTTTTCGGTAACCAAACATTCCTCTTTCCAGCCGCCGATCTGGCCGTCATCGTCTCCGAGCACGTCGCCGAAGATGCCGCCCGCATGGCAACCCCCGAAGGCCAGGCCGCTGCCCGTCAGCATGCTTCCGTCATCGCAAACTGTTTCGCTCAGTCCACGGTTCTGCCGTTCCGCTTCGGCACCACGTTTGAGGACGACGACGCTCTGCGCCGCTCCGTCCGCTCCAACCAGCGTCACTTCATGGCCAACGTCGAGCGTCTCCGCGGCAAGGCCGAAATGCACATCAAGCTCCTGGTCGACGACATCTGTCCCGAAACCCAGGGCATGGTCTACAAGCAGCAGGCAGCCGGGCAGGAGTACCTCTCGCACCTGCGTGAGTCCGCCAGCCGCCAGCGCGAACGCCAGTCGCGCGCCCGCGCACTCTCCATCCAGATGCACCGCATGTTCCTGCCTCTCGCGGAGGAGATCACCTGCAAACGTATGGACTCCGGCAAGATGCTGCTGGACATCGCGCACCTGGTCGACAAGAAGACCGTCGAGCGCTATCAGAACAAGTACAGCACGGCGACTCAGCAGATGAAGGACTGTAACATGCAGCTTTCCGGCCCCTGGCCACCGTATCACTTCGTCCAACGCGAACAGCGCACACACGCGTAGCTTGCGTTCATGCAAAACACGAAGGGCCCCGGCAACCGCCGGGGCCTTTTCTTTGTCCGTTGCAGGCCGATCCCTAAATTTTAGGAGCCACACCCTCAACCGCCGGCGCAACATCCCGCTTCTTCCGGCTCAGAATCGAACTCCGCCTCTTCCGCCGCTTGTCGGACACCCGGTCGACCTTGTTCCAGAACCCCACGAAGTAGTCCACCGCGGAGACGATCGACACAATCGTCATCCAGTACACGGCAGTCACCGCGATCAGGTGCACACCAACCGGAAATCCCCAGAAGTTCCAGAAATCCCAACGGTGGTTCAGGATTGCTGCCACCACGGCCACAATCTGGGTGACAGTCTTCAGCTTACCCAGTTCACTGGCCTCGATCGTGAACCCTTCCGAGGCTGCAATCGACCGCAATCCGCTCACCAGGAACTCGCGCCCGATCACCAGCACGGCAATCCACGGATGCATCACCCGCGGGTTGTACTGCACCAGCAGGATGAACGCCGCGGCCACCATCAGCTTGTCGGCCAGCGGATCGAGCAGCATCCCCAGCGTCGTGATCTGCCCACGCCGCCGCGCCAGGTAGCCGTCCACACCGTCCGTAATAGAGGCCGCAATGAAGATCGCCGAAGCCAGAATCTCCTGCTCGCCGGCAAATCCATGCGTCGGAAAATGCGGCGACAGCGCCCAGATCAGAAGCGGAACGCTCGCGATACGACTCAGCGTGATGGAGTTGGGAAGATTCACGGGCAGTTCACCAATGCCATTCTGTCACAACAATGATAAGACCTCAGTGCGCCGAAAGTTCTTGACACTCCCGGCCTCGCCGCGTAACTTGCCCACCAGACGCCGACAATAAGATTTACTCTGCTTGCGCTAAACCTTCTCAGGTCACGAAGCGAATTTCTGGAGGCTCTTCGTGGACTACATTGTCTTTCTCTATCGTCAACTCGTCATATTTTCACGCCCTTCGCTTCTTTCAGTCCGCAAAGGAATCATCTCAACCCTGATTTTCGCTTTTACGTCGACGGCCTTCGCGCTAACTCCTGGTTATATCTATACCTTTGCTGGCACCGGCTCGAATCAGCTTACGGCTGGATCAGTCGGCAATCCCGGGTCTCTTAGCGCTGATCCCTCGGGCAACATTTACTCCTGCGACGTCCAAAACGCAGTTGTCTGGCAGATAAATCCTTCAGGTACGCCCACAGTCTTTGCCGGCGGAGGCACCAGTACGGTCAATGGCACGTTGGCCACGAATTTGCATTTGGTAAATTGCCAGGGCTTGGCCTTCGATGCTGGCAAGCTTTACATCTCCGACGAGTCCACAGTTTGGTCTGTCTCTCTGAGCGGATCGTCGTACGTCGCCAATGCTTTTGCCGGCGCAGGTTCGACTACTGCTACCAGCATTTCCCCTTCGGGCTTGGCGGTTGATTCCGCACATAACGTATATATTTCGTCCGTAGATCTCGTTTTGGTTGCGAATCCGCAAGGCACAAGCATCACAACGTTCGCCGGATCGTCAACCAATGGTTTTTGTGGTGATGGGGGCTCGCCTATGTCAGCTTGCCTCAACTATCCGCAAGGCCTCGCGTTCGACGCCTCTGGCAATCTCTATATCGCAGACTCGCAAAACTTTCGAATCCGTAAGGTTACACCTGCGCCATATTCAGTCATTTCCACGTTTGCCGGAGATGGAGTCGAGAGTACCTCGATTACCGAAATAGATCTGGTCCACGACATCAAGTTTGACGCCACCGGAAATCTTTATCTCGCTCAGGATATCGGAAATCTCATACGCGAGATTCCGAAGGGAGGAGGCGCAATATCGAACTACGCGGGCTCCGGGGGCGGTAACTGTTATACCAATTATTACGATAACTTAGACAACGTTCCTGCAACTTCGGCCAGTCTTTCCTGTCCCTACGGAATTGCATTTAATAGCGGCGGCGTTCTTTATATCGGTGATTTTACGGCGGCTCGAATCCGTGAAGTTATCCCCATAAGACCGCCTAGCCCCTGCACAATTGCAGGAAACATCTGCACTGTTGCGGGCAACGTGACCAATCTCACTTCGGGAAGCTTTTGCGGCGACGGAACCTCTGCGCTTGGGGCCTGTCTAAACAACCCTGCAGGCTTATTTGTGGACTCGTCAAACAACATCTTCGTAGCAGATAGCTACAACAACAGGGTTCGTGAGTTCAGCCTTGGAGGCAATATCCAGACTGTCGCGGGTAATGGAAATGGTGGAAGTTATGTGTGGGATAGTGGCGATCCTGGCGCAGCAACGCAAGCGACCACCAACACTCCAACGGCAGTATCGGAAGACGGCTCAGGAAATCTAATTGTCCTCGACCAATTTGCAAACGGCAACGTTTTTCCTATGTTTGATAGTGACACCTACAGCACAATTCGCGAAGTTTCATTGTCTACCGGTCAGATATCTACGCTTTTAGGAAACTGGGCTACCTATGGAACTCCCTACAATGTTAACTTTATGAGCTTTTCTGATGACCTAGCTTTTGGCTCGAACACCAACTCGAATAACGGAGTAGTTGGCTCCGGTTTTTATGTGGCTGGAGCTTACGCAGTATCGTTTGTTAGTAATTTGCCCACACAGGTTGGGCTAAGTACCCAAACTGGGGCTGTCACTAGCGGGCCTGCAACTGCGATTGCGTTGGATTCAAACGGCAACATTTATTTCTCCAGTGGTCAATACACTAACGACCAGGATGGCTCGATAGGAGGAACCTATACTATCCAAATGGTAGATACGGGCGGTAACATCACAACAATCGCGGGCAACGGCAATCCGACTTACAGCGGCGAAGGTGGCCTTGCAATCAACGCCGGAATGATGCCCGGGGCAATTGCGGTCGATGGAGTCGGCGATATCTTTATCACCGATCAGTCGGTGAGCGCCGTAAGGGTAATTCCGGCAGGAGGCCATAGCATTTACACCATAGCTGGCGACCCTACCCAAAGCTCGGGCTACTCAGGCGACGGCGGCCCCGCGACATCCGCCGCGCTCAACCATCCTGGAGGCCTCAAAACTGACGCTTCTGGCAACCTTTACATCTCCGACAGCGGCAATAACCTCATCCGGAAGGTAACGCTAACCCCTTCTTTCGTTCATGCACTGTATGCGGGGGCGGCGAGCCCGACCACCTCCTACACCACCTTGACCAGTTCCGCCTCGACCGCGTTGTCTACAAGCGGTGTAACGTTAACGGCCAGCGTAAACCGTGGGAATTCTATCCCCACGGGCACGGTTACTTTTGCAGCAACCCCTTCAGGGGGGTCTACAACGACGTTGGCCACGGCTTATGTCTCGAATGGTGGCGCAACGTATACAGGCGAACTTCCGATTGGAACAGACTCAATCACAGCCGTTTACAGTGGCGACTCGAACTATCTTGCCTCTACTTCAAACAGCCTGACTGTTACTGTGGCATCGGCTCCGGTTTCGGCTTTGCAACTCACCGGCTATCGCGACAGCAGCGACTATGCTTGCGGCGTTGAGAGCGCGCTAAACGGCGTACCACCCGGGATAGCTGGTTTAGTTATCGCCGCAGGGGATCAGCTTGTTTTCAATTTTCAACAAAACTTGCCGAGCATGGGCGGCATGGCTCTGATTTTTACCGACGGGACCGGTACGGGTGCTGCGGTCGACAGCAACGGTACCCAACAGCCGCTCTATTTTGACGCGGAGGCAGACGGCCAATGGCACCGTATGATGGGCGACCTGTCCCAGTTCGCCGGGAAGACCACATCCTATGTGCTCGTCGGTTTGCATCAATCAATGCCAACCGGCTACTTCACCATGAACTATACGAACGCGGCAATAGTGCATAGCGACGGGACCGAGGTTCCAATTTTCGTCGGACAGGCAGCAAGCGTGCCGGCTTTCACGGGCACTACATGCGGAGGCCAGAACATGACCTCCGGTACAGTATTGCTACCGCAGTAGATCAAACCATGACTGAGAACTAAGGGAAAACCTTCGGAAGACCGTTCATCTCGCCGAAAGGCAGTTATTCTTCGGGTTTGCTCAGGAGCCAGCATCAACATCGAGGCTGGCTCTTGTTGTTCCGACGAAGCCTTGCCTTTACAGACGCCTTTTTGAACCGTATTGTTTGAGTGAATCGTCTCACATACTAATCATGCGCTTCTCGTCTGTGTTTTCCGGCCCCTTCCGATGGCTTGCCCCGCTCCTGTGCATGATCGCGTGCTGCGGGGTGGCCTCGGCGCAGGGATGCAAAACGGCAACGACGATTACGGGCACGGTCTACGCACCTAACGGTACGGACCCACTCCCGAATATTCTTGTCTACATCCCCACCACTCCAGTGTTGGCTTTCGCCGCAGCCGGGCCTGGGACCGACTGTAACAACCAGAATGCAGTTGTATCCGGTCTTCCAGCCCTGGCCCAGGCGAGCACAGACTACAAAGGAAATTTCACCCTTACTGCAACCGGCCTGAACGGTACCGTCCCGCTGGTTATCCAGGCAGGGAAGTGGCGTTCGCAACTTACGGTCAACGTAACCTGCGGCACCAATCCACCGGCGCAGAAGCTCCTCATGCCCGCGGCTGCAGGTCCGGGCAACGATCTACCCAACATTGCTATCTCGACCGGTTCGTCCGATGCTCTTGAATGCGTATTTCGCAAGATCGGAATTTCCGACTCTGAATTTACAGCACCTGGCAAAGGCGGCCATATTAGCCTTTATGCGGGGTCTCATTCGGCGGGCATCACAAGCGATGCTAACAGTAATACGCTGCCTTCCGAAACTACGCTCGTTGACACTGCCGCTGACCTTGGCAACTACGATCTCATGCTGTTCGCTTGCCAGGGTTCCCCTACGAATCCCGCCGCGGCGAACACAACTTATCAACAGAATTTAGTCGACTACGCCGATCTTGGTGGCCGCATCTTTACAACCCATTACAGCTACGTATGGCTGGATGACAGCACGGTTTTTGCGGGGACGGCAAACTGGGCGCTGAACCTGCCCGACGAGTCTATCTCCGCCAACGATATCAACGCCACCATCGACCAGTCCTATCCTGAGGGTGCAGTCCTCGCGAACTGGCTTTATTACATTGGCGCTTCCACCACACAGGGACAGATTCCGCTCGCGTCCACGAAGAAAGACCAGACCGGGGTCATCGCTCCGACGCAATCATGGGCAACGCTGGATGATGCCACTGACGGTAACCCCGTGATGCAGTTCACCTTCGACACCCCGATTGGCGCAGCTGGCGCACCTTCCGTAGCAATCACTTATACCAATAGCACCACCACATTCCTGCAAGGGGATAAGTCCGACACCGTCACGATTGACGTGACCAACAACAGCACAACATCTGCTGGTTCGTCGCTCACTTTGTCGGTTGCCGTGCCTGGTGGTATCACCCCTACTCAGTTTGTCGGCACCGGCAATACAGGTTGGGCCTGCGACCTTGCAACTCTTATCTGCACCCGCAGTACAACACTGGCAGCGGGTGCTTCTGACCCAGTTGCTTTGACATTCAGCATTGCGCCCACTGCTCCAGTAGGTTCCGTCAGCTTGACCGCATCACTCACTGGAGGTGGACTCTCCAACACCAGCCAATGTGGGCGCGTTCTGTTCAACGAATATCATGTGGAAACCAGTTCGACGGGAAAGAAAATCTTCCCGCAGGAATGTGAAACCGGTGCTATGACTGCACAGGAAAAGTTCCTTGAGTTCAGCCTCTACAACCTTTCCAACTTTGTAGCTCCGTCCACGTCGGACACCTTTGTTATTCAGGGCCCAGTCACCATTGTTTGGGCCCAACCAGCCCCAATTTCTTACGGCACCGCTCTGACGTCGACGGGGCAACTGGACGCTTCTGCTACCGACAGCGCTAACGGCTTACCGGTGGCGGGCAGTTTCGTCTACACGCCGCCCGTGGGAACTGTTTTACAAGCCAATGCATCTTGCCCGAACTTGTCGGTTGTTTTCACCCCAACCGACAGCACCGACTATGTCTCCGCGATGGCCACGAAATGTCTTGAGGTCGATCCTGCAGGTACGACGACAACGCTTGTCACAGCGCTGGGTTCAACGACTCCCGGCGCTGTGACGCCCATCTACTACGGCCAGATTATCGGCGATACCGCGGTCATGGCTGTTACATCGAACAACCCCGGCGTCGGCATAGACGGCGGCAACATGCTCTTCTATATCAATGGCCAAGTTCAGTGCAATATTCCCATCACGGTAATTGAGTGTCCGGCTACGACAGGTGCGGGTTATGACGCCGGCACGTATCAGGTCTACTCGGCTTACAGTGGCGACAGCAACTTCCTGGCCTCGCAATCCGCTGTTTACTCAGTGACCGTGCTGCCAGACCCGACACTGACGACACTCGCGAGCTCCGCAAGCATCTCGCCTCCGGGGCAGGCGATTACATTCACGGGAAATATCGCTGATCAGTACTACTCTCCCGTGGCCGGCACTGTAACGTTTTCTGATGGGACGACAGTTCTGGGAACGGTACCGGTGAACGCGTCGGATGTAGCCACGTATACGACATCAAGCCTCAACATCGGTGTCCACAGCATCAAGGCGTGCTTCGTCTCCGCGGTGGACCCCTCCGGCACCTATGATTTCGTCAATAGCTGCAGCTCGGCGATTCCGGAAGCCATCTCGTTACCTTCAACCATCGGCACAACCTCCACAACCCTTACCTCTAGCCTCAACCCCTCGGTCGTTGGACAAACTGTTACCTTCAGCGCGACGGCCGCAACAACCGGCTCCTTCATCAGCACGCCTACCGGAACGGTCACTTTCTATGACGGCGCCAACCAGATCGGCAGCGGCATCCTCAACAACGGCGTTGCTACACTGGCTATCTCCACACTCGCCGCAGGTTTGCACAACATCACGGCCTCATACCTCGGCAGCTCGACCATGGCGCCGTCTACCTCCGCCATCCTCGTGCAACAAGTGAATGTTGGTATCGGCTCAGCAGGGCAGGGCTTCCTCATGACGGTCTCGCCCACAACCTTCTCGGTCGGCGCGGGTAGCAGTGTCAGCGTGGCCGTTACCATCCTCGATCTCAACAACTTCAACCTGCCGGTCGCGCTGGGCTGCAGCGGTCTTCCTACTGAAGCTACCTGCACCTTCTCCACCCCTACCATCGTCGCGCCAGGCGGCACAACACCGCTCACCATCACGGTCAACGCGCCCCACAACTGCGACTCGAACACACCATACTTCGTCGCCGGCACCGGAAACACGGTGCTACCAATCCTCGCGACGGTAGTCTTCGCCTTCTTCGCCCGCCGTCGCCGTATCCTCAAGGGCATAGCGCTCGCGGCGATACTCTGCCTGCTGCCGGCTATCAACGGTTGCGGCGGCAACTGCACCGATCTCGGTGTGCGTCCTGGAACCTACACGTTCACTGTCACTGGAACGACCAGTGGAGCCGTTCCGGTAACGGTAGCGGTCCCTGCCGGCGGCGCGAGCACCATTCCAGGTACCTCGCAATCGCAGACCATGATCATGACCGTAACGATCTAACTCAGCGCAATAGAACGGAGAAAATGGCGTCGCCCCTGCAGGTAACGGCGCCGCCTTCTCTACACTCTATCCTCTACACTCTGTCTTTACGCATAGATTCCGCGCTGCTTCGCCGTATACGCCACACGATCGATCGCCAGCATATACGCCGCGATGCGGTTGTTCACGTTGTGGTTTACGGCGTACTGCATCACGTCGTCGAAGCTGTCGATCATGATGCGCTCCAGTCGCTGATTCACTTCATCCTCGGTCCAGAAGTAGCCCATGCGATCCTGCACCCATTCAAAGTAGCTGGCCGTCACGCCGCCGGCGTTGGCGAGAATATCAGGGATCACAAACACTCCCTTATCGGAGAGAATCTCATCGGCAACAGTCGTCGTGGGCCCATTCGCGCCTTCGCAAAGAATGCGCGCCTGGATGCGCGAAGCATTGCGGCTGGTAATCACATTCTCCGTCGCCGCTGGAATGAGCACATCGCACTTCATCGTCAGCAGCTCATCCTTGTCGGCCGCTTCCGCGCCGGCGAAGACATGAATCGATCCACGCCGAGCCTTGTGTTCCATCAACTCACTCACATCGATGCCCCTGGCATTGAACAGCGCTCCATCAAACTCGCCAATCCCGATGATTTTGTAGCCCTTCTCCCAAAGCAGCTTCGCGGTGTACATGCCCACGTTGCCGAAGCCCTGCACAATTACCGTCGTCTCCGCCGGCGTCATGTTCAAGTACTTCAAAGCCTGGTCGCAGACGATACTCACGCCGCGTCCGGTAGCTTCTCTGCGTCCACGCGAGCCACCCAGGTTGACAGGCTTACCCGTTACCACGCTGGTTACGGTTTGCCGCATGTGCATGGAGTACGTATCCATGATCCACGCCATCGTCTGCTCATTCGTTCCCATGTCGGGAGCAGGCACATCCTTCTCCGGCCCGATGAACTCGATCAGGTCCGACGTATAGCGCCGCGTCATCCGTTCCAGCTCACCCTGCGACATCTTCTTCGGGTCGCAGATCACGCCGCCCTTCGCGCCTCCGAATGGAATATTCACCACCGCGCACTTCCACGTCATCCAGCTTGCCAGCGCACGCACTTCGTCGAGCGATACATCCGGCGCATACCGAATCCCACCCTTGCATGGCCCGCGCGAAATCGAGTGCTGCACCCGGTAGCCGGTAAAGACCTCAATCGATCCATCGTCCATCGCCACCGGTATGTGTACGATGATCTCCCGCGAAGGAGAACGCAGCACCTTCCACATGCCTGCGTCCAGCTTCAATCTGCTTGCGGCTTCTTCAAAGCGTGCCGCCTGCGCTTCCCATGGATTTGTTTCCTGCTCAATCGAAATTGTTGCCGTTGTGCTGCTCATAGTTTCCATTCCTGTTCCGTTATTTCTGCCCAGCGTGGGCACTGCGCTCAGCGCCACTCCGCTCGGTACCAAATGTTCTCCAGCCATCGCGTGCCTCCTCGTTCCGACTACGCAGGTTATTAGACGCAAACCGCAGCCGTACGGTCACCTTCTTTCTTCGTCTGGCCAAGCTGTTCTGCGACCAAACCCGCCGAGTATAGGCCCGCTTTTCAATAGTTTGCAAGGCTCCGCAGTGCCCCTATCGACACAGGGAGATCATCCGTTAGCTCTTGCGCAGGCAACCGAAATTGTGCACAAAATTCCGCCCCAGCTACCCGCCATTTCGCATCTCAACAGAAGACCAAAGGCAGCATTCACTCCAGGAGTCAGACCGAATGATTCGACCCAACCCGCTCACCGCCCTCCTTCTCAGCAGCGCAGCCCTGCTGGCGTTCACCGGCTGCCACACCACCGTCGTCCAGCCTGTGGAGCAACCCGCTGCCCAACCGGCACCCCAACCTGCTCATTACGATGACCACCACGACGATCACCACCCGCCACCACCGCCTCCTCCGCCAGATCATCGTTACGACCACCACTAGGCCCCACCGCAACTTGCCGTGCGCCCGCGGGCATCTCCTCGGTATCATGGGGAGATGCCCCACGCGCCGACCCCTACGACCCCGTCACTCCGTGACTTCCAGCGGCTGGCGAAGTCGCACACGCTGGTGCCCATAACCCGCACCGTCGCAGCCGACCTCGAAACCCCCGTCTCCGCATTCCTCCGCGTCGCCGCGATCGAACCCGAAGCCTTCCTGCTCGAATCCGTCGAAGGCGGCGAGCACGTCGGCCGTTACACCTTTATCGGCATCCGCCCGTACCGCAAAATGACTGCCCGCGACGGCAGTATCACGGTCACCGAAGGCCGTAAACGCCGCACCTACGCTGGCGACATCTTCACCGAACTCAAGACTGCTCTAGAAGGCGAAACCCCCGCCAAGCTCCCCGGCCTGCCGCCGTTCACTGCAGGCGCAGTTGGCTTCTTCGCCTACGACGTCGTCCGGTCCATTGAAGAGCTCCCCAATATCGCTCTCGACGAGCTCCGCGTCCCCGACGCCCACCTCATGTTCTTCGATGAGGTGTTGGCCTTCGACCACGTCAAGAAAGCCATCCACCTCATCGTCACGGTTGGCGCGCGCGGTCCGCTCAACGCTGCCTCCTACAAACAGGCCAACACGCGCCTCAACCGCCTGGAAAAGCTCCTCAGCGCCGCCATCCCCAAACAACCCCGCTCCAAGGCCAAAGGCCCACTCAAACTCAAGCCACGTACCAAGGCCGCCGACTTCCTCCGCGCCGTCCAAACCACCAAGGACTACATCACCGCCGGCGACATCTTCCAGTGCGTCCTCTCGCAGCGCTTCGATGTCATCCCCGGTGTCGACCCCTTCGAAATCTACCGCTCCCTCCGCATCGTCAACCCATCGCCCTATCTCTACTTCCTCCGGTTCGGCCTGGACAACAACACGCGCCCCTGCCACATCGTGGGCTCGTCACCCGAGCTCCTCGTCCGCGTACACGATGGCCGCGTAGAGTACCGCCCCATCGCCGGCTCCCGCCCTCGCGGCGCCAGCGAAATCGCCGATCGCGCCCTCGAAGCCGACCTCCGCGCCGACGCCAAGGAAATCTCCGAGCACATCATGCTCGTCGATCTGGGCCGCAACGACGTAGGCCGCGTCTCCGAATTCGGCTCCGTCAAGGTCAAAGACCTCATGTTCGTCGAGCGCTACTCACACATCATGCACCTGGTCAGCGCGCTCGAAGGCACCCTCCGCAAAGACCTCGCACCACTCGACGCCTTCCGCGCCTGCTTCCCCGCAGGCACCCTCTCGGGCGCACCCAAAATTCGTGCCATGGAAATCATCGAAGAGCTCGAACCTGCCCGCCGTGGCGTCTACGGCGGCGCCATCTTCTACGCCGACTTCAGCGGCAATCTCGACTCCTGCATCGCCATCCGCACCCTATTCATGGACGGCGAGAAAGGCTACATCCAAGCCGGCGCCGGCATCGTGGCGGATTCGGTTCCGCAGAAGGAACATGAAGAGTGTGGAAATAAGGCAAAGGCCGTAGTTCGCGCCATCGAGCGAGCCCGCCAGACCTAATCAGAGCGCCAGGAAGTTAATCGCTATCTTCCTGCTTCAGCGCCCACCAAATTCCACCCACAATCTGCGCCGCACCAATCACCCGCGTCAGCACCGGCCGTTTCGAAAGCCCATGCATCAAATCCCGCCAAACCTTCGGCCCGGTCTTCCATGCCTTGGCATCCCGCTCCGGATGCACCAGTGCCATCACGCCATCGCCAATTAGCACCATGGCCGCAAAATATTTCGCTCGCGTTGGGTTCGTCAGGAACATACAGCATAGGAGTCCCATATTCCGTCCGCCGTTGCCCAGCATGGGTCGTCCTTCACTCCCTGCCGCGATACCATAGAGATATGGTTTTCGTCCTCGACAACTACGACTCCTTCACCTATAACCTCGTCCAGTACATCGGCGAGCTTGGCGGCGAGATCATCGTCAAACGCAACGACGAGGTGACCCCGGAAGAGATCGTCGCGATGGACCCCACGCACATCGTTCTCTCGCCCGGCCCCTGCACCCCGCAGGAAGCCGGCATTCTCATCCCGCTGGTCCAGCACCTCGCCGGCCTGCCTGCAAAAAAGCAGATCCCGCTCCTCGGTGTCTGCCTCGGCCACCAGGCTATCGGCGCTGCTTTCGGCGGCGATGTCATCCGCGCAGACAAGCTCATGCACGGCAAGACCAGCGTCATCTCCCACGACGGCCGCACCATCTTCCGCGACATTCCACAGCCGATGACCTGCACTCGCTACCACTCGCTCATCCTCGCCGAGAACACCTTCCCGAACGAGCTCGAAGTCTCAGCCCGCGTCGCTGGCGAATCGATGATCATGGCCCTCCGTCACCGCAAGCTGCCCATCGAAGGCGTCCAGTTCCACCCTGAATCCGTCCTTACCGACCACGGCAAGCAGCTCATTGCCAACTTCCTCAAGCAATAAAGTTTCATTCTTCTTGAATTGCAATCCTGAGCGAAGCGAAGGATCTGCTGTTTGATTGCAATGGCACGATCCATTGGAAAGTCAAAGATTCATGCGCACCACACTGACGACCGCCGCACTCCTCATCGCCGTCGCCGCCCAGGCCCAGCAGCCCATGGGCACGGTCGCCACGCACGACGCCCTTGTCACCGGCGGCCTTGAAGTCCACGCCGAGCGCGCCTCGCTCGTCTCCAACGCCAGCATCACCGCCTACGACCGCACCGCCACCATCGACCTCACCCGAGGCGGCCAGGTTCTCGTCTGTGCCACCAGTCAGTTCCACCTCCTGCGCTCGGGTCCCGGGCCTTCGCTGCTCTTCGCACTCGACCGCGGTGCCTTCGAGCTCCGCACCGCATCGCAGCCACAGGATGTCATCCTCACGCCCGACCTCCGTTTCACCCTCGCCTCACCCGGCGCGCTCGATCTCAGCCTCCGCGTCACGCCCAACGGAGACACCTGCGTCGACAACACCGGTTCAAATGCCCCCACGCTCCAGGTCGCGGACGTTTTTACCGATGCCACCTACCGTCTCACTCCCGGCCAGCATGTGCTCTTCGAGCACGGCTCGCTCAAGGAGGTCGTTGACCGCGAAACCTCCGCCTGTGGATGCCCCATCGAAGCCGTTCCAAATATCGCCACCACACCCGGGCAGCCCACAACTCCAGCATTGGCAGAGGCTCAACACCCGTTTCCAGCCGCTGTCAGCCAAGGCTTAGCTGCACCCCCGCTGGTGGACAACTCCAATCCAGCCGGAGAAAAGCACACCCAAGTCTCCGCCATCCTCAATTACGGCACCAACCAGCCCGACTCAACATCGTTACCCGCCCCCGGGCCGGGAGTCGCGACTCCCAGCCCACAGGCCACACCGCCGACGACTGTCTCTGCCCAACCGCCACCCTCTCCACCCGGCGCGCACGATATCTTCCACGCCATCGGACACTTCTTCCACAAGCTCTTCCATTCGGCGAATTGAACGCTCGTCTCGGAGCGAAATGGCCGGTATATCCTTGGGCAGGAATCTTTTGAAACCGGAGACAAGTGTCAATGAGTATCGAAGGGTCGCGGCAAAACCCATCTGAATCTGCTGTTCTGCTGCGATTTTCCGAAAGCCTGCGGGCCGCTATCGTCGCCTTGTCTGCGTTGTTCGTTCTATTGTTCCTCTACGCCGCCGCCCGCCGCATGTACTTTCCCTATGAAGTGGAATGGATAGAGAGCGGCGTGCTGGTTTCGGTGCTGCGAATCGTCCACGGTCAAGGACTTTATGTCGCTCCTACAGCTGATTACGTCGCCTATCTGTACGCTCCTTTGTACTTCTATCTTTCAGCGACGATCATGAAATTTGCAGGCGCCGCCGGCCACGGATATGCCGCTCTCCGCCTCCTGTCTACTCTTTCTACCCTGGGTACGTTTGCCGCCATTTATGCGCTGGTGCGGACGGAAACGCGGCGCCATCTGCCGGCGATCGCTGCCGCAGGTTTATATGCCGCCTGCTACCCCGTCCTCGGCTTGTTTTATGACACCGGCAGGGTCGACGCCTTATTTGTTTTCCTCATGCTGCTTGCCCTTCTTGCCCAGCGACGCGGCTATCCCGTTTTAGCCGCGATATTGTGGGCCCTAGTCTTTCAAACCAAGCAGTCCGTCCTTCCTCTTGCGACGATCATCCTCTGCGCCGAATGGCAACGCCCCCGCAAAATGGTCGCTGCCCTCGTCACCTTTTTCACCATCGTTGCCGTCACTTTTCTTGCCTTCAATCACGCCACCGGAGGCTGGTACGTCTTTTACATGTTCCACATTGCCGGTGGGCTCCCCATTGTTCCGCGGCAACTCATCCTGTTCTGGCCCTTCGTCCTTCTGCCCACGTCGATTGCCTGGACCCTTATTTTCGGCTCGTTGTGGCTGGCGCCGGTCCGCCTTCGCAGCTCACGCACGCAGCTCTATCTCTTCGCGTCCCTGGCTATCTACCTCGGCATCTGGTTCGTTGCGTCGCACGACGGAGCTTCTGCCAACGCGGACATGCCGGTCTTTGCCATCACGACCATCCTATTCGGCATCGCTCTCGCCAGGTTGTTTGATTGGGCGAAAATCAAAGATTCCCTTCATGCTCAGGCCATTCTTATGATGGCTGTAACGGTGCAGTTATTCGCTCTGCTCTATAATCCCGGACGCTATGTTCCGAGCCACGCCTCCATTGTTCTCGGCCAGCAGTTCATCGACCAAGTTCGCGATGTACCCGGCGATGTCTACATCTTCAACCACTCCTACGATGCCATTCTCGCCGGCAAGCAACCCCATGCCGAAGGCGAAGCCCTCCACGCGGTGCTCAACGCTGGCGGTCCCGTAGCCACTCAACTCCGTACCGAGGTCGCCGCTTCACTCGCCACCCATCGCTACTCCGCCATTGTGATCGACGCCGGAACACCCTCCGGGGACTGGTTGCCCTTCACGCAAGACTACCCGCAGGCTGTCTCATCGGCTTCCGACGGTCTAGCCTTCCTGACCTCTAAGCCCCGCTGGTTTCTTCTTCCCTGCAGTGCTTCCGTCACGGAGGTCCAGCAATCAAATCCGCAGGGTATGGTTCTCGTTCCGGGGGCCTGTTCTCCGCGATGATTACACAACGATTTCCATCCAGCAGCTCTCGGACGCTGGAGTCCTTCAGAACAACCCTAAGCTACAATCAAAGGATTGGGCCGCATCCTATCGCCCGCAAACTTCCACCAGAATCAGGAGCTTCACTTGTCGATTCCCGCCACCCAGATGCGCCCCGGCATGGTCATCAAATTCAAAGACGACCTTCATCTCGTCTTCTCCATCGAGCACCGCACCCCCGGCAACCTGCGCGCCTTCATCCAGGCCAAGCTCAAGAACATACGCACCGGCGCCATGTACACCGAACGCTTCCGTTCGCCCGACCCCATCGACCGCGTCCACGTCGAAGCTATCAAGATGGAGTTCCTCTATAACGACGGCGAAGACTACTACTTCATGGACCAGAACACCTACGAGCAGACCGCGCTCAAGCGCGACACCCTCGGCGACGCCGTCGAATACCTCACCTCCAACCTGCTCATCGAGGTCAGCTTCCACGATGGCAAAGCCGTCGGCATCGAGCTCCCTACATCGGTCGAAATGACTGTCGTCCAAACCGAACCCGGCATCAAGTCCGCCACGGCCAGCTCGGTCACCAAACCCGCCAAGATGGAAACCGGCCTCGTCGTCAACGTGCCGCCCTTCATCAACGAAGGCGAAAAGATCCGCATCGATACCGCCGAAGGCACCTACATGTCCCGCGCATAACTTCGAACCAACAGCAAAAGGGCGCAGCTATCGGCTGCGCCCTTTGTCTTTCGCGATTTAGAAGTGGTAGAACGCGCTGAACGCCGGCTTCTCCGTCACCACCCAATTTACCGTGCTGAACAGCGGTGTCGTGAACGTCTGCGACCGCGTCGTGATCGCACGCCCTTGCACTCGAATCCCGAATCGCCCATCGAGCGTCGCGATGTTCAAGCCTGCTTCGGCAATCGCGGCACTCCGAGCCATGCTCATCATCCCGCCAGAAACTGCAACCTCACCGCCGCCCATCGACAGCATCGAGCGCATTCCCGGAATATGCAGGTTCAATCCGAACCCCGAGTTGGTCGTCTCCAGCACGCGAAACGTCTCAAACAGCTCCGCTGGCACGGCGCCGTTGTAATAGAGCGTCACGTCCGAGGCATGCGCATACCCATGCTGTTCTTCCACTGCATCGATCCCTGTCACTGGCGCCGTCCGCAATGAAATCAAGAGCTTCGGAGCGATCGAAGCCTGCAAACTTGGGGAGATCGCTGCTCGCAAATTGGCTAAAGCCGCCGCACGCCCCTGAACCGCACCGGCCACCGATTTCGCAGGTACCGGCGCATTGACTATCGCCGCTCGTAGCTGGGGATTCTGCCCCTGTCCCCACGCCATCGTCACACTAGCCAACGCAAACATCGCGGTCAGGATGCGTTTCATAACGTGCCTCTGGATGCGACTTCGAATGCGGTGCCGCAAAGCGGCTTCTCACATACAGACGCAGCACGATATTTCCAAGTTGCCATCATTTCTTGCCATTTTTGCGCAATACCCGCGCCATTGTTGCGTCCGCGCCCTTGCCTCTGCGACACTGAACCCTCCGATGGTGGTCCACTTTCTCATTCGCGGACGTGTGCAGGGCGTCGGCTTCCGCTGGTTCGTCCATCGCGAAGCCGCCGAACTCGGCCTCCACGGCTGGGTGCGTAACACCGACAGCGGGGAAGTCGAAGTAATCGTCTCGGGCGCCCCTGACCTCATCGGCGAACTCCGCACGGAACTTCACAAAGGCTCACGCGGCAGCCGCGTCGACGCCGTCCTCGAAAACGAATTAGCCGAAAGCGAAGCCGAATCTCTCAGCGCTTTCCAAATTGAAGGAGCCTGGTAAAAACCCGAATGTCACAACCCATCAACTGCGAGCCGCTCAAGCAGCTCATCCGCGCCGTACCCGACTTTCCCAAGCCCGGCATCCTCTTCTACGACATCACCACGCTGCTCAAGGACAAGACCGGCTTCGCGCAACTCATCGACGCCTTCGCGCAGTACTACATCGACAAGCATGTCGACCTAGTCCTTGGCATCGAGGCCCGCGGCTTCATCTTCGGTCCCGCTCTCGCCTATCGCCTCAACGCCGGCTTCGTTCCTGTCCGCAAACCCGGCAAGCTGCCTGCTGAAACCGTCAAGATCAAGTACGACCTCGAGTACGGCTCCGACTCGCTGGAGATGCACAAGGACGCCATCCAGCCCGGCCAGCGCGTCATCATCGTCGACGACCTGCTCGCCACCGGCGGCACCATGGACGCCACCATCAAGCTCGTCAAGCAGCTCGGCGGCGAAATCGTCGGCCTCACCGTAGCCATCGAACTCGACTTCCTCAAAGGCCGCGCCAAGTTCCCCGAGTACGACGTCTTCAGCTTGTTGCACTACGACGAGTAGCGAAACTTCACGCCAACCCAGCCCCTCCAAATAGTTGCGCGAAACACCCCACCACAACCCGCGTTTACCTATATGCAAGGCGGAAACAGAGCCGAGCAGGAGGCAACAGCATGAAGCTATCGAACGTAACCGCGAAGCTTACAAGCATGAAGTCCAACGCAGTCAAACTGCTGGCCGTAGCAGCCGTGGCCGGCGCAGCGCTTGCAGCCGCCCCTGCGGCCCAGGCTCAACGCTTCGTAATCGGCGTCCACGTCGGCGGCCCGCGGTACTTCGCTCCCGCTCCTCCGGTGGTTTACGGTCCAGCCTTCTACGGTGGATATGGATATCGCCACGACGACTGGCGCTTCCACCACGATCCCTACCGCCGCGGCTGGCGCCGCTAAGCGCTAGTCGCTAACCGCAAGACGTTCCCAGGGCCGCTCGTCATCGAGCGGCCCTGATGTTTTTACTCACCATGCACTGTCGCTACAACGCCCTGTAATACTCCCCACCCGCACACCCCAGACAAACCCTCACTCCATCCCGCTCCACGAACCGGTCAAAGTTCACGCCCTCACCGCACGATGCACAAACCACCCGCTCGCCCTTGTACCCCGGAAACTCACTCGCCGGCAGCGGCACCCTCACCCACTGCATCGCAAACAGCTCGTCATCGGGCATCTCGCGATACGCCTTCATCTGCTGCGCATTCTTCTCAAGCTCCGGATACAGCTCCTTCGCCCTCCCCTTCGAGCTCTCCAGCGCAACCACTCTCAACCCTTTGTACTCATCGCCCTCAAGCTTCGCATAGAGATCCACAAACGTAGCCGCCATCTTGCCAAAGTCGCGAAGCTTCAGCGCACGTTTCCCCACGCGACACCCAGTCACCACGCCAATCGCATCGGTAGCGCACCTGTCGATCTCCACAAACGTCACGAGCCTCTTCCGGTCGGGATTCAACGCGCCACTCTCAAGCACCCTCACCCGCGGATCGCCGACTCCCAGCTCACGCATCGCCAGCATCGCCATCCTCACGCCCAGCACCTGCCCCGCGCACAGATGCCCATGCGCCACCTCCGCCTCCTGCAACAACTCATCCAGCCCCATGCCCATAACCCAATGCTACGCGCCTTACTCCGCGAAACTTGCTTTTAAACTCCGCGCGCTCTGCGTCAAAGCCGTTGGTTTTGTCGTTGCTTTTCCGCACCCACCAGCATCCAATCGTCCTATGCCCGATAGCGAATTCCCCGCAACCGAATGGTGGCAAACCGGCGTCATCTACCAGATCTACCCCCGCAGCTTTCAGGACACCAACGGCGACGGCATCGGTGACCTACCCGGCATCACCTCGCGCCTCGACTACCTCGTCTCCCTCGGCATCGACGCCATCTGGATCAGCCCGTTCTACCCCTCGCCCATGGCTGACTTCGGCTACGACGTCTCCGACTACACCAACGTCGACCCCCTCTTCGGCACCCTCGCCGACTTCGATGCCCTCCTCGCCGCCGCCCACAACAGAGGCCTGCGCGTCATCCTCGACTTCGTTCCCAACCACACCTCCGACCAGCATCCGTGGTTCCTCCAATCGAAGTCCTCTCGCGACCAGCGCGCCAACCCCAAGCGCAACTGGTACCTCTGGCACGATGCCGCCCAGCCCGGCGACGACTGGCAGCCCGCTAAGAACCGGTATCCCAACAACTGGATGTCGCAATTCGGAGGCCACGCATGGGAGTGGGACCAACCGACCGAGCAGTTCTATCTGCACTCCTTCCTCAAGGAACAACCCGACCTCAACTGGCGCAATCCCCAGGTGCGCGCGGCAATCTACATGGCGATGCGCTTCTGGCTCGACCGCGGTGTTGACGGCTTCCGCATGGACGTCCTCTGGCTGCTCATCAAGGACGAGTTCTTCCGCAACAACCCGCCCAATCCGCAAGACCTCGCCAGCACGCTGCCGGTCTTTACCGCCGACCAGCCCGAAACCCACAAGATCGTCGCCGAAATGCGCTCCGTCCTCGACAGCTACGGCGACCGCGTTCTCATCGGCGAAATCTACCTCCCACTACCCGAGCTAGTCCGCTATTATGGCCAGTCCGACGACTCCACCCCCAACCCCCAATCCCCAACCCCCAAAACCCCGCAGCTCCGCGGCGCCAACCTCCCGTTCAACTTCCACCTCATCCAATCGCAGTGGTACGCAGAAGCCATCGCGCACATCATCCGAACCTACGAGTCGCTTCTCCCCGCCGGCGCCTGGCCCAACTACGTCCTCGGCAACCACGACCAGTCCCGCCTGGCCACGCGCATCGGTCCCCAGCAGGCTCGAGCCGCCGCCATGCTGCTTCTGACCCTCCGCGGCACACCCACGCTCTACTACGGCGACGAGCTGGGCATGCAGGACATTCCCATAGCTCCCGATCAGGTCCGTGACCCCGCCGAAAAGAACGAGCCCGGCAAGGGAAAAGGCCGCGACCCCGAACGCAGCCCCATGCTCTGGCTCGACACTCCCAACGCCGGCTTCACATCCGCGGAAGTCACACCATGGCTTCCCCTCCAGCACGACTGGCAAACCGAAAACGCGACCGCCCAATCCACACGCCCGCGCTCCATCCTCACGCTCTACCGCAAGCTTCTCCAGCTCCGCCGCCAGCACGACACACTCCACTCAGGCGGCATCGCCGACGTAGCCGCTGAAGGCAACATCCTCCGCTTCCGCCGCGTCGCCCTTCCCAACGGCCACAGCACAGACTTCCAACTCCTCTTCAACTTGGGAAACGACATCGCCACCACTCAATGCGCCCCCGGCACCGTCGTCCTCACCACGATCCTCGATGGCGAAGGCTCCCACGTCGATGGCGCTATCACTATTGAAGCCGGAGAGGGTTTACTGATTGCCTTGGACAGCAATGAAGGCATTTTGGAATAAGCTGACACTATGTCCGATCTCATCATTGGCATTCTTGTGGAGCTCAGCATCCTGAGCTTCGCTGTAGCAGTACTCTACCGCCTGATGGCGGAAAATTCCTCTTCCCCAAGCGGGAGTCGGTGCTGCCCTACCAAAGCGGTGTCATCGTAAGGGGAGATCAGGTCATCCGTGTTGTCCCGCCCGGTGCATGCTGGGTTCGCCCTAAGGAAAGGGTCGTACTCTGCGATATCCGTCCTCGGCCACTGGAAGTTTCTAACTTCGAAGTGTTCACCAATGACGGCGCGGTCATTCGTCTCAATCTGAGCGCCGAATATAAAGTCTCGGATCCCGCTGTATTCATGGTTGCCAGCACCCATGCTGCCGAGGCTCTTGTGTCGCAAATGAGAAGAGCGATCGTTAGTTCTGCGAAAGCGATAGACAGTGCAATACTGATATCTGCGCCTGAGGTTATCGCGAATAAGATTGTCAGTTCCATGCTGGAACCAGCAACCAAGTTCGGTTTTAGCGTTTCCAGCGTCCAGGTTTGGGATGCTTATATCGCGCGCGCTGCACATGGAGAAACGGCAGAACCGGTCGATCCACTGATTCATTAACGGAAAGAGCAGCGCCTACTTCCGGCTATAAAGCAAATCCTTAATCGCCGCCCGCCGCGCCGCATCCGCCTCGCGCTTGGAGGCCAACTCCTCAGCGCTCATCTTCTCGCCTTTGCCGCCGCCCTCGGCCTCCGGCATGCTGCACGTCGGACACCGGTTCGCAAACCCGGGCTTGTCCGGCTTCAGCTCGAACTCTTCTTCACACACCACGCAAACTTTGATTGGAAACGCCATTTGCCCTCCATCATACGACGAGAGTTCCCCATGAACCTGTCTGACTGGTACTATTCCTGCCATGCAACGCCGCGACCTTATCAAACTCTCGCCCCTCGCCCTCGCCTCCACGATCGGTTATGTAGCTTCGGCCGAGCCGCACTACCCCGGCACGCACATTCCCAAAGAGCCCTCCAAGCCCGGGACGTTCAACGTCCTCGCCTACGGCGCCACCGGCGACGGTAAGACCGTCGACACCCCCGCCATCAACAAGGCGATACAGGTCGTATACGACGCAGGCGGCGGCACGCTAGTCTTCCCGGCCGGCACCTACGTCTGCTTCAGCATTCACCTTCTCTCGAACGTAGACATCTACCTCTCGCAGGGCTGCACCATCCTCGCCGCCGACTCACCGCTCCCGGGCCAAACCACCGGCTATAACGGTGGCACTTACGACGCGGCCGAGCCCAACGAACCTTGGATCCCCTACCAGGACTACGGCCACAACCACTGGCATAACTCGCTCTTCGTTGGCGAAAACATCAGCAACTTCTCCATCACCGGCCCCGGCCTCATTCACGGCAAAGGCCTCTCGCACGGCTCACGCGTTACCGAATCCCGCGGCGACTACAAAGCCTTCCAGGCCGAGCAACCGGGCGTTGGTAATAAAGCTATCGCCCTCAAGAACTGCCACAACGTCCTCCTCCGCGACTTCTCCATCCTCAAGGGCGGCCACTTCGCGCTCCTCGCCACCGGCGTCGATAACCTCACACTCGACAACCTCCGCATCGACACCGACCGCGACGGCTTCGACATCGATTGCTGCCGCAACGTCCGCGTCTCCAACTGCACCGTCAACTCGCCCTGGGACGACGCCATCTGCCCCAAGAGCTCCTACGCTCTCGGCTACGCCCGCTCCACCGACAACGTCACCATCGCCAACTGCTTCGTCACCGGCACTTACATCCTCGGCACTGTCATCGACGGCACCTGGAAGAAGTGGCCCGACGGCCCCCATGCCCGCAACGGCCGCATCAAGTGCGGCACCGAATCCAACGGCGGCTTCCGCAACATCACCATCACTAACTGCGTCATCGAAGGCTGCAAGGGTATCTCGCTCGAAACATCCGACGGCGCTCTGCTTGAAGACATCGCCATCTCCAACATCACCATGCGCGATATCGTCGACGCTCCGCTCTTCCTCCGTCTCAACCGCCGCAACCGCAACCCCAAGGAGACGCTACGCCCCGGTACACTTCGCCGTGTCGTGATGTCCAACATCACCTCGCACGACTCCTACGCGTCAACAGCTTCCATCTTCTCCGGCATCCCCGACAACCTCATCGAAGACGTCAAGCTCTCCAACTGCTACTTCGGCCACAAAGGCCTGCCCACGGACGCGCTCACCGGCTGGGGCGACACCTCCAAGCCCATGCCCGACTGGAAGAACCTGCAGGTCCCTGAGATCGAAGACGCCTACCCCGAACTCCTCCGCTTCGGGCCCACCCCCTCGAACGGCTTCTTCATCCGCCACCTCAAGAACCTCGAGATGTCGCACGTTGAAGTAGCACCCAGCCACGCCGATCCCCGCCCAGCCTTCCATCTCGAAGACGTCCGCCGCGCCGACTTCTTCGCCATCACCGCGCCGCCTCAACCCAATTTTTCACTACACAACGTCACCGATCTCCGCATACTCTGGTCTCGCGCCGCAAAGGACACCACGCTTGCCAAGGCGGACAACGAAACCATCTAGCGAGAAGATCCATGAACAAGATCACTCCCTTCCTCTGGTTCAACAACGAGGCCGAAGACGCTGCCAACTTTTACCTCTCCATTTTTCCTGACGGCAAGAAGCTAGACGAACTGCGCGTCACAGAAGCCGGCCCGGGCCCCGCCGGCTCGTTGCTGACGATCACCATCGAGCTATTGGGACAGCCAATGGTTTTCATGAACAGTGGCCCAGGCCACCCACACACAGACGCCTTCTCTTTCTTTGTATGCTGCAAGACTCAGGAGGAGATCGACAACTATTGGGCGAAGCTCACCGAAGGCGGCACGGAAGTCCAATGCGGTTGGCTGAAGGACAAATTCGGCGTGTCCTGGCAAATTGCTCCGGAAAACATCATGGAGCATGTAAAACATCCGGACGGGATGCGCGCCATGATGAAGATGGTGAAGTTCGATATCGCCACTCTCGAAGCCGCCGCCGAGTCGTAAATCGCACAGTCTCAGAACCTGGACGCTTCAGCCTGCATCTCATCTGGCACAAGGCAACCATCCCCAGCGCCAGGCAGAGTCAGCCCATGACCTACCGCATCGCCCGCAACGGCCAGATCTTCGGCCCGTACTCCCTCATCGAAGTCCAGCGCTACCTCGCCTCCGGCCAGATCCTTCCCACCGATCTCGCCCAGAGCGACGCCATGCAGGAGTGGCTGCCCATCGAGCAGCTCTTCCCGACAGCACCCACGCCTTCCATCGCACACCCCGGCGGTCTGCCCAAACTATTCCCCGATCCACCCGACCTTCCTTGGTGGGTCGCCCTTATCATCGGCATCTTCACGTTGGGCTTCTTCTTTCAAATCTGGGACATCGTTGAAGCCGCCTGGATGCGCCGCGTGGATCGCGCCAGCATCGCACTGTATCTCTTTCTGGCTGAAGGCGCCGTATACCTGCTCAAGCTTCCGCAAACGTTCCATACGATCGCCTACAACACGGGCTACGGGCCGCAGGTGGAACCCGGACATCCATTTCCACTTACCCTGCTCGGCTTCATCTTCCTGCTGGCTTCCCGCTTCGTCTTCCGCAACGAACTCCTACGCCACTTCAACGGGCCCGAACCCATCGGCTTGCGCCTCAACTGGTTCCTCACGCTCCTCTTCGGCGGCCTTTACTTTCAGTACCACTTCAACCGTATCAACGAGCTCAAACGCGCCCTGCGCATCAGCGTTCCGGATCTCTAGCTGACACGCACGACAAAGCCCCGGACATGTCCGGGGCTTTGCCTTACATCTACTTCGTTGAACTTACGCTTCAGTGGTAGCAGGCGCTGTCTCGCCAGCCTTCGCTGGAGCGCCCGGCTTGGTAATGTCGATGCCGCCCTTGAAAAACGCGCCATCCTCAATCGAAATCCTCGCCGCCACCACATCGCCGGTCAACGAGCCTTCGCTGCGAATGTCCACGCGATCGGAAGCCTGGATGTTGCCGCGCACCTTGCCCAGCACAACCACTTCACGTGCCGAGATGTTCGCGGCCACCTGGCCATTGCGGCCGACGGTCACACGGTTGCCGGGCAGATTGATAGCGCCCTCCACTTTACCGTCGATATACAACGACTCCGAGCCCGACAACTCGCCCTTAACCACAAGGCTCTTGCCAATCGTCGCCTGGTCGCCGCTAGGCACCCCACTGGCGCCTGCGCTTGCAGGACGTGCTGCTTCGAAGGTCGATCCGCTGCTCACTGGCGACGCTGGCCGAGCTGGCTCCGGGGTTGAAGGCGTGCTGCCAGGCTGATTCGGTTTCCACATAGATTTTTGGTTTCCTTTCCTCGTTCCAGAGGGCAATGTCGCAGGTCGTGCGCGCTACGCCATCTGATGCAGAATTGCGTACCACAAAGCGCTTCCCGTGCTTCGTTCACGATACTACTTTGTCAACAGTGCGGCCATGTGGAGTTCTCCACCATTTTCTATACAGACGCCCCTTCTCAGTTACCCCCAGCGGCAAAAATTTCTGAATGTATTGTGCAATCTCTTGCTCACTCTTCGGTCGCTTCACCGTCTTCGACCAGCGAGCTCAATCCCACCACATCAAACGTCATCGCCTCACCACCAGTCGCTTGTATCGTTGCGCGCATCGGTGTTCGCTGCCACTTCGACATCGCACATACGGGATGTGCTGCATTCGCTTGCGGCCACGCCCCAAGCGCCTTCTGCACCACGGCCTTCCGCGCACCCAGCTCCGCAACCACCGCAACCAGCCCACCGTTCCTCACCGTGGTCGCGATCCCGCAATAAGCTGCATAATCTCGAAACCAAACCACTTCAGAAACTTCCGGATCGAACGCCGGCAGATGCAGCGCCGCGATGTGCCCCGTTACACGATCGACCATCAGCCACGGCCCCGGCTGCCACGTCCACTTCGGTGCCTCCGCCGGCAGGGAATCGTCGATCCGCAGCGCCCGCCGGACCACAAACGTCCGGTCCGTAACATCGTGAACGTCGCCCACCGTCCATTCCTTTTGCACGCCATCCACCGACAGCGCCCTCACCCGCAAAGTCGACTCTTCTTCACTCTTATTGGCCGCACTCGCCTCCGGCGGCGTGTAAGGCACGTGTTTTGAAGGGCCCAGCGTCACCGAATGGACTTTGGGCAAAGCCCGCATCAGCGGACACAAAAACACCATCAGCAGGGGCACAAAAGCGGAACGAATGGGCTGCATGGCCGCAATTTATCAGAAATACATACCATTACGCTCATTTCCGGGTCCACTTTCCTTCCCAAATTGCCCGCTTTCCGATAAACTCGAACATGGTGCGTGTCCCTTCCGCCGTCTCCGTTTGGCCCTACGGGCCGCCAGAGACTACCAGAAGCCCACGAAACAGCAAGCAGGGAAGCCACAGATTTCCAATCTGCGGTATGAGATCGGGCCGTAAAAAGCCCAATCGAAGGAGAGCGTTTGTCGAAGGAAGATGCAATTGAAGTAATGGCGGTGGTTGTTGAAACACTGCCCAATGCGCTGTTCAAGGTTGAACTGGAGAACAAGCATCAGGTTCTCGCCCATGTCTCGGGCCGCATGCGCAAGAACTTCATCCGCATCCTCCCCGGCGACCGTGTAGCCATCGAGCTCAGCCCCTACGACCTGAACCGCGGCCGCATCGTCTACCGCTACAAGTAGGCCATGTGTCGCAAGTCCGGATTAGGCGAAGGCTTCAGCCTTCGCACTTAGGGCGATCTGAACAAGGGCTCAGCCCCGGCTTTCGGGCCACAACTGCAATACGCAACACAGAAGGGATTCACATGAAGGTCCGTGCTTCAGTAAAACCGATCTGCGACAAGTGCAAGGTCATCCATCGCAAGGGTGTCGTCCGCGTCATCTGCGAAAACGCCAAGCACAAGCAGCGCCAGGGCTAATGACGGACGGGTTTAGCTAACCCCTAATCCCTCATCCCTAATCCCTGCTTTCACGGCCCCACCGGGCTAGTTCGCCGAAGTCAAGGCGTGCGTTGAACCCGGAGGAGACAAGAGCCATCAGCAAGATTTGATAGCCCAGGTCAGCCGTATAACCATAACCCGCTTCCAGCCAGTCTGGTTCAGCCCAACCGAAAGGCACTCAAATGGCCCGTATCGCCGGCGTCGACCTGCCAGGAAACAAACAGGTTCGCATCGCCCTTACTTACATTTATGGCATCGGTGACCCCCGCGCCCTCAAGATTCTTGAGGCTGCCGGCATCGACCCGTTCGTCAAGATGGGAACCCTCGACGAGGATCAGCTCAACGCCATCCGTCAGGTCATCGAAAAGCAGGGCGGCATTGAAGGCGATCTCCGCAAGGAAATCTCGCTCAACATCAAGCGCCTCATTGAAATCCAGTCCTACCGTGGTCTTCGCCACCGCCGCTCGCTTCCTGTCCGCGGCCAGCGCACTCACACCAACGCTCGTACCCGCAAAGGCCCCCGTAAGGGCACCGTTGCCGGTAAGAAGAAAGCGACCAAGTAAGCCATGGCTAAGTCACAGAACAAAGGCACCGGCGCAAAGGTCGGCAAGAACAAGAAGTTCAAGAAGCGCGAGCGGAAGAACGTTCCGTACGGTCTGGTGTTCATCCAGGCTTCGTTCAACAACACCATCGTCACCATCACCGATCAGACCGGCAACACGCTTTCGTGGAAGTCCTCCGGCTCGCTTGGCTTCCGCGGCTCCCGCAAGGGAACCCCGTTTGCCGCCCAGCAGGCCGCGACCAACGCAGCGTCTGCCGCTCGCGATCACGGTGTTCGCTCGGTTGACGTTCGCGTCGCCGGTCCGGGTTCCGGCCGTGAAAGCGCCATCCGCGCTCTCGCTGCCGCCGGTATCGATGTGCGCAGCATCCGTGACGTTACGCCGATGCCGCACAACGGCTGCCGCCCGCCCAAGCGCCGCCGCGTTTGATTTGCGTGTTCCGTTCGTACGCGCGGTTACCCTCCGCGTGGCACGAACCGGAAGGGCCCGGTTTCAACCGGGCCATCAAGACGCTCTCTAAATTTGGCCGCGGGCTTTAGCCCGCGGCCCCTAACTCGGATCGGGACCAGAAGCGCAGCTAGCGCGTAAACCGATCGACATCCGAACCAGGAGAAATACAATGGCACGTTACACAGGACCCGTCTGCCGCCTTTGCCGCCGCGATGGAACAAAGCTCTTCCTCAAGGGACCGAAGTGCTTCTCGGACAAATGCCCCGTAGAAAAGCGCAACTTCCCCCCCGGCCAGCACGGCCAGTCCAAGAAGCAGAAGAAGGTTGTCGGCTACGGTCTCCAGCTTCGTGAGAAGCAGAAGGCCAAGCGCATCTACTTCACGCTTGAGACCCAGTTCCGTGCCTA
>JAMFSR010000010.1 GCA_026225395.1 Granulicella sapmiensis
AAGGTTCGCGCCATGTTCAACGACCGTGGCGTCGAAATCAAGGAAGCCGGTCCCTCGACCCCCGTTGAGATCCTCGGCCTTGAGTCCATGCCGGACGCAGGCGACACCTTCCTCGTCATGGCCGATCGCGACAAGGCCAAGGGCATCGCACAGTACCGCAAGATGAAGGCACGCGAAGCTCAGCTCGCGAAGTCCTCGCGCGTTTCGCTCGAAGGCCTCGCCGAACAGATCAAGCAGGCCGGCGTCAAGGACCTCAACCTCATCCTCAAGGGCGATGTGCAGGGTTCGGTCGAAGTGCTGGCCGATTCGCTCTCCCGCATGTCCACCGAAAAGGTCCGCGTCAAGGTACTGCACTCCGGCGTCGGCGCTATCACCGAGTCCGACGTGCTCCTCGCTTCGGCCTCGAACGCTGTCGTCATCGGCTTCAACGTCAAGCCTGACCGCAAGGCTCAGGAAGTCGCCGATCGCGAAAACGTCGAGATCCGCCTGCACACGATCATCTACGAGCTGCAGGACGAGATCACCAAGGCCATGTACGGCTTGCTCGATGCGGTCTACAAGGAGAACTACGCAGGCCGCGCCACCGTCCTTCAGGTCTTCAAGATCACGAAGGTCGGCCAGATCGCAGGCTGCCAGGTCACCGACGGCATCATCAAGCGCGACGCTCAAGTCCGTGTCATCCGCGACGGCCAGGAAGTCTGGAAGGGCAAGATCGCCTCGCTCAAGCGCGTCAAGGAAGATGTTGCGGAAGTCCGTTCAGGCGTCGAGTGCGGTATCGATCTCGCCGGCTACAAGGACATCAAGGCAGGCGACATCATCGAGGCCTTCACTACCGAGAAGCTCGCCGACGAACTCGGCAAGAACTCCTTGGAAGCCAAGAAGGAACGTGAGCAGGCCGAGCTCAAGGCAGCTAAAGACGCTGCCAATGAAGTCGCCCGCGCCGAAGCCGAAACCGCCAACGCGTAATCAACGCATCACCACAAACAGCAAAGGCCGGGAGTAATCCCGGCCTTTGCTTCGTTATACTTATTTTGCGGGAGGTGAAGATGACCATCGAAGAATTGGCATCGACCGGACTGCGAGGCAAGGCTCTCGCTGATGCAGTCTCAATGGACATTCTCGGAGCTCCTCCGAACAAACCCGCCACCGAAAGAACGCCGGAAGAACGTCGCGTGTCTCTGGATAAATTCTTCGCTATCATGGCCTCCCTCACGGACGAGGAACTCGCCGCCAACCCCCTCGCTGGACGCCCCCTGAACGTGTCAATTCTCGTGGAAGACCCGCCCACGAATGTAAGCGCCTAACGTGTTCCTGCTCGACACGGACATCTGTAGTTACCTGATGGAGGAACGCTCCTCCGTCCTCCACGACAAATTGCGTGCAACACCTCCGGAGCTGCTTGCCATATCGGCCGTCACTCAGGGCGAAATCTTATTCGGTTATGCCTGGAAGAATCTGGGCCTCCGTCGCCAACTGGCCGCCGAAGCCTTTTTCGGGTCGATACAAGTCCTGGACTGGCCTGCGAACGCCGCTCCCATATATGGGCGGCTGCGGGCCCGGCTAAAAAGCACAGGAAGTGACATCGGACTCAACGACGTCATGATTGCCGCCCACGCCATTGTCCTTGACGCGACCCTCGTAACGAACAACACCCGTCATTTCAGCAGAATTGGGGCACCATTGAAGGTGGAGAATTGGGTGGATCGACCCGGTCCAAGGCTCCTAAATAGCTGACCGGCTGGCATTTAGCTCAATTAAGACGTATTCATAAACATTCAGAACGATTCATTTGCCTTGCTCCAACCCCCACCCCATACTCCCGCTATGGACTCCAATCCGCTGGAGTCCGCCCATGGCGGGCATCGCCAACACTTCGTCTTCGCGACCAGCTTCACCCTTCGCGACAGGGCCGGGAGTTCTTTCCCGGCCCTATATTTTTTTGACCGTCTTCAACCATCAAAGCGTCGATGGCCAGGCAAAGCTCATCGTCTCCACCGGCGCAACGGTCACCACTCCCAGCCACTCGTACCGGACCTAAGGCACCAGCATCTGCGCATCGCTCTCGGAGGTAAACGTACCCATCGGCAGCCCGCTCGCGTTATACAAATAGCTCGTCACCACCGGCGCCCATCCGTAGCGGATATACATTGGCGCAGCCACACCCGGCGCACTCGCAATCACTGTTTCCGACGCTCCGATCTTCTCGATCTTCGCCGTCGCCGCCACAAACTTCAGGTCAGCGCCCGCAACCTCGAAGTCCCCAATCGCCGCGTCGGCCGCTTTCAAGCCCTCCGCATGCGAGAACCATGCACGAATGCCGGCGCCTTCGGTTGTCGCCTGCACAAACAGCGGAGACGCCGTCTCCACCTTCTGCCCGTACACCATGCCCAACGCGGTCTGCGCCAGCCGTGCGCCAACCGTCTGCTTATCCGGTGGGTGTACATTCTTCGCGAGCCCCACATCCAGCGTCACCGCCATGCCCGTGTTCGCAAGCTCCAGCGTCCTTCGCTCCGCATCCCGCACCAACGGAAAACTACCGCCGTTGAAGCTTGAGATCTGCACAAGCAGGAACGGAAACTCTCCCTCGCCCCACTGCTTGCGCCAGTCCTGAATCATCGCCGGGAGCGCCCGCGAATAGTATGGCCCACGTCCCGTAGCATCCGCATCTGCTTCACCCTGATACCAAAGCGCGCCGCGAATGGTGTAGTTCACAAACGGAGCGATCATCCCGTTATAAAGCGCATTCGGAATCCACGCCGGCCGGTCAAACGTCACCCGTGGATGAGTCGGCATCTCTTTCCCCGCAGCCTTCGCCGCCGCATCTTCCGCGGCAAACTGCGCCTTCACCGCAGCCGCCCTTCCCGTGTCCTTCTCCGCCGACGCTGCCTGGAACGCGATCGAGCCCAACCCCGCCCACGCCTCGCCCTCCGCGCTGATCCACGCATGCATCGGCGTTCCACCCCACGTCGTATCGATCAACCCCACAGGCACCTTCTCTTCATCCGAAATCTTGCGCCCAAAGAAGTACGCGACGGCTGAAAAAGCCTTCGCCGTACCCGGCGTACACACCTGCCACTCATCTTCGCTATCGGCCTGCGGAAAGTCCGACGTGCGCTTCCGTTCCACCAGCATGCGAAGGTTCGGATGATTAGCCGCGGCAATCTCCTGCTCACCATCCTTCAGCGGCGCTCCCGTAAACCCGGTCAGCGGAAACTCCATATTCGACTGCCCCGAAGCCACCCACACTTCACCCACCAGGATGTCCACGCGCTTGAGCGGCGCAGCCGTCGCATCACCCGCAACCGTCAGCGTATAAGGGCCGCCGGCCTTCTCCGGTCGCAGCCACACCCGCCACATCCCATACGCATCCGCCTGCCCCATCACCGTCTGCTCATGAAACGTCACCGTCACATGCTCCGCCGGCGCCGACCATCCCCACACACTCACTGGCTCATCGCGCTGCAGCACAGCGTGGTCGGAGAGCACATGCGGCAGCCGCACCTCAGCCACAGCAGCGAGAGGTACACAGCTCACAAGTAGACAGACGAGACGAAGACGAAAGGACATGCTCACTCCTGAGTAGGGACTGTTGCGGCAACCATAAGCCGCCGCAACCATGTCACACGTCTCCCAGCAGGATCGTCAACTAGCCATCCCGCTTCAACTCTCTATTGCGATACGCCGCTAGCCGTCTCACCATCCGACTTAAACGAACGAATTTACAACACCTCGACCCTGGTAGCATAATGCTACCAGAGGTTCCCCATGCCCCAGCCCATCAAAATCTCCGACGCCCTGCTCCTCGACGCCCGCAAAGCGGGCGAAGTCATGCACCGTTCCATCAATGGCCAGATCGAATACTGGGCCCAGCTCGGCCGTTCCATCGAGCGCCTTTTAAACGGCCAGGAGATTCACCGCCTCCGCGCCGCCGCGCCACCACCCCGACTCTCGGAAATCCTCGCCACCATCAACCAGCCCAGCAGCCGCGCGCGCCTCCAGGCCGTCCTTAGCGCCGAGCCCTTCCCACACTTCCGCCAGATCCCAGGTTCCGATCGTCTCTTTGAAAAGATCGACGAAGATGGAACGCACACCATTGGCCGTATCGTAGGGCGTGAATTCGTTGCAGCAGCGAAAGACGAAAGCCACAAAAAAGCGGCAGCAGCCACCGCATGAACGCAATCTTCAATCAACGCCCGCTGCTCATAGCGCTGGCCGGGGCCAATGGTGCTGGGAAGAGCACCTTTTATAAAACCTATCTTCAACAACTCGGCCTGCAATTCATCAATGCGGATGTCATTGCCAAAGAGCTCAACCTGGACGCCTATGCTGCGGCTAAAGTCGCCGCATCCCTACGCGAAGAGCTGGTTCGCCAACGCGAAAGCTTTATCTTCGAGACCGTGTTCTCCGATCCCGCCGGCGACAAGCTTGCCTTCTTTCAAGACGCGGCAGCCGTAGGTTTCACTGTGGTTCTGCTCTTCATTGGAATCAGCAGTCCAGGCATATCTAACGAACGCGTCGTCTTCCGCAGACTTAAAGGCGGCCACGATGTTCCCGCCGACAAGCTCATTACACGCTTCCCCCGCACCCTCGAAAACCTGCGTCGCAGCATCCGCGAGCTCCCTTTCGTCCTCATCTATGACAACGACGACCTCAACGACCCCTACCGCCAAGTAGCCGTCTTTGAAGCAGGACACGCTGTCGAATTAGCCGACGATCTCCCCGTCTGGCTTCAGGAGATGCTCCCCTAAACCGCTTTCAAAACCGCAGCAGATAACTGGCCTTCACAAAGAACTGCCGCCCATCATTCAAATAATTCGACGACCGCGGCGGCGTCGTATTGTTCGGATCGCACCCGCCTCCCGCAGTCCTGTTGCATAACGACCGGTCCAGGTTCTGAATGTCGTTGTTGTACCCCACATAGATCGCAGTTCCAGGATGCGGCAGCCACGTCAGCAGTGCCTGCGTCTGTACGTCCTTGGTCCGCAGCAGCGAAGTCTCCGCCGGGTTCGCCAGCGTCGAGTCATACTCCGTAATGACCCTCGCGGAAAATGCCCGCGTGAACTGGTAGTTGATCTTCGTGCGAAACGTCTGCGTCTCGTACACCAGCTGCCCATCCGCCACCGAGTGATCGCGATCCAGCAGATACGTGTTATCGATCGTTACCTGCCGTATCGGCAGCACCGACATCAGCGCCTGCACTGTCTCCTCGTTCATCAGCGAAGGCACGCCACCCGCCACCGGGTTATAGTTCACATTGCCGCCACGCAGCGCCTGCAGGTTGAAGTTCATCTGCTTGAACGGTGCACCGCGAGCCACAAATCCACCAAAGTTCTCCGTAAAGTTTCTGCTCTGGTTCAGCAGATATCCATTCTGCGGCCCAACCGTATCGGAGTTCTGTCCTACCAGCGGCGCCAGCACAATGTTTCGCGGCAGCAGCCAGAACGGATCGAACGTCGTGTAGTGATACACCCGCTGGCCCTGGTGGTTGAACGCAATGTTCTGATTCGTCTCCAGCCCAAAGCTCTGGATCACGCTTTTCTTCGGATACCACTGGTACGTCGAATGCAGATGGTCGCTGCGAATATCCGCAGCCTGGTAGAAGCCTACCTGGCTCGAAAACCCGGTCGCAAAATCCTGATACTCATCAAACAGGCTGAAGGCATGCCCACTGCGGCTTACCTGCACATCCGTAGCCGGGCCAGCAGAATACCCCGCGGGAAACACCGTCGCCATACTCTGCGGATCGTTCCGCTTCGTCGCGCTCTCCACCATCTGCGCCAGCACCGTCCACGCCGGCGTGGCCCGCCACGTCAGATCAACCCCACCGATGCGGTTGAACCCGCCACCAAACTCCTCATCGGTATACATCGCGCCCAGCGTAAAGTTTTTGCCAAAGTCCTGCGCCACGCGCCCCACCGCAAAGGTAGCCTTCTTGCCATACAACGGGTCGCCTTGCTGCACTGTCTGCCCCGGCTCGCGATCGTCCACAAACAGCATCCCAATGTTCGTATGCCCGATCTTTCCTGTCACACGACCGCCAAAGTCCGGACGGATAATATTCCGTGTATACAGCAGCGTGATCGGCGTCGAAAAGTAGTTTGCATTCTCCAGGAAGAACGGCCTCAGCTCCGGAAAGTACACCGGATACCGCTGGTTCACCGTGAACTGCGGCTGGTCGCTCTCCACATCGCTGAAGTCCGGATTGACCGTCGCATCGAACACAATCGAATCCTTCAGGATGTACTTCGCTTCGCCTCCCGCTGTGCCTTCAAACGTTCGCTGGCTAAAGTAGGGATTCGTCGGGTCCAGGCTCAGCAGCGTCTTCTCGTTCTGTCCCAGTACATACGGATTGATCTGCACATTGTGCGATCCTGTCACGCCTTCAATGCCCTTCAGCGTTCCCTCCTGGCTCAGCACGCCGGAGATGCTCGTCGCCACCCTCGGCCAGTAGTCCGTCTCGCTGTTCCGCGGATAGTTCCGCATCAACACCACACCCCAGTCCGACCCGACCGGCCGGAACCGCAGGCTCCGGAACGGAATCGCCACCAGCGCCATCCACCCCTGCCGCGTCACGCGGCCCTCCGAGTCCCAAACCTGGTCGTAGCTGTAGTCGGGATTATTATTCTCCGTCCACGCCGCATCGGCTTGCACGCCCGTTGGATTCACCGTAAACAACACACCCCGCCGCCGGTCCTGAAACGGATCGAGCAGGATCGACACATTGTCGTCCGTCAGCACATTCTCCCGCCGCGCCAGATGCCCGCGTATCAGCGCCGGATGATCGTCAAAGCAAAGAAACACGGCATACAGCGTCGACTGCGTGTGCCCCAGCCAGACCTCGGTCCGCTGCGTAGCCGGATGCCCATCCATCGGCGTGTTCTGGATAAACCCCGTCACCTCACCCAGCTTCGACGCCAGCTCTGGTGCCGGCTTCATCCCCGCAAAGTCCGATAGCTTCAGCGGCTGGTCCAGCAACGGCACCTTCACATCGCTCGGCCCCTGCGCCTTCGGCGACTCCGCCGAAACCACGGTCGGCTTATTCGCCGAAGAATCATTCACCTGTGCCCCAGCGACCCCAACGAACCCAAACAACAAAGCCGCCACAAACCACCACGGCCCTGCAACACCACGACAAACACCACCAAGCTGCACCTGCATAACCCCATCCGACGTGCGCTTCATGACGGCCGCATCTATTAAGACATACGCGACTCTAACCCTCTTGGTTCCCAACAGCCTGTGGATCGATCACCGGATTCGATGTTCAAACATCAAATTTTGCATCTCCTCGTCACTACCTACATCTCTTTCAGTAGCAGTACGTAAGAAAGGGGATTCCATGAACATCGTTCTCTACGGCGCCACCGGCAACGCAGGCAGCCGCATTCTCACCGAGTTGACCAGCCGCGGCCACAAGGTCACCGCCGTCGCCCGCACACCGTCCAAAGTCGCCGCCCTCCCTGGCGTAACCGCCATCCAGGGCGATATCTTCAGCCCTGACGCCATCGCTACAGCCATTGCCGGCTCAGACGCCGTCGTCAGCGCCTACGGGCCGCCTCACGATGACACCGATCAGGTCGTCACCGCAACGGAAAACCTCGTCCAGGCCGTCGCAAAAAACGGAGGCCCGCGTCTCGTCGTCGTCGGTGGAGCAGGCTCCCTCTTCGTCGCTCCCGGCGTCACCCTGCGTGCCTCCGGCTACCTGCCGCCTTCCTACCTCCCCATTGTCGACTCCCACATCGCCGTCCTCGATAACCTGAAAAAGTCCACCATCGACTGGACCTACTTCAGCCCCGCCGCGTACTTCGAACCCGGTGAGCGCACCACCCAATACCGCCTCGGCAAAGACGACCTCATCTCCAACGAGAAGAACGAAAGCCGCATCTCGATGGAGGACTACGCCATCGCCCTGGTGGATGAACTCGAACACCCCAAACACAGCCGCGAACGCTTCACCATCGGCTACTAGGCCTCCGCGAGGAAGTGGCAGGCACGGAACCGCAGACCACTTCCTCCATGCCGACAGATCTTCCGCAGCTTCGGCTGCGTTCTCGACCCTGCCTGCCGTATTTGTCCCGTCCGGGTGGTTGCCCTATGATGTTTTACGAAAAGATCTTACCTCGTTAGGAGAAGGTGATGGTCGGTTCGTACGCTCTTGGGGCGATTCCCCCTCTTTCTGTCTTGAAAGGCGAAACTCTCAACCTTGCGGTAGAGAGCAAACTTGGCCCAGGCGCTACTTATTCCTTGTCCTTCGAAGGAGTTGCACCCAGAGGGGCGATAAGCCTCAACGCAACCACGGGTGTGCTCACTTTCACTCCTGCGCCGCAGGACAGGACGCCTATCAAGGCCGTTCTTCAAGCCAAAAAAGACGGTAAGAGCGAACAGCAAATTGTTGTGATCCTGCCGTTGCTGCCCTCGGACTTCAAGCTGATCGAGCACCACAGCTCCGGCGGCGCAGCGCCCGATCCTGCGGGATGGCAGTACATCACCTTCGTTGAAGAAGCGGCAGAGATTGAGAAAGAAGGCTTCAACAATGAAGTCGAATACGAAAAAGGGAAAGAGCCTGGAACCCAAACCAGGCAGGTAATTGTTTCCGGGGTGCGGGTGTTTCTGGAACGCACCGATAAATATCCGCTTTTTGCGCGGCTGGATGGAAGCAAGACCTACAACGGGCGCACCGATTTGAAACGCGTCACTGTCTGCGCCGACGAGGTGGTGGTGCGCTCGCGGCTGGAGCTGCCGGGAACAGATCTTTCTATCTATGCCCGCAAGCTGATCTTCGAGAAAGATGGACAGATCGTCACGACTCCCCGCTCTGTAACGCTGCAGGCGATAAAGCGCGTGGACGGGCATAAGGGACAGGATGCGGGAAGTGTTCACCTTTACGTCCAGCAAGTGGAAGCGCCTGGCGAGACCGTTCGCATCCTTACCGGCGGGGGTAAAGGGCAAGCCGCCAAAGCGGGAAAAGCGGGCACAAACGGCGAGAGTCTGCAGGCCTGGAACGGCCACTCCGAAACCTGGAACGGCTGGAACAGAATGTGGATTGGAAACGGGACATGCGGCCTGAACTGGTCTACCGAAGTAGAGGGGCATAAACCCGTCTATGTGCAGATCGGACTATGGAGTGAGTACAACGCAAAGACAGGACTGCGGGGCTGGCTCAAGGGAGACAACGACCAGGGTGCTAAGAGATGGCCCGGAGATGGCACCGATCCGAAGGAACTGCCCGGAGCCCCCGGCCAGGGCGGGAGTGGCGGCTCGATCTATTCGCCCTTCGCTTTGCAACTGGAGAAAAAGACGGAGCGAAAGACGGGTGATGCCGGGAAGAAGGCTGACGATATTCCCGCAGCCAGGGCAGGACAACCTCAGCAGGCCTGTTGGGCGCGAGCTGTCTTCAAGCAAATCGACATGCTCAGAAACCAGGTTGTCGGTTACGAGGCCATAGACGCGAACAAGGGTCTGGACAAGCACACAAGCAAGGACGGCAAGGCAGCTATAGCGCCCGGTCCAGATCCCAGGAAAGCTCCCATAGTCGGCGAATTGAAGTCGCTCGATCAAGCGGGCGCCGGTTACTGGCTGCACCCAACCATTGGGCGCGCGCTGATTCTGTATGCGCACGACTCCATTTTCGCCGGCCATCCTGAAGATGCGCGAGAAAGGCTTGCCCTTTACAACCACGCGCTTACGGAGGCCCGCAAACCCGCGGGAGCGTTGAGCAATGCGGCTGCCTCCAGCATTGAATGGCCGGCTCTGCAAGCGGATATGAGTGCGCTGATCCAGCGCATGGACAGTCCTTATGACTACTTCGGCAACCCCCCAGGATGGGTGCCGATGCTCTCCTTTGAAGCCAACCTGCAGCTTTACGAGACGCAGATTGGCGAGGCCATCAAGACCATGTTCGTGGCCTATTGGATTGAGAAGAATCAACAAAAAATCAGAAGGCCAGGACCACGCTTGAGAGGGCCTTGTCCTCTTTAGCCAGGGAGACGGAACAGGCGGAGAAGGACTCCGAAGAAGCTTTGAAGAGGCTTGGCCAGCTTGAGGAGAAATGCAACGAGATCACCACCACGATTACCGAATTGCAGGGCAGGCGCAAAGACCTGATGCAACAGTTGGAGAAGTCCACTCAATTTGAAGAGTTCCTGCGTGCTTCGGGAGAAGTTCTGGGCGCGATCATGCAACTGGCCCCGGTCGGTCAGCCGGCATTGGGAGCCTTCGGCAAGGGCCTCACCGTTTTGTCACAATTCGATCCCGATCATCCGGGTAAGACCTTCTCCGGCCTGGCCGGGGCCTTCGGCGATCTGGCAAAAGAGAAGTTGACGAAAAAAATGACGCCGCTTTTCGAAAAAATCAAAGAGGCTATGACCGAGCAAAAGGAGGAAGAGGCCAAACCCGCCGAGGAAGAGAAAGACCCCGAGAAAGCGAAAGAGAAAGAGAAGATCGAAAAGGGAGTGGCTAAGAAGAAGCTGGCCGAAAAAGTAACGAGGGTCCTGGACGATGAGAAGACGGCAAAAAAACAGATATTGGATGGCTTTTCGAAGTTCTCCGCATCGGATGACGAGATGAAGGGACGGCTGCAGAAGCTGGCGGCAAAGTGCCCTGAGTATCAGGCGTTGATGAAAGAGACTGAAAAGCTAAATCAGACAAAAGCCGGATTCATGGCCGAATTGATGGTGACGCTGGAAGCTCTGGACCACGCCGCTACCGTTCTGCTTACCAACCAACAGGCGCGGATTGAGCTGCGTTCGCAACTGAACACCACGCTGGACAGGCTCAATCCCGATGCACTGCAATACATCCAGGGCATGGGGCAGCGCGCACGGCAGCGCCTGCTGAAGTATCAGTATTACCTGCTCAAGTCCTATCACTACCTCATGTTTGAGGACTTTGCTGAGATCGACTTCGGTGCGCAAAAGATCTTTGACGAATTTGCCAGGATTCTCGGTGGAGATGGAACGCTTAGCGACACGCAGTACGAGAAGCTGCGCGGCATCTTCGACGCGCAGCTTGAGAACATCATTGAGAAGATCATCGACAGTTACCAGGGCCGGAGCCTTGGCCGTAAGAACGATTTCCAGGTGCAGTTGACCAAGGGCCAGTTGCAGGTTCTGAACGAGACCAAAGAACTCACCTTTGACCCGATGCAGATGGCGGCACTCAATCTGGAACGTGACGAGATGCGCCTGATGGCCATCGCAACCGAAGCTGTGGAACTCTCCGGTTTGCCGGATAAGAATGTCAGTGTCTCGCTATCGTACGAGCATGACGGGACCTCCCGTTTGCGCTCCGGCGGGCGTCTTTATGTGTTTCGTAGCGGCGTATCCTCAAAAACCGCTATACGGCAACGGATGTTCTGGGAAACCATCGTCAAGTACGATTCAGGCGCCAAGCCTGGCGAGCGACTGAAGTGGAAAGAAAGTGCTGTAGACCAGGCGGCCAAGTCGCTGCTGGAATACCTGATCAACAGGATAGCGAGGAATGACAACGACAAGAAGAAGACTACGGAAACTCTGTTGACCTATCGGCCTTCCCCGTGGGCGAAGATTACCCTTCGCTGCCAGGAGACAAGCTTTAACTACAAGATTGACAAGCTGGTGCTGAAGTTTTCCTGCGTTGCCAATCTTGTGGACAGCGACTTCGCAACGGTACTGGTGAGGATGGCCCGGGGCGGGGAACGCATGATTCACTGCGATACCTACGACGCGAATCGCCGAAGCGATGGCGCCGGTTCCTTCCTGCGTACTTTTCGGCGAGGAACGAAGATTACGCTGGAAGCTCCCGACGAAGACTTTGAGGGATGGCAGATTGGAAAGCAGCCAAAGCCTAAAGGCCCGCTGGAGCTGAAGCTGGATAATACGGCGTACATCATCAAGGCAAACTTCAAGCGTCCAGCCGAGATGGTTGCGCTGGAGGAAGCGGACGATTCGGTGTCGTTCCTCTGAAGCATTCTGATTGTGCGCCGGCCAGCCATAAGCCGCGTCCGCGCATGAAACTCCCCCAAGTGTCAGGCACCCACAACAACGTATGGCAAGGAAGCGAAGCCTACTTCTTTTTAGCCTTTGCCGCCGTCTTCTGTGCGCCTTTCTTGCCCTTTGAACTCCCACTCACCCCCGCCAGCACCGCAACCACCTTCGTCCCCACCGGACTTCCCAACCCCGAACACGCATCCCACCCCTTCCCCGCCGAGTAGCCTCCATTGTTCCCCTGCGTAATATCCTGGAACGCCGCCTTCGCCCCACTCGCATAGAGCAGCGGATTCACAAACCCCGCCACCACTTTGTTCTGCGCATTCGCCAGCGCAATCAACCCAGCCCACAGCGGAGCCACCGCGCTCGTCCCTCCAATCACCGTCGTCTCTCCATCCACTCGGATCACATACCCGGTCGAAGGATCTGCATCCCCCGCCACATCGGGCAGACCACGCCCCGCACTCGCTCCAATCACCGGCACGCCCGCTCCTTGCTGCCAGGCCGGCAGCGGAAACACCGCACTCACCCCTCCACCCGTCGCACCCTCGCCGATCGCGGTCTCGTTCCAAACCACCTCGCTCGTAATCGATGTTCCCGTCCCTTTCAACGTCGTCCCGCCGCAAGCCAGTACATGTAGGCTCGACGCCGGAAAATCAACATGATTCGCCGTCCCCGTCACCCCGTCGGTCGACCCGTTATCTCCCGCCGCCACCGTAATCGTTACTCCTACCACAGCGGCCGCTTGGCAAGCCGCATCCAGCGCCGTCATCGCCTGCGTGGTCCACGTCGACTCCGGCCCTCCCCAGCTGATCGAGATCACACTCGGCTTATTCGTCGTGTCATGCACGGCCGTCGTCACCGCATCGATAAAACCCTGGTCCGTGTTCGGCGCAAAATAAACTGCCACCTTCGCCCCAGCCGCCACGGCAGCCGACACCTCGATATCCAGCATCACCTCTCCGTCCGCTCCATTCGCGGTCTCCGGCGTATTCTTCCCTCCGTCGACCGGCACAGCCGTCACACCAGGCGCCTTAATCCCCAGCGTCTTGAAGTAAGCCGTAATATCCGCCGCCCGATACCCTCCACCCAGCTCAATCAAACCAATCGTCTGCCCCGCCGCACTCGCCCCTCGCGGAAACCCATACATCTCCGCCACCTGCACCGGCGTGTACGACACATTCGTCGCATGCGGCACAGCGATACGAAAATGCGGCTTGGCCTGGGGTCGGTTATCCAGCCCCAGCACCGCCACCACATGCCCAGCCAGCTCCTCGGGCAGCATGATCGCTCCTTCTCTTACCCGAAATAATCCTTCATCGCTCTGTTGCTGTACCAGCGTCACACCAAACGCCTTCTGCATCGCCGCCGCGTTCCCGCTCAAATGCACCGTGCAACATGCCGGCTTCGTTACCGGTTCCGCCGTCAGCCCAAACTCCTTCGCAAACGCCTTCACCACCTTCACCGACTCAGGATTCGCCCCATGCTTCCCCGCAAACGCCGCCCGCGTCATCCTGGCCTTCGGATCAGCCAGCTTTCCTGCATCCATCGGCGCCTTCGGCTTCACCACCACCGAAACCCTCACCCGCCCAGTCGCAGCCTTCCTCGTCGCTGCAGCCTCAGCCCCAACCACATACGGCTTCCGCTCACTCCCCGCTAACTCCACCCGATGCTGCGTCGCAAACCGTCCCAAAGCCGCCATCTCGAACCTCCAAACCTGTTCTCATTGGATGCGTTCTCGATGACGCCGCGCATACACCATTCCTCCCGGCCTATTGACACTCCCGATATAATCAATTCAGCAGAATCACCGCAGCCCGGCCACTCGCCGGGCTTTTTCATCGGGCCCGGCAACAACTCGAAGTCCAACCCTAAGTCTTTATTCCTGCGGTCTTTGCGCAAAATTGACGGGGGGAGGGGGTAGACGCAACATGAACCTGGAAGCGATCCAATCCGCTATCCGCGACCAGCACTGCGACGGCTGGCTTTTCTACGACCACCACCACCGCGACCCCATCGCCTACCGCATCCTCTCGCTCGACGAGCACAGCTTCATCTCCCGCCGCTGGTTCTACTTCATCCCCGCCACCGGAGAGCCCAAGAAACTCGTCCACCGCATCGAAAGCCTCAAGCTCGACTCCCTCCCCGGCACAAAAACCGAGTACTCCTCCTGGCAGGAACTCGAAAGCAGCCTCGAAACGATCCTCAGCGGCGCCACCAAAATCGCCATGCAGTACTCCCCGCGCAACGCCATCATGTACGTCTCCATGGTCGACGCCGGCACAATAGAACTCCTCCGCAGCATGGGCAAAACCATCGTCTCCTCCGCCGACATGGTCAGCCACTTCGAGGCCGTCCTCACCGAAGCCCAGATAGCCACCCACTTCGAAGCCCAGCTGCGCCTCGACGAAATCCTCCGCGCCGGCTTCCAGTACATCGGCAACAGCGCCCGCTCGGGCGAAGGTACGGACGAGTGCGCCGTGGTCAACTTCCTCCTCGAGCGCATCGAGAACGCCGGCCTTTTCACCGACCACGGCCCCAACTGCTCCGCCGGCCCCAACTCCGCCGACTCCCACTACGAGCCCACCCGCACCTCCTCCCGCGTCATCACCACCGGAGACTTCGTCCTCATCGACATCTGGGCCAAGCTCGCCAACACCCCCACCGCCATCTGGTACGACATCACCTGGACCGGCGTCGTCAACCGCGAACCCACCGACCGTGAAAGCCTCATCTTCAACACCGTCCGCGACGCCCGCAACGCAGCCATCGCCACCATCCAACAGGCCTACGAAGCCAGCCAGCCCATCGCCGGCTGGCAGGCCGACGAAGCCGCCCGCACCGTCATCCGCAACGCCGGGTTCGCCGCCAACTTCACCCACCGCACCGGCCACAACATCGCCACCGAACTCCACGGCAACGGCGCCCACCTCGACAACCTCGAAACCCACGACGAGCGCCTCATCCTGCCCTACACCTGCTTCTCCGTCGAACCCGGCCTCTACTTCCCCGGCGAGTTCGGCATCCGCAACGAAGTCAACATGATCACCTACCCCGGCAAGGCCATCGTCACCGGCCCGATGCAAAACGAACTCCTTCGCCTCTGACCCGGCGATAATCCCACACTGATAGAATCAACACCGATGGCAACACAGGCAGAACAAATCTCTCAGCGCGTCCCGGGCGAAAAATCCAGCTTTCCCGCCCTTGTCCTCCTCGTCGGCTGGCTCATCCCTGGCGCAGGTCACGTCCTCGTCGGCAAATACATCCGCGCGGCGTTGCTCTTCGCCTCCATCCTCGGCATGTATCTTGTCGGCTTAGGCTTGCAGGGGAAAATCTACACGACCTCTACCGGCGACATCCTCGACATCCTCGGCTTCGCCGGCCAGCTCGGCCTCGGTCTGCTCTACCTCCTCGCCCGCGTCTTCGGCTGGGGAGCCAGCACCATCACCTTAGGCGATTACGGCACCAAGTTCCTGGTCGTCGGTGGCCTGCTCAACCTCATCTCCGCAGTCGACGCCCACTCGCTCGCCAACGGCAGAAAGAAATCGCTCTAATGCTCACTCATTTCAGCGCCGTGCTGCTCTTCTCGCTCTTCACATCGGTAGTCTTCGGCATCACGCAACGCGCCGAGCCCAAGATGATGATCCGCTTCGGAGCCTTCTGCTTCGCCATCTTCGTCGGCTCGACCATCGTCGTCAGCTGGCTCATGTTCGCCATCAAGCACTAGAACGTACTCGACCCAAACACACCGCCGGTCGAACCCGTAGACCCGGTCGATCCTGAAGCACCCGTCGCGCTATTCGGCTGCCCCGTCACAGCGTTCTGGCCGAAGCTGCTGGCCGATTGCGACCCAATGCCACCCCCACCGGTCGGAATCCCCTTTGCAAATAGCGCTTCGATCAGTGGGTCGTACCAGAACTCCCATGTCTCATACGTCGTCTGCTGGTTCGGGTTCAGGATCGATGTGCCACTCCGGCTCGTCGCCACGCCATAGATCACCCCGCCGTTGCTATCGCCAAACATCCCCGTATCGCTACCGCTCGAGGGGCCCGTGCTTCCCGTACTTCCCGAAGAGCCAGTCGATCCGCTCGCGCCGGTCGGACTCGCCACAGAAGCCCCACCAAACCCTGCCGCCAATCCCGAAACCTGCCCAACCGTAGTCGTCCCGCCACCAACCCCCGGCACACCAGCCGACTGCATCCCCGCCGCCGACCCCAGCCCAGCCGTCAACCCGCTCAACTCCTGCCCAAACGGAAAGTGCGTCTTCGTCTTCGGCTGATGAATAATCCGCCAATCCGACTTGCCCGTCAGCGGATCGACATACTTCTGCCGCAGATATCGTATGTTGTTGCTCTTCTCCAGAGCCTCCATCGAAGGCGGATACGCATGCGTCTTCTTGTAATAAAGCCGGATCGCCCGAACATACTGTTCCGCCCGGCGCTCGCTTTCCAGCTCCTTATCCCGCCGCAGGTCCTTTGCCACAATCGGAGCCGCGACTGCCAGCGCGATCAACACGAGCGCAACCATCACGACAACGGCCACCAGCATGAAGCCCGCCTCGCCGTCGTCGACCTGTCGCCGCTGCACCATGCTGTCCCCTGTTATCTGTTCGCTGTTCCCTGTATTAATTCTGCAGCGGCAGCGTTTGCGTATTGTCATTCTGCAGATCCGTCACGCGGACGCTGTTGTTCGAAATGCTGACAATCTTGTACTTCCGCGCGACGATATCCCCCTCAGCCGCCAGGTACACATCCTCACCCTGCAACAGAAACGCCTGCATCTTTCCCGCGCCACGCTTCGCCGTGCCAAAGAACTTCAGGTTGATCGGCGGGGGCGGAGGTGGGCCCTGTGGAACCGGCGGAGGCGGTGGAAGCACCGGCCCGGTCCTCACCGGAGCGATCGGCTTCTTGATCGCAACCACCGGCGGCGTATAGACAGCCGAGAAAATATTCCGCCCCGTACCCGAGTACACCAGGCTCTCGGTCCGCAGCATCGCCGCTTCATCCAGCGTCGGGTCAAGGCTCGACGAAGTCGACGCCATCTTCACCGCAGCCACTCCCGGCGCATTGCCGGCCAGCGTGGACGAACCCGCATTGCCGTTCGAGGCTCCCGCAGCCGCCCTGTTCGTTGGCACCGTCGCAACCACCGGAGCCGCAGCCGGTGGCGGTGTGCTCGGGCCACCAAACAGCATGTTGTACATGTACACCAGACAGATCAACGCCACCATTCCGAGCGCGCCCGCAATGATCGTCTTCTTGCGATTCTCAGAGCCCGGCTTCATGGCTTCGCTCCTGTCGCATCCGCTGCATCGGCCGTCGGCAGCGAGTCGCTCAGCTCATCGCCATGCGGCGCCCGCAGATACGTGGTCAAACGAATCCGCAGATTCACCTGTCCCGTCTGCTGCCCGGTCAGGTTGATTCCGTTGATCACAAAAAACATCTTGTCGCGCTCGGTCGCATTCAGGAACAGCACCACCGGCCGGTAGTCTCCTGCGATGCTCGCATCCATGTGGACTTCGTTCAGCGCATTTTCGCCCGAAAGCACCGGGTTCTGCGAGTACTGCACGCGCGCCAGCCGCACGCCCGCTTTCTTGGTCAGCACACCCAGCTCCGCCGCCACCTGCGAGTACGCATACGGCAGCCGCTGCGCATAAAACTTGTCCGCGGCCTTGGTCGAATCCACGAGCTTCACATCCAGCCCACGCAACGGCTTCGCGGCAACCTCCGCCGCCTTCAACTCAATCCGCTGCTGGTCGACCGCATCCTGGTTGCGCGAGTTCAGCGCCTGCCCCACGAAGATGAGATGCACGATCAGATACAGCACAAGCACACCCAGCGCGGCCACACCCGCAAAGTGCAGGTTCATAGCAGTCAACAGAGCGCGCGCCTGCGCCGTAAGCCGAGGCACGCGTCGCAGCATGGAAGAACTATTCGGAGGAGGAACGACCGCGGTAGAGCTCACAGCGCACCTCCATGTCCCGCAGGATTCGCAACCGGCCGCGCCGACGGCACGAACGGCTTCAACACAATGCCATCATGCGGCCCCGGCTTCACAGCACGCGGCTTCACCACTTCCCCGCCCGGCGTCTTCGCCTTGGCCGGTCCCGTATCTTCACTCTTCGCCTTCACAAAGGCCACACCCGCAGGCAAAGGGTTATAGTTCGCCAGGATTTCAAACTCCACGCCCGGCGTCACACCCGGAACCGGCTGCGCGCTCGTTCCTTCCTTCGCCTGCGAGTTCTCGCTGTTGATATGCGGCCCCAGGAACCGCTTCGACCGCTCCAGGTTCCGCACCAGCTGCACAGCCTTGTCGCGATCGCCCGACACCCGCAGATGAATAATCACATCGCCTTCCAGGTTGATCTGCGGTTCAATCGAAGTCACCTGCACGCCCACCGGCAGTACAGTTTCCAGATCCATCATCACAGCGGTCCACGAAAAACTCTTGCGCAGAAAGAGCTGATTCAAAAAGTGCGACCGGTCCAGCACCGCCGCATTCGCCGGTTGCCGCATCCGACGCTCATTGTTGACCTTCTCGTTCTGTGCCGCCGCCGTCCGCGCCTTCAACGCGTCCATCTGCGCCTGTGCCGCATTCAGCTTCTTCTGCATCGAATGCGTTACGACCAACAGCACAATCGCCGCCACCGCCAGCGCGCCCATAATAATGCGCAGACGAGCAAAGAACGGCCTCAGCTCAACAAACGGCCTTGTCGCGAGATTGACGGAGATACGCATCTATCCGTGCAGCGCCCCCAGCACACCCGACAACCACCCGCGCGGCACCGACGTCGCGTCCGCAAGCAGAGCCTCACTCTGCACCAGCTCACGAACCTTCAGCCCATCGGCCTGCGCCAAACCATGCTCCGTCAAAATCCGGTTCAACTCCACCGCACCCAGCGGGCCTGCGCTCAGAATCCGTTCCGGCGCCACCACCAGTGTGTCTTCAAAGTAAGCCACGGCGACGCTCACTGCCTGCGCAATCTCTTCTCCCAGCAGCGGCGCCTGCTGGTTGCTGAACGAAGGCTCTTCCCGCCGGCCACCTGAAGCCATGGCATCGCTCAACGCAACGGGCGGCACCGCCAGCGCGGTAATGCTCGCCGCGCCCTGCACGGCGGCCTCGCCTTCCACGCGGTCCGCATACGGATTTCGCCCATGCTCCGGCAGCGCTTCCTGCGCCGCCCACTCGCCGGCCGTATCGTCCGCACTCACCAGGGGAAGCACCATCGAAGGCAATGCCGCCGAAGGCGTATCAAATAGCGCCGGAGGCAGGTTCGCCGGCGTCCCCGTCGGCTGCACCTGCAGGTCGACGCTGCGGTGCAGCATCAAGATCCCGCCACGCACAATCGCCGCCGTCACACCCAGCACATTCGCATTGATCAGCAGTGCCGGATCTTCGTCCATCGCAGCCAGCGCCGCCAGCGTGCTCGGAACCACCGCACCCGGCTCATACCCTGCTTCACGCGCGGCTGTCTCATACTCACTCAGCACATCCCGAGGGATCGCCACGGCCAGCACCCGCACAATGCTCTTGTTGGTGCTCATCACCTGGAACGTCACCATCGCATCGTCGGCATCGAACGGCAGCATCTTCTTCAGCCGGAAGCGCACAATCGGCAGCGCCTCGGTCAACTTCGTCGGCAGCGAATCAAAGTCCAGCAGCAGCACCCGAACCGCGGCGTCGGGGATCACCAGCGTAATGTCCGCGTCGCGCGAGTTCGCCTTCATCCCGACGCTTTCGAGCGTCTTCCGCACCGCCGCCGCCACGGCCACGCGATCCGTCACATTGCCCGGCTTTAACCCGGGAACCACCGCACCCGCCACCAGCTCCACACGCGACACCGCCGCCAATGGGCTACCGGCGGCGTCCGATCGCGCCGCAACCACGCCCTGCGTCGAGATGTCACAGGCCACGCGAGGACGCGTACCCGATGCTTTGGGAAGAAGGTTCATGAAGCTCTATCTAGATTACCTTGCAGCGCGGATTGTTGGTGGCGCTTGGGGTTGGACGCTTTTGAAGACACGGGGTTTAGCCGAATTCGAAACAATTCCTGCCCAAGGTCGAAACCTACCGCCCCGTCTCAATAAACGTCACCTTATTGATCTCTTTCAGCGTCGTAATCCCATCCCTAACCCGCTCCAGCGCCGAATCCCGCAAGAAGTTCATGCCCTTCGCCTTGGCCTTCTTCCGGATCTCCGATCCCGGCCGCTTCTCCAGCAGCATCTCGCGAATCTCATCGTCCAGCTCGAGGAGCTCATGAATCGCCGACCTTCCGCGATACCCGGTCCCGCCGCACTCAATGCAGCCAGTCCCTTCCTTGAACGCCAGGTCACGCCAGTCAGCCGGAATCAGCCCGTTCTCAACCAGCTCCGCATCGCTGTAATGCACGTCCCGTACGCAGAACTCGCAAACCTGCCGCACCAGCCGCTGCGCCAGAATGCAGTTCAACGCCGACACAAAGTTGTACGGCTCAACACCCATGTTCAAAAAGCGCCCCAGCACATCGACCACGTTGTTCGCGTGGACGGTCGTGAACACAAGATGCCCCGTCAGCGCCGAGTTGATCGCAATCTGCGCCGTCTCCGCATCACGGATTTCGCCAACCAGAATCTTGTCCGGATCATGACGCAGAATCGAACGCAGCCCGCGTGCAAATGTTAATCCTTTTTTCTCATTCACCGGGATCTGCGTGATCCCGCGAATCTGATACTCGACCGGGTCTTCAATCGTGATGATCTTGTCTTCTTCCGACTTGATCTCGTTCAGCGCCGCATACAAGGTCGTCGTCTTACCGGAACCCGTCGGCCCCGTCACGAGCACCATGCCGTACGGCTCCTTGATGTACCGCCGAAACCGAGTCAGGTCTTTCTCGGCAAACCCCACCACGTCCAGCGACAGCTTCTTGAACTTCTCCGACATCGACTCTTTATCGAGCACACGAAGCACCGCATTCTCGCCATGCACCGTGGGCATAATGCTCACACGGAAATCGATCAGTCGTCCCTTATACCGCACCCGGAAACGACCATCCTGCGGCACGCGCCGCTCGGCAATATCGAGCTCGCTCATGATCTTGATACGCGAAAGAATCGTCTGATGATGCTCGCGTGCGATCGGCGCCATCGCCTGCTGCAGCACACCATCGATGCGGTACTTCACCAGCAACGAGTCGTCGAACGTCTCCAGATGAATATCCGACGCGCGCCGCTCGAGCGCCGTAAAGATCGTCGTATCGACTAACCGGATGATCGGCGAAATATCATCATCCGCCGTCAGCTTCTCAATCGAAATATTCTCGTCCGCGTTCTCCTCCGACGACAACACATCGAACGCCAGCCCCTCACTCGCTTCATCGAGCACACGCTGCGACTGCTCGGTCTTCTTCAACAAATCCGTAATCTGCGACAGCGTAGCCACACGCGTCACAATCCGCGTTCCCAGCAGGCCGGAGATCTCGTCGATCACCATTAGCTTCGACGGGTCCGAAACCGCAATCGCCAGCCTGCCTTCACTCTGCTCCAGCGGCACAAAGTTGTACCGGAACATCATGTCCACCGGCACGGACTTGAACAGCTCATGCTGGATCTTGAAGTTCTTCAGGTCGACAAACTCAGCGTGATACCGCCGCGCCAGCATCTGCGCACGCTCAGCCTCGTTGAGTGAATCGTTAGCGTAAGGAACTGCAACCGGAATAGTGGCCATAGGGGTGAGACTCCGTGATTCTCTTTCGGTTTACCAAATGCACCGTACTTCGCCTGACGATCGAATTCCTGCATCCTTGGTCACCAGCTCCAAACCGTGAGCCAATGCCGTTGCCCCAATCAAGCGATCGGTTGGGTTCCTTGGATAGTTTTGCGAAAACGATACGGACCGCTCAGCGATGGTACCCGTAATCGGAAGGACGATGAAGACCGACTCCATGTAACGCAAATACTCCGCGAGGGTACTTGGAAGCCGAAATCCTCCCTTAGCCGAAATCATAGCGACTTCCCACAAGCTCGGGCCGGCGATTCCTACACCGCCCCCGTCGCGGCTGGCATCTCGAATCGCTGTTGCTGCTTTGGGCGAAAGCTGCTGCTTATCCGTTGTCATCCAGATCGCAACATGTGTGTCGAGAAGAATCACTTCAGTTGCTCCAAAGCTTCTCCTTCGAAAACATCCCACTCATCATCGGTATAGGGCGAAGACACAATATCTCCGAGGATCTCAATCTTGCCAAAGTAAAAGGCGTCCAATGGATCATCGCCTTCTTTGAGATCAAGCGGCACCAACTTCGCGACTGGCTTGCCGTTCTTCGTCACCAGCACAGGCTCCCGCTTCGCCTGAACCTCATCCATCACAGCAAGGCATGTCGCTTTGAATTGACCTGCAGGCATTGTTCTCATACAACCTCCATGACTATAGTCATCATACTATAGTCATAGCATTTACTGCCCAGTCCCATTCAAACTAAAGATCGGCAGATACAGCGCGATCAGAATGACGACGACCACCACGCCCATTACCACCATGATCGCCGGCTCAATCAAGCTCATAATTGCCGCCAGCGACGTCTGCACATCTTCCTCAAAGAACTCCGCCACCGAGTTCAGCATCTGCGGCAGCGCGCCCGTGCTTTCGCCAACCTCGATCATCTCGATCGAAAGCTCCGGAAACACCTTCGTCGCCTCCAGGCTCACGGCCAGCCCCTTGCCCTCGCGCACCGTCTCCACGGAGCTGTAAACCGCCTTCGCAATCTGCCGCGAATCAATCGAGCGCGCCGCCGTTTCGAGGCTCGGCACCAGCGGCAAGCCGCCCGTTAGCAGCGTCGAAAGCGTCCGCGAAAACAGCCCCACTTGGTACCGTACCCAAACGCTTCCCACCAGCGGCAGACTCACACGAATCTTGTCGATCGTCGTCGCTCCGCCCTCGGTTTTGCTCCAGCGATAGAGCCCGTAAATCATCAACCCGACGACCGGCGCGATATAAAGCCCATACTTCTGCGCGTCCTGGCCCACCGCCAGAAGGATCATCGTCAACTTCGGCAGCTGGGTGCCGAGCTGGTCATAGAGCTGCGCGAAGCGCGGCACCACAAACGTAATCAGGAAGATAAACAACCCGATCACCATCACGATCAAAATCGCAGGGTAGATCAAGCTCGCCGTCAGCTTCTTGCGGAACGTCAGCGACACCCGCTGGAACTCCAGAAACCGCTGCAACACTTCTTCCAGATTTCCCGACCGCTCGCCGGCCAGCAGCGTTGTGGTGTACACCAGCGGAAAACTCCCTTGTGCCTCAAACGCCGACGAGATCGATTCGCCCGTCTTGATCCTCCCGGTCACATCCTCAAGCTGCGCCCTGAAGTTCATATCCTTCTGCCGCTTCGACAGCAGGTCAAGCGAACTCAAAATCGGCAGACCCGCCCGGATCAGCGTCAAAAACTGCTGATTGAACACCAGAAACGGCGCCAGCTTCACCTTCTTCTTCGTCGAGCTCCCCAGCGACGACCGCGCCTTCACCGAATAAACCAGGTACCCCGCCTGCGTAAACCGCGCTCGCAGCTCCTCGGCCGTCGCCGCGGCATGGGTCTGCTCCTGCACACGGCCACGTTCATCGGCGAGTTTTACAGTGAACTCAGTCATTGTCCGGCGAAAACTCTCAATTCGAGGGCTGTCTCCATCTTAGACGCTCACCGCAAACTTTCGTCGATACCGGCTCGCCGGCTTATTCCGATATCGACAAACCGAGATTCGAATGACGAGTAATGCGATTGTGTTTACTAATACTGGCCTCTGTCCCAAGCTCAATGAGTGCATTGGCCTGTTGTCGCCAATCAAGCCCGAACAGGTAAACAGAAGCCGACTCTATCACGAGTGATCAGTCATCTTCTCGTTCGCGTCTGAACCATCAAGAAGTTCGAGCTCGGAAAGTGAGCCTAGAAACAACTCGTGTTCAATCCAGGAGGTGCTTCCGAAAGAAAGCAGCCACGTCCTCATTGAATGTCCTGTGAAAAGTGACTCTGTCAAAGCCAGGTGGATCGACGCAAACAATCGTGTGGTTGGCTGATTTGGCTTCTTCGGAACAGGGACAATCAAATGACAGATGAGTCGCGGCGACAGCCAGGTGAAATTCAGGCTTTTCTGGAAGATTCATTGCTACGGCAGATACTTCCTGAGGTCTTACTCCCATGCCACCCAGCTCCGAACTCCATAATTGAATCGGAACATGAACGTTCTTCAAACTCGACTTGTCCGGAAAGAAGTCGACAGGATCTGCGATGACATAGGCCGATATGCGTGGTTCGTACCCTGAAGCGTGGGTCGGCACCTTGTGATCCTGGATCTGAGCACACATATGCACAATTGGAGGACACTGGAGTACAAGTGTATTGAAGTCAGGCGTTCCTCCTGCCAGAACAAGTCCCGTGTAGCCGCCGCGAGAAAACCCGAAAAAGCCGATGTGACGCAGATTGATATCGACGCCAGCGAGTGGATGATACTCAAGAAAATCAATCGTGCGCTTAATATCAATGGGTCTAACGAGAAAGGCTGAAATATCGTCTGCTGATTTCCCGCCGATATCGAGGGTGGAATCCTGCGAATGATTGATAGCTACAACGGCAAAGCCAGCATCAGCCAAAAACTCTGCCGTATCGAAGTGGCTATATCTGTCCTCGAACATTCCATGAGAGATCACGATGAGCGGAAGTCTCTTCCGCGTCACCGGACAATTCTCGATCACATGCATTGTTGTTGGAATCCCGCTGCGGTCCACAATAATTGCCGGTGCTGAACTTCCACATGGTGTCCAAAGCTCCGCTAGAAGTTTCGGTCCATTGCCGTCTGCGGGAATTACTATGTGTCGGATACCTGCTGCCTCAGCGATCTTTGGCAGCAACGCCATCACAATAAGTAGCGAAACACCCACCCAGCCGAAATACAGTCGTTTCAATGAACCCAATTTATAAGTCACGGCCCTCCCGACCAGCGGGACGCTCCCGCTATGGCTCATCCTCACTAGACTCAACAACATTTTTCTTCACGGCTTTTCACACTGATCATCATATCTTTGCCGCACCAACGAGATCGGTTCTTCCCGCCCCCCAAAGCTATTTTAATTCGGCCTTTTCCTTGTTTGCGCGGCTTACTGAAAGACGGCACCGCAGGTTAGTCCTCATTAACGCGCTTCTCGTCACTGAGCAGTTCAGCAATCTCTGTTGATGCCAAATCGTCATTGCACACATCTACCCGGATTAGTACGACAAGTCGGTTTGTCGTCACGAACTACTTGCATCCGTACGTTCTCGGAATCCACAAGCTTCCCAATCCGAGACCTACGCCAGCTTCAGCTCAATCCTCTTCGCATCTTTCTCCATCTTCGTAATCTTGAAGCTCCTCACCTGCCCAGCTTCCAGCGCCGCCGGCGCACTCCCCGGAGCCGGCCCGCCGGTCTTCCAGCGGTCCTTCAGCATCGAGCTGAACGCCGAAAGATCCACCCCGCCGCCACTCGCCTTGCTCTCCGCCGCAGGAGCCGCGGCTGCCAGCTTGCACATCGCACGAATCCCCTCACCCAGCTCCACAGTCGCAGTCTCCCCGGACACATCCACAACCCGCCCCGAAACCGAATCGCATTCCTTATGCTCCTCCAGGTACTCCGTCAGCCCCGTCGGAATCAGCTGCTTCATGCTCAGCTTGATCTGCCGCTTCTCAGCATCGATCCCCAGCACCTGCGCCTTCACCACCTGCCCCACGCGCACCGCATCCTCAGGATGATTCAATCGCCGATCGGCCACGATCTCGCTAATGTGCACCAAACCTTCAACACCCTCCGCGATCTGCACGAAAGCGCCAAACTTCATCAGCCGCGTCACCGGCCCCTCCACCTCAGAACCCACGCCAAACTTCAGCGCCACATCGGCCCAAGGATCCCCCAGCGCCTGCTTCAGCCCCAGCGAAATCCGCTTCTCTGCCGGCTCAATCCTCAGCACCACCGCCTCAACCGTGTCGCCCGTCTTCAACATGTCGCTGGGCTTGCGAACCTTCTTCACCCACGACATCTCCGACACATGAATCAACCCCTCGACGCCCGACTCCAGCTCCACAAACGCGCCAAAGTCCATCAGCCGCGTCACCGTCCCCGTCACGCGCTGTCCGGCGACATACTTCTCCGGCACCGCATCCCACGGCTCGGCTTCCAGCTGCTTCAGCCCCAGCGAAACCCGCTTGCTCTCCGCATCCACCTTCAGAACCTTCAGCCGCAGTTCCTGCCCAACCTCCAGCACCTCTTCCGGCGCATTCACGCGGGCCCAGGAGATATCGCTGACGTGCAGCAGCCCATCGATCCCACCCAAATCCACAAACGCCCCATAGCTCGCCAGGCTGCGCACCTGCCCGGTCACGATATCGCCTTCCTTCAGCGTCGCAAACCGCGCCTGCTGCTCCACCTTCGCCTCAGCCTCCACAATCGAGCGGCGGTCCACCACAACATCCTCTTCCACGGTATCCAGCTTGATGATGTTGACCGTCACCTGCTGCCCAACCAGTGCCGCCAGTTCCGCCACATCCCGCGTCCCCGTCCGCGACGCCGGCATAAACGCACGCACGCCTACATCAACGCTCACGCCACCCTTCACCACCGCCGTCACCGTTCCCGACACCGGCGTCTTCTCATCAAACGCCTTCTGCAGCGAAGTCCAATCCGTAGGCTGCGCCACACGAATCCGCGACAGCTCGTAATACCCCTCGGCATTGCGCCCACGCACCGAAACCAGCATCCGGTCGCCCGGCTTCACATCGTCGCCATTGTTCGGAAACGTCGTCCGCGCCAGCACGCCCTCAGTCTTGAACCCGATGTCCAGCACCACGTTCTCAACGTCGATCGTCACGACGGTCGCATCAATCTGCTTGCTTCCATCCTCAGCCTTACGCTGATGCGTCCGCTCAAACTCAGCAAACGCATCCCCAAAAGACTCGTCAGGCTCATCCGCTTCTACGGACGCAGCGATCTCCTGAGGCGCGGCCAGCGGCGCATCCGCAACTTGGTTTTCAGTGGCTTCTTCAACGAGGGGCGACGTGGTTTCGAGGATCTCTTCAGACATGATGTCCTTCTATTCTGTCACGTCCCCAAACAGAAAAGCCTCGCCGCAGCGAGGCCTTTCTAATCCCTAATCCCTGTTTCCTAATCCCTGCCTTTAAACGCTGAAGCTCGATCCGCAACCGCAAGTCGACTTCACCTGCGGATTCTCGAACTTGAACCCGGCGGCCTCGAGCGTCTCCACGTAATCCACCGTGCAGCCGTTCAGGTACATCGCGCTGGTCGCGTCCACAAATACCTTCAGATCTTCGAAGCGAACAACCTTGTCCATCATCCCTGCAGCGTTCTCAAACGACATCGAGTACTGGAACCCCGAGCATCCACCGCCCACAACACCGATCCGCAGGCCGGCAGGAACCGGATCCTGGGTCGCCATAATTTCCTTCACCTTCACAATCGCGGCAGGCGTCAGCACAACAGGGGCTGTCGATACAGCGGGTGCATTCACAACTTCAACGGTGGGGGTAACGGCGGCGGTAGCCATAATCGGTCTCCTTCAAAAACTATCAAGTACAAGTGTAATCTCGTGTCCCGCGCCCGGCAAGGCGCAAATCCACTGCCTTATTGGATGCAACAACATACCCCCGGATTCTCCCAATCTCCCACCCACAAGGGCTACCATAAACCCATGCATCTGTTTGAAAACATGGCCTGCGCCTTCTTCCGCACCTTCGGCATCACCCAGCCGGACGACCAGACCCGCCGCCGCGCCGCTTGGTTCATCCTCGCTCTCCTGGTAGTCGCCCTCTGCGGCGTCTCCACCGTCGGCGCCGTCGTCTACCACTGGATGCACTCCTAACAACCCCAAAAAATATTGATCGCCCTACGGACGTAGGCGTATTCTTTGTCGCAGGCCCTGCCTACCCTCCGCGCCCGCGCTCTGCGGACTCGCCCGGTATCCGGACCAGACGTCACGCTCTGGGGGAACACACCAATGACCGCACTCGGAATTACCTTCACTGCCTGGGCCATTTTGACCGCAGGCTTCGTTGCCCTGATGGTCTACCGCGGCCACCTAACCCAGCACGAAACTGACGAGCTTTTCCTCAGTGATAACGCGAATCACAACAACGTGGAAGAACACGATGAGATCGTTCGCCGCGTCAATCGACTTCAACCCCTTCTCAAAGGTTTCGGCGGAGCCGCCGCTCTCAGCACCATCGCCCTGATCGGCGTCTACATCCTGGGCGCCATGTCCATGCATCCCTGATCCAGCCAATCTGCCAAGGCCCAACAGCAAAGCCCGGCTCCAACCGGAGACGGGCTTTTGCTTTCTGCTCCCTATTCCCTACTGCCTATTCCCTGCCTTTAAGCGTTATACGTCGAAGACGAAACCCTTCCGCCACGCCCGGTCCAGTTCGTGTGGAAGAACTCGCCCCGCGGCTTATCGACGCGCTCATACGTGTGCGCTCCAAAGAAATCGCGCTGCGCTTGCAGCAGGTTCGCCGGCAGCCGAGCGGTTCTGTAACCGTCGTAGAAAGCCAGCGCCGTAGAGAACGCCGGCGTCGGCACGCCCAGCTCGATCGCGTGGATCAACGCCTTCCGCCAGCTCGCCTGGTACTTGTTCAGCGCGCTCGAGAAGAAGTCGTCCAGCAGCAGGTTCGTCAGCTTCGGGTCCTTATCGAATGCCTTCTTGATATCGCCCAGGAACGCTGACCGAATGATGCAACCGCCGCGCCACATCAGCGCCACGCCACCCATGTTCAGGTTCCATCCCTGCACCTTTTCAGCGGAGCGCAGCAGCATGTAGCCCTGCGCATAGCTGATCATCTTCGAGCAGTACAGCGCGCGCCGCACTTCCTCGATGAACTCAGCCTTGTGCTCGGCGGAAATCTTCGGCGCATCCGGCCCGTTCAACACCTTCGAAGCCACCACGCGCTCATCCTTCAGCGCGCTCAGGCAGCGCGCAAACACGCTCTCGCCAATCAGCGTCACCGGCATGCCATTGTCCAGCGCATCAATCGCCGTCCACTTGCCCGTGCCCTTTTGCCCGGCAGTATCGAGAATCTTGTCGATGATCGGCGTTCCATCATCGTCCTTCTTGCCGAAGATGGTCGTCGAAATCTCGATCAAGTAGCTATCGAGCTCGCCCTTGTTCCACTCCTCGAACACCTTCTCGAACTCATCCGGCGTCAGCCCCAGTCCATCCTTCAGCAGCTGGTAAGCCTCGCCGATCAGCTGCATATCGCCATACTCGATGCCGTTATGCACCATCTTCACGTAGTGTCCGGCGCCGCCTTCACCTACCCAGTCGCAGCAGGGCGTTCCGTCTTCCACCTTCGCCGCGATCGCCTGAAAGATGTCCTTCACATGCGGCCACGCCTCCGGATCGCCACCCGGCATGATCGACGGGCCGAAGCGCGCACCCTCCTCACCACCCGATACGCCCGTCCCGATATAGCGCAGCCCCTTCGCCGCCAAATCCTTCGTCCGCCGGTTCGAGTCCGTAAACAGCGAGTTGCCGCCGTCGATGATGATGTCGCCCTTCTCCAGAAACGGCACGATCGAATCGATCGTCTTATCGACCACATCGCCGGCCTTTACCATGATCATCACGCGCTTGGGCGACTTCAGCTTCGAGCACATCTCCTCAATCGAGTGCGCGCCCTCCACCAGCGTTCCCTTCGCCTCATCGGCCAGAAACTCATCCACCTTGCTCGTCGTGCGGTTGAACACGCACACCTTGTACCCATGGTCGTTCATGTTCAGGACCAGGTTCTGTCCCATCACAGCGAGACCAATCAATCCAATGTCACAGTTTCCGCTTGCCATAAGTTTCTCCTTGCCCGCTGCCTTGGTTAGGCCGGGCTTGTTCTCTTCAGTTTGGTGGTAGCCGTTTGCCTCATTATCTCAGACGTCTTACCGGTCCTTTGTGGTGCATGACAGGTTGCAGATTCATCTGAAACCGCAGTACGAGCCCAAATGGGCAAGCCCATCCCATCCGGTAATCCCCGGAGCGCCTTAACCTACGCTGTTCCCACAACCCCTGTAAAGCCTCAAAAGAGGGGGCCGTCGCCAACCTCAAACCTCACACCTCCAACTCTCGTCCCTCTACAGACCCTCGCGCCGTCACATATTGCCCGGTCGCGCTTTCTCCGTAAAAGGCGCCATCATGCCCCCAGGGGGGAGATACACTGGCGCGTATGACGCGACGACCCGCAGGCGTAGTCCTTTCCGCAATCGTGCTCGGCCTCGCCGCCGCGCTCCTGCTTCTCCTCGCAGCCGTCACCCTCCTCGGCGCCGTCATGATGGGCCACGCGCCCCCACCCACAACCCTTAATTCCGGCGTTGCCACCCCTCCACCCGCAATCCTCATCGCAACGGTCGCCGCCATCGCGTGCTTCTATCTGGCGCTCGCCGTCTGGGCCATCGCTACGCTCATCGGGCTCGTCCGTATGAGACCCTGGGCCCGCATCTCCATCATGATCATCGGCGCAGGCCTCGGCTGCCTTGGCCTGCTCTTCGCTTTTGGCTGCTTCGCCGCGCCCCTGCTCATGCAGAGCATGCCCATGCCACCGAACTCCAACCCCGCCATGCTTCATGCCGTCTTCATCGGAATGGCGGTCGCCTCCCTATTGGTCGCCGCCCTCGGCATCACCTGGCTGGTCTACTTCGCCCTCCGCCGCACCCGCGAAGCCTTCATTCCTGCACCGCTACCAGCCGCTCCCATACCAAATCCCTACACTCCAACCCCGCTCCCTCACGCCCACGCACTCGACTACTCCGTCGCCCAACCGCTTGAAGCAACCCAGCCCTTCGATCCCCTGCCACCCGCAGCCTATACCCAAACCTGGAGCCAAACCACCGCCCTGCCACCACAGCCTGACATCCCCAAACGCCCCGTCTCCATCACCGTCCTGGGCATCCTCTTCCTGTTCGCGGCAGTCTGCTCCCTTCCGTCCCTCGCGCTTCCTTTCCCACTCTTGCTCTGCGGATTCGCCGTCTCCGGCTGGTCCGCACATATTACGGTCCTCGTGATCGCTATCTTCACGAGCGTTACAGGCATCGGTCTGCTTCTGGTGCGAAAGCCGGCTTGGTTCATGGCCGTCGCCTACTGCGTCTTCGGCTTAGTCAACACACTCGTCCTGCTTCTCCCCGGCAGTCGCGAACGCATGGGCCAGTACCTGGAGACCATCTCCCACGCCACGACCGCAGCCATGCCCGGCCCTCAGCCCGTCGACCTCTTCGGTCCCAGGCTCTTCCCGATACTGATTCTTCCCGGCATCGTCTTCGGTATGGCCGTCACGATCTTCGTGATCGTCCTGCTATGGCGCGCCCGCTGGGCCTTCGAGCCCAACGCCCTCAAGCCGCAGCCTCAGGCAGCGGAGTAGCGCCCCAGCTCCTTCACCATGCTGCTCTCGCGTGCCAGCGCTTCCAACGCCGCATCGGCCTTCTCCGCGGAATCAAACCGGAAGTCCACATAGAACACGTACTCCCACGGCTTGCCCGGCACCGGCCGTGACTCGATCTTCGTCAAATCCACCCCCGCCTCGGCCAACCCCTGCAGGGCCCGCACCAACGTCCCCGGCCGATGCTCCACCACGAACGCCACACTCAGCTTGTTCGGCTCCGGCAGATCTGCAGGCCGTGGGTCCTCCGCCCGCCGCAGCAGATGAAACCGCGTGAAGTTCTCCGCATGGTCTTCAATACCCGGAACCAGCACCTCACCGCCATACTCTTCCGCCGCCAGCACCGGAGCCACGCCCGCCGTATCGCGCAGACCTTCGGCCATAATGTGCTTCACGCTTCCTGCCGTGTCATAGAACGGCATCACGCTCACGCCTGTCATCTGCGACAGATACCGCCGGCACTGCGAAAGCGCCACCGGGTGCGAGATCACATGCTTCACCTCATCCAGCGTCACACCCGGAGCCACAATCAGATTGTGCCGAATCCGTAGCTGGCTCTCGCGATCGATTCGTATCGCACTCTCAAACAGCAGGTCGTAGTGCTCCGCAACAGAGCCATGCAGGCTGTTCTCAATCGGCAGCACCGCGGCATCCACACGCCCGGCACGCACTGCCTCGAACACCTCCGCCGAAAGCGCACAAGGCACCACCTCAATGTCGCCAAGCATACCAATCGCCGCCATATGGCTGTTCGACCCACGCTCACCCTGTATTGCAATCCGCTGCATATCCACCAATCATCTACCGCAAAAGGTTGCCACAAGACTCAAAGATATCTTCATCCTGCCCTATTCACTATTCACTACTCACTATTCACTGCCCCTAGACAACCTCGTCATTCTACCCGGCAACTTACCATTACGAACGCTCGGGAGATTCCCGCAAAGCGGCGACCGATTTCCAAAGTCCCGCTCCATGTTCACGGAGAACAATTCAAATGCTTTGGACAATCATCGTCGTACTCTTCATCCTCTGGCTTCTTGGTTTCAGCCTTCACATCGGTGGCGGACTCATCCACATCCTTCTGGTTCTCGCCGTCATTGTGCTGATCTTCAACCTGCTCTCCGGCCGCCGCGGTATATAACCGCGTTTGGTCAGTCATTAGGCCACGCAGTCCTAGTTGGTTACGCAGCACACTTTAATGGGAGGTTTTCAGTCAATGCTTTGGACGATCACAGTCATCCTCGTCATTCTCTGGCTTATCGGTTTCATCGGGTTTCCGGTTTTGGGTTCCTGGATTCATCTCCTGCTCGTTCTTGCCATCATCGTTCTCATTTTCAACCTTCTCTCAGGTCGTCGAGGCATATAGCCGTAGCAGTCTTGAACAAAGTAATTGGGCCAACGGGGAGCGAGTCGAGGAGAAATATCTCTTGGACTCGCTCCTCGAACGTTTCAAAAGGAGCAATCGTAATGTCCACATCCGATAGCACCATCAAAGGCAAATTCGACGAAGTCGCCGGCAAGGTAAAGCAAGCCACCGGCGAAGCCTTCAACGATCAGTCTCTCGCCAACAAGGGCGCTGCCCAGCAGGTAAAGGGTCACGCCGAACAGGCCTGGGGCTCCGTCAAGGAAGCCGCTCACGAAACCAAAGAGCGCAAAGAACCGGTCGCCGAACAGAAGGGCCACGACGTCCGCGAATCCGTTACCTCAACCGCCCAAAACGCCAAGGAACACATCCAGGCCGGCGTAGACAAGTTGCTCAATCGCGACAAAAACGCCGCATAAACCCCGTCCACGACCACAAAAGGCCCGTGCAAAAGCGCGGGCCTTTCGTTTTACTCCGCGACCTCTGCGCACTTCCCCGCGACCTCTGCGTTAAAGCTTTCCCGTCCCCACCCCAAAATCCTGTCAAGCCCCCAACACCCACCCAAATCTCCAAAACCCCTATAAACAAAGGCGATTTCTCTCCAAAATAGTTGGCATACTTACTCTGCCCAATTTGCTATCCTGTTAATGACCCCAAACAACTTAGCGAAACTTCGCGCTTTTCCTTCGCGACCTTTGCGTTCAAAGCCTTATCCTGCGCCTAACTCGTTTCATTGCAATCTTTTGCACGTAACCCGTTTAGACGGCTACACTTGCGAGATATCCCCGCCCTGGAGCCGCACATTCTAAACCACTTACCTGCAAGATACCCGCTACATAGGGGGGTGGGGGGTACCCTTACCGGCGGTGCAATACATCAGCCGCCACACCCACAAAAAACACCACCGAAATCACCCCATTCAGCGTAAAGAACGCCGCATTCATACGCCGCAGATCGTGCGGTGAAATGATCGAGTGCTCATACGCCAGCAGCACCAGCACAATCGCCACGCCCACCAGCGCAATCAACCCCAACCCAAACGCATGCAGCAGCACAAACAACAGCGCCGCCATGCCCAGGTGCATCACCCTTGCAATCCAGAAAGCCCCGGAAAGCCCAAACGCCTGCGGAATACTGTTCAACCCAACCTTACGGTCATGCTCAAAGTCCTGGCAGGCATAGAGCACATCAAAGCCGCCAACCCACAGGATCACGATCCCCGTAAGCAGCAACGCCCTCGGATCGAGCGACCCACGCACCGCAATCCATGCCGCCGCTGGCGCAATCCCCAGCGCCAACCCAAGCACCACATGCGACCACCGCGTGATCCGCTTCATGTAGCTGTAAGCCAGCACAACAAGCAAAGCAATCGGAGAAAGCTCCAGCGTCAGTCGGTTCAACATCGCCGCCCCGAACACGAACACGCCCGCAGCCAGAACCGTAAAGCTCAACACAAACCCACGCGAAAGCTCACCCTTCGGCAAAGCCCGCATCGCGGTCCTCGGATTCGCCGCGTCGATCTCGCTATCCACCAGCCGATTGAACGCCATCGCCGCGCTCCGCGCCGAAACCATGCAGACCACAATCCACAACAGCACCCGCACCGGAGGCCACCCACCAGCCGCCAGCACAGCACCCGTCAGCGCAAACGGCAACGCAAAGATCGAGTGTTCCCACTTGATCATCTCCAGCGTCACGCGCGTACTGCGAAGCACATTTTCCATCACCAACAATGTTACTTCGTCTGGGCTGTTCCCTGTTATCTGTATCTCTTCCTCACCTTGTAAACCACCGAAAACACACCCGATTCATCGCGCGTCGCCACCAACGCCGTGTCTTGGTTGATCTGATACTGCACCTGGATCAGCTGCTCCGCAGTCTGGTTCACATTGGTCGCAAACGTCAACGTCACTTGCTTTCCAAGAGGCTCCTGCACCGTAATGCGAGCGCTTGAGTTGCCCAGCGTTCCCACAAACGCCGGATCGATCTTCACCGATCCCGCTCCAAACAGCTTTCCAACACGGCTCGAAACCGTAGCATTCAGCGCTCCACCCAACAGCGCCGAAGTCGTAGGATCGGTCCCAGCTTGCACCTGCTGCTCCTGATAAAGCTGCGCCTCTTCCTGCGTTCGTCCCAACGCAAGCAGGTTGAAGATGTCAGCCTCGGTAAGCGGCGGCTCCGAACGATACGTCGGCTTGATGCTCGTCGCTGTCCCATGAATGCCAATCGTGATGTCGTAGTTCTCCACTCTCGCCGTGGCATCGAGATCGATCGTCGGATCGATCCGCACCGGATTGCTGAAGAAGATGTTCCCGCGCTCAAGCTCGTACTTCGTTCCCGCAAACGTCGCGCTTCCATCGGTAATCTGGATCTTGCCCAGGACGCTCGGCACTGCGACCGTTCCGCCGATCGTCAGGTCCACGTTGCCCGCAAGCTTCGCATAAGAGTTCTGGAAGTCCAGCTGCGGCGAACTCGTCGCATGGATCTCCAACCGTATCTTGTTCGTCGCCGAGTTCGGATCAGGCGGAGCCGAAACGCCACCCGTTCCCGAGAACGCCGCAAAGTCCACATCTGGTCCAACACCGAACCGCGTGATGTATACATTGCCCGACAACACCACCGACTGCGGTCCACCCTGCATCTGGAAACTCGCATTCGCCGTCGCACTCAGCCCATACAAGCGGACACGGACATTCTCGCCGGTCGCTGTAAGGTCCGCGAAGATGCCCTTCTGATAGCTGATCGATCCACCCAGCTTCAGCTGCCCTCCACCGGTTGTTGCCACTACATCCTGAACAGTCAAACGGTTCTCATTGAAGACCATTGTGCCGTTCATGTTGCTCAGGCCGTTCGGTATACCATCGACCGCTACATTGACGTTCACGAACTGCACATTCCCGGTGAGCGAAGGCTGCTTCATCCGCCCATCCGCCGCAACCTTGAACGTCACCTTGCCCGATGTGATTAGGTCCGGATCGAGCGTATGCGCAATTCGCATGCTGATGCTTCCACTGGCATTCAGCCCGAGCTTCCCGCCTTGCGGATCGTTGTCGCCAAACACGCCAACCGTCCCACCTGCATGCAGATCGGTATCCGGTCCCGTGATGTGCAGCTGATCGATCGTCACTACACCGCTGCGCAAGCTTGCGCGAATCGGCTCAGCGGACTTCAGCTCTATGCCTTGCGACTTGACATCGAAGTCCCCGAAATCAGCCGACCCCGTCAGCAGCATCGGCTTGGCCGCCGGCCCGGAGACCGTGACCGTTCCGTTGATCAACGACGTAGCCTTCATCGTATTGGTCGAAAACAACTCAAGCGGCTTCGCAACATCGAGCCCTGTAAGCGTCATCTTCGCTTGCGTCTGGTAGTCGCCTACAAGTGAAGTTTGCCCGTTCAAACCAACCTGCGCACCAATCAGCGTTGCATGCAGATCGTAAGCGAGATTCGATCCCGTACTGTTTGCGGTTGCATTGAGATCGCCGAGCAGCTTGCCATCCGCAGTGATGCTTGCCAGAGCAAACTTCGCATGCAGATTCGGCTCTTCGATCGTTCCATCGGCGGAAACGTTGAACGAAAGCACACCATCTGCATTCGCATTCGCCTTCTGCACCGTATCGAACTTCGATAGCGTCAAATTGCTTCCCTGCAGTTGCGCGTTGATATGCTTCGACGTCAGGTTATAGCCGCCGCTGCCCGTAACCGACATCCCATGCGCAGCAACCAGCAGCTTCGTTGCGTCGATCTGCCTTCCTTTGGCGTTCACATCGACCGAGATCGTCTGATAGTTCTCGCCGTAAGCCGCACCGTTGGTCAGCGTGATAACCCCGCTCCCACTGAGGTTGTCGACCGTACCGGAAGCATGCCCGTTCACATTGACAGTGCCCGTAACCGGAATCTTCTGCTGCTCTCCAGCCATCTGCAGCAGATCAGGGATCTGCGCGTTCGCAAGCTTCACCGTCGCATCGATCAGCAGCTCCTTGTCCCACACATAGTCCACCGCGCCATGGCGCAGGTACTCTTTCCGCGGCGTGAAGTTGCCCGTAACGTTCAGCACGGCGCTTCCACGCTTGATGGTCGAGCTGGCAATCGCAATGCCGCTATCCGGCGAGTAATCCGCATCGCCAACGACAGAGTCTATTTGTACATCGGTCACGGTCCCAAGCTTGACCTCGACATTGTCGGCAGCCAGATGACCCTTCACCTCAAGGTTGCGCACCGCTCCCTTCGCCGATCCTGTGAAAGCCAGCGTGCCATGCAGCACAACCGGAATCGCCGCGGTTCCCTTCTTGCCGTTGGCCTCAAAGCCGAGCCTCTGCAACAACTGATCGAACTCACCCAGATCATGAGCCTGTAGGTTCACTTGTAACGCCGTAAGCGGATCGCCGTTGTTCACGCCAAGAACGCCGTTGGTCGTCAGCACGGTCTGCGGCGTCGTTAATGTGAGCTGCGCAATGTTCACCACTTCCCTGCGTCCGTCGTAATGGCCAAGCACCTTACCGCGCAGCGGAATGTTCGAAGGATAACCGCGGTTCGGGAGGCCCGTTGGCGTGAAGTCGAGGTTAGCGTCAACCTGCACGCTATCCGAGATCTCCTTCACTGAGCCGCCCCACTCTACCTTCACAGGCCCGTTGATCGAGGTGTCAAAGCCAAGATCTCCATAGTTCTTCGGAGCAGTGAACTCCATGATTGTGCGCAGTGAAATTCCATTCACAACCACGGTGAGATACGCATGCGCGTGAGCCACCGGCGTAAACGCCATAGACTCTACAGGAGCCTTCGCGCCAATGCCCTTTGCTGTCGTGTTGGCCGTCGTCGCAGCAGCTACAGCAGTAGCCGAAGCGGCAGCTGTGTTCGGAGGAACTTCGCCGAGCCAGTTCTCGATCTTCATCTCACCGGCGATCTTTCCACCGCCGGGAAGAGTGCTGGTGAGCGCCGTGAACAACAACTCCGTCGGAGTCACATGAAGCTGCGCCGCCGCATCGACATCGTGTACGCGCACTTCAGGGATCACATATCCTGCGCGGTGCGCTTTCACGCTTCCGACCAGCAGGTAGCCCGCTTTGCAGTCGGGATCAGGCGGAAGCATCTTTGAATCCGCAGGCAGTGGCTTCTTGTTGTGGCGCTGCCAGAAGTGCGGATTCTTCTGCGCGACCTGCGGCGTAACCACGCAGTTGCGGCCATGCAACTCAAGCTCAGCGGTTCCATGGGTAAAGCCCTCAATGCCGGCCAGAATGCCAAGCTGTTTAAGTTCAATCGACCCAAGAGCATTCGCCTGCCATTCTGGCTTGTTGAAGTGCTGCAGCAGTGCGTTCGCAGTCAGATGCGTCGACGTTCCGGTGGCGAAATCGAAGCTCTTGAGCTCCGCCATGTCACGGCCGAACTCCGCTTCCAGATGCAGCTTGGACTGAACCTCCGGTTGATTGCTGATCTTGGTAAGCAGGTTGGCGAGATCGAGCGTGATTCCATAATGATCCGCCGATGGAATGTAATGCACTTCAACATTGAGATCTTTCGCGGCCACATCGAATGGGATGGCGCGATCATTCACCACAGCTAATCCGTTCGCCAGCTCAACCTTTCCAGCTTGGAGATCGAGCAGGGTATTTTGAATCGGCTCCGTGCTTGGGGTGGGATGTTTCGGCACCGGCTGATTCGTTTTGCCGTCCTTATCGATGATCAGGTGAAAGTGCGGTTGCTCCACGCGCAGATAGCTGAGACCGACGTGCGATTGCGCGCCCTTGCTCACCGTATGCGAAAGGAAGGTATGAATCTTCACACGCAGCAGAATCTTGTCCGCGGAAAGATATGGCATCTGGTCCGCGGCTTCCGTTCCATGAATGACAAGGCCGTCTGCTTCAATGGCGAGATGCCAGAGATCAAACGTGATGCGATGCAGCTCAACGCGGCCACCAGTTGAGTCTTCAAGAACAGACACCACTTGCGCACCCACGCGGCGTTGAAAGTCCGCGGTCGTCGTGTAGTAAGCGCCACCCGCAAGCAGAATCACGATCAGCAGCAGCAACGAACCGGCAGCCCATGCCACCATTCTTCCGATGCTCCTACGCTTCGGAGCAGACGCTGAAGGCTTTGCGGGATCGACATCATGCTTGAGTTGGTTATCTGGACGATTCAAGTCGCTCATGGCGCCCCCTCGCCCGGGTGCATCACGACGACGCTACCCTGTGCTCTAAGGCTCTTCAACCAATCGTCCAGCAGCTTTGACACCTGTTGCTGCAATAACACTTCCTGGATCCTGCTCGAAATAGACTCCAGCGGCGGCGGTGCAACATGCTGCTCGGCGTACAGCGGAAGCATTGTGTCGGTGTAATATTTTTTGATTTGCGCAAGGTCGATCTTGATGCCCATCCGGAAGCGCTGCTCGATGAACTCAAGAACCTCCATCCGCTCTTTCCAAAGAATGATGATGCTCTTCTCGTCGAACCCCTGGCTTGCGAGGAAGTGATTCCATCCGGCTTCTGTCTCGCAGTGAAACTCCTTGCAGGTTGGGATCGCCTTGCGCAGCGCGTCGAGGTCCTTGGTTGCGTCCTCGCTGCTGACCGCGTTTTCCGGCTGAAGACGAGACTGTTGCAGGATGAGATCACGGTTGATCAATCGCTCGATCGCGCTATCGCGTGAGTAGACACCGCTCGCTTCGCCATAAGGCAGCAGTGCGGCAAAGCGCTTCTCCTGGTCGACGTCGCTATCGAGGATAAGATCGCCGTTCACGATGACATCCACGCGATCCAACTGCGTTCCCTGCACGACCGGCAGTTGAGGCGCGGCGGCCTTTGGCTCGGGTGCGGTCTTAGGAACGGAGTTTCTTTGGGCTGTACTCTGCGCGTGAACGAGCCCCGACGCGGCGCATGAGACGACAAGCATCATCGCGATTCTTGTGATCCTGCGAAGGGCGATGCTCTCGATATGAACGATTCGCGTCATCTTGGTCTTAGAAGCTCTGTCCAATGCTGAAGAAGAAGTTGAAGTGACTGGCCTGACCGACGTATGGAGCTGCGCCGGTGTAGTCGTTGAACACGGGATAGATCGGTGGATTCAAGTTGTAGCTGAAGTCCACGCGGATCGGGCCAACGGGAGTTCCATAGCGAAGGCCCAGGCCCACGGCATGGGAGTAGTAGTTGAAGTTGCAGGTACCCACAGCGGTGTCTTGTGTTTGTCCTGCGGGGATGGTGATGTTCCTGCAGGACTGCTGGTTGGGCTGATGAAAGTTCTTAACGCTCTTGAACATGTCGCCCACGTATTGGAAGGAGTTACCCATGTCGTGGAAGATGACGAAAGAGATGCTGTCGCCGACGACGGGAAGTGTGGGTGGTGGAAGCCGCAGCTCAAATGTGTTGACGACAACACCGGTGCCGCCAACGGGATAGCCTGTTGTGAGATCGCGAGGCCCTGCGTCGTTGATGCCGAAGCCGCGATGCGATGTTGCGCCACCGGCGTAGAGCCGCTCCGGAAGCGGAACAGCAATGCATGTTGGGTTGAGCACAAGCAGCGCGCCAGAGCAGGCTGTGCTCGCGACTCCAAGCTGTCCTGCGCCGGAAGACACCGCGTTGGGATTAGGGCCGAAGGAGTTCTCAAAACCGACACGCAGGTTTCGGGCAAACGTGTACTTGTGCTTGCCGAATGTGTAATACGTGGACTGCGAGACATCGACCTTGTTGAAGTCCGTATCCGAGCCGAACTTCGACGACGCGATGAACTCCTGGATGGAAAAGTACTGGCCGCGCTTGGCGTCCAGCGGCGTTGGATCACGCGTGTCGCGGAAGTATGTAATACCAGGACCGCCTACCGTCACGGGTTCCGATAGCTGCGGGATCAGGTTGGGCGTGATTTCCAGACTGTCGGGGTTGACCGACACACGGCGAAACTGGAAGTCGTAGATAACGTTGTCGGCTTTCTTGATCTTCTGCGTGACGCGGACATCGCCCTGCAACGTGGAGGAAGCGAACGTGCTGATGTTCTGCACGTTCGAGTACCCGCCGGAGATCGTTCCGGTGAAGTTGCGATGGCCCAACAGTTGAGGATTGTTGAAGCTGAGCGTGGCTACTTCTTCCAGCAAGCCATACGTCGTATGCAGCGTCAGAGAGTCTTCGGTGCCGCGCAGGTTGATACGCGATACATCGAGCGAAACGCGAGGGCTTACGCCTGCCTGGCCGTTCTGCGCTGCGGTGGTTCCACGCGTCTGTCCTGTGGTGATTCCAGGAGTTCCCGTCTGCGCTTCGAAGCCGAAGCCGTACGTCACGTCCCAGCGTTTGGCTTCTGTTAGTTGAACGAGAATGTTCTTCGCTGGAGCATTGCCCGTTGGGTTTTGAATGGCGGCGTTCACTTCATTGAAGAGCGCCAGGTTGTAGAGCCTGCGCTGTGTTTCAAGCAAGGCCGCCTGATCCAGCGGATCGCCCGCGTGAACGCGAAGCTGACGCTCTACGATCGAAGGCTTGGTGTGAACGATGCCGGAAAGCAACACTTTATCGATGAAGACCTGCTGCCCTTCCGTAACGTTCAGCGTCACGTCGGTCTTGGTGGCATCGTCCTTTTCGACGTTCTGCGCGATCTCGATCTTCGCGTGATCGAATCCATGGGCGATGTAGTAGCTCAACACCGCATCGCGATCGCCGGAAAGCGTGATCAGAGAGAAGGGCTGTCCGCTCTGCGCGTTCAAGAGCGCATGCACAGTCTTCTCCCGCGAAGGATCCACGCCGGCGAACTCGACAGCGCCGAATTTTTGTTGCGTGCCTTCCTCAATCGTGAAGGTCACCTGGATTTGAGCGATCTTGAGCGGTTGGCCGTTCGGGCCCGTATCAATGTCCTTGGCTGCTGAAGTCACCTTCGCGGCACTGAAACCATTAGCGCGGTAAAGCGACAGGATGGAATCGACATCGGCATCCACCAGCTGCTTACTGTACTTACCGTTCCGCACATACGCGTCCGCTTTTTTCACGCGAAGAAGTTCTTCCAAGAGATCCGTATCGAAGTACTTGTTGCCCTTGATCTTCACGGCCGTAACCTTATGACGCTGGCCTTCGGTTACGTCATACTCCACCGTGACATTGCCGGTCCCTCTTCCCAGGTACTTCACCGTCGACTGCACATCGAAGTAGCCCTGCTGCTGCAGGTAGTCGCGAATGTTGAACCCGCCTTCGTTGATCAGATCGCGATCGACGGCGCCTTCTTCAAAGATGGGAACAAGCAGATGCATGCGCGACTTGGAGATCTTCGCTCCATTGATGACGACCTTCACGATCGGCCCCTGCTCATCGACAAAATCGTAGTTGAGCTTTTTCGCAGGCTCATCATAAGTCTGCTTCTGCATGCTGACGGTCGCTTCCAGCCGATCCTTCTTCTGGTAGTAACTGCGAACGTCCGAGAGGGCCGTGCTGGTGGTTTCGCGGCCCACTTTTACCTGGCAGTGTTTGCGAAACTTGAGTGCGAGTTTGGAGCAGTCGAGTTTGCCCTTCTTGCGAAAGTCGGCAACCGTGATGCCGGGGTCTTTTCCGCCGACAGTGACAGCACCCACGCGCGCCTGGGTACCTACGTTGACCGTGAACGTGGCGTTTACCTGGTGGTTGACGTCGTCGCGCGTCGTATCCACCTTCACGGTGCCTTCATAAAAGCCATTCTCCGCAAGCGTCTGCTTCACTCCTTCGACAGCTGCCGGGATCTGGGCTTCGGTAAAGGGAGTGCCGGGATCGAGTTTGGTGGCAAACTCCAGCAGCGACGCCAGCCGCTCCTGCGTGACACCGGTGATCTGGATGCGGCCGACGTAGTAACGCGGCGTACCTGCGTAGATGAGCACCAAGCCCGTGCCGTCGACTGCTCCACTCACGCTGATGTCGCGATAACGGCCGCTGGCGAAGAGCCGCCGCAGATCGTTGCGGACCTTGTCGGGGTCGAGCGGCTGGCCGGTCTTCTGCGTCAGCTCGGAGAAAATCGGGTCCGTAGGGGCAAACGTTACGCCTTCAAAACGGACAGCCGTTACGTTCGATCCACTCTTGTCCCAGATGGTCGTGGGCAATGGGGCCAGCGTGTTCGTAACGGATGTAGCGGTCGGGACTGCTGCAGGGGTTGCCGGTCCATTCTGGCTGGCTTGCGGCGTGGAGTTCGGTGCCGACGGATTGGTCACCGTGTTTTGCGGGGCGGTTTGGCTGGCGGCCTCGCCGTTGATCACGCCCGGACTTTGGGCCGTCGAGCGGCTCACCAAAACAAAGGGAATTGTTGACACGGCCAGAAGAAAAACTGCGGGCAGGGCGCTGAACGGAACCAAAGGGATCCGAAACCAATCGCTACGCTTGCTCCGAGTTGAACTCTCCAGACCCACCACCGCGCCTTCCCTTGCAGCATACTGTGTTCGCTTACAGCCGGCTGTTGCTGTAACCCTGCAGATCCGGTTACCAGTAGCGACTTTCGAGCGGCCTCGCGGAATTTCCGTCTCGTGTCCCCTTATGGATGCCAAATCAGCGACATAGGTTCGATCACCCGAACCATCGTATCGTGCCACCGTGGGGCTGCTCGCTGGCCTCTTATACTTGGACGATGCACGAACTGCTCCATGAAGCGGAACCGGCACCCATCGACGAGGCCGAACGGTACTCGCGGCAGGTGCTGTTCAAAGGAATCGGCGAACAGGGCCAAAAGCGAATCCAGCAAGGCAGGGTTGTGATCGTGGGCGTGGGTGCTACCGGCGCGGCGACGGCGGGATTGCTGGCGCGCGCAGGTGTCGGCAAGCTGACGCTGATCGACCGGGACTTCGTCGAGCCTTCCAACCTGCAGCGCCAGGTATTGTTCGACGAGGACGACGCCCGCGCAGCGCTGCCCAAGGCTGTGGCGGCGCGACAGCACTTGCTGCGGGTGAACTCCGGCGTGCGGGTGAGTGCGCATGTGGCCGACCTGGTGCCCGCAAATATCGCCGCCCTGCTGGACGGTGCGGATATCGTGCTGGACTGCACCGACAACTTCGAGACGCGGTATCTGCTGAACGACTTCTGCGTCAGCGAAGCGAAACCCTGGATTTACGCGGCGGCTGTGGGCTCCTACGCGGCAACGATGAACATCCTGCCGAAAGGGTTTGAGGGTGTCGCACCCACAGCCTGCCTGGCGTGCGTCTTTCCCGCGGCTCCCGGTGGGAATGTGGAGACCTGCGATACGGCGGGCATTCTTTCGACAGCCGTAAACCTGGCGGCTTCGATGCAAGTGACGGAAGCACTGAAGCTGCTTACCGGGCAGCCGCAGCTCATGCGGCGTACGCTGCTCTCGTTCGACCTCTGGAGCGGAGAGCGGTCGGAGATTGCGACAGGCTCGCCGCGCGAGGACTGCGAAGTCTGCGGAGAGCGGAAGTTCCGGTACCTGGCTGGCGAGGGACGGCCGCACATTACGCTCTGCGGGCGGAACTCGGTGCAAATCCATGAGCACCACCGGCCCGTGGACTTGGTGGCACTGGGAGAGCGATTGGCTCCGCTGGGAACGGTGCGATCCAACGGAATGCTGCTGCGGTTTGAGCGCGCTCCACACACAATTACTGTGTTTCCGGACGGGCGGGCGCTGGTGCAGGGGACGACCGATGTGGGGCTGGCGCGGTCGCTTTATGCACGCTTTATTGGGTCGTAAGGCGAGATAGTTCTGCCCGATGCTCGACGGACAACCTCTTTGCCCTGAGCGTAATCCAAGGCCTTGATACCTTAGTCATCGTCTTTGCTATAGGCTGGAACGAGGATACGGTGTCGGCAGCGAACGAATGAACGGACCGGACACACCTCCTATGGGACAGCAAGGCCTTTTGACGACACCTCCAGCAAAACCGAATCCCGGCTTGTTCAAGCGGAACCCCCCGATCGCCGGCGAGGCCGAAGCCATTGAACGTGCAAAAAATGGCGATGCCGACGCATTTTCAAAACTTTATGCGCTGCACAAGCGGCGCGTGTACACGCTTTGCCTGCGCATGCTCGGCAATGTGTCCGAAGCCGAGGACATGACCCAGGAAGCGTTTCTGCACCTGTTCCGCAAGCTGGGCAGCTTCCGCGGAGAAAGCGCCTTCTCCACCTGGCTGCATCGGCTGACGGTGAACCTGGTGCTGATGCATCTGCGCAAGAAGGGTCTGCAGCTGGTTTCTCTCGAAGAGACGATCAATCCTTCCGAGGATGATGCACCGAAGCGGGACTTTGGCTCGCGCGATCCCAATCTTGCAGGCTCCGTTGACCGCGTAACGCTGGAGCGGGCTGTAGCTTCGCTGCCTCCGGGGTACCGGATGGTGTTCGTGCTGCACGATGTTGAAGGATTTGAGCATAACGAAATCGCGACGATGCTGGAGTGCTCCACGGGCAACAGCAAATCGCAGCTCCACAAGGCCCGGCTGAAGTTGCGCGAACTGTTGCGTCAGCCCGAAGCTCTTCCTCCGATCGAGGGCAGCAAGGAGGTTGCGAAATGAGCGACCTGACGAACGTGAACTTCGACAACATGACGGCCGCGCAGTTTGAGGACTACCTTCCTGACCTGTTTGCCTCCGGCGACGGCAAAGTAAGCCACGACCCTCGGTTTGCGGTTTTCCTGGAAAAAAATCCTGACTGCGCTGCGCTGGTACACGATCTGGAAGCGATCGCAGAGCATGCGAAGAGCCTCTTTGAGCCGACCGAGGAGCCTGCGGATTCGGTCTGGTCGAACATCGCGAGCAAGCTCAAGGGTGAAACGCAGGATCTTGATGAGCCCTCGGGTTTGATCGAACCTGCGGCTGAGTAAGGCTTCGACCTACTGACATGGCAAAGCCCGAATCTTTGAGTTCGGGCTTTTTGCTTGCTTGTTTCCGGTTTGAGGCGTAATTTCTTACCTGATGACGACGTTCCGCACTTCCGGCCGATTTAGCTACTACTACTGGTACCCCCAGCGGCCGGCGGACGTGCGACTTTCTCTGAATCGAACCTAAGCAACAGAGAAACATCACCGAATCCACCGAGCCGCGACCCCCAAAGGGTTGCGGCTTTTGTTTTGCACCAACACCAGCAGCTTCCAAACAGCACCGAACGGAGACGACAATGAGTACAGCAGTTCTGGATATGTCAGCCATGCCCACTCCCACTAAAACCCGAACCTCGCCCCTACCCACCGGGCTCGACCGAATCGTGCTGACCGGCTTCATGGGATCAGGCAAGACGACCGTCGGCGCCCTGCTTGCGGCGGAACTGGGATGGAAGTTTCTGGATCTCGACCACGAGATCGAGCGCCGCGAGGGACGGACGGTACCGCAGATCTTCGCCGAAAGCGGCGAGCAGGCGTTCCGACGCGCAGAGGCTTCCGCGTTGGCTGGGCTGCTGGGACAGCGGGGGGTGGTGATCGCGCTCGGCGGCGGAGCGCCGGAGGAGTTGGGAAACCGGCTGCTGCTGGAGCAGACGCCGCGAACGGCGGTGATTTACCTGTCGGCTGCGTTTGAGGTCCTGGTGGAGCGATGCCGAGTGCAGGCGCTCGATCCAGAGGCGACGGCACGACCCGTTCTGGCGGACCGGGATGTGGCTGCGGCACGGTTTACGCGGCGGAAACCGCATTACGAGCGGATTGCGGCGCATATCGTCGAAACCGAGGGTGATACGGCTGAGGGAAGCGTTCAGGCGGTGTTGCGCAAGTTGAAGGTGCGTTCTTAGCTCTCCGCACCGCGTAAGGCACAATAAGTGCATCAGACGGTACAAGATACACAGGAGACCACCCTGGCACTGAAGCCCGCAACCGCGACGCAGACTGAACCGAAACGCAACGTGGTTCGTGGACATATTTTGTTTACGTTCGCGGTGATGCTGGCACTGGCGCTGGCATGGAAGCTGCGCAGCGTACTCGAGATTGTGTACGTAAGCGCTCTGTTTGCCGTAGTGCTGATGCCTGTTGTCCAGCAGATCATGCGAGTGAATATACGGGGATGGAGCCCATCGCGGCTGATCGCGATCATTGCTCTTCTGGTGACGGTTTTTGCGGCACTCACAGCGTTTTTGGTCGTGGGGCTGCCACCGGTGATTCGGGATGTACAACATTTTGCGGCGGATTTACCCGGCAGGATTCCGGGACTGGTAACGAAGCTCAAGAAGCTGCCAATGGCCGACAAGTTCGGAGTGGACCAGCTCGCGGAGAAGTCAGAGGCGATGATTTCCAGCTTTGCAAGCTATCTCCTGGCGTCATTCCCGCTGTGGATGAGCCGTGTGCTGGATCTGCTTACGGCCTTTATTCTCTGCATTTACTTCATGTTGGAAGGCGAGTTCGCGTATCAGTACTTTCTCTCGTTCTTTACCGACGGCCCCCGGGAGCGGCTGGCAAAGACGCTGGTTGTCGCCGAGCACCGGATGAGCAAATGGCTGCTGGGGCAGGGGTCGCTGATGCTGATCCTGGGGGTATGCAGCACGATCGTTTTCGCGATCCTGCATGTGCGGTACTTCTTTCTGCTGGGCGTTTTGATGGGGCTGTTCAACATCATCCCGGTAATGGGTGGGGTGATTACGATTCTGCTGGCAGCAGGCTGCGCGGCGCTGGATTCGTGGTCGAAGATGGCAGGCGTGCTGATCTTCTACGCAGTGTATGTGCAGGTAGAAAACGGGTTTCTGACGCCGAAGATCATGAAATCCAGCGTGAACCTGATGGGGCTTTCCGTATTGATCGCCTTGATGGCCGGGCTGGCGCTGGCTGGAGTGGTCGGTGCGCTGGTGGCCGTGCCCACGGCGGCGCTGGTGGCCGTGTTGATGGATGAGTACATGGTGCAGAAAGTCGCCGACGAGGGATAGGTTTTCCGAACGAAGCGCGGCGTAGAAAAGGCTCGAATCCCCGCGTGAATTCTTGAGATGGGGGCAAATTTGTCTGTAATCTGTAGCTGGCGGTTACCCGTCTTCAACAGTATGCAACTAGCGCTAGATGTAACCATGAGCAATGTGCAGGTGGTCGAACGGAGCAGCTCCGAGCTGGACGATATCGACGCGCTGGTGCGGACCTACCGCCCGCGGCTGCTGCGCTTCGTTACGTTTTCGATCGGCGACCCGGACTTGGCGGAGTCGATTACGCAGGACTGCTTCCTGAAGGCCTACAACGGGCGCGACAAGTTCCGCGGCGACTGCTCGGTCAACACCTGGTTGACCAGCATTGCGCTGAACCTGATCCGCGACCAGCAGCGGCTGCAAAAGTTCCGTTTCTGGCGGCAGGCGCGGGCTACGGCGATCGATGTAAGCGATGCCGCGAACTTCCTGGCCAGCCACGAGAGCTCGGCCGAAGCGCGAATCCTGGCCATCGAACGAACCGAGCAGGTGCAGGCCGCGCTGGCAAACCTTTCCGTCAACCAGCGGGCGATCTTCCTGATGCGGTTTGCGGAAGACATGGATCTTTCCGAAATCGCAGCGACGATTTCCATGCCGATCAACACGGTAAAAACGCATCTTCACCGTGCGTTGAAGGCGGTACGTGCCGAGGTAGGCCGATGAATACGATGAGCAGCAGGCAGCTTACGCATCTTTTCCATCTCTCGGAAGACCAGATTGACGATGTGCTGATCGGCGACCTTACAGCTGAGCCCGCCGCGCACCTGAAGCAGTGCGCGGAGTGCCAGACGCGGCTTGAGGCGGCGAAGGCCCCAATGGCAAGCTTTGCGACGGTTTCGATGGCGTGGAGCGAGCGGCAGTCGGCTACTGCGCCGATAACGCTGGCGCAGGCGGCGAACTCGGCCGGACAGCGACGGGCGAACTGGGTTGCTACCGTTACGGCCATGCTTCTGGTTGCGGTTTCGATTCCGCTGACCATGCGCGAGAAGCATACGCAGGTTGTGGCTTCGGATACTGGCGTATCCACCCCCGCGAAACCCGCTGCGGTGCAGCAGGCTTCGAACAACGCCGAGCAAGCGCAGGTTCAGCCTGTGGCTATAGTGCACCACGAACACCCGGCGGCACAGCTTGCGCAGGACAACGAGATGCTGCAGGCGATCAACCGCGAGCTGGACGCTTCCGTACAGTCGCCTTCCGATAACTTTGGCCTGATGGCCGTTGGCGGCACTGCCGCGCATGGACGCAACGCGCCCGTGCAAACCTGGGATTAGTCGAGGAATCTGGTGAACGTGCGCCGTAACTTTCAATCCATGCTGGTGCTCTGCCTGGCGTTGCTGCTGTGCCCCGCCCTGCGTGCGCAACGCGGCGGACCCGGCGGTGGGCCGGGCGGCGGCATGGGAGGCATGGGAGGCGGCGGCATGATGGGCGGCCGCGGCGGTATGCGGAACAATCTGGTGGGGCGCGTTCCGGGGCCAGGGCTTCGCACAGAACCGCTGATTACCCTTCCCGGCCGGTGGTGGGACGACAAGAAGACGGTCAAAACCGTGGGGTTGCGGTCCGAGCAACAGCAGCGGATGGACGACATCTTCGAAGCGAGCAAGGGTAACCTGATGTCGCTGTTCGACAACCTGCACACGGAGCAGACACGGTTTGTCTCCATGCCACGGGAAGACCTGCAGGATGAGACGAAGGTATTTGCCGCAATCGACCGCGTCGCCCAGGCGCGGGCCGACCTGGACAAGGCCTACTTCCACCTCTGGCTGCAGATTCGCAAGGAGATGGACCCCGTACAGCTGACAGCGCTGGACCGGGAGATCGCCAACGGGCAGTAGCTTAGATCGGCTGCAGGTCCGGTGGGACCCACGTCTGGCGGGCATGCGTGCTGCGAACTACATCGAAACTGTAATAGCGGGTGTGCAGGCTTCGCTCCTCACCGAACAGAGCAACAGCTTTACAGGCGGCGGCCCACGGGTCGTCAACCCCCACGAGGGCTTTGGCGAGGACGAGCGACCAGAAGCGGGTGAGGGTTTCGTGGTAGCCGGAGTCCGGCCCGTTCACGGTGCCGACAGCCTCGTTGTAGCGGCGTATCCCGGCCCTGGTGTGTTCCAGGGCTGAGGCGCCAAAGCGCACGGTGTAGCAGGCGCCTACGGCAACGTGGGCAGCGTGCGTCCACTGCGGCTTAGGCAATGTGCCTGCCTCCCAAGAGTCGAGGAACTGCTCAAGAGAAGCGGGTGAGGTGAGGAAGTCGTGCTTCGCGTCGGGCATCGGGCATCGGGCGCTGGGTTTTGTTACTTCTCGGTGGAGAAGGTCCAGGTGGTAGTGCTGCGATACATGTCGCCGGGCTTGAGCTCAGTGGAAGGATAGCTGGGCTCGTTGGGCGAGTCCGGAAAGTGCTGGGTTTCCAGGCACAGACCCGAACGCTTCTGGTACTTGCCGCCGCTGCGCGAAGGCAGCGTGCCGTCGAGGAAGTTGCCGCTATAGAACTGGACTCCGGGCTCGGTGCTCGAAATATGGAGGACGCGACCTGTGCCAGGGTCGTAAACCTTGGCGACAGGACGCAGGTCGCCGGACTTGCCGCGGATGACAAAGTTGTGGTCGTAGCCGGCGCCGTTCTTCAACTGCTCATTGTCGGCGTCAATGCGGGAGCCGATGGTGTGCGGCGTGCGGAAGTCAAAGGGCGTGCCTTCCACCAGCGCCTGCGGGCCGAGCGGGATCGAGGTGGGGTCGATAGGAGTGTATTTGTCGGAGTCAAGCGTGAGTTGCTCGTCCAGGATGCTTGGGGTGCCGTCGCCCCCAAGGTTGAAGTAGGTGTGGTTCGTCAAGTTGACGATCGTCGGAGCGTCGGTCGTCGCGAGATACTCGATGCGCACGCTGTTGCCGCGCAGCAGATAGCGGACGTGCGCGGTGAGCTTGCCAGGGTAACCCTGGTCGCCGTCAGGGCTGACGAGGGTGAACTCGACGCCATCGACGATGGCCTTGCCCTGCCAGTTGCGGGACGCGAAGCCATCCGTGCCACCGTGCAGCGAGTTGGGTGGGTTGTTGATGGGCAGCTCATACTGCCGACCCTCAAGCGTGAACTTGCCCTTGGCGATGCGGTTTGCATAGCGGCCGGGGACGGACCCAAAGTAAGTCTTTGGATCAGCAATGTAGCTGTCGACGTTGTCATACCCGAGAACGACGCCGCCCGTCTTGCCATTGCGGTCCTTGGTGTCAAGCGAAACCACACGCGCGCCGTAGCTGGTGATGCGCATGGTGATGTCGGCGCTGGTGAGCGTGAAGATTTCGGCGCTGCCCTGATGCGCGACGTTGCCGAAAGGAGCCTTGGTGACGGTGGTCTTTTGCGCGAACGCTGCGGTGGTCATCAGCAATAGGATAGCTTGGAGCGATTTCATTGCGGGCTCACTCTGGGTCTGAAATGTGCGGGGCGTGCATAGATTCCGCCATGCGCCACTATACCCGAGAGCATGGATGCCATGCACCCGCGGCGCAACGTAGAATGGACGCGCTTCTGAATCTTAATTTCAGCCGGAGAGTTCATGAACGTTCTGTCGCGTCGCCTGCATTTGATGTTGTTCGTCATCGTCACTTCAATCGGCCTGAGCGGATACGCGGGCGCACAGGACCACTGGGTGGGAACCTGGGCCACGGCGCCGATGGCCGCAAAGAACGCCGGCGGCAAGTTCGGCGCCGAAGGCGCGGATGCGGGTGCGGGAAACACGTTGCGCGAGATCGTTCACGTTTCGATTGGCGGAACGTCAGTGCGGGTGATCCTGACCAATGAGTTTGGCGAAGATCCGCTGACAGTAAGCGCGGCCCAGGTGGCCTTGAGCGCAGGCGGTGGAGGCATTGTTGCCGGGAGCTCGGTGCAGTTGAGCTTCAGCGGGCATCCTTCGATTGTGATTCCTCCGGGAGCACTGGCGGTGAGCGATGCGGCGCCGATCAAGGTGGCGCCGATGGCGGACCTCGCCGTAAGCCTCTTCCTGCCCGACCAGCCCGTGAGCGTGCTGAGCTTCCACGGATTTGCGGATACGACCAACTACCTGGTTGGCGGGAACGCCGTGACCTCGCCCACGCTGACCACCCCGCAGAAGATTTATAGCTGGGACTTTCTGAAGGGCATCGACGTAAAAGCCGATGCAGCCAGCGCCGCCATCGTGGCTTTTGGCGACAGCATTACCGACGGGGCACACAGCACGCGGGACGCGAACGCCCGCTGGCCAGACGTGCTCGCGAAACGGCTGGCGGCGGACAAGCGGACAGCAAAGCTCGGCGTGCTGAATGAAGGCATCGGCGGCAACCGCGTGCTGCACGATAATACCGGCCCCAGCGCGCTGGCACGGTTCGACCGCGACGTAATCTCACAGGACGGCGTGAAGTACCTGATCATCATGGAAGCCATCAACGACATCGGCCACGCAGCCGATCCTGTGAAGCCTTACGATGTGGTCTCGTCCGACGACTTGATCGCCGGTTACGTGCAGATGATCGAACGCGCCCACGCCCATGGCATCAAGGTCTTCGGCGCGACGCTGACGCCGTATGTCGGGGCGAAGTACCAGTCACCCGCCGGTGAGGTGATGCGCAAGGCACTGAACGAGTGGATTCGCTCCAGCAAGCTTCTGGACGGTGTGATCGACTTCGACAAAGCGACGCGCGATGCTGCAAATCCGGATGTCTTTGCCGCAACCGCCGATAGTGGAGACCACCTGCATCCGGGCGATGCGGGCTACAAAGCCATGGGCGATAGCATCGATCTAAAACTGTTTACGAAGTAGCTGTAGCAGACTTTGAAAACAAAAGGGCGGCCGAGAGAAACTCTCGGCCGCCCTTTTGTTTTGTGCGAATCTACTTGAGCTCGTAACCGGCGAAGAAGTAGCCGATCTCGAAAGCGGCGGTGTCTTCGGCGTCCGAGCCATGGATAGCGTTCTCGCCGATGGAGCTGGCGAACATCTTGCGAATGGTGCCCTCGTCAGCCTTGGCGGGGTCGGTCGCGCCCATCAGCTTGCGCAGGTCGGCGATGGCGTTGTCCTTCTCGAGGACCATCGGGTAGATGACGCCGGAGCTCATGAAATCAGTCAGTTCGCCGAAGAACGGACGCGCTGCGTGGACGTGATAGAAGCCTTCCGCCTGCTGCTTGGTGAGGACGATCTTCTTGATAGCGACGAGCTTGAAGCCGGCCTTCGAAATTTCGGCGAGGATAGCGGCGGTGTCGCCCTTCTTTACGGCGTCCGGCTTGATGATGCTGAAAGTGCGCTGTGACATAAAACTCCAGTGAGGGTTGAGTGGCCGAGCGCCGTTACAGAGGCTCAGGCCCGCGCGAAAACGCGCTGCTTTCAGTGTATCGCGTACGCTCCGGAGACCAAATCACTTCTGCCGGTCGCTGGGCCTCCTTTGAACAGGCTGGTATATCCACACGATCCCCACAGGGAAGCACCAGCATGGTTAATCCCCATCCTCAGGCTTGTTCACGATACTCTGAGGACTGACCTCGCTCGCGGTCCCGCACCATCATGAACGCTATTCCATCTTTGTCCCGCTGTACGTATGCGGCTGCGAAACCGCATCCCTCGTCTCTCCGCTTCCTGCTGGCCATCGTCCTGATGCCGCTGTGGACGTCAACCATCTTTGCCCAGGCACCGGCCCCGAAAGCCCAGCCTCCGCAGTCTCAGATCAAGCTCAGCGGCATCGTCCGCGACCCCACCGGCGCCCTCATCCCCGGCGCCACCGTGCGCCTGTTGCGCTCCGATGACTCCTCGCTCGGCCAAACCCTCTCCGACAGCAACGGCCACTTCCAGCTGCCACAACCACCCGCCGGCATCTACCGGCTGGCCGTCTCACGCGACGGTTTCTCGCCCATCGATCAACCCCTGCAGCTCACCTATGCCCCGCAAAGCCCGCTGGTTCTCACCCTTCCGCTCGCAGCCGTCACCACAAGCGTGAACGTCGATGCCACGGACATCGACGTAGCTTCGCCCGAGAACAACGCGGACGTCGCCACCGTCACCGCTGACGACATGAAGAACCTGCCCGTCTACGACGGAGACATCGTCGCCACGCTCACCCCGTTCCTCGACGCCGGAGTGGCCGGCGAAGGCGGAGTCACCCTCATGGTCGATGGCGTCGAAAGCCCCATCATCGGCGTCTCCACCACCGCCATCGAGCGCGTCAGCATCAACGAAGATCCTTACTCCGCCGAGTACCGCCAGCCCGGCCGCGGACAGGTCGAAATCACCACCAAGGGCGCCTCCGAGCACTTCCACGGCCAGGCCAGCTTCACCTACCGCAACTCTGCGCTCAACGGCTCTAACTACTTCGCCTCTACCAAGCCCAGCGAGCAGCGCCGCCTTTACGACGGCTACCTCACCGGCCCCATCAAGCCGCTGCGCAACACCGGCTTCCTCTTCTCTATCTTCCGCAAAGAGCGCGACGTGGAAACCCAGGTGCTTGCCACGACGCTGCCCACTGTCGCGCCCGCCGAAAACGTGCCCGCGCCTTCGCGCAACACGCAGATCAGCATGAAGGTCACGCATCAGTACAACGACCACCACTCCGCTTACGTGCTCTACACCTTCGCCGATAACGGAGCCCTCAACGAGGGCGTCGGCGGCCAGGTTCTGGCCTCAGCCGGTTACACCAGCAACGACTTCGACCAGCACATCACCTATCACGACGACCTCACGATCTCGCCCCACATCTTCAACCAGTTCACCACCCACTACGAGCGCGACATCGAGAGCGCCATCGACAACCAGGAAGCCCCGCAGGTCATCGTCGAAGGCGTTGCCACCTTCGGCAGCGCCCAGCAGGACGCCCTCTACACCGAAAACAATCCCACCTTCAACGACGTCGTCGACTGGACCGTTGGCAAGCACATCCCGCAGGACTTCAAGTTCGGCATCCAGCTTCCCAACCTCGGCCGCCGAGTATGGGAAGACCGCACAAACCGCAGCGGCACCTTCACCTTTTCGAGCGCCGCCGCCTACGCTGCCAACACACCCGCCTCCTTCAGCATCCAGCAAGGTCAGGAACGCTTCGAAACCCTCTTCGCCCAGCCCAGCGCCTTCCTCCTCGACCAGATCCAGCTCACCAAGCGCCTCACTGTCACCCCTGGCCTGCGCTACGACTTCCAGAACACCCTCAGCAACACCAAGGACGGCCTCCTTCCGCGCCTCTCCATCGCCTACGTCGTCGACAAGAAGCACGCGCTCGTCGTCCGCACCGGCGCCGGCTTCTACATCCGCCGCGTGGGCGTCAACATCGGCCAGCAGCTCGCGCGCTATCAGAACGCCGCCGAGCGCAACCTGCTGCTCACCTCGAACCTTTGCTACCCCAACATCAACGCCTGCAACAACCTCTCCACCGCGCCGCCGAGCCTCTTCCAGTACGCTCCCGGCCTGCAGGCGCCGCAGCAGGCCTACTTCGGTCTCAGCGTTGAGCGCCAGATTACAAAGAACTCCACCCTCAGCATCGGCTACAACGGCTATCGCGGCTGGCACGCCCTGCGCTCGGTCGATATCAACGCCCCTCTGCCGCCCTTCCTGAGCCCCGCACGCCCAAACCCCAACTTCGCGCAGATCCTGCAGCTTCAATCCTTCGGATACCAGAAGACCGACGGCATGAACGTCAGCTATCACGGCCGCTTCAGCAACGTCTTCTCCGGCATGCTGCAGTACAACCTCCAGCACGCCGACTCCAACACCGAGTTCTCCACCTTCATCCCGCAAAACCAGTACGACCCCAACAGCGAGTGGAGCCGCAGCCAGTTCGACCAACGCCAGAAGTTCTCGCTCTTCGGCACCTTCTATCCCGACAAGCCCATCACCTTCGGCGTCGGCTTCTACGCCAACACACCGCTGCCCTACACCATCACCACCGGCACCGACGCCTACCAGGACGGCCTCTTCAACGCCCGCCCCGCCGGTGTGCCCCGCAACAGCCTTAACGGCGGCGGCTACCAGGACCTCCAGCTGCGCGTGGGCTACACCCACAAGCTGCGACCACACGTAAAGGACGATGCCAGCTCCCTCGCGTTCTCGCTCTCCAGCTTCAACACGCTGAACCGCGTCAACTTCGAGACCTTCGACGGCGTCCAGGGCTCCGCCGACTTCAAACAACCCACCACCGCCGAAGACCCCCGGCGCCTGCAACTCGAAGCCATCTACAGCTTCTAGCCTTTGTCTCGCTCTCGCTTCCAGAGAATTGTCATCCTGACCCTGAGCACAGCCGAAGGGGAGGGATCTGCTTTCTTCGAACCTACTACATCCCTGTCATCCTGAGCGAAGCGTAGCGCAGCCGAAGGACCCGCCAAACCGCAAGCACCAACTCCGCTCCCGACACCTTTCAACCACGACCCGCTCGCGCCCGACAGCCCCAAAAAGCAAAGAGGCGCCGCAAGCATCGCGACGCCTCACCACTATCCTCTACACTCCGCCGTTACTTCCCCAGCAGCTTCGCCATCGCGTCGCCAATCTCAGCGGGACTCTTCACAACCGTAATACCCGCCGCAGCCATCGCAGCCATCTTGCTCTCAGCCGTTCCTTCGCCGCCGGAGATGATCGCACCGGCATGACCCATGCGGCGTCCCGGAGGCGCCGTCTGTCCGGCGATAAAACCAACCACAGGCTTCTTCACATACTGCTTAATGTACTCAGCCGCAGCTTCTTCAGCAGAGCCACCGATCTCGCCAATCATGATGATCGCTTCCGTATCGGGATCTTCGTTCAACAGCTTCAACGCATCGATGTGCGTCGTGCCGATGATCGGATCGCCGCCGATACCGATCGCCGTCGACTGACCAATCCCACGCTGCGTCAACTGATACACAGCCTCGTACGTCAGCGTGCCCGACTTCGACACGATCCCCACGCTTCCCTGCTTGTGAATCCGTCCGGGCATAATGCCAATCTTCGCCTTGCCGGGCGAAATCACACCCGGACAGTTCGGCCCAATCAACCGGGACTTCGAGTTCTTCACCACTTCCCAAACCTTCACCATGTCGAGGACAGGAATGCCTTCCGTAATGCAAACGATCAGTGGCAAACCCGCATCGGCGGCCTCAAGAATGCCATCCGCCGCAGCCGGCGGCGGAACGAAGATCACGGTCGCATTCGCGCCCGTTTCCTTCACCGCCTCTTCCACCGTATTGAACACCGGCCATCCCTCGTGAACGGTTCCACCCTTACCCGGCGTGACTCCGCCGACGACAAGCTTGTTGCCGAACTGCTTTGCATACTCATCACAGCCCTTGGCGTGAAAGGTTCCCTCACGACCGGTGATGCCTTGAACAATAAGTTTTGTGTCATTGCCTACGAGTACGGACATAGCTTGCCTACCCTTTCAATTCAAATATCTCAAGCAATTCTTTCTTAGCTAAAATTGAGGTCTCAGAATGCCAATTCAACGAGCTAGGAACGTCTTGGCGTCGCAATTTCTTCCCTCTTATATTCCAGAGATTATGACCCTTGGCAAAACCTGTCAGTATGAGTTCCTGTTCAAGCAAATCGATGGATTTCGACCGTATGTTGCTACGACTCTTCTTAAAACGTCCGGTCGGGGTCGACTCCGCGATCAGATAAAGGCTGAATCCGCCCTCAGAAGAGTGGAAGATCTGCTCGAAAAGAGCCGCATCTTCAGTTGACGACTGCTCTCTCTTTTTCAATGTTCTGTCAAAATGGGTCTTGAAGCGTCCGCCAAATTTGGTATCAGTCTTACCGACATATTTCGGAGATAACCTTCCACCTGTCTCCGAAACTACGACGTAGACCCCCGAAGCATCTTTGAGACCTGGGCAGGCGGTGTCAAAGCATTCAGATAGCTCACGCACATCAGATTGTGACCATCTTTCCATTTTGAAAGGGCCAAACGCACGGAAGCTCATCTCTAGCCCTTCGCTGCGGCAACTGCAAGGTCAGCAGCTTCTTTCATCGTTGCGCCGATCTGAACCTTCAAGCCGCTCTCAGCAATAATCTTCCGGCCTTCTTCCACATTCGTTCCCTCAAGCCGCAGAATAATGGGCAACTTCACATCGAGTTTGCGGGCCGCCGCCACAACCGCTGTCGCCAGCACATCCACCCTCAAAATCCCCCCAAAAATATTGATGAAGATAGCCTTCACATTCGGATCGCTCAGCAGAATTCCAAAAGCATTCTCGATCTGCTCCTGATTAGCGCCGCCGCCTACATCAAGGAAGTTAGCCGCAGAACCACCGGCGTACTGAATGATGTCCATCGTCGCCATCGCCAGGCCCGCGCCGTTCACCATGCAGGCAATCGAACCATCCAGCTTGATGTAGTTCAACGCATACTTGCTCGCTTCCACCTCAAGCGGATCTTCCTCACTGATGTCGCGCAGCTCCTTTAAATCCTTATGCCGGAACATCGCATTGTCATCAAAGTTGATCTTGCAATCGAGCGCCAGCAGCTTGCCGTCCTTGGTCGTGATGAACGGATTGATCTCCATCAGCGTCGAGTCGGTCTCCATGAACGCCTTATATAGGCCCATCATGAACTTCACCGCTTCGCCCACCTGCGCAGGCGCAAGGCCCAGCTTGAACGCCAGCTTGCGCGCCTGGTAGGGCTGAAAGCCGATGCCGGGATGGATGTACTCCTTGAAAATCTGGTCGGGCGTCGAGTGCGCCACCTCTTCAATATCCATGCCGCCGTGCTGCGAGGCCATGAATACCACCTTCGCCGAGGCGCGGTCGAGCACAAGCCCGAGATACAGCTCGCGGTCGATCGCCGAGCCCTCTTCAATCAGCAGCCGCTGCACCTTCTGCCCCTCGGGGCCAGTCTGGTGCGTGATGAGCTGCATGCCGAGGATCGCCTTCGAATACTCGTCGGCCTGCTCGATGGTCTTCGCCAGCTTGACACCGCCGCCCTTGCCGCGTCCGCCCGCATGGATCTGCGCCTTGACGACGACGACCGCATTGCCGGCCGAAAAAAGGGCCTTCGCGGCGACGTCTGCTTCTTCGATAGTGGTGGCCATTTCGCCGGCAGGCACGGGTACGCCGTACTTGCGAAGGATTTCTTTGGCCTGGTACTCGTGAATCTTCATAAAGTGCGCTCCAGAGGCAGCGGCTGGCGCTGTCGTCAGACCTGTTGGCGATAGCCAGACCCATTCATAGTAGCCACGCGCGGAAACCGTGAGCAAGCCAACATGGCGATTATCGGTGGCAGCGCGTGGATAAGCGAACGCGACCCGCCGCAACCCCCGCCTTTGGTAGGGTTACAGAGGATGCCTATACAGACCGAGCTGCGCAGAATCATCGAAGGCCGCGAAACCCTCGCGCTCGATGAAGCACAGGCCCTGATGCGTCAAATCCTCGCCGGTCAGGCCAGCGACATCGAAATCGCCGCCCTCCTCGGCGCGCTCGCCGGACGCGGCGAAACCGCCGCCGAAATCGCGGGCTTCGCCCTCGCCATGCGAGCAGCCGCCACAACCCTCCCGCTCACCGCAGCGGAACAAGCCGAACTCGTCGACACCTGCGGCACCGGCGGCGACGCCAGCGGCAGCTTCAACATCTCCACCGCCGCCGCCCTCGTAGCTGCCGCAGCCGGAGCCAGGGTCGCCAAGCACGGCAATCGCGCCATCACCTCCAAATGCGGCTCCGCAGACGTCCTTGAAGCCCTCGGCATCCCCGTAGGCCTGCCGCCCGAAGCCGCCGCCCAAGCCCTCCGCCGCCACAACTTCTGTTTCCTGCTCGCGCCCTCGCACCATCCCGCGATGAAAGCTGTCATGCCCGTTCGCCGCGCCATGGGCGTCCGCACCATCCTCCACGTTCTCGGTCCCCTGCTCAACCCCGCAGGCGCCCGACGCCAGGTGATGGGCGTCTACAGCGCCCGCCTCGTCCCGCTCGTCGCCGAAGCCATGACCATGCTCGGCATAAAGCACGCCCTCGTCGTCCACGGCGACAGCGGCCTCGACGAGCTAGCCCTCAGCGGCCCCAGCGAAGTAGCAGAGGTCCGCGACGGTCACGTACGGCCCTACATCCTCACGCCCGAAGAACTCCGCCTGCACCGCGCACCGATGACCGCCCTCGAAGGCGGAGACGCTCAGAGGAACGCCGCGATTCTGACGAGTATCTTTTCCGGCGAAACCGGACCAAAGCGGGATATCGTAGTGTTGAACGCAGCCGCAGTCCTCATGACCGCCGGACAAGCCAACAACATACCCAAAGGCATCGAACTGGCAGCCAACGCAATCGATTCAGGCGCAGTCACACGTCTGATCGCGGCTCTGCGATAGCATGGGCTAGCGTTATTAGAGGAACCCATGTCGACCAATCAACCTCACAACCCCGCCGCTCCACTGCCGTTTGCAGAGTCCATGGTGACGACGGCCCTTGAGCTTCCCGGCTACCGGATCGTAGGGAACTTTGGCGTGGTTCGCGGCATCGTGGTTCGCTCTCGGTCAGTCTTTGGAACGATTGGAGCAAGCTTACAGACCTTGGTTGGCGGCGATATTACGCTCTACACCGATCTATGCGAGAAAACACGCGAAGACGCCTTTCAACGCATGATCGTTCATGCCGGGGAGCGAGGCGCGAACGCTATTGTGTCGGCACGTTATGACGCCAACGACATTATGCAGGGTGTGACCGAAGTGCTGGCATATGGAACAGCGGTGCTCGTCGAACGGCTCTAAAACTGGAAAGGAATACGATCATGGCACGAGTCACAGGCATAGGCGGCGTCTTCCTTCGAACAGCCGATCCGAAGGCAACAGCAAAGTGGTACGCCGAAAAGCTCGGCATCACCCTCAGCGACTTCAACGGCGCGGCCTTCGACTGGAAGGACGAAATCCCCGAAGGCACCGGCATGACCGCCTGGTCCGCCTTCCCGCAGGATACCGGCTACTTCGGCGACAGCGGCCAGCCGTTCATGATCAACTACCGTGTCGACGACCTCGATGCCCTGCTCGAAAAGCTCACCGCCGCCGGCGTCTGGGTCGATCCCAAGCGCGAAGACTACGGCTACGGCCGCTTCGCCTGGATCAAGGACTGCGACGGCCACCGCGTGGAACTTTGGCAGCCACTCGCTTGATGGAATTCGAAGCGTAAACTTGAGGCGAATTTCTTGATGGGGTGAGAAACGCCTTGAAACTTCGCTTCGCTTGGATCGCTGTCGCATTTGGGATAAGTTGCTGGCCGCTGGTGGCACAACAGGAAGTGGTCGTCGGCAACGGCTGGCAGCTGCAGGACGTCGCCAAAGTACCGGAAGACGGCGCCGCGGTTTCCGCCGCGAGCTACCACGCAACCGGTTGGTACCCGGCAGTCGTGCCCGGCACCGTCCTCACCACGCTCGTCAACGATAAGGTCTACGCGGAGCCCACCTTCGGCGAAAACAACCGCGAAGACATAATCCCCGAAAGCCTCGCGCGCACCTCCTACTGGTACCGCACGACGGTGCTTGTACCAGCCGCCTACGCCGGCAAGCACATCTGGCTCAACTTCGACGGCATCAACTACTCGGCCGTAGTCTGGGTGAACGGCAGCAAAGTCGGCACCATGCGCGGAGCCTTCGCCCGCGGACGCTTCGATATTTCCGCGCAGGCAAAGCCCGGACACCGCGCCGTGCTCGCCGTTCTCATCACACCGGAGCCGCATCCCGGCATACCGCACGAGCACACCATCAACAACGGCGTCGGCAAGAACGGCGGCATCACCGCGCTCGACGGCCCCACCTTCCTCTCCACCATCGGCTGGGACTGGCTCCCCGCCGTTCGCGACCGCGACACGGGCATCTGGCAAAAAGTCTTCCTCTCCGCCACCGGCCCCGTCGAAATCCGCGATCCACTTGTGACCACAGACCTCCCTCTGCCCCGCACCGACTCCACCGACATCGCCGTTCAGGCCACCGTCGAAAACATAAGCGACGAACCACAAAAAGGCCTGCTCAAAGGCAGCATCGACAACATTGCTTTCGAAAAAGAAGTAGAAATCCCCGCGCACAGCTCGCAACTCGTGAGCTTCGACGCAAGGTCCACGCCAGTCCTCCACATGGAGAACCCAAAGCTCTGGTGGCCCAACGGCTACGGCCCGCAGAACCTCTACAAGCTGCATCTCCGTTTCGAGCAAAAACAAAAGACCTCCGACGAAAAGGACGTCAGCTTCGGCGTGCGCAAGCTCACCTACAGCGTTCCGGGTTCCGACAATTTAGCAATCTCCGTCAACGGCGTGCCGGTCTTCATCCGCGGCGGCGACTGGGGTCTCGACGAAGCCCTCAAGCGCATCCCGCGCGAACGCCTCGAAGCCCAGATCCGCCTGCACCAGCTCGCCAACCTCAACCTCATCCGCAACTGGGTCGGCCAGAGCACCAGCGAAGACTTCTACGAGCTCTGCGATAAGTACGGCCTTCTGCTCTGGGACGAGTTCTTCCAGCCCAACCCCAGCGACGGCCCCAACCCCGACGACATCGACACCTACGTCGCCAACGTGCGCGACAAGATCCTCCGCTTCCGCAATCACCCTTCCATCGCCATCTGGTGCGCGCGCAACGAAGGCTATCCACCGCCGGAAATCGACGCCAAACTCCGCACCCTCATGGCCGAGCTTGAACCCACGCGCGTCTATCAGCCAAGCTCCACCGACGGCCGCGGCGTAAAGTCGAGCGGCCCCTACTACTGGCGCGAGCCACGCGACTTCTACAAGGTCGACGCTCCTTTCAAAACCGAAATCGGCAGCGTCAGTGTCCCCACAGTCGAGTCCATCCGCAGCATGATGCCCGAAAAGGACTGGGAAACCATCAACGACGACTGGGCCGAGCACGACCTCGCCAAAGGCGCACAGCGCGGCGACAAGTATCCCGGCGCAATCGCAAAACGTTATGGAGAAATCACCAATCTCGCAGACTTCGCACGCAAAGCCCAGCTAGCCAACTACGAAGCCTATCGCGCCATGTACGAAGGCCGCGAAGCCGCCTTGTTCCACCCTGCTACGGGCGTCATCACCTGGATGAGCCTCTCCGCGCACCCAAGCTTTGTCTGGCAGCTCTTCAGCTACGACCTCGAGCCAAACGCCTCGCTCTTCGCCGTCAAGAAAGCCGGCGAACCAATCCATATCGCGCTGAACGAAGTGACCGGCGACCTGCTCGTGATCAACGAGCGGCCCGATACTCTTAACGGCGCAACGGCCAAGGTGACGCTGTACAACCTCGATGGCACGGTCGCACAGCAGCATGAGACTCCAGTATCCGCACCGGCAGATGTAGCGACGAACCTGGGAGCCGTGGAGCTTCCCGAGCAGCTCTCCGATGTCTACTTTGTAAAGCTCGAGCTGCACGACGCGGACAACAAGCTGCTCTCCAATAACTTCTACTGGCGCGCCAAGCCGGAGCACCAGGATGACCTTACCGCCCTCGACAAGATGGATAAAGTCGCGCTTGAAGCCAAGGTCGCACGCAAGACCGACGCAGCCAACAGCATCGTTACCGTAACGCTGCATAACCCAACAAAAAACATCGCACTCATGACCCACCTGCAACTGCGTCGCAAGAGCGGCGCCCGCGTCCCGCCGGTCTTTTACAGCGACAACTACGTCTCGCTCGCGCCCGATGAGATCCGCACCATCACCATGGAAGCAGCGTCCAAAGACCTCAAAGGCGAGAAAGCTCTGGTAGTCGTCGATGGCTGGAACGTGTCCGTAGCAAAGGCCACGGGTGTTGGCGTGGACATCGAAACGAACGTCGATGCGGACCCCGCGCATTGGCCCGTAACAGGCCTGCCGTTCGCCACAACCAGCCTCCGCTAGCACGATAAGCATGCCGGATTAGCGTGGGGCTTTAGCCCCACGAATAAGGTTCATAGAAGGAGTGGGCTTTGCCCTGGTCTTCTTTCCGCGCTACGTCACCTGGCAAGACGCCGGTTCGGCAAATAACACGTCCCACGAAGCGTCAAGATACATCCAGCGTTGCGTGCTGAACCAGCTCGTCTCCAGCTCCGGAACATGCAGAAGCCCGTGGCCGCCGATGCAGATCAGCTCCGTTCCATTCCATGCAAGGAACGTGCGCGAAGGCTGCCCCACCCGCGCGGGATGCGTCAGCTTGCCCAGGCAAACCGGGCAGCGCTGCCGCTGGTCGCGAAGCACCCAGCGCATGCCGAAAAGGCAGAGCGAGAACGACAGGATAAGTTGCGCCGGTCCAGATGGAAGTACATGGAGCGTCGGAGTTGCATAGGCGAGATCGAGCGACGCGAAAGCCGCAATCGGCACAAGCAGAACGATCTTCGCCAGCAGAAAGCTCCAGCGGCGAAGCCGCATGGACCAGGAAACATGGCGCGCATTCAAACGGTACTCACCGAGCGGCAACGGCGTTGTAGCCGGCAACGCGAGACAGGCAAGAAACGTCGCAAAAAGAAATAGCCCCAGCGGCGTGCTGTTCTGACTCACAAGGCTTGAGCAAAGGAAGTAATGCTCCAGGCCATCGCCATCGACGGTGTAGGTCGACCACAGTTCTCCATACTCACGACTGGGGTTGGAAGGCATGCGGCGCGCGACAACAACGCCCGGAGTTTCCTGCGTAGGTCCGACCGGATCAAGCTGCCACGCGTCGATCGTTGCCGGAAGCTGCCAGGCATCCGCAGGCATGATTCCCGCAACCAGGACGTCCGTTGAACCCAGCCGCACAACCTCTCCGGTGAGGTTCGGATTGGCGGCGAACTGCTTCTTCCAGAGCCGTTCGCTGAGCATCACCTGCGGGACTTCCCGATCGTCTGCGATAGCTGCAGGAAAGAACCTAACAGGCAGATGGAGCAGCTCGAAAAGATTGGGACTGACATGCGCAACGGCCAGACTCGAGCGCGAGGCCGTCGGTGTGATCACAATGCGATACGAAGCGAATGCGTCGAAGTAACGCTGCTTCTGCGTTTCAAGGGCGAGAAGTTGATCCACGGAGATAGGCGGCGTGGCAGCGTTCGCCCATTGCCCGTTGCGGATCAAAACAAGGTTTTGCGGCAAATGGTATTGAGCTTCGCTAACCTTTGCACGAACTCCGGGCATCACAAGCGCGGCACATACACTCACGCCACCGATTGCCGCAAGGAACAAAAGGCACTGCCGTGCCGAGCCACGCGTTGTGGCGAGCGGCACGCGATGGTGCGTAGATTCGCGGCGAAGGCAAAGCGCATCTTCAAAAGCACCGAAGCAAAAACGTCCGATCTCCCGCTCGGCCTGAAGCAAGGACTTATCGGCCTGCGCATGGCGAACATGCCAAAGCTCGGCGCGCCACTCCTTGAGCCATTCGACGCGCAGTCCGCGCGGCACAGCAATAGAGGCCACACGAAGCATTGCAATCGAAACGAAGCCAAGGTTCATACCGGCTCCTCCTGCGCAGCGGGAACCAGGTGAGCGAGCAACGGATAACGCTTGCGCGAAGCCTCCAGCGTCACCTTCCCCGCACGCGTGAGCTTGTAATACTTGCGCGGCGGACGCTGCTCCGCATCCGCAATGGACTGCGCTTCCCAGTTGGACTTGATGAGCTCATCGCGCTCCAGCCGCCGCATGGCCGGGTAAACCGTGCCGCTCGGCAGGCCGGTCTTCTCCATCACGCTGAAGCCGTAGACATACCCGGCATCAACCACCTGGAGGATCATCGCCGCGGTATGCGAGAGCTTGGTCTCGGTTGCCATGCCGGAATTGTACCTATGTAGAACGCTACTTGACTAGTGTCTATATCGAATGCTACATAGGGTACGTGAGGTGAACCGAATGCTCGAAGTTCGAGGAATCTGCAAGCGCTATCGCGGCCTGCCGGCGATCAGCGATGTAAGCTTTTCGCTGCGCGCCGGCGAAATCGTCGGCTACGTAGGCCCAAACGGCTCAGGCAAATCAACGACGGTGAAGATCGTAACCGGCCTGCTCGAACCCACCGAAGGACAGGTGTTGTTTGAAGGCCAAAGCATACGCAACCAGCTACAGACGTACCGCGCAGCCTTCGGCTACGTCCCGGAAGAAGCACATGTGTACACGCACCTCTCAGGCATGGAGTACCTGCAACTCGTAGGCCGCCTGCGCCAGTTGCCCGAAGCTGAAATCGAGCGCAAAGCCACGCGCTTCCTCACGTTGCTGGGACTGGAATCATGGCGTCACTCACCGATATCGCTGTACTCGAAAGGCATGAAGCAACGGATCCTGATCTCGGCAGCACTGCTGCACGATCCAAAGCTGCTCATCTTCGATGAACCACTTTCGGGCCTCGACGTAGTCACAGCGCGGCTCTTCAAAGACCTGCTCGACGCACTTGTAACCGAAGGCAAAGCAATTCTCTACATCTCGCATGTACTGGAAGTCGTAGAGCTTGTCTGCCACCGCGTAATCGTAATCGCAAAAGGCCGCATCCTCGCCGATGCACCGCCATCGGAGTTGAAGCGCTCTCTCCAGTTGGCGAGCCTGGAGAGCGTATTTGCGCAGCTCGTGCAGCAGGAAGATACGCGCAGTGTGGCACGCGAAATCGTAAAGACGATGGCGGTGCAACATGGATAGACAGACAAACAGGCGCATGGGTTTATTTGCAGCCGATGAGCATCCTGTAATGTCTCTCAGCGTGCAGGCCGCGGACACGCGGACACGGCGAGTGCAGGGACAGTTTGAAGTGTTGCTACGTCACTTGCTGTTCCGGTTTCTGCACAACGAGCTGGTTACGACAGACGACGATGAGACCAAGCGAGCCATGCAGATGGCCTACGCCGTAGGCTTGCCGGGAATGGTAGTCGCACTGATCCTGGTCATCGCGTATCACCCCTTCCCACCACAACAACCGAGGACGTTCTGGGGTCAGTCAGAAGATCACTATCTCTACGTGATGTATGCGTTTGTAGCCATGGGCGCCGCGACCGTATATGAGTGGGATCTCTTGTTTCCAGACTTTTTGGACGTATTCGTCTTGTCTGTAATGCCAGTGGAAGAACGCCGCCTGTTTCTGGCGCGCGTACTGGCATTGGCTATTTTTCTGGGACTCGTGCTTCTAGGCACAAACATCCTGGGCATCATCTGCTTCCCCATCGCGGTAGGTCCACCGCACATGGGCCGGCTGCTTGTAGCACATGCGGTTGCTGTGCTCACAAGCGGATCATTTGCAGCGGTAAGCCTGCTGGCGCTGCAGGGGGTGCTGCTGAATATGCTCGGCGAACGTATATTTCGGCGCATCACACCACTGCTACAGGGCGCGGCAATTCTCGCACTACTGACGCTGTTGTTTCTCTTCCCGCTGATTGCAGACTCGTTACAAGCGCTACTGACTTCGGGCGACCGTGCGGTGATCTGGTTTCCACCCTTCTGGTTCCTGGGGATCTATGAGCAGGTGCTGCGTGGACAGACTGTGCCACCGGTTTTTCGAGAGCTGGCGTGGCATGGATGGTGGGGATTGTTATGGATGACCGCGTGTGTGGGCATAACGTATCCAGTGGCCTATCGACGCAAGGTCCGGCAGACGATTGAAGGCGGAGCGGCCATAAAAAACGCGAGCTATGTCGCTGGAAGGATGCAGTGGCTGCTACATCGCACACTGCTGCGCAAGCCGGCGGAGCGCGCCATCTTTCACTTCATAAGCCAGACAATTCTGCGCTCACAGCGCCAACGCGTGATGCTCGCGATGTATGCAGGGCTAGGCGTTGCGCTCATGCTTCCGGCCGTGTTGGGTTTGCGGATCGGCGGCGGACATGTGCGCGTAATAGTGCTGGCGAGCGGCGTTGCGGCGGCGATTCCGGTCGTTGCATTCTGGGCGGTTGCAGGTTTGCACGCGGTGTTGCGTAGTTCTGTAGACCGGCGTGGAACCTGGCTTTTCTACACAATCATTGGCAGGCCGCGAGCGGAGCACTTCGCGGGGACTCGGATTTGGCTGACGCTTTGGGCTAGTGGAATCAGTGTGTTGATGGTGTTAGTGTTGCGAGCGTTTGTGCCATCGGCGGGTATCGTATTGATGGGACAGGTGTTAGTGGCGCTGGGTGTGGCTGTGGTGGTGTCGGATGTGTTTTTGTTTTTTGTGAGGAGAATTCCGTTTACACATCAGCGGAAGAGTGCGGTGCATGATCTGCCGATGGCGGTGTTGCGCTATCTTATTTTGTTTCCACTATTTGCGCGGCTTGTTGCGGAGTATTTGCAGAGGGTGCGTTGGAGTGGGTGGGTGCTGGCGGAGGTTGTATTGGGGTTTTTGGCGGTGCATGGGGCGATGGTTGGGGCAAATTCTTGGTTTTTGGGCGAATCTACGCTGGAAACCCCGCCGAATAAGGAAGATGAGTTCCCACAAACTCTGGGTCTGACCAGCTGAATTTACGGTGCGGATTTGTGGAGGTTTGTGGTGAGTTTTTACATTTTCACGGTGCTTGTGGTGTCCAGCAAACTTTACATTTTGGGTCTGGTCTACTCGGCGGCTTTTCCGGCGAGGAGGGCGGCGGCGGAGAGGTTGGCTTCGAGGTCGGTGGGGAAGCCGTGGCGCGATTGGAGCCAGGAGGGGTCGTTCCAGGAGAGCTGGGTGGTGCCGTCCGGGGTTTCGGCTACCAAGATTTTCAGGGGTAGGTCGAGTGCCGTAGATGGGGCGGGGAGCATGAGGGGTGTGCCGGCTTTGGGGTTGCCGAAGATGAGGAGCTTGGTGTTGGGCATGGTGAGGCCGGCGGTCTGGGCTTCGCCGGAGTGGTCGACGATGTAGAAGAGCTTCACGCCCTTTTCTTTGAGCAGCGTTTCGAGGCGGGTGACGGTTTCGTCGACGGAGTGATGGCTGGTGAGGGTCTTGATGCCTTCGTGCATGAGTTATCTACCTGCTTTCTGCATGTTGAGAAAGTTTACGCGCATGGGTGCCCGAACGCTGTAGACTTCGTTCGCCGACAAACGGGCTTTTTGCCGCGCTCGAAAATCAATAGGAGAACAAAACCATGTTGCCTCGTGACACCAACCGCAGGGACTTCGTAAAGATGAGTGGAGCAGCTGTGGCTGTTGCCGCTACGCAGAGTGCAACAAGCTACGCTATGAATGCAGCGAGCTACGCCAGGATCGTGGGCGCGAATGATCGCGTGCGCGTGGGTGTGGTGGGATGCGGCGACCGGATGAAGCAGTCGCTGATTCCGAGCTTCCAGGTGAGCGCGAAGGCGATGAACTTTGAAATCGTCGCGGTGTCCGATATCTGGAACCGGCGGCGCGAAGAGGGTGCGGCGTATGTGGAGAAGTTGAGCGGCAACAAGATTGATCCGGTGGTGAATAACGAGGCGCTGTATGCGCGCAAGGATGTGGATGCCGTGCTGGTGGCGACGGCGGACTTCCAACATGCGCAGCATGGCATACAGGCCGTGAATGCTGGACGCGATGCGTATGTGGAGAAGCCGACGGCGCACACAATGAAGGATGCGCGGGCGTTTCTGGCGGCGGTGGAGAAGACCGGGAAGATTGTGCAGGTGGGCACGCAGCGGAGATCTACGCCGAGCTACCAGAAGGCGTATGAGTACATCCAGTCGGGCAAGTTTGGCGACATTGTGATGGTGGAGATGACGTGGAATGTGAACCAGCCCGGGCGCTGGCGCAGGCCGGATGTGGTGCCGCTGCTGAAGGAAGCGGACACGGACTGGGGACGCTATCAGCTCGATTTGCCGAAGGCGCCGTTCGATGCGCGGAAGTACCTGGAGTTCCGGCTGTTCTGGCCTTATTCGTCGGGGATTCCCGATCAATGGCTGGTACACCAGATCGATACGGTGCATTGGTTCTCGGGACTACCGCATCCGCGGTCGGTGGTGGCGAATGGCGGGATTTATTTGTGGAAGGATGGGCGGAAGAACTGGGACACGATGACGGCGGTGTTCGACTACGGCCCGGAGGACGATCCTACGAAGGGGTTCCAGGTGCAGTACTCGTCGCGGTTTACGAACTCGGCGGGAGGAGTGAAGGAGCTGTACTACTCCAACGGCGGCATGATCGATATGGACAAGCAGACGGTGACGCCGACGGGCGGGCTGAGTGCGAAGTCTGCGGCCGAGATGAAGATGCAAGCGAACCAGCTGCCGAGCTTTTCGCTGGTGGAGAAAGCGGAGAAGGTTGCCACCGATGCGAATACCGGAGGCGACCCGCAGACCGACGCGAATGTGCGGAACTGGATGGAGTGTGTGCGTTCGCGGAAGCAGCCGAACGCCAGTATCCATGCTGGTTATAGCCACTCCATTGCGCTGTGCATGTGCGTGGCGGCGATCCAGACGGGATCGAAGGTGACGTTCGACGACAAAACGCAGCAGGTAATGGTGAATGGGAGACCGCATGACAACGTGTAAGGTACTGCTGGCATTGGCGATGGTGGTCCCGATGATGCAGGCGCAGAAGAAGGGTGTGGCCGTGGTGGAAGACGCGGCGCACCATCGGGTGGATGTGACGATCGATGGAGCGGCGTTTACGTCGTACCTGTGGGACACGAATCAGCGGAAGCCGGTGCTGTTTCCGCTGATTGCGCCGGATGGGACGACGGTGACGCGTGGGTATCCGTTTGCGATGCGGAAGGGGGAACGCGTGGACCATCCGCATCATGCAGGGTTGTGGTTCAACTACGGCAATGCGAATGGGTTCGACTTTTGGAACAACTCGGATGCGATCAAGCCGGAGGACCGGCCGAAGTATGGGACGATCACGCAGGATCGCGTGGTTTCGACTAAGAGCGGGAAGGACGCGGGCGAGCTGGTGGTGGAGTCGACGTGGACTACGGCGAACGGGGCGGGCGATAAGATCCTGACGCAGACTACGAAGTATGTGTTCAGCAAGACGATGGTTGGCGGGGTTGCGGCACGGAGTGTGGATTTGATTGTGACGCTGAAGGCGCTGCAGCCGGTGGTGTTTCACGATGATAAGGAAGGCATGCTTGGGATTCGGGTGGCGCATTTTCTGGAGTCGCCTACGGAGAAGGGTGGGATTTTTATGGATGCTAACGGGAATCCGACCAAGGTGGATGCGGGCGATACGGCTGGGGCTACCGGGGTGTATCGGACGAGTGAAGGCAAGGTTGGCGATGCGGTGTGGAGCACGCGGGGGACGTGGTGTCTGCTGAGTGGGACCGATGCGGGACATGCGGAGACGATTGCGATCCTGGACCATGTGGGGAACCCGGGGTATCCGACCTACTGGCATGCGCGGGGGTATGGGTTGTTTGCGGCGAACCCGCTGGGGGCGCATGTGTTCGATCCGAAGGCGGCGGCGATGAACTTTTCGATTGCGAAGGGGGAGACGGCTACGTTCAAGTATCGGGTGCTGCTGGTTTCAGGAGCGCCGAGTGATGGGGAGATGGGGAAGGCGGCTAAGGTGTTTGATGGGGAGTATCGGTAGACGTTGGAGTGCCTTTCGTCTGTGGGAAGATGGGGATGGAGGCAGGTGCCATGCGGCGTTGGGGATGGGCGTTGGTTGGGTGGATGGTTTGCGGGGCGGTTTGGGCGCAGGGTAAGTTTGCGGTGGCGACGATCAAGCCGAGCCCTGAGGGGTCGCTGACGATGACGCAGTTCCAGGGGAACAGGTTTGTGACGCGCGGGACGACGTTTGTGGACCTGTTCAAGTATGCGTACAGCGTGCATCCGGACCAGGTGGTGGGTGGGCCGGAGTGGCTGCGAGCGGAGCGGTTCGATGTGGTGGCCGACCCGGAGACGGAGAAGCGGCCGAGCTCGGATGCGATGAAGGCGATGGTGCAGCAGCTACTGGTGGAGCGGTTCCACGTGACGATGCACAAAGAGCAGAAGGTGCTTTCGGTGTATGCGCTGCAGAAGGCCGGCGGCGCGGTGAAGCTTACCGTGAGTAAAGGCAATGAGGCGGGCATGCCGGTGGTGGGGTTTGAGCCGCGTGGCCTGCTGCATGTGGGCAATGCGACGATGGCCGACCTGGCGGTGTTTCTACAGCGATTTGTGCTGGACCGCCCGGCGGTGGACCAGACGGGGATTGCGGGTCGGTATGACGTGGAGCTGCGGTTTACTCCGGAGAACTTTCATATGAATGGAAGGCTGGTTGAGCCGCCGGAGGATGGGTCGGCGCCGGAGTTGTATACGGCGATTCGGGACCAGCTGGGTTTGAAGCTGCAGGCAACGAAGGCGGCTACGGATGTGTTTGTGGTGGATGGGGCGGAGCGGCCGGAGGTGGATTAAGATCGAGGCATGGGAGTGCAGCGATGAGTATTGAGAGTCCGGCAGCTGGATGGAAGCTGAAGCGCGTAACGGCGCACCCGGGTGAGGTGTTGCGCGAGGATTTTCTCGTGCCGCTGGGCCTGAGCGCCAATGCGCTGGCGATGCGGTTGCGGATTGCGGCGGCGCGGCTGCATGCGATTCTGCACGAGACACGGGCGGTGACTCCGGATACGGCGATGCGGCTGGCGCGGTGCTGAATTTTCTACGGCTTATTTCCCCAGAAGGCGTGGCGCTTGCGCCGTAGTTCGTCTTCATTGCGATGGAGGGTCAGACCTTGATCTGACAGCTTGCGTTCCAACGCAAGGATGTACTTTCTAACGCCTTCAGGTAGAGCGTCAAGCTGTTCCTGGGTGGGCTTGAATGGGGTTTCTTCGTTCATCTCATTCGTCCGTCAAGTTCAGGGTAAGGTTTTGTGCAGCATCGGCGCGGCTGCGAGGGGCTTTCTTGAACGTCACGTCGCGGACGTGTAGCGGACGTTGGACGTTCTTGTTGCCTTCGAGTAGGTCTTTGATAGTAAGTAGTTGGAGGCGAGGGTATTTACTGCCATCGGCGGAAGTATAGAAGCCAGCTTCAGCGGCTTCCTTCTGCATCGGCTTTGTGGGTTCTTCAAAAGAGATATAGACACCAATTTCAGCCTTCTCACGCTGGAGGACACCGATGAGATCGCGAACTTCGGAGACGCCGATGTTGTGGCCGCCTTTGACGGAAAAGATGATTTGTTTGGAGTCGCCGGAGTGGTCATCGTGAAAGTAAAGGCGACCGTCAATACCTCGGTCTGCACCCTTCTTGATGGCTTCTAACGGACGAGCGCCGCATAGGCCGAGAGCCCAGTATTGGAACTGGTATTTGTTTTCATCTGCGAGTTGCTGGGCACCGGCCACATCGGTAGGTTCGCCGATAACCTGGTAGGTCTTTCGAACGTCATGACCGAATCCATCGTCGAGCCGAGTCTTGATGAGGCCGATGGCTAGATGCGTTATATCAATGCCGATCCAGCGGCGGTTGAGGCGCTGTGCGACTTGAACTGTTGTGCCACATCCGCAAAACGGGTCGAGTACGACGTCCCCTTCAGCTGAGGAGGCTTTTAATATTCGGTCAAGTAGCGCTTCGGGTTTCTGTGTGGGATATCCGAGACGCTCTTGCGCTTGTGAATTGATCGGCGGGATGTCTTCCCATAAGCTCTGGACAGCGGCTCCAGGCATTTCATCAAGATATCTCTTATATTGAGGCACTGATCCTGGTTTGGTTTGGATGATCCGGCCATCCCGGATTAGCTCTTCCATCTTTATCTTCGAATATCGCCAAAAACGAGTAACTCCCATGACTTCATAACTCGGATTTCCCTTAGCGGCTCCCCCTGGTCCAGTGAGATTGTCAAGGCGGTAGCGTCTACCCTCAGTGTCAACATAGTTGTATTTCTTCAAATAAAGTTCGCTGTATTCATTGTGTTGGTGCTTGAAATAGTACGAATCACTCTTGCTGTAAAACAGGATGGCGTCCGTAACGTTCCCGTAAGCCTTCCGCCCTTGTTTGGAGTCGCTATGCGCAGTTGTTCGCTTCCAAATAATTTCGTTAATGTAGTGTTGAACCCCAAAGACTCCGTCCATCAACAGCTTTAGATAGTGACTAGCAGTTGGATCGCAGTGGAGATATATCGTTCCGGTTTCTTTGAGGACGCGGCGGAGCTCGACGAGGCGTGGTGCCATCATTGCGAGGTAGGCGAGCATGTCGGAGCCGCCGAGTAATGTGCGGAAGGCGCGCATGGCGTCGGCGACGCGGCCACCGGACTCGACGACTTCCTGGTAGCTGCGCTCAGCTTCGATGTTCCACTCCCAGGTGTCTTTGAAGGCCGTGATCTGGGAGGCCGAGCGGCTGCCGTCCTTTTCCGCGAAGAGGACGTTGTAGTCCTGGCGGGAGTTGAAGGGTGGGTCGAGGTAGATCAGATCGACCGACTGGTCCGGGATGTAGTGACGCAGAACTTCGAGATTATCGCCGTAGTAGAGCTTGTTGAGGTCGGTGGACATTCAGGGTGAGGTTAGCAGAGTGAAGGGTGTGGGACGCGGGGAAATAGATTGAGGCGCTCCCGAAGACAGCAGATCCCCTGCGAGGATGACAGAAAGAAAAGCAAAGACAAAGGCAAGAGCGACTGCAGGTCTCTCCAGTGCGCTACAAAGCCCGCCTTCGGTCGAGATGACAGAGTTGTGGGGCTTAGCCAGTTGGGTGGTGCGGCAGACAGCAGATCCTTCGCGATGCTCAGGATGACAAAGTTCTGAGGTTGTGTGCGCGGGCCGGGGCTGAAGCCCCTTCTTGTAGCGAGTCTATTCGTGGGGCTGAAGCCCCACGCTAATCCGAAAGGCAACGGGTTCTCGGTTAGATCTGTGTGCTGAGTTCGAGCTGTTCGGAGTGTTGGTCGTCCATGGCGGGTTGGAAGTGGGTGCGGCAGCGGGCTTCGTACATGCCGGCGGCGCCTACGATGACTAGCTCCTGCGACTGGCCGAGGCGCTGGGTGTGGATGGCGGACTGGCCGCAGACCATGCAGACGGCGGAGAGCTTGGTGACCTTGTCGGCGAGGGCCATGAGGGCGGGGACGGGGCCGAAGGGTTCGTTGTTGAAGGTGGTGTCGAGGCCGGCCATGAGGACTCGCTTGCCGAGAGCGACGAGCTCGAGCGAGAGCGGGATGATGGCGGGGTCGAAGAACTGGACTTCGTCGATGCCGACGACTTCGATTTCGGCGAGCTGCGGGAAGAGAGCGGCGCGGAGCTCTTCGACGGTGGCGACGGTGCGGGCTTCGTGGGTTTGCGAGCTGTGCGAGGCGATCGAGGTGCGGTGGTAGCGGAGGTCGATGTCCGGCTTGAAGCAGGAGACGCGCTGGCGGGCGATGCGGGCGCGCTTGAGGCGGCGGATGAGCTCTTCGGACTTGCCCGAGAACATGGGGCCGGTGATGACTTCGAGGACGCCGGGAGTGATGGGTTGTTGCATGTCTGGTGATGGTAATTCTGCGGGGGCGGTGGAAAAGAGAGGGATTAGGGCCAGGGCTCTGGGGCCAGAAAACGCTGCGAATGTTGGGACTGAGATAGCGATGGGCGTATTCTGGCGGTATCTGTTTTCGCTCGGAGGATTTTGCTATGCGCATGAAGTGGATGTCGGGTTTTGCTTTGATGGTTGGGATGGCGGCTACGGCGGTTGCAGCGGGGCCGAAGT
>JAMFSR010000002.1 GCA_026225395.1 Granulicella sapmiensis
AGATGAAGTCTTCCTCGCGGGTCTTCATGCCGATTCGCCCAGTGCCGCCGCGCTTTTGCTGGCGATAGGTGGTGATGGGCGTGCGCTTGAGGTAGCCGGTATTGCTGACCGTGACGGCAACCTGTTCGTCCTGGATGAGGTCTTCCAGCGTCAACTCGGTGGACTCGTCGAGGATGGTGGTGCGGCGGGCGTCGCCGTACTTGTCGCGGATGTCTTCGAGCTCCTTGCGGATGACGGTGCGGAGCTTGCGCTCGGAGGCGAGGATGGATTCGTACTCGGCGATGTTGTCGCGGACGGCGCGGAGCTCGTTGAGGAGCTCGTCGATGGAGAGCTGGGTGAGGCGGTAGAGCTGGAGCTCGAGGATGGCGTCGATCTGGCGGTAGCTGAGGATGAGCGTGGCTGTTCCGTTAGCCGCGGCGCTAGAGTTGTTCGCGAGCTGCGCGGAGACCGAGCCGCCGTTGAGGTCGATGTTGTACTTGACGGGGTCGAGCGTGACGCCGGCGAGCTCTGCGCCGTTGAGCGTGATGCGCTTGTTGGAGAAGTACTGGAAGAGGTTTTCGCGGGCGGCGGCGCGGCTGGACGACTGGCGGATGATCTTGATGACCGTGTCCAGGTGGTCGAGCGCGATCTGATAGCCGAGCAGGACGTGTTCGCGCTCGCGGGCCTTGTTGAGGAGGAAGGCGGTGCGGCGGCGGACGACGTCGATGCGGTGGTCGATGAAAGCGTGGATGGCCTTGTCGAGCGGGAGCTCTTTGGGCTGGCCGTTGTGGACGGCGAGGAAAATCATGCTGAAGGACTCTTGCATGCTCGTGTGCTTGTAGAGCTGGTTGAGGACGATTTCCTGCTGGGCGCCGCGCTTGAGCTCGATGACGATGCGCATGCCGTCACGGTCGGACTCGTCGCGGATGTCGGAGATGTCGTCGACGATCTTTTCCGTCACGAGCTCGGCGATGCGCTTGACGAGGTTGGCCTTGTTGACCTGGTAGGGGATCTCGGTGACGATGATCGCCTGGCGGCCGCCGGTGATGTTTTCGGTGAAGCACTTGGCGCGCATCATGAAGCGACCGCGGCCGGTGCTGTAGGTCTGGCGGAGGTTGGTGCGGCCGTAGAGGAAGCCGCCGGTGGGGAAGTCCGGGCCGAGGACGTGCTCGAGGCAGATGTCGAGGTCGAGCTTGGTTTCTGCTTTGTCCTTGGTGAGCAGCGCGATGGTGGCGTTGAGGACTTCGGTGAGGTTGTGCGGCGGGATGTTGGTGGCCATGCCGACGGCGATGCCGGTGCCGCCGTTGACGATGAGGTTGGGGAAGCGCGACGGCAGGACCGTGGGCTCCTGGGTGGACTCATCGTAGTTGGGGACGAAGTCGACGGTGTCGGAGTCGATGTCCGCCAGCAGTTCACCAGCCAGGCGCGTCATGCGGGATTCCGTGTAGCGCATAGCGGCGGGTGGGTCGCCGTCGACGGAGCCGAAGTTACCTTGGCCGTCGATCAAGGGGTAGCGCAGCGAGAAGGGCTGCGCTAGGCGGACCATGGTGTCGTAAATGGCGGAGTCGCCGTGGGGGTGGTAGTTGCCCATGACGTGGCCGGTGACCTTGGCGGACTTGGTGTACTTCTTGTTGAACTGGAGGCCCATCTCCTGCATACCGTAGAGGATGCGGCGATGTACGGGCTTGAGGCCGTCCCTCACGTCGGGCAGCGCGCGGCCGATGATGACTGACATGGAGTAGTCGAGATAGCTGCGGCGCATCTCTTCCTCGATGTTGATCGAGGTCATGATGAGCGCGCCGGGGCCGGTGGGGGCCGTGGGGCCGTCGCCACCGGAACCGCCTGCAGGAGGAGGATTGTTGGAGTTGGCGTCCTGCGAGGAAGGGTTGATGTTGTCGTCTGCGCCGAGGGGAAGCTGGTTCTGATCGTCTGCCATTCAACCTCCATTATAGCGGTTTGGAGGGCTGAAAATGCAGGGCTGCGCCGGCTGTGGGTCACTCCGAAAAAGCCTAAGTTGTAGGATTTCGGCAAGCACCTCCATTCCAACTTGGCATCAGATTAAATTCTGGTCGTAGGACGATTTCCTGGACGAGCGAACCTGCGCGGTCGGGTCGTTTTGGGCGTCACGAGGAACCGGAGAGATCGGCCGCGGAAAGGGATCTTGTGCAGGGAAGTGTCGTCGATATTACATCGCTCGTGCTGCTGATCCTGTTCTTTGGATTGCAGCAGCGTAGCCGTCCCCAGCTGTACTTTCGATTCTGGTTCGTGGGCTGGGTTTTCGTGTTGTTGAGTTACCTCGTTTGGGAGGCGAAGCTACAGCGACCGAACCTGGTGAATCTGCAGGATGCGGCGCGCGTGGACCTGATGGTGCTTGGATTGCTTGCCTTTGCCCTGTCGTTCCGGGTGACAGAGGAGCGTATCAAGCGAACGCTCGAGTTTGGCGCGCTGATCGCCATCCCCGCCGCCGCCGGCATCGACCTGCAAACCATTGGCGGCGTTGCCCCCAAGCCGCTGGCCGCGATTCTGATCGCCTTGGTGATCGTTGGACATATGGGCGCGGTGTTGACCATCCACTTCGAGTTACCGCGGCACTGGCACTGGCGCCGCAACCTGACCTTTACGCTCTGCGCCGTGTTTTGTGTCGTAATGATCGTCAGCGTTTTGAGGAATTGGGAGTTGTCCCTTGGCGAGGCTGTAGAGGCAGAGATCTGCCTGTGCGCAGGCGTGCTGTATGCTGCCCGCCATGCCCGTCACAGCCTGGCTGGATTGGTCGGAACGGCAGGCTTCCTCGGGTGGGGAGTGTTTTACCTGCTGCCGGCTGCGCTCGTACATTACCAGGGCGCACTCACTGCGCTGTTCCACTACTGGAGTACGCCAAAGCGTTTTGTGGGATTCGCGATGATCCTGAACGTCTTTGAGATCGCGGGAGCGGAAAAAACCCGGCTGGCGGAGAAGTACAGAGCGCTGTACGACGATTTTCGGGTAATGTACGAAGCCCATCCGCATCCCATGTGGATTTACGCGCCGGAGACGGGACATATTCGTTCGGCGAACCTGGCGGCGGTGCTGGATTACGGTTACGGCGTGGAGGAGTTTCTGCGGATGCAGGTTGGCGACCTTGAAGTTCCGGAAGACGCCGAGAGCGACCGGGTGGATAGCCTTCTCCCCGAGCCTCCGGGAGGCCGGCGCACGCGCTATCGCCGCAAAGATGGAAGTGTAGTGTGGGTGAATGTGGTGGACCACATTGTTCAGTTTCAGGGCATGGATGCTCGACTGGTAACGGCGCGCGATATCACCGAAGGGGTGAAGATGAACCAGGACCTGGCCTGGAAGGCGCAGCATGATGAACTGACCGGGTTACCCAATCGGCTTTTGCTGCAAGACCGCATTGACCAGACGCTGGCCCAGTGTCTGCGAACGGGCAAGAAGGCCGCTCTGCTGACCATCGATATCGATCACTTCAAACAGGTCAACGATACCTACGGACACCTGATCGGCGACGCCTGTCTCGTGGCGGTTGCTGCCCGGTTGAAAAACAAAATTCGGCAGATCGACACGCTGGCACGCACCGGTGGCGAAGAGTTTATGGGGATCATCGGCGGACTGAGCAGTGCCGCTGACGCAGAGCGCGTGGCGACGACCCTGCTGCGGAGCTTCGACGCGAAGATACAACTGCAGGACTGCGACCTTTCGATAACCATCAGCATCGGAGTGGCACTGTTTCCCGAGGACGCCGAGGATGCCGAGACGCTGCGGAAGATGTCCGATGAAGCGCTGTATCATGCCAAGCGTACGGGACGGAATCGCATCGCGTTTGCGCCGGCGGGCGCGGCCGAGCCGATCAACGATCGCTAGCAAGCCAGCCGTTGCAACGCCCGTTGGAGCGATGCTATGAGCTATGGGCTAGCCGGTTGTTTCCTGGCTTCGGGCGCGCGGAAGCGCAAGGCAGGGTCGCTATACTGGCTTCCATGGCTTCAGCGAAGGTGGGACTGTTCGGTGGCAGCTTCGATCCTCCACACCGAGGGCATCTTGCCGCGGCGCTTGCCGCGGCAGACCGGTTTCGATTGGAGCGTGTGCTGTTTGCGCCTACCGCACGGCAGCCCCTGAAGCCGGATGGCCCTGTGGCGTCGTTTGAAGACAGGCTGGAGATGGTGCGGCTGCTCTGCGAGGGGAATGCCGGACTTGAGGCTTCCGCAGTGGACGCGCCCGAGGCGGATGGCTTGCCCAACTACACAATCGATACGCTGCAGCGCCTGCGGCGTGGGATTGGGGCTGAGGACGCGATCTTCGTGATCGTGGGAGTGGATGCGTTTCTAGACCTGCGGCGCTGGCGCGCGCCTGAAGAACTGCTCGCGGCGGCAGAGTGGATCGTGGTGACACGTCCCGGGTTTTCGCCGCAACGGCTAGCAGAGCTCGCGCTGAGTGAGAAACAGCGGGCGAGGGTGCATTTGCTCGGTGGCGTGGCCGAGGAGGTGAGTGCGACGCAAATTCGGGAAGCACTGCGCGAAGGGCTCGACTGCGAGGGACTGCTGCCGGCGACGGTGCTCGACTATATACGGCAGCGCCATCTGTACGAAGCCTGAGCGAGCTTCAAAGAGGGTGGTTTTGGGTACGTTTGGTACTCGCAGACTTGAGCGTGTGCGCTAGGATGAAGAGTTGAGAAGGAGTTCTATGGCCAGTGTTCAAGTAAATCAAATGCTCGCCGCAGCCGCGGCTGCGTGCGAGGACAAGAAGGCGGAGGATATTCGCATTCTTGCGCTCGATCCCTCCGAGAGCGGATTGACGGACTACTTTTTGATCTGCAGCGGCAACAGCGACCGGCAGAACGTCGCCATCACCGACGAGATCGAGATCCGCCTGAAGAAAGACTTTGGGATGTATCCCAACTCTGTCGAGGGACGGCGTCAGGGCCAATGGGTGCTGATGGATTATGTCGACTTCATCGTGCACGTGTTTTCGACCGAGAAGCGCGCGTTCTATGCGCTTGAGCGGCTGCGAAAGACGGCGACCGTGCTGACCATCGACGACCTCAATAGGACGATCAAGGAGCAGTTGGCGGTGGCGAAGGAGCGCAGCTCACGGAAGTCGGTGAAGACGGAGATTGAGAAGAAGATTGGTGTGAAGGCTCCGAAGACTGTGACGGCGAAGAAGGTGGTCGCGAAGAAAAGCGTGAAGAAGGCTGCGAAGAAGACGATTGCCAAGAAGCGCGCCTAGTCTTTTACATGCGCGTGTAGCTTTCTGTAGCTCAGTTCAACACAAGACAAAAGGCCCTCGCTTTCGCGAGGGCCTTTTTGCTGCCTGGGAGAGGCGGGTTGGTTTAGAAGGTAAAGGTGAACTGCAAGCGGAGGTTACGCGGATTCTGGTACGTGTACGGCTTGTTATACAGACCGCTCAGCTGAATCGGGCCGCCTACGTTGTTGGTGTCGTTACCCAAACTGCCGGTACCGGCGTTAGCCACCGGAATGCCGTTTAGGGCCTGAGTCAGATTATAAGGATGCATCGCGGCGGCGTAGAAAGCGGGACCGTCGGCGATGTAGTAGCCACCCGGCGAGAGGAAGTATGAACCCGAGTAAGGCGAGTCCATCTGCTCGCTCACCGAGGTGACGGTGTGCTGGTTGAGGAGGTTAGTCGCTGTAGCCTGGAACGAAAGCGACTTAGCCTCTCCGAGCTTGACCTGTTCTTCAATGTTGAAATCGGTCTGGTTATACCAGGGGTTACGGTACGTGCGGCGCTCACCAACGGTGATCAGACCAGTCGTAGGATCCTGCGAAAGGTCTGCCCACTTTCCGCGACCTTCCACCTGCTGGTAATAAGCGTTCTCGTCATACCCCACGCTGGCAAAGCTTGTGTTCGGAGATCCAGAGTAGAGGGTCTGGAAGATACCGAAATCTGTCGTGAAGTGGTGCAGGTAGCCAAGCCGATAGTACGCATAGCCCTTGAAGGCATTCGGACGATCAGTCGGAAGCAGACCGCTGGAGGATTGACCATACGAATCGTACTGGAAGTACGGTTCGTCAAACGAACGGCTGTTGTTGGGAGCGTTGCGACCACGGCCATCCGAAATATCGGAGGTGGTGAGACCGGTGTAGTTGCCGCGGAAGTGGCTGTAGGTGTAGGAGACTTCACCCGCCCAATGGTTGCTAATGGCGCGAGTTACCTTGAATTCGACACCGTCATAGCTACGTGCGGCAGCAATGGCGTCCACGGGAGGATACTGATCGTTGCTCGAGACGCAACCAGCCTGTCCACCCTTGGTGTAGAGGAAGTTGCAGAAGTCCTCGAACGTATCGTCTACGCCTTGGCCCGGATTGATAATGACGAACGTTTCACCTTCGAGAGGGTTGAAGATAGCAGCATCTTCGATCACATGGTCGAGGCGGCGGCGGTCCCAACGAACCTCGAGAGAAACCGTACGCGAAGCCTGGAAGTCGACACCGAAATCCGACTCATGCTGGCGGTAGGGCTTCAGGCCAGGAGCAACTCCTTCTTCTTGCACCGAGCAAGTGGCGCAGGTGGTGGGGTTGGCACGATTGTTGACGTTCTCCAGGAAGGTATCCACTCCGGAGGAAGCAGAAAGATTGGCCGGTGTTGCAGTCGTTCCGCTGGGGCAATCCCGTGGAACGGCAGCGTTGTTGAAGGCCGGCTTGATGGTTGTCGGGTCGTTCGAGAAAAGAGCGTAGGCGCAATTGTTCCAGTATTGGCCACCGAACGAGCTGATAGCCAAGTTCAATTTCATCTGGTCGTTATAAACACCGTAACCGCCAAACAGCTTCAGTTTGCCGTTCTGAAGGACGTCCCACGCGGCACCGATGCGGGGGGCCAACTTGTCGCCCCAACCGAAATTGATTGGGTGGGAGGGAACGCCGGCCCCTTGTGCGTCACCAGGGAGGAATTCCTTCTCCACACGCATGCCGCCATATAGGGTTATGCCACGCTTCAGCGTCCAGGAATCCTGGAAGAAGATGCCGTGGTTGTAGCTGATTGCCTGTCCGCCGGTCCCATAGTCGTATACGTTGCCATACCCGAAAGTACCGTCGCAATAATTAACGCCGGTGATTCCTTCGACGCCGCTGGGCGGTACAACTGGTGGGCCCGCCGAGCCTGGAGTGCCGCAGTTTGCTTTGCCAACCGGACCTTGCGCCGAGTAGAAATTAGCACCGTTGTCCGGAGCTACATAAAGCTGGAGGAGGGGCTGGTTATAGGCCTGCAGAATATCGTTCGAGTCGCGGTTCAACTGATAACCGAACTTGAAGTTATGAACGCCGTACCATCCGGTCTTGGTCCAAGAGATCGTTTCGTCTAGCTGGATTGCCTTGTTCGCGTTGCGCTGCGTGATCTGTTGCGACGTTCCGTCCTGGTGACCGTTGGGCTGTGCGAGGAGTGGCGCTGTGCCAGATCCAGCACCGCAACCGGCTTGCAGGGCATTGCCGTTGGTATCCGTCGCACCGCAACCGCTACCATTGGTCTCCCAATAATGCACGACGCTACCCGAAGGGAAGCCGTCATCATGGTAATTCTCGAAGTAGTAGCCGAATCGGGTGGTCGAGGTCAGGCGTGGCGTAATGGTGATGTCGCCGCCTGCATTGATCGTCTGGTTAGGTGCAGAGTAAGAGTACAAGTGGTTGTAATTGCCAACCGGGTTGCCGGCGTAGGCGTTATAAATGCCATTGGTGGAATCCGCGCCGGGGAGATTCTCGCCATTCTGGCGCTGATATTGGTACAACCACGAGCCGAAGACACGGATCTTGCTCGTAGCCTGAGCATCGATGCGACCGGTTGTGTAGTAAGTGTTTGTGTTCTGGCTGAATGGAACGGAACCTGTGGTTGCCTGAGCAGCACCAGCAATGGTGGCGTTCTGAGTGTAGTTGATCGTGCGCTCGTAACGGCGCATTTCAGGCGCGAAGGCGACGAAGAAGAATAGCTTATCGCGAAGGGTGCCGAAAGGGACTAGCGGCCCACCTAGCGTGAAGCCTGGGAAGACATCACTCCAGTGATCCTTTTTCGGTTGATAACTGATGACCGGGGCATCAACGTATGCCGTGGCGGAAGGGGAACCAAGCGGATCATACGCAATCGTATTTCCTTGGTTGGGCTCGAAGGCTGAGAACTGGAGTTGCGTGTAGAGCGATCCGTGATACTGCGGCGAACCCTTCTTCATGATGACGTTGACGACGCCGCCAAGCGCGCCGCCGTATTCGGCTTCCACGCCCGAGCTCTTGATTTCAACCTGGTCGATGAAGTCAAAAGGAACGTTGGTTTTGGAATAGCCGCCGATGAGGTTCGCAGTTGCCTGGCCTTCTACAAGGTAGGAGTTTTCCGAGTCAGAACCACCGGCGACCGAGAAGCCGAAAGAACCGCCGTTCGTGGCGCTACCGGGCGACGTGCCTCCGGTACCGTTGGTCGTGGTGCTACCCATCAGGGGTTCCTGACGCGCTGCCGGGGCAAACTGGATAACGGATTGATAGGAGGTGCCGCGGGGCACGAAATCGATGACGTCATTGGAGACAGTCGTCGTGGTCGTCGTGCTGGTGACATCGATAGCAGGATTGTTAGCGTTAACCTCTACCGTCGTCGCTTCCGCGCCTACGGCGAGAGCGACATCGATGCTCGGCGTAGTACCGACGTTGACTAGAATATTGTTGCGCTTCTGCGTTGCGAAGCCGGTCATCTGCACCGTTTCGACGTAAGGGCCCGGGGGAAGGTTCTCAAAGCGGTAGTAACCCTTGGAGTCCGTCTTGGCTGTCTTAGAGCCAATCAGAGTCGGCGTGGTCACGGTGACGATTGCGCCCGGCACAACTGCGCCCGTCGAGTCCTTAACAGTTCCCTGGAGGGCACCGGTCGTTTCCTGTCCAAAGCACATTGCCGATGCGGTCAGCATCACAAGTAACGCCACAAGTTTGCTTATTCTCTTCACGTATCGCTCCTGATCCCCTATGCCCTGTGTTGCGTGGGAGGAAACCTGATAGTTGTTATGCGGTAACTTAAGCATTTGACATGCCAAAGTATCGCAGGGTGAAAACGCGCAATTTGGGACATTTACGGGCTTCCTGCTTCCAGGGAAACGTAGGGGGTCGGGAAGCGCCTACCGAATTTGGAATATTGTTGGGTTGTTGTGGGGTTATTGGAAGATGAACTTATGAAGATTTTGCTTGCCACTATTAGTCCGCGACGTTCAGGCCTGACCGGGTCAGCCGCGGTTCTGCTGGAGGGTTATATAGAGCGGAGCGGACGATATTCCGCCGTCGAGCACAGGAGCTTTACGAGCGAAGAGGCTGTGCTTGAGTTTCTGGAGCAGGCGGCAGGGCGGACCAGGCCCGCGCTGTTGCTGGCCGATAGCCGCGGTAAACAGTTGAGCTCAGACGAGTTCGCCGGGGAGCTTGCCCGGTTGCGCGATAACGGGACTCAGACCCTCCTGCTCGGAATCGGGCCTGCGGATGGTTGGTCGGCCGCGGTTCTGAAGCGGGCGGACCTGACACTGGCGTTCGGGAGGATTACCCTGCCGCATGAATTAGCCGCTGTGGTCGCCGCCGAGCAGATCTACCGCGCGCTGACCATTCTGGCCGGACATCCGTACCACACCGGGCATTAGGCATCTCGGGGCTGGTTCGAGCGGGCCTGATCTTTCTCTATCTATATATAAGTGGGTTCGTGCTGCCGATTGGCGGCAGCCGGTTTGCCAGAAGTAAAGCGCGCTGCGGCGCCGCGTGTCATCCTTAAGGCTGGATGGACGACGACGAACTCAATCCGCTACATGACATCAACACGATCGACACAATAGACACGATCGTCGCCATATCGACGCCACCCGGTCGCGGCGGCATAGGGATTGTGCGGCTGGCCGGGCCGTTGAGTTTTGCGATAGCCGCGCAACTGCTGCGGCTGAGTGCGCCGCTGGAGCATGGGCGCGCGCGGTTCGCCCGCGTGCTTGATCCATCCGACGCAACAACAACCATCGACGACGCTGTCGTGACGGCCTTTGTTGGGCCGCAGTCGTATACCGGGGACGACCTTGTAGAGATCGCCGCGCATGGTTCTCCCGTGGTGCTGGAGGCGATTGTGCTGGAGTCTCTGGCGCTTGGCGCAAAGCCTGCGGGACCGGGTGAGTTTACGCGGCGCGCCTTTCTGAGTGGGCGGCTGGACCTTACGCAAGCCGAAGCCGTGCATGACCTGATCGCTGCGCAGACGCTGGACCAGGCGCGAGTGGCAGCGCAACAGCTGGGCGGAGCGATATCGCGCAGAGTTGCGCCGGCGAAGGGCTCGCTGCTGCATCTGATTGCGCTGCTCGAAGCCGGCATGGACTTCGCTTCGGGCGAGCTGGATGATGTTGACGTCGTCGCACCCGTTCAGATTGACACAGAAATTGAAGAGACACAGGCGCCGCTTGAAGAGCTGGCTGCGAGCTTTCGGCGTGGGCAGCTGATGCGCTCCGGCGCTGCGCTGGCGCTGGTCGGAAGACCCAATGCGGGCAAAAGCTCCATCTTCAACCGGTTGCTCGACCGTGAGCGCGCGATCGTGACGCCAGTGCCGGGAACAACGCGCGATACCGTGGAGGAGTCGCTCGCGCTGGGCGGCATTCCTGTTCGGCTAATCGACACAGCAGGCCTGCGCATGGAAGGCGATGCCGCAGCCGATGAGGCCGAGCGGCAGGGCATTGCGCGTTCGCTGGAAGCGCTCGCCGATGCAGACCTGGTGCTGTTGATCCACGATGCGACCGTGCCGTGGGGCGAGGAAGAACGCGCGCTCGCCGCGAGACTTGAAGGCCGTCCGCATCTGCTGGTGGAGAACAAGGTCGATCTCGCCGGTGGCGATTCTTCAAACGCCCTTCTTGCGACTTCGGCGCTAACGGGCGAGGGCATCAACGCGCTTCGTTCGGCGATTCTGCGTGAGTTGAAGGCCGAGGGCGCGCTGGCCGATGCGGGCGCATTGAACAACCTGCGGCAGCAGGAAGCGGTCAACGACACGCTGACAGCATTGGCAGCGGCACGCGAAGCCAACCGCGTAAAGCTGCCGCATGAGCTGATCCTGTTGGACCTGCACACGGCGCTGCGAGCGCTCGATTCGCTGACCGGTGCGACGACGCCCGATGACATCCTGGGGATGATCTTCTCTACCTTCTGCATCGGAAAGTAGGAGCGCTAAGGCCGGCTCATCGTTCTGCCATCAGCGGGGGTCCGGGCTCCTGCATTTGGACGACCAGCAGGATGACCGCTTCCATCATGAACATGCGGAACGCCGCTTCCTGCCCGTTCCATGTTTTCGACTGCCACATCAGGAACCACTCCGCGCCGACAATCTCAAACGCCACCAGCCACTGCAGCATGCCGGATGTGAGCGCGGCAATGCCGACACGCTTGGCGTGCTGAAAGTCGGTGGTCGTTGCACGACGTGCGCGAAACATCGCGAACGCACCCCACCAGCTCAGCACGGCATTCAGCGTCTCCCACGCGATGATGCTCAGGTAGAAGACCAGATGCACCGTCGGGCTCGTGATCGCGCGACCCATACCGTGGTTGCCCGGGAAAGTAGTGTCCATCGAGAGGGTGTGCCGCACGAACTCGTAGTTCGATCCGAAGTCCGTAACGTTGTTGAACACGATCACCGTGAAGTAGAAAGCGAAGGCCGCCAGCAGCAGGATCTTCGACCAGCGGGAAACGATCTGCGTGTGCATCAGGGTCGTGTCTCCTTGAACGTTGCAAAGTAGGCTCGCAGTGCGGCGAGCGTGCCCGCATCGTACTGTGGGCTGGCGGCCATCTGCGTATGGGAATTGATCTTCTTCGGCGCGGTCACATACGCATCGAAGTATCCGGGTGCATTTATAGCCTTGCCTGCAAGGTCATCCCATTGCACCGGCGACTTCGTTCCGCCTTCACCTTCGCTTGCATGACAGCGGAAGCAGTTCTGCCGCGCGATCGCGTAGCCGTCATGCACCGCTGCGTCGTGGGCACGGCTGCGCGGCACGATCGGCGCATACACCTCAAGCTCATTGCGGAAGTCCAACCGCAACACACTCCACGGCACCTGCGGCTCATCCGCGTGCGCGAGCACATGGAACGCCGACGTGAAGCTCGGATGCGAGATCATGTAAGGCCCCATGGCAGAGCCATCAGAACCCTTGGGCCATTGCGCCGGAGGCAGGCCGTTCACCTTCAGCACCAACACCGGATGATGCGCGCTAAAGTACTCCGCCGGATAGTGCGCGTTGTAGCTGTCGTCGCAGATGGCGATCACCATCGCCGCTCCGGACGCAGCACCAAGCATCGCGGGCAGCTTCTCCAGGGCAACGCCTGAGATCTTCACCGTGCCGACAAAGTTTGAATCGGTCGAAACCGTGTAGGCCTCCTGCGGCAGTGTCAGCAGATCGTTATAGCTAACAAACCGCGTCTCGCCCCTCTCTACACCCGCGAGGTCTCCACCTATTTCAAGGTCGTCCGGATGCAGGCGTGTCTTGTGCAGCAGCCAGTGCTGCGCCGCCTGCACCGTCGACACACGGCACAACGCAGCCACCACACACAGCGTCGCAAGCGCCTCCCACACCCAGCCTTTTCGCGTCATGCGATTCATAGTAGCTGATCGCCTGCAATCCAGAGTGCTAAAGTAGCAGCAATCGTGAACACCGCACCCGATCCCTATCTCGCACTGGAACAGCTTGGTCTCAAGCTACCGGCAGCGCCTGCGCCAGGCGGCAATTACACCTCGGCCAAAACCTCCGGCAACCTTGTCTTCCTCGCGGGCGTCATCTCGCAGACTGCCGATGGCATCATCACCGGAGTCGTCGGCGCGGACCGCAACATCGAAGAAGGCTACGATGCCGCGCGTAGCTGTGCACTGCTGCATCTCGCTGTGCTTGAGAATCACCTCGGCTCACTCACCAAAGTTCGCGGCGTGCTTACCGTCAACGGGTACGTGAACTCCATTGCCGGCTTTGCGGATTCACCGAGGGTCATCAACGGAGCGTCCGATCTTCTGCTCGCCGTCTTCGGCGAACCCGGCCGCCACGTGCGCGCTGCCATCGGCGTAAGCGGATTGCCACGCCACGCACTCGTCGAAGTCCAGATGACGGTGGAGATCTAATGCCCACGCACTCACTCACCGACGAGCCCACACACTCACGCTGGAACGCCGACCTCACCCCACGGCTCACCATCGCAAGCGGCGATACCGTCCACTTCGAGTGCCAGGACTCCAGCGGTGCGCAGGTACACCCGGCCATGACGGTCGACGAGTTTCAATCCATCGACCGCGGGCGCATCCACGCGCTCACCGGCCCCGTCGCCATCCACAGTTCTGCACCCGGCGACGTGCTCCAGATCGACGTGCTCGAAGTCGCGCACAAGGGCTGGGGGTGGTCGAGCATCATACCTGGTCTCGGTTTCCTGAAAGAACGCTTCGCTGAGCCGTTCCTCTTCCATTGGGAGCTCGAATCCGACGTCACGCGTTCGCTCGCGCCAGCCACGCTTCCGCTACGACCCTTCTGCGGCATCATGGGCGTAGCGCCCGCTGAGCACGGTGAGTTCCGCACGCGCCCACCGGGCATCTTCGGCGGAAACATGGACGTCCGCGAGCTCGCCACCGGTGCCACGCTCTATCTTCCCGTGCAGCAACCCGGCGCGTTGTTCTCCTGCGGCGACGTGCATGCTGCACAAGGCGATGGCGAAGTCTGCATCAACGGCATCGAGTGCCCCGCCGACGTTACATTGCGCTTCCAACTGCATAAGCATCAACTGCTCGACGGCCCACTCATCGAGTCCGCTCCATCCGACGAGCAAGGCCCGAGCTGGCTCGTCGTCGAGTCTTCCACCGATGCCATCACCGCAGCAAAGAACGCAACCGACCGCATGATCGATCTGCTGATCGCGAAGTGGAGCTTCTCGCCCGAGCAAGCCTACCTGCTATGCAGCGTCGCGATGAAGTTGCAGCTCTCGCAGGTCGTCAACGAACCGATGTACACCGTCTCGGCCGCCATAGCAAAAGACATCCTGCCCGCGCGAAAGCTCTACTAGGAGAGTTTTCTCTATCCTCTACGCTCTATCCTCTACACTCTGCTTCAAACGCTCTACACTCTGTCTTATGCAGATCAACGACCCCGCCATCGTCGCCGAACTTGCAGAGCTCTATCCGCTCTATGAAGAAGCGCTCGTCACCAACGACGTCGAAACCCTCACGCGCATGTTCTGGTCTTCGCCTTACGCTATCCGCCTAGGTGCAGGTGAGAACCTCTACGGCGTCGACGAGATCGAAGCCTTCCGCAAGAGCCGCCCAGCGGTCAACCTGGCACGCCAACCCATACGCCTCGAGATCGTCACCTTCGGCAAAGACTTCGGCAGCGTCACACTGGAGTTCGAGCGTTCTACGGCTACAGGCATCGTTCGCGGCCGCCAAAGCCAAGTGTGGGTGCGTCTGCCGGAAGGCTGGCGCATCGTCTCCGCGCATGTGTCGATCCTGCGCTAAGCAATCCATACGTCAACAGGACTGTAAGCACTTTAGAAATTTGTCATCCTGAGTGCAACGAAGGACCTGCTGTTTGCGTGCGCCACCACAAACGCCCGGGTGGCCCATTCATGCGCGCCCTTTGCGCATGAGTGGGGGACACCAAATTTCACCCAGCAGGCCTTCGCCTTCTCACGATTCACTGTTCCTATGCACTCACCCTCACCTCGAGCTCCTCCCACTCCGCATCACTCAACTTCTCGGCGAGCTCTTCCCCCGACCCAAACGCCAACCCTCGCACAAACCGCGCCCTCAACTGAAACACCATCTCATCCCGCTCAAACGGATACGGCGACAACCGAAAGCTCCGCACCCCCACCCGCTCCACCACCACCTCACTCGCACCATCACGAGTCTTCTGCGGCCACAACAAAGAAGCCTTCCCCGCATAATCCACGCAGCTCAACAACGACAAGTTGTCACACCCCTGCAGCAACCGGAAGTTCTCCGCCAGCGACGCCTCACGCAGCCACTCCTCACCCACCGTACCCGTCTCCAACAACTCCGTGTGCAACGCAGCCTGCAACGCTAGCTGCTCCGCCAGAAACGCATCCAGCAGCGGCAACTCCTCCACCTTGATCGTGCTTCGGTCCGCCCGCGCGGTCAGCAGGTTATACGTATGCCTCGAGATCAGGATCGCTGCATACAAATCCTCCTTCGCCTCCAACTGCACCGCGCTGCGCCGCACCGCCAGGTAAGCCGGCAGATCGATCTCCTCAAACGCCGAGTACGTCCCCACCAGCTCCGCCGAAAACGCCGCAGGCTTGCCCGAGCGCATCACCACCGGCTTTGCATCACGCGCCGCCCATCCGTTGTCATGCGCAAAGATCCCGCGCAGCACGTGCTCCCGTGGCTCCGGCCGCGTAAACAAATCGTTACCCCACGCAGCCGCAAATTCACCAGCCAGCCGCGCATGGTCCGGATGCGTCACCAGCCACCATCCATCCTCTGTTGCCAAGCGAAGCATTGAATCCTCTCCTACTCCAGCTGAGACTGTGTCGCCGACTCATGCCAATTGTGCAGCAAGAGCCACTCAAAAAACATCGCCAGAAAGAAGAACCCGAACCCGAGTGCGGTAGCCGCCACCACCAGCGAAAACAGATACGCCGTCTGCGTCTGGCTCTGCGCATAAAGAATCGAATACCCCAGCCCGCCATGCCCCACGCTCGTCGAGCCCGCAAACAACTCGCCGACGATAGCTCCTATCGCCGCTACGCCGCTCGCCACGCGGATGCCCACAAACAGGTATGGCAGCGAGTGCGGAAAGCGCAGCTTGCGCAGCACCTGGAACTGCGAAGCGTTGTGCATCATGAAAAGCTGTACCAGATTTTCGTCGACGCTGATCAACCCCTGCGTCGTATTCGCGATGATCGAAGGCAGGCAAAAAATGAACACGATCAACATCACCGCGCTAAATCCAGCGCCCACCCAGATGATGATCAGCGGCGTCACCGCCATGATGGGGACGGTCTGCAGCAGCACGGTATACGGAAACAACAGCCGCCGCACCCATGTGGAACGCGCAAACACCAGCGCCACCAGTACGCCCACAACAATCGCTGCCAGCAAGCCCACCGCGGCTTCTTCCGCTGTGATGAGAAACGCCGCAAACAGGTCGGGCAAACGTTCCGCCGTTGTCGTGGCGACGGTCAGCGGATTGGGCAACATATAAGGCTGTACGTGGAAGACAAGAATGACCGCCTCCCACAACATCAGCAGCGCGCTGAAGACCAGCACCGAGTTCACCAGCAACAGCGACCGCTTCTTCATACGCGATGCGCCTCCCGCAACAACCGCGATGTGCGATTCACCAACTCGTCATACGCATCCGAATCGCGCGTCTCCTGCGTGCGAGGATACGGCAGATCAACATCCACCATGTGCGCTATGCAGCCGGGATGCGGAGCCAGCACGATCACCTTCGACGCAAGAAAGACAGCCTCCGCCACTGAGTGCGTCACAAACAACACGGTCCAGTTCTGCTCCTCGCGCAATCGCAACAACTCTTCGTTCATGCGGTCGCGCGTCATCTCATCGAGCGCCGCAAACGGCTCATCCATCAGCAACAGGCGGGGCAGCGTCGCCAGCGCACGGGCAATCGACGTCCGCATCTTCATGCCACCGGACAACTGCCGCGGATAATGCTTCGCCACATGCGACAACCCGACCAACTCCAGCAGCTGCGCCGTCCGCGCCGCATTCTCCTCGCGCGGCTTGCCCTCAAGCTCCAGCGCCAGCGCAACATTTTTCTCCACCGTGCGCCATTGCAACAGCGTCGCATCCTGAAACACAAACGACATCAGCTTGCGCGCCGCGTCAGGCTTCGCTCCATCGATCGCAATCTCGCCCTTGCTGCATGGGATCAATCCAGCAACCAGCTTCAACAACGTTGACTTGCCACAACCCGAAGGCCCGATGATCGAGACAAACTCACCACGCTCAATCGCGAGATCGATTCCCTCAAGCACGGGCTTTGTGCTTCCGAGAAACTTCTTACCGACGCTCTGTAGCAGAACTTCCGGCACACTCATGCGTTCCCCTCGATCACCGGCAGTCGCAGTACCGAAGGCCGCTCCACATCATGAAACAACATGTGCGTCGAGCGCCCCCAGTTCCACTGCGACATCTCACTCGGCTTTACATTGCTTGAGGGATTGCGATCATAGAGCGGGAACGCGCATCCTGCGACTTCCAACCGCACGCGCTCCCCCGCAACAAACATCGTCGACGTTGGCTCCAGCGCGAACTCCCAGCGTTGCACTTCATCCGCCTTGTACCCGTCGCCAAACAAGAAGGATGACCGCGCAATCCCTATGCAGCAAAACTCTGCGCGTCCCGCCGTCGTTACACGCACCAGCTTGGCTGTAAAGTCCGTATTGCTCGCAGAAGTCGCCGCATAAAATACGACCCGCGGTGCGCCGAATACATGCAGCGGCTCCGTGAGCGGCTCGCCGGTATAAACCAGAAGATTATTGCCAAGCTCTAGTGCAGCCTGATCGAACACTCCACTCAACGACATCGTCCCTCCCGGCGCAGCGACCGGAACCTCGGGGTCATATACAAACACATCCGGCGGCTCGCTACCTGCTTCCACATCCAACAACAACCCATCACCCTTGCGCGACTCCGCCCGCCCCGCGCTATGCAGATGCAACACAACCTCCGCATCGCCGCTGGTCGTCTCCGCGCCAAACCAACGGTTCGCACCCATCGCAAAGTGGCCCACACGAGGCTCATTCGCAAACGTGCCTGCATCTTTCAACCAGTGGTCGAACCAACGCAGCAACAGCTCATCGGTATCCAGCAAGGCCGCTGCACCCAGCGAGGCCTCACCCACACGATCACCCCACGGAATATGCACCCACGGCCCAGCCAGCAGATACTGCCCATCGCGCGCCCGCTGCGTCTTCGCTCCGGCACGCAGCAACTCAAACCCACGCACGCTGCCCTCAAGATACGTGTCATACCAACCAGACACATGCAGCGCCGGCACATCGATCAAATGCGAACGCGTATTCACATCGAGTGCGTCCCAATATTCGCCCGGTGCGTCATGCGCAAACCAATCACGCACATACGAAGGCAACTCAGGGTCCGTGATCGCCGGATGCTCCGCATACGGCAGATGCCCCGCCTGCGCACGAACATTCGCCCACGCCGCCTCCAGCTTCGCACTTGCTTCATGCAGTTCGAGCCGACGTGCATCTTCCTTCAACATCTGCAGGCCCCAGCCCAGCGACGACGCCAACCGCAATGCTCCGTTGTGATAAAACCACCCACGATACAGATCACAAGCCGTCATCGCCGGCGCAATGCACTCCAACCCCTCAGGCTGCTCGGCAGCAGCAAGCAACTGCGTCGCCCCCTGGTACGAGAACCCATACATCCCGATGCGTCCATTGCACTCCGCCCTTGCGCGCAGCCAGGCAATCGTCTCCGCTCCATCGCGGCCCTCATGCCGAAACGGATAGAACACCCCTTCCGACCCACCGCGCCCGCGCACATCCTGAATGACGACGTTATATCCCTGCCGCGCAAACCACGCCGGATGCGCATACACCACGGTCGAAGCAATATCGCGCCCATAAGGCTGCCGCATCAACAGCGTCGGATGCGGGCCTGCTGCAGCCGGATAGTAATGATCCGACACAAGCGTCACACCATCGGACAGGCGAAACGGCACGCCGCGTTCCAGCGTTATTCCACCGCCGCAATCCACCCGCGCATCCACCACGCATCGCTCCTTCACTTACGGCTTGTAATGGTTCTCATACCGGAACATCGCCTCCAGCCCCGCAGCCACCTGCTTCGCGGCCGCATCCAACCAAAGCTCACCGTTCTCCGCCGTCGCGGGCCGCGGATCGCCCAACACGCCGCTCTCCGCAATGTCCCGCGTCAACCACGCAAAGTTCGCCGCTCCATTCTCCGGCTGCAACACTGCTTTGTCTTCGATCTTCGCAATGTAGTTCGACGTATAAGCACTCGTATCGACAAGCTCCGGCGTAGCCGCCAGCAGGAACGCCGTCTCCACCTCACCCGCATGGAAGCCATACTTCCGCTCCTGCGCATTCAAGCCTTCAAACGTCGCGCCGGCGGAGCCAAAGATCGTAAACGTCCTCAAACCAAACTCCGCTCGCAGATCGCGCGCCATCACATCCACCAGCGACGAGTTCCCGCCATGCGTGTTGTACAGCGCCATCTTCTTGAACCCCGCCGCCGCTACGCTCGCGCCAATATCCCGCACCACGGCCATAAACGTCGTAGCCGAAACCGAAAGCGTCCCCGGAAATCCGATATGCTCATTGCTCTTGCCATAGCAAACCGGTGGCAGCGCATACACCGGCATATCCACCGGCAGCAAATCCAGCGCCCGCCCCAGCACCACGTTATTGATCAGCGTATCGGTAGCCAGCGGAAGATGCGGCCCATGCTGCTCCACAGCCGCCGTAGGAAGCACCAACAGCGTGCTCTCCTTCGGCAACGCCTCCACCTGCTTCCAATTCAGATAAGCAAACTCCCGCTTCTCACTCACCCAGGTCTTCAACCGACACGCCCTCTCTATCCTCTACGCTCTATCCTCTACACTCTGCTTCTCAAAGCTCTTCATCTTCCCCGGATTCATCAATCCCTTCGCATCGTTGCGGTACTTCGCCAGCAGCTGCACATTGTCCTCGCGATACCGCCCTCCACCTTCCACATGGTTCACATGCGGATTCGCCACACCCACACCATTCGCGCGGCAGAAGTCGATCATCTCATTCAGCCGTTCTTCCGTCGTAAACCTCACCACCGGAATCGCCGCAGGGAAGACCACACCCGCGCCGTTCTTCATCCACTCCACATGATGCTGAAAGTCCTCGCCAAACTCCGCCTTCAACAACGCCATCTGCTCTCTCGCCCGCACCGCATCAAACCCACACTGCAGATATGTATAAGCCGCATCCGCCTTCATCGCCCACAGCGTCGTATGGTTCCACGTGTAATCCGAAAGCAGCGGCGACGACCGCAGCCCCACATACTGCGCCGCATACGTCACAACGCCACCCAACGCAACAGCCGCAGAGACAAGCGCCTCACGCTGCGCCTCCGCCACCATCACAAACACCAGCGCCTGCCCCTCGCGCACCAGCATCTTCACGGGCGCAAAGAACGAAGGCACCGGCCACTCGAACACCGTCACCAGCCTCTTGGTCCACGCAGCATCCTTCGCAACACCCTCGCTGAAATCAAACGCCGCCTCAAACGTAGCGAACGCCACCGCAACCTGCGCCCACGCGACCGCCGGCGTCAGCGCCAGCCAAACCTTCGTGATCACGCCATTCGTTCCCCACGAGTGCATGATCTCGTGTACGGCTTCGCCTTCATGCAGCACCACACGCGGCTCCGCTTCCATCGTCACCACTTCAATCGCGCGCACCGTCTGGAAGTCCCGCAGCCCGCCATGCGCCACCGACCCCACACCACCCGAGCCACCCCCCAGAAACCCACCCACGCTCGCCTTCGCTACCGTCGACGGATAACAGCGCAGTTCCCACCCCACCTCACGCGCCGCGTTCTCGAGCGCCCCCAGCTTCACCCCCGGCTCACAAACCGCGACGCCATCATCCGTAATCTCCAGCAAGCGATCCATCCGCTGCAAGTCCAGCACTACGCCCCCAGCGAGCGGCACCGCCTGCCCGTAGTTTCCCGTGCCGGCGCCGCGCACCGTCACCGGAACATCCTGCGCATAGCAGTAACGCATCACCGCGCAAATCTCATCCACACCCACCGGCTGCACCACCACATCCGCTCGCTTGCCATCGAGCAGCGGCCGCAACACCGGCGAGTACCAATAGAAGTCCCGCGACAATCGCTCCACCACCTGCGGTTGCGTCAGCACGCGAGCCTCATCGCCCAACACTCCCAGCAGATCGTCCGCCAGCGCACTCATCGCTTCGTACTCCACGTCTTGAAAGCCCGCTGCATGTTCGGGTGCGTAAACAGCGCCACGCACGCAGCCTGTTCCACCGGCCCATCGACAACACACGTCATGTCCGACCGCGCCGCAACCTCCGTCGCCGGAATCTGTATCTGCCTGCAGAACCTATTCGCATCGGCAATCGTCGCGCCGTACACCACGCGATCCAGCCCAGCCCACAGCGCGCACGCCATGCACATCGGGCAGGGCTCACACGTCGTATAGAGCGTATAACCCGCCAGCGAAAATCCTTCGAGCTTCCTGCACGCCAGCCGGATGCACCGCACCTCCGCATGCGAGCTCGGATCATGCTCCGGCGCGACAGCATTGTGCGCACGCATCAGCATCTCGCCGGTGCGCGTATTCAGAATCTCCGCGCCAAACGGCACAGGGCTCGCCGTCTCCAGCGTCAGCGCCGTCCACTCCGCCAGCAGCACCATTCGCTCTCCATCGAGCACGGCCTGGGCGGCGCGAGATAAAGCTTCCTGTCGGCGTTCGCTCGCATTCAAAGTTGAACCTTGCACGGCAGCCTTTCGTCTTTTTCGGATTGGCGTGGAGCTTCAGCCCCACGAATCAAGGTCCCAAACCCAACGGGCTTTAGCCCCGGGCCTCCGCTATTAAGCCACATCCAGCTAAGCCACATCCAGCTTACGAAGCCTTCCGCTTCGCCCGCGCCGCCAGCAACTTCGGATCGCTAAACAGCGCCGCGCACCGCTCACGATCCACCGGCCCATCCACCACACAGGCACCCTTCCAATGCGCCTTCACATCCGCGGAGTAGATCATGATCTGATTCCCAAACTTCGCCGCATCGTCGATCGTCGCGCCATACACCACGCGGTCCAACCCGGCCCACAGGCAGCACGCCATGCACATCGGACAAGGCTCGCACGTCGTATACAGCGTGTACCCCTTCAGCGAAGGCTTCTCCAGCTTCGCGCACGCCAGCCGTATCGTCACGATCTCCCCATGCGCGCTCGGGTCATGCTGCGCGCCTACAGCATTCAGCGCGCGCATCAACTCTTCGCCGCTCGTGGTATCGAAGATCGCCGCCCCATACACCGTCGGATGCGGCGTATCGAAGCTCAACGCCGTCCAATCCGCCAGCGACCGCATCCTCGCCGCATCCACACTCGTCCCCGCCGCAGTCGGAGCAGCCAGCGCGCGTTGCGCCTCTGCCAGCATCGGCGCGGTCGCTATCAGCGATGCAGTCCTTAGAAAGGCGCGACGCGACCGGGGACGCGCCATTGCCATCGCTTCAGAGTCTAAGTTCGAGCCTTCCAACGTCACCGTTCGCCTCCAATAGGTTGCGGGGTCTTGCCTGCAAGGGATGTCGCGAGAATATCAGGCTGCGGAAGAGAAGCAGAAAACCCCGTGCGGAATGCTACGCTGCACCCATGAGGCATTCACGCGTCGCCCAGCTTGTCGTCCAGCAACTCGCCCTCGCCCTCACCTTTCTGTTTGCCCTGTCCTCGCTCGCCGGCTGCCACTCAACTCCCTCCGCCAGCGGCCTCACCACCGTTAAGTTGCAGACCGACTGGTACCCACAGCCCGAGCATGGCGGCTTCTACACAGCCCAGCTCAAGGGGTATTACAAAGCCGAGGGCCTCGACGTGCAAATCGTTCCCGGCGGCCCCTACGTCACCGGCGAAGGCCTCGTCGCCAGCAACGCCGTGCAATTCGGCATGAACTCCTCGGATCACGTCCTCGAAGCCATAGCCAACTCCGGCATCCCCATCGTCGCCGTCGGCGCCACCATGCAGCACGACCCGCAAGGCATCCTCCTGCATGCCTCCTCACCCATCCACACCTGGACCGACCTCGACGGCCACACCATCGCCGTCAAACCCGGCTCCACCTGGTGGGAGTTCATCCGCCGCAAGTTCCGCCTCGACCACGTCCACGAAATCCCCGCCACCTACTCCGTCGCCAACTTCCTCCAGGACCCCACCTACATCCAGCAGGGCTTCGTCACCTCCGAACCCTTCTTCGCGCAAAAAGCCGGCGTCCCCACCCGCATGCTTCTCAACCGCGACGCCGGCTACGATCCCTACCGCGTCTTCTACACCTCGCAGTCTTACGCCGCCGAGCACCCTGACGTCGTCGCAAAGTTCGTCCGCGCCAGCATCCGCGGCTGGACCGACTACCTCGCTGACCCCACCGCCACCAACGCCCTCCTCCAAAAACTAAACCCCGCCCTCAACCCCGACGCGATGAACTTCAGCTACCAGGCCCTCAAATCCGGCAACTACATCACCGGCGACGACCCCACCAGCCCCCAAACCGGCCAGTTCTCGCCCGCCCGCTGGTCCACCATGTACCAGCAGCTCCTCGACCTAAAAGTAATCCAGAAACCCATCGACCCCACCACCGCCTACACCACAAAGTTCCTCAAGTAGCTGCTGTTGCTGTGCTCTTGCAGTTGCTGTTGCTGTTGCCCTCGTTTTTTCTTTCTTTCCATTCCGAGCAACGCGAGGAACCTGCTTCCTCCCGTTTCTTGCTCTTGCTCTTTTAAACTCGCCACACACCTTCGCGTACTTCATTCGCGCACCTTTACCTTCAAAGCCCACACGCGTAACCAAAACACCAAATCAAAATCAAGGAGTGCGAAAATAGAAGCAGATGAAACCCCGCATCGCCATCCCGGTCCCCACCTCCACGGACATCCCCTACAACGACCGCTCCTGGCCTGCCTACGCCGCAGCCGTCTCCGCCTCCGGCGGCGAGCCCATCAAGCTCGACCTCACCGCAACCCCGGCGGAAATCCTCGCCCTCGCCCGCTCCTGCCAGGGCGTCTGCCTTCCCGGCAGCCCGGCCGACGTCGACCCTTCCCGCTACGGCGCCGAGCTCGATCCCGCGACCAGCCCCGCCGACCCGGCCCGTGAAGCAGCCGACAATATCCTCCTCGAAGACGCCGCCGACCACGCCAAGCCCGTCCTCGGCATCTGCTTCGGCGTGCAATCGCTCAACGTCTGGCGCGGTGGCTCACTCATCCAGGACCTCACGCCCATGCCCGTGAACCACAGCGCCGGCAGCAAGGTCGCCATCGCCCATACAGCGCTGGTGGCTGAAAACACGCTGCTCGCCTCGCTGGTCCAGCCAGGCGAAGCCACGGAAACCGACGGCTTCCTCCGCCTTCCCGTAAACACCAGCCATCATCAGTCGGTAGCCGCACCCGGCGACGGACTCCGCATCGTCGCCCGCAGCCCGGAAGACGGCGTCATCGAAGCCGTAGAAAACGACCCCGACTGGAAGCCCTCACAATCTGAGGACACCCACAAGCCCCAGTTCCTCCTCGGCGTCCAGTGGCACCCCGAGCGCAGCTTCGACATCAGCGCCACCTCCCGCAACCTGTTCGCCCGCCTCGTCGCCGAGGCCGCCAAAATCCCCACAAACCCGGGTGGCCCATCCTTTGCGCCTTTTGCAAAGGGTGGGGTATCGGGCGAAGCCCGACCGCTCTCCCCCAGCGACGCCCCAGCCTCCTTCGACGCAGAACCATCCCTTGCGAACCAAATCAGCTAATACCTACCCAGATGCCCCCACTCCCAGCCAGCCGCATCGCCGAGCTCCTCCAGCCCTTCCTGGAAAACGGAACCATCCCCAACGAACACAGCCAACTAATTGATATAAATAGTCTTACGTCGAAATTAGAAGACTTCCTCGATCTCCTCGTCCGCTGGAACGCCCGCACCAACCTCACTTCCATCCGCGAGCCGGAGGCCATGGTCACCCGCCACTTCGGCGAGAGCCTCTTCGCCGCACGAGCCGTCAGCCCACGGCTCAAACCGGGCGCAACCCTACTGGATTTTGGCTCCGGCGCCGGCTTCCCCGGCCTTCCCATCCAGCTGTACCGTCCCGACCTTCAGGTCACGCTGGCCGAGTCACAGGGCAAGAAAGCATCCTTCCTCCGGGAAGCGATCCGCACCCTCGGCCTGAACACCGAAGTCTGGTCAGCAAGGGTAGAAGCCATGCCAACGGGCAAAATATTCGACTGCGTGACCCTCCGAGCCGTCGACAACATGGAAGCCGCCCTACCGGCAGCGATCAACCGCGCATCCACCCCCGGCTGGATCGCCATCCTGGCCGGCTCCGAACCAACAATCCCCCAGCGATCAAATAGCCAAGCCCCTGAAAAGCTAGCTCTCCCCGGCAGCGACCACACCTATCTCTACCTCTACGCCACCTAACCCCCAAGGCACCCCGAATGTTCCACGTGGAACATTGTCCGTCTCGTGACGTATCACTTCCCAATCCCCAATCCCCCCAATCCCCCAAAATGTTCCACGTGGAGCATTATCTCTTTCTGCGGCCTAACGAAGAGACTAGAATTGCCGATAACAAAGCCGTGCACAATTTAACCTCACTCCGGACCCGCGGTCTGCTTCTCGCGTTCGCCTTTTTGCCTGTCGCCGCCAGCGCACTTCCTGTGCGCGCCAGCGATGTTCTGCGCCATTGCGGCCCACCTACAGCAGAAGGTATCCGCGTCAGCGAGGTCACGGGAGGCATGGAACGCGATCTCTGGTACGGCGACAATATTCTGCACTTTGAGGCCACCGAGGGCGACTGGGAGTTCTCCTCCGCATGGAAAGGCCATCTCCCCATCTCGGGCCGCGCGCTGGCTGTTGCTATGCCATGCCTTCGCGAAGCCATCGACGAAGCAGCGGCAGTGCCAACGGGCCTCCACTTCGCCAAACTCGACCACGAATCGCGCCCCGAGGAACTGAGCCGTGGCCTGGGCATCCCCTTCTTCTGGCTGATCGCCGGTCTTACTGTAGTCCTGCTCTTCGTCGTCCTCGATCCCCTCATCAACCCGGAAACCCGGGAGAAACCTGCTCCACTCCCAGAAATAGAGCGCGCCTTTCGCCGCCCTGTCGTCACCTGGCCCGTGATCGATCGCCGCAAAAAACACCGCCTCACCCCTCCAAACAACTCTGAGAGCCGAAATGTTCCACGTGGAACATTCGTTGTGAACATCCCTTCTGCGCAAACACTCCATCCCTAAACCGGTCGATCTCTAACCACGTTTGACCGTGAACTCACCGTAAACCTCCATAAAAATGCACCATAAAATCATGGTCGCAAACCCGTCGATGGGGGAATGTTCCACGTGGAACATTCCCCCACACCATTCATTCTGCTACGCTGATGGTCACCGCAATGGCTGACTTTCTTCCATCTTCGCCCCTGACAGAAACGACTTCCCCTAAGTCTCCCTCTAAAACGATCGCCGTGGTTAATCAGAAAGGTGGCGTGGGTAAAACCACCACAGCCACCAATTTAGCGGCGGCGCTTGCGCTTGACGGCGTTAACACCCTGCTCATTGACGTCGATCCTCAGGCCAACACTACCGGCGGGCTTGGCCTTCCGCGCGACGAAGCGCGTATCTCGGTCTACGACGTAATGCTGGGCAACAACACCGCCGCCGAAGCCATATTGCCTACGGAGATCAAGAATCTCAGTCTGCTGCCCGGTTCCAAGAACATGATCGGCGCCAACCTGGAGCTGGTTACCGCGGAGCGCCGCGAATTTCGTCTTCGCGAGGCCCTTGAGCCCATCCGCAAAGAGTATGACTTCATCCTGCTGGACTGCCCGCCGGCGCTCGATCTGCTTACGCTGAACAGTCTCGTGGCGGCCGATGGCCTGCTCGTTCCTATGCAGGCGGAGTACTTTGCGCTCGAAGGTATTTCTGAGTTGATGAGTACGCTTGACCGCGTCGCTGCCGCTTTCAATCCGGAACTCAAGCTCGAAGGTGTGCTGCTCACCATGTTCGACGACCGCACCATTCTTTCGCAGCAGGTGCGCGCCAATTTGCAGGAGTTCTTCTCGGAGAAGCTGTTTACTACTGTGATTCCCCGGAATATCCGCCTGGCTGAAGCTCCAAGTCACGGTAAGCCCTGTGTTGTGTACGACCCGCGCAGCCGCGGCGCAGAAGCTTACTTTGAGCTCGCGCATGAGCTTCTGCATCGCAATGGAATGCGCCCGGCTATACGACCCCGGAAGCGCTTGATCGTTGACCCGATTCCGCCGCACCGCGAGATCATCTCCACGCCGGAACCGAAGAAAAAGTCCAGGATCTGGCCTTTCGGCGGCTAATACCGCTTTCTCTACTTCCCTTTTTAGATCGGAATAAGCAATGTCGACACCGCCACCCCACGATCCCAAACGCCGCGCCCTCGGGCGCGGCCTGGAGTCCCTGCTTCCTTCAAAGCCAGCACCCGCGCCGCCGCCAGCTGCGCCAGTGGCTTCCAAGCCTGATGGCAAGGCATTTGAAATCGACGTCAACCTGATCGACCGCAATCCCTTCCAGACGCGGACGCATTTTGACGAGGCGAAGCTTGCCGAGCTTGCCGGATCGATTGCTGCTTCCGGTGTCATTCAGCCTATCGCCGTGCGGCCGCTCAAGGAGGGCCGCTACACACTGATCACCGGTGAACGCCGCGTGCTGGCGAGCAGGAAAGCGGGCCTGAAGACGATTCCGGCAGTCATCCGTGAGGTTTCCGACGTGCAGGCGATGGAGATGACCATCATCGAAAACCTGCAGCGGGCCGACCTGAACCCGATGGAGCAGGCGCGGGCGTTTCACCGGCTTTCCAGCGACTTCCACATGACACAGGAGCAAATGGCGATTCGCACTGGAAAGGAACGGTCTTCGGTTACTAACTTTCTTCGTTTGTTACGTTTACCGGAAACGCTCCAGGAGAGCGTGGAGCAGGGGAACCTGACGTTTGGGCATGCCCGCGCACTGCTCGCCCTGGAAAACCCTGACGCCATTCTGGCTGCGGGAAAGAAGGTTCTGGCGCTCAACTTGTCGGTGCGCGCTACTGAGAATTTCGTTCAAGGAATCTTGTCTCCGGAACGTAAAATCAAGCAGATAAACGCAGTTAGCCAAGTTGATCCAAATGTGCGTGAAGCCCAGGATCAGCTGCGCCGCTCGCTTGGACTGAAGGTCACGATTGAGGACAAGAAGGGCAGGGGCAAGGTGATCATTGAGTACTCCGGCGTGGAAGACTTCGACGCGATTCTCGCTGCCCTTGGCGACAGACCCTCCTTGTAGTAACATTGCTACATTGAAAGCGAGGGGTGCTTATGTCGATCACAACACTCTCCAGCCGCCAGTTCAATCAGGACACGGGTCAGGCGAAGAAAGCCGCTGAAGCGGGTCCGGTGATGATTACTGACCGAGGCCGTCCTGCGCATGTGCTGCTTTCTATCGAAGAGTACACGAGGTTGCGTGGCAAACAACAGAGTATTGCAGAGGCCCTCGCGATGAAAAATGGCGAAGGCATCGAATTTGATCCGCCAAAACTGAACATCGAGCTTCAAATCCCGGATCTTTCCTGATGTTCCTTCTTGATACTAACGTCGTCTCCGAGCTTCGCCTGCCTGAGAAAGCGAACCCGAATGTAGTTTTCTGGGCTGATCAGATTCCGAGTACATCGATGTACCTTTCGGTCATCAGTCTGCAGGAGTTGGAGATAGGCGTGCTCCGCATGGAAAGACGAGATCCCGTTCAAGCCATAGCCCTCAGAACCTGGTTCGACGGACAGCTGCGCCCACGTTTCGGCGAGCGAGTTCTTTCGATCGATTCCGCCGTTGCCCTCCGAAGCGCTCATCTGCAAGTTCCTGATCCGAAGTCCTACCGCGATGTACTGATCGCCGCGACCGCGATGGTGCATGGCATGACTGTCGTCACACGCAATGTTTTCGACTTCAAGCTAACTGGAGTTCCCATACTCAACCCCTTCGACGCTCCTCTGAAAGAGACTCGTTCCTGATGCGTGCAACTACGTTTGAGTACCGCTTTCGTTTTTTGATCCATGCCGTGATTTACATGCTCGGCTTCTGGTCGCCCTGGGTTTACTGGGGCAATGTGTTTGGCTTTACCGATAAGTCGACGTGGCTGGTGCTGGCTTCGAGCTTGTGGCGGGTGAAGGGAGTTACTGTCTCCGAGGCTTCCATTGGCGTGCTGATGGTAGCGATGGTGTTTGCGGGGCTGGGGGCGTGGTTCCGGGTTTGGGGAACGGCTTATGTGAGCGCGGGCGTTGTGGCTTCGCGCGATATGCACGGAGCTACGATGCTGGCGGATGGACCGTATCGCAGGACGCGAAATCCGCTGTATCTTGGCACGGTGCTGCATACGATTGGGCTTTCGATTTTGATGCCGCCTTCCGGGGCGATCTTTGCCGTGGCGTTGCTGTGGGCTTTTCAGATACGGCTGGCGCTGGCGGAAGAGCCGTTTCTTACGGCGCAGTTTGGCAAGGCTTATCTGGAGTACGCCGCGCGCGTGCCACGGTTCATTCCGGCGCTTACACCGCGTGTTCCCGCAGCGGGAGCGGCGGCGCATTGGGGACAGGCTGTGTTGGGGGAGTTGTATTTCGTTGGGGCTTTCATTGTGCTGGCTACGCTTGGATGGAGCTTCAATGCGAATCCGCTGCGGCAGGGGATCCTGATCTCGCTGGGTGTGTGGCTGGTGGTGAGGGCGTTTCTGCCGAGTGCGAAGCCGGCGGTGGAGGCGGCTTAGCGCAGTATCCAGACACCATTACGTTTGAACTCGTCGTACATGACATCGGGCGCGAGATCGATTTCATTGATCCAGGCCACCGATCCGTAGGCGAGACCGACCTGAGCGAACAGCTCGAGGTCGGAAAGACTTGCGTAGGGGTTCGGTAGCTTCCTGAAGATGCGCTCCTTCATGTCTACATGACCTGAAGTGCCGTCGAAGAAACGTACAAAGAGGCGATAGTTTTCTAGTGCGATCACCTCGGCAACATCGTCAGGATTGCGAGCGATGATGGGAGGATCTAAGGCAAGCCCTGGATCTTCGAAGGGGTACCGTCGTTCCGGCACACGTTCCAGCTCTCCAGTAACTCCGCTTGATGCAGTTGTGCCCATTTGAGAACCATCCTTTCCGTGGCTGGCGGTAAATCGCTCGTCAGCACTCCCAGCGGATCGATGGTGAAGCGACCCGTACGTCCAGCATAGCGCGCATGGAAGTGCGGTGGTGGATGATCATCCCAATACATCTGGATGAGGATGCCATGAAAGAAGCTCAGCGTGGGCATAGTATTCTTAACATCGTATCGAAAAAGAGGCCGGAGCTATGAGCTCCGGCCTCTGGTGTTGAAGGGGAAACGAACTACTTCTTGGGGGGAGCGATGGTGTCCTTCGCGACCTTGGCCACGCGGAACTTGACGACGGTCTTGGCCTTGATCTTGATGGCTTCGCCGGTCTGGGGGTTGCGGCCAACGCGAGCCTTGCGCTCAGCCTTGACGAGCTTGCCGATGCCGGGGATGGTGAACTCGCCGTTCTTCTTGGTTTCCTTCACGGCGGTCTCCGCGAGGAACTCGAGGAACGTTGCGGTCTGCTTGTTGGTCAGTTCGAGCTTCTCAGCCAACAGGCGGACGAGCTGTGTCTTTGTGATTCCCTTTGCCATGTGTGTAACTCCTTCGATTCAGAAAATAAGTTGAGCATGAGCTTTCGCCCATCTCCCGCGATAACACAACACGCTCCGTTGAGGGGAGATAAATCGCCAGTGTTTATGCGGGTGCGGAGAACCGCGCCGAAGTCAACGTTCAACCTTTGCGAAGTCTTTGTCAACGCCTAAACTTCGATATTCACAGGTTTTTTCAGGGTTTTTGCGGAAATCTTATGATTTTGGTTCAAAACGGGTGAATTTCGGCCTTTTTGGGCTAGAAGAGAGGCCTGCGAAACGGCGATGTGGCGGAGGAATCAGCCTTGGTTCCCGCGAGAATAGCGTCGTTGAGCGTGTTGACAAGCGGCGTTGCGAGCTTGAGGCGCTTGATGATTTCTTTGCCGAGCGTGGGATCGAGTGCGGTCTCGGCAGGCAGCGAGACATGTACGCCCCAGTTCTTGGCTCGCAGCAATTCGTCGGCAGGATGACCGGCGGGGAAGCCTTTGGGCATGCGGGTGAGGGCTTCGGCGTCGATGCCGGTGAAGGGCTGTGAGCCTACACGGGTTTTCGTCAGCGACTTCAGCATGGCGCGATACTCCGCGTGATGGTCGGCCATCCAGCGGCGGATGGCGAGGAGCTGTTCGCGCTCCGGCATGTAGACACCGGTGGAGATAAGGACTTCCTTGGGATGGATGTGGATGTAGAAGCCGCCGCCGGAGGTCTTCTCCATGCCGCGGCGCGACCACCAGGCGGAGACCTGGTGCTTATAGGGGCGCTTGTCGCTGGAGAAGCGCGTATCGCGGTAGATGCGCATCATGGTCTTGTTCGGAGCGCGGACGTGCTCGGGCGCGAAGGCTTCCATGCCGGCGTTGATCTCTTCGATGAGGGCGAGCATGGGATCTTTCAGCTCGCGCTCGTAGATGTCTTTGCGCGGAGTGAACCACTCGCGGTCGTTGTTCTTTGCGAGGCTGCGGAGAAACCTGAGGGCTTGTGGGGTGAAGTGAGTTGCCATCGGTCTTTGATGCTACTCGAATGGGCTTTGGACTTCGAGCGAGCGTGGAACGGCGAGATCGTGAAAAACTCGAAGGTGATGGAAAATGATTTTGCTCCTGACTTTACGTGCCGCATCTGCGGGCAACAACATCCGCTGCCGCTGGCCTACAGCGTCAAAGCGCCGCTGGCTGCCAAAGCTATTCCCGAGGATCAGCTGGAGTCGCGGCTGGCGCTCAGTCTGGATCAGTGTGTGATCGACAACAGAGAGTTCTTTCTGCGTGGACGGATTCCTATTCCGATCCATGGGAGCGAGAAGCCTTTTATATGGGGGGTGTGGGTGGAGGTGAGTCCGAAGACGTTTCTGCGCGCGCTGGAGATTTGGAACGCGACGGGGCGTGAGGCGGAGCCGGTGTTCGAAGGGTATTTGAACTCGGAGATTGCGCCGTATGGGAGTACGGTGAACCTGATTGTGGATGTGCAGACGCAGCCGGTTGGAGAACGGCCGCAGTTTTTTGTGCGGGACGCGGAGCATCCGCTGGCGGTAGAGCAGAGGGATGGGATCTCGATGGATCGCGTGCAGGAGATCGCGGAGGAGTTGCTGCATCCTTAGGGTTTTATGTTTTGCAGCGTGCTCAAAATTTTTTGCTAACCGGTGATTGAGAGTGGCTGTCGAAAGTTTGTACGCCTGCTATGGGCTGTATGGAGGGTTGCTATGCGTGGCATGGTGATTGCACTTTCGCTTCTGCTTACGGGCAGCGTTACTGCTCAGAGTTTGCCGGTAACCACCGCGCTCCACGCGTCGGCGACGTATGGTCCGGGATGTCCGGTGGGTATGTCCGCTCGGCAGAAGGGTGCGGGGCACACACTGTGGACGATTGCGCTTGAAGATCAGGGCGATCCGGCGCATGTTACCAATGCAAAGCGCGGAGGCATGGGTGTGGCTGTCGAGCTGAAGGCGGAGAAAGATCACGGGATTCGCGAGGCTACGTTCGAGGTGTCGTATTTGTTGCCGGGCGCGCGCGCTCTGCTCGTCGACCGACCTGGGTTACCCAAAGGAGCCGAGTTGAAGAAGAAGACGTTTTCGCTTTCGGCAGGCGATGAAGGGACGCTGAAGCTGGTGGGCGATCTGCTTGTGGGACGAGCGGCGATGATTGACCGAGTTCACCTGGTGAGCCTGAGCTATGCGGATGGAACGCAGTGGCAGGCGTGGAATGCGGGGAGCTGCTCGATAGAGCCGAGCCGGATGGTGTTGGTCGACGCCGACGCGCGGTAGCTTTCTACCGTCTGCTGAGGCTTGCTCGGAAACGAGCGGGGCTCGGCGGTCATCCTTGAGATGCAATGTAAAACGGCGGAGAGCCTAGTCTCCGCCGTTGTGTTCTTGCTCCTTAGCGATTTACTTTGCTGGTGCTGCGTTGGGATATAGGCCGGGGATGGTGGCTTAGAGCAAATTCCCTGTTGTTGTGAAGCGGATAGATTGTGCAGAGCCGTTTTCCTTGAGAGAAAACGGCGTCGATACCTAAGCCCCCTATACAGCGACAGGGAATTTGCTCAGGCCCGGCGCGACTTGCGAATCATTCGCCTCGACCACTGTACGCCCAGATAGCAGAGTGCCAGCGCCATCACGGTGACGCCGACGGGAAATCCGGCGTCGCGGTAGGCGAGCTGATAGTCAGGAACGCGGTGCGTCGCAGACTGCTGCACCAGTAGAACAACGATGGCGCAGAAGGTCGTAAGGAAGAAGGCGGCCATGCCTGTGGCGACGCCCATGAGCAGCGAGGCAAACCAGCCAAGGTCGCCCAGCGGGATTCCGAATAAAACACCGTCGCGCCGGGCGCGTTCTACGTCGTTATGAGAAGCCATACTCAGCTAGAATAAGCTAATGGCCGAGACGCTGCAGACCGAAGTGGTACGCGCCCCGCAACTGGTGCGGGCAGCGCAGGTTGCGCGCGAGGCAGAAGTGCGGCAATCGGCCAATGGTGTGCGATTTGCGACCTATGGCGAGACAGGGGTTGCTGCGCCGGACCTGGATCGCATGCTGGAGGCTGTTCCGGCGGCGATCGTGGCTGCGCTGAACGCGAATACCTATTATTTTGTGCCGCTAGCACTGCGCGAGAACGCCGATACGTTCGAGCAGGCGACTGTCGCGAGGCCGGTTGCGACTGTGCCCGAACATGCGATGGTTGCGGGTGCTTATACGGACGAGTTTTCCGATGCGGCGATCTGTCATCGCAATGTGGAACTGGGTAGCGGCAAGCGCGGTGTGTTTATCTCCACGCGGTTAATGGGCGACCGTTTTGCGCTGAGCTTTGAGTTCTTCATCAACGTGGCGCATGCGTTTGTCGATCAGGCAGGTGTGCCGGAGGCGTTTGCGGAGCTGGCGTGGCGGCAGGCGTTGGAGAATGTGCGCGGTGAGACTTCGCTCGATGCGTGGGAGTCGCGCAACCTGGCGATGGGGCGTCCGGCGAATGCTGAGCCTGAAGTTTTTACGAGCCCTCGGCGGTCGCGGGCGCTGATGTCGGCTGCTTCGTTTGCGGCTGCATCGCGGTCGCGGTCGTTTGGGGCTGTCGCTCCGGCGTTGACTGCTTCGGCTTCTACGGCGGCAGTCGATGAGAAGGAGCGGGCGCTGTTTGTGGAGTCGACGTTCTCGGATGCGGTGGCAATCTATCTGCTGTCGCTGGCGCTGGACTTTGATTACAGCGAGCTGCGGGAGCGGGAGTATCCGCTGCTGGCGCCAGCGGCGCTGGCGGCTCGTTTGAAGCTGGTGGCAGAGTTATTTCCGCCGAATGCGGAGTATGAGTTTGCGGTCAAGTACCGGCGGAGAGCGTAGCGGTACGCTACCGCACCGCTGACATCGCTGCTCTAAATAGCAATTCAAAGTCTCCAGCAACCGAAGGGTCCTTCGCTGCTGTTTCCACAGCCTTCTGTGCAACGGGTCGTGCATACCCCAGGTTGACGAGCGCGCTCAACACATCGTCTGCGACTCCGCCTAATGTAGGTGGCGCGCCGCTTTCGGCGACGAAGCCGACCATGTCGTCGAGCTTGTCTTTGAGTTCGAGCACGACGCGTTCGGCGGTCTTCTTGCCGATGCCGGGGATCTTCGTCAGCGTGGCGTGGTCGCCGCCGCGGATGGCACCAACGAGACGCTCAGAGGAGATGCCGCTCAGGACGGTGATTGCGAGCTTGGGGCCGATGCCGGAGATTGTTAGCAGCTTCTCAAAGAGGCGCTTCTCGGCTAGTTCTGCGAAGCCAAAGAGGAGCAAAGCATCTTCGCGCACGTGAGTGTGGACGTGGAGTTTTACTTCCTTGCCTTCGGCGGCGAGCTCGGTGAAGGTAGAGACAGAGATCGCCAGCTCGTAGCCGACGCCGTTGCACTCAACGACTACGGAGTTGGGAGCCTTGCTGAGAAGCTGTCCTCGTATATGCGCGATCACAGGCCGATTCTACCTCGCTAGCCTTGCCGCATTTCGTGCTCGGCAACGTAGGTGTCGTAGATGACTTTGTGAAGCTGCTCGGTGAGCTTTTCTGCGTCTTTGGTTGTCATGCCGATGGTGGAGATCGGCTCGCCGACGATCAGTTTCAACGGGCGGGGGCGAAGGGCGTAGACGTGGATGGGCAGGAGCTCGTAGGTACCAACGAGGGTTAAGGGAACCAGCGGCACCTGGGCTTTGATCGCGATCCACGCTGCGCCCGCGGCCATCACCTGTAGCTCGCCTGTAGCAGCGCGGCCGCCTTCAGGGAAGATGACCATGGGGAGACCGGCCTGGAGTGTCTTGACGCCCTTGCCGAGACTGGTAACGCCCGCGCGGGCAGAACTTTGGTCGATGGGTACCTGGCCGGAACGGTTTAGGTACCAACCGATGAATGGGATCTTCCAGAGCGGGGCTTTCGCGAGGATGCGGAATTGGAAGGGGAGCTTGGCGAAGAGAACGGGGGTGTCGTAGTAGCTGAGGTGGTTGCTGGCGTAGACGGCCAATGGACGCCGCGTGCCTATCTCAGGATGTGCGTCGCGCAGCGGTTGAAGGCGGTCCAGATTTTCTACTTTGACTGGAGCGAAAGCGAAGCGGAGCAGCGTGCGGGCCCAAAGGCGCGCTATCCAATGCTGCTGACGGCCGGATTTGTCCCAGAGTCCGCAGGCGAGAGAGATGGTGCCGAAGAAGATCGTCGCGAGGCCGACCATGGGTAGAAAGTAGAGGTAGTTGGCCCACTTCCACGCGAAGGAAATGACGGGGCGCGGCGCTTCTTCGGGTGCGACGTGCTCTTCCGGCTCCAGGATCTCGTTCGCTACGGGCATCTTAGCTATGCTACCGCCTCCGCCAGCGCCAATGCACGCAACTCTCCTATAAGGAAGATGGAGCCTGTGGCAACAATGACGCCGTTGGATGGTGTGATGGCTTCTGCTTGAGCAAGTGCGCCGGGGGCGTGCGGAGCGGCGTGGGCGGGGACGTCGAGTTTATGAGCTGCTGTGAGAAGCTCTTCCACGCTTGCGGCGCGGGGGTTCTGGATGGGGGCCAGGACGACGTGGTCGTGGTAGCGTTCGGGATCGCCGGAGGTGGAGTCGAAGAGTGGCAAGAGTACCTGCGCCATCTCGTCGATAGCTTTGTCCGCGAGACAGGAGAAGATGAGCGTGCGGGGAAGATGTTCGGGTAGTTGTGAGAGAGCGGCACGGAGAGCCCATGCGCCGGCGGGGTTATGGGCTACGTCGAGGAGTAAAGGGGCGTGGCCGCGTTGGGAGGGTATCCATTCGAGGCGACCGGGCCAGTTGGTGTTCCGGATGCCGGTTTCGATGGCTACGTTTGAGAGGTTGAAGCCGTGGTTAGTGCGGAGTTCGACGGCTGTAGCGATGGCGAGTGCGAGGTTGCGCTGCTGATGCTGGCCGGCCAAGGGGGAATCGATGTGGAGCGCGGCGCCATCGATGGAGAGCGTGTACTTGTTGCGGGGGAGCAGCGAGCCTTCCGCGGAATTGCTGGCTTCAAGGCGTGTGCCGGGCAGGCAGCGGGCTGCGTCTACGCCGCGAACGTTCTTTGCCATGGCGGCTTCGCCGATGGCGGCGTTGGCTTCGGGGTGTTGGGAGAGCGTGACGAGAATGCCGTCCTGGCGCAGGATGCCGGCTTTTTCCGCAGCGATGAGGCCGAGCGTGTTGCCGAGGAAGTCCATGTGATCCATGCCGATGTCGGTGATGACGGAGACCAGCGGCTCAAGGACGTTGGTGGCGTCGAGACGGCCACCGAGGCCGACTTCGACGATGGCGAGCTCTACACGCTGCTCGGCAAAGTAGCAGAAGCCGACGGCGGTGAGGAGCTCGAAGAAGCTGGGGTAGTTGGGGAGCTTGTTTTCTGCGACGAGCTTTGTGGCGGCGTCATCGGCGAGGGTGAAGAGGCGGGCGAAGTCTTCGTTGCTGATGTCAGAGAGAAGACCGTTGCTGCCTTCGACGGAGATGCGCATGCGCTCGTTGACGTGCAGTAGGTGCGGCGAGGTGTAGAGGCCGGTGCGCAGGCCGGCGGCTCCGCCGATACTCGCCAGCGTGGAGGCGGTGGATCCCTTGCCGTTGGTTCCAGCGATCAGCACGGAAGCGAAGCTGAGTTGCGGGTTGCCTAGTTCCGCAAGCAGGACGCGGATGGAGTCGAGGGAGAACTTGCGGGGTGCGCCAGTTTTGGACGCTTTGCCGGAAGCTAACTCAGGCCCCAGCGCGGCCAGCTTTGCGATTACTTCTTCGTAATTCATCAGTAGATTCCAATTCCTAAAAGCAGCGAAGACGATGCTGCATGGGTTTCCCAAATAAAGCGCGGCGGCCGCAGGCTCTTGCGCTACTTAGCCGTGTACGCCGGGTTTGTTGTGAAAGAGGTCCCGCCCATGCGCGATGTCGTGGTTCTTTTTATCTTCCTTGCCATTATCATCCTGCCGTGCGTCGCAGCCTATCGGGCGCAGCGCCCATCCGATTAGATCGCAGACTGGGCTACACAGATTCTTCCAGCCCGACCGCGAAGCTCGAGTCCGTCCTTCCTCCCGGCCAGCAACTTCTGGGTTAACGCAGGGCCGTCGAGATCCTCTACAACTTGCAAGCCTGTGAGCTTTAACTCGGTTTCTAACGTATCCGGCGTGAAGAACAGCCGGAAGGGTTCCCCTGCCTGCGCGACGCGTGAGGAGAGGGATTCGAGCATGAGCTTTTCTACGGGTGAAAGCGCTTCACTGGGCTGGGAGTAATCGAAGACGACGGCGCTGCCGGGAGCGAAGCTGCCGAGCAGCTCGGTGGTGTCGCGGAAGGCTTCGAGGGTGAGGTACGGGACGACACCGAGCCAGGCGGTGACAGTGGGGAGCTTGGGGTTGAAGCCAGCGGCGAGGAGCTGCGAGGCGAGGGTTTGGTGCTCGAAGTCTACGGGGACGTGAACGGCGGTCGGTGGGATGGCGATGCTGGCGGCGGTGAGGCGTTCGAGCTTCCAAGCCTGCGTGGCGGGGTGGTCGACTTCAAAGACACGGACGTGCGGGTAGGGGTTGCGGTATGCGAAGGTGTCGAGGCCGGCGCCGAGGACGAGGTACTGCTGGGTTTTGCGCTGTGCCACGCCGACGGCGAGGGTGTCTTCGGCGAGGCGGGCGCGGGCGACCATGAAGGCGCGCAGGGCAGCTGAGAAGGGGCGTTTGTCCGCTGACGGGGTACGGTTCAGCTCTTCGCGGAACTCGGGGCCGAGGATCGGTACGGCTAGAGGGTCTTCAAAGACGAGTGGATGCTTGTCGTGGAGTTGGTGCGCCGCGCGTCGAAGAGCTACGCGGAGAGCTGTCTTCGAGGGCAGGGCTTCGTGCATCGTTTAAGTCTAGCGGGAAAACTTGCTTCGCCGAATTGTCCGTCGCTACACTAATCGCACGTCGGACTTTATTGCAGAGGACTGCCGGCATTGATATTTGATTGGGATGAAGCGAATCGGGAGCATGTTGCGGTGCATGATGTCACTGCTCAGGAAGCCGAAGAAGTAATCCGGAATGAACCCTTTGATCTGGAAACCCAGACGGACGAAGTTGACGGCTTCCGCTATACGGAGATCGGCGAAACAAATTCGGGAAGAATCCTTGTAGTTCTTTCCACCGTTCGAGGCAATGCCATCCGAGTGATTAGTGCATGGGACGCTCCAAAAGCCTACAAAGTTTTCTATTTGAAGCAACGGGTGAAACCAACATGGAACAAATGACAATCCCAAAGTTCGCCACCGAAGCTGAAGAAGCAGATTGGTGGTTTACGCATCAGGATCAGTTGCTTGAAGAGTTTGAGCTGGCTGCAAAAGAACGCAGATTGGGTCAGGGAACAGCCATGCGTCGTGCCCTTGCGGCTGATACCGGAGTTCAACTTGATCCAGAAGACGCCGCGAAGGCCCGCGCTTTTGCTGCGAAGCACGGGATGAGCTATGAAACCTACGTGAAGAAACTCGTTCACGTAGCGCTGCAAAACGATCTCGAAGCGGACGCAGCTTAGCTGGCTTTCGGCAATTCCTGGTTTTTCGCCGTCGTCATCCATCCCAGCGCTTGTGCCAGATACCCCTTCAGGTCTTTGCGGGCTACGATTGCGTCCAGAAAACCGTGTGTCAGCAGGAACTCGGAGCGCTGGAAGCCTTCGGGGAGCTTCTGGCGGATGGTTTGCTCGATGACGCGGGGGCCAGCGAAGCCGATGAGGGCACCGGGTTCGGCGATGTTGAGATCGCCCAGCATGGCGAAGCTCGCAGTGACGCCGCCGGTGGTGGGGTCGGTGAGGAGTGAGATGTAAGGGATTTTTTCGTTGTCCATTTTGGCGAGGCCGACGGAGACTTTTGCGAGCTGCATGAGGCTGGCGATGCCTTCCATCATGCGGGCGCCGCCGGAGGCTGAGACGATGATCAACGGGACACGCTTGTCGAGGGCGCGGTCAACAGCGCGGGCGATGGTCTCGCCGACGACGGAGCCCATGGAGCCGCCGATAAAGCCGTACTCCATGACGGAGAGGACTATGGGCTGGCCTTCGATCTTGCCGACGGCGTTGATGATGGCGTCGTTAAGGCCGGTTTTCTTCTGGGCCTGCACGAGGCGCTGCTTATAGGGCTTGAGGTCGGTGAACTGGAGCGGGTCGGTGGACTTGAGTTCAAGGTCGACGAGTTCGTAGCCGGGGTCGAGGAGGTTTTCGATGCGGGAGCGGGCGTCCAACTTGAAGTGACGGCCGCAGTTGGGGCAGACCTGCAGATTGGCTTCCAGATCAGGTTTGAAGAGCACCTTGCCGCACTGGCCGCACTTGGTCCACAGGCCTTCGGTCCGCACCTCGTGGTCGGGCGTGGGTTGGATTTCGTGGTTTTCGCGCTTGAACCAACTCATCGGCTTGGGGCTGCTCCTTTTAGGACGGCAGAACGGCCCCAATGGAGGAGGGCCTTCGTTTATTGTAGCGAAGGCCCTGCCGGTTGTGTTTGGCTTGCGCCGAAAGTTGTTTCGCTACAGCGACTTAGCAGGCGGCCCAAGCTGGAGCTCCACCGAGTAAAGCGGCTGCAGAGTGCTGCGGCGCGCCGGACCACTCCGGCAGGTTGAAGCCGGTGGTGGGGTGCGCAGAGGCGTGGTTCGAGGTCATGTGGTGGTCGCGCAGGGCCTGCGTGATCTCCTCGCGGCGCTGTTCGCGCTCCTGTGGGGAAGTGCGCGTGAAGTAGACCAGGAAGCCCTGGCCGCAAACGGTGCAACGAACGTCACTGGCGGTGTTGGAAGCCTTGCAAAGTACCTGCATGAGATTGTCCTCGAAGATTGAATTTGTCTTTCTAACCGCGTAGCCCGTTGACTCTGTTTCTATTGACACAGTAGGTCCCGCGGCAGCGATGCGCGATGCCTCTTCGGCTCTCCCGGCCTACAACTCTCCTGAAGGGCTTGCGAGCAAAAGTCACCGTGGAGGTGGTTACCGAGTCGTGCCCTCGCAGAGGATGGGTAGGCCTGCCAGGAACGCCTTACGGGACAATGCACTATCCTTGATAGTTGTGAGTGACATGATCAAGATTCAGCTTCCAGATGGTTCTATTCGCGAGGTTCCCAAGGGCACCTCCGCGCTCGATATTGCTAACAGCATCTCCCCACGACTGGCCGCGGCCGTCGTCGTAGCCCGCGTTCGATCGCTTGAGCCTGCCCCTGCCACCAACAATGAAGCTGCACTCGAGGCCAGTGAGGAGGCAATGTACTCCAGCCATGCGCCGGGGTCCGCTGCCGCGCGCATTGTCGACCTGAACATGCCGCTGACTGAGGATGTGGCGCTGGAGCTACTGAAGGAGAACGACCCTGCCGCGCTGAAGGTGGTGCGGCATAGCGCGGCGCATGTGATGGCTACGGCGATCCTTGAGCTGTTCCCGGAGACCAAGCTTGGCCACGGGCCGGCTACGGACAACGGATTCTTCTATGACGTTTATCGCGATGTGCCGTTCACGGAGCTTGACCTTGCTGCTATTGAGGGCCGCATGGCTGAGGTGGTGAGGCGCGACGAGCCTTTCGTGCGCGTGGAAGAATCGCGCGATAAAGGTCTGACGGATTACGCGGCGCAGGGCGAGTTCATGAAGATCCATTTCATCGAGCGCTTCACGAAGCCTGGTGATGAAATCTCGCTCTATAAGAACGGTGGCTTTACCGACTTCTGCCGTGGGCCGCATGTGCCAAGCACTGGCCGCGTGAAGGCGTTCAAGGTGATGTCGATTGCAGGAGCTTACTGGCTGGGCGATGAGAAGAACCAGCAGCTACAGCGCATCTATGGCACGGCATTCTTTAACGCGAAGGACCTCGATGCGCACTTCAAGCATCTGGAAGAGATCAAGGCGCGCGACCATCGTGTGCTGGGCAAGCAGCTAGATCTGTTCTCGATCCAGGAAGTCGCCGGCGCGGGGTTGATCTTCTGGCATCCGAAGGGCGGGCTGATCCGCAAGACGATGGAAGACTGGATGCGCGATGAGTGCGTACGGCGCGGGTACAACCTCGTCTACACGCCGCACATCATGCGGCGCGAGTTATGGAAGATATCGGGGCATGAAGGCTTCTACTCCGAGAACATGTATCCGCCGATGGAGCTTGATGACGCGGAGTACCGGCTGAAGCCGATGAACTGTCCCGGCCATATCTTGATTTATAAGAACTCGCCGAAGAGCTATCGCGATCTGCCGGCGCGCTATGCGGAGCTGGGCAATGTGTATCGCTATGAGCGGTCGGGCACGATGCATGGGCTGCTGCGCGTGCGCGGCTTTACGCAGGATGACGCGCATATCTTCTGCACGCCGGAACAGGTCGTCAGCGAGATCGAGGCTTGTCTTGATTTTGCCGAGGCTGTGCTGAAGACGTTCGGGTTCAAGGAGTATCGTGTGGAGCTTTCGACGCGTGATCCGAACAAGGCTGGTGAGTTTGTCGGTACGGAAGAAGACTGGGCTAGTGCAGAAGGCGCGTTGACTGGCGTGCTCAGCGGGCGCGGGCTTAGCTTCCAGAGCTTCCCCGGCGAGGCCGCGTTCTATGGACCGAAGATCGACATCAAACTCGTCGATGTGTTGGGGCGGTTGTGGCAGCTTTCGACGGTGCAGTTCGACTTCAACCTGCCGAGGCGTTTTGAGTTGGAGTACATCGGGGAAGATGGCGCGCGGCACCAGCCGGTGATGGTGCATCGTGCGTTGTTCGGTTCCGTGGAGCGCTTCTTTGGTGTGTTGATCGAGCACTACGCGGGAGCGTTCCCGATGTGGCTTGCGCCGGTACAGGTGGGACTGGTGCCGATCAGCGAGAAGCACTTGGAGTATGCGCACAGTGTGAAGGCTCGGCTCGAAGCTGCGGGGCTGCGGGTGGAGCTTGATACGAGCAACAACAAGATGCAGGGCAAGATTCGCGACTTTGGGCTGCAGAAGATTCCGTTCATCCTGATCATGGGTGATAAGGAGTCGGCGACCGACTCGGTGAGCGTGCGTGTGCGCGCGAAGGGTGATGAGGGCTCGGTGACGGTTGAAGCGTTTTTGGAACGGGTGAAGAAGCTCGTTGGTGAACATTCGATGGAGCTGTAGTGGAACTCATACAACTGGAAACGAGGATCGCAGCGCCCGCAGAGCGCTGCTTTCTTTTGTCTCTCAACATCGACTTACACAAGCAAAGCACTGTGCAAACCAGCGAAGAAGCTATTGCGGGAGTTACAAGTGGCATCATCGGTCCAGGCGAACGAGTGACCTGGCGAGGTCGCCATTTCGGTTTGATGTTGACACATGAGACGCTGATTTCACAATATGATCGCCCGAACCACTTTCAAGACATTATGCTGCGCGGAATGTTTCGAAGCTTCGAGCACGATCACTTCTTTGACACGCTCGAAGACGGCACCACCCTGATGCGAGATGAGCTTAGGTTTGCCGCGCCGTTGGGACCATTAGGCCGCATTGCGGATGTTCTTTTCCTGCAAAGCTATCTGTCTCGTTTCCTGGCGCAGCGAAATGACTTGATCCGTACGATTGCAGAGGGCGACCCTAACGTTTGGCAGCCGCTTATCGAAACGTAGCGGCCCGCTTATTTGCATCTCATCATGCATGAGCAAACTCGCCGTTCCCGTTTCCGCCAAAGATCACATTGAAGGTTCTGCCGACGCTCCCGTCACGCTGGTGGAGTATGGTGACTTTCAGTGCCCGTCCTGCGGACAGGCTGCGCCTATCGTCAAGAAGCTGCAGACGCACTTCGGCGATAAGCTGCGGTTTGTGTTTCGCAACTTCCCGCTGGAGATGCATCCCTGGGCCGAGCATGCTGCTGAAGGTGCTGAGTTCCCTGGCGCTCACAACAAGTTCTGGGAGATGCACGATGCGATGTTCAAGCACCAGTCGAACCTGGCGGACACAGCGCTGGTGAAGATGGTCAAAGAGCTTGGCTTACCGGCGGACGAACTCAGCAAGGCGCTCGCTGACGGAAAGTACGGTGCTAAGGTCAAGGCTGACTTTGACGGCGGTGTGAAGTCCGGCGTCACCGGCACGCCGATGTTCTATCTCAACGGACAGCGTTACGATGACTCCTACGACTACGACACGATCGCAGCCGCCATCGAATCGCTGATCTGAACACAGTGCTGCGTATGACGCTTGCTCCCATCGACACCATCCACGAGTCCGTCACCATTCACGCGCCTATCGAGCGCTGCTTTGGTCTCTCTACACGCATTGAGCTCGTACAGCGGACGCTTGGCATGACGCCCATTGCGGGTATTACCACTGGCCATATTGGCGCGGAGAGCCGGGTGACGTGGAGTGGATGGAAGTTCGGGTTGCCGACGAAACATCACACACTCATCACCGCGTTTGAACCGCCCCACGCCGACTCTGGGACGAGCACAACTGCGTTCTTTCAAGACACGCAGGAGCGCGGACGCTTCGCCTTCTTTCAGCATGACCACTCCTTCACAGAAGAGGTCGATGGCGAATGCACAACGGTTCTGCGCGATGAAGTGCGCTTCGCTTTACTATTTGGTCCACTGGGTCGCCTCGCAGCAAAGTTCCTGCTCGCGCCGCACATTCGCAAGCTCGCACGGCAACGGTTCGCGATGATCAAGGAATTGGCTGAAGGCGAAGGCTGGCGCGAGTGGGTGGAAGAAACCGCCCTCGCCAAGGAACCTTAGCTCTTCAGGCTTCGCCGCGTGCTGCCAGAACCTAGACGATCAACTGCTATGCCATGGACGTGCGATAGTGCTTCCGCACCGCGCGCGAGCTCAAGGGCGCGACGGAAGGCTCCTTTGTTGTAAGCCGCTTCCGCGGCGTCAAACGTTTTCTCATAGATCGCGGCGAAGGCGTCGTTGGGCTCTTCGTCCTGCTCGTCCCAGTGTTCCACAGCGCGCTCCACTAGGTGCTCGTACTCGCCGTCGATCGCTTCCTGCAGGTCGTCGCCGATCTGCATTTCGCGGCTTCCGGTAGCCAGTGCGGCGAAGGCGAGATGTTCGCAGCCGCGCAACAGGTCCGCGGCATTCTTCGTATCGCCGGCCTGAAGGCTGGTGCGTGCCATCTGCGTCAGTGCGTTGATGTCCGCCACTACGGCGCCAGGTAAGCCACCCTGCAGGACTTCGAGGCGACCAAGATGCTCGTAGGCGCGACGCAAGTCGTGGCTTGCTTGGTGTTTTGCGTTCTTCTTGGCCGCTTTCTTTATTGCTTTCTTCGCAGACTTCTTCACTACCTTTTTTGCTGCCTTTTTCAATGCCATTTCTTTCCTCAATCTTCTGACCGAATGCTCTCTTCTATCTGATGCAGCTTCGGTACGCGACGAGACCCGGCGGGCGTCCGGTGCATCTCACCCCAGCAGAGGTGCAGTGATGAAGGCAGTCGTTCTCCACGAGTACGGTCCCCAAAAGAATCTGAAGTACGAAGACTTTGAAGATCCAAAGCCCGGCGAAGGTGAGGTGTTGGTCCGAGTACAGGCTGTAAGCCTCAATCCCATCGACTGGAAGATGCGCTCCGGCGCCGCCAAAGAGCGCTTCCCCCTGGAGCTTCCTGCTGTGATTGGCCGTGACGTGGCCGGCATCGTGCGTGAGCTTGGCCCGAAGGTGACCGGGTTCAAGGAAGGTGACCGCGTCTTCGCGCTTGCGAACCACACGTACGCCGAGCTTTGCGTGGTCAAAGCTTCCGAGCTTGCGCTGATCCCTGAGGGTTTTGAACTTACTACCGCGTCAGCTATTCCGCTAGTCTCGGTCACCGGCGACCAGTTAGTCCGCGACGCGGCGAAGGCTCAGAAGGACCAGACCATTCTCCTGACCGGCGCGCTTGGCAGCGTGGGACGTATCGCGCTGTATGCTGCGCTGGAGATTGGCGCGAAGGTTATCGCGGGCGTGCGCAAGAAGCAGATCGATGAGGCGCTCAAGCTTGGCGCTGTGGCTGCTATCGATCTTTCTGACGATGATGAGATCGCCAAGCTCGGGATCGTCGACGCTGTGGCTGATGTGATTGGCGGAGTGACCGCAACCAAGCTGATCGGTAAGGTTCGCCCAGGGGGATGCTATGGCAGCACGGTCGGGCCACCGTCGAACGCGGCGCTGCACCCCACGGTGCAGGTCAACGCGTTTATGGCGCACCCCGACCCGAAGACGTACATCCACTATGGAGAAGCAGTGCGCGACGGCAAGCTTCTGCTGCCGATCGACCGCATGCTGCCGCTTGCGGAAGCTGCGGAGGCGCACGCCGCCGGTGAAAAGGGCGTGCCGGGGAAGATCATTCTGCTTGGCTAGTTGTGCTTAGCGGCGGTTGCGGCCCATAGGGCTGCGACCGCGATTGCCGCCACCACCGGGACCGCGGCCACGATCGCGTCCATAGCTCGGCCGTTCCGGCGGGATGGTGTAACCTTCCGGATACAACACTACAAAACGCTGTGGGCCTTCACCACTGGATGCTGTTTGCAGGCCTGAGTCCTTCAGAAACATGTGCAGCATCCGGCGCTCACGGGAGCTCATGGACGGATATTTGTAGGGCTCTCCCGTGTCTTCCACGGCGTCGATGCCTTCCTCTGCCAGGTCTTTCAGGTCGGCAGCGCGCTCGGCCTTGTAGCCGTTTGCATCGAACGAAACGCGATCATGCTCTTCCGGTTCCAGTCGAAGGATCTTCGCTGCGATATGCTCGAGCGCGCGGAGCAACTCTCCATCGCGATCCAGCAGCAGGTCAGCATCGGGGCCTTTGCATTCCACGTAAATGTCGCGCCGTTCAAACTCATCCGGATCGGCGGCGCCCGCGCCCGCCGTGATTCGAAACTTCAACCGGAACCCGCCGCTCGTAGTAAGCAGCCTCATCAGGGAGGCGACCTGCTCCGCCGAACGTGTCAAATCTTCCATCTGGAACCCACCTCATAGTACGACGTTAAGTCGCCAAACACTTAACTACGAGCGCGCGGCGAGCACTGCTATGGCTTCAACAAACGAAGGGCTTATTTTGATCCCATTATAAACAGGAACAGGCGATCATTTACGTCCCTGGATCGTCTTGCCTGCGGTCGGTTTGCCGATGGTCTTGGCTTTGGCTCGCTTGGCGGCAATCTCGCGCATCTCCTTGCCTAACGCCGTACGGTTCATCACCTGCTGTTGCAGGATCAGGATGATATTACCTACGTTCCAGTAGAGTGCAAGGCCGGAGGCGTACTGCCAGGTCATCCAGCCGGAGAATGCCGGCATCATGAAGGCCATCATGCGCTGCTGCGCCGGGTCGACACCTGGAGAAGGCGTGTAGTACTGCGCGAGGAAGGATGTGGCGACCATCATGATCGGGAGGATGTGGTATGGGTCGGCCAGCGAGAGGTCATGCAGCCAGAACCAGTGCGCGTGCCGCAGTTCGACCACGCGCGTCATCATCGTGTAGAAGGCGAACAGCAAGGGGAACTGGATCAGCGTCGGGATGCAGCCGCCGAACATGCTGACGCCGTGCTCCTTCTGCAGCGCCATCACTTCGGCGTTCATCTCGGCCATCTTGGGATCGGTGGGCTTGGGGTTCCCGTACTTGGCCTTGATGGCGTCGGTCTGCGGCTGGATGCGTTGCATCTTCAGCATCGAGCGCATGCCCTGCACGCGAAGCGGAAGAATCAGCACATTGATAAAGACCGTGAAGAGGATGATCGCCCAGCCCCAGTTGGAAGCGATGTGCTCCTGGACGAAGTGCAGCCCGAGGAAGAGCGCCTTGCCGATGGGCCCCCAGAAGCCGAAGTCCAGCACGGTGCCGAGGTTGTTGCCGTCCACGGTCTTGATGCTCTTGAGCACTGTGAGCGACTTCGGTCCGACGAACAGCCGAACCTGGTTGTTGCCGGAGACATTGCCCACCGCGGCGCCGATCACAGGCACCGTGCCGCCGGTCTTGGATGCGGAGAAGCGGCTGCCGGAGCTCTTGACCTGGTTCTGGACTTCCATCTGGTTGTATAGCGTGCGGACCGTGGAGTCCGACGGCTGGTCAGGCATAAAGATCACAGCGAAGTACTGGTCGCTTACGCCGGCAAAATCAAATGGACCGGCGAGCGTGGAGCCGCTTGAGACCTTCTTCGGCTCAATATGCTCGTCCTTGCCGGTAATGCTGGTGTCCAGCACGGCCATGTTGTAGGCCGTCAGCGAATCCATATCGCCAAGGCCGCCGGTCCAGGAGAACAGTGCGCGAATCGGAGCGCCGTTGCGCTGGACGGTCGCGCTGGCGTGGACAACGTAGTCAGCGTCGAAGCTGTAGGTCTTGTGTACGGTAATGTTACCGGCGGAGTACTCGTAGGTCAGCGTCGCCGGAGCTTCCAGCTTGCCGGTCGTCGAAGGCACATAGAGCGCCTGCGCGAGGTTCTGGGTGAGAGCCGGGTCGTAGGTGTGGAGCGAAAGCGGATAGCCGAACTTCTTCGACCCCTCGGCGTTCACCATGTCCAGAGGCTTGCCGGTGCTGTCGGTTACGCCCTTGAGAATCCACGAGGTTACAGCGCCGCCGCGGTTGGAGAACGTAATTTTGTAGAGCTCATTCTCGACAACGGTGGTGGTCTCCGCGGCCGCCTGAACCACAGGCACGGTGGATGTCACGGCGGCGTCGGCAGGAGGAGCCGAGGGCGCGCTCGCCGGAGCAGCAGCGGTCTGTGTTGTGGCAGTGGTGTTCGCGTCAGGCGTCGTGGACGGGTGCTTCGCACGCCAGTACTGCGTGCCCAGGATGACGGCGAACATGACAACAATCAGGACCAGGAACGAGCGGTTATCCTGACCGCCGCCGCCTTGGTTGGGGTTCTTAAACTCGGGCAAAGGGATTTCCTATTCTTCGCGGCGCTGGTGGTGCCTGTCGGGCCGGTCTTTCCATGATAAATGCGCGCAGACGATTAAGCGGGCACAAACCAAACCTCTTACGGCACTGGATCCAGGCCGCCCTTGGCAAAGGGATGGCACCGTGCCAGCCGCCGCAGCGCCAACCAACCACCGCGCAGCCAGCCGTAGCGAACGACGGCTACGTAGCCGTACTCGCTGCAGGTTGGAAGGTACTTGCATTGAGAAATGGAAAAGGTGTGCATGAGCGGCGAAATCACGCGCTTATAGAAGCGCAGCAGCGCAGCAGCCACACGCTCGCGTCGGGCCTCCGGCGTCATCGCGCGGCCGCTCCAACGGGAGCCTTCGCTGAGGCGCGCTCGCAGGCGGCCTGTACGCTGCGGAAGATCACGCTCACTTCGCGCTCGAGCACGGCAAAGTCAGCCTCGATCACGCTCCGCTTCGGGTGCAGGATCACGTCCACGGGAGCTGTCAGCAGCGGCAGCGCTCGCCGAACGGCCTCGCGCATACGGCGTTTGATACGGTTGCGATCAACGGCCTTGCCGAGCGCCTTGGGGACTGTAAGCCCCACGCGCGGGCCTAGGGTATCGCTCCTGAGTGCGGAACCATCCTTCCCCACGGACGGACGCAATGTATGGAAGTAGGCGATCTGCTTGCCGAACTGTTTGCGTGACGCCTTATAGACCAGCTGGTAGTCCACGTGCTTGCGAAGGCGATGGGGCTGCATGCAATCTGTCCAAACGCACAATCGCGCTCAGGGACGTATCCATGAGCGCGACCTTATGCCAACAAAAGGGTAAAGAGAGACTAGTCGCGGAAACCGGCGGAGACGGCGATCTTATGACGGCCCTTGGCGCGGCGGCGGTTGAGTACAGCGGCTCCGGCCTTGGTGGCCATACGAACGAGAAAGCCGTGGACCTTGGAGCGGCGGCGGCGGTTGGGTTGGAACGTGCGCTTGGGCATGATATCTATCCTGTCTGCGAAAACTATAGTGAGAAGTCTGCTGTCTTCAAGTCCTGCGAGGCTGTGCTGCTTCAAGCCTCTGCGGTTCTATCGGGAATTGCGTGACCTGCTGAAAACTCTTACGTAGAGCTCTTTTGCTCAGCACAAAGTCGCGTGCGGCAGCTAGATTCCAGTATACCCAAGCTGAGGAAAACCGGCAATGAAATTCCTTCACGCTCTCCCATTCCAGCTCCGGCACCGTCCGGTTCCGGCACTCGGGTGCAATTCTTCACAACGTTTGGTGCAACTCAAATTTTCTTTCGCATTTTGCATCTTTCGTGTTGGCAGATGCCCCCTCTTTGCGTGCTACTATCGACTCCGTTCCAGTGATTCGTCATTCGGGTTGCGGGAAGCTTTTCGGGTCCCATCTTTGTTCCACTCGCCTTCATCGTTACGACGTTGAAGCCTTCAAAGCAATCGCTTCAGGGATCATTTCCTCCACAACTTTTACACTGCTGGAGGCAGGACACCTGTTTGCTTTTTTCAGATTGTCACCGCAACGCAGCAACGCCTTGCATGTAACTCAGGATCCTAAGGAAGACGAAACTAATGTCATTTGTTCCAGTAGCTGCGGCGGTATTGAATCAGTGGGTTCGCATCCTTGGCGCGCTCGAAAAGAAGATCAACCGGCAGAGCTTTGAAACCTGGCTCAAGCCGACCCGATACTCCCACGTCGCCGACCGCACCCTCTTCATCCGCATTCCCTCAGCCGAGTTCCAACACGTAGGCGATCGCTACGCCGACCTCATCTCGGAAGCCATCGATAACCTCGGCCTCGAGATCGACAACGTCGTGTTCCAGGTCCCGCCGCCCGATCCCAACGCCGCACGCCTTCGCGAAGATGGCGGCTTCGGTCCGCAGTCGGCACACTCGCTCAACAATCCCCGCAGCCTGCGCCCCGGCACTTTGAACTCGCAGGGCGGCATCGGCCCGGAGCAGTCGCGCTTCGACTGGGACTCCGCCGCCCAACTCAACCCTCGTTATCAGTTTGATTCCTTCGTCACCGGCTCCGGCAATCAGTTCGCCCACGCGGCGGCGCAGGCAGTTGCGGAACGTCCATCGAAGGCCTACAACCCGCTCTTCGTTTACGGCGGCGTGGGTATGGGCAAGACACACCTCATGCAGGCCATCGGCCACCATGTAAAGCTGCGCCAGCCGCATGCGGCAGTCAGCTATGTCTCGGGTGAAAAGTTCACCAACGAGATGATCAACTCCGTGCGCTACGACAAGATGACCAGCTTCCGCGACAAGTACCGTCACGTGGACGTGCTGCTCATCGACGACATCCAGTTCCTGGCCGGCAAGGAGCGCACGCAGGAAGAGTTCTTCCATACGTTCAACGCGCTGCATGAGTCGATGAAGCAGATCGTCATCGCCTCGGACCGGCCTCCCAAGGAATTGGCTGATTTTGAAGACCGCCTACGCTCGCGCTTTGAGTGGGGCCTGGTCGTCGACATCCAGCCGCCTGACCTTGAGACCAAGGTGGCGATCCTGCAGAAGAAGTCCGAGCTGGAGCAGACCGTGCTTCCGATGGACGTCGCTCTGTTCATCGCGGGCAACGTGCGCACCAACGTCCGCGAGCTTGAAGGCGCGCTGGTGCGGTTGATCGCGTGGTGCTCGCTGCATGGCGTGGAGATCACGCTGCCGACGGCGCAGCAGTGCCTGAAGCAGTTCATCGACACGCAGGTGCGCAAGATCACGATCGAAGCTATCCAGCGTGCGGTTGCGGAGAGCTTCGGGATGCGTGTTGCCGAACTGAAGCAGAAGAACAACTCCCGCCAGATCGTCGTGCCGCGCCAGATCGCAATGTACCTGGCCAAGCAGATGACTGAAGCGTCGTTGCCTGAAATTGGACGTCAGTTCGGTGGCAAGCACCACACCACGGTGATGCACTCGATCTCCAAGATTGACGAGCAGCGCCGCACGGATAAGGACCTGAACCGGACCGTAAACAAGCTGATGGAGACGTTGGGCTAGTCTCAGTAGCATCCAGCAATATAAAAGCCGCCAGCAATGGCGGCTTTTGTATTTTGCTGCTATCTCTGGCTTCCGATCATCTCCAGCACCAGCAAGTTCCAGTCCATGAAACCTTTGTGGCTTAATGCGGCCCCCGTGTCGGGGTGGTAGTACTCGTTCAGTGTGCCGGTTGCGACGAGGTCGTTGGCAAGCAGGTGAATAGTCTTGTTGGCGAGTTCGGCGGCGGCCTCCTTGTACCCGTAACGCGAAAGCGCCTGCCAGACAAAGTAATTCACGATGATCCATACAGGCCCCAGCCAGTTGCTGGGGTTGCCACTCATAGCTTCGAGGGAATACATGACTTCCAGCGACGAAAGTGAGCGGACTCCGGCGACGGCGCGAAAGCGGTCATCGGCCAAGTAGTTCGTGCGGACCACAGCTTCCGCCTGCCGGGGTGTTGCAAGACCGCACCACATGGGCAGGAAACCGGTGAAACTCTGCACCTTCAGCGGGAGGCACTGCCAGCTCATCGCCATTCCCTGCGGCAGGCCGGGGAGCAGCTCGGAGCGTCGGTCGCGGCACTGGACGTCCACGGTGTAATAGAAGCTGTCACGGATGTCCCAGCAATGTTGCTGTACGCTTGCGCCCAAGGCTTCGGCCTGCTTCGCGAGACGTAGTGCGTCGTCTTCACGGTGCAGTCTGCGTGCGAGCTCGGATGCGGCACAAAGGTCCTGGTAGAAAAGCGTGTTCAAAAGCAGGTTTGCTGAAGAGAAGTCGGGGCGGCCGAAGACGGTCGGGTCGTTATCGTCTCCGACGGCTACATCATTACCCCAGACATAAAGTCCAACCTTGCTTAGATTGTCCACGATCCAGGAATCATAGAAACGAAGGAGTTTGTCGAAGCTGGTGCGAAACCACTCCGCTTCATCAGCTTCATTCGCCGCAAGCAGCGCAAGCTGCGCGAGCACAGGTTTGGCCTGGTTGGTGGAACGCGGCCGGCCGGGCTTAGTGCTGCCGAAAAAGTCGCCGTTGTCGACGGAGATCATGATCGGGATGCGGCCATCTGCGGACTGCGCGTCGAAGAAACTCAGTAGGCTGCCTTGGGCATGCTCTACGGTCTGGCGATGCAGTTTCGCATTCGCAGTGAGTTTAGCCAGGCGAAAGAGGCCGCGCGCGGTCCAGTAGGTGTCCCAGTCCCAGAGCTCGGCCGAATAGGTTCTGCCAGGCTGCGTGGGCGAGAGCGTTGGGTGTTTGAGAAAACCACCGGGCTGACGAAACAGTGTAGGGCCCGTCTCGGCGAAGTAGGCCACCAGCTTGTCAGATAACTGGCAACGCTCGGCTGGGGAGAGCCCTCGTGCGGGCGCGGAGCCGGGCATCGCCAGGTTGATTCCACTCGCAAGTGCCAGCGTGCCCAGCATCGTCCTGCGCGTAATGTCCGCCATTCAACTCCTCGTCCACTGCAATCTTTCAGCGTTTCGAATCCTATCCGAGAACAAGCTTTTGTTCCTGGGTACAAGGCTTCCACACTTCAACACACAGATCCTGTCTTTCCACTTTTGCGCAGCTTGAATTGAAAGCTGTGGCTAACTGGTCTTCACGATTGCCGAGTGTTTATGCGGTTTTGTCCCATCTGCCCACATCACGAGGTACTCTTCCCTGTAGCCGCTCCACGCCGCGTGTGCATAACTGGCAAATCTACGGACGCATTCCGGAGCGGGGTTCCGGTCCTCCGCATTCCTCGATTTCGCGATCCCAGTTCTCTAAAGCTGGTCCATACCCTAAGTCACACATCCATCAGGGGATCGTCCTGATATCCACTCTTCCACCCACAACGACTACTACTGCTAATAAATCTCTTCCTTTCACTTAGTTTTGTAGAAGCATTCGCACCCGCAGCGGCCAATCACCCTCCACTAACTCCGTACCTGTACCCCACAAAATATCGCCGATATTCACAGCCTTCCCGCGCCCTAGAATCAACTCAACCTCTGCCCAGAACACAAAGGGCCTAGCGCGCAAGCCAAGGGAGAAACCACCGTGTCCACCGCCACCATCACGCCCGACGTCGCAGCGCCTACCGGCAACCTCGAAATCTCGGTCTCCCGCGCCGAGCTTCTTCGCGAGCTCACCGCCGCGCAGTCGGTCGTCGAGCGCAAGACCACCATTCCGATTCTTTCGAACTTCCTCTTCGAGGCGACCGAAGGCAAGTTGACGATCACGGCTACGGACCTCGATCAGTCGCTGAAGACCTCCTGCGCGGCCAAGGTGAAAAAGACCGGCGCATGCACCATCCCCGCCCGCAAGCTGTTCGACTACATCAAGCTGCTGCCTGAGGGCGATATTTCCATCAAGCTGATGGACAACCACTGGGTGCAGATCCGGGCTGGGCGGTCGAATACCAAAATGGTTGGCATGGCCCGCGCGAACTTCCCGCAGGTGCCCGAGTTCCCCGGCTCCGGCGTCTTTAAGATCAACGCCGCCAGCCTGAAGAACATGATCGCGAAGACGATCTTCGCCATCTCCAACGAGGAGTCCCGCTACACGCTGAATGGAGCGCTGCTGGTGCTCAAGGCTGAGTCCATGGCGATGGTCGCGACCGATGGCCACCGCCTCGCGCACATCGAAAAGCTTGGCGAGAACCTCGAAGGCATCTCCGGCGAAAAGAAGACGCTGATCCCGCGCAAAGCGCTGGCGGAGCTCATGAGCTTGCTGGGCGGTTCGGACTCGGACTTCGTCGAGTTCGCCGATGACGACCAATCGCTGTTCTTCCGTATTGGTGGACGCGTGCTGACCAGCCGCAAGCTTACCGGCCAGTTCCCCAACTACGAGGCCGTGCTGCCGCGCGACAACACCAAGTTCGTCATCGTTCGCTCGGAAGACCTGATGGCTTCGATTCAGCGTGTTGCGCAGTTTGCGGATGAGCGTTCGGGCGCGATCAAGATTCGCCTCGAGCAGAACGAGCTCAAGCTTTCGGCGCAGTCCACGGACTCCGGCGAGTCCGAAGACATCATTGAAACGCCTTACAACTACGACCCGCTTGTCGTCGGCTTCAACAGCTCCTACCTGGTCGATTTCCTGCGCGCTACCGGTGTGACCGGCGAAGTGCGGTTGGAGTTTAAGGATGCGCAGTCGGCTGGCCAGATGCGTCCTGAGGATGCCAACGACGACGTCAAATATCGCTACATCCTCATGCCCATGCGCATCTGAGGTCCTGCGCGGACGGCGAGACGCGCTTCGCGCTAAAGACAAAAGCAAGGCCCGCTACCCATGCGGGCCTTTGCTGTTTGGAGCAGATGTTCTGGCTGCGTGGAACAATGGCTTCCCCGATGCGTACTATCTCCTGAGCGCAAGCCACCAGCCTGAGTTCACGAGGAAGGTACGAATGAACTCCGCCACGCCGTTGCGTTCCACTGCCAATCCTATCTTCTACGGTCCTATGGGTCTGCGGGCCGGTTGGGGGATCCTGCTGTATCTTGCGGTCGTTATCTTGGTCATCGTCACGTCTAACGGGATTCACCGCCACGTTCGAAACCACCAGAGGCAGGTACAGGCCGAGGCCCATCGCCTGAATCCGCTGGCGCCGCTGCCGCCTAAACCTGCCCCTGTTGACCCTGCCGCTCCGCAGTCGATGCGCACACCGATGATCGTTGAATGCGTTGCGCTTATGGTCCTCTTTCTTCTTACCTGGCTGCTTTCGCATTTGGAGCATCGCCGATTCGGTGTCTACGGGCTGGGTGGGCCGGGTCGCGTTCGGCGCTTCTTCAGCGGTGTTGGCTGGGGTCTTGCCGCGATCACCCTACTCATTGTTATGCTGGCGCGGTTTCACTTCCTCAGTTTCGACGCGCGCCTGCTGTACGGCTCGGAAATCCTTTACTGGGGCTTTGTGCAGCTTGTGGGGTTTTTCCTTGTGGGTGTGGCGGAGGAGTACTTCTTCCGAGGCTATCTGCAGTTCACGTTGACCCGCGGCCTCCTTTCGCTGGGGCAACGGCTCTCGCCCAGCCACGCGCGTGCCGTGGCTTTCTGGATGGCCGCGGCCATTACGTCCGCGTTCTTTGGTTTCGCGCACAGCAACAATGACGGTGAAACCGCGCTTGGCCTGGTGCAGCTCTTCCTCTATGCCCTGATCTGCGTGTTGGCGCTTTGGCGCACGGGCTCCCTTTGGTGGGGCATCGGCTTTCACATGGCGTGGGATTGGGGCCAGTCGTTCCTGTATGGCGTTCCGGACAGCGGGATGCTGTGGCAAGGACGTCTGTTCGCTACCCATGCTGCGGGCAGGGCGTTTTATTCCGGTGGCACGGTGGGGCCGGAAGGCAGCATCCTTGTGTTGCCGCTGCTTGTGCTTCCGTTGCTGGTGTTGTATTTCACGCGCATGTCGCCCCAGCCGCCGCTGGAACAGGATTCCGAGCTCTTGCAAACGGCAAGCCTCGCTCCTGCATCGTAAGATGGCAGGAGCGTCGCCATGAGCAAACGCAACATCCCTCTCGGTATTCTCGCCGGCATTGCTGGAGGCCTCGTCGCTTCTTTCGTCATGAACGAGTTCATCACCGGCCCAGGAAGCAAGCTCTCAAAGGCCGTCGAAACGCCCGACGAGCAGGAGCAATTGGAAGCCCTGAGCGACGGCGAAGACGCCACGATGAAGGCCGCGGACCTCATAGCTGCGATAGCCACCGGCGGACAACATCTCACGCATCAACAGCGTGCCGCTGCGGGCCCGGCCATTCACTATGCCTTCGGCGGACTTATGGGCGGCCTGTATGGTGGGCTGGCAGAGATCTCCTCGGCCGCTACCGCCGGCTTCGGGACGACTTTTGGTTCCGTGCTGTTCACTGGCGCCGATCTCTTCGCGGTACCGGTGCTGAAGCTGGCGCCGAGGCCCACGGAAGAACCCACCTCCGCGCTGGCTACGCCTCTCGCCGCGCACCTGGTGTACGGTGCGACCACGGAGCTTATCCGCCGTTTTGTCTGCAAGTTGTTGTAAGTGAGTTAGTACAACCGCACCACAATACCCGCTCCAAACGTTTGCAGCGTGTGGCTGGTGTTCGTCGCGCCGCTACTGGTCAGCTGCCCCGCGCCGTACTCCAGCCGGGCCGCAATGTGCGGAAACACCGTAAAGTCGCCGCCAAACTGGAACTGGTATGCGAAGCTGCTGGTTTTGTTGTAGCTGGTTCCGTTGTTAGTGCCTGCCACCCCGATCTCCGCCTGCACATAGGGATTGAACGGCAGCACGGGAACCCCGCTGCCATCCAGCCGGAAGCCCACCAGGCCGGCGGCAATCTTGTTGCCGTAGGGCGTGGAATTTGCGCTGTTCTGGATCACTCCGCGGAAGTCCGTACCAAACCGTGCCGGCCCCATCCGCACAAAGTCGTCATACACGCCGAACGTTCCGCCTAACGCGGTCATGCCGCCGCTCTCATCGCTCTTGGTTCCATTTCCCACACCCAACCCTGAGTAGTGGCCCGCGCTGAACATCGCATAGGGCGAGATCTGCGCCGTCGCGGGGCGGCCTCCCAAACTCAGCATGCCGCCGATCAACAGCAAAACCACGCCACGCAGCAAGCGATTCAATTTTGAGCAATCCATGGAGTCCCCCATCACAAGCCTAGCTCTGACCGCACACGTCAAACAGTGCCAGCCTTGGTACGTTCAGATGCTACGGTTTCCCACAAACATCCACAGGCGCACCCATCCAGTTAACGCGATGCGCGCCACAAAGTCGCGAAACTTGGCGCTTCTACTTTGTGAGCTTTGAGTCAAGGCTTTTTGCCCGCCTTGCCCGAGTCCTGTCTACAGCACTCGGCTGTGCCGGTAGCCCTCAGCTGTCAGCGAAGCGAGCAGTTCTTCCACCTGCTCGCGCCCGCGCGTTTCCATCGTGATGTCGATGGTCGTATCGCCCAGGTTCACGCCGTAGTAAGCCCGGTTATACAAAGTATCCACAATGTTCGCTCTATGGCTTGCGATCAGCTTCGTCAGGTCCGTCAGTGCGCCGGGGCGGTCCAGCAGATGGATGCGCAGCCGAATCAAGCGCCCATCCTGCACCAGGCCGCGCTCAATGATGCGGCTCAGCAGCGTCACATCGATATTGCCGCCGCATACCAGCACAGCCGTCTTCACGCCCGCTGGCAGCGGAGTCCGCTTCTGCAATAGCGCTGCCAGAGCCGTGGCGCCGGCGCCTTCCGCCAGCGTCTTTTCTTTTTCCAGCAGCGTGAGAATGGAGCTCGCGATCTCATCTTCATCGACGGTCACAATCTCATCGACGTACTTCTTAACTACGGGGAACGTTTTATCTCCCGCACGCCGCACCGCGATGCCATCGGCGATCGTCGTCGCAGGCTCCAGCGTCACCGGATGGCCTGCCGCAATCGCGGCCGACATGGAGTTCAGCTTCGCGGTCTGCACGCCGATCACGCGCACGTTCGGGTTCGATTCCTTCACCGCGCACGCGATGCCGCCGATCAGCCCACCGCCGCCGATTGGAACAACCACAGCCTCAAGCCCATCGATCTGTTCCAGCAACTCCAGCCCAATCGTGCCCTGCCCCGCCATCACCAGCATGTCGTCAAAGGGATGGATAAACGTCATGCCTTCGGCTTCGCAGAACCGCTTCGCCTCGGCTGCCGCCTCATCGTAGTTCGCGCCATGCAGCACCACTTCAGCGCCAAATCCGCGCGTCGCGGTCACTTTCACCAGCGGAGTCGTCTGCGGCATCACAATCACCGCGCGAATCCCACGTTGCGTCGCGTGATAGGCCACACCCTGCGCATGGTTACCGGCGCTTGCCGCGACAACACCACGGCGGCCTTCCTCCGCGGTCAGCGTGGCAATCTTGTTCAGTGCTCCACGTTCCTTAAAGCTGCCTGTCATCTGCAGGTTCTCAAGCTTCAGAAAAACGTTCTGACCCGTAATACGCGAAAGCGTTTCCGAGTGATTGCACGGCGAGTAATAGATCGAGCTACGAATGCGCTCGCGAGCCGCAAGCACATCCTCCAGCGTAAGGTTGGTGTCCACAGAAGTCATTGTCTCTATCGTATTCCTAACAAGTCTCTCGCGAACCACCTCAGGACTTGTCATCCTGACCCTGAGCGAAGCCGAAGGGGAAGGATCTGCTGTTTGCCAGCAGTAGCACAGTGCCAAAGGCTACTTGCTAAAGCTAGTCTCCAGCTTCTCCTTATGCCGCTCCATCGCGAGCTCAATCAACCGGTCGATCAGCTTCTTATAGGGCAAACCACTCGCCCCCCACAGCTTCGGATACATACTGATCGAGGTAAATCCAGGCATCGTGTTGATCTCGTTCAACACGATCTCTGTGCCTTTGCCATCGCGCCTTGGAGCCATGAGGAAGTCCACACGCGCGAGGCCCGCACAGTCGCAGGCACGGAAGGCGGCGATCGCCATCGCGCGAATCTTCTTTGCATCGGCTGCCGATAACTTCGCTGGAATAATGCTCACACTCTCATCGGCGCCGTTGAGTTCGTACTTGGCTTCGTAGTCATAGAACTCTTTTGCGGGAACGATCTCACCGACGACGCTGGCCTCTGGTGTGTCGTTACCGAGGACAGCGACTTCGAGCTCGCGCGGCTTTACGCCGGGCCCACCGACACCTTGCTCGATCACGATCTTGCGATCGAAGCTCGCCGCAAGATCCATCGCAGCCGCAAGGTCTGCACGCGACTTCACTTTGCTGATCCCAACCGAGCTCCCAAGGTTCGCCGGCTTTACAAACAGCGGATATGCCAACGCCTTTTCGATCACCTTCATGCACTTCTTCGCATCAGCCTTCCACTCACTGCGCAGCAACGTTACGTGCGGTGTCTGCGGCAGACCCGCGGCGAAGAACATCCGCTTCATCGCATCCTTATCCATGCCGGCCGAAGAACCCAGCACACCCGAACCCACATAAGGAATATCCGCCAACTCAAACAGCCCCTGGATCGTGCCATCCTCGCCGAACGTTCCATGCAACACGGGAAACACTACATCGAGGCCCGTGCCTGCCATAGGGTTTGTAGCCGCAACGGCCAGGCTCACACTCCCACCCGCAAGAGCAGCGCCAGTAACGCCCAGCAGCTTTTGCGCCTGCGTTCCACCGAGCCACTTACCCTGCTTGTTGATGCCGAGCTCGACGACGTCGTACTTCTTGCGGTCGATTGCCTCAAGGATCGATCGCGCCGAGCGCAGCGAGATCTCATGTTCACCGCTCTTACCGCCAAATAAAATGCCTACACGCAGTTTCTTCTTTGCCATGGACTTCCAGTTTCGATGATGTGTAGCTGTGCATCGCGGAGATTTGCTTGCGGAATCTCGGTAGCTACTCTGCCAGGGTGCATATCCTCACTTTATGACGGGTTGTAGAACTTCAATCCGGGAACCGCGAAATCCTTCTTGTTATCTGTCCAGACGGGTGAGCCCCGCTCCAACGCTGTGGCGGCCACGATCATGTCATCCAATTGCAGCGTGATGCCTCGCCTAGCTGCTGCGTTCTTAAGCTCACCGGCTCTCTTGGCTATGGAGTATGTGACTGGATATACCTCGATTGCTGCGAGGAGCCGCTCCGTTTGCTCTCCTTCGTCTTGTCGCGATCCCGCATAGATCTCCGCCACGTTGACTGCGGAGGTTGCTAGGATATCGCCGGTTGCGAGGACGTTTTGCATGGCACGAACGCAGGCAGGCTTCTTGCGGAGCGCATCGATCAGCGCTGTGGAATCAAGGATAACGGTCATTCGGTTTCAGTCAGCTTGCGTGCGATCCGCTTTTGCCGAGGACTCACATAACGCCGCATCCGATGCACATACTCCGCCGTTCCAAGCCTCGCCAACTCAGGGTGATCTTCATCTTTCCAGGCCGGCTCGGGGTCTGCGAGGAACGCGAGCAACCGCCGGCGGCGCAACTCAGCCTTCGCCGTTTCAACGAGAAACGCGCTTCGGCCTCTAGGGCCGACGACTGAATCGATCTCCGCGATCAATTCATCCGGTAATGTAATGTGTGCTCTAGTTGCGCCCATAGCCATATCCCACTATCAGTGTGCCATAGCTAGACGTTGAACTTGAAGAACAAAATATCTCCGTCCTTGACCACATACTCTTTGCCTTCGGACCGCAGAAGCCCGGCTTCCTTCACCGCCTGCTCGCTGCCCAGCCGGAACAGGTCCTCGCAGGCGTAGCAATCGGCCTTGATGAACCCGCGCTCAAAGTCCGAGTGAATTACCCCTGCCGCTCCGGGAGCTTTCGTCCCTCGTTTGATGGTCCAAGCCCGCACTTCCTGCACGCCGGAGGTGAAGTATGTAATCAGCTCGAGCAAGCGGTACGCCGCATGGATCAGACGATTCAGTCCCGGCTCCGACAAACCCGCAGCCTCCAGAAACTCCGTCCGCTCCGCCGGCTCTAACTGCGAAATCTCCGCTTCCATCGCGCCGCAGATCCGCACCACTTCGCTGTTTTCTTCCGCGGCGCGTGCTTCTACGAGCTTCGTGAACTCGTTGCCATCGGCGATACCCGCCTCGTCCACGTTGGCCACATAAAGCTGCGGCTTCATCGTGATCAAAAACAGATCGCGGGCGACCAGCTTCTCTGCGTCTTCAAGCTCTGCGGTTCGCGCGGGCTTGCCCGCATTCAGCACTTCCAGCAACTTCTGGATAGTCGAAAGCTCGGTCTTCTGCGCTGCGGTAGCGGAGTTGCTCTTGGCTGCTTTTTCCGCCTTCGCGAGGCGCTTTTCTACCGTATCGAGGTCGGCCAGCAGTAGCTCAGTATTGATGATGTCGATGTCGTGGATCGGGTTCACGCCGCCTGCGACGTGGATGACTTCGGGGTCAGAGAAGCACCGCACCACGTGCAGAATCGCATCCGTCTGGCGGATGTGGCTCAGGAACTGGTTACCCAAGCCCTCCCCCTTGCTCGCGCCCTCCACAATTCCGGCAATGTCGACGAACTCCATCGTCGTCGGCACAATCGAGTTCGGCTTCACCATGGTCACGATGCGGTCCATCCGCGTATCAGGTACCGGCACAATCCCCACATTCGGATCGATCGTGCAAAACGGATAGTTCGCCGCCTGGGCTTTCGACGAGGTCAACGCGTTGAAGATAGTGGACTTTCCGACGTTCGGCAGTCCGACAATTCCGCAGTTCAGAGGCATGATGCTGGTTTCCTTTTCACCTACTATTGGAACACGCTCGAAAGCCTCTTTCCACGCCCCGATCCTCAACCGAACCCTCGAACGATGTTGCAACATCTAATTCCCATGCAGATTGGAATCGACAGCTTCGTAGAAACCACGCTTGGCGGGACACAATCATCCAGCGAGCTCGGCCAGCAACGCGTAGCCCAGCTCGTGGAAGAGATCGAACTCGCCGACCGCGTCGGCCTGGACGCCTTCGGCATTGGCGAACATCATCGCGAAGAGTACATCGCCTCTTCGCCAGCCGTTCTTCTTGCTGCTGCGGCCGCGCGCACCAAAAACATTCGCCTCACCAGCGCCGTCACGGTCCTCAGCTCGGACGATCCCGTCCGCGTCTTCCAGGACTTCGCCACGCTCGACCTGATCTCCAACGGCCGCGCGGAAATCATCGTCGGCCGCGGCTCGTTCATCGAGTCTTACCCACTCTTCGGCTACGACCTAGAGCACTACGACGAGCTCTTCGCTGAAAAGCTCGACCTCCTGCTCAAGCTACGCGAAGAAACCCGCGTCACCTGGACCGGCCACCATCGCCCTTCGCTCACCGGCCAAGGCGTTTGGCCACGCCCGGCCCAAGCGTTGCTGCCCATCCGCCTCGGCGTCGGCGGAACGCCGCAGTCTTTCGTCCGCGCCGGCACGCTCGGCCTTCCGCTCACGGTCGCCATCATCGGTGGCGAGCCGCACCGTTTCCGTCCGATGGTCGATCTCTACCGCGAAGCCGGCCGCCGCGCCGGCCACTCCGCGGACAAGCTCACCGTCGGCGTGCATGCCATCGGCTTCGTCGCCGATACTTCACAAGGTGCCGCAGACGACCTCTGGCCTGCTTACTCCACTACTTTCACCCGCATCGGCCGCGAGCGCGGCTGGCCGCCAACAAACCGCGCCGCTTTCGACGCCCAGCGTGGCGAGCTCGGTGCGTTCCTCATTGGAGATCCTGACACCGTGGCAAAGAAAATGTGGCACATTAGCGACTCACTCGGCGGCGTGGAACGCATCAGCCTGATGATGAGCGGCGGCCCTCTGCCGCACGCCAAGCTCCTGCGCGCGATCGAGCTTCTCGGCACCGCAGTTCGCCCGCTCGTCAACCCGAACGCATCCTCAGCCTTGTAGCTTCCGCGCTGCACAAGGTACGCTTGGGTTGATCCACCGAGGAGAACTTCATGCAGCGTGCGCGAATCGCATTTGGAACCACAGCCCTGGCCGTCCTTCTTGCGCCTGCAATGGCATTCGCGCAAGCGCACGCCGGAACGCCTCCCACGGCGCCGCCGGAAAAGCCGGCCGCCACCGCCGCTCCCACCGGTCCGACAGGTCCCGCGGCTGAAGTCCAACGGAACTATGCCGCCGTGAAGGCGAACATCCTCAAGTCTGCCGACAAGATGCCGGCCGAGTTTTACCCTTACAAACCTGAGCCCGATATCCGTACCTTCGCCCGCGTAGTGAACCACGTCTCGGAAGCCCAGCTTCACAGCTGCGGCGCGGTCAATGGCACAGCACCTACGGCTCTCGCCAAGGTCCCACCTGAAACAGCTGACAAGGCCGAAGTCGTCGATGCTCTCAAAGCCTCCTTCGCCGAGTGCGACAAGGCCTACGCCTCGCTCACGGACGGCAACGTCGCGGAGATGTTCTCTGTCGGCCCGGTCAAGCGCTCACGCATCGGCGTCCTGTGGGGCAACGCCTCGCACGACAACGAGCAGTACGCCACACTTGCGCTCTACCTGCGCCTCAAGGACATCGCCCCACCGAGCAGCGAAAAATAATCGATTTGACCGGTCGACGGATCGCTTGGAGGGCTGTGCGGCAAGGCCTGCAAAGACGCACGGATGGTCCAGCGGCACGCGCTGGACCAAACTCCGTTAACGGATACTCTCCTACTCTCCACGCTGAAGCCGCTCGTCTCCACGCATGCCTTCTTCTGAAACTCCCATTCTTCAAAAGAAGAGCACGCTCTAAGATGGAGACACCCTTTTCCGGAGTAACCCTGATGAATGATCGGCTCAAATGCACCGCTGTCTTTCTGTCCTCAGCATTGGTAGCTTCTTCAACAGCGCAGACTGCTGAAGTTCCTGTCACCGCACCGCATGCGATGGTGACGAGCGTGCAGCACTACGCGACCGACGCCGGCGTGGAAGTGTTGCGCGAAGGCGGCAACGCTGTAGATGCGGCGGTGGCTGTAGGGTTTGCGCTGGCTGTGGTGTATCCGGTGGCGGGAAATATCGGTGGCGGCGGGTTTATGTTGATTCGTCCCGCGAGCGGGAAGTTAGGCGGCGGCAAGCCGCACTTCCTGGACTATCGCGAAGCAGCGCCTGCGGCGGCGAGCGCGGATATGTATCTCGACGCCAAGGGCAACGTGATTCCGAAGATGTCCACGGTGGGCCAGAAGGCGAGCGGCGTTCCGGGAAGCGTCGCAGGGCTGACCTATGCGGAGCAGCACTTCGGCAAGCTGGGGCTGAAGAAGGTGATGGCGCCGGCGATCAAGATGGCGCGAGATGGTTTCGTCGTCGACAGCGCGCTGGCGGGCAACATGCGCAGCGACAGGCTGGGGATGTTTACAGCTTCGAAGCGCATCTTCCAGCGCGATGGCGATTTCTATAAAGAAGGCGATACGTTCCAGCAGCCGGAGTTGGCGCGAACGCTCGAACGCATTGCCGAGAAGCCCGATGATTTCTACCGCGGCGCCATGGCGCAGGAGATTGCCGCGTTTGAGAAAGCGAATGGAGGTCTGATTACAGGGGCCGATCTCGCCGCGTACCAATGCAAGGAGCGCGCGCCGCTGGTGGGACGCTATCGCGGGCTGGAAGTGGTGAGCGCGCCGCCGCCAAGCTCCGGCGGTGTGGTGCTGATGGAGATTTTGAACATCCTCGGTGGCTATGACCTGACGAAGTTTGGTGGCGATCGTTCGCCAGGGCAGGTGCACTACATCAGCGAGGCGTTTCGTCGGGCGTTTATGGATCGAGCGGATTTTCTCGGCGATCCGGACTTCAACCCCGCGATGCCGATCGCGCAGATGATGAACCCGAAGTACGCCGCGGCGTGGCGCACAACGATCGATCCGGTGAAGCCTTCGCCAAGTGCGACGCTGGTGCGTCCGGCGGGGTTTATGCCGGAGGCGCCGAGCTTGAAACTCGATCATGAGTCGAAGGAGACGACGCATTACTCGGTGGTCGATGCGGCCGGCAATGCGGTGAGTGTAACGACGACGCTTAATTTTTACTTCGGCTCGGGCGTGACGGTGGATGGGCTGGGCTTTGTGCTGAACGACGAGATGGATGACTTTGCGAGCAAGGTCGGTGTGCCGAACGGATTCGGGTTGATTCAGGGGCCGGCGAATGCGATCGCCGCGGGTAAGAGGCCGCTGAGCGCCATGGCACCGACGGTGGTCAGCGAGATGCCGCATCACTTCCTATGGGTGAAGAAGCCGGGCAAGCTGCGGCTGGTACTGGGCTCGCCGGGAGGACCGACGATTATCACCACCGTGGCGAACGACATCGTTTCGATGGTGGACAACGGACTGAATGTGCAGGCGGCTGCGGACGCGCCGCGGTTTCATCATCAGTGGATGCCGGACACGCTACAGTTTGAAAAGGAGTTCCCGGTGGATACAATCTCGAGGCTGAAGGCCGATGGTTACACCGTGAAGCGGCTGGGCGAGTTCGACGAGAAGACGCCCGGTAAGTGGGGCGATAGCGCGATGATCGCGGCCGATCCAAAGACGGGATTGCTGTCGGGGTCGAATGACAAGCGGTATCTGTTTGGGAAGGCTGCGGGGTATTAGGACTTAGAAGCTTCGGCATTCGAGAGGATGCCATTACCGCCGGTGCCTGTGATACCACGTTCGCATATAGCTATTGCGTTCTGCAGGGCTTTTTCCATTTCCCTATTGTCGAGTCGGCCCTTATTTCGTATAAGTGTTTCTCCCGCGATGAGCTTGGCGGATGACCATTGGCTTGTACTCATGCAATCTCGAATTTGAACTACTGCTTCCAGGTAAGCATTCAGAGAACGCATCTTTGCCTTTCGCTTTTCACTAAAGAGTAGGTCTAATGTCTGCTGTCCATCGGTCTGATGTCGACCGCCCCCAATCGGTAAGAGGTTCGCAATCCCGAATAAAAGCGACGCTATGAAATAGAACATCGCAAATAGTCCCAGTCTGGGTCCAAATCGCGAGAGAAACGCCACAACGAACGCCGTGCCGATATTGGCGCAAGGGCCGCCTAGAACCATAGCGATGAAGCGAACTCGTAGTCTCTTCAAAGGCTTGTCTGGATACATGATTACGCGAGCGGTTACGAGCCATTGAAGCCTTAGTTGCAGTTTCCAGCCGCCTGATGCTAGCCAACAAACGTTCCCGACCCTAAATTCTTTACATTTGAATCCCAATATTGATCCGGTTAGGTAATGGCCAAATTCGTGAACACTGGTAATCAGAAAAAGGCCAACATAGACCAGAACAGACCACTTCAAATCAGTCGCTAATCTGTGAAAGCTCGCGGTAACAGATGGTGAGATTATGGCTGACATCGAGATGGTGTCAGTCTAACCGCGATGCTACTTGTGCAGCGCGGTGTCGATGGCTTTCTGTGCGAGTGGCTCCATGATGGCGTAGCCGGCGGCGTTGGGGTGGACGCCGTCGAGGCTGATGCCGGGCTTCATGCCGCCATCGGGAGTGGACATCGGCGTGTAGTAGTCGAGGTATATGAACTTCTTTTGCGCGCAGTAGGTGGCGATCCATTGATTGAGCGCCTGGATCTTGGGCGCGGGCCCAAGGCCTTTGCGCCATGGGTAGTCAGCCACGGGCAACACGGAAGCGAGGATGACGCGAATGCCGTTGGCCTGTGCAAGCTCGGCCATTGAGGTCAGGTTATCTTCGATCATTTCGAGCGTGGAAGGGCCGGTGTTGCCCGCAATGTCGTTGGTGCCGGCGAGGATAACCACTGCGGAAGGATGCAAGTCGAGCACATCCTGGCGGAAGCGGAGGAGCATCTGTGGCGTGGTTTGGCCGCTGATGCCGCGGTTGACGTAGGGCTTGCCGGGGAAGAACGTGCCGCCGTTGTGGACCCAGGCGTCGGTGATGGAGTCTCCGAAGAAGACGACGCGGCCCTTTTCCATGGGAGCCAGTGTCGCATTGGCGGAGGCGTAGCGGTGGAGGCCGGCGAAGTCGTCGAGCTTGAGGAGGAGCTGCGATTGCGTGGGCGCGGCTTGCTGGGCGAGGACAATAAGGGCTGTTGAACCAATGGCGACCGTGGCAAGGAGCTTCAGGGAATTTTTCATCGCAATCCTCATGTTCCCTTCAGATTTTATGCGCGCGCGACGTGGTTCGCGAAGGGTTTCGGCGATGTGCAGAGCGGCTGCGGTCTGGTTGCGATAACTTGGAAGAGATGCAACAAGGAATCTCGACACATATTTTTCTTCCGCGACGGCTTTCGTCCGGGCTTCTGGATACGCTTGTCGCTGCGGGCGCGAGCACCATTGAGGTGTTTGCGGCGCGGCACCACTTCGATTACACCGATGCAGGTGCTGTGCGCGAACTGGCGAACTGGTTTCGGTCGGCCGATGGTGTGACCGCAACGATGCACATGCCTCTGTATCCGGATGCGGAATGGAGCCGGCACACAGCGCCGACGCTGGATTTGATCAGCGCCTCGAAGGCTGCGCGGATTGAAGCACAGGACGAGGTGAAGCGCGCGCTGGAAGCGGCGGAGCAGGTACCCTTCAAGACATGCATGATTCACCTGGGACTGAAAGATGATCGGTGGGATGGCCGATCGCTCGACGACTCGCTTTCGGCGATTGAACACTTGAAAGCGTTCGCTGGGCCGTTAGGAATGAAGCTGCTTCTGGAGAACTTATCGAACGAAGTGGCGACGCCGGAGAACCTGGTGGAGATCGTTCGTGTAGGGCACTTTGCGAATATGGGGTTCTGCCTGGACATGGGGCATGCAAACTTGGCGGAGCCGATTCCGGAGACAAGGCAGACTCCGGCGAAGTCAGGCATTGAGCAGGCATTTGAGGCGTTCGGCGACAGGCTCGTGGAGATGCATCTGCACGACAACCACGGCGACCGTGATGAACACCTGTGGCCCGGCGACGGGGACATCGACTGGAAAGCGGTGGCCACACATGTCGCCTCAATGAAGACGCAGCCGGTCGGGGTGATGGAGATTGCGCATGAGTTGGGCGAAGAGACCAGCAAGGTAGCGGAGAAGGCAAAGCGCGCGTGGGATCTTCTCGCGGCGGGAGCGTAGATCATGCCGCCGCCACCGACAGCTCGTCTAACGTTTCGAAGCTGGAGCATGGAGGACTCTGCTCTCGCGGAAGCGCTATGGTGCGATGAAGACGTAACGCATTTTTTTGGCGGTGCCATGACGCCGGAGCAGGCCCGCGCGCGGATGGATGCAGAACGCGATCGCGAGCAGCAGTTGGGGATCCAGTATTGGCCGATGTTCCTGCGGGAGACGGGAGAGTTTGCCGGTTGTGCCGGCCTTCGACCCTGGCAGTATGACCCCGGAATCACAGAGGTAGGCGTACACCTGATGCGATCTGCGTGGAGTCATCGGTTGGGCGAAGAGGCTGTGCGCGCGATGCTCGCCTATGGGTTCGAGACGCTGGGCTTGCCCGTTCTTGTGGCCGGACATGGGGCGGAGCACGAGAACTCGCGCAAGCTGCTGGAACGTTTGAGATTTCGATATACCCACAGCGCGGCGTGGGGACCGAAAGAAATCGAAGTGAAGTTGTACGCGCTTGAGGCGGCTGAGTGGCGGAGCCATCCGAGCGCGTAAACTTGTGGTGTATGTCTACTGTCTCTTCTGCTCCTCTCACTACGATTGCTTCCATTGGCCAGTACGAAGGCCAGAGCGTCACGCTTCGCGGCTGGCTGTATAACCTTCGCTCTTCCGGCAAGCTGTTGTTCCCAACTTTTCGCGATGGCACTGGGACGATCCAGGGCATTGTGCCCAAAGCTGCCGTGCCGGAGGAGCTCTTCGAGACGCTGAAGAACCTCACTCTCGAATCCAGCGTCGTTGTGACCGGCAAGGTGCGGGCGGACTCGCGCGCGCCGAGTGGGTTTGAGCTGGACGTGGAAGACGTCATCGTAACGCAGCGCATTCCGGATGAGACCCCGTATCCGATCCAGCTGAAAGAAGCGGGTGTTGATTTCCTGATGGAGCATCGGCATCTATGGATACGGACACCGCGGCAGTCGGCGATCCTCCGGGTGCGTGCGACGATCATGCGCGCGGCGGCGGAGTACTTCGATACGAACGGCTTCTTTCGCACCGATCCGCCGATCCTCACACCAAATGCCTGCGAGGGAACAAGCGAGCTGTTTGAGATGGAGTACTTCGACAACGACAAGGCGTACCTGACCCAGAGCGGTCAGTTATATATCGAAGCCACTGCGATGGCGCTGGGCAAGGTGTACTCGTTTGGGCCGACGTTCCGCGCGGAGAAGTCGAAGACACGCCGGCACCTGACGGAGTTTTGGATGATCGAGCCGGAGGTGACGTACCTCGAGCTCGATGGCTTGATGTCGCTGGCCGAAGGCTTTCTGACCCACATCGTGGCGCGGGTACTCGAAGCGCACCGCGGTGACCTGAAGGTGATTGGTAAGGATGTGACAAAGCTGGAGGCAATCACGGCACCAGGAGAGTTTCCACGCCTCAGCTATGACGACGCGCACAAGATGCTCCTCGACGCGCATGCGAAGGGTTTGATCGAGAACGCGCATGTGTACGGCGACGACTTCGGCTCTCCCGATGAAACCTACATCTCGAATCAGTTCGAGAAGCCGGTCATGGTGCATCGCTATCCGGCGGAGGTAAAGGCGTTCTACATGCAGCCCGATCCTCTGGACCCTACCAGAGCTCTATGTGTCGATGTGCTCGCACCCGAAGGCTACGGCGAGATTATCGGCGGCTCCCAGCGCGTAGACAGCTACGACCTGCTCAAAAGCCGCATCGAGCAGCATGGCCTTCCGATGGACGCATTCCAGTGGTATCTCGACCTGCGCAAGTACGGCAGCGTACCGCACTCAGGCTTTGGCATGGGCATCGAGCGCTGCGTGGCATGGATCTGCGGGCTGGAGCATGTGCGCGAGACGATCCCTTTTGCGCGGACGCTGAATCGAATCTATCCGTAACGCCACTCGTCTTATCTGCGGCGAAGTAACAGCGCGATGATCAATACCAGGAACAAGAGACCGATGCCGCCGGGCCAGATGAACCAGCCGCCGCTGCTGGAGTAGCCGACGGCAACGCATCCGTTGAGCATTGGGGTGCAGGCCAAGGTTGCGATCAAGAGTGCGGCAGCTGTGGCTGCATTGTCGTGACTATCGCTGTGTTTCAATTTAATCGGATCACCTCGCGTCTGTTTTGTGATGCGGAAGTTGAGTCTCGCGTAGCTCTTCACCGTCCCCCGTCCCACCACGTAATTCCATCCGGCTCGATCCCCACATCAATAGTTGCAATACGTTCAAGCTTCACGAGATCAACCACGGCAACAATGTTGTCCCGCGGACAGGCGATGAAAGCGCGATCACCCTCGGGCGATATCTGAATCCCCGAAGCCCCGCGCTCCTCAATCGGAATAAGCTTAAGCACCTTACGGCTATGCGCATCAACTACAACCAGCTCCTTGCCCGTGTGCGTGGTGATGATCACGCGCGAGCCGTCCGGCGTAAAGCGGACACGGTTCGCTCCGAGTGTGCCGGCATTGAAGCTGGCCGAAACTTTGTTCGCGGTGAGATCGAGCACCGAGATTGTCCCGTCTGCATTGCCAACCCACGCCTCACGCTCATCAGGCGAAACAGCAAAGCCTTCCGCCTTCTCGCCGACGGGAAGCAGCGTGGCATGCCAGTCCGGCTGCGGGTTGGGCTTATACGGTTGTGCGGCGCCGGTGTTCACGCGCGGCTCGTTAAGGTCGAAGACGGTCATCGTGCCCGCTCCCGCATTCGCGGCGAGCATCTTTTTGCCGTCCCGCGAGATCCAGAGCATGTGCGTATTGTCCTTCCCGGTGCCCAGGACCCCCAGCACGCGACCGGTCGCAGCATCGAGTTCGCCAATCGCCTTGGAGCCAACCGCAGTAACCCAAAGCTTGTCACCATGGACGGCCAGACCATGCACCCCGCGCAGCGGCGCCGGATTGAAGGCCGGCAGCGGTTTGGCGTGGACAAGGTCGACCCGCGAGATCGACTGCAGTGTGCCATCGCCCAGCTGCGAGATAAAGGCCGTGCAGTCGTCAGAGCCAACCACAACTTCGTGCGGGTCTTCTCCCACGGGAACGCGAGCGATCACTTTATAGGTTGCAGCATCCACGATAGCGAGCGCGCGTGACTGCTTTGCGCTTACAAGGATGGCGCCATGCTGCCGGAGAGCTGTTTGCTGGGCGGGTATGGCCGAAAAGGCGGCGCAGAGAAGAGTGCTGAAGATCACGTGCAGGCTGCGCGGTGCAGAAAGCTTCATACGATCCAGCTTATCGTCGGAAGGCTCAAACTAAGCTGACCGTCGGATCGGAACCACCTCTGCGTGGCGGATGGGCTGGGTGTTGCGCGGCCGGACGCTCAGACTTTTAGAAACGAGGCGGATCATCTCAGTGGGATGAACAGGCTTGGCGAGAAGGCGGAAGTCATGTCCAGCGTCCATGGCGGAGACGAGATCCGCACTGGTGGCGTGTCCCGAAAACAGGAGAACCTTGCACTTGGGTTGGGTTTCGAGTAGCACGATGGCAAGCTCCACTCCGTTCATTTCGGGCATGGCTACGTCGCTGATCAGCAGTGAGGGCGGCGTCGCTCCGGCCATGCTCAATGCTGTCTTGGCGTCGTAAGCCGTCATCGTTCTGAAACCCGCGCGCGACAGAATGATGGACAGAGTGTCGGCAACCAGTGGTTCATCATCGACCACCAGCACAACCGGGTCGCCATCTGGAGTATCTGTCCAATCTTGCTCGGGAACTTCGCTAAGAGAGACTATTTCTGAGTTCAGGGATGGAGACATGGGCCGTACCTCTGAATTGAAAGTAGGCCTCGGCACTTGATACGGGTTATCTTTTTTTGATACGTTCTAAGTCTTTTACAGGCGACGTTTCGACGCGAAAACCAGCTTTTGGCCGGAGTAGAATACGCTATCTTAATTTCAATTTAGGACAACGTTTGCGTTAGGTTAAGGCGTCCATTACGTCAGGCACTTTTATGGCTGATAGTGAACGATTTTCGTCCGGTCCAATGCGGTTCAAATCTGTCTTGCAGGCAGATGTTCCTAAAGGAAGAGACGGCAAACACAAAGCGATCATTACGCAGCTTTTGAGCGACATTGAGCAGTTGAGCGTGGGATCAGCACTCAAGATCCCTCTCTCAGAGCTTCCGGACACGAAGGAAAACATTCGGTCGGCGCTTAGCCGGGCTGCGAATCAGAGAAATCTTGCCATTGCGACTTCGAGCAATGAGGAATTTCTCTATGTCTGGAAGCCGGACAACAACGCTTGATCTCTGCCCTGCCAGGAAAACATCACTTCACCGTCTCCAGCGCCATCACCGCATAGCTCGTAGCCGCATCGCTCATAAACTTCCCCACATCGCTATCCAGGTCCCGATGCTTATTGATCGAGCTGGCCGGCCATCTCCCCGTTGCATCCTGATGCCCCTCCAGCCACGCCATCCCACGCTCCATCGCACCATCATGCCTGCCCGCACCACCAGTCTCCATCGCCAGTACCGCAAGCCCCGTCGCATACCCATCGCTCTCGGTTGATTGCGGCGTCTTGTCCTTGCGCACGGTCTTATCCATCGCAGACAAGCACCACCCTCCATCGGCCTGCTGTAGCCCATGCACCTTCACCAGCAGCGCCTCGCGCTCCGCCTTCGTTAGCACATCCTTCGCCTTGCCGGAAGCCCAAAGCACATACAGCTGATTCATCACGGGCTGCTCCGCATAGTGCGCACGAAGATAGCCCACCAGCTTAGCGGTCTGCTCGCGTACACCCGGCTCTTCGGCATAGTGGTCCGGCGCATCTTCCACAGCCTTCAAAAACAACGCCGTCCCCTGGTAGCCGGATTCATCACCCTCCCACGGCCCCATATGAAAGTCCTGCCAGATCCACCCACCCGCCAGCTCGCCCGTCTTCTCCTGCAGCGCCCAGGCTTCATCGAACCCCGTCCGCGTAATCGGCCGCAAGTGTCCATGCTCCAAGTCGAAGTAGGTCAGGATGATCGCGTTCTGCATCGCCTCGGTCGCATGCGACTTCGCCGCGGCACCCGCACCGCTAATATCATCCGCATAAAACGGCAGCATGGTCGACCACCCTGCCACGCGCTTCTCCACGCTCGCCAGCATCACCGTTTCGGCCACCGGTGCAGCACTCTCACCCAGCCGCTTCTCTAATGAAGGCCGCACCATCTCATACGGCACCTGCGTATGGCACGAGATACACATCGTCCCCTGGTCCTTCTTCGCATGCGGCCACTGCTCCCACCAAACCTCGCGGCTATCCAGATAGCTCGCCGCCGCACTCTGGCTCCAACCCGCCGCAGTCGCGGTTGCTCCACGCACCGGCACTGCCCGCCAGCATGCCACTGCAGCCACTACCGCCGCCACCGATACTCCAACCCCAAGAGCCTCACGCCGCATCTGGCATCTCCTGAACAGCCGCACCCAACTCTGTCGCGATGCCCTAGGATAGCCCAATCCGTGCCGGCGATTACAAGCGTAGTTTCCTATAACGGTGCAGGCGTCGCCGCATCGAAAGCCGAAGCGCTTGGCGGTTTGCTCTTCAGCAGCACTTCCTCCAACTGTTTCCGCTCATGGATATCGACTACGCTCCCGAACCAGCGTGTAATCTCGCCGTCCGTCCCAATGCGCGCCGAGCCCCGCGAGCGCATCCACCGCCATTGCTGGTCGGCATCTCGTACGCGATACTCCATATCGATCGGCGCCCCCGTACGCAGCGCCACTTTTATGGCCATGGTCGCGGCTCGGAGATCGTCCGGATGCAAGGCATCCAGCCATGCCAGCTTGTGCAGCCCTTTTCTCTCCGACTCGGGGACGTTCCTCCAGCGAGCGTCCAGGTGAAGGTTCAGGCCGTTTCGATCCATGCTCCATGGCACAGCACGGCCTGTTTCCACAATGTCGGAAGCGTTCTCCCTCGCTATCTCCCCCAGCCGAATTTGTTCGGTAATATCCAGCACTGAAAGGGAAATTCCTATCACTTCCTCGGCCTCATCCCAGGCTGGCTGATACGAAACCAGAATGGTCCTGTCAGGGTCTCCCGGCATCGCACCGGGCCGCAGTATCTCGACCCCGCTGATCGCTTCGCCCTGCAGCGCACGCAATAGATATGGCTCAAACAGCGGAAACCACTTTGGATACTTCTCCTGAATGGTGTGTCCCAGATGACTCTCCACACTGGCGCCGTTCATGTCCGCGAGCCTGCGGTTCAGACTGACATAGCGCAGCTGCTTATCCAGAAAACATAAGCCCACCGGCACACCGTCATAGATCGCCTGCAGCTGCGCCAAACGCTGCATCGGCCTTGCTTCAAGGCTCGAAACCGTCACAACTTCGTTCGAGACATTCGGCACGTTCAACGGCTCACGGGGAAAAGCCGCAACAATTGCCGGCAAATCTTCGGCCGCCGCCGGCCGTCCATAAAGCCAGCCCTGTCCCTGCTCACAATCCAAACGAATCAGCATCTGGGCTTGCCTTTCCATTTCTATGCCTTCGGCAACGGCCGTCAGGTTCAGGCTTCGCGCCAGCCCAACCATGGCCGCGACAATCTTCCTGCTCTCACGCGCACTCGAAATCGCCGAGACAAAACTGCGATCGATCTTCAGCACATCGAAAGGCAGTGCCTGCAGATGCCGCAGGCTGGAGTAGCCCGTCCCAAAATCATCCAGCGCAAGGCTGCAGCCAAGATTCTTCAGCTCACGAGCAACAATCTTTGCGCTGTCCAGATTGTGCAGCAACGCACTCTCCGTGATTTCAAGGGTCAGCCTCGTCAAGGGAAACCCGAACTCTTCCGCGGTTTCTTGAATCTGTCTCGGAAGAGTGGAATGCCGCAGCTGGATCGGGGAAAGATTGACCGCCAGCGTCAAGGGATCTGGTAATGCAGTGGCTGTCTGAAAGGCGTTGTGCAGCATCTGTTTCGTCAACGATCCGATAAGGCCGTTGGTCTCCGCCAGAAAAATAAAGTTCTCCGGCAGCACAAGCCCCAACTCCGGATGACGCCACCGAGCCAATACTTCAAAGCCCGTCAACCTGCCCGTGCGCAGCTCAACAATCGGCTGGAAGGAAGCGGCGAGTTCATCTCTATCGAGGGCCCCAACCACGTCAACCAGCTCAACGAACATAAAGTGAGCCTACTCGGATTTCGCTCGCGATGTGTCAGTTTCAAGACATAATCCAAGTAATTTCAACTGCCGCCTCTGGCATTCACTGGTGCCAGGGGAAATCCGTGGCAGCCACTACACCCAAAGCACGGGCTGCCGCACCGGAAAGTTCCGAATGATCTCCGAGTCCGTCGGGTCGGGAGCAAGCGTTTTCCAAAGCGCCACATACTCCGGCTTCGCACACGCCACGCCGCAGAACAGCAACCCCGGCGACCGCACCGGCCAGCTCTCCCAGTGCTGCACATCATGCGCATACGGCCACTTCGCCTTGTCCGCCAGATAAGGCTCCAGAAACTCCGCCGCCTTGCACATCCCGCGCCCATCCGGCAGCGCAAACCGTTCAAACTCTGCCCCACCTAACGACCAGCACAACGCCGCCGCCACATCGAAGTTGAAGATCGAGTACCCATAAGGCTTCGTCCGCGCCAGCTCCCTTGGAAAACCGCCATCCGGCGCCATCTGCATCGGCAGCTGCACCTTCACCCAGCGGTCCTTCACTTCGTTCCGCGTCGCCTCATCGCCCACCAGCCGCGCAAACTCCGCCACCTGCAACCCCCAGCAGATGCCGTGATTGTTCGTCGCATCGCGCTCCTTCATGCCCGGCTCGCTGGTCTTCATCCACGCCGTGTACTCACGAAACCATGCCTGCACTCCGGCATGCTCTTGCGCCGAAAGAAACTCCCGCACAAACCCCGCCGCCCGCGCCACCTCCACCAGATGCAGCGTGTCGATAATCCCGTAAGACCGTCCCGTCGGCCCACCATTCCTCACACCCTGCGAGTACTGCAGGCTCGGATTCATCCGTGTCTCCGGCGTCACAAACCAGGCCAGCAGATGCGCCGCCGCCGCCCTTGCATACTCTTTCCTCTTCGTCAGCCGATAGCCCGCCGTCAGCGCCGGCATGGCAATGCTCAGCCGGATCATCGCCTTCCGATGGTCTTGAAAGTTATCCAGATTCGACTTCCCATCGATCTCCTTATACGGCCCATCAGGCTTCGCCGAATTCGGCCAGTAGTAATCCGCCTCCGAAAAAAAATCATGCACCCCACCCGGGCTCCGCGACGACGTGAACGAAGTAATCGTCAACGGCTTCTCCCCCACCCACTTCTCCGCCAACCGCAGCACGCGCTCCCGATCCTGCGCCGCCACCATCGTGTACGTAACGTCCTCGGGCACCTTGGCAAACCCAAGCCGTCCCGCGCCCACCGCCGCCGTACCCAAAACCACAAACTTCCTGCGATCAAGTTTCACGCCACCATCCTACACAACCGCTTGAGCGCCCCTCCCTTACCCCCAGCCAGAACCCAATCCCCAACCCCCAAAACCCGCACCTTCCTACTTTGGCCCCAGCAACACCTGCAACCCCACATAAGCAATCCATCCAGGCTGCGAGTTCTCCGCCGACACCTTCTGGAAACTCCGCCCTGCCATCAACAGCAGGTTCAGCGTCTTCGCCTTGTTCATCGCCTGCCGTCCACCCATCCCCAGCGTCGTCTGCCGCTGCTTCGGCTCGCCCGTAGCAAAGTTCCCCACACCTTGCCCGGCAGCTACGCGGTTCGCATCCTGCTGGTCGTAAATTTCCAGATACGCTTCCGTGGTATCGGAAAACTCATGCCCCACAATCAACCCCCGCCCCCAGCTCTGCGGCACGGCATGGTTGCCAAAGTTATAGCCGACCTCGCCATCCACGCGGATCGGCCCAATCCGCGCATTCAACTCCAGCGGAAGATAGAACTGCGGTCCCTGCGAAACCAAACCCCGCGGCACCGCCCGTGTGGGATTGTCGAGGAAAGCCTGTGGATACGTCCCCACACTAAAATTCACCACCTGCTCCGGCGAATCCGCTGCCCCCGGCGAATCCCCCGCCGCTGCCGCCGGCTCCTTCGGCTCCTCATGCCGAAACAACCCCAGCAACCCCGTCCCAAACCGCCCTTTTACCGCCTCATCCCCCGGATGATGCTCATAGAACCGCCACTTCACCCCCATCAAACTCTCGCCCAGCCCACCGATCACCTGCCCCTGCGTCGGCGGCGCCGAAGGATCGAGCGACCCACCCGGCCTCGTCTCCTCAATCGCAATCGGCAACTCATACTTCAGTTGGATCCGGTCGCCCAGCCCATAGTTGATGTCAAAATCCGGCACCTGGTACGCGCCCGAAGCCGGATTCCGCTGCCCGATAAACCCGAAGTTGATCTCCCAGTGCTTATTTCCCGGCGTCTCCGGATCGTCCGTCCGAAACGGCGGCCCGCCCTGAGCCGCCGCCAGACGAGCCAGCAGCATCAGTGCTACCGTGCCACCAAATCTGACCTTCCCAGCAAAATGACCCATCCCCGCCATTTTAGCGAGGCTCCATGACAGCCCCTTCATCCAACCGTAGCCAAATCCCAACCATTCTCTAAATATGAGCGCAAGCCACTCACATTTTGTATCCAAACCAGCGTACTATGCGTCTAAGCCTTAGACACTTTTCCGCCGAAGGATCAACTATGGCAATCAAATGGGATAAATTCACCGTCAAATCGCAGGAAGCCATCCAGGCCGCCCAGGGCCTCGCCGCCGAAAACGGCAATCCGGAAGTCTTGCCGCTCCACCTGATGGCCGCCCTGCTCGAAGACAAAGAAGGCGTCGTCCTCCCCGTGCTCGAAAAGCTTGGCGTGCCCGTCCAGCAGCTCCTCGCCAACACCAACGCCGCGCTCGACAAGCTCCCCAAAGTTCAGGGAGGCTCCGCTGCCCAGCCCGGCCTTGGCAACGCGCTCTCCAAAGTCCTCGACCAGGCTTTCAAAGAAGCCGACAACTTCAAGGACGACTACGTCTCCACCGAGCACCTCCTGCTCGCTCTCAGCTCGCAGAAGAACGAGCCCGTGCAGCTCGCCCTCACCGCTCTCGGCGCCGACCACGCGGCCATCCTCAAGGCCCTGCAGGCCGTCCGCGGCTCACAGCGCGTCACCGACCAGAACCCCGAAGGCAAGTTTCAAGCCCTCGCCAAGTACGCCAAGGACCTCACCGAGCAGGCCCGCCGTGGCAAGCTTGACCCCGTCATCGGCCGCGACGAAGAGATCCGCCGCGTCATCCAGGTCCTCTCGCGCCGCACGAAAAACAATCCAGTCCTCATCGGTGAGCCCGGCGTCGGCAAAACCGCCATCGTCGAAGGCCTCGCCCGTCGCATCTTCATGGGCGACGTCCCCGAAATCCTCCGCGACAAGCGCGTCATCTCGCTCGACCTCGGGTCGATGCTTGCCGGCGCCAAGTTCCGCGGAGAATTTGAAGACCGCCTCAAAGCCGTCCTCAAGGAAATCGACGAAGCCAACGGTCAGATCATCCTTTTCATCGACGAGCTCCACACGCTCGTCGGCGCGGGCGCTGCGGAAGGCGCCATCGACGCCAGCAACATGCTCAAACCGGCACTTGCTCGCGGCGAACTGCGTGCTATCGGCGCAACCACGCTGAATGAGTACCGCAAATACATCGAAAAAGACGCCGCCCTCGAGCGCCGCTTCCAGATCGTCTACGTCGGTGAACCCAACGTTGAAGACACCATCGCCATCCTCCGCGGCCTGCGCGAGCGCTACGAAACGCACCACAAGGTCCGCATCAAGGACAGCGCCATCGTCGCCGCCGCCGAGCTCTCGCACCGCTACATCTCCGACCGCTTCCTCCCCGACAAGGCCATCGATCTCGTCGACGAAGCCGCGGCCGCGCTCGCCATCCAGATCGGTAGCGTCCCTGTAGAAATCGACGACCTCGAACGCCGCGCCATCTCACTCGAAATCGAACGCAACGCCCTGAAGCGTGAAGACGACGCCAACTCTAAAGAACGCCTCGTAGAAGTTGAGCGCGAGCTAGCCGAAGTCCACGAAACAGCCTCAGGCCTCCGCGCCCGTTGGCAGAAGGAGCGCGGCGCCATCGGCGAAATCGCCTCTCTCAAAGAGAAGCTCGAAAAGCTCCGCTTCGACGCTGTAGAAGCCACCCGCAAGGGCGATCTCCAGCGCGCCGCCGAGCTCCAGTACGGTGAAATCCCCAAGCTCGAACGCGAGCTCAACGAGCTAACCGCCGAGCAGGACGGCCTCATCGCCGCCGAAAAAGCTGCCGGCATCGAAGGCGCGCCCAAACAGGCCAACCGCCTTCTCAAAGAAGAAGTCGACGAAGAAGACATCGCCCGCATTGTCTCCAAATGGACCGGCATCCCCATCAACAAGATGCTTGAAGGCGAAGTCCAGAAGCTCACCCAGATGGAAACCCGCTTGCGCGAACGCGTCGTCGGCCAGGACGAAGCCCTGTCCGCAGTCGCCAACGCCATCCGTCGCAGCCGCGCGGGCCTCAGTGATCCCAAGCGCCCCATCGGCAGCTTCATCTTCCTCGGCCCCACCGGCGTCGGCAAAACCGAAACCGCGCGCGCCCTCGCCGAGTTCCTCTTCGACGACGAGAACGCCATGGTCCGCATCGACATGTCCGAGTACATGGAAAAGCACGCCGTCGCTCGCCTCATCGGCGCGCCTCCCGGCTACGTCGGCTTCGACGAAGGCGGCCAGCTCACCGAGGCTATCCGGCGCCGCCCCTACGCCGTTGTCCTCTTCGACGAAATCGAAAAGGCCCACCCCGACGTCTTCAACGTGCTCCTGCAAGTCCTCGACGATGGCCGCCTCACCGACAGCAAAGGCCGCACCGTCGACTTCAAGAACACCGTCCTCATCATGACGTCCAACACCGGCGCGTCGCAGTTAGCGACAGCCTGGGCAGAAGGTGAAGACGGCTTCGAAGAAGCTAAAGTCCGCGTCATGGAGGAGCTGCGCAAGCAGTTCCGCCCCGAGTTCCTGAACCGTGTGGACGACATCGTCGTCTTCCACCCGCTCGGCGAATCGCAACTGACGCACATCGTCGATCTCCGCCTCAAGGACCTCGAAAAGCTCCTGGTCGATCGCAAGATCACGCTCGAGCTCACCGAAGCCGCACGCGCAGCCATCTTCAAGTCCGGCTACGACCGCGCCTACGGTGCCCGTCCCTTGAAGCGAGCCATCCAGCGCCTCGTCCAGGACCCCCTGGCCATGCGCATCCTCGATGGCCGCATCCTTCACGGCGACAAGGTAAAGATCGACGCCGACGAAAAAGGTGTGCTCGACTTCGTGGTGCAAGCTCGGTAGCTCAATAGCTTGCACCACGAAGCCGCACGAGCGGCGGATGATTGGGGCAGGGCCGATGGTAGAATTTTCTAACCGCCATTATCCCTGCACCTTTCCAATCGAACGACCCGGGAGCTCATGAACCTATCCAGAGATTCTCTTCGCTACTGGCTTGTGGCTCTATTGCTTTTTTTGCTTCATGCAGTACTTATGTTCTCCCGGTACGGACAGTTGCCCGCCGCTCCGTCCGTCCTCGATGAGGTCATCGTCAACGATGCTGCCTTCTCTCTTGGACAGGGCGGCCCCTACGCGGCCACCAGCTTCCGCGAGAGCGCCTTGGGCCTCGACCACCTCTTCGCGCACTTTCCTCCGCTCTATCCGCTCACGGAATCGTTCTCGGTCCGCCTGCTCGGCCCATCCGCTTACTCGCTCCGGCTGACCACCACGCTGATGAGCATCGCCGCCAGCTTCATACTCCTCTTCCTCTCCTACAAGCTGTTCCGCAAGGGTGTGCTTAGTTTGCAGGCCGCTCTTTTCTTGAGTGCCCTGTACTGCACCTGCGGCCCCTTGATGATGCTGGAGCGCATGGCCCGGATGGAATCCATGATCTCCGTCTTCGTCCTGCTGGCTCTGTCGTTCCTCCTGAAGGCATACTTCATACAAGCCCCAGGATCCAACGCTCTTTGGATCATGCTCGCCGGCCTCGCAACCGGCCTTGCCATGGCCACCCACCCGGAGGCTATAACGGCGGTCATTTTTCTCACGATCCTCACCCTCTTTTGCCCCGGCCGGATCGTACCCAAACTGGCAGCCGGAGTTCTCGTCGGTCTCATCCCCTTGCTCGTCTGCCTGCTTACGTTCCGGTCGCAATCTCTCGCAGCCTACCGCCAGTTTCACGCCATCCTCACCCTCTACACCCCCAAGGATGAAACGCTCTTTCAAGTGCTGGCCAAGCTGATCCACGCCCACTCTCTCTTTCTCGTGGTCTGGCATTACGTCGTGGAAAGCATCGCCATCCTTTCGCTGGTCATCGTCTTCGCCTACATCTTCCATCGCCACGAGCTGGCCGCGGGATCCATTCTCCGCCGCCTTGCCACCGCCTTTGCCGTCGCCGGCGCAGTAGAGTTCCTCCTCATGGCCGTCCTGCTTGGCGCCAACCGAACCCGGCATCAATTCCTGTTCGGCCCTCTGCTCGTCGCGGCTATTTTCCTCCTGTTTGGCGCAAGGCCGGTAAAGACTCTCTGGACCGTAGGCCTTTGCGCCGTCATCGCGGTGCAACTCGCCGTCGTCACGCTATACCTCTATCGTGGGGGCGAGCGCCCCAGCCGAATGCCTCCGGATCGCTTCGCCCCGGTCGTACAAATGGTTCCACCCAGCGCCTCCGTGCTCGCCATGGACGAACTCTGGCTCGCCTTCCAGCAAGCCCACCGCCCCTTCACCCTGCGCTCCGCTGCCTTCGATGGGAGGCTCGACTGGAACAAGCTGCCCGACCCGCTATCTCACTTCAACGTCGTAATTACTTCCGAAGAGCGCCTCGCCACCGATCCGTGGACTCGCAAGAACATAGCAAAAGGCTGGCTGCAAACCGCGTATGTGGCAGGCGACGAGAAAGTCCTGATCTTCACCCGTCCGGGCGTCATCCTCGAGCCCGCGGCTCACTAATATCCTTACTTACAGTGCATGGTGCTGAGGTAAGGTACACCTATTACGACGAATTTCGAATTTGTTATACGAGGGAATCATGTCTCAAAAAGTAATCATCATCGGGGCTGGCCCGGCTGGCTTAACCGCCGCCCTCGAGTTCCTCCGCAAGACCGACATCACCCCCGTCATCCTCGAAGCCAGCACCGAAATCGGCGGCATCTCCCGCACCATTCGCTACAAGGGAAACCGCATGGATATCGGCGGACATCGCTTCTTCTCCAAGTCCGACCGCGTCATGCAGTGGTGGATGGACCTCATGCCGCCCGACTCCGGCAGTGAAGTCGCGCCCACCGGCGTCCGCATCAGCTACCAGGGCAAGGAGCGCTCCGTGCCCGCCCGCGCCGTCGCCGTGCCCGCCCATCTCTCCGACGAACCACCCCTCCGTGGCCTCGGCCCCATTTCGCCGGAGGACACCACCGACGGCGAGCACCCCGCGCCGAATGAGCCCGTCGACGCTCTCCTCGTTGCGCCTCCGCCCGAGTCCTCTGACCTCGTCATGCTCGTCCGTCCGCGCAAAAGCCGCATCTACTACCTGCGCAAGTTCTTCGATTACCCCATCAAGCTCACCGGCAACACTATCCAGAACCTCGGCCCCGTGCGCATGTCCAAAATCGGCTACAGCTACGTCATGAGCCGCGTCTCGCCCATCAAGGAAGAAAAGTCGCTCGAAGACTTCCTCATCAACCGCTTCGGCCGCGAGCTCTACCTCACCTTCTTCAAGAGCTACACCGAAAAGGTCTGGGGCACACCCTGCAATCAAATCTCCGCAGAGTGGGGTGCGCAGCGCATCAAGGGGCTTTCGCTCACCACGGCCCTCAAGCACTTCGTCAAAAAAGCCTTCACCGCCGCACCGAAGACAAGCGATGACATCTCGCAAAAGGGCACTGACACCTCGCTCATTGAGCGCTTCCTCTACCCCAAGTTCGGCCCCGGCCAGCTATGGGAGCACGTCGCCGACAAGGTCGCATCCTCCGGCGGCGAGATCCATATGCAACAAAAAGTCGACGCCATCATCGTCGAAGGCAACCGCGTCGTCGCCGTAGAAACCGTCAACGCTGCCGGCGAGCGCCAGCGCTTCGAAGGCGACTACTTCATCTCCACCATGCCCATGCGCGAGCTCGTCCAGGCGCTCAAGACGGACATCCCCGCCAACGTTCGTGAAGTCTCCGACGGCCTCCAGTACCGCGACTTCATCACCGTCGGCATACTCGCCAACAAGCTCGACGTCACAGAGTCCGACAAGACCCTCATCAAAGACACTTGGATCTACATCCAGGAGCCCGACGTTCTCCTCGGCCGCCTGCAGATCTTCAACAACTGGTCGCCCTACATGATCTCCGACCCCACCAAGGTCTGGATCGGCCTCGAGTACTTCTGCTACGACACCGACCCTCTCTGGCACATGGCCGACGATGAGCTCAAGACCTTCGCCGCCAGGGAACTCGAAAAAATCGGCATCCTCCACACCGCCGAAGTCCTCGACGCCCACGTCGTTCGCGTTCCCAAAACCTACCCCGCCTACTTCGGCACCTACAACCGTTTCGACGAGCTCCGCACTTTCACCGACAGCTTCGAAAACCTCTTCCTCGTCGGCCGCAACGGCATGCACAAGTACAACAACCAGGACCACTCCATGCTCACCGCCATGGCCGTAGTCGACGGCCTAGCCGCCGGCCACGTCAACAAGTCCGCCCTCTGGAGCATCAACACCGAACAGGAGTACCACGAAGAAAAGAAGTAGCTCATCGTCCTTCGTAGCCGCACAATTCCTTCGCGAAACTTCGCGCTCTTGCTTCGCGCGCTTTGCGTTCCCGTACTCCAACAAACCCGCACACTGTATCCTGAGCCCCATGAAGAAACTCATCCTCTTCCTCATCCTTGTCTTCATCATCTTCGTCGCCTACAACCGCCAGCGCCTCTACCTCCGCGACCCCTTCGGCGGCGTCACGCACAACGGCGTCAAGGAAGACGGCGCCCAGGTCTTCATCAACTACTCCAACGACGTCCTTCTCGAAAACGACCGCGCCCCGGCCTACATCAAGATCATCCAGCACAACGACCACATCGGCGTCCCCGTCAGCCTCAAGTGCGTCCACTTCATCGTCTGCCTCGCCGACGCCAACCCCGTCACCCTCCTGCTCCCCGAGTCCAACGCCACCATCGAAACCATGGACGGCAAAGCCGTCACCCTCCACGAAGGCAAGCAGCAAACCACAATCTCCCTCCGCTAAACCTGCACAATCTGGGGCCCCCTATCTCACGCTTTGATGATCGCGGTTGCTACGGACTTGCTTCGGCTTTTGCCTTATTCACTATTCACCGCGTGGCAGCCTACCGCACGATCGGCTCACCCAGCGAAACCACCACGCGCCCCGCGGTAGCGTTCAGCACTTCCACAAACGCCACCAGCATAGCGTCCACTCCCGTCACCAGCCCAAACCATCCCCCCAGCTTGCCTGTGCCATAGCCAAAGTCCCCCGCCGCCAGCAGGAGAAACGTCACCCACAGTAGAAAGAACACGCTCCACACGCCCTTGTTCAGCCGGAAGCTCACGATCCACAACAGCAGCGTCAGGACACCCCACAACAGCAGGATCGTTGCGACGGCAGAGGCCGGCGGAGCTTTCAACCATCCTGCTCCAATCGTCCAGCGCAGCAGCGCGAACCACCACCAGAACAAGCCATACGACGTAAACGCGACCATCCCAAATGTATTGCCCGCCTTGAACTCCAGCACTCCGGCGATCAACTGCGCAATGCCTCCAAACGCAAACGCCAGCGGCACAATCGCCGCCACGGCATCCGGCGTCAGCAGGCCAGCATTCACTGCCGAAAGCGCAATCGTCGTAAGCCCAAACCCCAGCAATCCCAGCGGCCCCGGGTTGGCCATCTTCAACACAACAGTAGGTGCGGGCGCAGCAATCAAGTCGGACATGCGGAGTTCACTCCAGTTTTTGCGATGGGATGCACTGCGCGCACCATCCTACACGCGCACTATTGCAATTTGTCCATCCACCAACCCAGGAGCCATCGCCCCAACCTCGGGTGGCCCATCTTTCGCGCTCTTGCAAAGGGTGGGGTATCGCGCAAAACGCGACCGCTCTCTTCCAACCACCCCTACCATGCCGGACAACCAAAACCGCCCAACCCACCAGTTTTTGCTTTATTTACTACTCACTGCTTCCAGCATCTCTCCCACAGTCATCCCCAACACCGGATGCCGCATCCCCCCCGCGATCTCTGCCAACGGCCCCAGTACAAACGCCCTCTCATGCATCGCCGGATGCGGCAACACCAGCTCCGCGGTCTCCATCACAACATCGCCTAACATCAGCAGATCCAGATCGATCACCCGCGGCCCCTTCGCAGGAACAAGTGCCCGATCCCGCCCCATCGCCAACTCAATCCCCAACAAACCCCGCAACAACTCCAGCGGCGCAAGCTCTGTCTCCAGCAGCACAGCCGCATTCAAAAAACGAGGCTGTTCCAGATACCCCACCGGCTCCGTGTCATGAAAGCTCGAAACAGCCGCCACTACGCCCAGCGACCCCATCCGCCGCAAAGCCTCGCGCAGGTTCATCTCACGATTCCCCAAATTCGAACCCAACGCCAACGCCGCTAACAACACACCCTCCAATAGCTCGCTTCGCCGCGATTCGCGTTATCACGCCGCGTTCGACCGGAACGTGCTTTACCCGGGTTAGAAGGGGGCTTCAGCCCCCTGTCTCCGCGCTGAACAAATTGGGGCTTTAGCCCCGGAGCGCAACTACGCATGCGAAGGCTGCAACGACCCCAACCCAGCCATCGCACCCGTCTCCGCCACCACGGACGTCTCTTCATACCGATGCGCCAGTTCCCACGCTGACCTATCCCTTAGCAGCCGCTGCACCAGCGCCGTATGCATCGCATGCCCCGCACGCTCCGCTACCACACGACCCCATATCCGACGCCCCGCCAGCGCCAGATCCCCAATCAAATCCAGCACCTTGTGCCGCACAAACTCATCCTCAAACCGCAGCGGCCCATTCTGCACCTGCCCGCCGCCGATAATGATCGCGCACTGGTCCGTCGCCCCGCGAATCAACCCCATGTCGCGCAGCATCGGCTCATCCTCGCGAAACCCAAACGTCCGAGCCGGAGCAATCAAACGCCGATAGTCCCCGGCTTCCAGGTCACCCACAAACGTCTCATGCCCAATCGGGTCCGGAAAGTCGATCGTGTAATCAATCGAGTACCCCTCACCCGGGTACACCCCAATAAACTTCGATCCGTCCCTTACCTCGACAGCCTTCAGAATCCGCAGATACTCCCGCTTCCGCCGCTGGCGCTTCATTCCGCCGTCGAGAATCGCTTCCACATACGGCCGCGCGCTTCCATCCAGAATCGGTACCTCAAGGTTGTCGACTTCGACGATCACATTGTCGACGCCCAACCCAATCAACGCCGAAAGCAAATGCTCTGTGGTAGAAATCAGCACGCCCTGCCGCATCAGGCTCGTGGCATAAGAAACCTTCGCCACATTCCGCCCCGTAGCTGGAATCTCAAAGTTGTCCAGATCAGTCCGCCGAAACACAATCCCCGACCCCGCCGGTGCCGGCACCAGCCGCAGCGTAACCTCCGCCCCGGAGTGCAGCCCAACCCCACTAAACCCCAGCGGAGCGTGGATCGTCTGTTCGAATTGAGGCTCAGTCGCCAGGGCTCGTACCTTCGGAGAAAACTACAGGTGACGCAATAAAGACACAGCCTACATCCACCTCCCATCAAGCCGACTGTGGCTTTTTCACCACAGTTCCCCCTCCGGCACACTCACAACACCGCGCCCACCGCGTAAACCACAGCGCCCTCTGCGTTAAGGCACTCTCATCCAAACCCCAGGAACGCGATAGCCTAACCCCATGGACCTCACCACGCTCCAGGCCTCCGTTGCCGCCTCCGAACCCCGCCTCCTAACCCGCCTCCGCCGGCTGGTAGAAATCGAATCCCCCTCCGGCGACAAAGCCTCTGTCGATCGCGCCGCCGACCTCGTCTCCACCTGGGCCACCGAACTCGACGCCACCATCAAGCGCCACAAACAAAAGCACTTCGGCGACGTCCTCGAACTCCGCTTCGGCCCATCGCGCTCCAAACACGGACGCATCCTCCTCCTCGGCCACCTCGACACCGTCTGGCCCCTCGGCACCCTCGCCAAAATGCCCTTCCGTGCCGCTCAGGGCAAACTCCACGGCCCCGGCATCCTCGACATGAAATCCGGCGTCCTCATGGCCCTCGAAGCCATCGCCGCCCTCTCGGACACCGGAAATCTCAACCGCCCCATCACCCTCCTCCTCAACTCCGACGAAGAAATCGGCAGCCCGCTCTCCCGCCCCATCACGGAAAAGATCGCCCAAACCTGCTCCGCCGTCTTCGTCCTCGAACCCGCGCAGGGCCTCGCCTACAAGACTGCCCGCAAGGGCATCGGCAACTACCTCGTCACCGTCGAAGGCATTGCTGCCCACTCCGGCGTCGACTTCGACCGCGGCCACTCCGCCATCCTCGAAATGTCCCGCCTCGTGCAAACCATCTCTGCCTTCACCGGCCGCGCTCCAGGCCTCACCGTCAACGTAGGCACCATCCAGGGCGGCACGCAATCCAACGTAGTCCCCGCCCGCTGCATCGCCGCCGTCGACGTCCGCATCCAGCGCGCCCAGGACGCCACCAAGGTAGACGAACTCTTCCGCTCGCTCAAGCTCACCGACAAAGCCTGCAAACTAACCATCACCGGCGGCATCAACCGCCCTCCCATGGAGCGCAAACCCGGCACCATCGCCCTCTTTAAGCAATCCCGCAAACTAGCCGCCCAGCTAGGCTTCACGCTCGACGAAGCATCCACTGGCGGCGGCTCAGACGGCAATTTCACCGCCACATTAGGCATACCCACTCTCGACGGCATGGGTTCCATAGGCGCCGGCGCCCACGCCACCCACGAACACATCGACCCCACCCACCTCATCCCCCGCACCACCCTTCTAGCCGCCCTCCTAGCCACCACCGACTAAACGAAACCGGGTGGCCCATCCTTTGCGCTTTTGCAAAGGGTGGGGGTATCGCGCAAAGCGCGACCGTTCTCCTACATGCCCTGCACTCACCCGACCCAACCCCCAACCCCCAAAACCCACTCCCCATCTAAACTCGAATAGTGCAACAAACTCTCCTCATCCACGGCGGCGCCTGGGCCATGCCCGACGACGCCATCGCCGCCCACAACACCGGCATCCACGCCGCCCTCACCGCCGGCTGGTCTGCCCTCCAACGCGGCGGCACCGCCGTCGACGCCGTAGAAGCCGCCATCACCGTCATGGAAGACGACGACACCTTCGACGCCGGCCGCGGCTCCTTCCTCACCCGCGACGGTCGCGTCCAGCTCGACGCCCTCCTCATGTCCGGCTCCGACCTCCGTGCCGGAGGAGTAGCCTGCGTCGAGCGCCTCCGCAACCCCATCCAGGCCGCCCGCCTCGTCCTCGAAAAATCCCCACACGTTTACTTCGTCGGCACCGGCGCCGAGCGCTTCGCCACCCAGCACGGCATGCGCCTGGTCGACAACACCGAGCTCATCGTCCCCCGCGAACGCCAACGCCTCATGGACTTCCAAATCGCCGAAGCAGCCGGCCACAAAGACACCACCTTCTCAGGAAAGCAGAACGAAAAAGTCTCGCCCTCCGCGCAGGAGTCCCACGACACAGTCGGCGCCGTAGCCCTCGACCAATACGGCAACCTCGCCGCCGGCACCTCCACCGGTGGCACCCTTTCGAAAGCCCCCGGCCGTGTCGGAGACAGCTCCCTCATCGGCTGCGGCTGCTACGCCGACAACCTCTCCGCCGCCGTCTCCCTCACTGGCTGGGGCGAACCCATCATGAAGCTGGTCCTCGGCAAATGGGCTGTAGACCGCGTAGCCGCTGGCGCCACCCCTCAGCAGGCAGCTTCAGACGCCATCGACTACCTCTACACCCGCCTCGGCGGCCACGGCGGCATCATCCTCCTCGGTCCCGACGGCAGCATAAGCCTAGCCCACAACACCCCCCGCATGTCCTGGGGCCTCGCCACCCCCGAAGGCCTCCAACAAGGCGTCACCCGCAACTAAATCCAACCCCAATCCACTAGCATCCAATCAAGCGAATGACCCCCGAACTCTTCACCGATCCCGCGGACCTGGCCCAAACCCGCCGCCCGCTCACGCCGGAAGAGGCCGACAAGCTCCCGCACCTCCACCGCCTGCTCCTCGGCCACTACGGCCAGCCCAAACCCCGAGAGCTCTGGGACCCTCTCACCCAGCTCATCTACTCGCTCCTCAGCTCCCGCACCAAAACCCCCACCTCGCACCAGGTCATGCGCGACCTCGAACGCAGCTTCAAGAGCAGCGACGGCGCCCACGCCGGCCCCGGCAACTGGGAACCCGTCCGCGACGCCTCCATCCCCGACCTCGAGCGCGCCATCGCCATCGTCACCTTCCCCGAAGTCAAAGCCCCGCAGCTCAAAGAAACCCTCCAGGGCATCACCGCCCGCTACGGCTCGCTCACCTTGGACTTCCTCGCCAAGTACCGCACCGAAAAAATCCGCAGCTGGCTCGAACAGTTCCCCGGCGTCGGCTCCAAAACCAGCGGCGCTGTCGTCAACTTCAGCACGCTCCGCCGCCGTGCTCTCTGCGTCGATAGCCACCACCTCCGCGTCGCCCAACGCCTCTGCCTCGTCCCCCGCGCCGACGCCGCCACCACCGAAGAGCGCCTCATGCGCCTCGTCCCGGAAACCTGGGACGCCGCCATGCTCGACGAGCATCACTCCCTCGTCAAGCTCCACGCCCAAACCCTCTGCACCTTCGCCGACCCTAAATGTGAACCTTGCCCGCTCTTAAAAATCTGCCCCACCGGCCAGCGCAACGTCAGCGAACTCAAACTAACCCCACCCACCCCTTGAACCACCACAACCCCGGGTGGCCCATCCTTTGCGCCTTTTGCAAAGGGTGGGGTATCGTTTGCGGTAGCAAACGACCGCTCTCTTCTACATCGGCAAGCGACCACTCGCATACGCGCCAGATCCACAACGCGCTCTAACGTTTCACCTCGCTGCAAGCAACAATCCCCCTTGCATCCAGGTCGCAACTACATCCCTTCCATCCCGTATGCGCCGCCGCGCATGCCTGCCCGGCCAGCGTATCGTCCTTACCCCAGTGATACGCAATCACCAAGTATTCTTCGTTCTCAAGCATGTCCTTTTTCGAATCGGCAATCTCATCGTCGTCCTGGTCCGGCTCGTTCAGTGCCTTCGCATCAAGATCGACCGCCAACTGCAGTCCCGCCTTCGCCGCCGGCACATGCCCGCACCGCAACGCGGCACGCCCCATACTCTCCACGTAGGTAATATTCGGGTTTGCGGCCGTAGCGCTCACTGCCTGCGTGTAGCTGTCCTCCGCATCGCAGGGGTCCTTCGCATAATCCTGCGCACGCCCCAGATTGAAGTAGTCCCGCGGCTCCTTCCCAAGAGCGACCGCCATCTGACAATCCTTCACGCTAGGCACACCCTTATCCCATACATACGAACTGCAACGCCGGTGCCATGCGTTTGCGTTCTCCGGGTCCAGCCGAAGCGCACGGTCCACAGCAGGCTCAGCCTTTTCCCCGAACCCCGCTTTCTGCAAAACAATCTCCGCAACTGTCTGTCGAAACGGCCGCGGCGCATGCATGGTCAGCGCATCCATCTTCGCCCACCGGCTCACCGCCAGCAGCCAGCCGACGAACAACATCGGCAGACACAGCACACCAATCCCCGCCACCATCAAAAACTTCCGCATCGCCACTCAACTCCACCCGCAGACTTTTTCGGGAAGTATACGCGGTCAAACTCTCATAACCGGAAACGTTCTCCCTCCAGCAAGTGTCAGCAACCGTACAGACCCCTTGCCCGACGGCGAATATCATTCCCGCACGATGTCGCAGAGAAAGATCCCACCGTTCGCGCACCGTCACAACCCCGATGGTTCCTGGGACACCATCTGCTCGTTATGCGTCCTCACTGTCGCACACGAAAAAATCGAGTCAGACCTCATCCCTCACGAACTCACCCACACCTGCGACCCCGCCCGCCTCGATCGCTTTGCCCAGGAGCTTGTCCGCAAAGACTGGTAGCTCCATAGCACCGCATTACACCTGCAACCCATCCTTCACCAGCGCACTCGTATCGAACTGCGCCAGCAGGTCGGCCACACTCTCATAAGCCTCCACACACCCTGCCTCCAGCAGCTCTTCGCGAGACCAACCACCCGTCGTCACCCCAATCGTCCTCAACCCCGCCAGTCCCGCGGCCTCCGCGTCGTAAGGCGTATCGCCCAGTGCCATGCACTTACTCGGTGTCAGCTTCAGCCTTTGCAGCGCCGCCGAAAAAATATCCGGGTGCGGCTTCGACTTCTCCGCATCGTCGGCCGAAGTCTCTTCCTCAACCAAATCTTCAATCCTTGCTATCCGCTTGTACGTTGCCAGGTCTTCCTTATTCGCAGAGCTCGCCAGCGCCGGCCGGATCTTCGCCTCCTTCAGCCGCAACAGAAAGTCGCGCACCTTCGGCAGAGGCTTCACGCGCGGCATAAAGTCCTGCTGAAAAATGTACTTCCGAAACTCCTTCATCGGCTCCTCCACATGCGTCCGTTTCCACCACGGCACAAACACGGGAATCAACTCATCCCCTCCCTTGCCAATCTGCCGCCGCAGCTCTTCCAGCTCCACATGGATCCCCACCGCACCCAACGCCACCTGCCACGCCTCGGCATGCAGCCAGTTACTCTCCACCAGCGTCCCGTCAATGTCACAAAGCAAAGCCTCAACCATTCCGCATAGGATGCAAACTTCGCCATTGCCATCTTCTGGCCATCTCAGGTCTCGCACCACAACCACTCACTTACAAACTTTTGCCCTTCTATCTATCACCCTTGCAGTGCCACATTACCCAATCGAAAACACCAACCGCGGCTTACCCGCAGCCCCATCCCAAACCTCACCTACTTCGGAAAGCGGCACAACTCTCGTCGCAATCTTCAACCCCGCCGGCCCAACCACCGCAAACACACTTCGTATCGCCTTTACCAAACCCTCACGGCTCACACTCCCAACCCCGCTACCCATCAGCATGATCCCCGACGAACGAAGCACTGCCCCCGACAGTTCAACATTCGCCTCACCGCTCGCTCCACCTACATGAACAAAGCGCAAAGGCGCATCCCCTATCGTCTTAGCCAGCGCCGTCATCAGCGTCTTCGCACTCTCACCCCACAGGTAATCGATCACTACATCGACGCCTGCAGTAAACACCTCCTTCAACGCCTCCTCATACTCCTCCGCTCCCTTGGGATGCAGCATCCCCAGCCGGAACGGAATCACGACATCCGCTCCAAGCTGCTTCACCTCGTCCAGCTCCCCCACATTGCGGCCCGTTGCGATCACCTTGCGCGCGCCAAGATACTTCGCCAGTTGCACGGCAATTCTCCCCGCCGTCCCGGTCGCTCCATTCACCAGCACAGTCTCTCCCGCCACAAGCCGCGCACGCTCCACCAGCGCCGCCCACGCCGACATCCCGGGGTTCGCAATCGCTGCCGCCGTAATATCGTCAAGTCCATCCGGCAACTCCACGCAGCGCCTCGCATGCACCGGGCAAAACTCAGCCAGCGCGCCGAAAGGCGCCTCAGGCATGACGAAGTACAGCCGCCGTCCATCCTGCGCCATACCCACGCCATCTGCTCCGGCCACTGCAGGAAACACACCCGCGGCGCTGTAATGCGCACCAGAAGCACGCGATCGAGTGAAGTTGCTCAGCGCCGCCGCGCGCACCGAAATCAACTCTTCGCCTTCCTTCGCAATCGGCACTTCGAAATCTCCATACACCGGCGTCCTGCCCGCGGCGGTAACAATAGCTGCCTTCATAGTCCTCTTTCGTCCTTGCTCACGCTAAAATCTAACCTTGTTAGATAAACTCTAACAACGTTCGAGTAATGGATGCAACCCCTGTATTCTGGATTCATGAAAATCAACCGCGACATGGTCACGCGCGCCGGCCTCAAGCTCCTCAACGAGGAAGGCCTCGAGCAGCTGACCCTTCGCCGTCTCGGTGTCGAACTCAACGTGCAGGCCGCAACCATCTACTGGCACTTCAAGAGCAAGGAGGAGCTGATCGACGAAATGGCCACCACCGTTCTCGCCGAGGGCTCAGTCAATCTCATCCCCGCCCGCAAATCGTCCGGCTGGCGCATCTGGGCCTCCACCTATGGCGAAGGCCTCCGCAAAACCCTCCTTGCCTACCGCGACGGCGCCCGCATGGTCGCCGGCACCCGTTTCACCAACACCGTCTACCTCAAGACCACCGAGCGCATCGGCAACCAGATGCTCGCCTCCGGCTTCTCCGTCCGTGCCGCGGTCGTCCTCTTCGGCACCATCTACAACTACACGGTCAGCTTCGTCATGGAAGAGCAGGCCGTATTCCCCACACCCGGCGAGCGTTCTCCCGGCTACTCCATCGAGGAACGAACCGCCCGCCTCGACCCTGCCGAGTTCCCCTTTCACCGCCAGACCTCAGCCATCCTCTTCGACAGCTACGACCGCCGTTTCCGCGAAGGCCTCGAACTGATCCTCAACGGCGCAGCTCCCGACCGCAAGAAGCGATGACCGCCGGGTTCACAGCCGCTAAGGAGCGGGCGAAGCCGGTGGCGCAGGCGCAGGAGACACCGGCGCGTTCGACATCGGAAGAGCCGACTGAGCGACAGCTGCGGCATTGGTCAGATCCAGGTCGGCCGTACCCATGCGTCCGCTGGCTTCCACGCGAACAACAACGCGCGCACGGGTCGCCTTTGACTCGGGCGAGACGTTGAACTGAAAGTTCAGCGGATGGTCGATGCGTCCCGCCGTCGGCGAGCCTGGAGGCGCGTCGAAGGACATCGACGTGCCCTCATGCTTCAGCTCGTTGCTCCTTTTGTCATAGTAGGTAACCAGAAGAATCAGGCGCGTGGAGCGCGGTTTACCCCCATTGCCCGAAGACCAGACGAGACCTTGGCCATCGACATGGAACTGAAGGGCCTTCGCATCCGCAGGGCTGCGACGCACGGCAAACGACACGCCGTCGTAAACCATATTGCTCGTAGCCGCGCCGAACATCTCGCGGGTCAGGTTCCTCCCGGCAACGCCCTCTTTGTTCAACCGCGGCGGCCCAAGTTCGGGGTAATAGCCTTGCCGCGTAACAACCTTAAGTCCCGGCCGATCGACCATCACTTTGATCCGCCGGAACTTCATCCTGTCGACCGTCGGGTTGGTGGGCCGGTAAGAAAACGAATAGAAGCTGGACCCATCGCGAATGGAGCTGCCGATCTCGCGATCGACATCGTTGCGGCCATAAAGATTGCGCCCTCCCGTGGCCGAAGCAATGGCGGCGAAGTCCGGGTTGCCGCCGAAGGGTGCAAGCGACCCTTGCAAATCGCCGGGAGAGCCTTCGTCATATTTGCTGGCGTCGAACATCACACCCGCGGGATCAATCGTATACAGCGTCACGCGCGCGTCGCGCAGTTGGTCGATCGTCTGTTGAACGGCGCTGTTGAGGCGCGTCTTATCATCGACGGCGACCTTGGAAAGATCCAGGGTGGGAAAGCCGCGGCCGACCCAGATCATCGTCTTATGTCCGGGATGGCCGATCACGGCTTCCGAAACACGGCGAAGACTGACGAGGGCCGTGGAGTAGCGTTCGGAAAGCCAGGAGCCTCCGTGAAGCTGCCACGGATCGACCACGAAGTGATGGTCGAGCGCCTTGAGAATCTCATCCTTGTTCTGTGTATAGTCGCGCAGCACGGTGAACTTCTCGAGCGTCACGGCAATCAGCATGGTCGGCGTATCGAGCTTGGCAGGCTGCTTCTCCAGCCAGCTCTTCAGCGAGTAACGCGCAAACGCCATATCGTCAAAGTGCGTATTGAACTCGTCCAGCAGAACGATATTGACTGGCGCGCGCGGCGCCAACCGGTCGAGATCGGCGGTGGACTCGATAGTGACCGTAGGCGGTGGCGTAAAGCGGCCAGGTGCTTCAAAGTCGCGGATGCTCTGCGGATCGTCGTCTTCGGTAATGTGGAAGTCCGACTGCTGCAGGTCGGTAACGGGATTGCCCTTCGCATCGAGCACAACGGCGTCCAGTACAACGAGCCGGACGTTGCGTGTGATCGTGTTGGCGGCCGTAGGCGCGGAAGGCGTTGTCGGCGCTTCCTGTGCCGGTTGCTGGGCAAGTGCGGGCAGAAGCATGAGTGCAGCAACGGCGGGAAGCAGGCGAAAGCAAGGGAGTGGCATAGGCTCGAAAACTCCGGTTGGATTCAACACGACTGCGAATGCGCGCAACGATAGCTGGGGGCAGGATGCTGGCTAAAGGTTCTGAGGCTGATGCAGGAAGAATCTGCGGCGATTATAACGGTCTTTTGCAGCAAGTCCACGACACCGCTCGCTCCGCTCCTCGTTACCCATCGCCTTCGATGGGGTCAAGACCGAGAACCAGAAGAATCGCCTCAGTAACGAATCCTTTTCGTTGAGGTCCTTGCACGCTTGTTCCTTGTAAAGAGAGACCGGTGGTCAACGCCATAATGATGTCCGCAAGATTTTTCGGATTGGACGGTGGAATCCGGCGAAGCTTGGCAAACAGCTTGGTAACCAATCCAGCCATAGTGTCCCGGTGCGTGCGGTGTAGCTTGGCATAGGTCTTGGCAAACGTCTTGTCGCGGCAAGCTTGCAATTGGAACTCCGCGGAAAGTAAACCGAAGTCGAAATCGGATCCACGCATCGTCTCTGAGTTGCGGATCAGCGACAGAAGCTCTTGCGCAGGAATGTCCTGCGCAAGAAGCTGCGCCAAAGCTTCTATTTCGCGCCGTTTATGGGCGTCGAGAAGTTCCAGGAAGATAGCTTCTTTGCTCCCAAAATTGGAGTAGAACGCTCCCTTGGAGTAGCCTGCGCTCTCCGCGATCAAATCGACAGATGCGCCCTCATAGCCACCCCGCGCAAACAATTGAGCCGCTGACTCCAGAAGCCTGGTTCTGGTCTCCCGCCGGCTCTCCTGCCGGGTCAATCTCTGCTTGATCGCTTTAGCCACGTTTTCAGCATAGCGCACGAAAACTATTTGCAACCGAAATACCATTCGGTATGTCTATACTAAACAGAATGCGCGAGGGCTGGGCACGCATACCGCAGGCTCGGCGTGACGAATCAGGTAACGCGAGGAGTTTTATGGCAAAACAATTTTGGTTGTCGGTGAAAGCAAAGGTGAACCGGAGATGAAGATACTGTTACTCGGAGCCTCGGGTCTGGTCGGGAAGAATGTATTGGCGCAAGCTCTCGCGCACCCTTCTGTGACAAGCGTGGTCGCGCCCACGCGCCATCCCTTGGCGTCCTACCCAAAGCTCACGAATCCTGTGTCCGATCACCTGGAGTTGCTGCTGTCTGAGGGAGTATCCCAGGGAGTGGACGCAGTCGTCTGTGCGCTGGGAACGACGATCGGCAAGGCCGGCTCTAAAGAGGCATTTCGTGAGGTGGATTACGTTCTGCCGTTGGCATTCGCGCGATCTGCACACGAGCACGGAGCGGAGACTTTCGTTCTTGTCTCGGCAAGCGTTGCCTCTGTCACCTCTGCCATGTTCTATCCAAGAATCAAGGGCGAAATCGAGCGAGACATCGAGCTCGTGGGATTCAAATCACTCACCATCGTTCGACCCAGCCTTATCGGAGGCGAACGCGATGAACCGCGCTTCAGGGAAGGCATCGCTCTGCGGTTCATGAGCATCTTTGCACCGATTCTCCCAAAGAAGCTTCGTGTCAATCCCGCTCCCACCATCGCTGCGGCGATCTTGAATGCTGTAACGACAGCCAGGCCGGGCCGCCATTTTCGTTATGCCGAAAGCATGGCCTAGCGCACTGGCGATTCCGCCGGGGACGTTGACTACGCAAGATCGCCTGTTGTGCTTTCACCTTCTCTAACCCGCTGTTTGAGGCTCTTGCTTTCCATGACAAATACCGCCATTGCTATGGCTCCTGACACGCTCTACAGGCTTGCACCCCCACTCATTGCGCTTCAGTTCGCCGCCTTCGGATGGCGAGTGAATCGAGAGATCAACCTCGGCGACGGCGGGCGAGCGACCTGGATACCGATACCCGACGTGCTCAACATCATGAGCCTGCTAACGACGGTCATTTGTCTCATCGTCGTGCCGATCGCGACAGACGCGTATCTCTGGCTCTCGCGAATGGTCCTGGGAGCTGCTTATGTGCTGATCGCCTTCCATCCCCTCACCATGGCGGCGCATTACCGTCTCTGGAGCAAACACGGTAGAAACAAATACGTCACGGCCGGTAAAGACTATCCCTATGCCACGGGCGAGGAAATTGTTTCATCGTCGTTCTCCATTGTCGTCGCTGTCTTAGCTGCCACGTATATCGGCACGCACTAGCAGTTGGACCAGGAGAGCAGCGTCTCTACAAAGTCGTGCCGAATCCGGTCGAATTCACCTGCGCTGTAAACAGGTTGGACCGTCAGCTTCGGGTTGATGGAGCCTCCTTCAAACTGGTCTCCTCGATAGTGGGGAAAGAAATGCATATGCAGATGCGGAATAGAGTTCCCATGAATTTCGTAATTGATCTTCACCGCGCCTGTAACGCAGGAAAAGGCTCTTTGAAACTCGTCATGCATCCTGCATAAAGGCCACTGCCGTTTCCTCCGCCAGGTCGTGGAGCTCTACCGCGTGAACCTTCGAAACGAGACACACATATCCGCGCACAGGAGCCGCTGCCTGCATCGTCACCCAGGAAGCGTTCAGGTGCGCCACGATGTCCAGGGGCTCACGCCGACCAGTGATCCGGATTCGTCCATGCAGCCATCGCCGCTAAGTCTATCGAAAAGGCGTAGCTGGTATTGAGTGCATCATGCGTCACCGGATATTCAATTCTCCGACGGCTTCTCCGCGGAGTCGATCACGATGGCTTCTATCTGCTCCCTCTGCGGTTTTAGCTGCAAGCTGTCTGTGCGTGGATTGTGGATGCAGCCGCGAGGACGGCTATAAGAAGCGCCACCGCACGGCCGTATCGTCGCCACCCATTATTTGCGAATCTCATTTTCACTTCGCTACATATACTAGATCGGAAGCAGATCGCCATACTTAAGTTTGAGTAGAACCAACATCGACCGCTGCGGCCTCTGAATACAGTTAAAGGATTCCCCAACAAAGTATGAGCGCCATCAACGGAAAGAAGATTGCCATCGTCGGCGCGGGACCAGGCGGCCTCACGCTGGCGCGACTGCTACAGCAAAGCGGCGCGCAAGCGTCCGTGTACGAGCGCGACCAGAGCCGCAGTGCGCGGGTCCAGGGCAGCGCATTGGATCTCCACGAACACTCTGGACTGGCGGCGCTGGAAGCCGCTGGCCTGATGGAAGCGTTCTGGGCCAACCATCGCCCGGATCTCGACAACCTTCGCCTCACCGATGCCAATGGGACGGTTCTTCACGATCATCCCCGCCGGGTCTCTGGTCCCGGGCAACGTCCGGAGATCGAACGTGGCCCGTTGCGCGACCTTCTGCTTGACTCGCTTCAGCCCGGCACCGTGCATTGGGACTGCAAGCTGGAATCTTCAGAGGTTCACGGCGAGCAGGTCTCATTACGCTTTGCGAACGGACAGACCTCAGTGGCTGACATCGCCATTGGCAGCGACGGCGCAAACTCTCGCTTGCGTGAGCTGGTCACTCCCATTCGGCCGCAGTATGTCGGAGTTTCGCTCGTGGAGGGCCTCGTTCCTGCGGCAAAGCACGCAATACCTGAGTTGTGGGACCTTCTACAAGGCTCGGCGTTGATCGCTTTGGGAGGGGAACGGACGATTGGCATGGGAACGAAACCAGACGGGAGTGTGCTGCTGTACGCGGGATTGAAGACCGATGATCCCGCGGTCAGGCAGAGCTTGGAAGAGGCAAGCGGTTCGGACGAGCGAGTGAGGTGGTTCCAAGCCAACTTCAAAGGGTGGAGTGGCCTATGGGAACCGCTCTTCAGAGAGGCCGTCTCGATGATCTGGCGTCCGTTATTTGTTTGCCCGGCGGATCAGCATTGGGCGCCGAAGCCAAACGTTACGCTGATTGGGGATGCAGCGCACGTCATGCCGCCTTATGCGGGCGAAGGCGTGAACATGGCGATGCTCGACGCTCTGGTCCTGTCAAAGTTTCTCCTCAGCCAAGACACGCCTGGTCATGCAATCGCCGCATACGAAACGGAGATGTTCTCCCGCATGCGATCCATGACGGAGGACACCATGGTGAACACGGAGATGTTCTATGCGCCGGATGCCTGCGAGCGCGTTGTGGCTCTGTTCCGTAGCTTCGGTGGAGAAGAAGCCGCGGTCCCACCAGCTGGCGAGGCTTAATGCAAGGTCGTCCTCAGAAGCCGGCTTCTCGTCCGCAATCCTTCAACGTTCGCCAAGAGCATGACCGCGGCCTTCAAAACCACGTTTGAGATATCCACCAGGGTTAGCCCCGACAACTCGCTTGAACGCCTTACTGAACGCAGCGTCGGACTCGTAACCCACCGACCGGGCGACGTCGATGAGCTTCTTGTCACGCTGTTGTAGTAGCTGCATCGCCTTCTGCATCCGCCACTCGGTTACATACTCCAGTGGCGTTTGTCCGAGCAGCTCTTTAAAACGCGCTGCGAATGCGGAGCGAGACATGCCCGCCGCCTCGGCCAGGGATTCGACCGTCCACGGTGTCTTTACACTGTCGTGAAGGGCACGCAGGGCCGTGCCTATTTGAGGATCGAAAACAGCACGAAGCCATCCTTTGCTGCGTTCCGGCCCCGACGCGATATGCGCTCGGAGTACCTGGATAAACAGGACCTCGGCCAGCCGAGTCGCGACAACTTCAGACCCCGGCGCCTGCTCTGCCATCTCTGACGCAAGCGCCTGCACTGTGTTGTGAAGAGCAAGCGTGCGTGCTTCATCAGCCTTCATCAGAATGAAGCTCGGCAATAACTGAGTGATCGGCTTCAAACTAACGCGATCGAAACTCAAGGACCCACAGACGATTGTCGTCGGTGCGCCACCGCCTCCACAAAGAGCGACATTGCCGTTGGCCCTGGCCCCGATCTCGCTGAAACTCCACCTCGGACGTGTTCGCGGGCTGTCGCGCAAAACAATCGAAGTCCCCCGGGCCAGCAAAAAGCAATCACCACCGGTGAGCGGAATCGGCTCCGGAATCCCTTCCACACTCAGCCAGCAGTTGCCGC
>JAMFSR010000011.1 GCA_026225395.1 Granulicella sapmiensis
CTCACCAATCGCGACCTCCGCTTCGTCTCACGCACCGACCTCACCATCGACTCCGTGATGACCAAGACCAACCTCATCACTGTCCCCGTCGGAACTACGCTGGAGCAGGCCGAACAGATCCTGCACCAGCACCGCGTGGAGAAGCTGTTGGTCGTCAATGACGAGTACGAGCTCAAAGGTCTGATCACCGTCAAGGACATCCAGAAGAAGCTGAAGTACCCGCACGCTTCGAAGGACAGCCAGGGCCGCCTCCGCGTCGCCGCTGCCATCGGCGCCACCGGGGACTTCCTCGAGCGCGCCGCAGAACTCATCAAGAACCGCGTCGATGCTCTCGCCATCGACTCCGCCCATGGCCACTCCTCACGCGTGCTTGAGGCTGTTGCCGCCGTCAAGAAAGCCTTCCCCGATGTTGATCTGCTCGCCGGAAACGTCGCCACCTACGAGGGCACCATGGCCCTCATCGACGCCGGAGCGGACGCTGTCAAGGTCGGCATTGGACCGGGCTCTATCTGCACCACGCGCATGGTCACCGGCGCAGGCATGCCGCAGATCACCGCCATCTCCGAGGCCTACCGCGCTGCCAGCTCGCGCAACATTCCGATCATCGCCGACGGCGGCATCAAGTACTCCGGCGACGTCACCAAGGCCATCGCCGCCGGCGCCAGCGTCTGCATGATGGGCTCACTCTTTGCCGGCGTCGACGAGTCGCCCGGCGAAACCATCCTCTACCAGGGCCGCAGCTTCAAGGCCTACCGCGGCATGGGCTCGCTCTCGGCCATGGCGCAAGGCTCCGGCGAGCGCTACTTCCAGGGCAAGGACGACCTCCGCGCCGACGGCAGCGAGCGCGTCTCGCTCACCGCGCGCGAAAACAGCAACGGCTCGAACAACCGCCTCGCCAAGTTCGTTCCCGAAGGCATCGAAGGCCGCGTCCCTCATCGCGGTCCACTCGAAGCCATGGTCTACCAGCTCGTCGGCGGCCTGCGCTCGGGCATGGGCTACCTCGGGTGCGGCACCATCGAAGAGCTGCAGACCAAGGCCAAATTCATCCGCATCTCCGGCGCCGGCCTTCGCGAGTCGCACGTGCATGACGTCGTCATCACCCGCGAAGCCCCGAACTATCACGTAGAGTAGCCGCCGTTGTCTTTGCCTTTCTGGTTGTCATTCTGAGTGGAGCGAAGAACCTGCTGTCTCGCGTTCTTCGCCCGCGTCACCTCGGCGTGCTCCCAATCGCCAGCATCTCCCTGCTTGCCACTTCCTCACCACCCCAACCAAAGCCCGCGCCATAGTCAACCGGTTTTATCCGGGCATTTTTTGCCCTCATTCTTTCCGACTACAAAGCCAAATTCATCGCAACCTCGATACACTGGCTCGAGCCAATTCCGTCGCCAAAGGAAACCGCCAAGCCATGAAGCGCAGAGACTTCCTCCAAACCACCTCCACCGGCATCGCCGCCTCGATCGGCTATGGACTGCTAAAGCCCGCTGCCGGCGCCTTTGCGCAATCTGCGGCCGCTCCCATGCGCCTAGGCGTCATCGGCCCCGGCAGCCGCGGACAGGAGCTCATCCGCCAGTTCATGCGCGTCCCCGGCGTCGACATCACCGCCGTCTGCGATATCTACGAGCCGCGCTTCGCCCAGACCGAACAGCTCCTCGGCCATACCGTCGCCCACCATCACGACTATCGCGAGCTCATCGACCGCAAAGACATCGACGCCATCGTCATTGCCACGCCACCAAAATTCCACGGCAAGTACGTTTCTGCGGCACTCCGCAGCGGCCGCCCCGTCTACGGCGAAAAGGTCATGGGCTTCAGCGTGCAGGACTCACGCGACATCGTCGCCGCCGCACGCGAATCCAAACAGCACTACCAGGTAGGCCACGAGTACCGCTACGCCCCGTGGTTCATCGAAGCCATCCGCCGCGTCCACGCCGGTGAGATCGGCAAAGTTACACACGTCTACGGCTATTGGCATCGCAACAACGACTGGCGCCGCCCTGTGCCGAACCCTAAGGACGAACGCCTCATCAATTGGCGTCTTTATAAAGAGTCCTCCATGGGCCTGCTCGCCGAGCTCGGCTCTCACATGGTCGATACCGCAAACTGGGTCTTCGGGAGCATGCCGGAGTCCGTATTTGCCAGCGGCAGCATCGTCGAGTTCCACGACGGCCGCGAGACCGACGACAACGTTCAGGCCATCTATAGCTACTCCGAAGGCCGCCGCTTCATCTTTAGCGCGCTCGCCAATAATGCCATCCTCGGCAACCAGCTGTGGATCTACGGTGACAAGGGAAGCGTGCAACTCACCATCGAAGACGCCATCTTCTTCTATGAAAAAGACTCCTCCGCCCATCTCGCCGCCAAAAGTCCCGTCGTCGAAAAAGGCATGACCACCGGCGCTTCGTATTCCACCAAGAACGAGATGCCCTATCGCGGCGAAGGTGAAAAAGTGAAGGTAGACAACTACGAAGACGCCACGCTCACCGCCTGCCGCTCCTTCATCACCGACGTCCGCGCCAACAAGCGCCCCTTCGCCGATGAGCTCGTCGGCTACGGCGCCGCGGTAGCCATCACACTTGGCTATCAAGCCAAAGAAGAAGAACGCCTCATCCGCTTCGGCGACAACGCCAAGGTCTAGCCGCTTCTCTCCGGAAAAGCCGCTTCACCATATAACGTGGAGTGGAAGCGCCATCCAGACTGGATGTAGAAGCGAGATACCCCACGGAATCTGATCGACCAGCACATCCACTGTCTTTCGCTGCACGTTCAAGTTCCAGCGATCGATCTCAGCTTGTAACTTGCCCTCGCGCTGTAGAAATGTCTCGCGAAGTCCTTTCACGGAAGTCTGCGAAATCACCGTCCAGTTCGCGATCATCGCTTTCAGTAACCGCGTGCAAGCGTCTTTCTCGTACTCCGTCATCTCAATCGATGCCTCGATCGGTGCAGTCAGGGCCAACCCACACAGAACCTTGTTGAGCACCAGTTCAGGTTCCGGCGCGGAAGTCCTTTCATCGACCAGCCATTGCAGCAGGTGCGGCGCGCGCATAGCCGATGCCGTATCTTTCCATCCTTGCTCACTCGTCATATCGAGCATCGAAAAGAGCCTCGGCAGGAACGCTGCGGTCAGTGCCAACCCTGCATTCTTTACATACAGCGGTTCGCTCATCGTCTACTCGCTCCCATCCCAAACCATCGCCTCAAAACGATGCAGCGTCCGATACCCCAGCTCATCATAGAGCCGCCGCGCCGCTGTATTCGCCTCAGTCACAGTCAGCGACAACGCGCTTCCTCCACGCTTTGCCAGCACCCGCGCGGCCTGCTGCAGCAGCATCCGGCCCAACCCCAGCCCGCGCAACGCCGGAGTCACGCACAGCTGTGTCACATGCGCTACATCGTCGCGCACCCGCGAGCTCAACAACACCGCCTGCGGTGTATTCGTGCGCTCATCCCGCAGCAGCCACGAGTTCAACGCATCGAACGTCCCGCACCCCGGAAACCGGATGATGTTGTGCAGAAACCGCAACGACCCATGCACACTGCGGTACTGGTCGTTGATCCCACTATCCATGTGGCCGTCATAGCAGCGATGGATCAACTCTGCTGCCGCATCGTAAAACTCCGGCCGCCAAGCCTCCAGCCGCAATCCCAGCGGCAGCTTCACCTCATCCACACCCGAAGCCGCCGCCACATCGCCCACCATAAACAACCGCGGATAGCTCCGAAACCCCCTTGACAGAAACGGCCCCGCCAGCGCACCCACCGGAAACATCAACAGCTGCGACTCAATGCGATCCACACCCGGCGTAGCCTGCAGCATCTCGATCAAATGATGCAGCAGCGTCTCGCAAACCGGATTCTCCAGCCCCTCGGTCTCACCGAACGCAAACGCATCGCCGATCACGGCCTTCGCGCCTTCCATCACGCCAAAGGTATAACCCGCCACGTTGCCGCCATACATCGCGACATAGCCGGGAAGCACGCGCCCATCCAGGTACTCCAGCAGCAGCTCAATCGAGCTTGAATAATCCCACCGCAGCCGCCGCTCCCACCGCGTACTCTCTTCCTTCAGCAGCGGACGCAGCTGCGCCGCATTGAAGTGCCGCAAGTCCAGCACCTCCATCTGCGAGCTCGCGCTCCTCAACCCGAAGATCGGTGATCCCAACGTCATGGCTTCGGCCATCCTACAGGCTTACACCCACAATCAGCTCTTCGGATAGACCCGGTATACGGACAATCCCTGCGTCTCGTACAGAAATAGCTGCTGATACACACGCCCATGCAGCCATATCTCCAGGTCGTCGGCGTCGCGCGTTGGGATCACCAGCACATGCTCCTGCTCGGGAATCCCCTCCATCGACTCGCCTTCCAGCGAGTAGTGCGCCACATTCTGGTCGCGATAGAACGCCAGCCCATAGTCCAGATCGCGCCGCACATCGAACACCGCCACCGTCTGCACGTTCGGCGCCGCCTGCGCAATCTCCCGCGCCAGCGGCCGCGACGAGTAGTTCAAATCCAGCAGGTTCCCGTTCATCGTCATCAGGAAGAACAGCAGCCCTGCCAGCGGAACCAGCGTCACAAACCGCATGCGCCGTATCCCGTACCGCTTTACCACCACGATCACCAGCAGCGCTGCCAGCACGCCCAGCACCGCCGCCCACACAAACGTCTTCGGCGCTGGAACGATCTTCTGGTACACCATGTACTGCGGGCACAGCAGCAGCACAAACGTCAGAAATCCAGTCAGTCCAGCGTGCAGATACAGCAGCCAATCCGGCAAACCAACGCGCCGCACCCGGAAGAGATAATCGCCCGTAAGAATCGCCACGGGCGGAATCGACGGCAGAATATATCCCGGCAGCTTCGACCCCGAGAACGAAAAGAACACCACCGGCAGCAGCGCCCACAACACCAGGAACTCAGGAAAAGCATCCCCCGCGCGGTGATGCCCCACATACCGTTGCGCGTTGTTGCGTACCTTCCACTCCGCAATCGAAACCTGAATTGCATCCACAAGCGCCCGGAACGCCAGCGCGGTCCACGGCATCAACCCCAGGATCAGCACAATCACGTAGTAGTAAATCGGCTGGTGATGCTGATACCGGTTCGTCGCAAACCGTTCGAGGTTGTGCTCCAGGAAGAACTCGCGGTAGAAGCTCGGATTCTTCCGCTGCACCGCGATGTACCAGGGCAACACGATCACCAGAAACAAGGACAGCCCCGGCCACCAGATCGTGCGGCGCAGCGCCGACCACTCCCGCCGCAGCCCGCAGAACAGCATGATCGTCCCCAGCATCAGGAACACCGCTACCGGTCCCTTCGCCAGCGTCGCCGCCGCGCCGAAGAAGTAAAGGTCGAACAGCCAGAACTTCTTGCCAGTCTCATACCACGCGTACCAGCCCAGCATCCCCATCGAAAGCGGCGCCGCCAGTTGCATATCGGTCGACGCGCCTCGCGCAAACGCCACCATCGCCGCGCACGAAACCAGGATCAGCGAAGCATCCAGATGCCCGCCCGGCCGGAACCTCTTCAAATGCAAAAACGCCAGGATAATTAGCGCGAAGGTCGCAGAGGTCGAAGGCAGCCTCGCCGACCAGTCCGAAACGCCAAACTCCTTGAAGAACCCCATCGCACGCCAGTAGTACAGCGCCGGCTTTTCCAGCCAGGGCTTGCCGTAAAGGATCGGCGTTACCGTGCCGCCCACCAGGCAGTGGAAGGAAGCCTCCACATCACCCGGCCGCAGGCTATGCGGCGTCACCTTCGCATGCACCTCATAGCAGTCTTCCGAGTGGGCCGCCAGCATCTCGCGGGCAATTTGCGCATATCGCGGCTCATCGGCGCCCACCAGCCCCAGCTTGTCGCCGCCCACGTAGGGCACCAGCCCCCAAAGCAGGAAGAAGCTCGAAACCAGGAGCAGCACAACGACTTCCCACACCGCCGCGCCCCAGCGCGAATGGGCAAACTCCCACAAGGCGCTCCAAACGCCTGACGCGTAGCCGGGTACTGAACTTGGGCTCTCAGGAGCCAAAGCTACGGATTGGTTCGTCTCGATCAGTTTCGTAATTCCGTCAAATCTATTTGGAATCTCTCGTAGAGTCGTTTCTAAGGATTCCTCATGCAGGTTGGGTCGGTCGGCCTCGTCACCATCGGTCCATTTGCGGAACGATCCCAAGGCTACCAGACTTCTCGCCCCAATTCCTCCAACATACGGCCAATTGCTGAGTTCAAAGGGCCTTCCAGCGTGCATCCGCTGGCGTTCCGGTGGCCGCCGCCACCAAATCGGCTGGCAACTTCCGCCACATCAATCTTCCCGCGGCTGCGCAAACTCAACCGGAACTGGTCGCCCGGCGGCAGCTCCCGCAGGAAGATTGCAACCTCAACATCCGCGATTCCACTCAGCGAGTTCACAATCCCCTCGCAGTCTTCCACCACCGCGCCGGCCTGTTCCATCTGTTCTTCGGTAATCCACGCCCAGGCCACGCCATTCTCGATTCTCATCGTCCCCAGCGCCGCACCCAGCGCCCGCACCTTGCCCTCGGGGTTCGAAAAATAAACCTGCTTGGCGATCGCGCTTGCGTCGGCGCCGCTTTCCACCAGGTGTACGGCCAGCGCAAACGTGCTGGCCACCGTGCTCGGATACGTAAACGATCCCGTATCGGTCAGCACCGCCGTGTACAAACAGGTCGCCATTTCCGGAGAAATCTTCACCCCGGACGCCACGGCAAGGTCGTACACCATCGCCCCAACGGCGCACGCGCTTGGATCGATCCAGTTGAAGTCCGCAAACGGCCGCCCGCTCAGGTGGTGGTCGATATTGATCGTCAACCCCGCTTCCATGGCCGCAAAATCCTCTGTTTGGAAGCCGGTCCGTTCGACCCGGTCGCACTCCAGCACAATCGCCGCATCCGGGTGGTCGCACAGCCGTCCCTGTATTAACTCAATCCCGGGCATCCACCGGTACACCGCCGGAATTGGATCGCTGAACCCCACCACCACCTGCTTGCCCATCGCTTCCAGCAGGTACATCATCCCCAGCGCCGAGCCCAGCGCGTCGCCGTCAGGACGCGCATGTGAGGTCACAAAAAAGCTCTCCCGCTGCCGGATTAACTCCAATAGCGCCGAAATCGACGAGCGATTCGAAGCTTCGGTCTGCGATAGTGCAAGCGTATCCTGAGCGGCCATGACGTTTCTTTGATCTGTGAGATGTACAGCGGGAATCTTCTAGCTCTTATCGGCCGTAGCAGCCGATTTCTTCTTCAACTTCGCGTTGCGCTTTTCCATTCGGCCCAACAACTCGTCCATCCGCGAGTTAATCTTCTCCGAACGGTCAATCGCAAACGTTATTTCCGGCACGTGCCGAACGTTCATCCGGTACCGAATCTCGGTCCGTATGAACCCCCGCGCCGTCATCAGGCCCTCGAGCGTCTCCGCTTCATCCTTCTCAGACCCGGTTACAGCAATAAAAACCCGGCAACTCTTCCCGCCCGGCGCCAGCACAACCTCCGTCACGTGGCACGGTGCAATCCGCGGATCGGAAAGCTCACCCTCCAGCATGGCGGTGATTTCTTCCGCGAATGTATTTACGACGCGGCCCCGGTGATAATCTCTTGCTCTTTGTTCTGGCATTGGGTTGACGCTTCAGAATAACATTTTTCGGCCTAACCCTGCATAAACCGGCCTCCGGCCTTCATCCCGTCAAATCCGGATCGTCCATCGCCTCCAGCACCACATCGGCCTCTATATAGCTGTCCACGATCTCACATCCCAGCCCCACGCAAATCCTCCGGGCCGCGCTTTCCACCTCACGCATCTGCCCCGCCAGGTACGACGACGACCCCGAGATCGCCGCTACCCCCACCGTCGCCCGGTTCCAAACCACAGCCTCATCCAGCTCCGCCACCGACACATTGAACCCATGCCGCAGCTTCTCCTTCAACGACCGCACCACCTGCCTGCGGTCCTTCAGCGACTGCGCATGTTCGATCCCGAGTTCGAGCGTAAGGGTAGCAATCGGCATGGTCGTCGGGATGAGACTACACCAGCATCCACTGCACACATCCTTGATTCCCATTCCACCGAAGTTGCAGCGCCGCAGGCGGTCTTTCGAGCAAATCCACACATCCTATAAATTCGACGCCGTCGTACATATCTTCAGCAGCTCAATCCTGCGAAACAAGGGCCCCTCCATGACCATTCTCGACCAGCCGCCGACCACCGCAACCGCCACTCAATCCAAGTGCAACGCATGCCGGGACGGCGAAGCGGAACTCTTTCCCTTCTCCATGGCTTTCCAGCCAATCGTCGATGTAGCCAGCCAGACCGTCTTCGCCTATGAAGCGCTCGTCCGCGGACCCAACCAGGAATCCGCCTTCTCCGTCCTAAGCCAGGTCACGGCCGAAAATCTCTACGCCTTCGACCAGGGTTGCCGCGTCCGCGCCATCGAGCTCGCCGCAAAACTTGGCATGCACGAGCAGGGAGCCCGCCTCTCGGTCAACTTCAAACCCGGAGCCGTCTATAGCCCCGCCGCCTGCATCCGCCGCACCCTTCGCGCCGCCGCCGAAACCGGCTTCCCCCTCGACCACCTCATCTTCGAGATCACCGAAGACGAGCGCGTCAGCGACACCGTTCACATCCAGCAAATCGTCACCGAGTATCAGAAGCATGGCTTCGGTCTCGCGCTCGACGACTTCGGCGCCGGCTTCTCCGGCCTCAACCTGCTCTCCGAACTCACCGTCGACTACGTCAAGCTCGACGCCGACCTCATCCGCAACCTCCACGACCGCCCGCGCGCCGAAACCATCGTCCGTGCCACGGTCGCCATGTGTCGCCAAATTGGAGCCGAAGTCATCGGCGAGTGCGTCGAAACCACGGAAGAATACGACGCACTTCGCGACTGCGGCGTCCATCTTATGCAGGGCTATCTCTTTGCCAGGCCCAGATTCGAAGCTTTGCCTGATGTCAGCTGGCCATAAGGAAAAGGGGTAGACTCGCGAACGTCTCGTAGTCTCCGTTTCCAGCCGCCGAGTGAAAAGTAGCCTTCCCAAAAATGGGAGCACCGGAGTACAACCACTCCACAGCTACCGGTAATTTGCTCTAAACTACTCCGTAGCCACACTTTCCCCGGAGTCCGACCTTGATCAAGCGAATCGTCCTCACCCTCCTCCAATTCCTGATCTTCATCGCTCTCCTCGCCATCGGGGGCAACTGGGACGTCATCAACCTCAGCCTCCAGATCCGCGCCATGGAGCACCACACCACCGCCTTCAATCCCATCCCCGTCATCAAGACGCCATTGGGCTCCCACATCCTCATCGCCGATGGCCTCATCTTCGCCGCCGTTCTTCTCGTCTTAATCCTCCTTATCGAGCTCCTAGCCAAAAAGCTCAAACCCTGGGCCGGCCTCACCGTGCTTGCCTTCGTCCTGGCCATCTGCCTCGGCTTCGCCATGAAGCTCGGCCTCCCGCCCGCCCCAACCCCCGATTCCTCCGGCATCCCCGCAATCACTCTCCCCATCCCCGCCTGACCCATTTCCGACAAACTTGGCGAAACTGCTTTTAAAACTTCGCGCACTTCGTGTCAAAGCCTCTCCACGCCCAGAACCTGCCTTACAACTTTTTAGCCAGAACCCTAGATTTCCGCATCTTAAGCGGTAACGCTTTGGTAAACTTGAGAGTAAGAAGACGATTCAGTCTCATGGAAAAGTTCGCCTCCCGCACAGCGGGAGAAGACGGCATCTATTTGAGCATTCGTTCCAGAAATCGCTGAGTCCAGCACGCCGGCCCTGCCGAGACAAGGATTCCACCCCAAGCATGAGTCTTTCCCCCAACTCCCAGCCCACCCCTCTTCCAATCGATCTTTCCACCCGCCAGATAGCCTACTTCTCCATGGAGATCGCGCTCTCGAAGGCTCTGCCTACCTACTCCGGCGGCCTCGGCATGCTCGCCGGCGACACCCTGCGGTCCGCAGCCGATACCGGCGCGCCCATGGTCGCCGTCTCCCTCTGCCATCGCAAAGGCTACTTCCAGCAGCACCTCGACGCCGCCGGCCAACAGACCGAATCCGACGTCATCTGGAACCCCGAAACCCTCCCCGCCGCCGATCAGTCCATCGTCATCACCATGCAGGGCCGCGATGTCATGGTCCGCGCCTGGCGGTTTGACGTCGTCGGCGTCTCCGGCCACCTCATCCCCGTCTTCCTCCTCGATACCGACGTTGAAGGCAACAACCCCTGGGACCGCACCCTCACCGACAAGCTCTACGGCGGCGACAACTACTACCGCCTTTGCCAGGAAGCCGTCCTCGGCCTCGGCGGCATTCACCTGCTCCACGCTATGGGCTGTCGACCCGAAGTCCACCACATGAACGAAGGCCACGCCGCGCTCCTCACCATCGGCCTGCTGGAAAATCGCCTCGCTCCCGCTCCGCTCAACACCGCAACGGAAGCCGATGTCGAAGCCATCAAGCAACAGTGTGTCTTCACCACGCACACCCCTGTCCCCGCCGGCCACGACAAGTTCGGCACCGACCAGATGGTTGCCGTCCTCGGCCACGAACGCTCCTCCATCCTTGAGCGCTTCGGCTGCCTCCATAACGGCCTCATGAACATGACCTACCTGGCCCTCCGCTTCTCGCGCTACGTCAACGGCGTCGCCATGCAGCACGGCAAAGTTTCGCAGCAGATGTTCCCTGAGTATCACGTCCACTCCATCACCAACGGCGTCCACGCCGCCACTTGGCTCTCACAGCCCTTCCAGCAACTGCTGGACAAGGAAATCCCCGAGTGGCGTCACGATAACCAGTACCTCCGCTCGGTCTACGGCATCGACCCCGCCGTCATCACCGCCACGCACGCTGAAGGCAAGCAACGCCTCTTCACTACCGTCAAGCAGCGCACCGGCATCTCCCTCGACCCAACCATCCTCACCCTCGGCTTCGCCCGCCGCGTCGCCACCTACAAGCGCGCCAGCCTGCTCTTCCACTCACCGGAGCGCCTCGAAGCCATCGCTGAAAAACTCGGTGGACTTCAGATTTTGTTTGCCGGCAAAGCCCATCCTGCTGACACCGCCGGCAAGGGCCTCATCCGCGACGTCTTCGCCTCTGCCGCAAAAGCCGAAAGTTCAAAACTCAGAATCCTCTACCTCGAAAACTACGACTGGGATCTCGGCGAGCAGCTCACCAACGGCGTAGACGTTTGGCTCAACACGCCGCTGCGTCCGTATGAAGCGTCCGGCACCTCCGGCATGAAGGCCGCCCTCAACGGCGTCCCCTCACTTTCTGTTCTCGACGGCTGGTGGATCGAAGGCTGCGCCGAAAACGTCACCGGCTGGGCCATCGCCGACGCCGACAACGAAGCTGCGGAAGCCGACCATCTCTACACCCAGCTCGAAAACGCCGTGGCTCCTCTCTACGCCGACCGCGCCGCCTGGTCCCGTATGCAGCAGCACTGCATCGCCATGAACGGCACGTTCTTCAACACCCACCGCATGCTCGGCCAGTACGTCTCCAACGCCTACTTCCCGCGGTCGGCCTCCGTAGCCGCCTCCGACCAGGTAGTCGTAGACGACGAAGCCAACCAAACCGTCCTCGCCTAATCAACAATCAACACCCGCCGGGTGGCCCATCCTTCCACGCTTTTGTGGAAGGGTGGGGTATCGTTTGCGCCAGCAAACGACCGCTCTCCTCAACCCACCCCAAAATCCTGTCAAGCCCCCCATCCTCTGCAAAACTCCCAAAACCCGCATCAACACTGCCGATTTCTGCACAAAATAGTTGGCACAGTTATCCCACCCAATTCGCTATCCTCTTAACAGGCCAAACAAACCCACCTTTGCGAACCTTCGCGTTTTCACTTCGCGACCTTTGCGTTCAAGCTTTTCCTCTGGCCCGCTAACTCATTTCATTGCAAGAATTTGCACGTAACCCGTTTAGAACGGCATACTTACAAGATACCCCTCCCCTGGGGTCGCACATTCTAAACCACTTACGTCCAAGATACCCGCTACATAGGGAGGGGGGAGGGGTCAGCTATCCTGAAGCTCAAGGAGAAATCATGCCAGCACCCCAAGTAGGCGACCCCATCGACTTCACCCTCCCCGACCAGGACGGCAACCCCGTATCCCTCTCCAGCTTCCACGGCAAGACCGTAGTCCTCTTCTTCTACCCCAAGGCCGACACACCCGGCTGCACCGTAGAAGCCTGCGAGTTCCGCGACAACTTCCCCAAATTCACCAAGCTTCAGGAGCAGGGCGTCGTCATCCTCGGCATCTCCCGCGACACACCCAAAGCCCAGAAAAAGTTCAAAGACAAGTTCGACCTTCCCTACACGCTGCTCGCCGACGCAGACCAGGAGATCGTCAAGCGCTTCGATCTCGTCAAGCCCAAGACCATGTACGGCAAGCTCGTCTCCGGCGTAGAACGCACCACTTACGTCATCGGCCCCGACGGCAAGCTTCAGCACATCTTCAGCAAAGTAAAACCCGAAGGCCACGCCGAAGAAGTCCTCGCGCTCCTCAAGAAGTAGCCATGCTCACACCACGCACCCTTACCGATCTAGCCATCGCGGCGGCCGCAACCGCCGCGACAGCCTCGGTCCTCACCTACGCCGCCTATAGCGCCCAATCCCAGCTCTTCGGCCCAACCATCATCGCCGGCAACGACCCCAGCGAAGTAGCCCTCACCTACGATGACGGCCCCAACGACACCGCAACGCTCGCACTACTCGAAGTCCTTGCGAAGCACAACGCGTGCGCAACCTTCTTCATGATCGGCAGGTTCGTCCGCCAGCATCCCGCAATCGTCCGCCAGGTCCACGCTGCCGGACACCTCATCGGCAACCACACCGAAACGCATCCATGGCTCACCATGCTTTCCTCCACGCAGATCCACAAAGAGCTCCACGACTGCAGCCACATTCTTGAAGACACCATCGGCGCTCCGGTCCACTACGTCCGCTTCCCCCACGGCGCACGCCGCCCCGCAACGCTCCGCATCGCGCGCGAACTCAACCTCACACCAGTCCAATGGAACACAATGGGCAACGACTGGCAACTTCCGACCCCAGAAGGCATCATCGCCCGCCTCAACCATGGTCTGAACCGCGCTCGCCGAGCCAACAAAGGAGCCAACATCCTCCTCCACGACGGCCACGACCAGCACATGAGCGCCAACCGCACCCCAACGGTTCAAGCCACGGATCAGCTCCTCACACGCTTCACCCGCGAAGGCAGACACGCGGTCACCGTAGACGCATGGGGATAGGACAGTAGAGCGCCCACTACGCTCTACTGTCTATCCTCTACACTCTGTCTCTAAAATGGTGCACCCGAGAAGATTCGAACTTCTGACCTACAGCTTCGGAGGCTGCCGCTCTATCCAGCTGAGCTACGGGTGCTCTTCTTTAGCCTAGCAGAAACGCCGCGGGAGTAGCATATTCCGATGAAGACTCTCGCCCGCTGTACCGTCGCAACCCTCGTCCTCGCCGCTACAACCGCACTTGCCTCCGCCCAAGGCATGCAGATGGAAGACAAACCCGGACAACCGCTCCTCAGCCCACCCGCAATGGCCGCCGCGACCATCGGCGGCAAGGCCATCGTCATCCACTACAGCACCCCTTCGCTCCGCGGCCGCGTGATGATCGGCGGCGAAAACCCCTACGACAAGGTCTGGCGCACCGGAGCCAATCCCGCCACGAGCTTCGTAACCGCCGGCAACATCAAGGTAGGCGACTTGACAGTTCCAGCAGGCAGCTACACCCTCTACACGCTCCCCGAGCCCGTCGGCACTCCATGGCTGCTCATCCTCAACAAGCAGACCGGCCAGTGGGGCACCGTCTACAAGCCGGAAATGGACCTCGGCCGCACTCCCATGCACGCCGGCACACTGCCCACTTCGCAGGAAGTGATGAGCATCAGCTTTGAGAAAACCACAGCGAACTCAACGGAACTCCACATCAAGTGGGCCCTTGTCGATGAGTCCGTAAAGATCGAAGCAGTGAAGTAATCGCAGCAGAAACAACAACGCCTGCTCATGCGAGCAGGCGTTGTTGTTTGCAGCTTAGTTTGTACTTACCACTCTTTTGCAGCAGTATCAGGCGTCAACTGTGTCGCTGCCACCGGAGCCTTCCAGCGCAGGATCGGCTTGCGAGCCGCGGTGGTCTCATCCAGTCGCTGCAGACGAGTCGTATGCGGAGCGTTCTGCACCAGCTCCGGATTTTCTTCGGCTTCGCGCGCAATCTGCTTCAACGCATCGACCAGCAGATCCAACTCCTCGCGCGATTCGCTCTCGGTAGGTTCAATCATCATCGCGCCCTGTACGACGAGTGGGAACGAAACGGTGTAGGCGTGGAAGCCGTAGTCGATGAGCCGCTTGCCCATGTCGCCGGTCTTCACACCGTTCTTCGCTTGCAGCTTGTCGGAGAACACAACCTCATGCAGCGACCGCGTCTTATACGGCAGCTCAAAGGTGCCTTCTAGCTGCGAGCGGATGTAGTTGGCGTTCAGCACGGCATCTTCCGTCGTCTGGCGCAATCCATCAGGACCGTTGGCGAGGATGTACGCAAGCGCGCGGATGAACATGCCGAAGTTGCCATACCACGCACGCACACGCCCTACGGTCTGCGGACGGTTGTAGTCGAGCCCAAGCGATCCATCCGCATTCGTCTTGACAATAGGCGTAGGCAGGAACGGCTCCAGGATCTTCTTCACCGCCACCGGACCCGAACCTGGACCACCACCGCCGTGCGGCGTGGAGAAGGTCTTGTGCAGGTTCAAATGCATCACGTCGACGCCGAAGTCGCCAGGCCGCGTCTTGCCGCAGAGCGCGTTCATGTTCGCGCCGTCCATGTAGAGCAGCGCGCCCTTCGCATGCAGGATGTCGGCGATCTTGTGGATTTCGCTTTCGAACACGCCGATCGTCGATGGGTTGGTGAGCATCAGCGCAGCGGTATCTTCATCCACCATTCGCTCGAGCTCTTCGAGATCCACCATGCCGAGTGCGTTCGACTTCAGGTTCGCTACCTGATAGCCGCAGACGGCTGCGGTTGCGGGGTTGGTGCCGTGCGCGGAGTCCGGCACGATGATCTTCTTGCGCGGGTTGCCGTTGGCCGTGTGATACGCGCGCACGCAGAGGATGCCGGTGAACTCGCCGTGCGCTCCAGCCGCGGGCTGGAGCGTGATCGCGTCCATGCCGGTGATCTCGATGAGGCACTCGCTGAGCAGCTTCATGATGCCAAGCGCGCCCTGCGAAAGCGACTCAGGTTGATAGGGATGCGCTTCGGCGAGGCCTTCAATACGCGAGACCATCTCATTGATGCGCGGGTTGTACTTCATCGTGCAGGAGCCGAGAGGGTACATGCCGAGGTCGATGGCGTAGTTCCACGTCGAAAGCCGTGTGAAGTGGCGAATGATTTCGATCTCGCTGAGCTCGGGCATCACGCCGAGATTGTCGGTACGTACGGCATCGCCCAGCAGGGAAGCAGCGTCCACCGTGGGGACATCGAGCTGCGCGAGGCGATAGCCCTTCTTGCCCGCGGATGACTTCTCGAAGATCAGGTCTTCGTTTTGATTGACGTGCGTCGTGACCTTGCGAGGTGTACCGATGAATTTCTCAGACATGTTGTGTTCCGTTCCGTTTAGAGTTCAATGCGGCAGAGCGCAGGATGACAAAATAGTTGATGAGAAGACTAAGCAGGAGAACGCAGAGGACGAAGTAGAAGTAGCCATGATGATGTGGCTGCCGGAAAGCGAACCAATAACAGCCGGCAATCATCAAGAGAATCATCAGGACAATATTTCCTCCAAGGGTCGTGAGACTTTTTCTCATAGAGCCGTTCATAAGCATCGCTAAAACTCCTCTCCGATCAACCCACTACCGTCTTCCGAATAACTCCCAGCCTCAGGCCCGCTCAATTCTTCTTCACGCAGCGACAGCGCAATCACTGTCCCGCTTTCAAACTCAACCGTCAATGCTTCCAGCTCTTCAAGCGAAGCCCTCGCGACCATTTCGCCGAGCTGCGCGCAGAGGGCGTTGCGATACTCTGGCTCGCCAAAACCAAGGCTGAAGTCCGACAGCAGTACATGCGGCCACGCGTAGAGCGTGAGCATGGGACCATCGAAACGCAGGCGAAGGTAGTCGGAAACAAACTCGACTGCGGTAAGCTCCTGTCCTTCGATGGCGCTGATATCCATGGCTACTTGGCTCCAACTACTGCGGCTGCTGCGTCCATCTGAACTTTCGTTGTCAGCTCGGTGGCGCACCAGAGTGTGGCATTCTCACCGAGTTCCGGATACCACTTCGACAGCGCGAGGCCGCCGATGATCTGCTTGCCGAGCAGCTTCGCGTTCAAGGCTTCTGCTGCTTCCTTTGAAGTCAGGACGAACTCATGGAAGCTTGGCGTGCCCTCGAACTTGGTCGAAGCGCCCGCAGCCTTCAACGCGCCGCGCAGATAGACGGCCTTGGCCAGGTTCTGCTCTGCGAGTTCCTTCAAGCCCTGCTTGCCGTAGACCGTAAGGAAGATCGTCACCATCAGGGCTACGAGCGCTTGGTTGGTGCAGATGTTGGAGGTCGCCTTCTCGCGGCGGATGTGCTGCTCGCGGGTGCTCAGTGTCAGGACGAAGCCACGTTTGCCGTTCTTGTCCTTGGTTTCGCCGACGAGCCTTCCGGGCATCTGGCGTAGGAACTTTTCCTTGCAGGCGATGACGCCGCAGTACGGTCCGCCATAGCCGACGGAGACGCCGAAGCTCTGGGCTTCGAGCGAAACGATGTCGGCTTCAACCGGCGCCTTTACGATGCCGAGCGAAACGGCCTCGGCGATGGAAACGATCAGCAGCGCGCCCTTTTTGTGGGCGATCTCGGCGATGGCAGCTACATCTTCGATGGTGCCGAAGAAGTTGGGCGACTGGATGAGCACGCAGGCTGTGTCGTCGGTGATGGCTGCATCGAGGGCTTTCAGGTCTACGCGACCGGTTGCGGCGTCGTAGCCGACTTCGGTTGCGGGAATGCCCTGGTGCTGTGTGGTGGTCTTGAGAACTTCGCGGTATTCAGGATGCACGGTGCGAGCGACGACGGCGGCGTTACGACCGGTGACGCGGACAGCCATCATTACGGATTCGGCAGCGCCGGTTGAGCCGTCGTACATGGAGGCGTTGGCGATCTCCATGCCGGTGAGCTCGCAGACCATGGTCTGGAATTCGAACATGGCCTGCAGGGTGCCTTGTGCGATCTCGGGCTGGTAGGGCGTGTAGCTGGTGAGGAACTCGCCGCGCTGTACGAGCGAGTCGATGATGACCGGCTTGTAGTGGCGATAGGCGCCGGCGCCGAGGAAGCTGGCGTAGAGCTTCGAGGCAGGCGCGGAGGCGAGCTTTGCGGGGTCGCCGCTGGCGATGTTGCCGGCGAAGGCGCGGAAGCGGTCGAGCACTTCGGATTCGCCGTGCTGGCGCGGGATCTTGAGGTCTTCGGTCAGCCGGTACTCGGCGGGGATCGTCTCAAAGAGGTCTTCAATCGATGCAACGCCGATGGCTTCAAGCATCTCGGTGCGGTCGGCGGGGGACTTTGGTAAATAGCGCATGGATTCTTTCTTGCACCCGCGTGGAACCGGATGCCCCGAGCCGAATAGTCAGGCCCGGGTTGGCAGGATGTCTAAGGCTTAGTGTCCAGTCTCTTCGGAGACGAACTTCTCGTAGTCCGTGGCGGAGAGCAGAGCGTTCGCGTCGTCGGTGTTGGTGAGCGTGAGCTTAATCAGCCAGGTGTCATTCGCGGCCGTGTTGATGGTCTCGGGCGCGGAGTTTAGGGCTTCATTGATCTCTGTGACGGTACCGGTAGCAGGCGAGTACAGATCGCTGACGGCCTTCACCGATTCAACCGAGCCGAAGGTCGAACCGGCTTCGATCTGCTGACCAACCTTGGGCAGCTCGACGAAGACGATGTCGCCGAGCGAGCTCTGGGCGTAGTCGGTGATGCCGACAATGCCGGTTTCGCCATCGATGTTCAGCCATTCGTGTGACTTGGCATACTTGTACTTCTCGGGGTAGCTCATGCGTCTCTCCAACTTTTAGCTTCATCTGTAATTGTAGGCAGCGCTGCGGTGGAAAGCGAACCGCGATTTGGTGCAGCGCGAATTCGTGGCGAAAGCTCGCGTCCGCTAACTCAACGGCGCGGTAATCGGAGGGGTCGTGATCTTGGGCCGCTTGTAGAAGGGCGTCGGCACGACGACTGCCTTTACGGGCAGGCCGCGGACTTCGACCGCGACTTCGGTTCCGACTTCCGTGAAGGCTATCGGGACGTAGGCCAGCGCGATGTTCTTCTTGAGGAATGGCGCGGGCGAGCCACTGGTGACTTCGCCGATCTTTGCGCCGTCGAGCGAGAGGACGGGGTAACCGTCGCGTCCGATGCCGCGCTCGACCATCTCAAGACCGACCAGCTTCTTCGAAGGGCCGCCGTCGGCCTGTATCTTTGCCAGCGCTTCGCGGCCGACGAAGTCCGTGCCTTTATCGAGCTTGCAGTAGCGACCAAGGTTGGCTTCGAAGACGTTCAGCGTGTCGGAGATCTCGTGGCCGTAGAGCGCCATGGCCGCTTCCAGGCGCAGCGTATTGCGTGCGCCCAGGCCGCAGGGGATGATACCGAACTCCTCGCCGGCGGCGAGCACTTCGCCCCAGACGCGGCTGCTGGTTGGCTCGTCCGAGGGGATGTAGATTTCGAAGCCATCTTCGCCGGTGTAGCCTGTGCGGGCGATCATGACGTTGTGGCAGCCGCAGACTTGTCCCCAGGTGAACCAGTAGTTCTTGATCGGCTTGAGGTCGACGCCGGTGAGCTTCTGCAGCGTGGCTTCGGCCTTGGGGCCCTGGATAGCGAGTTGCGTGTAGTAGTCCGAAAAGTCGTTGACATGAACGCCGGTCATGCCGCCGATGACGCTGCGGACCCAGGCGACGTCCTTCTCGCGCGTGCCGGCGTTGATGACGATGAGGTAGTCGTTGTCGCCGAGCTTATGCAGGACGACGTCGTCAACGAAGGTGCCGTTGGGGTAGAGCATGGCCGAGTAGTGCGCCTGGCCTGTCTGGAGCTTGCTGGCGTCGTTCATCAGCAGCTTCTGGACGGCGGCGAGCGAGTTGGGTCCGCGAAGCTGGATGTCGCCCATGTGCGAGACGTCGAACAGGCCTACGCGCTCACGGACGGCCATGTGCTCTTCGATCAATCCGCGGTACTGCACGGGCATGTCCCATCCGCCGAAGTCGACCATCTTCGCCTTGTGGCTGTGGTGCGTGGCGTGCAGGGCGGTGCGGCGTAGGGTTGCAGTCTCAGTCATTGCGTGGATCCTTCCGTTGTTTCCATTGCTCAGATACCCTTTTAGTCTACTGAGTGGGCGATTAGCGTCGCGCCTGGCGTTCGCGTCTCGAAGCCCTGACAAAATTGCTTACGGTGAAGTAGGAGAAGCCCAAAAATACGATGAGGTGAAAGTAAAGTTTGTGCGCCTCGGGCGAGCTGAGCGGCGCTTTGAAGTTTGCACGCAGCTTCCAGACGCCTTCACCCATAAACGCGGCGAACAGCGCGAAAAACGTGCCCGTCACTTGCAGCCAGATGACGCTGGAGAAGGTCTTGATGGGCGCAAACATGGAGCGGCCCACGCCGACTGCTTCCCGTTTGGCGGTTTCGCGGACCTGGCGCTTGGCGTTATCGACGGTGCGGCAAGCTTCGGCGACGGTATGGATGGCAGAGGCGGGGGTGACGGTGGAGGGTGTCCTCGGACGCGGCGGAGCCGGGTTGGGGTTTGGGGTCGTCGCGGCGTCGACCGCGCTGGCGAGCGTTTTTGCGGCGTGCCGCGCACCGTAGCCCAAAGCGCGTCCTAGGCGAACCCTGTCCATAGCTCTAAGTCTAACGCCCTGAAAGGCGGTTCGGCCTGAGAAGCCAAACCGTCGGGTTCAGCTTGCATCCAAGTATGAAAGACGTTCATAGTCGAAGAGTGGAAAAGGGGATTGAGTCATGAAGAAGCTTGTATTTCTCGTAGGTGGCTTGTGTGCGGCGGCGGCGGGATTTTTCATATGGGATTCCAAGCGCGTGCAGCCGGTGGAAGAGCTGGCGCATCGTCTGGAAGAGGCCTGGGCCGATCATCACACGCAGGTTTAGCCCGGTTTATTCACAGTTCTTTTGGGGTTTCGGCATTTCCGGGCCAGCTTTGCTTTTGCGGAGTGGAGGGACATCGGCGTATCTTTGGAATCAGTCCTACCCGCAGCTGCCGTTCCCGCTTTTGCAACAGGGGAATACCCAGTGCGAGTTTTCCCGCACCATCGGGGTGATCTTGAGCAAAGCCGGGAGGTGGCATTGAATCAGCAGGTCAAAGACCTTATCCAAAAGCTTGGTGAAGCGATCCATGAGTCTGTGGCCGAATCGGATTCCATCGCAGGCGTAGTCCGCGAGATTCGCGAGCAGGGGTTCGACGTTCTTCTCATGCTCGAAGCGACGATCGGCCTCAATGAGTCCGAAGACGAAGCCGAGACCGTGGAAGGCGAAGATGGCAACGAAGCGGCCAACGGCCCCTTTACGCGCAACGATCTCACGTTCCTGAAGTCTCTCCGGATTACAACGGAAGAGCACGAGTCAGGCACCGGCCCGGAGACTTCCAGCTCCGAGCCCGGCAAGGAAGAAACCGGCGGCGAAGAATCCGGTTCCGGCGATCCCAAGAACACCTGAGCGAATAACAACCTCGAAATATGTGGCCCCTATGCTAGACTCGGGCTTCTCGACGCCCTTATGCTGCGTCTCACGGACGTGTACGTTTTGTAGAGGAAGTTGAACCATGAGAGACACGCTCGGAGTTTTGCTCGCTGGCGGCGCCGGTGAGCGGTTGTTCCCCCTAACGAGGGATCGCGCCAAGCCCGCTGTACCCTTCGCGGGGCAGTATCGCATCATCGACATCACGCTTTCCAATTGCATCAACTCCGGCCTACGCCACGTTTACATCCTCACGCAATACAAGGCTCTTTCGCTCAATCGGCACATACGCGAGGGGTGGGGACCGGTGGTTGCGTCTGAGTTGGGCGAGTTCATCGAAATTCTTCCGCCTATGCAGCGCGTCTCGAAGTCCTGGTACCAGGGAACGGCGGATGCGGTGTTCCAGAACATTTATTCCATTGGCTCGGAAGAACCGACGCACGTGCTGATCCTCTCCGGCGACCACATCTACAAGATGAACTACGCGCTGATGAAGGAGCACCACTGCAACTCCGGCGCGGACGTGACGATTGCAACGCTTCCCATCTCTCCGGATGAGGTCTCGGCCTTTGGGGTTGTGGAAGTTGCCAAGAATGGCGAGGTTGTCGGCTTCGTTGAAAAGCCGAAGGAAACCAAGATCCGCTCGCCCTTCAACCCGGATATGGTCGACGTGTCGATGGGCATCTACCTCTTCAACACGGATGTGCTGATCCCGGAGCTGATGAAAGACGCGGAAGACCCCGACTCCAAGCATGACTTCGGCCACGACATTCTGCCCAAGATCCTGGGCCGGTACAAGATGCATGCCTACAACTTCGTGGATGAGAACAAGCAGCGCGCTCTTTACTGGCGCGATGTGGGTACGCTTGAGGCCTATTACGAAGCGAACATGGACATTGCGGCTGTGGCGCCGACGTTCAACCTCTATGACAAGGCGTGGCCGATGCGTAGCCGTGCCTACCAGTATCCGCCGGCGAAGTTCGTCTTCGGCGAGCCGGGACGTACCGGTATGGCGATCAACTCTATCGTTTCGGCCGGCTCTATCGTTTCGGGTTCGGTAGTCCGGAACTCGGTGCTGTCGCAGGATGTGCGCGTGAACAGCTATGCCGACGTGGATTCGAGCATCATCTTTTCGCACGTCAATATTGGCCGCCACTGCCGCGTCCGGCACGCGATTATCGATCGCGATGTTCACATCCCGGATGGCACGGTGATTGGCTACGATCCCGCCGAAGACAAGAAGCACTACTTCGTCACACCGAGCGGCCTTACGGTTGTGACCCGTGACTACTCCGTATACGAGAACCCCGTCAGCCCGGACTTTATGCAGGTAAGCGAAGGCTGGTAGAGGCAGAGTGTAGAGGATAGAACTAGAGTGTAGAAAAAACGGGCTGGGCAAAGATAGGTTCCTTGCCCAGCCCGTTTTTTCTACACTCTAGTTCTTACCGCTTGCCGAGCCGATAGACCACGCCCATCGTTACCGACACAAACTCACGCGTCTCGGTGCCGAAGTGCTCGAAGGTCAAATCGGGCGCGAGCCGGATGGCGACCTTGGGGGAGTAGTTGAAGTCGATGCTTCCGCCAACCGCGCCCCAGGGGGTCGTGTTGTTGTTGTAAACACCGACAAACGCCGTGTTCGGCCGCTGCGCTACCGGAGGATTTCCGGGGATGCCGCCGATGGTCTGCGGATAGCCCGTGATCGCGGTGTCGAACGTGCCGTGCGAGGCGCCGACCAGTGCGTGGAAGTCGATCGCCGCATAGCGGTTCTTGATGCTGCGGTATTGCACGCCGCCGCTCAGGATGTTCTGGTAGACCAGGATGCGGTTCAGGCCAAACTGTGCCGCCTGGGGTAGTACGGGCGTTGTTCCGGCGCCGAGCCGGTAGTCCGCCGCGATCCCGAGCCGATTGTCCGGAATGCCGAAGTGGCTGCCCAGCCAGTAGGTACCCATGACTTCCCCGCCGCCCATGTCGTAGCGCTTGGCGAGGTTCTGCCCGGCCTGACCGTTCATGTACAGCAGACCGCCGTAGATCTCGTAGCGATTGTCGTACTTGGTGATCGCATTTTGCTGGAGGGCGGCGACACCTGTGCCGCTAACCGCCTTGGTGCCCGGAGCCGCCGTGGAGGGCGCCTGCGTCGACTGAGAGCTGTTCGCGGGCGTTTGCGCCTGGATGGCTGCTGCGCTGAAAACGCTGGCTACTGCCAGAACAAGTGTCGCTGCCGGGATGCCCCGCAGGACCTTGGAGAAAGCTGTCTGATTCATCACTTGAAAAATCGTCCTCGTTGAGGCGCCGGAGCGCGTGTTGGCTAGTCGCGCCTTCGCGGTGCGTCTCAATAAGGATATAACGGCGCGCCCCGCGCCGCCGCTCCGTTTGCTACTTCCTGTGCGTGTGCGACAATGGAGTTCGCTATCCGAAAAGTGCTTCCCAGCACCCGGAGGCCCCTTTAGGAGACTTTGTTATGGGTGAACTTTTTACACCGACCCACCTGATCGTTCTGGCGGTTGTAGCGATAGTGCTGTTTGGCGGCAAGAAGCTTCCCGAACTCGGCAAGGGTCTCGGCGAAGGCCTGCGCGGCTTTAAGGAAGGCATGAAGGGCATCAGCGACGAGCCGACCGCAAAGTCGACCCCCGGTGAAACCGCCCACACGGTTACTCCCGCCGTTACCAAGCCTGCCGAAGAGCCAAAAGTTCCGACCGTATAAGCCGGCGCTCATGCATCCAACCAGACGACGGCCCTGAGCCGTCGTTTTCTCTTGCCTGCACCACGGAGAGCTACGCCAATGAAGCTGAAGTCGTCCTACCTCATCAAGCCGCACAGCAAGGTCAAGCTTTCGAACCTCTCCACGTCCGACCATGACGGCTTTGCCGATAAAGGCGCCGCCGAGCCGGTGCTCGCCAAACATCGCCATCAGCTGTCCGATCTGCAGGATGTTTTTTACGCCTCGCAGAAAAAGGCGCTGCTCATCGTGCTGCAGGGTATGGACACCGCCGGCAAGGACGGCACGATCTCGCACATTTTCTCAGGCATCAACCCGCAGGGCTGCGATGTGGCGGCCTTCAAGGTGCCGACGCCTCTCGAAGCGCGCCACTACTTTCTGTGGCGCTGCCAGGTGCAGACTCCGCCGCGCGGCATGATCATGATCTTCAACCGTTCACACTACGAAGATGTGCTTTCGCCGCGTGTTCACGGGCTGATCAGCACCAAAACGGCACGCGAGCGCATGCAGGACATCAATAGGTGGGAAGAGTCGCTGGCGAACAACGACATCGCTATCGTCAAATTCTTCCTGCACATCTCGCATGCGGAGCAGACGCGCCGCCTGCAGTCCCGCATCGACGATCCGGACAAGCACTGGAAGCTCTCTCCCGCGGACTTTGAGGAGCGGCAGTTCTGGGGCAAGTACACCAGCGCCTACGAGGACATCCTTACCCACACCAGCAGGAAGCATGCGCCGTGGTTCGTCATTCCGTCGGACAATAAGTGGTTCCGCAACGTGGCGATCTCGGGAATTCTCGTTGAACTGATGAAGGGTATGAACCTCAAGTACCCCAAGCCGACGTTCAATCCCACAGGCATCAAGCTTTCGGATGAGTCCAGCGAATCCGCGGCCAAGAAGGTGAACGCCCGCCAGAATAAGAGCACGGTTGCCGCCGGTGAAAGCACTTCAGGCAAGCACTAGCAGTTCAGAGCGTAATCATGACCACTGCCGCCAGCGCAGCGAACATCCCTGCCACCTGCCGCCGCGTTGGCTTCTCGTGCAGCTGCCAAGCGGCCAGTAGGATCGTCCCGGCGGGATAGAGGCTGGCGAGCACCGCCGCCACATCCAGCCGCCCCAGCAGCGTTGCCCCGACGAACAGCATATTGCCGGTGGTATCGAGCAGCGCCGCAGAAAGCGCCCATACGATCACTATGCCGGGCATCCGCTGGGAACTTGGCGGCTTCGGCTGGCTTCCTGGGCGCGACAGTGAAAGTGCCAACAGCATCAGCCCGCAGGTCACCAGGCTGCCTACGCGAGCCAGTGCCATAGGCATGACTACGCCCAACGAATTGTCCATGCGCAGCGCCACAAAGTACACGCCGAATCCGGCACCGCTGAGCACAGCCAGGCCCAGCGTGGCCTTGCCGCCGGCGTTCTCGGGCGATGGGCCGGCCGCGATGACCCAGATTGCAACCAGCGCCAACAGGAACCCTGCAAGTCGCAACGCCCCGGGAGCGCCTTCCATCACGGTTGAAACCAGCGCGGGAATCGCCGCGGCCAGCAGCCCGCTGATGGCCGCTGAAACCCCCATCTCGCCGCGCGAAAGGGCAAGATAGAACGCGGTCAGCGAGATTCCGCCGGAGAATCCGGCCAGCAGTCCCCACGCCAGCAGCGATCCGTGCGGCAACGGTTCGTGCCGCAGCCACAGGATCACTAGCAGAACACTCAGGCTGGCAAAATGCGAAAGCAGAATGAAGCGCAGGGCGGCGCGGGTAGACCCGCCCGCCGTTTTGACGCCCATTCCGCCGGAAAAATCTCCACCACCCCAGGCCGCTGCCGCCGCCAGCGCCAGAAGGGCATTGCTCTGTACGTTCACTTACAGATGGCCTATGGGGTCGCCGAAGGCGTAACCGGCGGCGGCGCTGTGGCTGTCGGCGTCGGATAATAGCCCCTGGGGGCGATCACCGTCAGGTTAGGCTGCATGATTTCGACGTTGACGCTGCGGTACTTCCCGTCCAGGACCGGCTGGTGACTGTAGTAGCCGATCGTGTACTGATTGCGCGCCTGCACGGCGATCCTCTGGAAGCTCTTCTCGATGCCGTTTTGGTAGAACTCATAGTCCGGCGTTCCGCTGCCGGTCGCCTCGGTATAGGTATGCAGCGCGTTGTCGCGCATGGTCAGCGGGAGATGGATGCGATCGAGGAAGCCCACGCCCGGAATCGCTTCTTCCGAAACGACTGTGGCATAGACCGTCACCTTGTTTGTCTGGCAGTAGCGGATTACTTCCTTCTGCGTTGCCTTGCTGCCGTACTCCTTGCCGTCGGAGATCACATATACGATCCGCAGGCGCCCCGGGGCGGTCTTTGCAAGCGACTCAGCCGCTGCCAGGACGGCGTCGTTCAGGGTGTGGAACTCCTTCTTCGCATAGAGCGTGATCCCTTGCTGGCCGCGAACTGCGGTTGTATTTGGGTCGACGATCTGGTTGTTTACGATCTGTGTCTGATCGAGCGGGCCGCCCATAGCAAGGTCTGGCTCGCGGCCTGGCGCCTTGGAGCGCTCCAGGATTGCAGCCAAACGCGCTGTCTGGCCGCCAAGAAAGCCGTTGGTCTGGTTGCGGACGCCGTTGTTGTAGGTGAACAGAGAAACTTCATCGTAAGGCGCAAAGGCACCCTGCAGCGCCTCAAGCGAGTTATTGATCTTGGTCATGGTGTGGTAATCCACACTCTGGTCGATCACGAGCGCTATGGAGAGCGGCATCGGGTCAGTGCTGAAGATTGCCGGCCTCTGACGAACGCCGTTCTCGGAGATGCGGACATCGCGCCACGTCAGTCCCGGTACCAGCGTTCCCTTGGAGGTCTTCACGGTAAACGGAATCTGTACAAAATTAACCTGAACGGCTTTCAACCGGAAAGCTGCGCTTCCCTGGCCTGCGGCGGGAACTTCGGGTGCAGGACCATCATCCTGCGCGGCCGCAGTGGACTGCGGCGTAGAAGGCAGTGTAGAGGTTGGCGCCAGTTGGTCATCCTTTGCAGGAGCTCCAGTGTTTGCAGGCGGAGGCGCATCCGGAAGGGCAGGCCCGACGGGTGTGATCGTATTGAGTTGTGGCAGCGTCTGGGGCCGCGGCGCGTCGGGAATGCTTTGCTGACTCGGCGTCGCGGTTGTCGTGCTCTGCCCGTGAACCTCAATACCGGCGCCTGCCAGCGCCATTGCCAGCGCTACCGCTCCCACCCCTGCTATTTGCTTGCCAAAACCCATTCCTGATTCAACCCTTCTTCCAAACGGCTATCTGCCTTTGGGCAGTAGTCCAGCCGTCCAGCGCACCTTCTGAGACTATCAGCCGCCGCCTCAGTAAGCTACGTTGAACTCCATGAATGGTAGACGCACCTGCCCCGGCGGACGTTGTGCTGAATCGTGTCGCCTAAACGGCCAAAATCGTCGTCTAATAGGAATATGCGGCCTGCCTTCCTGCGCCTTTTTTCCGCTCTTTCGCTCGCCGGCGTCTTCGCTGCCGTTCCCAGCCTCCGCGCGCAGTGCGCTCCTTCGCCGGACGGCCCGCCGCCCGCGAGCACCGCGCCCGCCCAGGAAACCCGCAACGCCGACGCTGAAACCCTGAACGTCAACGTCAATCTCGTCGACATTTACTTCTCCGTCCGCGATAAAGGCGGATTCATCACCAGCCTGCGCAAAGACGACTGCGGCCTGTTTGAAGACGGCAAAGAGCAGACGGTCAAGAACTTTACCCAGGAAAAGAACCTGCCGCTGACGATCGGCATCCTGCTGGATACCAGCGGCAGCCAGCAGAACGTGTTGCCATTGGAGCAGGAGTCGGGCGCGACCTTCCTGCGCAACGTGCTCACCCCAAAGGATGAGGCCTTCCTCATCTCGTTCGACGTCAATGTCGATCTGCTGGCTGACTACACCAACAACGCCCGCGAGATTAAGCGCGCCATCGACCACGCGTCCATCAACACCGCCAGTTCGTCAGCCGGTGTTCCGGGCATCGGCGGCGGCCCCATGCCGACGAGCAATCCCCGCGGAACGCTGCTTTATGACGCCGTCTACCTCGCCGCGCACGACAAGCTGCGCACCGAAGCCGGACGCAAGATCATCGTGATGCTCACTGACGGCGGCGATCAGGGTTCACAGGAAACGCTGAAGACCGCAACCGAGGCTGCACAGAAAGCCAACGCCATCGTCTACGTCATCCTTATTGCGGACAGCGGCTTCTACGGCGGCGGCGGAATCAATCTCGGAAGCATGGGCGCGCGCGACATGGAACAGCTCGCGCACGACACCGGCGGCCGCGTGATCAACGTCGGCCACAACGGCAAGAAGCTCGAAGAAGCCTTCGACCAGATCCAGGACGAGCTCCGCACCCAGTACCTGGTCAGCTATACGCCCGCGAACAAGACCGCCGACGGCAAGTTCCGCAAGATCAACATCGACTGCGGCAAGGGCATGAACGTGCAGGCCCGCAAGGGGTACTACGCCATCGTGGGCGGCGGCGACGACAAGGACTAAGGCTTGATGTTGAGCGGGGTAGCTTTCGCCGCGGGCAACGTAATGTCGAGCAGTCCGGCCAGCGTCGGCGCAACCTGCAGCATGTTCACTACCTTCAGGTCTCGTGCCTGCGCGATCCCCATGCCCTTGGCCATGAACGTCGACCGCATCTCTGGGTTCCACGGTACAAAGCCGTGCATGCCCTTGAGCGGTGAGTCGCTGATAGCATCGCCCGTCATCCCTGTGCCGGGTTCCATGCCGTCCTTGAAGTCCACAAGATAAGCAGCGGTAGGGAAGCCACCGGCCTTAACCAGTTCTTCGTGGTTCAGCACATGCGCGACTTTGTACTTAGGGTCGGCCTTCAGTGCATCGATCACCGCCGTCACCTTGCGCATCGTTGCTGCATCGTTAGGATCGCGCAGCATCACGACAGTGCTTCCGCCGGCCGGCCAGGCTTCGGCATCCCAGGAGATCACCGTCGGCTTTTTCTTGCCGCTCGCTGGCGGACCGAGGCGAATCAACCCGGCCTGTGCAAACAGCACATTCAGGTTCATGTTGTGGTCGACGGCCTCAAAGCCGTGGTCGGAGACGATGACGATGCGTGCCGCCGGATCGACCGCCAGAGCCGCGTCTTCAATCTGCTTGATCTGCCCATCGATCTTTTCGAGCGCCGCATCGGCCTCTGCGCTAAATGGTCCATGACCATGCTCTTCTTCGTCGAGGTCCGTCAGGTGGACGAGCATCAGCGTTGGCTTCCACCTGTGGAGAATCCCAACTGATTGCCCGGTCTTCACGTCGTCTTCGTCCTGCCCCTTGGCCTGCTTTACGCCAAGCTGCGTCACGATGTCCGCCGGCACATACGCAGGGCCGGCAGGCTTGTCCGTGCGCTCGGACTGCGCACCTTCGGCGATGAGATAGTCGACCGGCGCGCCAACAGTCACGGGCCAGCCGACCGCTGCGGTCTTAAGGCCGGCCTTGTCCGCTGCCTGGTAGAGTGTCTCGACCTTAAGCCAGCTGAAGTCCCAGTACCAACGCCCCGGGTGCTCGCCAAGAGGATCGAACACGGTGTTGTCCCACACGCCATGCTCGGCCGGCGGCACGCCCGTGATCAGCGTTGTGTGGCTCGGATAGGTCACCGTCGGCACGACGCCGATGACGCCTTCCGCGTACGTCCCGTGCGTGAGGAAGCTGCGCAGCTCCGGAATCTTCAGGCCATGCTCGGCGGCGTGCGTCACGTACTCGGGCTTCATGCCGTCCACCGAGATCACCACCAACGGCGCAGGCTTTTGTGCTGTGGCGACGATCGCCGAAAACCCAACCGCAATCACACTCAGAGCAAGACGCATTGACCGCACACTACCTCCGGAAACTGTTTCGTCGATTGTCGCCTACACATGCTTACAGCACGATGAATGCTACGCGTCCATCGCGCCCGAGTATACCGCCATGCCTGCCACGGCATCGACGCCCATAGCATCGAGAGCGTCCACTTCAGCCTGCTCCCTAATCCCTCCGGCAACGATGAGTTGCCGGCCCGTTGTAGCCCGCAGGATCGCCGCGACATCCATCGGAAAGCCCTGCATCGTGCCTTCGGTATCGACGTGCGTGTAGAGAAACGCCGAGCAGTAGTCTTCGAGCCACGTCACGGCTTCTTCAGGTGTCAAGTCGACAGAATCCTTCCATCCCTTCACCGCAACCTTGCCGTTTTTTGTATCGACTGAAAAGCAAAGCGCATCCTCGCCCAGCGCCTTTTGCAACCCAGCGGCGAACGTCTTGTTCACGCCGTCCGCGCCAAACAGCGACGATCCATAGATCACACGCTTCGCTCCTGCATCGAGCAACCGCTGCCCATCCTCCGCGTTCTTCAAGCCGCCTCCCACCTGGCACGGCAGCCGCCCGCAAACCATCTCGATCAGCTCGCGATTGTCCCCTTGCCGCATGGCTGCATCGAGGTCGATCAGCTGCACCAGCGGATACTTGGAGAAGCGGTTGATCCAGTAATCGAAGTCATCAAATGACAACTTCAGCTTCTCGCCCTGCACCAACTGCACAATCTTCCCGCCCATCAAATCAATCGAAGGAATCAACATCGTCTTTTGCTCTTGCCTTTCTTTCTTTCCATTCCGAGCAACGCGAGGAACCTGCTTTCTCCCGTTGTTGCCGTTGCTTTTCGTTCATGCTGCGACGGGAGGTAGTGCAGGCTTTAGCCCTTTAGCCCCGAGACCAGCCTACCCGCTTCAACACGGCAAACGCATCGCAACACCCGCTGCCGAAACCTCAGCCTTCAACGCCCTCGAGTCCGTTACGCCAAAGTGAAAGATGCTCGCCGCAAGCGCCGCATCGGCTTTGCCGCTCAAAAAGACCTCCGCGAAATGCGCCGCACTACCCGCGCCGCCTGAAGCAATCACGGGAATCTGCACCGCCTCACTCACCGCCCGCGTCAACTCGCAGTCGAAACCATTCCGCATGCCGTCCGTATCCATTGAAGTCAACAAAATCTCGCCTGCCCCCCGCTGTTCCGCCTCGCGAGCCCACTCCACCACGCGCAAACCCGTAGCCTTACGTCCGCCGCTCACGTACACCTCGGCATCACTCACGCCACCCGGCCCGCGTCGCGCATCGATGGCGACGATTACCGCCTGTGCGCCAAAGCTACTGCCAATCTCTCCAATCAGCTCCGGCCTTGCAATAGCCGACGAGTTGATCGACACCTTATCCGCGCCCGCATCAAACACCGCCGCTGCGTCCTCCGCCGAGCGAATTCCTCCGCCTACGGTGAACGGCACAAACAGCTTCTCCGCCGTGCGCTTTACCGTATCGAGCAATGTCCCGCGGCCTTCATGCGTCGCCGTGATGTCGAGCAGCACAATCTCATCCGCACCGGCGCGCGCGTGACGATGCGCCAACTCTGCGGGATCGCCCGCATCGACGATATCGACAAACTGTATGCCCTTCACCACGCGGCCGCCGCGTACATCGAGGCAGGCGATAATCCGTTTCGTCAGCAAATTGTCACACCCTTATGGATTGTCATCCTGAGCGCAGCGAAAGATATGCTTCTGTCGTTGCTCTTGCTTTTCTTTCTTTCCATTCCGAGCAACGCGAGGAACCTGCTTTCTCCCGTTGTTGCTGTTGCTTGTTTTAGCGGTTCACCTACAACTCCAAGAAGTTCTTCAACACCTTCAACCCCGTCTCCGCGCTCTTCTCCGGATGAAACTGCACGCCCATCACATTCCCGCGCTCCACGGCTCCTGTAAACGCGCCGCCATACAAAGTGGCAGCGGCAGTATCAGCCGAAACTGGCGCACGCCATGAGTGCGTGTAGTACACAAAGCTCCCCGGCCCGACGCCCTGCAACAATCGAGAATCACCGCGGACTTCCTCAAGTGAGTTCCAGCCAACATGCGGTGACTTCAACTCCGCGCCTTCAAACACGGCAGGGAAGCGCTCACACTGTCCCGAGAAATGCCCAAGGCCCTTTGTGTCCGGTGCCTCGGTCGAGCCTTCATATAGCCACTGCAACCCGACGCAAATCCCCAGGAACGGCGTGCCCTTCGCGACACCTTCACGCGTAGCCTGGGTCAACCCCAAATCCTCAAGCAACTGCGTCGACTGAAAATGCCCCACCCCCGGCAGCACGATCTTATCGGCTCGCAACACTTCTTCAGCAGACTGCGTTACGACGACATCGTCCGCCCCAAGAAAGCGCAACGCCTTCACGACGCTCGTCAGATTCCCCGCTTTGTAGTCGATGACCGCGATCATGCTCCACCCAAGAGGCTTCCAAATAGCAATAAGTTCACGACGCTAAACGTAATGCCAACTGCACGCTTTTTGTCTCTGGCGAAGCATGACGATATAAGAGTGACAATCGACGTCATGGCTGCTGAAACGACCATCCTGATCGGCAGCCACGGATGACTTGTAAACATCCAGTCCCAACTTGTCTTGGCATTGGCCGAGAGAATCAGTCCTAAAGCCGCTGACCCAAGCGCAAAACACGCGACAGAGCAGCATACGCTCACAGTTCCCACGGTCGTCCGCCAATCTCGTGATGTACCGGTCATTGAAGAAGTCCCTCCGGTGAACGTTCTCTCACTTCGGCTTACGCTTCGCCGCAACCCTCGGCCAATACTGAAACTCATCCACATAAAGCTCGCCGCTAAGATCATCCACTCGCCGCAGCATCTGCGCCTGTGAATCTGCAATAGCCTTGTTGTAAATCGCAGGCCCAATCTCTTCGACGAAGAAGTTCAGCAACAACCCAGCAGGTAGCTCTCCAATCATCTCCGGCATATTCACCTCGAAGTACTTCTGAATCGAAGCGACAGCATCCTTCTGCGCCTGCGTGGAAAGCTCAATCTTCACAACAACCCTTTCGTGCTCGGCAGCAACTCACGCATCCTCTCATCACGGCTGCAGGCTCCACGCATCGCGCGCGCAAACGCTTTGAAGATTGCCTCAATCTTGTGATGGTTGTTACGCCCGTACATGATCTTCACATGCACATTGGCTTTCGCGCCTCGCGCAAAGCCGTCGAAGAAGTCCGGCACCAGCTCCGTTATGAGATCGCCCACAACAGGCGTGGTCAGCTGATCGTCCACAACGCAAGCCACGCGTCCTGACAAGTCCACCGCACACACTGCAAGCGACTCATCCATCGTCATCACAAAGTACCCGGCGCGCAGAATGCCGCGCTTGTCGCCAAGTGCCTCCGCAAACGCCTCACCCAGCGCAATACCGACATCCTCCACCGTGTGGTGCTGATCGACATCGAGATCGCCGACGCACTTCAGCGTGAGATCAAAACCGCCGTGCTTGGCAAAGCTTTCCAGCATGTGGTCGAAGAACCGGATACCCGTGCTCACGGTGTACTGCCCCGTGCCATCGACGTTCAGCCGCAACGAGATCTTCGTCTCCAGTGTGTTGCGCTCCACAGTGCCAATACGCGCCTCGCCGACAGGCTCGTTCGTTGTTCCAACTTCCTGCACAAGATCACTCATAGTCACGTTCTCCTCTGGCCGCCTTGCCTTGTGCGAGCACGCTCTCGGCCGGCGTCCATCCAATCTCTTTCAAGCTTGCACGCAACCCATCCAGCCCGCGCGTCACCTGCTCTTCCACGCCCACGGTAATGCGCACATAGCCATCACACCCGGGATCTGTCGAGCGGTCGCGCAGCAGAACACCCTTCGCCCGCATTACGTCGCAAAGCTGCTTGTGCTTTTTGCCGATGTCCATCAGCACAAAGTTCGCCGCCGATGGCCACGAGCGCACGCCTAGTTCCTTCAGCGCCGCCGCCACTCGCTCACGCCCTATGCGAATCTGTTCTACATACCATTGCAGATAGGTGTCATCGGCCAACGCTTCCGGCAACACTGCCAGAGCCACGCCGTTCACGTTGTAGGGCGAGCTCACCTTCTTCAGGAATCCAATCAGGCGAGCGTCGCCCGCTACCATGCCGACGCGAAGGTTCGCCAGCCCGTACGCTTTAGAGAAAGTCCTCGCAACGATCAGGTTCGGCACATTGCCCACGTCGCCCATCGTTGTGTCGCCATGGAAGTGAAAGTACGCTTCATCCACCATCAACACGGCTTGTGGCGCAGCTTTCGCAATCGCCAGCAAATGTTCACGGCTTACCGTCGTCCCCGTCGGATTATTCGGCGAAGCCACAATGATCAGCTTCGTCTTCGGTGTGATCGCAGCCATGAACCGCTCAAACGGAAACTCCAGCGAGTCATCCGCCTGCACACGCTTCAATCCCGGCGTCATCATCATGATTGACACGTCATACATGAAGAACGTCGGCGTACAGATCAGCGCCTCATCGCCGTCCTCCAAAAACGCGCAGGCCATCAGGTGGATCGCCTCATCCACGCCATTGGTCAGCAACACCTGGTCCACATTCAGCCCAAACTTCGCCGCGACGATACGCTCCACCGGCTGACGCTCGGGATAAATCGTCAATCCCTCAGCCGTCAGCGATTGCAGCTTCGCAAACACCTTCGGGCTCGGCGCCACGGTGTTCTCGTTGAAGTCCAGCCGCAACGCATCGCGCCCGGCGAGCGGCGGATGATACTCCGGCATGGCGAGCACAGCGCGTCGCGGTTCCACTTGTGTCGCCGCCGGCAGATGGCTCAAGCTATGCAGCAGCTCATCCTCGAACGGTCCGCCCTCGGCACGGAGTTCATCCAGCAAAGATTTAGGAATTCCAGCAGCAAGTTTTGAAGCAACACTCATCGCATCCTCACGCGCACGCTCTCGGCGTGGCCTTTCAGTCCCTCAGCTTCAGCCAGCGCAATCGTATGCGGCCCGACCTCGCGCAGCGCATCGAGCGTGTACTGCTGCACCGTAATCACCTTCACAAAGTCCAGCACGCTAAGCCCGCCACGCATGCGCCCATTGCGTCCCGTTGGCAGCACATGGTTTGGCCCGCTGATATAGTCGCCCATCGACTGCGGCGAGTGATGCCCTACGAACACAGAGCCGGCATTCTTCACCCAGCGCAAATCGCTGCCAGCGTCTACGGTGAGATGCTCGGGCGCCAACCGATTCGTCAACTCCCGCGCCGCCTCAACCGTCTCCGTCACAAAGCAGAAGCCCCGCGCTGCCACCGACTCCTGCGCGATCGCATTGCCAATGGCTTGACGTTTCACCTCAAGCGCGACGGCTTCAGCAAGTTCCTGCTTGGTTGTGATTAACACGGCCAGCGTCTCGGGGTCATGTTCCGCCTGCGCCACGAGATCAGCCGCAATCCCTTCCGGGTCCCCGCTCTCACTCGTCACAACAATCTCTGTCGGCCCAGCAGGCATATCGATGCCGGTCTCCTGGCTCACCGCGATCTTCGCCGCGGTCACATAAATATTTCCGGGCCCAACAATCTTGTCGACGGGCCCGATCGTCGCCGTCCCATAAGCCATTGCGCCAACCGCCTGCGCGCCGCCTATGCGATAGAACTCCGTCACCCCAGCAAGATAAGCGGCAGCCATCGTCTCGCGCACCGGCTTCGGGCTGCACACCACAATCCGCTCCACACCGGCCACCTGCGCCGGCGTCACCGTCATCAACAGCGTCGAAGGCAACGGATAACGCCCACCCGGCACATAGCAACCCACCGAGCTCAACGGACGGACTATCTGCCCGACTTCCATACCTTCCGCAGGGCGAAAACTCCACGCCCGCGGCAGCTGCTTCTCGGCAAACGCGCGAATATTCGCCTGCGCCAGCCGCATCGCGGCCTTCAGCTCTTCGCTGGTTCCTTCCCAGGCTTCGAGCATCTCTTCGCGACTCACCAGCAAAGCATCGGCATCGCCCAGGCCATCAAAGCGTGCCGAATACTGCCGCACCGCCTCGTCACCGCGCCCACGCACATCTTCAAGAATCCCGCGCACGACGCCATCGACCTTCGCCGTATTCGTCGCGCCGCGCTGCTCCAGCTCGCGTATCGCAGCCAGGCCCGCCGCGCCGTTCTCGCCGAACGTCTTCAGAATCCTCATGCTGCCCCTTTGCGCCCGCCACGCCGCTGTCCGCCAATGCGCGGCCCACTGCCCGGCGCCTGCACGCCACGGCCCGTCTGCATCATCCGCCGCTCGCGCCGCGGACCGGTGTGAACGACCCGCTTCATGGCCTGCTCACTCGCCGGAACGACCCGCTTTGGGTCCTTCGGATCGATCACAACGCACAAGCGTGTCCCCGCTTCGATCGTCTGCCCCGGCGCGATGCGAGTACGCAGTTTGACCTCGCGGGCGGCCTTGTCCGGCTCCTGGATCCACATCGTGATCTTCACCATCTCGGAGATCTTGCCGAACACCTTCACCGGCTCCATCGCGATAACGGTCGCATACACGACCAGGCCTTCGCGGTCGGTCTTCTGCTGACGCCAGCGCTGAAAGAAATACATCGCAATCGGAATCGAAATCGCTACAACGACAACAGCTATCCAGATAATCGCTTTCATCTATTTCCTCGCATGTTCCTACAGCACAACTTTGCTCAACGGATACTCCACAATTCCAGTTCCGCCCGCGGCCTTCAACTTCGGAATCACATCGCGCACCAGGTGCGTTTCGAGAATCGTATTCAGCGCGACCCACTCCGCATCCTGCAGGTGCGAAATCGTCGGCGAGTTCAACGCCGGCAGCACGCCCAACACCTTGTCCAGATCAGCCTTGCGCACGTTGAGCATCAGGCCCACTTGAATCTCGGCGTCCATCGCGCCATTCAGCATCAGGCTCAGCGTCTCAATCTTGCTGCGTTTCCAGTCGTCTGCCCAGGCCTTCTTGTTGGCGATCAACTGCGTCTCGCTCTCCATCAGCGTTTCAATAATCCGCAGACGGTTCGCCCGCAACGAGCTTCCAGTCTCAGTCACTTCAACGATCGCATCCGCCAGCGTTGGCGGCTTCACTTCCGTTGCACCCCAGCTGAACTCCACCTTCACGGGAATCTTCTTCTCAGCAAAGTAGCGCTTCGTGTACTCGACGAGCTCGGTAGCAATCGTCTTACCGGCCAGGTCTTCGGGCTTCTGGAACGGCGAGTCTTCCGGTACCGCCAGCACCCACTTCACCTTCACACGGCTCTGCTTGGAGTAGGTAAGCGACGTCACACGCTCCACATCGCTCTGGTTTTCCAGAATCCAGTCGTTGCCGGTCAACCCTGCATCGAGCGCACCATGCTCCACGTACCGCGCCATCTCCTGCGCGCGTACCAGCATGCACTCAATCTCTACATCGTCGATCGTCGGAAAGTAACTCCGTCCACTCGCATAGATCCGCCATCCCGCCTTCTCAAACAGCGCAATCGTGGCGTCCTGCAAACTGCCTTTTGGAATCCCCAGCTTCAGCTTCTTCTTGTCTGCCATTACTTCGTCACTCCTGAAATCTCAATCGGCTTCGTAAAACAACTCACCGTGCCTTCGTGGCAAACCAGCCCATCGCCTTCCACTTCAACCTTGAACAGCAACGCATCGTTGTCGCAGTCGGTCGCCATGGAAACTACCTTCAACCTGTTCCCGCTGGTCTCACCCTTCATCCACAACTTCGAGCGCGTACGGCTCCAGAACGTCACAAAACCCGTCTCCAGCGTCTTCGCGTAGCTTTCCTCATTCAGAAAGCCCAGCATCAGGATCTCGCCACTCTTCGCATCCTGCACGATTCCGGCAACCAGCCCGCTATCCTTCGCAAAATCTACTGCCACAACCTCTGCCACTTCCTCACCTCGTCCTAAATTCCCGCCACCCACGCACATCGGACACAGAAAAGCCCGCTCGCGATATGCGCGTCAGCGGGCCTGTCGTTGATCCTGGTTTGCGTTCTTGCTACTTCGCCATACCGGACACAGCCGCCAATACGCTTTGCGCATGGTGATGGTGGTGACCGCGATGGTGCATCGGAACGCTCATTACCTTCTACGCTATTCGCCGGAAGCCGCAATGTCAATTGTTTCGGCGGCTTTCGGGGCTATATGCCGAAAATCCATGCGCGCGACCCGCCCGTCGCGCCATGTAAAAACGTGTTCCATTTCCTGATCCATCAACAGCCGTCCACCAGCCTCATGCAGAATCTCCCGGACCACCACTACTGTCTTTCCGTCGAGCTCTTCGTAGATGCGGATCGGTTCGGTCTGTACGCTGAGCGAAGTCCACTGCAGCTCCCAGATCCTGCGCATCTCCTCGCGTCCCCGTATGCGGTCACCGGTCAAAGGGTTCGCCCAGTTCACGTCTTCGCACATCAAGGGCAACAAGGCTTCGAGATCCCGTTCGTTGTAGCTCTTGTACGCCGCAAACATCACATCATGTTCCATAAGACAGTCTTCTCCCTGACAGCGTATACGCGACATCCCACTATAAAGTTCGCTCCAAACGTTCGCCCCGCGAAAACAGCCTTCCGCAACGCTCCCGGGCAGGCCGCCGAAGAGGCATCTCTCTTTACAACGGCCCTGCGCCGAGGAGAAACCAATCATGAGCGACTACCGCGTACAGCCTGGCGAAGCCCAGGAAGATCAAGTCACAGCAGCTATCGAAAAATACACCGCACAGGTGCCATCCAGCGTTTATCTCGGTTTGGCAATCGCCTCGATCGCGGCTTCCGTAACCTTTAAGATCGCGAAGAAGGAACACGAGGCGCTGTTCGTCGGCCAGTGGGTTGCACCGTTCCTCCTACTCGGCATCTATAACAAGCTCGTCAAGCAACACGGTTCGGACGCTGCGGTAAACGGCTAGCCCTAAACCCGGAGCGGAGCTTCATCGGCGGTGGCCTTCAAGGGCTCGATCGGCGTAAAGCTCCGCTCTCCGTCTTCCGCAACCAGCACTCTTCCTTTGCCGATGTCATAAATCCACCCTGAAATCGTCAACTCGCTGACGGCCATCGCGCCGGCGACGGAGGGATGCGTCTTCAAGTGCTGCATCTGCAGCAGCACGTTCTGCTCAGTCAACACCTCGAGTAACGGACGGTCGCTGCGGTTCTCTATATCCCGTTCATGCAGCGTTTCGGCGACGGTCAGCGCCGCATGCGCATTCTTCAGCCAGCTCGTCACGGTAGGCATTTTTGCCACGGACTCAGGTTGTAGCAATGCTTTCATCGCGCCGCAGTCGGAGTGTCCGCAAACAACAATATGCTTCACACCCAGCGAACTCACCGCGAACTCGATCACAGCGCTCACGCCCCCCAGCATCTCTCCATACGCCGGAACCATATTGCCGATGTTGCGCGTCACAAACACATCGCCCGGCCCGGAGCTCGTGATCTCATTCGGATTCACACGCGAATCCGCGCAGCTGATGAACAGCGTCTGCGGCCGCTGCTGCTCATTGGCGATCTGCTCAAACATCTCCGCGCGCTGCGGATAGACCTCCGCCTGGAAGCGCCGCACGCCGTCCTTCAGTTGTTCCAATACTTCGTCCATACCATCGCCTTGTGCGCTCAACCTAAGACCTAAAACCTGTTTTACCCACGCCACTTTATGTTGCAGCCGATGCTGCTGCGCTGATTGGTATCCGGCCGCTTTCCGGCCACGACCGCGTCCAACGCCACCCGCAGGTCCTTGCCCGTCACCGGAACATCATTGCCAAAGTCACCACGCCGCGGCCGGCTTTCGTCCAGCTGTCCGCGATACACCAGCTTCATCTCGCCATCGAAAAGGAAGAAGTCCGGTGTACAAGCCGCTTCATAAGCCCGTGCGATCTCTTGCGACTCATCCAGCAGGTAAGGGAAGCTCCATCCGTTTCGTGCAGCCTGGTCTTTCATCTCATCCGGGCCATCCTGCGGATACTCGATCGTATCGTTGGACATAATCGCCGCAATCCCAATCGGTCCTTCGCCGTTTTCGCCGAAGTAGTCCCGGCCAATCCGCCCCAGTTCCGCCTCCAGGTGCTTCACGTAGGGGCAGTGCGGGCACACGAACATCACCAACAAGCCACGCTTGTTCGCGTCAATCCCCGCGGAAAACACATCGTCGCGGCTCATCGCCTTGCCGCTGATCACGTCCACCAGCTCAAAAGCCGGAGCGATCGTCCCCAGCTGCACCATCGTCGATTCGGTCCTGGACATCAGTCCCTCCACCGTCCATCATAGCCACCTCCGCCGCCCATGGTTTTCCTCGTTCTAAACCGGGAGCGGTATGATAACCCTCGCACCTGGCATTTGCTGGATTTGTTCTCAAAGCCGACAATTCGCTGGCAACACCAATTCGAGGCCCCCATGCTTACCCCCCGCTTCTTCGCGCTCCGGACATGCTTTGCCATCCGCGCTTTGATCGCCCTAGTTGCTGTCCTGCCGGTTGCCTTGCCTGCCTTGGCGCAGACCTCAGGAGACTCTGCCGTCGCGTCGCTTCGTCCGGTTTCGCAGTCCAACCGGATCGCCGCGGGAGCCAGCCTTACGCCGCAACTTCAGCTCACCGGGCACATCCCCGCCTGGGTCACGCCCGCCCATCAGACTGCAACCGCCGTCGATCTCAGCACCCCGCTCCACATCTCCGTGGTCCTGCGCCGCGACCCCGCCGTCGAAGCCGCTCTCGACCAACTCCTCGCCGACCAGCAAAATCCAGCCTCGTCGCTCTATCACCAGTGGATCACCCCAGAGCAACTCGGCGCCCTCTACGGCCCCACCCAATCTGACCTCGATTCCATTACTTCCTGGGCCACCTCTCAGGGCCTCACCGTCGCCTCCATCCAGCCCAACCGCGTCATCGTGGAGCTGAACGGCTCCCTGGCGACGGTTTCCAACGCCCTTCACACCAGCTTCGCCTACTTCACCTTCGGCACGGAGACGCGTCTTTCAGCGACCACGGATCCCGCAATCCCAGCGGCCTTTGGAGCCGTCATCCAATCCATCCACGGCCTCACGGAAACCCACCTCCAGCCGCAGTCCCGGTTCTCCATCCACAGCCTTCCCGTCGACAACGCCAGTCCGAAAATTACCTTCACGTCCGGCAGTCACTACCTCATGGCCAACGATTTTTCTGCTATCTACGATCTCTCGAGCGTCTATAGCGGAGGCAACACCGGCGCAACGATCGGGTCCGCGGTGCAACGCATTGCTATCGTTGGCGAATCACGGGTCGCATCAGCCGACATCAGCAATTACGAAAGCCTCGCCGGCCTCGCCAGCTTTCAGCCGAACGTCGTCATTCCTACGAATGGAACGGATCCCGGCACTTCCAACTCCGACGCCGCGGCAGAGGCCACGCTCGATGTCGACCGCGTGATTGGGACCGCCCGCGGGGCTGCGGTGGATCTCGTCGTCAGCGGCACATCCCAGGGCGAAGATGGCCTCGATATCGCAATTACCTACAATGTCAACACACTCCGCGACCCCATCATGACCATCTCTTTCGGCGGCTGTGAGGCGCAAAACGGTCAGTCGACAGCGTCTTTCTACAACACAGAGTTCCAGACCGCCGCGAGCGGAGGAATGTCGGTTTTCGTCTCCTCCGGCGATTCGGGAGCAGCCGGTTGCGACACCAGCTTCACCAACGCTCCGTCCAGCCAGACGCTGAGCGTCAATGTCCTTTGCTCCAGCAGCTACGTCACATGCGTCGGCGGCACCGAATTCAACGACGCCGCCAGCCCTTCCACGTATTGGAACACCGGCAATGGAACAGGTTACGAGTCCGCCATGGGCTATATCCCCGAAGGCGCTTGGAATGAACCCAACAACTACATGACCGGCAACGGATACTGGATAGCCGCGACCGGAGGGGGGACCAGCGTGTACATCCCCCGGCCCAGTTGGCAAAGCGGCCTCGCCTTTCCTGCCGGGTCCTATCGCCTCACGCCGGACGTCGCTTTTTCTGCCGCCGATCACGATGGGTACTTCGGCTGCTTTGCTGCGAGTAATGCAACCTGCATCGTAAGCGGCGGTCAAATTCCGTTCACCGTCTTCAGCGGCACCTCGGCTGCCGCACCGAGCATGGCCGGTATCGCCGCCCTCATCAATACCCAGCTTGGCAGCAAGCAGGGCAACATGAACCCCTTGCTCTATGGCATCGATGTCTCCAGCCCGACCGCCTTCCACGACGCTACCGTCGCCACCTCGGGCGTAACCGGATGCACCACCGCCACGCCCTCCATGTGCAACAACAGCACTCCCGGCCCTTCCACCCTCAACGGCGGCCTCGCCGGCTACGCCCTACTCACCGGCTACGACGAAGCCACCGGCCTCGGCTCGCTCGACGTTGCTAAGTTCCTCTCGGCGGTAACTTCCACCACTGTCGCTACCTCGCTCTTGGTCACGGCCAACCCCAGCCCCGCGATCGTCAACCAGACAGTCACCCTCACCGCCACGCTGACCCCCGGAACGTCCTCCAAAACACCCACCGGCACCGTACAGTTCTACGCCAACAGCGTAGCCATCGGTTCGCCGGTAACGATCGCCAATAACGTCGCCACCCTCAGCTACGCCTTCACTTCCGCCGCTACAGACTCCATCTACGCCATCTACTCCGGCGATACCAACTTCAACCCCTCCACCGCACCCACCATCTCGCTGGTCGTCAACACGGCCGGCTTTACCATCACCGCCGCAACCACCATCTACAGCCTCGTCTCCGGCGCCACCACCAATCCAGACGCCATCACGATCACTTCGGTCAACAACTTCGCTGCGACACTGCAACTCAGCTGCTCGGTTGCGACCGCCAGCGGAACGGCCGCCGGAAGCTGCACCATAGTCCCCAACGCAGCCACGCTCACCGCCGGAAGCACCGCAACCAGCACGCTCACCATCACCACCACCACGGGAACCTCAGGCATTCTCAACGTCAAGGTCACCGGCGTCAGCGGATCGACCACGGTCACTTCCGGCGCCATTACGGTCAACCTCACTGCTTCGGCCTTCACGCTCACACCCTCGCCTGCAGCCTTGCCCGTTACAGGTACGCTTCTCTCGGGCAACACGGTTACCAGCACGGTCACGGTTGCCTCCACGAATGGTTTCGTTGGCAACGTCGCGCTTACCTGCCAGGCAGCTACCCTCAGCAGCTCCGGAACGGCAGCCGGAACTTGCTCTGTCTCGCCGGCCTCGGTCACGCTGTCCTCCGGTGGCACAGCCACCACCGTCGTCACCATCGCCACCACCGCCGGCACCAGCGGAGTCCTCACGGGTACCGTCACGGGCACCGGAACCACAGCCAACTCCTCCATCACCACCACAGCATTCACGATCGTCACGGTCACGACCGTCACCCCCACCTTCACGCTTACCCCCGCGTCCGGCACGCTCACATTCACTTCAGGCGCGACGACCGGCAATGCCTACACGATTACGGCAAACTCCCTGAACACCTTCGCAGGGAGCGTCGCCGTTTCCTGCGCGATCACCGCCGGCACCGCTGTGGACACCGCCGATCAACCAACCTGCACAGCGACCCCGGCCTCCATCACGCTCGCCTCTGGAGGAACCGCGACTTCCGTTATTTCCATTGGTTCGATGACCGCCCACGCGATTCCCGTCACCCAGCGGGCTCAGCTTGAACGCCGCTACACCCTCGGCACCGGCGGCTTCTTCGCGATGCTGCTCTTCATCCCGGCTCTGCGCCGCCGTCGCATGCTTCGCTCCCTCGCCACGCTGGCTTTGATCGCCTGCGCCCTTTCGGCGATCTCCGGTTGCAGCAGTAGCACTGTGAGCGCTCCTCCGGTTCTGAAGAGCAGTGCCGGCAACTACACCGTTACCGTCCAGGGTACCGGCACCCCCTCCGGCAGCAGCACGGCCATTACTGCGACTACGACGTTCTCGCTGACCATCGACTAAGGACTGACCTTTTGCCTGCCCCGCCACCGCGAAGCGACGGCCAATCTGCGTCGCCGCCTCCGCCGCCAAGCAACCGTAGTTGCCAATGTCTCTTCTAACTAATAGAAGCCGCTCAGTTTAATCGGGTAGACTGAAAGGTACCGCCACCCCTGCGTTCTGGCCTCGGCCGCTGGGAGAATTCTCAGTGGGGTGAACTCACTGGAAACTAGGACTTCCCGAACGTGAATTTGGTGAAAAACACTTTTGTTTGTTCGACCTGCGAGTATTTCCTTTCCGTCGGAATCAGTTCGCGGCAGCTTCTTGCTTTGCTTCTTGCTGGCACACTTCTTGCCCTACCCGCGATAGGGCAGGCACCCGGTGGGGCGTCTGCCCCAAGCTCCGGCGGCGTTGCCGGCGGTGGAGTTGGAACCTCTTCCGCGACGTCCAGTACCAATTCGGGACAACAGACCGCCAGCCAGCAGTCGGCTAACTCCTCCAAAACGATATCGGCAGCCGAGCGCGCCGCACGAGACGCAGAGGACCGCGATCGCGACCGTGATCGTTCCGTCGATCTGGCCCCCGACCACCTCACTGAATTTCAGCAGATGGTGGAGGCTTCCACGGGCCGCGGTTTGCCGATCTTCGGTGCTTCCATCTTCCGCGGCGTTCCGTCCACGTTCGCGCCCATCGAAGACGTTCCCGTAGGACCGTCCTATATCCTCGGTCCCGGCGATGAGCTTCGTCTCCAGCTTTCGGGACAGATCGACCAGCAGTTAGACGTTACGGTAGACCGCACAGGCGCCATCAGTATTCCAGGCTTGGGTTCGGTTCACGTCGCCGGTCTGGCGTACTCGCAGTTGCCGGCGTTTCTTAACACACAGCTGGGCAAGATCTATCGCAACTTCACCCTCAACGTAAATCTGGGTTCGCTGCGGACTATCCAGGTATTCATCACGGGCGCCGCGGCACGGCCAGGCAGCTTTTCCATCAGCTCCATGAGCACGCTCACCAACGCGATCTTCGCTTCCGGCGGCCCACTCCCGCAGGGCTCGCTCCGCGACATCCAGGTCATCCGCAATAACGCGGTCATCGACCACTTCGACCTTTACGACCTCCTCCTGAAGGGCGATAAGTCCAAAGACATCAGCCTCGCCACCGGCGATGTCATCTTCATCCCCCCGGTCGGTCCGCAGGTAGCCGTCCTCGGCAGCGTCAGCAACCCCGCCATCTACGAACTCAAAGGCGACACCACCATCGACGGCCTGCTCACTCTTGCCGGCGGCGAGACCACACTAGCCAACGGATCCACGGTTCGCCTGGAGCGCATCTTCGATCACACCATGCTCACCATCCAGGACGCGAACGTCGACAGGCGAAGCAGTGAACTGCTCAGGGCTGGCGACATCATTTCGGTGAGCTCCCTCATCGAGCGCTTCCGCGATGCCGTTACGCTCCGCGGGAACGTCGCAAACCCCGGCCGTTACGTTTGGCACCAGGGCATGCGCATCAGCGACTTGATCCCCAACAAGGAGTCTTTGATTACCCGTAACTACTGGAGAAAGCTCAACCAGCTCGGCCAGGGCGTGCAGGAGTTCCCGCAACAGCAGGAGGGTTCGCTGCAGGTGAACACCAGCGCCTCCGACCAGACCTCCACGAACGCGAAGGGCGCGGGAACCAGCGCCGATTCCGGTGGCAACTCCGTCGGTGTTGCGCTGACGGCTAGTAATTCAGCTTTCTCAGCGAAGACCGATGTCATCCTCGGAGCGCCCGATATCGATTGGACGTATGCCGTCATCGAGCGCCAGAGCACGCAGGACCTCAAGACTTCGCTGATTCCTTTCAACCTCGGCAAAGTTGTCCTCGACGGAGATCCTTCCCAAAATCTCGAGCTGTTGCCCGGCGACGTCGTTACGATTTTTTCTAACGCCGATGTCCGCGTTCCCAGCTCCCAGCAGACTCGCTTTGTCCGTCTCGAAGGCGAGTTCATCGCCTCAGGCGTCTACAGCGTTCTACCGGGAGAAACCCTGCACGGGCTTCTCCATCGCGTGGGCGGTTTAACGCCGGACGCTTATCTGTACGCCTCCGAGTTCACCCGCGAGTCCACGCGCCGCGTCGAGCAGCAGCGGCTGAGCGAATATGCCGATGAGCTCGAAGCCCAGGTGTCCAACACCACGGCCAACAATCAGGCGCGCTCCATCAGCGCCACCGATTCGGCGGCCGCGTCAGCGTCGGCTTCGGCTGCGCAGAACGCGATCGCCCGGCTGCGCAGAATTCAGCCGATCGGCCGAATCGTCCTCGATCTCAAGCCGAACAGCGCGGGCATCGACAGCCTTCCTGATCTGGCCCTTGAAGATGGTGATCGCTTCGTCGTCCCACGCGTGCCGGACAACGTCAACGTCGAAGGGCAGGTCTACAGCGCCAATGCCTTCGTCTATACGTCCGGGGAGCATGTGATCGACTACATGAAGCGCGCCGGCGGTCCCGACCGTCAGGCCGATAGAAAACGCACCTTCATCCTCCGCGCCGATGGTTCCGTCGTCAGCCGCCAGTACGACGACGTCAATCGCGCCGCCATCTATCCTGGCGACACCATCGTCGTTCCTCCCACCATCGACCGCCGCTCCATCATGCAGCGTGTCGTGGACATCGCTACAATCGTTGGAAACTTCGGTCTGGGTGTCGCAACCATTGCCATCCTGGCGCGGGACTAATCCTATGACCTCCGCGCCCATCCAGCCGCCTCCCACGTTGCCGCCGCCGGTCGCCCGCCAGCCGCGGGAACTCGACCTCTTCTCGTTCGCCCTGATGCTGTTGCGCCACCTGCACTTCATTCTCGGCTGTGGGCTGATTGCGTTTCTGTGGATGGTCGTCAATATGCTCCACGCAAAGCCGCGCTATGCGTCCACGGCCGTAATGATCGTTCCGCAGAACGCCGTTTCTCCGGGAAGGCTTGGCGCGCAAATTTCCATGAGCAGCATCGATCTGCTCAGCGGTGGCGGCGAACTTTACGTCGACATGCTCAGGAGCCGCAGCGTCCTGGACCGCGTTATCGACGACTACGATCTCAAAACCGTTTATGGTAGTGCAGATCTGGATACTGTCGAAGCTCAACTGGCAGGCATGACCACCGTGGAATCCCAGCGCGACGGCATCATTCATGTCACCGTGCAGGACAGCAGCCCGCCACGCGCCGCCGCTCTTGCCAACGACTATCTCCATCAGCTCGACCTGCTCAACTCACACCTGGTGCTTACCTCCGTCGGCGAGGAGCGAGCCTACCTCGAACGCGAGCTCTTCAAGGAGAAAGACTCCCTGGCTGACGCTGAGGTGGCCCTCAAACAAGTGCAGGAAGCCAACAGCGGCGTAACGCCGGACGCCGCGGCCTCGGCACAGCTTGGCGCTGTGGAATCCGCTCGTGCGCAGCTCCGCGCCACTCAGATCCATCTCGACTCTCTGCTCACTGGCGAAACCGAGGGCAATCCCGAGGTTATCCGTCTGCGCAGCGAGATCGCCGGTCTCACCAATCAGCTCGAGCAATTGCAGCGCGGCGCGAACTCGACTTCCAACGGCACGCCTACCACGGAGGTGCCTGAGCAGACACTCATCTATACCCGCCGCCTTCGCGACGTGAAGTTTCACGAAGAGCTCTACGAGTTGCTGGAGAAGCAGTTTGAGGAAGCCAAGCAGCAGGAGGCCAAGACGCCCAGCATCGTCCAGGTCCTTGATTCGGCCGTTCCTTCCAAGCGCAAGGCATGGCCGCCCCGCACCTACTACTGCATCATGGCGGGAATCTTTGGAACCATCGCCGGGGTCTTTCTGGTATCTCTATGGGCTTTGATTCGGGCCTACATCGGCAACCCCGAGAACGCGGACAAACTCCACCAGATCAAGACCCTTTACCGCAGGCGCTCCCAGGAACAGTTTTAACGCTGTCACGGTTGTCCGTGGGAAGGAGAATTTGGCGATGAAGCTGGTGCACTGGGTCTTCGGTGTTTGCCTCTTCACGTCCTCCTGCGACGTCATCCTCAACTTCAACCTGGGTGGATCGTTCCGCCTTGCCCAGGTCCTGATGTTTTTCATCTGCCTTGCTGCCGTCGCCCGCATCGTTCAGGACGGCCGAATCTTATGGCCTCGCGGAGCGTCCGCGCTCGCTCTTTGGGTGGTCGTTCAATTGATCTTTCTGCCCTTGGCCGGGGTCTGGTCTATTGGTCTGATGTTCTTCTCCCTGCTCGTATTTACTGTGGTCGGTGTCCTGGCCGTCGTGCAGCTCTACGGGCAGAGTGACATGATCGAGCCTTTGGTGAAGATGTACCTGCTTTCGTTCGTTGCCGTGGCAGCGTATGGACTCATTCAATTCATCACCCCCTTGTTTGGCGTCGTTGCGCCCTTCACGGCACAGTTCTACGTGAATGGTAAACTTGCGCGCATCAACGCCTTCAGCTTTGAGCCTTCTTACTTCGTCACCTACATGATCCTCGGCTGGATCATGGTCATCGACCTTCGCATCTCGAAAGCTCGCATCGTCGAAGGCCGTTTCTGGAAGTGGGCTGCCATTGCCCTTACCGCCGCCATGTTCTTTTCAACCAGTAAGGGAGCCTGGGGTGTCATGCTTGTGGAAGTCGCCTTCCGATTCGGTGGTCCCGTCCTCCGTTACCTCAAGCGCATCGCTTACAGCGGTAAGGTGCTCATTTGGATCCCGTCCTCTCGCGGTGTGGCTGCCGGGGTTGTCCTGATCGCCTTCGCCTTCGCCGGTTCTCTTTACCTGCACAAGTTGTCCTTCGATCCGGCTTCGTTCCTCTCCGGCACCGGCCTCGCCGGATCGGCTTCGCACTCTCTCGACACCCGCGTCGGAGACGGCCTCGATACTTTCCACGCCTTTTTGGACGCTCCCTTGATCGGACGCAGCGTCGGTGGCGTCGCCGTGTATCGCGCCCATCGCGAAGGCGTCAAGGTCACCACCATGGCGGAAGTTCGAACCTTTTGGGGCTTCCCGGTCATATTTGATGTTCTTCTTGCCAGCGGTGCTATCGGGGTGATTCCTTTCCTGGTATTTCTCTACACCACTAGCTTTGGTGCCATGCGCATGGCCACGCGATACTGGCCGGAGGAGCGTGCCAAGTGGTTACGCGCCATGGGTCGCGCTATGATCTTCGAATGGCTCCTGCTGGCTGCGGATCAAAACTTATTCCGCATTTATCTCTGGTTTCACTTCACCATGGTTCTGTTGGTGGCCTATCACCTGGAGTTTGCTCCCGCTCCACAACCGCTGCCCGAAACAGCAAAACAGTCGTATCTCCCCACGTTCGAGGCTTCGCCGCTTTATGACGCAACCCCATAAGGATTCCGCTTCAGCAGCATCCATTCTCGTTACCGGGGGATGCGGTTTCATCGGCTCCAACTTTGTTCTCGACTGGCTCGAAAACGTAGGAACTCCGGTCGTCAATCTCGACAGCCTCACCTACGCCGGCAACCCGGAAAATCTCGCCTCCGTCAGCGGCGACCCACGCTACACCTTCATCTATGGCGACCTCAACGACTCCGAGCTGCTCGCCACCATCTTCCGCGACCACCATCCTCGCGCCGTAGTCCACTTCGCCGCCGAAAGTCACGTCGACCGCTCTATCCTCGGCCCCGACGCTTTCCTCCGTGCCAACATCGACGGCACTTTCCGTCTGCTGCAACAGGCCCGCGCGTTCCATCAGTCCCTCGAAGGCTTCGACCGCGAACACTTCCGCTTTCTCCACGTCTCCACCGACGAAGTCTACGGAACGCTGACGCCCACCGATCCACCCTTTTCCGAAACTACCGCCTACGCGCCCAACAGCCCTTACGCCGCCTCCAAGGCCGCGTCGGACATGCTCGTCCGCGCCTGGCACCACACCTACGGCCTGCCCACGCTCATCACCAACTGCTCCAACAACTACGGCCCCTTGCAGTTCCCGGAAAAGCTCATCCCGCTCACCATCTCCAACGCTCTTGCCGGCAAGCCTCTGCCCGTCTATGGAGACGGCCAGCAGGTCCGCGACTGGCTTTACGTTCGCGACCACTGCAGCGCCATCCGCGCCGTGCTCTCCCTCGGTCGTCTCGGCGAAACCTACAACATCGGCGGCAACAACCAGCGCGCCAACCTCGACGTCGTGAACACGCTCTGCGCGCTGCTCGATGAGCTCAAGTCCGGCCCTAAGCCCTACGCCGAGCAGATCGCCTTCGTCAAAGACCGCCCCGGCCACGACCGCCGCTACGCCATCGATGCCCGCAAGATCCAGTCCGAACTCAACTGGTATCCCGCGGAAACCTTCGAGACCGGCCTCCGCAGCACCGTCCAGTGGTATCTCGATAACGCACCCTGGATCGAGTCCGTCACCAGCGGCGCCTATCAGAACTGGGTGCAGCAGAACTACGCCGGCCGCGGCAAGGCCGCCAGGTCCGAGGTCTCCGCATGAAGGGCATCATCCTCGCCGGCGGTTCCGGCACCCGCCTTTATCCCGTCACGCAGTCCATCAGCAAGCAACTGCTTCCGGTCTACGACAAGCCGATGATCTACTACCCGCTCTCAGCGCTTCTGCTGGCGGGCATACGCGACATCCTCATCATCTCCACCCCGCAGGACACGCCGCGCTTTGAAGCTCTTCTCGGCAACGGTGAAAAGTGGGGCATAAGCCTCCAGTACGCTGTCCAGCCGTCACCGGACGGCCTCGCCCAGGCCTTTCTCATCGGCAAGGAGTTCCTCGCCGGCGAAGGCTGCTGTCTCGTGCTCGGAGACAACCTCTTCTACGGCCACGAGTTCGCCCACATGCTGCGCAGCGCCGCCGAGCAAACCAGCGGCGCCAGTGTCTTCGCCTACGCCGTCACCGACCCTGAACGCTACGGCGTCGTCGAGTTCGATGAAAACCGCAAGGTCGTCTCGCTCGAAGAAAAGCCCGCAAAACCCAAGTCCCGCTACGCCGTCACCGGCATCTACTTCTACGATGCGCAGGTAGTCAGTGTCGCCGAAGGCCTTAAGCCCTCCATCCGTGGCGAACTTGAGATCACCGACGTCAACTGCTGGTATCTCGAACGCGGCCAGCTCCATACCGTAGTCATGGGCCGCGGCATGGCATGGCTCGATACCGGCACGCACGACTCTCTGCTCGACGCCGGAAACTTCATCCAGACCATCGAGCAACGCCAGGGCCTCAAAGTCGCCTGCCCGGAGGAGATCGCCTACCGTCTCGGCTACATTACTGCCGAGCAACTACAAGCCCTCGCCGCGCAGCTGGGCAAGAGCAGCTATGCCAGCTACCTCCACCGCATCCTCTCGGAGAAGGTCTACTAATGCCTTCGGCAACAGCCACAAAGTCGGGTGCCCCACATCTCGATTCTGAGATGTGGAACTCCACTGATTCGCACGCTTCTACAAGCACCGACCGCACCCTCGTTCTCGACCACATCGGCCTCATCGTCCCCGAGCTCGCCACCGGACGCGAATTCCTCGCCACCGCTCTCGGCATCACCCGCTGGACCCCGGTAACCGACGATCCCACACTCCAGGTCTCCGTGCAGTTCGGCGCTGCCCCCGGCCATCCACTCACCTACGAGCTCATCGCTCCATTCGGCGAGCAGTCACCCATCGCCAACGCTCTCCGCTCCGGCAAACACATCCTCAATCACCTCGCCTACCTCACGCCCAGCCTCGAAACTTCCGGCGACCACCTCCGCGCTTCGGGCTGCTATCCCACCGGCGATCCACTCCCTGCGCTCGCTTACCAGGGCCGCCTCGTCCAGTTCTGGATCTCGCCTCTTCGCTTTGTCATCGAGCTCATCGAAAAACCCGGCCACATCCATCCCTTCGCCGAGCCCGAATCCGCGGAAGCAGGGAAGTAGCCCGTGCCGCGCCTTCTCCTCGTCAAGCTCGGGGCCATCGGCGACGTCGTCATGGCCATTCCCGGCGCCTATGCCATGCACCAGGCCGGCTTTGAAGTCCACTGGGTCTGCGGCCACGCCGCTGCTCCTATACTGGCGCTCTATCCGTGGATTAACACGATCCCCGTCGACGAAAAGCAGCTCCTCCACGGCGGCAAGCTCCAGTCCCTCCGCGCCATGCTGTCGCTCTGGCGCAAGCTCCCCAGCGGCCCGTTCGACACCTGCGCCACGCTCTACTACGACACGCGCTACAAGCTCCTCACGCTGCCCATCCGTGCTCGCCGCAAGGTCATGCTTTCGAAGCTCGATCGAGCCACCATGCTTCTTCCCGGTCGCCACCACACAGACGAGTACGCCCGCATCCTCTCCGGCCGCGCAGACGGCGAAACTCCGGCCCAACTCTCACCTATCCCCATTCCTCAAACCTCATCCCTTCCGCCCTCACCCCTCTCCAAACCAATAAAACCTCGCATCGTCCTCGTCCCCGCCGGAGCCCGCAACCAGCTGCGCGACGATGCCCTCCGCCGCTGGCCTATAGAAAACTACGTCGCCCTCGCCGCCGCTCTTCTGCAATCCGGCCATGAAGTCATCCTCGTCGGCGGCCCGGACGACACCTGGGCCAGCACCTCCTTCACCCATCTCCCCGTTATCGACGTCATCGGCAAGCACTCACTCCTCGAAACCCTTTCGCTCCTGAACTCCGCCGCCGTCACCGTCACGCACGACACCGGCCCACTGCACCTCGCCGGCATCACGTCCACCGCCATCGTCGCCATCTTCGGCCCCACCGACCCTCGTGGACGCCTCCCACAGCGCGCCAACACCGTCGCCCTCTGGGGCGGCGAAGGCTTCGCCTGCCGTCCCTGCTACGACGGTCGCGACTACGCCCCGTGCCTTAACAACGGCTGCATGCAGCAAGTCACACCCGCCATGGCACTGGGCGAAATCCAAACCCTCTTAACCGCCCAACAACCCCAACCACCCCGCGTCCGCACCCCAAAACATACCCCCTTTGCGAACCTTGCACTTTAAACTTCGCGCCCTTTGCGTTCCCGTACTCCTACCCCAGCCATGAATCCATCCGCACCAAACAAAGCTCTCTTCCTCGACCGCGACGGCGTAGTCAACCACGAAGTCGGCTATCTTTCCCGCAGCGAAGACGTGCGCTGGATGGACGGCATCATCCCCCTCTGCCTCACGGCCCAATCCCTCGGCTACAAGCTCGTCGTCGTCACCAACCAGTCCGGCATCGCCCGGGGCCTCTATACCGAGCAGGACTTCCAAACCCTGATGGCCTTCATGCGCGCAGAACTCGACCGCGACGGCATCACCCTCGACGCGGTCTACCACTGCCCCTACCACCCCCGCGAAGGCATCGGCGAGTACAAGCGCGAGCACGAAGACCGCAAGCCCAGCCCCGGAATGCTCCGCCGCGCCGCGCGCGATCTCTCGCTCGACCTCACTCAATCCATCCTGGTAGGCGACCGCTGCTCCGACATCGCCGCTGCCAACGCCGCCGGCCTACAGCAGGCGTTTTTGCTCGCCGGAACCGAATCCGCCCCATGTCCCGGCTCCCACAAGCCGGTCGCAACGCTCACCGAAGTCGAACATTGGCTCCGAAGCCAATCCCCAACCCCCAACCCCTAATCCCAATCCTTGCTTCTACGGCAGCTCCGCCTCGGCAAACAGCGCACCCTGCGCATCTTTGCCCGAAACCGAAGGCATCAGGCCGTCCAGCTTCTCCAGCGGCCATTCAATCCCCAAAGTGGGATCATCCCAGCGAATACACCGTTCTCCCGCCGGATAATAGCCGCGCGTCGTCTTATAAAGCACTTCGGCCGTCTCCGACATCACGACGAACCCATGTGCGAACCCCTCCGGAATCCACAGCAGTTCCAGCTCCCCGGCCTCGTTTCGCGCCCGCAGGTCGAACCCCGCCCACTTCCCAAAGTCCGGCGAATCCCGCCTCAAATCCACGGCAACGTCCCAGATATGTCCGGAAAGCACGCGGACCAGCTTCCCCTGCGGCTGCCCGAGCTGGTAATGGAGCCCTCGCAGCACACCTTTGGTCGAAAAGGATTGGTTATCTTGCGCAAATGTCTCCGGGAGGCCCGCCTTACGAAAAACCTCCGCGTTAAACACCTCAGTGAACCACCCGCGGTCATCCCCGTGGCGTTTTGGCTCTAACAATTTGACGTCGAACAGCCTTGTGTCGTGAACTTGCATCCTATCCAGCATAAGCCAGATTTACGGCTGATATGGCACGTACATATCAACGAAACAAAAGACTTCCCATCCGTTGGGGAGAACTTTTGGCATCAGTTTGTGTTACATCGAAACAGGATTGCTCCACGCCAGACGGCTATAAGATGGAGACGTAAGCTTTATAACGTTTCCACCGGCGCTTGAGCCGGGATTAAAGTAAATCGGTCGGGTTTCTGAAGAACCTGGCCGCGGAGAACAGGCCCCGTATGTCGCAGGATATGCACTCTCAACCACTGGAGAACGCCGCCATCGACAGCCAGATGTATGCCCTTCCCGACGTTGGCATGGCCGCGTCAGTCGGCATGCCCCGCTATCTCAATGGTCCCCGTGCGACCTTTCGATATCGTGTCCTCAAGCGTGGCCTGGACGTCTCACTGGTCCTGCTTTTCTCGCCCTTGATCCTGCTTCTGGTCGCCATCATTGGCGCTGCCATTCGCCTCGGTTCGCCCGGTCCCATCTTCTTCTCGCACCGCCGCATCAGTCGCCACGGCGCCTTCTTTTCCATGTGGAAGTTCCGCACCATGTCCACCAACTCTGTGCAGATTCTGGAAGACTACTTCGAGGCCCACCCCGAGGCCCGCTCCGAGTGGCGGAAGACCCACAAGCTCAAGAATGATCCCCGCGTTACCCCCATCGGCAACTTCCTGCGCAAAACATCGTTGGACGAGCTCCCGCAGCTCTGGAACGTCTTCACCGGCAGCATGAGCCTCGTCGGCCCTCGCCCCATCGTCGCCGCCGAAGTCGAAAAGTACGGCCCCTACTTCGCCGATTACTGCCTCGTAAAGCCCGGCCTTACCGGTCTCTGGCAAATCTCAGGCCGCAGCCACACCACCTACCCCGAACGTGTCCAGCTCGATAGCCGCTACGCTCACAACTGGAGCTTCCTCGGCGATATCCGCATCCTCTCCAAGACCTTCTCCTCGGTCGTCAACCAGGACGGCGCGTACTAACAGCGCGTCCGGCTAGAATCGACCCATGCAGCGCGGCAAACCGACCAACCGGCTCCTCGATTACTGGCTCGGCACGCCCCTCCTCAATCTCCTCGCAACCTTCCGTCCGCGCCATAACCCACCTGCGGATTTCCAACGCATCGGCGTCCTCTGTTCGCCCGCCCTCGGCGACACGCTGATCTTCTCCGGTCCACTGCAGGACCTTCGTGCAGCCTGCCCCGAAGCTCACATTACCCACATCTGCATGAAGCCCAACCTCGCCGCCGCCGAGATCATCCCCGGCGCCGACGCCCGCCTGCTCATCAACCTCACCACTCCCGCCGCCACCATCAAGGCCATCCGCTCCCAACGCTTCGATCTCCTGCTCGATTTCTCCAGCTGGCAGCGCCTCACCGCCTTCTACACCCTGCTTTCGGGCGCAAAGTTCACCGTCGGCTTCCACTCGCCCGGACAGCACCGCAGCCGCGGCTACGACCGCGTCGTCGACCACACCCGCGACCGCCACGAGCTCGAAAATCTCCGCGCCCTCCTGCCCGGCAGCGGCCTATTCCCGCATCTTTCCACCCTGCACGCCCCCGCCGTCACCATTCCCGCCGGCCCCGATCCTCTCGCCGACGAGCACGACGTCGTCCTCTTCCACCCCTGGGCCTCCGGCCAGAACTCCTGGCTGCGCGAGTGGGCCGAACCCAACTGGATCGCCCTGGCCCATCGCCTCGCCCGGCCTGGCACCCTCTTCGTCATCACCGGCGCTCCGTCCGACCTGCCCCGCACCGCCCCCTTCGTCGCCCTCATGCAGGCTGCCGGCCTTCGCTGCGCCCCGTTCATCAGCCCGGACGGCTTCATCTCCCTCACGCGCCTCATCCGCCGCGCCCGTCTCGTTGTCAGCGTCAACACCGGCGTCATGCACCTGGCCGCCATCGCCGGCGCTCCCACCGTCTCGCTCAACGGCCCTACCGCCGAGCACCGCTGGGGAGCCCGCGGTCTCCACGCCGCCAACGTCCAGCCCGCCGACGGCTCCGGCGGCTACCTCCATCTCGGCTTCGAGTTCAACGGCCAGCCCGAAGACATCATCAACCGCATCACCGTCGACCAGGTAGCCGCCGCCTGCGCAGCTTTGGAAACTCCCGAATCTGCTCAAATCCCCGAGGCCGCACGCTGATGCAGAACATGCGTGACTTCTTCCGCAGCAACCTCGGCCGCAGCCTGCGCGATATGTCCGAGTTCGACCGTCTCTCCGCTGCCTGGCCCGTTGCCTGCGGTTCCACACTTGCCAGCCGCGCGGAGCTCACCGAGCTCACTACCGAACGCGTGCTGCACCTCACGGTTGCCAGCCAGGAGTGGATGCTCCCCTTCCTGCAAATGCGCACGGCGCTTCAGAACGACCTCGCCCGTATCGCCTCCGTCCGCCTCACCGGGATACACTTTGAGGTAAAGGGAACGAAGAAGATATGGAACAAACAAACCCCGGCGTCGACCTCAAAGAAGTCCGCCACGTAGCCGACCTCGCCAACCTCGAGCTCACGCCCGAAGAGCTCCCGCGCATGGCTCGCGACCTGAACTCGATTCTCGGCCACATCGCAGAACTCAACCAGCTCGACACCAGGGACGTCCCCGCCATGGCGCAGGTCTCCGAAGCCCTCGGCCTCGAACCCGCAACCTCCGGCCAGACCCTCCGCCCCGATGCCATTCGCCCATCGGTCGATCGCAAGCTCGTCATGGCCGAGGCCCCCGAAACCGACGGCCGCTTCTTCAAAGTCCCCAAGGTCATCGAGCGCTAACCGCAACATGCCCGGGTGGCCCATTCATCGCGCGGCTCTTCGCGTGATGAGTGGGGAACACCAAAGCCCGCGCCACCACGAACCCGTGCCACCACGAACAGGATCAGCAAGAATGCCACCAGCAACCCTCAACCTCGAAACCCTCACCATCGCTGAAGCCCGCTCTGCCGTGCTCTCCGGCTCCGTCACCGCGTCCGCGCTGGCTGCCCAGCACTACGACCGCATAGCCGCCGTCGACCCCCAAATCAACAGCTTCCTCGCCCTCACCCGCGATCGCGCCATCCTCCAGGCCGCCAAGGTCGATCAAGCCGTGAAATCCGGTGACACCAGCACCCTCGGCCCGCTGGCCGGCGTTCCCATCGGTATCAAGGACGTCCTCGTCATGCAGAGCGCACCCTCCACCGCCGGCTCGCTCATCCTCAAGGGCTACCATCCTCCCTACGACGCCACCGCGGTCGCCAAACTCGAAGCCGCCGGCGCCATCCTGCTGGGCAAGCTCAACTGCGACGAGTTCGCCATGGGCAGCTCCAACGAAAACTCCGCCTACGGCCCCGTCCACAACCCGCGCGCTCTCGACCGCGTCCCCGGCGGTTCGTCGGGCGGATCAGCAGCTTCAGTCGCCGCAGGCCTCTGTGTCGCTTCGCTCGGCACAGACACAGGCGGCTCCATCCGCCAGCCCGCAGCCTTCTGCGGCGTCGTCGGCGTTCTGCCCACCTACGGCCGCGTCTCCCGCTACGGCCTCATCGCCTTTGCCTCTTCGCTCGACCGCGTAGGCCCTTTCACGCGCTCGGTGGCGGATGCCGCCACGATGCTCGAAGTCCTCGCCGGCCCCGATACTCTCGACGCCACAGCTTCCACGCAGCCTGTCGCCAGCTACGCCACTGATGCCGCCAAGCCCGTCGCCGGTCTCAAGATCGGTGTCCCCGAAGAGTACTTCGGCGAAGGCCTCAACCCCGAAATCCGCGCCGCCATCGAGAAGTCGCTCGACGCGCTCAAAGCGCAGGGTTGCAGCATCCATAAAGTCTCGCTGCCGCACACCAAATACGCCGTGCCAACCTACTACGTCATCTGTACAGCCGAGGCTAGCAGCAACCTCTCCCGCATGGATGGTGTCCGCTTCGGTCTGCGCTCCGAGCACTCCAACACCCTCGCGAACATGTATCGCGAGTCACGCGACGAAGGCTTCGGCCCCGAGGTCAAGCGCCGCATCCTACTCGGCACCTACGTCCTCTCCGCCGGCTACTACGACGCCTACTACCGCAAAGCCCAGCAGGTCCGCACGCTGCTCACGCGCGACTTTCTCACAGCCTTCGCTGAAGTCGACGCCATCGTCTGCCCGGTAACGCCCACGCCACCCTGGAAGCTCGGTGAAAAGACCGACGACCCCATCCAGATGTACCTCGAAGACATTTACTCGGTCGCCGCTTCACTCGCCGGCATCTGCGGCATCAGCGTCCCCTGCGGCACGACGGCAGACGGCCTTCCTATCGGCGTACAAATCCTCGCCAAACACTTCGACGAGTCCACCATGTTCCGCGTAGGCTCTGCCATAGAATCTGCCCAGCAATTCTAAGCAGCCTGGAGCGATGAGGACACCCACAATGTCCTCATCGCGACGCCTTACTCTGCGCCCTTTGCGCTTTTCTCTGCGCCCTCTGCGTGAACGCTTTCGCCCGTGGCCGCACTACATCCTCTCCCGCACCCACCACCCGCAGCAACTCACCACCGCCCAAACAAATCCCGCCACAGTCAGCACAATCCCCAAACCAAATCCCCGCGACAACCCCATCCAAAGCACCACCGCAAACCCAACCAATCCAAGCGCTCCTACCGAAGCCCCGGTAGCTTCGACTCCCGCTTCACCGCGAGCAGAAAGCACGCCTGTCTTCCCAGCCTCAGCTTCCCGCTCGCTCTTGTGCTTTTCCACCAGGCTCAGGCTCCCGGGAAAAATCCCCGGAAACGCCAGGAACAGCCCTCCCACTACCGGCCCGAATCTCTTGGAGATCAACGTCGCTACCACCGTGACCACGCCTCCAAACAGAAATCGCTTCGCATACTCCATCGGAGTCGTCGCGCGCAGCGATTTCGTCTGAAGCCCAAGCAGCATGCCTCTACCTCCGCAACCACACGGCCCACAAGCCGCCCGCAGTCCCAAACCAGACCAGCATCAACGCCGCGGCAGTCCACGCAGCCTTCGTCCGGAACCGGATCATCACAAAGCTCACAGCACATGCGTAGACGAAGAAAGCAATCGCGCCTGCAATCATCGACCGCGCTTCCACTGCAACGAATCCCGCACCATGCTTTTTCATAGTCAAAGCCACGGTAGCCAGCGCAATCGTCGGCGCTGCAGCAAACACGCCACCCAAGCTCTCGGGCTTCACCATATCGCCGAGCACGGCGAACAAGCTGACGACCACTCCACCAATCAAAAACCGAAGCAGCAAATCCATCAAGGCTCCTTCTTCCTACTTCTTTCGTCCCTTCGCAATCAATGCCAGTGCTGCCTTCTCGTTCTTGATCCCAAGCAGCTTGTACTTCTTACCCTGAAGCTTGTGATAGTTCACAAAGAACTCTTCGATCTCCCTGATCGCCTGTTTCGGCATGTCCTTCAGCTTCTTGAACTTCGCATACATGTGCGTTGTATCGGCGACGGCCACAAGCCTGTCATTGCGCACCGGATCCATCTTCGGAGCAATCTGCTCGCCTTCGATCACTCCAATCAGACGGGCCATCAGCGCACATCCCGGAAACGCCGGCTCATCCATCAGCACCAGCACATCCAGCGGATCGCCATCGTCTCCCAGTGTTCCCGGCAGAAACCCAAAGTCATACGGGAAGGACATCCCGGCAGGCAGCGCTGCTTTCAGCACAAAGATCTTCTGTGTCTCATCGAAGCTGTACTTGTTCCTGCACCCACGCGGTGTTTCAATCACCACCTGCAGCAGCTTGTCGCCACCGTCCGCAACGCCCGTCGTGCTTTCATCACCCTTCTTCGTAAAAGGCTTTAGTTTCGTGGGATCGACCAAACCTTTTTGTGCCTTTTTTGCTTTCTTCGCACCCTTCTTCATTCCCAGCTCCTTATGCAGATCAACATTTTCGGCACTCTGTTACAGGACTGTGAATAAAGACTTCAGGTTGCCTAAGCGGTGGCTTCCCCCGGCATTCAGGCTCGCAATGTAGGTAACCGTTCATAGCAAGCGTCCGCTCGTGAGAGTCTTAGGATCATGCGTCTGTTTTCAGGAATTCTCATCGCTGCATCTATTCTTCCCGCAGCCGCGCAAACTCCTGCTTCGCCCATCACTGTTCAGCAATCCATCACCGTCACCGCTGACCGCGGCCTCGCCAATATCAACGACTCCGCCACGAGCACCGCCGTTCTCACCGGGCAGCAACTCCAGCAATCCCCGGGGCTTACGCTCGACGACTCGCTCCACCAGGTTGCCGGCTTCCAACTCTTCCGCCGCACCAGCTCCTGGACGGCTAATCCCACCTCCGCCGGCGTCTCCCTTCGAGGCCTCGGCAGCACAGCCGCCAGCCGCACCCTCGTGATCAGCGACCAGGTTCCGCTCAGCGACCCCTTCGGCGCCTGGGTTCACTGGAACGAAACTCCCACGCTCGCCATCGACTACGTACAAATCCTGCGCGGCGGCGGTGCCGACCTCTATGGTTCTTCCGCGATCGGGGGCGTGGTCGACGTGGTCCCGCTTACCCCCACCAAACTCACCTTCGCCGCCGACACGTTCGGAGCCACCGAAAACACCGCCGCTGGCGACGCGCTCTTCACTACTGCCTCGCGCCATCTCGCAACACTCTCCGCCCTCAGCGTCCTCTCCACCGGCGGCTATGTCCCAACCGCACCCTCCGCACGAGGCACCGTCGATACTGTCTCGAACGTAAGCAATCAAGCCGCCCGCACCGAGTTGCACATGCCGATGACTCCAACCCTTACGACGTTTCTGCGTGGCAATCTCCTCAACGAGGCGCGTGCCAACGGAACGCCCGATCAAACCAACGGCACCCGCCTCTGGCGCTTCATCGGCGGCGCAGACTCCACCAACCCCTTTGCCATCATCGCTTTGCGCCTCTATGGTTTGCGCGAGTCTTACCGCCAGAGCTTTTCGTCGGTCGCCGCAAACCGCAACTCCGAAACCCTCACCAAGCTCCAGCATGTGCCGACGGACGAACTCGGTTTCGCCCTGCAGGGTTCACATGCTTTTCCGCACGCGGTCACTACTGGTCTTGGCCTTGATCTCCGCGATATACGCGCTACCGACGATGAAACTGCTACCCCAAGCTTCGTCACTACAAGCACTTCTGCTCGTCAGCGTGAAACCGGAGGCTATGCGGACGGGATATGGCAACCGAAGAATTGGTCGTTTTCGGGTTCGATTCGCGTGGACAGCTTCCGTACCTTCGACGCGCAGAAGACCGTTTCGAACGCTGCCACGATCACTCCCCAGCCCAATATTGCAGAGCTTGTCGCCAGCCCGCATCTAGGCGTTGTCCGCTATCTCCCGCACGGTCTTGCACTTACGGGGACGGCCTACCGGGCGTTCCGTGGCCCGACGATGAATGAGCTCTACCGTACCGGGCAGGTTGGATCGCAGACGACGCTCGCGAATAACGCGCTGCTTGCCGAGCGCGCGACAGGTTTTGAGGGCGGTATTGAGCTCAGTGCGCGTGTGGCGCATGTGCGGGCAACGTACTTCTGGACGGAGGTTAATCGGCCTATTACTACAGTGCTTGTGACTGAGACTGCCACGACGCAAACGTTGCAGCGACAGAACTTAGGCCAGTTGCGCTCTGATGGCGCGATGCTGGAGGCGCAGACTGTGCGCTGGCATTCGCTTGATGCTGCGTTCAACTATCAGCTTTCTTTTGCTAGTGTTACGCGGTTCAACTCCAGTTCGCCGCTGCAAACCAGCCTTGTGGGCAACTGGTTGCCGGAGGTTCCGAGGGAGTCTTTTACGTCTGTGGTGAACTACACGGCGGCTCGAATCGCAGCGTTTCACTTGATTGCGAGCTATCAGGGACGGGAGTTTGACGATTCGGCTAACCAGTATATTTTGCATGGATATGCGCGGTTCGATGTAGCTGCGGAGCGGGGTTTAACGAAGCGTTTCTCGGTATTTGGAGGAGCGCAGAACGTGCTGAACCGGGCGATTGAGGCGGGGAAGACGCCGACGCCTACCCTGGCACCGCCGAGGCTGGTGCAGGGCGGATTGCGGTATCGATTTTCGCGCTGAGAGGCCGATTTCACCACAAATTTTGTTTACATTTCTATGGACGTTTGTGGTGAGTTTTAACTTTTCGATGGAGAAAATCTCACCGTAGAAGGAGCCGTTTTTAGTCGCTCCACGACTAATCGGCCGAGTCCGGTATCGGTGACCTGCGCCTCGCCGGAGATCCGCTTCCACTCCTCGAAGGAGAGCGCCCGGCGGAAGGAGACGATGCCGTCCGCGGCGACCATCCTGTCGAGGGGAAGGACTCGGGTCATCCAGTCGAAGACGTATGCGGCACGCTGGCTGCGGCGCAGGTCGCTGACAGTCCAGCCGACTCGAGCGGTGGATTCGTTCCAGTGCAAGAGGCGGACGATATTGTTGTCCGAGAGATGATGGGCGAGCAGGGAGCTGACTGCAACGTCCGCGGGGCGCTCCAATTGCGTTGAGAAGATGTCGCCTGTTAGCCAGGTGATGGTGCCTGCCGAAACGTGCTCGATGCGGTCGCAATCGCGGGCGAGGCGGGCGGCGTAGGGGTTTATGTCTATGCCTGTGAGGCGGAGGGGGACGCTGCGTTTGGCGGCCCAGCGGTAGATGGTGCGCAGGCCATCGCCGTGGCCGCAGCCTATGTCGACGATGTGCAGCGGTTCGTGATCTACGCCTGTGTGTTGCAGGACGCGGGTGAGAAATTGCAGGATTGGCCGATAGCCGCGTGTCCAGCGGTTCAGGCGCGCCAGGCTGAGTGCCGCCGAGCGATAGGCCTCGTAGGTGCATGGGCCATCCATGAGTTCGCGCAGGGCGAACTCCCGGCGCGAAAAGTCCGGTGGGGATGCGGCCTCCGGTGTGCTTTCATGCGGCCATGGAGGTGGGGGCGCGCCTGTCTCCTCTGTCACTTGTGCGTCTAACTCATCAGTCATTGCATCTCAACCTATGGCACGTGCGTACTTCTTGTGAGTCCGCTGCTGGAGACGGCCCCTAACTCGCATGAAGCAACCGTGTAACCGAATCATTGTCGCACTCGTCTTTGCCCTTACCGCAACGTCCAGTCTTTGCGCGCAGACATCCTGTAAATCCCTTCGCCACGTCGCGATTCCCGCGGCATCCATAGGCCTCGCTACTACGGGTGCTGTTGTGACCTCGGCTTCGCATGGCCATGAAGAGGGGACGGGATACTGCAAGGTGCTCGGCCGTATTCACCCCGTCGATCCCGCGGCTGACGATATTCGCTTTGAGCTGAACCTTCCGGACAACTGGAACTCGAAGGCGCTTCAGATTGGCGGAGGCACATTCGATGGCTATCTGGCGGCTGCTGCCGGGCGGGGAAGGACAGCTGTCGGCATCAAGTCCGCAATGCCGCCGCTGGCGCAGGGTTACGCTACGTTTGGGTCGGACGCAGGCCATCATACGAGCTACTTTCCGCTGCCCGATGCGATCAATGCCGTCAACGCCAGGTTCGCGCGCAACAAGGAGATGCAGCAGAACTTCGCGGGAGATGCGCTGAAGAAGGTCCACGACGTTGTGGTCGTTCTCCTGAAACAGCGCTACGGTCAAACGGCGACCCGCATGTATTTCATCGGGGGATCTACGGGCGGGCGCGAGGCGCTCAAGGTAGCGCAGCGCTATCCGAACGACTATGACGGGGTTCTTGCGGCCTATGCTGCCTGGGACCAGATCGAGCTCGATCTGCAGTTCATACGCACGGCGCAGGCGCTCTATGCGCACGGCGGCTATCTTGGCTACTCCCAGACCAAGCTGATCCAGCACACGGTGATGAAAGCCTGCGACGCGCAGGATGGTCTGCGGGACGGCATCGTGTCCGATCCTGATGGATGTCATGTTGACCCGGCAACGCTGCGCTGCCCGGACGGTCATGCGCATCACGGATGTCTTTCCGATGCCCAGCTTCATACACTGGTTACGTTCGCGACGCCGCAGCGGACTACAACGCCTGTGTCGGATGGTGTCGAATCCATCCCTGGCTACAACGTGCTTTCCGGCGCGGACCTGACGACTGCTCTCGGGATCCTTCCGTTTCCGCTGCACAATCCCGTTTTTCTCTTCAACTCTTTCGGCTATGTGATCGGGTCGGATGTGCTGCGGAACTTCCTTACGGTGGGGCCGCACTATGATGCTCGCAACTTCGATACGACGACCGGCCAGCCCAAATCGGCGGATACGTCGTACGCTCCCGGCGGCGCGGGCATATGGCATGCGGAGGTGATGCAGCAGGCGCTGGAAGTGGATGCGACCAATGCCAACCTTGCGCCGTTTGTGGAGCATGGCGGCAAGCTGATCCTGGTGCATGGCACTACGGACAACATCATTCCTACGAACTCTTCGGTGGACTACTACCGTCGGCTGCAGTCGACGATGGGAGTGGAACGAACGGCTTCGTTTGCGCGGTTGTATATCATCCCGGGATTGGGGCATGGGTTTGGGAAGTTCGATGCGGGGTTCGATACGGTAGGGACGCTGGATGCGTGGGTGGATCGCGGGGTTACGCCACGGGATTTGGTGGTGATGGATAACCACTCGGGGCGGACGCGGCCTTTGTGTGAGTATCCGGCTTATCCACGGTATGAGGCGGGTGATCCGAAGGTGGCAGGGAGTTTTCGGTGTGTGCGGCCTTAAGATGGTGCTGGTTGGTTGGAGATCGGGACGCAGAGGTTGCGCGAAGGGCTGGCGTTGTTTCTCCTCGAAGGCCGGGGCTGAAGCCCCTTTTTTCTGGAGGCAGGTTCAGTGGGCTAAAGCCCACTGCTAATCCGGAGGGGCAACGGCAACGGCAACAGCGACGACGGGGTGGGTTGGGGTTTTGGTGTTCCCCACTCATGACGATGAGACCGTCATGAATGGGCCACCCGGGGGGTTGTGCGGCTATGGGAAGTCGTTGCCCTTCGGCTTTGGTCAGGGGTCCGATGACAGGGCAGGGTGTTGTCGGCTGTTCGCTGTTGGGTGTTTGCTGCGTTTTAATTAGGGTGCCTACGACAAAGTTGTGTTGAGCATGGTCATCACCACTTTGCTGAATGCCTTATCCCCGTAGAGGGAAAGCGTGCGTCGTCGGGCGGAAGAGAGATTTTGTTGCGATGGATTGGAGCGTGTGCGGGGTTGTTGGAGATCGGGAACGCAGAGGGCGCGAAGGTTACGCAGTGGGCGCAAAGGGGACTTGGCTCATCGGATTTTGTTGCTGAGATGAGGATCAGGCGGACGCAGATTCTCTTGGGGAATGACAACAAGAAAGGCAACGGCTTGCTGGATTGAGGGTCGGTGTTCCCCACTCATTGCGCGAAGGGATGCGCGATGAGTGGGCTACCCAGGGAGTTGCCGGTCGCGGATACAATCGGCGAAGGAGCTTCTTATGAAATCGTTTGGCTACGCCGCCCAGAGCAAGACCTCACCTCTTACACCTTTTGACTTCGAACGCCGCGAGCCTAATCCGGATGATGTTGTTGTCTCGATTGAATACTCCGGCATCTGTCACTCCGATATTCACCAGGCCCGCGATGAGTGGGGTGGAAGCATTTATCCGATGGTGCCGGGCCATGAGATCGTCGGGAAGGTTACGGCGGTTGGGTCTAACGTTAGCAAGTTCAAGGTCGGCGATCTGGCGGGCGTTGGCGTGATTGTGGACTCGTGCCGTGTGTGCGAGAACTGCAAGGCGGATGCGCAGCAGTATTGCGTGAAGGGCGCGGTCGAAACGTATAACAAGCTCGACTATACGGGTGCGCCGACGTATGGCGGTTACTCGAACAACATTGTGTGTCACCAGGCGTATGTGCATACGATCAGTCCGAAGCTGGACCTTGCGGCGGTGGCGCCGTTGCTGTGTGCGGGGATTACGACGTACTCGCCGCTGCGGCACTGGAAAGTTGGGCCGGGGCAGAAGGTTGGCATCATCGGGCTTGGCGGGCTGGGACACATGGGGCTGAAGTTTGCGCACAGCTTTGGAGCGCATGTGGTGCAGTTCACGACGTCGGAGAGCAAGATCGACGACGCGAAGAAGCTGGGCGCGGATGAGGTGGTGATCTCGAAGGATGCCGCGGCGATGGCGAAGCATGCGGCTAGCTTTGACTTCATTCTGGATTGCATTTCGGCGCCGCATGACATCAATGCTTACCTGGGTTTGCTTCGGCTGAATGGGACGCTATGCCTGGTGGGATTGCCGGAGACGCCGCTGTCGGTGGCGCCGTTTTCGGTGGTTGCGTTTCGGCGGTCATTGGCTGGATCGGGCATCGGAGGCATGCAGGAGACGCAGGAGATGCTGGACTACTGCGCGGAGAAGAACATCGTTGCGGATATCGAGCTGACCAGCTATGACAAGCTTGCGGAAGCTTATGAGCGCGTGATCAAGGGTGATGTGAAGTACCGGTTTGTGTTGGATAACACGACGCTGTAGGGCTTGTGGAATGGAGGCGGTGCGGCCGGTTAGTCGTGCCGCCTCTTTTTTGTCGTGAGGAGGGAAAAAGCAAAGGCAAGAACGGGAGGAAGCGGGTTCCTCGCGTTGCTCGGAATGGAAAAGCGAAGAAAGGCAAGGGCAACAGCAACAGCAACAGCAGATCCCCTTCGAGGATGACAGAAAGAAAAGCAAGAGCGTCCGACCAGCGAATCCCTCTCCTCTTCTAAGACATCCAATTGCAACAGGAGAATTTCGCGAACATGATTAAGACGCACGGCTATGCTGCCCAGTCCGCTACTACGCCTCTGGCATCCTTCGATTACGAACACCGGTCTCCGGGGCCGAAAGACGTTCACATTGCGATTAATTTTTGTGGCATCTGCCACTCGGATATTCACCAGGCGCGCAACGAGTGGGGCAATGCGATTTATCCGATGGTTCCCGGTCACGAGATTGTCGGCACGGTGAAGGCTGTGGGTGCTGAGGTTACGAAGTTCGAGGTGGGAGATACGGCGGCGATCGGATGTATGGTCGATTCGTGTCGCACTTGCGCGAGCTGCAAGGCTGGGGAAGAGCAGTACTGCGATCGGCACGAGACGGTGTTTACGTATAACTCGAAGGACTAGGAAGGCAAGCTGACGTTCGGCGGCTATGGCGACAACATTGTGGCTGACGAGGCGTATGTGCTGAAGGTGCCGGCGAATCTTGATCCGGCTGCGGCTGCTCCGCTGCTGTGCGCGGGGATTACGACCTACTCGCCCTTGAAGCACTGGGGTGCGGGGCCGGGTAAGAAGATCGGCGTTGTGGGTCTTGGCGGGTTGGGGCACATGGGGCTGAAGTTCTCGCATGCGTTCGGCGCGAAGACGGTGATGTTTACGACCTCGCCGGGCAAAGTGGAAGATGCGAAGAAGCTGGGCGCCGATGAGGTGATCCTGACGAAGGAGCCGAACTGGCATGCGGAACATGCGGGGACGTTTGATTTCATTCTCGATTGCGTGTCGGCGGACCATGACATCAATCCTTACCTTGCGCTGCTAAAGCGGGATGCGGTGTACTGCACGGTGGGTGTGCCGGAAGATCCGATCAAGATTGCGGCGTTCTCCGTGGTTGGAGGACGGAAGCATGTGACGGGGTCGGCGATTGGCGGGATCAAGGAGACGCAGGAGATGCTTGATTTCTGCGGGGAGCAGAATATTGTTTCCGACATTGAGATGACGACTTACGACAAGCTGGAAGAGGCTTGGACGCGGGTGGTGAAGGGCGATGTGAAGTATCGGTTTGTGCTGGACAACACGAGCTTGTAGTTGGTTGCAGGGAGGGCGGTGCGGCCTGTTGGCCGTGCCGCCCTTTTTTGTGGTGGGGAGGAAAAGAGCAACGGCAAGAACGGGAGGAAGCGGGTTCCTCCCGTTGCTCGGAACGGAAAGAAAGAAAAGCAAGTGCAAGGGCAACTGCAACTGCAACTGCTTGCGGGTGTTAGCGGTTGAGGTTCCCCACCTATCGCGCGAAAGGATGCGCGATGAATGGGCCACCCATTGTTGTGGCTAGAGGAACTGGGTGTACATGGGGGTGTTGGCTTCTACGGTTTTGGGCTGTTCCGTGATGTGGCCGGTAGTGGGGTCGTGGGCGAAGATGGTTACGGTGGACGAGCCCTGGTTGGAGCAGAGGAGCCAGTGGCGGGTGGGGTCGAAGGTGATGATGCGGGGGACGGTGCCGCCGCACTTGAGGCGTTGCTGCTCGGTGAGCAGGCCGGACTTGGCGTCGACGCGGTAGACCGAGAGGGAGTTTTCGCCCCGGGTGCAGGTGTAGAGGAAGCGGCCGTCGTCGCTGACGAGGACTTCGCAGCCGGTGTTGCCGGTGAGGGCCGAGCCCATGGCGAGCGTGGAGATGGTGCTGTTGGGGCGCAGCGTCATGGTGGCTTTATGGGCGTGCGCGGACCAGTCGTAGAGGTCGATGGTGCAATCGAGTTCGTGGACGCAGTAGACCCACTTGCCGTTGGGGTGGAAGGCTACGTGGCGGGGGCCGGAGCCGGCGCGGGCGGTGATGCGATTGGGTGTGCCGAGGATTGCGCTTGAGGTGCGCGAGGGCGTGATGGGGAAGACTTCGATGGCGTCTTCGCCGAGGTTGCAGACGAGGACGAAGTCGTTGTTGGGGGAGATGGTGGTGCAGTGCATGTGCGGGGCTTCCTGGCGGTCGGCGACGGGGCCGAGGGAGCCGCAGGCGGGGTTGTTGCGGCAGTCGAAGTTGGTGGTGGCTTCGCGGAGCGAGCCATCGGGGTTGAGGCCGAAGGCGGCCATGGTGCCGCCGGGGTAGTTGGCGACGAAGGCACTTTGGCCGGTGCGGTCGACGGAGACGAAGCAGGGGCCGTCGCCCTGCGAGCTTACGGTGTTGATGAGGGTGAGGGTGGCGTGGGTGGGGTCGACGCGGTAGGCCTGGACGCCGGCGGTTTTGCCGGTGCCTTCGATCACGGTGTACATGACCGGGAGCTTCGGGTGCATGGCGAAGAAGTCGGGGCGGGGCGCGGCGGCGGCAAGTTCGGGTTTGCCGAGGTCGCCGGTGGTGGCGTTCCAGGTGGCACGGTAGATGCCTTCGCCTTTGTCGGTGCCTATGAAGACCCACTTGGGGGTGGTGGCTTGGGCGAAGCTGCGGAGGGCGAAGGGGAAGGCTGCGGAGGCTGCGAGGAAGTGGCGGCGGGTCGTGTTCATCGTCAGCCAGTGTACGGGATTTGGCGGGAAGTGGGTGCAGCTCAGGGTTGAGTATGGGTCCTGATGGTGAATTTTGCGGGTTTGTTGGAGTACGGGAACGCGGAGGGTGCAAAGGTAACGCAGAGGACGCGGAGGGCATCGTCGCAGGGCTTCGGCACGGGCAGATAGATGGGGGCGGTCGCGCTGAACGGATTAGCAGATGGTGTGAAGAACAGACAAAGGCAACCGCAGATTCCCGGGGACTAGATTTCGCTGGCTACGGTGTTGGGTTCGCCGGGGTTGATGAAGTCGAGCTCGGCGGGGTGGGCGTCCTGGTTGATGACCGGGAGGCTGGGGAGGAAGTCGGTGCGGCCGGCTTCTTTGACGACGGCCTGGGCCTGGTCGAGGACTTCTTCGATGGTCATGGTGTACATCTCGCGGCCGTTGTCGTAGCCGGACTCGATGGCCTGCTTGAGGTAGCGGCCTGCGATCTGGGCGGCGAGGTAGTCGGTGATGACTTTGCCGGTGCGCTTCTTCTGCTCGACCCAGGCCATGTTGGGCATGGCGATCCAGAGCGGGCGGCCGTTGACGGCGAAGCGGATGTCAGTGGCGTCGGCGTGGCGCGTGGCGATGGCGACGACGGTGCCTTTCCAGACGCAGTGCTGGACTTCACCGGTCCAGCGATCTTTAGCTATGAAGTCTTCATACATGGCTCTCTCAGGCTAACTCAGTGGGCGGCATCCGTCCAAGCTGCGTCTGTCCAGGCCATGGCGTCTACGCCGGGGGCGAGGTGGATGGTTGGGCCGAGGGTCCACTGCTCGGGGTGGGCGGAGCGGATGTCGAGGACTTCGACGGCGCCGTTGGCGGCGCAGCTCATGTAGGCGCGGCCGTCGTGGACGAGGAAGGAGATGACTTCGGCGTTGGTAGGGATGGTGCGGACGACGGTCCAGGTGTGGAGGTCGACGATGTTGAGGACGCCGGGGCCTTCTTTGAGGGCGTGGTCTTTGAGGGCGCCGACGAGGAGATAGCGGCCGTCGGGGGTGGGCTGGGTGACGTAGGGCGTGCCTTCGGTGGGGATCCAGCGACTGAGGGTGTTGGTCTGGGTGTCGATGACGGCGACGCGGGGGTTGTCCCAGTCGGAGGTGAAGACCCAGCGGTTGTCGTTGGAGACGGCGGCGCGCTGCACGGTTTTGGTGAGGGGGATGACCTTGATGAGCTTGCGGGTTTTGAGGTCGAGGACGCTCATGGAGCCCGAGCCGACGTTGGCGGTGTAGGCGTGGCGGCCGTCGGGGGAGATGCCGAAGACGTGGGACTGCGGGGCGCCGGTGGGGATTTGGCCGAGGACTTTATCGGTCTTGGGGTTGACGATGTCGATGGCGTTGTCGAGCTCGGCGGAGACGTAGAGGAGGCCGTCGGAGCCGAAGAGCGGCTTGTGGGGGCGGACGGGGTGGCCGAGGTCGATGCTTTTGATGACCTTGGCCTGGTGGAGGTCGATGACGTCGATGAACTGGCCATTGGTGCCTTCTTTGCCGACGCCGGTGTTGCTGTAGATGGGGACGTAGGCGAGTCTTTCGTCCTTGCTGAGGACGATTTCGTGGCCGTTGACGCCTACGTTGATGGCTGTGAGGAGTTTGCCGCTGGTTGGGTCTACTAAATCCACGGCGTGCTGCTTCTGGTTGATGACGATGAGGGTGCCGCTGGTGGTTTGGGCTGGCAGCGCAGAGGCTGCGCAAAACGTTAATGTGAGCAAGAAGAAGCGCATCAAAAAATCTCCGGGTACGTCCAACCGTGAGAACGAAAGCAAACGTCAACCTACACTGCCTGATCGACGAAGCACAAGCCGAAGCCATTTCCTGGCCTGCCCGACGGCATTTACTCTAGATCGAAGGAGACCGATTCTTGCGCCGACTTACAAGCCTGCTTGCTGCTGCCCTTCTTTGCCTTACTGCCTCGATCCACGCTCAGGAGAAGCCGTCCGCTGATGCCAAGCCGACGCCTGATGTTCTGATCTTTACGAACGGTGACCAGCTTACGGGGGCTCTGGTGAGCGCTGCGGGCGGGAATGTTGTCTTTAAGTCCGATATGGCGGGCCAGGTGACGGTGGGGTTCGACAAGATCAAGGAGCTGCGGTCGGGGACGAAGGCGGCGCAGTTCGCGCTGCTGCAGAAGGGTGTGAAGGTGACCAAAGGCACGCCGGCGCCGGAGGGGACGGTTTCGGTGGACGGTGGCAATGTGCTGGTGGCGACGGATAAGCCGGCGGCGAATGCGGATTCGTCGTCTGCCCCGGCGACCGTGGCGGCCAAGGATGTGGACCTGCTGGTGCCGAAGGCGGAGTTCGACAAGCAGGTGCGTGGGCAGGAGAAGTTCTTCTCCGACTGGAATGGGACGGTGACGGGCGGAGCGACGCTGGCGCGGTCGACGACTTCGTCGACGACGCTGACCGCGGGCATTGCGCTGGTGCGGGCGACGCCGACGGTTGCCTGGTTGCCGCCGAAGGACAAGACGACCGTCGATGTCATTGAGACCTATGGCAAGAACACCTCGCCGACGGACATTCCGGCGATCCCAGGAACGCCGAACCCTGAAATCGTTACGCTGAGCAGTATTTTCCACGCCGATGCGGAGCGGGATGAGTACTTCAAGCCGAAGTTCTATGCGCTGGCGGATACGTCGTTCGACCATAACTATGCGCAGGGTTTGTCGTTGCAGCAGGTGTATGGCGGCGGCTTTGGCTGGACGGTGAAGAAGGACGCGAAGCAGGAGCTGGACCTGAAGATGGACCTGCACTATGAGACGCAGCGGTACCTGGCCGGACAGATCAATGGCGCCGTGGTGACGGCGCAACCGAGCACACACCTGATCGGATCGACCGTTTTCGAGTCGTACCGGCGGATACTGCCGCGCAAGATGATCTTTACAGAGGTCTTCAATGCGCTGCCTGCGTTCAACGACGCGAATGCGTACTCGGCGAACGGAACAATTGGGCTTGCGATTCCAGTGTTCAAGAGGTTGAGCGCTTCCATTTCGACGACGGACAATTTTTTGAACGATCCGGCGCTGGGGTTTAAGAAGAACTCGTACCAGTTCATCACGGGGGTTACATACAGCCTGCGGTAGGGTGCTTTTGATGGACAGAAAGGCAAGGTCGCGGTGAGCCGGGCGGATGGTGTTCCCCACTCATCGCGCGAAGAGATGCGCGATGAATGGGCCACCCGGGCGGTGGAGGTGGATTCGAGCAAAGCCGCCCGAAAGGCGGTTTCAGCTTCATCACGGGGTTACATACAGCCTGCGGTAGGGTGCTTTTGATGGACGGAAAGGCAAGGTCGCGGTGAGCCGGGCGGTTGGTGTTCCCCACTCATCGCGCGAAGAGATGCGCGATGAGTGGGCCACCCGGGTGGTGGGGATGGATTCGAGCAAAGGCCGCCCGAAAGGCGGTTTCAGCTCCCCGAAGATGTTCTAATGGAGAGATGCGGGTTTAGCGCTCGCGAAAGCTTTTGCAGGGAGTTTGAAATCGATGTGTGATGTGCGCAAGTCTGTTGTACGGTTGGTGGCAGTGGGTATAACGGCGGTTCTTCTGGCCGGCGGTTTAACAACGGCAGGAGCCCAGAAAAAGCAGGTGCGTCGTGCCCGTCGCGAAACCAATGCCAGCCGTCAGGCCCGCATCGCCCGCACGATCAATGAAACCTACGCGCATCGCTGGGAAGTTTTCGGAGGCGGCGGCTATGAGCGCTTTCGTCCAGGCGAGAATTTGAAGAAGAACAACGAAATCAGCTGGGCTGCGGATAGCACTTACTTCCTCTCGCCAAAGCTCGGTATCGTTGCCTCCGCGCAGGGCTCGTTCGGCCATGCGGCGACCTACTCCGACTCTACGTTCACCACGTACGTTCCCAAGGCCCAGATCAATGAGTATTACTTCATGGCCGGGCCGAGCTACCGGTTCTACGCCAAGGAGAAGATGGCGGTGAGCGTGCAGGCCAAGGCGGGCGCGGGCTGGGGTATCTTTGGCGGCGGTTCCAAGGGCATTCCGCCGGAAGATCTGGGCATCTGGCCTGAGGAAGTGCGTACGGCGTTCTCGGTCGGTCTCAGCGGAGATTACAACCTGTATCCCAACCTGGCGCTGCGCGTTACGCCGCAGTATGTAGGGACCACGTTTGGCGGGAAGGTGCAGAACAACATCGGCTTCAATGCGGGAATTTTGTATCGGTTTGGGCATCGGTAGTTCGTGCGCGGTTGAGAATGCGATCCGGTCGCGTCTTGTGCATCGAATTGGGTTGCGTGCGTGGAAAGCCCAGGGCCAGGAGTCTTACGAATGGCTGGGGCTGGCTCTATGTAGAGGAGCAGATAAGAGAACGTGTCCCAGGGGCTGAAGCCCGGACCTATCTCAGAAGCAAGAACAACAGCAAAAATGATTCAAACAATAGCAATGGCGATTCCTCGGAGCTTCATCCGAATTCGAGTCGCCGGACACGGCTGGCCCCGGGAGCGGAGTCCGGCGTAAGATAGAGCTATGTCCAAGGGCTGGGAGTCTAAGAGCGTCGAAGAACAGCAGGCTGCGGCCGCAGCACCTAAGGGTCCTAACACGGACCTTGATCCTGCCAAGAAGGCGGCGGACGCGGAGAAGAAGCGCCGCATTCAGGCGCTGGAGATGTCCCGGGAGCGGGTCCTTTCGGAACGGACTTCGAGCCCGCATCGGCGGAGTGCGCTGGAACTGGCACTGGCTTCGATTGAGTATGAGCTGGAGCAGCTGGGCTGGTCGATCAAGATCTAGAGGCAGACATTAGAGGATAGAGCGTAGAGGATAGAGAAGGCTTAGGTGGGTTGGCTTTGTCGTCGTCGGTGGGGTTTCGCCTGCACTTGCAAACAGCAGATCCTTCGCTGCGCTCAGGATGACAAATCATAAGGGCTCAGGATGCAAATCATAAGGTTGAGTTTGGTTTTCTCTACGCTCTATCCTCTACGCTCTATCCTCTACGCTCTACACTCTCGTTTTTCCGCCTCTGGTGATGACGTAGGGGTTTCGCTGGGCTACGCAGGTTAGCAGGATGGTGTGGATCTGGACGTGGGCGGGGCGGGTGGCGGCCCAGGTGATGGTTTCGGCAACGTCTTCCGGAGTGAGTGGGTCGATGTTCTCGTAGGTTTTGGCGGCGCGGGTTTCGTCGCCGCGGAAACGGACGCTGGCGAAGTCGGTTTCTACCATGCCGGGATCGACGGATGTTACGCGGACATCGGTGCCGTTGAGGTCGATGCGAAGGCCATCGCCGAGGAAGCCGACGGCTGCCTTGGTGGCGCAGTAGACGGCGCCGTTGGGGTAGACCATGTGGCCGGCGATGGAGCCGAGGTTGATGACGTGGCCGTGGTTGCGGGCGACCATGCGCGGGACTACGGCGCGGGTGACGTAGAGAAGGCCCTTGATGTTGGTGTCGATCATCTCTTCCCAGTCTTCGATGTCGTCTTCGTAGAGCTTGACGAGACCGCGGCTGAGGCCGGCGTTGTTGACGAGGACGTCGATGTCGCGCCAGGCGTCGGGCAGGGTGCTGATGGTGCCTTCGACTTCGTCGCGATCGCGGACGTCGAGCTCGAAGCTGAAGACTTCCGCGGCGCCGGCTTTGAGGAGCTCCGGCTTGAGGGCTTTGAGCTTGTCCAGACGGCGGGCGCAGATGAGGATGCGAGCGCCTAGCTTTGCGAACTCCGTTGCTGTGGCGGCGCCGATACCGCCGCTTGCGCCTGTGATGAATACTATTTTGTCTTTGAGAGAAATGCCCACCGTGCCTCCTGATGCTTTTCCTGTATTTTGCCTGTTCCTGCAAAGAAAACAAAGGCCGCGACTTTGGTCGCGGCCTTTGGTGCTTCGTTATTTGAAAACGCGCGTCTTACTGACCAGGCGCCGGTTGGCTGGTTTGTACGCCGATCGCATCGCCTGAGACAACCAGGTTTACGCGACGGTTCTGGGCGCGGCCTGCAGCGGTTCCGTTATCGGCAACCGGATCAGCCTTGCCGTAACCCTGCGCCGATACGTTGGTTGAAGGAACGCCGTTGGAGACGAGGAAGTCGTGAACGGCGCCAGCGCGGTTTTCGCTGAGCTTCTGGTTGTACTCATCGCCGCCGACCGAGTCGGTGTAGCCTTCGACCTGGACCTTGAGTCCGGGATAAAGCTGGAGGATGGTAGCGACCTTGGCGAGCGAAACCTGCGTGTCGGGCTTGAGGGTGAACTTGCCGGTGTCGAAGAGGACATCGCTCATGTTCACGATCAGGCCGCGTGCGCTTTCGCTGGTGGCGAGGACAGAGTTGAGCTGGGCCCGCAGCTTTTCACGAGTGGCAGCGGCGTCGGCTTCGCTCTTCTGGGCGTTGTGGTTGGCTTCAGCAGCGGCGGCGCGAGCGTTGGCAGCTTCTGCTTCGGCGCGTGCGCGGGCTGCATCGGCCTGGGCCTTTGCGGCTGCGGCAGCGTCGGCCTGGGCCTGTGAGTTGGCTGCGTCGAGCTGAGCCTGGTTCTTGGCGTCCTTGTCGTTCTGTGCGCGCTCGTCAGCCTGCTTGCGCAGGGTTACGAGGCGGGCATCTTCCGAGCGCTGCGTGGCTTCACGAGCGTAGGTGAACTCCATCTTCACGTCGCGGTGCTTGTTGTCCTGCAAGCCGTCGGCGTTGACGAGGTCGGTTTCGACTTCCTTCATGATGTCCGGAGCGTACTTGTCGGCGCCTGTTGCGCGCGCGATGCGAGCGGCATTGTGGGCTTCGAAGAGGGCAAGCGGGGTGTGCTCGCGATCGGTGATGGGGTGCGGGTCAGACTTGGCGCCCTCGGTGTTCGCGTAGAGGCCTTTGGGCAGCAGCGAGTAGTGGATGTTTACGGTCTGCAGCACGCCCTGGGTTTTGTCGTTGAAGACGTTCTGGAGGACGATGACGTCGCTGGGCTGGGAGACGGAGTAGTAGGGCTCGGCGGTGACGATGAGGCCGAAGGACTGGAAGCCGACCGAGACGTCGAGGTTGGCCTTGTTGCCGGCGAGTTCGAGTTCGCCGAGGTTCTGGGGGCGGCCGTCGGCGGAGATCGCCCAGAGGACGTAGGTGAGGTATTCGGGGCCGAAGCCGTTGGCGGGCGAAAGGCCTTCGAAGCGGGCGGAGACTTTGGTCTTGCCGGTGACGGACTCAACCTTGGCGTCGCCTTTGGCGCTGGGCATGAGGTTGGTGCCCGCGAAGCCGATGTGGGTTGCGCCGCTGCGGTTGAGGTAGTTCACGGCGTCCAGGCTACGCTCGACGACCTTTACGTGGTAGACGTAAATATCGCCTTTCTGATCCTCAGCGACGACGTTCGCGCTTCTTGCGCCGGGTGCGACCGTGGTTGGGTTCGGCTCTTGTGCCGCGGATGTCAGGCAGACGCCAATAAACGCTGCCGCGAAGGGCAGGGCTGCAAATTTCTTCCAGGTACCTTGCATTGAATTTCTCCTCATTGCTGTTCGCCACCAGATGAGACCGATGGACGCTACATGAGGCTCGGATGCCCGGCGCTGGGGTTTGGGTGTCCGAAATAAAAGTGTATGTGGGGCAACCAAAACGGTTAGATCGACTGTGTTTTATAAGTTGCCTGCGGTGTGTGCAAATTATTGCGTCCATTGAGGGAGTCGATGATGTCCACGAAGAGCCCGGGGCTAAAGCCCTATTGATTTCAGGGACTTATTCGTGGGGCTGAAGCCCCACGCTAATCCGAAAAGCAAAAGGCTCAGCTCGTTCGACACTCGGTTCGTCAGACACTCGGTTCGTCAGACGCTTGGCTCGTCAGACGCTCGGCTCGTCAGAGATTCCCTACTGGCCGAGGATTGCTACGCCGCCGACTTCCATGCTGTGGGCGATGCGGGCTTTCCATTCTTCGGGGCCGGTGATGTGGACGCTGGTGCCCTTCGCGTCGACGGCGACGGTTACGGGCATGTCGACTACGTCGAACTCGTAGATGGCTTCCATGCCGAGGTCGCCGAAGGCGATGAGCGTGGAGTGCTTGATGGCTTTGGAGACGAGGTAGGCAGCGCCGCCGATGGCCATGAGGTAAACGGCTTCGTTGTCGCGGATAGCGTCGATGGCGGCAACGCCGCGCTCGGCTTTGCCGATCATGCCGAGGAGGCCGGTCTGTTCGAGCATCTGGCGGGTGAACTTGTCCATGCGGGTTGCGGTGGTGGGGCCGGCGGGACCGACGGCTTCGTCGCGGACGGCGTCGACGGGGCCGACGTAGTAGATGAAGCGGTTGGTGAAGTCGACGGGGAGTTTTTCGCCGCGGTTGAGCATGTCGGTCATGCGCTTGTGAGCGGCATCGCGGCCGGTGAGGAGCTTGCCGTTGAGGAGGAGGACTTCGCCGGGCTTCCAGGTTTTGACTTCGGCGTGGGTGACGGTGTCGAGGTTGACGCGTTTGGCGCCGCTGGGGTCGTAGGTGAGCTTGGGCCAGCTTTCGAGCGAGGGAGGATCGAGGAGGACGGCGCCGGAACCGTCGAGGACGAAGTGGGCGTGGCGCGTGGCGGCGCAGTTGGGGATCATCGCGACGGGAAGATTGGCGGCGTGGGTGGGGAAGTCGAGGATTTTGACGTCGAGCACGGTGGTGAGGCCGCCGAGGCCTTGTGCGCCAATGCCGAGGGCGTTGACCTTGTCGTAGATTTCGACGCGGAGCTTTTCGATGTTCGTTTGTGGGCCGCGAGCTTTGAGCTCCTGCATGTCGATGGGGTCCATGAGGGCTTGTTTGGCGAGGAGCATGGCTTTTTCGGCTGTGCCGCCGATGCCGATGCCCAACATGCCGGGAGGGCACCAGCCGGCGCCCATAGTGGGGACGGTTTTGATGATCCAGTCGACGATGGAGTCGGATGGGTTGAGCATGACGAACTTGGACTTGGCTTCGGAGCCTCCGCCCTTGGCGGCTACGGTGACGTCGCAGGTGTTGCCTTGGACGAGGGAGACTTCGACGACGCAGGGAGTGTTGTCGACGGTGTTCTTGCGGGCGAAGGCGGGGTCGGCGAGGATGGAGCCGCGGAGCTTGTTGTCGGGATCGAGCCAGGCGCGGCGGACGCCTTCGTCGCACATGCCTTGCAGTGTGAGCGTGGCGGGCCCGTCGCCGTGGACGAGATGGCACTCCAGGCCGAGCTTGATGAAGACGGTGACGATGCCGGTGTCCTGGCAGATGGGGCGATGGCCCTCGGCGCACATGCGCGAGTTGACGAGGATCTGCTTCATCGCGTCTTTGGCGGCGGGGGATTGTTCGAGCTCGTAGGCGCGGGCGAGGTTCTCGATGTAGTCGACGGGGTGGAAGTAGCTGATGTACTGGAGCGCGCCGCGTACGCTCTCGATGAGGTCGTCCTGCTGGATGTTTGTCATAGAAGCACCGGCTTCTAGGATAAATCGAGGACCGCGAATAGCTGGGCGATATCCAATTCGGCAGGTGTGCCGGAGAGGCGAACGATGCCTGTCTGGTGCTTCGTAGAGCTCTGACCGCGCAAGACGTGGAGGGTGCGCGTTTGAGGATCGACGATCCAAACCTCAGGGACGCCCATGCGGAGGTAGTCCTGGCACTTTACTTCCATGCGGCTAAACCGGTCTTCGGGGGAGAGGACTTCGATGCAGAGGAGAGGCGGTTGAGTGATGATGCGTTCAGGCTGTTGATTGGCGGGAATCAGGCAGGTATCAGGCACGCGGTATCGAGTGGCAGAGATCTGTGTGCGGGTTTCCTGAACGACTAGATAACCGCCGAGCTTTTCCCCGCCTATCAGCGCCAGAAGCAAAGCGCGCTGAATCTTCCAGTGGCCATACTCCCCCACGTTTCTGTCCTCCAGGACTCCATCGACCAAGTCCATATCCGGCTCATATACAGAGTGGAGATATTCGTCTACGGAAGTTGCGAGGGGCGTCGCGAGAGCTGCCATGGAATGTTCTCCTGTCTGTTAGCGTACACCGCGGCAATGAGGTGTTCCAACTCTATAATCGTGTGGCCGGAGGATTCGTGGCGGAGACGATTGTCGATATACGGGGACTAAGGAAGGTGTATGCGGGTAAGCATACGGTGACGGCGGTGGATGGGATCGATCTGCAGGTGCAGGCAGGGTTGATCTATGGGCTGCTGGGGCCTAATGGTGCGGGGAAGACTACGACCATTTCGATTGCGACGACGCGGGCGATGCCTACGGCTGGATCGGTGAGGATTGCGGGGATTGATGTGGTGGCGCATGCGGCGATTGCGCGGCGGAGCATCGGGGTAGTGCCGCAGTACAACACGCTCGACCGGTCCTGCACGGTGGAAGAGAATATTCAGTTTCATTGTTTGTACTTTGGGATGTCGCGGGCAGAGGCGCGAGCGCGGACGGCGCAGCTGCTGGAGCAGTTTCGGTTGACCGACCGGGCGAAGGCTTATCCGCAGACGCTGAGTGGAGGGCTGGCACAGCGGGTGCAGATTGCGCGGGCGATCGCGCATCATCCGAAAGTGCTGTTTTTGGATGAGCCGAGTGCGGGGCTTGATCCGCAGAGCAGGATTGCGATGTGGGAGGCTGTGGGTGCGCTGCGTGCTGAAGGCATTACCGTGGTGCTGACGACGCATTACATGGAAGAGGCGGATGAGCTTTGCGATCGGCTTGCCATTATTGATCACGGGAAGATCCTGGTTGAGGATACGCCGGCGGCGCTGAAGGCTTCGATCGGCGGCGAGAAGATTTATGACCTGCGTATGCGGGAAGTGGAGCGGAGCGCGGCGCTGGAAGCGAAGCTGAGTGCGATGGCTGGCGTGACGGGCGTTGAGCCGATTGAAGGTGGGCTGCGGGTTCTGGCGAAGGCGCAGGATGGTTTGCTGGCGAGTGTGGTGACGGCGGCGAGTGAGTTTGGGCTGCGGGATGTGACGACGGCTGAACCGAGTCTTGAGACGGTGTTTATACGGCTTACGGGCCGGGAACTGCGGGAGTAACGTATGTCGACTGCTGTTGCGAATCCGGGTGCTTCAGTAACTGCTGGCAAGAGCCTGGTTTATGTGCGCGCGTTTACAGGGCTGTTGCTGCGCGATCTTTATGTGCTGCGGCGCGAGATCATGCCTTCGATTGTGCGGATCGTGATGAACCCGTTGCTGTTTTTGTTTGTTTTCACGTATGTGATGCCGCATATGACGGGCGGGGCGGCGGCGATGAATCCGACGGCGCGGATGGCGGCTGCGGGTGGAGGGTTTGGAACGGTGCTTCTGCCGGGGTTGATGGCGGTGGCGATTATGTTTTCGGGGATTGCGGCGGTGGCGTTGCCGCTGGCGCAGGAGTTTGGGATCACGCGCGAGATCGATGATCGCGTGATGTGTCCGCTGCCGATTGCAGCGGTTGCGGCGGAGAAGGTGGTGTTCTCCGCGATGCAGGGGTTTATTTCGGCGGCGATTGTGTTTCCGCTGGCTTACTTTATCCCTACGCCGCGAGTTGTGGTGCATGTGACGAGCTGGTTGTTTTTGTTTGCGGTGCTTACGTTGTCGAGCCTGCTGGCGGGTGCGCTGGGTTTGACGATTGGGACTTCGGTGCAGCCGAAGCAAATTGGGTTGATCTTTAGTGTGGTGGTTATTCCGATTACGTTTCTCGGGTGTGTGTACTATCCGTGGGCGGCGCTGGGGCGGATTCCGTGGCTGCAGTATGGGGTGCTGGTGAATCCGATTGTGTATATCAGCGAGGCGCTGCGGTCGGCGTTGACGCCGACTACGGGGCATATGGGGAATGGGTTTATTCTGGCGGGGCTGATCTTCTATCTGGCGCTGCTGATGTGGATTGGGATGAAGGGGTTTCGGCGGAGAGTTGTTGGGTAGGGGGAAGCATACTTGAGGGCTAAAGCCCTCTTCTCATTCGGCAGCTATGAGACCCGAGGCTGAAGCCTCGGGGTACCTTCGGGGCTGAAGCCCCTTTCGTGCTGCTACGGGCGAAGAACAGACACTGACTGCTCTGGTCGAGCAGATGGCTATTCGGCGGCTATGGTGTGTTCGGGGGCTGTGGGGCGGGTGATGGGTGTGCCTTTTAGTTTGGTGGCCAGGTCGGCGGCGATTACGGCGCCATGGAAGCGGCCGTTTTCGATGAAGACTTCGTTGGTGCGTTCGCCGGCGACCACGACTCCGGCGACGTAGAGGCCGGGGATGTTGGACTCGAGGGTGTCGGGGTTGTAGATGGGGCAGCGGGCGTTGGCGGGGTCGAGGATGATGCCCATGGAGGCGATGAAGGCGAAGTCAGGCTGGTAGCCGGTGAGGGCGAAGACGAACTGGTTGGGGATGACCTTGGGGCCGGCGGGGGTTTCGAGCGTGACGGTGTCTTCTGTGATGAGCGAGACCGTGGTGCGGAAGTGGGCGGCGACTTCGCCGTTCTTGATGCGGTTTTCGATGTCGGGCTTGATCCAGTACTTGATGTGACGATGGAGTTCTGCGCCGCGATGGACGAGGGTGACGCGGGCGCCGTGGCGATAAAGGTCGAGCGCGGCGATGGCGGCGGAGTTTTTGCCGCCGATGACGACGACATCCTGCGCGAAGTAGGGGTGGGGCTCGTTGTAGTAGTGCTGGACCTTGGGAAGCGATTCGCCGGGGATGTCGAGCTTGTTGGGGATGTCGTAGTAGCCGGTGGAGACGATGAGCTTGCGGGCGCGGTGCTGGAGCTTGCGGTTGAAGCGGTCGGTGGTGTGGACGGCGAAGTCGCCGTCCACACCCGTTACGGCGGTGACGAGCTCGTACTGGCGGACGTCGAGGTTGTAGTGTTGCGAGACTTTGCGGTAGTACTCGAGTGCCTCGGAGCGGGTGGGCTTCTGGTTGGGCGAGCTGAAGGGCATGTTGCCGATCTCGAGGAGTTCGGGGGTGGTGAAGAAGGTCATGTTGGCGGGGTAGTGGAAGAGGGAGTTGGTGAGGCAGCCCTTGTCGACGATGGCGACGTTGAGGCCGAGGTTTTGGGCGTCGATGGCGCAGGCGAGGCCGGTGGGGCCGGCGCCGATGACTAGGACGTCGTGGAGGGTGCTCATTTAGAAACCTCGATGGACGGACGTTTTGGGATACGTTTCGCGTAGCGGTCTTCAAAGCAGCTGTTCGCGGTAACCCAGTCCCTCACTGTAGGGGACATCCATCCTATTGTTTCAAGTAGGTGCTCGTAATCTTGCTTCACATCTCTGCGGTTTAGAGTCTCGTGGTGAGCGATTCGATTCCGCAGTACTTTCAAAGAGTCGAGACGATCATGAAGTTTTTTGCGGGCTATCGACATCGGAAATAAGCCGCGCAGGTGAGGAACCCACAGCGTGTGTTCGTAGTAATTGGAATACAGGTTCGTCCAGAAGCCTAGATTAAGTTCCGCGACAATCCTTCCGGATGTCTCGAGAACATTTCTATCCGCAATGGATTGCTTCGCATTGTTAATATCATCGCGCTCGCGATCGCGGAGCGACGCGTTCTCCCACCAGCTATTCTTTCCGAAACCTTTGGCCAAAGCACCGTTGGTCGCATTTCGAAGAAATACTTCGTAACCCTGGACGACACCGTACAGCGCCTCAGACAACTCCTGATTTCGAATGTAAAGCTGGACCGCAATCCAGATATCGCCGCGTGCCTTCACTAGATAGGGCTTAAGGCGCTCGGCTGATATTGCTCGCTCTAAACGGGCGAGGTTCTTTTCGGAGTAATCGAAGGGCACAGTGCAGATTCTATGGCAGTGTCGCGGGAATTGCTTAGTCCATCCCTTAGCGGCTCTTACGACAAGAGCAGATTTTGCGGAATAGCGCGGTCTATTTGGAATAGGATGGAAAAGTTGGCATGGAACGTTATAAACTGTTATGGAAGGCTCTGGTGGACCTCTGCTTGCAAGTACCCAGGGTATCGGAACCATGAAAAAGCCACCAGAAATGGTGGCTTTTTCCATTGCGTTGCGTTTCTCCGCACCTAAACGTCGATGTCTACGAGCTTGTGGCTGATGGCGAAGAGGGCTAGCTCAAGGCGGGTGCTGACGCCGGTTTTATCGAAGATGTTCGAGAGGTGGCGCTTTACGGTTTCTTCCGAGATGGAGAACTGCTTGGCGATGTCTTTGTTGGAGCAGCCTTCGACGATGCAGGTGACGACTTCTAGCTCGCGCGGGGTTAGGCCGTAGGTTTTCTTTTCCGGGACGGCGGCGGCCTTCTGCATGAGCTCGTGAAGGGCGGTGAGGAGGTTGGCGACGCGGCGGCCACCGATCCAGTAGTCGCCCGAGAGGACCGAGCGGAGGCTTTCGCCGAGGTCGCTGGCGACCGAATCTTTGAGGACGATGCCGCGGGCGCCGATCTGGAGGGCTTCGATGATCTGCTGGGTGGAGATGGTGCTGGTGAGCAGGATGATTTTGACGCGCGGCGACTTGGTCATGATGGCGCGCATGGCTTCGAGGCCGGGGAGGCGCGGCATCTGGAGGTCGAGCAGAAGGATGTCCGGCTCGAGTTCCAGCGTTTGCGTGATGGCGTGGTCGCCGTCCTCGGCCTCGCCTACGACTTCAAAGCCAGGCTCGGACATGAGCATGTTCTTTACGCCGAAGCGCACTACCGGATGATCGTCGGCTACGACGATGCGGATGGACGAGTCCAGCGGGCGAATTGCCGTCTTCGGACTTGCTGCTGGCTTCTTTGCTTCGATCGGCATCTCTACGGCACCCCGTTCAAGCTGTTTCTACGTTTTCGCTGAATCGTGCGTCCAGCATAACCTGCAACCGACTACAGGCGGCATCAAAATCCGCAAAGGGGGGATTGCCCTTTTGGGAACCCTGTCCGGAACCTGCTTCAATGTCCGCTGCAAGCCTGCTTAGCTCGCTGGCTCCTACCATGCCACAACCACCTTTGATGGCGTGCGCCTCCGCGCGGATAGCTGCGTGGTCGCCGTTTTCCAGGCTGGCACGCATCAGGCGGACGCGGCGCAGCACGTCGTCGATGGTAATCCTGTAGAGCTCTTTTAGCTGTGCCGCAGGAAGCATTGCGGCCATACGCCCGAAAATTTCTTCGTCGAGCGCAGTGGTATGCGGGGCTGTTACTGGGTTTTCGCTGGAGGCTTCTGCGGGGGTCTGCCCTTTTGCCGTCTCGACGGCCTCGATGAAGTCCTCGACCGCAAACGGCTTCTGCAGAAACGCGCCAAACAGCCCGGCGTGTTCTTTTTTGAGCTTGCTTCCACTCATCGCGATCAGAAGTGTGCTCCGGGCCTTTGCGTTGTTCAGCCGCTCGACGAGTTCCGGCCCGTGGAGGCCGGGCATGTGGAGGTCGGCGAGGATTATGTCCAGCTCAGCGCCGCTTGCGAGCAGTTTCAGGGCTTCTTCGCCTGACTCCGCCGTCTGCACCTCATAGCCTTCGATCCCGAGGAGCGCCGTCAGGAGTTCGCGCATGATCGCGTCGTCGTCCACGACCAGCACTTTGCGATAAGTTATTCCTGCGGCGTGCATAAGCTGGCACTAGGGTAGCGGAAACGGGCGACTTCCGTCTGGTTCCTTGCGACCGGCCTTCGCCGGATCAGGTTTCCGGACGAAAACCCTCCGCGAAGGATAAAGTATCTTGCATGGCCGACTACGAGCCCGCCAAGGCAGCCCTGCCACTACCGAACCCCGCGGCGCTCACGCAGCAGCGCGAGAATCGCTTTGGCTATCAGAGAGACTGGATGAGCGTGAAAGAGACTGACGACTTCGGCACGCACTCTCATGGTGCTGCTCGATGAAGTTTGCCCTTTCGCTGGCCTCGGTGCTGCTTCTCCAGATCGCCAACGTTTCCTCCAACGATCCCATCCCCGAGCCGCAGCACTTCCGCTATGAGCGGGCGGTTACGCTTCCGGCCGGAGCGAGCGGACAGGCCTGCACGATTCTCGATGGCGCCGTCTTTGCGCACGCCGCTTCAGAGTCACTGAACGATTTGCGCCTTTACGCGGGTGCTGCCGAGACGCCGTTCAACTTTTCTATCAGTGGCACGCAGGGTGCGGAGGATGATGCCGCGCTTATCCGCAACCTTGGCCTTTCTCATGGCGACATTGCCTTTGACCTGGTGATGCCCGCGCGTCCTTACAGCGCCATCCTGCTTGACCTGGCGGCGCAGGACTTCCTTGGCACAGCTCACGTCACGGCGGCCAATGGTGATACCACGGACCTCGGCACCTTCGCTATCTTCGATCTGACGTCGCAACATCTCTCGCGTTCCACCATGCTGCCGCTGCAGGAATCCACGTTTTCAACGCTGCACATTACGCTGCGTCTCACGGCAGCGCCCAACATGACGCCGCATACGCTTGGCCCGGCGATTGTTCGCGGAGCCACGGTGCCACCCAGCCGCGAAGCGCAGACGCTTTACACGACGGTTGCGTCGAGCAACTCCATCACGAACCATGGACGACAGACCGTGGCATCCATTCACGTTTCGGCACACGTCCCTGTCGAACGCGTTTTCTTCACGCTGCCTACCGGCTTTGGAAAGAACTTCTTCCGCAGCGCGACGATCACGGCGACACCGGATAACAATCGCAACGCTGCTGCGGTTGAGTCGCTTACGGGTACGCTTTCGCATGTGCATCTCGCGCAAGACCCCGCGACCGGTGAGCCTGCGATCGACACCGCGCAGCAGAGCATCGATGCCGTGCTCGGCGCCAATCTGCGGACGGGAGCCACGGTTAGCATTGCCATTGACAACGGCGACGACCCACCACTGCCGGTTACCTCGGTGCAGTTGCAAATGCGTCAGCGGAACGTCTGCTTCGACGCTTCCTCGCCTGCATACACTCTTATGTACAACGACGCTGCATTGCGCGCGCCCCTTTACGATTATGCCCGCCTCTTCGCGCCGTCAGCGAAACCCGTTCTTGCGGTGCTCAGTCCGGAGCATTTCAACTCAGCCTTTCAGGCTCGTCACGATAGCCGCCCTTACAGTGAGCGACACCCGGAGCTGTTGTGGGTCGCACTGCTTGGGGTGATCGTCGTGCTTGCCAGCATTGCACTGCGCAGCTCGCGGACTCACAGGGGATAGCGGAAGAGCGCAACCAATTTCACGCAGGCTGGCTCACTACTATGTACCTTGTGAGTCTCTGCATTGAGGACCGAAGAAATGCAACGCGCCTTACGGCACATAACCGCCGCTATCTCCTTCGCATCCGCATCGATACTGCTTGCGCAGGAAGGCGCGCAGTTCCATGACTATACGGGCAGTCCTACGACCATCACCGTCCCCGCAGGTTCGATCCCCACGACCGCCAGCCCCGGACAGACGCGGATCGTTGCAGGCAAGCGGGCTCTTGCGGCGAAGCAGTTTCTTGAGGCTAAAAACATCTTCGCCGCCGAGGCGAAACTTCATCCGGAGAACATCGAGGCGCAATTGGGCCTTGGCGATGCGGAGCTGGGCCTGCAGGAGGATGAAGCCGCCGAGCTGCAGTACCGCAAGGTGGTAGCGATTCAGCCGGAGCTCTGGCAGGCGCACAAGAATCTTGTGATTGTGGAAGCTGCGCTGGGACGATGGGAAGAGTTCGACCGCGAGCGGACCGTGCTGCGCATGGCACGGCAGCGCAATGCGCCGGGCATCTCATCGCGCGAGAGCGATGTCATCGATGGCTTTACTGTCCATGGGGAGCGCTGGATCGTCCGCGAGTACTTTGAGCCGGTAGGCCGTTCGCAGACGCGGTACAACTTCGAGCACTTCTCGCAGGCAGGCCGTGTTGAGGAGTACATTTCGCTGGAGTCCGAGCAGGCGGCAAAGACGGTTACGCCGGGTGGGGCTGTGGCCATTGGAGATCAGGCTAAACAGCCGCAGCAGGACGCCGCCTTCGCGCTCGACTGGTATACAGGAAAAGCACACGGCACCATAAAAAGCTATGGCGCGCACGAGCCCGAGTATGAGCAGGTGCGCGCCGCGGTGATGCAGCGGTTGCGACAGCAGAAGTAGACTAGCGATTCGCTGCGTCCAACTCTGCAAAGTAGCTGGGTGACTTGAGGATCTCGCGGGGCTTGGAGCCGTCTGCAGGACCGACTAGGCCGTCGCGCTCCATCATGTCGATCAGATGTGCGGCGCGCCCGTAGCCGATGCGCAGGCGGCGTTGCAGCAGGGACGTGCTGGCCTTGCCGAATTCGAAGACGAGCCGCACGGCGTCGTCGAACATTGCGTCGTTGTCCTCGCCATCGTTCGCGCTTCCGCCTTCTGCGTTGCCCTTCTCATCCTTCGGTCCTTCGAGGAAGCCTTCGGCGTACTCGGCGGTGCCTTGTGCTTTCCAGAACTCGACGACGGCTGCGGTTTCTTTTTCTGTGACGAAGGGTGCATGCACGCGCTGCAGCCGTGAGGTGCCTGGCGGCAGGAAGAGCATATCGCCGCGCCCGAGCAGGCTTTCCGCGCCGTTGGAGTCGATGATGGTGCGTGAGTCGACTTTGGTGGCGAGGCGGAAGCTCATGCGGGTGGGGACGTTGGCTTTGATCAGGCCGGTGATGACGTCCACGCTGGGGCGTTGTGTGGCGAGCACGAGATGAATGCCAACGGCGCGCGCCATCTGTGCGAGGCGCGTGATGGCTTCTTCCACGTTGGCGCGGTCGAGCATCATGAGATCGGCGAGCTCGTCGATGATGATCATGATGTAGGGCAACGGCTCCTGGTTCACATCTTCGAATAAGTATTCGCTGCCGTTTTCAAAGAGCTTGTTGAACTGGTCGATGTTGCGGACGTGGTTGGCGGCGAGCAGCTTGAGGCGGCGTTCCATCTCTTTCACCGCGTTGCGGAGCGCGTTTGCGGCCAGCTTGGCTTCGGTGATGATGGGCGTGAAGAGATGCGGGATGCCTTCGTACATGCCGAGCTCGACGCGCTTGGGATCTACGAGGATCATGCGGACTTGTTCGGGCGTGGATTTGAAGAGCACGCTCATGATCATGGCGTTGATCGCGACGGACTTACCGGAGCCTGTTGAGCCGGCGATTAAGACGTGCGGCATGCTGGCGAGATCGCCTGTAACGATGCGGCCGCTGATGTCTTTGCCCAAGGCGATCGGCAGTTTGCTTTTGGAGGTTGCGAAGCTTTCGCACTCCACTACATCGCGCAGCCAGATGGTCTCGCGTTCGTGGTTCGGGACCTGGATGCCAACGGTCGATTTGCCCGGCATGCGTTCGATCAGGATCGACTCGGCGGCCATGGCGAGGCAAAGGTCTTCGGCCAGTCCGGTTACGCGGGAGTACTTCACACCAGCATCTGGGCGGAACTCGAAGGTTGTAACGACTGGACCGGGATTGATCTGTTCCACGTTGCCGTCGACGCCAAACTCGGCGCACTTCTCCACCAGGACCTTGGCTTCGGCACGCAGCGCTTCTTCGCGCACCTGGACATGCTCTTCACTGCGATAGAGCAGCGAGCTCGGCGGCAACTTGTAGCCGCGCACGGACTTTGTCGTCATGGCGACTGCGCGAAGATCAGCATCGGCGCGTTTGCCGAATGCGATGTTCTGCGCGGCGATGTCCATTGTGGGCGAAGGCATTGGGGGCAGCGGTGCAGGCACAGGCCGCGCGGCCATGGGACGCGGGGCAGGCATGCGCGCCGGCGGTGCTTCCGGGATATCGACGTGGTTCATCGACGTATCGCGGCGCGGCAGCAAGGGTGGTGGTGCGTTGCGATCCGGAGCATCCAGCCAGCCGTCGTCTTCCACGACATCTTTCGCCATGGCCGAAGCTTCAAACGGCAGCTCCGCGGCGCGCAGTGGCACGGCTGCAGCAGCCAATTGTGTGGCGAACGGGGCAGCAGCAGCAGCGGCGGCGCTTAACGGCGTCACGGGAGTTTCTGTGACCAAAGTCCGAGGCATGGTTTGCCACATGGAAGGTGTTTCGCTGCCGAACTCCGCGCGCTCGCGCTCCTGTGCGGTTTCGGAGAAATCGTCAACTTGAGTTTTGCGCCGTCGCCCGAACCATCCAAACAAGCCGGAGAGGAGCGAGTTGCTCGGCATTTCGGCTTCACGAGCCTTGGCGACTGCTTTTTCGCGCTTGGTTTCGTAAGCGCTGATCTCGGCCTGTGCCGCCTTGTTCTTTTTGCGCTCCTGCCGGGTCTCCCACCAAGCGCGCGTGTTGCGAACAAAGGCAAAGTGCGAAAGGAACCACTCGCGGGCGGACGAGAGCATGAACGTGGTCGTCAGGTAGAGGGACAGCGCGACCATGAGCGAGCAGATGATCACTGCGCCCGGCAGGTTTACGAGGCGGATCATCCCATCGCCCAGGACGCGTCCTTCAACGCCTTCGATACGCACCGCGTGACGCCACAGGAGGTGTCCCGGAAGCAGGGAGATCGCGGCCGGCGCAAAGACCAGCCAGAGACCCAGGCCGACGGATTTTGCCATCCACGAGCCAACGGCTCTGGACCGCATCCACGAGACGCCGAGCCGGATGAGCACCAGCGGAACGAAGATTACGGCCACGCCGAGCACCTGCAGTAGGAGGTCAGAGGCGTAGGCGCCGACGAGCCCGGTCCAGTTATGAGCCGGGCGTGAGCCGACCAGCGCGCCGGCGGTATTGAATGAGGGATCGCTCGGCGTATAGGACAACAGAGAGAGGAGCAGGAGGCCGGCCGCAACCAGCACCACCAGGCCGAGCATTTCGTTCAAGCGTCGGCTGCGTGTGGGCGAGTAAACAAGTCTTTGTGGCTTCATGGATATGTGGGGTTCGCGCACAGTCGCATTCGCCCGCCGCACCTATAAAGGGGCAGCGAGCCAACCACAACCGGGAACCTCCAGAGCACTTCCATTGTTCCATAGGCGACCGTCGCGCGCTCACCCGGCGCCGGTGGAACCAAGCCAGTCACCCGCCCGGGCGAGTTCGGCATTCCAGTGGCCAGAAAACGATTCTGTCATCTCCTGCATCTAGCTAAGAGAACGAATCGCGTGCTTCCATCTCGGAAACGCGAAAAGGCATGCGGTGGGGGAGTGGGATTTTCGCGATTTCTCTCGCTTGCTGCCGGCGAAGGAGAATCGCGCACAGCCGGCAGACCCCACGCGCATCCAGACCTTAGGAGAGAGAAAGATATGGCTAATACATTAGACGGATCGACCAAGAATAAAGAAATGGAGACGGTTCTGCTGGACGTGATCAAGTCCCTGCAGGACGGTCAAAAGGGCTTTGCCGAGATCGGCGAGCACCTCAAAGACGAAACATTGAAGCGCTATTTCCTGGCTGAGAGCCTCAAGCGCGCCAACTTCCGCGCCGAGCTCGAAAACGAGCTTCATCGCTCGGGCATGGCTGATGTATCCGAGTCCGGCTCAACCGCGGGTGCGTTCCACCGCGCGTGGGGCGAGCTCAAAGCGAAACTCGGCGGCGGGGATCATACTTTGCTTGAAACAGCCGAGCAGGGCGAGGACGAAGCGAAGAAGGCCTACAAGGACGCTTTGGAGCACGATCTTCCGCTGCCGATCCGCCAGCTTCTTACCGAGCAGCAGGCCCACGTTTTGAACTCGCACAACTACGTTCGCGATCATCGCGACGCGCTCGCCAAGTAGTTCGTCAAGCAATAAAGTTGCAGAGTGAAGGCAGCCGGAGCAAACAAGCCGGCTGCCTTTTCTGCTTAAGCGTTACTCTTTGAGCTTGTCATTCTCGAAGGATATCCAATGCGCGTTGGCCGCTTCGTCATGGGTGCTCTTTACATCGCCGCCGGCGCGTTGCACTTCGTGCTCACGCGGACGTATGTGGGCATCATGCCGGACTACCTGCCGGCGCATCGGGAGCTGGTGCTGATCTCTGGCGCGGCGGAGATCGCCGGCGGCGTTGGTGTGATGGTTCCGCAGACGAAGCGGGCTGCGGCGTGGGGTTTGGTGTTGTTGCTGATCTGTGTAATGCCGGCGAATATCTGGATGGCGCAGCATCCTGAGCGGTATCCGAATATTCCGCTTTGGGCTATTTGGTTGCGGCTGCCGCTGCAGTTGCCGCTTATTTGGTGGGCGTGGCGATATGCAGGGCGAAAAACTGACAAAGTGGTCACAGTGGGCGACGTGAAAAATCTGTGTAGTTAGGTGTGCGAATGTCTGGCTAATATCTCAAGTGATGGAGATACAGCACAACACCGCTGGCGACGAGGCAGTAGATCCCGAAGAGGTACCAGCGGCCGTGCTCCAGCCACGAGCTCAACCACTTCAGCCCGGCCAACCCAGCAAAGAACGCAAACACCATGCCGAGCAGTGCGGCGACGAGCCCGGCGTGCAGATCAATCGGCGTACCCGCGGCTGCAGCCTCGTGCGAAGCCTTGACCAGGCGCAGTGCTTCGCGGCCGACGACGGCGGGCGTAAGGATGACGGCGAGAGCGAAGGAGAATCGCTCGGCGCGTTCGCGGGCTGCGCCTACGAGCAGGCCGGCGGAGATTGTTGAGCCCGAGCGCGAGAAGCCGCGGAAAGGGAGACTCAAGCCCTGCACGCCGCCGATCCATCCGGCCTGGGAGAACGTCACGTTATCGCCTGAGCGTGTTACCGACTTGTCATACGCGTTGGTCGTGACCTTCTCTTCGCTGCGTTCTTTCATTCCGGCCCACAGGATCAGCAGGCCAACGGCGAAGAGCGCGTAGGCTACGAGATCGAGCCGTCCGAACAGGTCTTCAATCTGAGCTTTTGGGGCGCCGGGGAAGGCGAGCTTTGCAATCAGCTTCTGTAGCGGATAGCCGATGACGGCGGTCAACAGCGTCGCCCAGATGGCGCGGATCGCGAACCGCTTGAAGGCGTCGCCTGTGGCGAAGTAGGAACGCTTCCACTGGTTCCAGAAGTAGACGATGACGGCAAACATGGTGCCGGTGTGCAGCATCACCAGGACCAGCGTCATCTCCGGTGAGGATGGGTCGAGGCCCATCAGCTTTTCGGCAACGACAACGTGTGCGGAGCTCGAAACCGGCAGCAACTCAGCGAGGCCCTGGACGATCGCCAGGATCAAAACCTTCAACAGTGACATGTATCGATTCTAAATCGAGGAGCGGTGAACAGCATCGAATGCTTATGAAAACCGTTACCCTCGAAGAGCACTTCGTCACGCAAGACTTCTTCAAAGCCACGCACGCCGAGGGCGACAACATGCCGCCGGCGCTGAAGGCCGTCCGCGAGCGGTTGCTCGATATAGGCTCCCTGCGCATTGCCGCCATGGACGAGGCTTCGATCGATCTCCAGGTCATCTCGCTGGCCGCCATCGGAGTGGACGCTCTTGCGGCCGCCGAACAGACTGCGGTGTTGCGCTCCGTGAACGATGAAGCTGCCGCTGCCGTGAACGCCAACCCCACACGGCTGGCTGCGTTCTGCACGCCAGGCCTCAAAGAGCCCGCCAACGCTGTCAAGGAGATCGATCGCTGCATCACGCAGCTTGGCTTCAAGGGTGTCTATGTGAATGGCACGACCGATGGCAAGTTCCTCGACACGCCTGAGTTCTTTCCCGTGCTGGAAGCTGCTGCCGCGCTCAAGGTTCCGGTTTATGTACACCCGGCGCCTCCGCCGGCTTCGATTATGTCTGTTTACTTCGACGGTCTGGCGCCCGAAGTCGCCATGCCGCTTTCGATCGCAGGGTGGGGGTGGCATGCTGAAACGGCGCTCCACACGCTGCGGCTGATCGTCTCCGGCGTGCTCGATCGCCTGCCCACGCTGCAGGTGATCATCGGCCACATGGGCGAAGGTATACCGTATGCGCTGGCTCGCTCGAACGGCATCCTGTCGGCTGCGCGAAAGTCTGCTCCACGCACGGTCACGGAAACCTTTCTTGAGCAGGTCCATGTCACGACCAGCGGCTACTTTACCAGGCCACCTTTTGAGTGCTGCCGCGAGGTCATCGGCCTCAATCGGATGATGTACTCGGTCGACTATCCGTTCAGTCCCAACACGAAGGGTAAAGAATTTTTGGAGGGCCTCAATCTCTCCGAAGCCGATCTCACGCAGCTTACGCAAACCAACGCGGAACGGCTGCTTAACCTCTGAGAGGCGGCTGGCTAGTCGCGGTCGTTGCCGTATACGGGGATACCCTGCCGCACGCGGAACGCAATCGCCTGCGCTCGTGCCGCGTAGTCTGACTTCGGATAGTCGTGCGTCAGTTCATCGGCAATCGACTGGCAGCGCTTCGCCGCATCGTCGGAGCGCTTCTTCTGGTCGTCGACCGTATACATCGTCACGAGCGCGCCTTGGCGGTAGGCTGCGTTGTACAACGCTTCGGCTGACTTTGGGCCGTCGCGGTAACGGTCGGCGTACTTCAGGTAAAGGTCCGCTTCCATCTCCGGACACTTGGGCAGTCCCTGCCAGTCGCCGCATAGCTTTGCGTCCAGTAGATCGAACGCGGCTTTCGCTTCCTGCGGCGTACCCTGATACATCTTCATCACGCGACGCAGTTCGCCGTCGTAGAGATGAGGGCGCAGGAACGCATCCTGCTCCTTCGCGCTTGGCAGTGTAGAAATGTCGACCTTATCGAGCTGCCAGCGGATGTCCGCCGAGCGAAAGGCGGCTTCCGCGGCCAGCGGTGAGTTTGGGAAGTAGTCTCCAACACGGCGGTAGAGAAGGTGCGCTGCGCTGGCGGCATCTTTGGGTGGATGCGGCTGTGAAGCCGTCGCTTCAAACTCCGCTGCCGCGCCAAAGATCAGCGCGTCACCGTTCGGTGTTGTCGGACCAACGATACCTTTGTCGCGTATCCATCCGGTGCTGGGATCGGGGTTGTCGGCGGGGTCTTCAAACTCGGGCTTGGAGTCTGGATCGGCGTCTTCTTTTGCGTCCGTGTTGGCGAAGACGTTCACCCAGGGCCCGTTATGCGCCAGCACGACTAGCTCATGTCCGGGAGAGATCGTGATGATCGGCGGCGAGGTGGCATCGGCCGTAACGTAGACATTCGCGACGTGCAGCACGGTCGCCCTTGCTGCGCGATCGTATCCGCTGCGATCGTCATCCCTGCCCGGCTTTGCGGGCTTCTGCGCGAGCAAGGACGCTGAAAGAAACGTGATACCGAGAACCGCAGGACGAAGTCGCATGATGCCCCATTAGACGCGACTTGCTGCGCCTTCGGCTACCAGCTCGGCTTTGAGCGCTGGATCGAGGTTGCCGCCGGAGAGAATCGCGACGATCTTTTCCGCTTGTGGAAGCTCGTCGGCATGGAACAACGCTGCTGCCAGTGTTACGGCGCCGGAAGGTTCGGCGACGAGGTTTGTGGCTTCCAGGATTATTCGCAGGGCCTCGCGAATCTCGTCCTCGGTGACGGTCACGATGCCGTCGACGAAGCGCAGGATATGGGTGAAGTTCCGCTCGCCCAGCGCCTGTGTGCGGAGGCCGTCGGCGAGGGTACGGGTGGTTTTTGTAGCCGGCCACTCCACCAGCACTTTGCTGTAGAACGACTCCTTTGCATCCGCCGAAACCTCGGGCTCGCATCCCCAGACCTGCGGGGCGATGCGGCTTTCGGCTTCGCAAACAAGCTTTATGCCGGTTGCCACGCCGGAGAGCAGGCCACCGCCCGAAACCGGCGAGAGGACCAGGCCAACGTCGGGCAGCTGCTCCATGATTTCTACGCCGCAGGTAGCCTGCCCGGCGATGATGGCTTCGTCGTCGTAGGGAGGGACCATTGTGTAGCCGAATTTGGCTTCGAGCTCTTCGGCTTTTAGCTTGCGTTCGGTACTGGCTGGGCCTACGTCGACGATCTCCGCGCCGAGCGCCAGCGTTGCTTCGCGCTTGATGCGGGGGGCGTTGTCCGGCATCACGATGACGGCCTTGCTGCCGAGAGCGCGCGCGGCGTAGGCGACACCTTGCGCATGGTTACCGGAGGAGTAGGTGATCACGCCGCGCTTCAACTGCTCGGGTGTGAGCTGGGCGATCTTGTTGTAGGCGCCGCGGAGCTTGAAACTGCCGATGGGCTGGGCGGATTCGTCCTTTAGCCAGATCTCTGTGGCAGGGCCAGGCGTCGTCAGCCTTACTAATGGGGTTCTCACCGCAACACCAGCGATGCGCTTCTGTGCCGCTCGTATCTCTGCTAACGAAACCAGTTCAGCCATAGTCTTCTCTATCCTCTACACTCTACCCGTTACACTCTGCTTTACCGCTTCTCCGCAGCCCTCAGCACCAGCGCAAAAAAATGCACCAGCCTCCAACGATCTAACGCTCCCGGCGCGGCGCCATCCATATCCAAGTGTGAAATCACCGGCGAAATCAGTGCGTACTGCAGCGTCTCACTTGGCAGCTCGGACTCCATCCACATCGTCTCGGCTGATGGAATGATGTTGTCGCCCTCGCCGTGCAGCAGGTACACCGGCGTCGTCAGGCCCTGCAAATGCCCATGGGGACTGACGCCCGCCATGCCGGCGACGTGCTCGGACTCGCTGCGTGCAAGCATGTCGCGTGTCTTCGCTGATGTTGTATCCATCAACTGCTTCGCCTCGGCCAGTTGCGCCGGAGTCAGCGCTGCCAGCGCTGCCTTCTCACCCGCTGCATCCTCGTACAAATGCGCACGCAACACCGCACGCAGCGCGACTAGATCGCTTTTCGGCGCAAAGTCTTCGAGGTTCTCGTATTCAAGCACCAACGCGCCATACTCATGCGGAGGTAATGCTTCTGCTGGTCCGATTGGTCGCGCGTCTTCGCCTGTGCGGTAGTACTCCGCCACGCGCGACATCTCATCCTGCGAGCCTACCGCGACGACAAACTTGATGGCCGGGCGATACACCGGATCGCTCGCCGCCATGAGCGAAAGGCCTCCCGAAAAGCTCAAACCCATTACGCCTACAGGACGTCCGCCGTCCTGCTTCGAAAGCCAGGCGGCTGCATCGCCAATGGTGGCAATCGAGTTCGCGCCTACGTGGTAGTCCTTGATGTCCGGCAGCTCCGGCGTCAGCACGCGCAGCCCGCAGGAGGCCATGGCGGAAGCAAAGGCAATTAGCCGCGGCTCATCCATGCCGAGGTGATGTACGCCATGTAGCACGACCAGCGCGGGCGCCTGCGTATGCCCAACCGGTGTATACATCCTCGCCCGTATGGCGCCCTGGCTCGTGTTCAGCGTTAGCTCTTGCGTTGTAATCGGTTCGGAAACTACCTTTCGCAACAATGAAGGCACCGGCTGATTCGCCACTAAATCCAGTACAGCAACCGCCTGCAGATGGCACTTCACAAACGGCCAGCACAAAGCCGCCAAGCTCAACAGCACGACCGCGTAAATAGCCACTGCAACGCGGCTCGAAATCCCCGCTGCCTCGCGGCGCCGTCGTATCTCCGCAGCGATGCGTGCAATCCCACGTCTTCCAGAGTCGCTCGACATGCCAGCTCGATCTAGTGCCGCACCAGCAGCACAATCACCAGCACTACCAGTACAAGATTCATCACCAGCACCGCCGCCAGCAGCTTGGTATTGGTCAGCACCCGCCGCTGCAGCCGAGCCACGCGCCCTTCGGCGGACTCCGCCGTAAGCCGCGCCGATTCCGCCGCCGCCTTGATCACGGCCAGCGACTCACTCTGTTCATTCAGCTGCCGGTAGAGCCCCGCATGCGCTGCCGTTACTTGGCCCAGGTCGCCGCGCAGCCCTTCGGCCATCGCTTCCATGGCTTTCCGATTGGCGTCGTCGCCCGAAGCCTTGTCCTGCAGGAAACGGTTTGCCGCCGGCACAAGCCGCACGATATGAGGAGCAAGTTCGAGCAATGCCTTAGGCCACATATGTCAGATTGTAGTCGCACAGCCTCGCCAGCACGGCGTTCCTACGGCGCAACCGCAGTCGCAAGCCGCTGCTTCGCGCGATGCTGCAGCACCAGCGCGACGATCGTGCAGAGCAGAATGGCGGTAATAATCCCCTGCGACCACACGCAGTAGATACACCACTTCTCGAGCACATACGCTTCCATGTAGCTCAGAAACGCGGCGAACCCAAAGCCGATTTCCGCCGCCTGCAGCGTCCACCAAAGCTTGTTGCCCAGCGCGAGCCCGGCGATCAGTGCGTAACCGATGATCCCGAACAAAGCTACAGGCACGTGTACATGCTTGCCGGTCTCATCGAAGCTCGTTGGAGGAAACGAGGCAAACCGCGAGTGGTTCACGGCGCCGCAGTCCCAAGTCTCCGTCACCGCGCAAGGCGGCGCCGCACTCGGGTCCTGGTAGTGGATGCGAAGGGCGAGGGAAGAGTCGATGATTCCGGCAATCGCGAGCAGTGCAATGAGAAAGCGCATGTCCTTCCGATTTTACTTCGCCGGCTGCTTCAGGCTGCTCTGGACTTGCTGGAGGCCACAACCGCACCGTCGGTCGAGAGATGCATCTGTTTCAACTGGCTTACGCGCATGCACTTGAGCAGAACGGCCCGCCGTCGCGTATCGGCAAGGGAGTTCGGGTCTTCCAGCTCTTCCAGGGCGATCTCTTCCGCGATCCTGCGACGCTTCTCATACTTGCGCTGCGCAGCTGAGGTCTTGTTCGTCGGTCGTGCTGCCTTCTTCGGTTTTGGATGGGTCTGTATCGAAAGCGTCGATTCCGTCTGAGCAGCCAGGCAGGGCGCGAGCACGATCAACACAAAGCATGCGGCAATCAAAAAGCTATGCATAGGCTGTATCCGCCATCAGGGCCCACATCTTTTTCCTTGGGACTTTGGTACGACCATAGCACCCAAAATCCCTTCCGCAGCGCGGGAGTAACCAAATGGTCAACATCACTTCCCATTTGCGAACGCCTGCTCACTCGTCTTCTGAATTTTTGCCTTCAGCCGCGGCGGTGCGATCATAAAGAGATGGACAAGCTACACCTATGGAACGGTCCCGCCACAGCCGAAGCAGCCAAGGAGTGGACCGAGCAGCATCTAGCCGCTTCCCGCGAAAAGATCGCCGCCCTGCTCGCTCTCACCGAATCCCGCACGGTAGCTAACACGCTCACGCTTTTCGACCGGGCGCAGTGGCATCTGCGCATGGCCGGCTCGCAGACCGGCGTGATGTTTATGGTGCATCCCGCTTCGAGCGTCCGCGACGCCGTGCAGGAGCTCTCGCAGCTTGTGTCGGCTGAGGGCGTGTCTCTTTCGCTCAATCAGGAGGTCTATAAGGCCCTGGCCGCGATTGACGCGACCGCGGAAGATGCGGCCACGCAGTACTACCTGGAGCGCACGCTCCTCGGCTACCGTCTCGCCGGCGTGGACCGCGACCAGGCCACGCGCGACAAGGTCCGCGCGCTTGCGGAGCGCATGACCGAGCTTTCCATGACCTTCTCGCGTACCGTGCAGGACGACGTCCGTAAGATCGCGGTCGACGATGCTTCACAGCTCAACGGCCTTCCCGCCGACTACATCGCACGCCATCAGCCGGCAGACGACGGCACGGTCACCCTCACCACCGACCCGCCGGACATGTCTCCGATCATGAGCTACGCCGTCTCGCCGCAACTCCGCCGCAAGATGTATCTCGCCTACAACGACCGCGGCTATCCGGCCAACAAGCAGGTGCTGCTCGACCTGCTGGCCCTGCGGCAGGAGATGGCTGAGCTGCTCGGCTTCCGCTCGTGGGCCGATCTCGCGACCGTCGATCAGATGATGGGTTCGGCCGCCAACATGCGCAAGTTTCTCGGCGAGGTGGAAACCGCCGCCCGCGAAACCGCGCACCACGAGTTCACCGAGCTTGCAGCGTTTGTTCGCGAGCGCGATCCCAAGGCATTGCCGCTTTCGCTTTCTGACGCTCGTTTCTGGGAAGAGCAGTTCCGCCGTGCGCGGTACGATTTTGACTCGCAGTCTGTCCGTCCATACTTTCCGTACACACCCGTCGAAGCCGGTATCCTCGCCACGGCCGGCAAGCTCTTCCGCGTGCGCTTCGACCGGGCCCTCGATGCTCCTGTCTGGGATCCTGCCGTCAAGGCATTTCACGTCATCGACGATGACGAAGCTTCCGCAAAGAAGGGTGAAACGGTCGGCCGTATCTACCTGGACATGCACCCGCGTGAAGGCAAGTCGAAGTGGTTTTCGGAGTGCTCGCTGGTTGGCGGCGTGCTCGGCCACTCGCTGCCTGAGGCTTCGCTCGTTTGCAACTTCCCCGAACCTACCGACGCCGACCCCGGCCTGATGCAGTATTCGGATGTTGTCACGTACTTCCACGAGTTCGGCCACCTGATGCACGAGGTCCTCGGTGGCCGCCAGCGCTGGTCCGGCCAATCGGGCATCGCCACCGAAGGCGACTTTGTCGAAGTCCCCTCGCAGATGCTTGAAGAGTTCTTCGAAGACCCCGACCTGATCCGCACCTTCGCGAAGCACTACGAAACCGGCGAACCCATCCCGTACGAGACGGTCGCCCGTATGACTCGCGCTTCAGCCCATGGCCGCGCACTCTCCACGCTGACGCAGGTGATGTATGCAACGTACTCCATGGAAACCCACGACCGCGCCGCCGCGGAACTCGATCTCGACACGCTGCTGCGAGAGGGCTACGACCGCTTCTCGCTCTACGAGTTCGTCGACGGCAACCGCATGTACGCGGCGTTTACGCATCTCGTCGGCTATACCTCGAACTACTACACCTACCTTTACGACAAGGTGATGGCGCTGGAGTTCTTCGAGGAGTTCCGGAAGACTGCGACCAATCCGGCGAATCCGTTCGACGCCGCCACGGCTATGCGCTACCGCCGGCAGGTGCTCGAGCCGGGCGGCTCCAAGCCTGCACGCCAGCTTGTGCAGGACTTTCTGGGGCGTGAAGTCAGCATGCAGGCCCTCCGCGGCTGGATCCAGAAAGCTGCCGCCTAACAATTTGGCGGGCGCACGGGTATTATTTCGAAACGGCTTCCGCCGCGGAGTGTACTCGTGCGTCCTGCGCTGCCAGCTCTTCTTCTCACACCTTTCCTCGCCTTTATCGCAGGTGCCCAGACACCCGCAAAACCCGTCGATCCGCTGCACGCCTGGATAGGCCTCAAGGACGGCAGCTCGCTTGAAAACTGGGACCAGTGGCACATCGCTGAAGAGCGCCGGCTCGTCGCGCAGCTGCTTGCCGTACAAGGCCCTCGCACAGTTGAAAACACACTCCTGCCCTTTGATCGCGCTGAGATGAACCTGACTCTCGCCGGCAACCAGACGCAGATCATGTTCGCCGTCAATCCTAATAAAGACATCCGCGATAAAGCGCAGGCGCTTGCGCAGGTGGTTGCGGCCGAGGGCGCAGCCGTGTCGCTCAACCAGGACATCTACCACGCCCTCGCTGGCGTCGACATCACGCACGCCGACGCCGCGACGAAGCACTACATGGAGCGCAACCTCCTCGAGTATCGCCTCGGCGGCGTTGACAAGGACCAGCCCACGCGCGACAAGGTCAAGCAGCTCCAGGACCGCATCACCGAGATATCGCTCAAGTTTGCCCGCAACGTGCAGGACGATGTGCGCAAGGTTACCGTCACCGATAAGACCGATCTCGAGGGCCTCCCGGCTGATTACATTGCTCGCCACAAACCCGCGGCGGATGGCACCATCGTCCTTACGACCGACACACCCGACATGACGCCCGTCGTCACCTACGCGAAGAGCCCCAAGCTCCGTCAGGCGATGTTCCTTGCCTATGCCAACCGCGCCTATCCGGCAAACGTTGCGGTGCTCAAAGACCTCCTCGATGCCCGCCAGCAGCTTGCTTCCATACTCGGCTTTGCAACGTGGGCCGATCTCGCAACCGCCGACCAGATGATCGGCTCCGCGCCCAAGATGAAGTCCTTCCTGGATCAGGTCGATGTGGCCTCGCGTGATCGTGCGAAGAAGGAGTTCGGTCTTCTGCAGGATTTTGTCCGCAGTAAAGACCCCAGCGCGCTGCCGATGACGATTGCGGACTCTCAGTACTGGAACGAGCAGTATCGCCGCTCTGCCTATGCGTTCGACTCCCAGAGCGTCCGTCCTTACTTCGCTTATGCCACGGTTGAAACCGGCATCCTCAAGACCGCGTCGCGCCTCTTTCATGTCGAGTTTCGGCCCTCTGATGCGCCTGTCTGGGATACTTCCGTTCACGCCTATGATGTCTATGACGCCGGGCAGAAGGCCGGCCGCATTTATCTCGACATGCATCCCCGCGAAGGCAAGGATAAGTGGTTCTCCGAGTCTGGCCTCATTCTCGGTATGAAGGGCGAGCAGCTTCCCGAAGCAACGCTGGTCTGCAACTTCCCCGGCGGCTCAGCTGAAGACCCCGGCCTGATGCAGTTCAGCGATGTCGGCACGTTCTTCCACGAGTTCGGCCACATGATGCATGAAGTTCTCGGCGGCAAGCAGCGCTGGGCGGGGCAAAGCGGCATCACTACGGAAGGCGACTTCGTCGAAGCGCCTTCGCAGATGCTCGAAGAGATGTTCCACGATCCCACGATCCTGCAGAGCTTTGCCAAAGACTACAAGACCGGCGAGGTGATGCCGCTGGAGATGATCGCCCGCATGAACCGCGCCAGCTATTACGGCCGCGCCAGCTGGGTGCAGCAGCAACTGCTGTACTCCACCTATGCGTTGCAGGTACACAATCAGCCTCCGGCGCAGGTGGACTTCGACGCGCTGCTCAAGCAGGACTTCGCGCGTTTCAACCCCTACCAATTTTTACCGGATGACCACTTCTATGCGGCCTTTACACACCTTACAGGCTACTCGTCGAACTACTACACGTACGTCCTCGACAAGGTGATCGCCGTGGACTTCTTCTCCGCGTTCGATCCCAACAATCTGCTCGATGGACCTACGGCGTTGCGCTATCGCCACACGGTGCTGGAACCCGGCAGCTCGAAACCCGCCGAGCAGCTGGTGCAGGACTTCCTCGGCCACCCGGAAAGCGTGGATGCGCTGAAGACATGGATGGACAAGGAGTTTGAGCCGATTCCAGGCGCGACGAAAAAGTAAATCCCGCCTTTAGCGGGACTTCTTTTTCGCCACTGGCTTGGCAGGAGCTTTCTTTACCGGAGCAGCCTTCTTGGCAGCTTTCGGTGCCGGCTTTGCAGGGGCCGGTGCAGCCTTTGCGGATTTCGCCGGCGCAGGTTTTACAGCGGTTTTTATAGGCTGTTTCGCAGCGGGTTTAGGCGCAGGAACCGGCTTTGTGGCAGGCGCCGGAGCGGCTTTCACAGGAGCCGCAGCGGCAGGCTCAGCCTTTGCAGCAACCGGCGCAATCTCTCCATTCGCTTCCGCTGTTTGTTTCAGCGAATGCAACACAACCCGCAGCATCTCTTCTTCCGGAGCCGGCTTTCCAGTCCAGATTTCGAACTGCCGTGCGCCTTGCTGCACAAACATTTCCACGCCGGAGATTGCGGTCAGGCCCTTCGCACGAGCCATCTTCAACAGCGGTGTCTCGATCGGGTTGTAGACCAGATCGAACACAATCCGCGCATTCAGATCTTCAGGCCCGAGCATCGGTGCTGCCTTGATCCCGGTCATGCCGATGGGTGTCGCGTTGATGATGACATCGAAACCGGTCTTGGCCACAGCTTCACGCTTGATGGTCTTCGCACCCGCCTGGCGTGCCAGCTTCTGCGCGGTTTCGGGAGTACGGTTCAGAATCCAGACCTCTGCACCTTTGTCACGACAACCAAACACGGCAGCGCGCGCAGCGCCGCCGGCGCCCAGAACGAGCACCTTGACGCCCTTCAGGCTGAGCCGGCGTTCCAGTGGGCCAACAATGCCTGCAACGTCCGTGTTGAAGCCGTAGAACTTGCCATCCTGCGCACGCAGCACGGTGTTCACCGCGCCGATCTTCGCGGAAAGAGGGTCTGTGCGCTCGAGCAGCGGAATAATGTCTTCCTTGAGCGGCATGGTCACGCTGAGGCCCTGGATTGGAATCTCACGGGCCAGCTTGAACAGGTCGTCCGCTTTGCTCGTCTGCAACGCCAGATAGACCGCGTTCACTGTCTCACGGCGGAAGGCGGTATTCATCATCAGCGGCGAAAGGGAAGAGCGGACTGGATTGCCGGCGACACCATAGACCTTCGTTGCAGCGTCCACCTGATCTACCCGATAGGTCTCGATCAAGGTGCGGGCAGCAATTTGTCCCGGAGCGGTTTCTTCACCGACATTCGCGGCGGCGAAGGTGAAAGCGGAACCGGCACGCAAACCGAGCACGCGGGAGATGATTCCGGGCTCGCCCATGCAGATGCCGACGATGCTCGAGTTCGAGCGGTCTTCCATGCGCTCCATGAACTTCATGAGCGTCAGGTTGTCGGAAAGCGACTTCGCTGTCGGAACGACCTTGATAAAGTCCGCACCGAACGGCTCGATGCGCTTATAAATTCCGTCGAGATCCTTCGTGGCATGAAAGTCGTGATGGCTGATGATCACAGCGGCGCCGGCTGCGCGCAGCTTGGACATAGTGTCCTTGGGCAGCTTTTCGATCGATTCCAGCTCGATATCCACGATCTGGAAGCCGGCTTCGGCGGCCTTCATTAAAACATCGAGCGCGGCGGTATTCGAACCGCTGAAACGGCCGCCGTTTTCCTTGCACCGGCATGTAGCGACGACGGTTGCCGCGCCATTTTCAGCCAGAAAGGCCTTGAACTGCGGCAGGGCAGCAGCAGGCTTGGTGAGGTAATCGAGCCGAAATTCAAGAAAAGTGGTCTCTTTTAAGACCGATGTGGCCTTTTCGAGCATTTCTTCGGGCGTGCTGCCGGTCAGGGCAACACAAATTTTACCGATTCGGGAGCGGAGGAGATGAGAGGCGATTTGAGTAGCTGTGGTCATGCAGGCAATCGGGGTATCGTAACGCCGAAACCCATGAAATGCAAGAGGTTCCGTATAATTGGGCGAAAGGCCAATGAAAATGCAAATGCATGCTCCAGTGGCTCTCTGGTCTCGCCATTAGACTATGGAAAACGCAAAAAGGTGCCTAAGATGCTGATTCCAAGAAAGTTTAAGAAAAGTACAAATTTATTTGCAACCGAGGACAACTCTTTCCGGCGAACTGGCGTCTACACCTTCAACTGAGAGGCAATTCCTATCTGTCCCACCAAGTTATAATCCACTCCTGTCCGCTGTTTGGGCACCCTTCTACGATTCCTCAGTTGATTTCCCTCCCCTATGCCTCTCCAGGGCCCGCCGGAAAGCGGGCCCAGATTCTTTAAAGGCAGGTTTCAGGGGTTGGAAATACGCTATCGGTAGAATGGGTCTATGAAAGATTGGTTGGAGAGCCCTGAGGCGATTGGCGCTGTGGACGCCATCCTTGCCGGGGTGGGACTGGAACATGGCAAGCGTACGACCCGGACCGGCAGCTGGAAAGACGGCTACCGGATCAAGCAGCCGAAAAGCTCATTAAGCGCAGGTCCTAACGGTTCAAAGCGAGTAGCAGGCGTTGTCCGCGTGCCTGATTGGGATCGCTGGCCGTGGTTGCAGGCTGGATTCAGTACGCGACAGGGCGGTGGATCTGCGGCTTATGGCGAAGGCGAACAGAATCTTGGCTGGACGGGTGAGGATGACGCAAAGACTGTTGCTGAAAACCGTGCGCGGTTTGTGCGGGCTGTCAGCGGCAAGAATCCTGGTGAGCTGGTTACGATTCGTCAGTTCCACAGTGGAATGATCCGGGTCATCGATGCCGAGCATGGCGCGCTGAGCACTAAGGAAGGTAAGGCTGTTCTGCGTGGCGATGGGCTGATGACGGACCTCAGTGGCCTGCTGCTGGGCGTGCAGACCGCTGACTGCGTTCCGGTGCTGTTGGCGGATACGCGGACGCGTGCGGTGGCAGCGTTCCACGCCGGTTGGCGAGGAACGCTGGCGAGGATCGTCGAGCGTGGGGTTGGGACGATGCGGCTGCGTTATGGTTCGCGTCCGAAGGACCTGGTTGCGGCGATCGGGCCGGCGATCGGGGCCTGCTGCTTTGCGGTAGGCGAAGAGGTGCGGTTCGAGTTCGAGAGCCAGTTTGCTTATGCGCCAACGCTGTTCTCCGAGGTTTATGACTCCGATCCAGTGCGTGAGAAGTATCCGCTGCTGTTCCTGACTGCGCGTGCTCCGGGACACTCGAACATTGGGCCACAGATTCACCTGGATTTAGTTGAGGCGAATCGACGGCAGCTTCTGGATGCTGGGCTGGTGAATTCGAAAATAAGTGTGGTGTCTGAGTGCACGGCTTGTACGCGGCTGAAGAGTGGCGTGCGGAAGTACTTCTCGCATCGCGCGGAACACGGCTACACGGGACGGATGCTGAGCGTGATCGGGACGAAGGGCTAAGGCAGAGCTACTTCTTGCACAACTCTTCGAACAACGTGTCGCGATTGGCGAGGGCGTAGCTGTCGATGGCGCCAAGACCGTGCATGTAGAGGAACAACGCGCCAAGCGCGAACGCCAGCAAGATGGGCAGCAGTAGCCAAAGAGCATTCAGGTACAGGGCGAGAAGCAGGAAGCTTCCACCGATCGCCGAACAGCCGAGAAGGACGCCGATACTGATGAGTCCGCTGAGCGGTGAGGCCTGTTTGGAGGCTGTGCGGCCAAGGTCGATCTTCTTGGGCGCCATGATCGAACGTCGATTGCCAAGCGTGGTGGAGAGCATGAGCGTGGCAGCAGCCCAGAGGAATGCGGCAACGATGACCGTTGGGCTTGGTGGAAGAGCGACGTAGCTGATGATGGCGAAGACCGCGGTGATCTCGATGAAGGCCAGCGCGAAGTTGACGATGTTCTTGGCGAGGAAGACGTCGCGCAAGCGTATGGGAGCCATGAAGTAGAACTGCGCGCCTGCGCCTTCGAGCCCAAAGGAGTTGTAGGAGAGCGGAGCGATGCCCATGAGCGTATACGCAAGAGCTGCGGGGAAGACCCAACTGGCGTTGCTGCGCGTGGCTAACTTGCCGGCGAAGATGAAGACGAAGGCGACGGGCGCGATCATGCCGTAGAAGATGCCCGTGTTACGGCGCACCTGCAGGAACTCTTTGCCGATGACTGCGGCGATCGTCGAGGGAAGTGTGAAGCCGCGTTGCGAGGAGGTTTGAGGGGTGAGCGTTGCGTGGCGTGCGATGGGCTTGGGTTTGGTGGAGACTGCGTTGGCTACGTCTGAGAGGTTTTCGCCGCGGAACTCGATGCTCATGCGCCAGGCGAAGATGGCGAAGAAGAACAGGGCGAAGAGGCTGCATCCTGCTTCGAAGACGAGAAACGTCAGCAGATGGCCTTGGTTCGCGGAGACCAGCGAGGTGGCGATGAGACCGGGAGGAAAGGCTCCGATGATGGGTTGTGCGTGGTGGTAGAAGGCGACTGCGGCGTTGATGTGGGCCATCGCGTTGGTCGAGTGCTTGTGGTGTCCGTATGCGGGGTTGAAGGTGAAGTTGAGCCACTGAATGCCGATGGAGAAGGCGAAGATGCAACCGGTGAAGACTTCGCGGGCGCGGCGGGTGGAGAGCCAACGGTCGACCCAGGCGAAGAGCATGCGAGAGAAGAGTGCGTTGGTGAGAGCGAAGATGCTCATGCTCGCGAAAGTGTAGAACCAGAGCGAGGGAATCGCCAGAGTGATGCCAGCGGCTGCGGCGAAGGAGAGCAGTGCGCCGAGGATGTTGGCTGGTGAGAGCAGGCCGAAGAAGAGGCGGATGTTGATGTACGTGCTCATGCGCATGGGGAAGCGGATGAGCTGGGTGGGGTCGAAGACGGTTCCGGGTTGGCCGATCTGGATGTTGGTGAGCTGGCAGAGAGCGAAGATGCCCCAAAGGACGAGGTCGATGCGGTTGAGATGGCCGGAACGCGCGGCCAGCATGGCCATGGAGCCGGCGAAGAACATCAGGCCGAACGCTACGCCTGCGAAGAGCAGGTACATCAGGATCTGGCCGACGAGTTCGCCTGCTCCGCCTTTGCGCTTGAACTGGTTGACCGTGATGCGCCAGCGGAGGCGCGCGATGGCGCTGAATTGCGCGCGGGTTTGTGAGGATGTCCAGTTGCGATTAGGGGCGAGTTCGTTTGCCATGGGAAGCCTCGGCGCTACGGGCGAGAAGCAGATCCTTCGCTCCGCTCAGGATGACAATTCTTATATTTCCTAGCCGAGCCATGTGAGTTCCTGCTCGGGGTTGGAGACGCCGGATTCGCTGCCGACGATGTTGAGGAACATTTGTTCGAGGGTGAGCTTGGCGTTGGGGTCGATGTCGATTCCAGGTGTGAGGCGAGCCTGGACGCCGGCGCGGAGCTCGTCTAGGGAGCCGTTGGCGACGATGTGGCCTTTGTGGATGATGGCGATGTGGGAGCAGAGGCGTTCGACGATTTCGAGGACGTGTGAGGTGAGAAAGATGGTTGCGCCGCGGGCGATCATGCCCTGGAGCATGCTCTTGAGGGTTCCGGCGGCGATGGCGTCTACGCCTTCGAAGGGTTCGTCGAGGAAGAGGACCTTGGGGCCGTGGATGACGGCGGCGGCGAGGGCGAGCTTCTTGCCCATGCCGTGGGAGTAGTCGGCTATGAGCTTTTTCTGCTCGTTGGCGAGGCCCATGAACTCGAGGAGCTCGGTGGTGCGCTGCTGTGTTGTGGGCTTATCGAGGCCGTACATGCGGCCGACGAAGTGGAGGTACTCGGTGGCGGTGAGCTTGCCGAAGAGGGCCATGCCTTCGGGGACGACGCCGATGTGGCGCTTGACCTCTACGGGATTGGCGATGAGGTCTTCGCCCAGGATCTGGATGTTTCCGCCGGAGGGCTCGAGCAGGCCGGTGAGCATCTTGATGGTGGTGGACTTGCCGGCGCCGTTGGGCCCGAGGAAGCCGAAGAACTGACCAGCTTCTACGTTGAGGTCGATGCGATCGACGGCGGTGAACCCGTTAAAGCTGCGGCTGAGAGCGTTTGCGGCTATCGCGGTCGGCATGATGTTTGAGTGTAACCGACGGGTCGGGGTGGGTACCCCCCTCCCCCCTATGTAGCGGGTATCTTGGGGCTAAGTGGTTTAGAATGTGCGGCCCCGGGGCAGGGGTATCTCGCAAATATATCTTTCTAAAAGAGTTAGTTGCAAAATATTGCAGCGAAACGGGTTAGTAGACGCACAGCCAAAAGCTTTGAACGCAAAGGCCGCGACGGGAAGCGCGAAGGTTCGCAAAGGGTTATGTGCGAGTATTTGGGTGGTGTTAATAGAATAGCGAATTGGGTGGGGTAATTATGCCAAGTATTTTGGGGAGAAATCGCCTGTGTTTATGGGGGTTTTGGGAGTTTTGCAGAGGCGGGGGGACTTGACAGGATTTTTGGGTGGGACTGCGGGAGCGGTCGTTTGCTACCGCAAACGATACCCCACCCTTCGGCAAAAAACGCCGAAGGATGGGCCACCCGAGGGGTGGCCGGTGATGGCGGATTACATGGCGGGAGGGTGGTGGGGGTCGATGGGGGTGTGGGGCTTGGCTTCGCTGGGGTTTACGAGGTCGCGGAGCTCTTTGCTGGGCTTGAAGTAGGGGACACGCTTGGCCGGGACCGAGACGGATGCGCCGGTCTTGGGGTTGCGACCGGTGCGGGGCTTGCGCTGGCGGGTACGGAAGCTTCCGAAGCCGCGGACCTCCACCTTGTCGTCGGCCTTGAGGGCGGCGATGACGGAGTCGAAGAGAGTGTCGACGATGACCTCGCCGTCACGGCGGGTGAGGTCTCCAAGGGAAGTAACGTGATCGACGAGTTCGGCTTTCGTCATGCTTTTCAGGCTCCGTTTTCTAGAGTGCCAGTAGATCCAACCGGGTGCGGCTGGGGGAGTACTGCCAGCGGTTCCAGTTTATGTCATTTTCACAGCGTGTCCGCCGTGGGTTGAAAGAGCAGTGACCCGGGTTCCCAGCTGTCCGCGGTGTCGGAACTGGGACTCATAGAAGTAGACGTCGCAGGGGCCGAAATAGTTGGGCGAGAACCGCTAACAGTTGCTAGAAAAGAAGATGCGGGGATTTTGAGAAAGATTCAGTGTCGTTAAAGCGACAGGGCCGCGCCTTGGTGCGTGCGGGCCCTGGGTTAATGAGACGCTCCTTGATTTAAGGCTTGGAGGCCGGGGTTCCGTAGGGCGAGAGCAGGTTGGCGACGATAGGCGTGACGACCGGGGTTGCGGCGCCGATGAACTCGGTGACGACGCTATTTGTGTTGTTGGTGACCCAAACGTTGCCGGAAGGGTCGATGGCGATGTCAGTGGGCGTGTTGAGGCTGGTGGTGGGAGTGGCGGTGGTGGTGCCGGCAGCACCGGTGAAGCCAGTGCTGGTGCTGATAAATGTACCGCTATTCGAGATTTCGGCGAGGCTATTGTTGCTGCTGTTCGTAACCCAGGCGTTGCCGGCGCCATCGAACGCAATCCCAGCTGGCCCAAACAGGCCCGTATAACTTACGGGAGATCCGTCGGTATCCGAGAACTTAGAGATCGTGTTGCCTGTGTTGTTGGTGACCCAAATGTTGCTGGATGGGTCCAGCGCAATTGCGGTAGGGTTCTTTTCCGAAAGCGTGTATCCGTATCCTTTGGTGCCGGAGCCATAGGTAACAGAGCCTGTTTGAGAAAATTTGAAGACGCTTCCCTTGCTGGCACTGGCTACATCGTTGGTGACGAGGATGTTGTTGCTCGCATCGACGGCGACGCCGTAGGAAGATATCAGGTTTGTCGCGGGGAAGCCGATGTCGCCGGTCAGGTCCGCACCGCTGCTCGAGAACTCATTGACGATACTGAATTGCTGGCTGACCCAGACATTGCCTGACTTATCGATGGCAACGCCGGTGGCCTCGTTACTAGCGTCGTTGCTATAGCCTGCATAACCGTCCGGGCCAATCGTCGTGCCTGAGATTGGAATGGCGCTTGAGTTCAATTCGATCAGCGAGCCGCCTTCGTCTGCGATCCAGGCGTTGCCTGAGGTGTCAATGGCAATGCCGTTGGGATCGATGAAACCATACACCGCGTCGCCCTCGGTTGCCAGTAAAGCGCCAGCCGGCGAGAGTTTGGTGATGCCGTCGTTGAAGTTTGCGATCCAGGCGTTGCCGGAGGCATCGATAGCGATTCCGGTGGGGTTTGCCAGGCTGGCATTGGTGTAGTTGATGGCGATGGTGAAGTCGTTGGGCGCCGAGGAGAGGATCGGGCTTCCGAAGGCGGGCGAAGAGCCGGCGTTTCCGAAGATTGCTGCGATGTTTGCGGTGGGGTTGTGGGCGATGTTGATGGCTACCTGGTTGGTGTCGGTGGGTGTGGTGCCGGTGGTGCCGCCGCTTTTGGCGTCGCTGAGGAGGGTTGCGCAGCCTGCTGAAGTGGGGCCGGTGGAGTTGACGCAGGCGGCGAGCGAGTTGGCTATGGAATCGATTTCGTCGGCCGGGACGGCGCCGTTGCCTGCAACTGTGGAGGTGCGCGCCGTGGCGGTGGAACCGTTGGCGATGTTGTACATGTTGGCGGCGTTGTTGGCGGCGTTGAGGATGCCGGTTTTGGCCAGGGTGGTGTTGGCGCTGCCGAGGTGGAACTCGTCCGCTCCCCAGAAACCTGCGAAGGCGTAGGCTGCGGCGACGGTGGAAACCTCGTTGGTAAAGACCTGAGAGTTGGCGGGAACCAGGCTGAGGCCGCTGCCGGTGGTGATGCAGGTGCCGAGCACGGACATTTCGCCAGCGGCGGTGTTGAGGGGATTAGAGACGTTGCCGGGCCGGCCGCTGAGCGAGACGAGGATAACTTGTCCGCCGGGGGTGCAGCTATACTGCGCGCGCTGGAGGGAGTAGAAGCCGGAGTTGTTGGTGGCGACGTAGTAGAACCCGTTGCTGCCGGCGACGTTGCTGGAGATACAGCCTGCGATCGCACCGGAGCCCGTGGGGCAGGTGTAGTCCGCGATCAGGCTGGTGACCTGTGTGCCGTAGCCGGTAGTGGAGGCTTCCACCAGGTAGATTTGTGCGCCGTAGATGGGGCTTTGGCCGCCATATGCAGTGCCGGTGAAGCCTACGCCTTCGACGAGGGGCGAGGGTTCCGGCTCGTAGGTGTCCGGCGCGAAGCTGGTGGAGCAACCGGATACGGAGAACAGAGTGGGAAGAAGAAGTAAAAGTGGAAGAAGCTTTTTCATGCGCATCCTTGTGCCTCTTTTCGGGCGCTCGACGCTCAAATGCTCGAAAGATTGCGATGGAAATAATTTGCTGTGTTAACGCAAGAATACAACGTTTGGGGGATATTGAGCGAAAAAGGATTGTTTGAAGTTGCGTCCCGGTCTGGAAATGGATTGGGGTTGGTGAAATTAAATTGGTAGGGCGGTAAGACCAAGTGGAGGCGCGAAGGCGGGTTCACGAGGCATTGGGCTCAGCGGAAGGCAGAAGCAGATTCCCTGCGAGAGTGGAAGAAAAAAAAGGCAAGGGCAGCTACAGGTTTCTCGCTGTGTTGTTGCATGACGAACAAAGAGGGGTGAAGAGAAAGGTTATGCGAAGTTTTGAGTCGAAATGGTGCTGTTTGAACGTCCAATGAATGGCGTATCATTGGGCTCGGTTTTGTGTGTTCCTGCCTGCCGATCTGAGGTATGTCGATGGAGCTAGGCGGATTGGAAAGGTTTCAAGAAGGTATGGCGCATCCTGCACTGAGCATTGTGATTCCGGCGTACAACGAATGCGCTCGTATTGAAGGCACGCTTGAGCGCGTGATGAGTTGTGTCCAGGAACGGGGATGGGATGCGGAAGTGCTGGTGGTCGATGATGGGTCGACGGACGAGACTGTGGCTGTGGTGCAGCGGTGGATGGAGACGCATGACCGGTTGCACCTGGTAAAGAATGCAGGGAACCGCGGCAAGGGCTACTCCGTGCGGAACGGGTTGCTGCAGGCGGCCGGCGATGTGGTGATGTTTACCGATGCTGACTTGTCGGCACCGATGGAAGAAGCCGAGCGGCTGGTGGAGGCGATTGAAGAAGGCGCCGATGTGGCGATCGGGTCGCGGTGGCTGGATAAGCAAAAGCAGACGGTGCATCAGCCGCTGTACCGGCGGTTCTTTGGGCGGTGCTTCAATAAGGTGACCAAGGTGGTGATCGGGTTGCCGTTCCAGGATACGCAGTGCGGATTCAAGGCTTTCCGGCGAGATGCGGCGCAGACGATCTTCCGGCTGCAGACGATCGAGCGGTGGGGCTTCGATCCGGAGATTCTGTTTATCGCGCGGAAGCTGAAGTACAAGATCGTGGAAGTGCCGGTGACATGGGGGCATGATGAACGCAGCCGGATGAGCTATCTGAAGGACGGCATGAAGATGCTCGAAGAGATGGCGCAGATCCGGGCGAACTCGTTGCGGGGCCGGTATGACGCGGCGATCGCGGCGATGAAGGATACGAGCAAGATGGTGACACCGCAGGTGGAGCGGGTGGAGCACGTCGAAGCACGGTAGAGCCATACAGCAGATTATGCGAGTGGGTCGGTATTACCTGTCGCTTACTAAAGAGTGCGAAGGTAATCTTGCGTTTTGCGGAAGTGTGGCTATACTTTTCCACAAGTTACCTGTTTTCTTTTATGTATTTTGCGCGGCCTGAGGCATGCGGGAGTTTCTGCGTGTATTCGGTCGCGGCTTCTCTGTCTGTGAAATTTCCCGGGCCATTGATCAAAATTCGATTTGAGGAATGACCTATGAGCAAGGCTATTCGTGTGACGTTGGTGATTGTGGCTGTGATGTGCGTGCCGGCGTTGATCTATCCGGAGCTGGGGATGACTACCTCGCCTGTGAGCCCGCTGGCGGTGATGTTTATTTGTGGGTTGGGTGCGGTGGTGTGGCCTTCTTCCAAACCCAGGAAACCCAGCCGGGAGCGGTAACGGCGGGTGGAGGCTGCTTTTGGGCGGCATTTTGAGAAAACCTGACATGGAGTTTCGGGTCGGTCTTTGTCGGGCTTATTACCATGGTACATTGGTACGATGAAAGATGGGAAGAAGCTGGTTGAGGTTGAACGCGTGCAGACGGGCGTTCGGATGGAGAAGCGGCTGGTGAAGGTGCTGAAGGCCGTAGCAGAGTTGAAGGACATGACGCTGGGCGATCTGCTGGAGGGGATTGTGCTGCATGCGTTTGAAGGCAAGGCAGCGTTTTCGGCAGGGACGCTGAAGGAGATTGCGCAGTTCCGGGAGATCTATGGGCTGAAATTGCGAGCTGGCGATAGCCATCGGCTGAAGGAGAAGGAATGAGAGCGACGATGCTGGTTGCGGGATTGGTTGTGACGATAGGAGGAATGGCGGTGAGCCAGGTGAAGGCGAGTTCGATGGAGGCGGCTGCTCCGGTGAGGGTGAGCAACCGGTTTGAGTTTATGGTGGAGGCTCCGATGGAGCGGGCGGCGCCGCTGTTTGGGCCAGAGGGAGAGCGGTGCTGGGCGGGTGAGCGATGGGATCCGAAGTTTGTGTATCCGCAGCCGGCGAAGGACCAGCAAGGGGCAGTGTTTACGGTGCTGCATGGAGGGCTGAAGAGCGTTTGGGTGAATACGGTGTTCGACCTGGCGGGTGGGCGGATGCAGTATGTGGCGATGGTGCCGGAGGCGATGGTGTCGACGATCGATGTGCGGTTGCGTGCGGCGGGAACAAAGGCGACCCGGGTGGAGGTGGGTTATGTGCGGACGGCGCTGGATGCGGAGTTGAATGCGCATGTGACGGCGCTGGGAGCGCAGGATCGTGAGAGCGGACCGGAGTGGGAGAAGGCGATTGCGGAATGTTTGGCGAAGCAGGGTGCCGGGGGTTCCTGCTTCGCGATTGACCGATGATGAGTGGGGCTCGTGCGAGAATGGCGATGCTGCATTTTCATAGGTGAGGTGTCACGGGGTTGTTGCGCTCTTTTTTTATCGCTTTGTCGAGGAACAAGGCCTTCCGCGCGTTTGGTGAGCGGTCGCCGATGGGGCGGCGTGTTTCGCGGCGGTTTGTGGCGGGGATGTCGGTAGAGGAAGCGATTGCGGTGGCGGCACGGCTGAACAGCGAGGGGATTGAGGTTTCGCTGGATTCGCTGGGTGAGAGCGTGATGCAGGTCTCGCAGGCGGAAGAGAGTGCGGCGATCTATCACCGCTTGCTGGGTGAGATTGCGGCGCGGAAGCTGAAGGCCAATGTGAGCGTGAAGCTGACGCAGATGGGGATGGATATCGGCGGCCTGGGCGCAGGGCCGGAGTTGGCGGAGCGGATTGTGGGCGAGCTGGTGGAGCATGCGGCTTCGATCGGCAGCTTTGTGCGGATCGACATGGAGGGCTCGGAGTACACCGAGGCCACGATAGCGATGACCGAGCGGCTACATAAGACGTGGCCGGGAGCGGTGGGGACCGTGTTGCAGGCGTATCTGTACAGGACGGCCGAGGATGTGGAGCGGCTGGTGGAGCAGGGGATCCGGATTCGTCTTTGCAAAGGCGCTTATAAGGAAGGCGCGGAGATTGCGTATCCGGCGAAGGCGGATGTGGATGCGAATTATGTGAAGCTGATGCGGCGGCTGGTGACGAGCGGGGTTTTCTGCGGGATCGCTACGCATGATGAGGCGATCGTGGAACAGATGCTCCGGTTTGTGACGGAGGCGGGCGTGGATAAGGGCGCGTTTGAGTTCCAGATGTTGTATGGGGTGAGGCGAGACCTGCAGCGGCTGCTGGTGGCCGAAGGATTTGGGGTGCGGGTGTATGTGCCGTTCGGAGCCGAGTGGTATCCGTACTTTATGCGCAGGCTGGCGGAGCGGCCGGCGAATGTGCTGTTTTTGGCGAAGAACTTCTTTAAGAATTAGTGGTGGGTGGGCGTCGGCTTCGTTCTGAGTGGCGGCTACGCTACGGGACGGGAGTGGCTTCGGCGTCGTAGGGTGGAGGCAGCAGAGGCTCAACCTGCATGAGGCTGTTCAGGCTGGCGCGCTGGGCGTCCGTGAGGTGGTTGAAGCGCTCGGAGTTCAAGACAGCTTGGCGTTGCGGGGGAGAGAGTTCGCGGAGGCCGCGGAAGGTGCGGTCTACGTAGCGGCGCTGGTCGGGTGGGAGATCGAGAAGCTGCTTGAGGGCGGCGCGGACCTGTTGGCGTTGCGGCGGTGTGAGGTGCTCCATCCACTCGTTGTGTTCGAGCAGGCGCTGGCGCTTTTCGGGCGGCATGGCGTTGAGTTGCGCGAGGCGATCGAGCAGGCGCTGTTGCGTTTGAGGAGGATAGAGGTTGAAGCCGGGCTCGGCCTGTAGAGCTTTTTGCTGCTGCTCGGGAGTGAGGTTGCCGTGGCGGCTCATCCACTCCGGAAGGTGCTCGTCGGCGGGCCTGTTGTTAGGAGCGGGTTTGTTTGCGTTGAGGTGAGAATGCGCCGGCGGCGGCTGTTGCAGTGGATGCGGAGCGAAGGTGCTTTTCGGCGGCGGTGGAGCGCTCTGCCGGATTTGTCCTTGAACAGGAGCGGACGCGGCGAGGAAAAGGCACAGGACCAGGCCGGCGATTACTACCGCTGCTCGAGTTGGAAGATTGCGACACATTGGAGAAGAAGTTGACGTTGGTGCAATGTTGTCCGTTCCGGTCATTTGTTGGAGCACCAACCAGGGAGCGAGAGAGGCGGACTTACCTGGAAAACTGCGCCGATGTGAGCAGATAACAGGACTTTGCATGGTTGTGAGTCGCTCCCCATCATACAGAAAGCCGCCAGGGAGGGCGGCTTAAAACTGATGAGGCGTTGGTTGTTGTGGAAGGCAATCTTCTCCTTAGGAAGCGGGAGGGGTGTCTTCATCTGCAGAGCCCGACGTATCGAGCAGCTGGTTCATCTGCTGCTCTTCCTGGGCATTGTTGTCGAGCACCTTCAAATCGTTAATTGTGGCGGAAGAGGCTGTGTTGGCCCCACCGTGCTGCAGGTTATGAAGCTGCAGGAACGTTCCGCTGCCGCCTACCAAAAGAACCAGAGCCAGAGCGCAGGCCACGGCAGGTTGAAAAGAACGGCCGGTGCTGAAGAGCAGGAAGGAACGCATGCGCTCCCAAAGGCTTTCGGGCTCGGCGGCTACAGCTTCGCGCAGGCGGGCGTGCAGACGGGTATCGAAGAAAGGTGAAGGCTCAGGGGCGGCGTACTCATCGAGCAAAGCGAAGGTGGAGCGCAGTTCGTGGAGCTCGGTGCGGCAGCCGGAACATGAGGCGAGATGCTGTTCGAGCTCAGGGTGCGACGCGAGGCACGCGTCGTCCAAAAGCAGGTCAGCAAGGTGCGACCGGCAGGATTTGCAATCGGTATTGAGTTTCATTGCGGTGTTCATTTTGTCTTCCCCCCTTTCGGGTGGTGGTTCGATCTGCTGCCGTCGACTCTCTCTATCGTTCGACGACGAGTTCTGTTGTTTAGTTCCATTCGGCTAAACAAAGTCCTTAAGTTTCTCGCGCAAAGTCTGGTAGGCGCGAAAGAGAAGCGATTTGGTGGCGGATTCGGAGAGTTTGAGAACCTCACCGATCTGCTTGTAGTCCATGCCCTCGTACTTGTGCATGAGAACGGCGCTTTGTTGCCGCTCCGGAAGGGCCAGCACGTGCTGGCGAATGGCGTTCATGCGCTCGCGGCGAAGGATATTGGCTTCGGCGGAGGGAGTGGAGTCGGCGACGTCCGGGGTGGTGCCGGTTTCGGAGTCGGTTTCATCCAGGTAGATGGTGGAGGCGGAGCGCTCGTGGCGTGTGTCGCGAGCGTGGTTGACGCCGAGATTGGTGGCGATGCGGTAGAGCCAAGTGCTGAAGCGGGCCTCTGCGCGGTACGTTTCGCGCGAACGGTAAATGCGGAGGAAAACTTCCTGGGCAAGCTCTTCGGCTACGGCCTGGTTATGCACCATGCGGAACATGAAGTGAATGATCGGCTTACGGTACTTGGCGAGCAGGATATCGAAGGCGGCCATGTTGCCGGAGCGGAGCTCGAGCATGACTTCGGCGTCAGTGAGTTCAGAAAAGTCTCCACGAGCGATGGCGGCGGCGCGGGAGCGGAGCTGCTCGGGGGTGAGAGGCTCGGAGCCTGCAGGACGCGTAATGGCGTCGATTGGCAGGTTTGGAGCAGCCCCGGGTGCGGTGCCGATCAATCCGGGATGGAAGGCCATGGTTCCCATATCTTGAGAAACCCCATCTTCGTCGTCAGGTTGCGCGACGTCGTCGAAATCCTCAGGATTTTGGGTGTCGCCAATAGACTGGAGGGTGTCGTCTGCCCGTGCCTCGGCTGAGTCCTCGAAGGGAGGCTCGTCGGGCGCCCCGGTGGGCGGCTTTACCGGTGCTTGGGGGCGCTTCATTCGAGGCTAATTGTACCTTTCGGCTAGACGATTGGACGCCTGGTGAGGGCCGGCGGTTGGTAGGCGCGGGGTGCGGGTGATATCCTGATGGTCTGCACAGCCCTATGCTCGAGTGCCAACTCGACGCCTGGGAATGGGCTCATAACTCAGCGGTAGAGTGCCACCTTCACACGGTGGAAGTCGTAGGTTCGAATCCTGCTGTGCCCACCATATTTTCAGTAACTTAGCCGATGGCACCAAGGAGACTTGGTGCCATTTGGTGCCAAAGTAAATCAACTGGCACCAACTTCGCCGGTTTTTACCGCCGCAAACCTACATGATCTGCTGCGGTGTAGTTGCTGATGTGAGCAGCTCGTAGACCGTCCCTACCATTTGCTGCACGCTCTCCGGGAGCTCCTGCATGTATTCGTTCGCCGTGGTATCGGCTCGCGAGTGACGCAGGTGCGATTGGATGTCCTTCACCGACCCCAGACTCTGTGCTCGTGTGGCGATGGTCCGCCGGATCACCTGGAAGTTCAGCTTCGGGATCTCCAAAGACTCCGCGAGGGGCTTTAGTACCCTGCTGCGGTAGTTGGACGTATCCATGAACCCACCATCTGCGTTCGGGAACATGGGGGCGTCGGGAGAGGACTTTCTGTGCTCAGGTTTCTGGCACAGCGGGTTCCCACACGAAGCCTTTTTACACTCCAACTTCCACTGAATGAGCTCTGTTGCAAGGTCATCCGGAAGATGCATCTTGCCAAGGCTCTTTGGGGTCTTGCCGTAGGCGCGTACTTTCCCACGGTAGACGGTTTCGGTTAGGTCGAGGGTGTTCACGTCGTCGAAAGTACGCCAACGAATCGCGAACAGTTCACTCGGCCGAAGCGCATCGGTCATGTCGAGAAGGAGAATGAGCCGGTCTCGACGCGTTGCCGCCGCTAATGCCGCTCTCAGTTGCTCCCAGGTCAGAATCCGTTTGTCCTTCGCTCTGAGATTCTTTGGAATCTTCAGCGTCCGGGTCGGATCCTTGACCAAGAACTCCTGCTCGATTGCTTCGTCGAAGATGGACTTGAGGTAAGAGCGCGCTTGCTTCACCCGATCCTGGCAGTACGTCTTTGCCAGGTGGTTCACATGCGTTTGCAGCTCAAATTTGTCGATCGATTCAAACGATCTTGAACCGAACTTCGAGATCAGATCAATCTCGATTTGAGCCGTCTTCTCTCTCGCCGTTTCGGGCCGCCAGTCTCCCTGTCGTATGGGAAAGTAACGGTTCCGAACGAACCACTCGAAGGTGACAGAGTCTTTCTGAATTCTGCCTTCCGGGAGTTTGCCCGTCTGTTTGGCGATTTCTTTTCGCAACGCTTCTCGCGCCGCGGGTTTGGTCATCTCCGTCTTGAATCCGAGCGCAACTACAATCCTCGCGTTTCGGACTTCCTCAGTTTCAGGATCGATGACATCCTTGCGGTAATAGCCATACCAGCGCTTACCGCGCAGGACAATCGATCCCACTTGGTGCGACTTACCCATGGGTTCCTCAGTTCTGTGGCGGAAGCAGTGGGCTCTTCTATTTTACTGCGCTAGCCTGTGCGTCGGCCCATAGAAGAGACACGTTCACGTTCGTCAATGAACGCTTCTATGCCACTGTGTCGATAACGAAGAGTTCCATCGCCCATACGAATGACAGGCAGAAAGGGCTTCTTTCTGGAAGAGTGATCCCATACCCAGTCCGTGCTCACGTTGAGGCGATTGGCTACCTCCTCTGCTGTAAGCAGAGGATCGATTTCGACCGCGCGGACTGGCGGCCTGCGCTCGTTTGGGCCTTGCAGTTCGAAAGTGGGCTCAACCAATCGCATGGAAAGATCACCGGTTGTGCGCTTCATCATTGCCATTGCTTCCCCTTTGCTGCGAATGTATCGGCACATGAAGAGCCAATAGAGCCGAATGCTGAAGCAAGGGTGGAACGGATCGAACGAGGAGTCCAATACTTCTTGTCTATCGCGATTCGAGCAAAAGCTATGGTCGCGAAGCTTGAAGGAAAGATTAAACAAAATGTTGAGACGAGGTCACGTCCGCGTGACTTATTGACATGTTGATCGCCCTCGCAAACCATGGGATAGCAGACATAGTTTGCTCCGTCGCAAATCCGAGCGAACAGATTTGCCGGATCCCAACTGAGCGGTACGGGCCCATGTCAGAGTTGGTTGAGTTCAGACATCTGAAGTACATCGCAGCAGTAGCTGAGACTGGCAATTTCACTCGCGCAGCAGAGCGACTCTTTCTGTCGCAGCCTTCCCTCAGCAAGCAGATCAAAGATATCGAAGCCGAGTTGGGCATCAAGATCTTCAACCGGACACCGGACGGCGTGGTTCCAACTCCCGTCGGCCAAATGATCGTTGATTACGCGATCGCGACACTTCATGGCCGGTCTCATGTGTTCCGTATTGCGAAAGAAATCTTCCTGGGAAAAGTGCCTCCCCTGCGTGTTGGGTTCTCCCCGTTTGTAAATTCAAGGCATCTACAAGCATTCCGCGCAAGCTATAGCAGGCACTTCCCCGAATGCGCGCTGCAACTATCTGGCGGAGGGACTGTACATGTCCTTCAGCGAGTTGAGCGCGGCGACCTCGATTGTGCATTACTAACCCTTCCAGTTGTCGGACCTAATTGGCATCTTCGGCACATCGCAAGCAGTCCGTTGGTCGCGTGTATGCGAGCAGACGATCAGCTTGCTGGAAAATCCGAAGTCTCCCTCGACGATTTGTCCACGCAATTGACGATCTTTCGCGATCCTGACGGACACCCTTCGGCTCACTCGCGACTCATGCAGCTATTCGCTGAGGCCGGATCCAGTGTTCAAATTTCTTGTTCCGCCGCCACTCCGCATGATATTCAGCTTTTGGTTCGTGATGGATTCGGGGTCGCTTTGGTGCCTGAAGATTCCGTGTTGCAATCGGACGTCACAACCCGTCGAATCGGTGGCGTAGAGTGGACCGTTGATACGGCCTTTGTCCACCGGCGAGGTGCGGAACACCCCGCGCTATCGTTCATCGATAAGTACATACTTGCCGAAAACTCTTTGTCTCCCCGGACTTCTGTAAATCCTGAGCGCCCGCAACTCTCATTGAAGTTCGAGATTCCTGCCTAAATTTCGCGATAGATAGCAGCTATAGCAAAGCGAGTAAGAAGTATTGGACGGACGAGTAAATCGGTTCTAACTTCCGAAACATAACGGCGATCAATGAGCCGTTTCGGAGGATCAATGCTTCGTCAATCCCATCGTACTCAAACCACCGAATCAACTCAGAGATTCAGAAGTCGGTTCCAGAATGTGAACATCTCGCCGTTCTCTTTCCGTCACCTACTTCACTTCTCAAAACGCGAACTCTCTCGTGTCATCCGCGTGATGGCACCCACGCTCCTTGCATTTTCGTTTGCCGGCGTTGCACATGCGCAGGGCACGATGGATTTCTCAGGAGCGCAAACCTTGATGGGTACGTTTAAAACTTTCGCCATGTACGCTGGGGCCGTCATCTGCCTCGGTGGGCTCATTTTTGCGGGAATCCGCATGATGAGTGGGCGTTTCCAAGATGCGATCCCAGGTCTCTTCGGTGCGCTATTCGGAGCCGGAGTACTCGGTTGGGGAGCCGGTTGGATCGGGTCCTTAACCGGACAGTCGATGTAGGAGGTGCATCGACATGACCAAGCGAGGAGAACCGTTACCGATCAATCAAGCGCTGAATCGTCCCCGAGCCAAGCTCGGTTTGGACCTCACAGCATGGATGGCGATCCTATTCGTCTGCGTAACGGTTTTCCTCGTTGGGTTTCGCTTCCTCGCGATGATGACTTTCCCAGCCCTCGCGATTGGTGCGTGGCTCATCGTTCGCAAACACCCAAAGATGTTTCAACTCTGGGGCCTCAGCCTCAACCAGAAGAGCTACTATGACCCGCGCAAACACTGAGCAGCTCAAATCCGTTCCGTGGTTCGCCAAAGCCGGAGCCGCCAGCAGCATCATTCCGATTTCGCGCTTCGTCGGCCCAAATATATTCGCCCTCAAGGGCGGCGGCTATGGATGCCTTTTCTCGCTGGCGGGCATCGACGAAGAAGGCATCACCGATCTTGAACTGGAGTCGCATGTTCGCTCCATTGAAGGAGCGTTACGTGGACTGCCGGAAGGAGCATGCCTTTATCAGTACACGCGGGTGATGTCCGGCTTCGATCTCCCCCACCATACCAATTATGCAAACCCCATCACAGAGATGTTCGCGTCCGACCGGCGCACCCATCTCGAAAAGACGGCGGCCTTCCGGCGCATTGATCTTCACTGGTGCCTCACGCTAGAACCTTCGAAGGCAAAGGCATTCGAGCGCAAGCCACAGGAAAACACCGTGGACACGTCGCGGATGCTCGCCGAACTCGAAAAGACCGCGATTCTCCTGGAAGGACATCTTGCTAGCTCTATCGGCCTGCGCCTGCTTGGTAAGAATGAGACTTTCCAGTTCTTTAGCTACCTCTTCAATCTCGAAGAGTGGGCCGAGCGTGACCAGCTCCGCAGTGACGTTGGCGTGGACCGGCAGATTGTCAACAGTCCCGTCGCGTGGCATAGCGATCATGTGCAGGTTGGCAAGCGTTGCGTCCAGATGTTCTCCCTGAAGACGACGCCGGAAGCGTCCCGGCCTTGCCTTTTCTCCGGCCTGATGGCACTCGACTGCGATAGCGTGCTGTGCTCCACCTGGCGTCCCAAATCGACGACCGCCGCCCGCAAGGAGATCGACGACCAGGAAAAATTCATCTCTTTTTTCAAGGTCGGCGTGCTGACGCGTGTGATGAGTGGAAGCGATACGGCATCGCTGGATACGGGTGCGGGAGCGAAGGCCGCCAACCTCAGCGTCGATGACCTCAGCGATGTCATTCGTGCTCTCGATAAGAAGGCACAAGGCGAATATTCGCTCCGCTTGTTACTCGCAGCTCGGAGCCTGCAGCAGCTTCGCGACACGACGCCCACAGTCCACCGCATCTTCGTAGACGCGCGCGCGCAGGTGATGGAGGAGACGTTGGGGAATCTGTCGGGGTTCTACGCGATGTTCCCGGGCAACCACAAGTTCAATGTCTTCCCCCTATGGCTATCCGAGGATCATCATGCAAGACTTTCTTCCGTGTTTGCTCCGCATATCGGGCATCCCCGCTCCGACGACCTCGATAACGAGTACCTCAATATCTTAGAGACCCGCACACGGACGCCATTCTTTCAGGACGTCTATGTGGACGGCGTGCGAGTCATGCTCATCATCGGGCCAACAGGTTCGGGTAAATCGGTCCACGCTAACGCTGCTGTTGCGCTGGAGCAGAAGTATGGCGGTTTCACCTACATCTTCGATATTGGTGGGAGCTACGAGAGTGTAGTCGAACTGTATGGTGGCAAGGTTGATCGAGTCGGCAAGGATGGCCCACGCGTCAATCCGTTTGCTCTGGAGCCCACCGAAAGCAATATCAAGTTTATCTATTCGTTCATCAAGCTTCTCCTGACCAATGGCGGCGCGGAGTTGGAACCGGAAGACGACGATGTGATTCATAAGGCCGTGCAGGACATGTACCTGCTCGATCCGGAGAACCGTCGCCTCTCCAATCTCGTTCTGCCCAAGAAGCTTGACCGCTATCTGTCGAAGTGGGTCGGTAAAGGTATCTACAACGCCGTTTTCGACAACGTTGAAGACAGTCTCTCGCTTTCCCGGCTCCAGTGCTTCGACTTCCAGGGCGTCAACAATGAGCAGTATGCCGACCTTATCGAGCCTTTGATGGTATGGCTGCTTCGCCGCATCAACGACGTGGTCTACAACCCCGCCAATCTTGGCGTACCGAAGCACATCCTCATCGAAGAGATCTTCTCTTCGATGAAGAACAAGCAGCTTTTGGAAGGTGCGCTGGCTTCCATCAAGACCGTGCGCAAGAACCTTGGTGGGGTCACGATGATCGGGCAGTCCGCCGAAGACCTGGGCACGAACGCCGACAGCATCGTGAACTCCTGCACCTCGTTCCTGTTTCTGAAGGACGCGACGTTCAACCGTAAACGCTATGCCGAGCTGTTCAAGATGAACGAGCAGCAGATCGCGCTCTTTGAGAGCTTGCGGGACCGCGAGGGTCTGTACATGCGGCGCGATGGCATTACGAAGGTGGTCACGCTAAATCTCGACAAGCGTAGTTACGCCGCGTTCTCCACCAAACCGAAAGACCGCGTCCGCCGCACCAAGTTGATTGAAAAGTACGGCCTCACCGAGGGCATTACGCGCTTCGCCGAGGGAGAGACCGTATAACGAACGCTCCACTGAAAGGATCAACCGTGAAACCACCCGTCATTATCGCCATTTCGCTCGCAGTCGCCTTTGCCGCCACCGCTCAGGCGGCGACGGACCAACCTCACCATCTTCAGCCAGCTGCTCCGCGAACCGTCACGGTATCGGAGACAGACGCCCCGCCTTCCATTCGCGCCGGGCTGTTGCAATCAACCCTCATCATGCTTCCCGCAGAAGAGAAGGTCGCCAACGTCTTCGCCGGCGACACCATTGATTGGGTATTCGATGGTGGCCATGTGGCCAGTCGGTTCATCAGCGTGAAACCGAAGGTGGCGAATGTATCCACCGACATCCACATCGTCTCCGATCACGGCAATGAGTACACCCTCCAGCTTCGCGAAGTTTCGAGCGATGCTGACGCACACTTCGATTCCAAGGTGTTCGTCGTCCCCGGCGACAAAGCTGCGAAAGATCGCTTGACCGAGCTGCCCGTCTTCGTTCCCGCCGCCGAGTTGGAGAAAGCCAAGCAGGAAGCAGCCGTTGCTAAAGCAGCGCAGACCGCTGAGTTGAAAGCGGAGGACGGCAAGGCGGAACAGTATCGGAGTCAATATCCGGGTCGTTTGCACTTCGACTACGTATGGGACGAGAAGAAGGGTAAGGCGCTGGGTCTTGAGCAGGTGTGGCACGACGACAAGTTCACCTATCTGCGTGGTCATTTCCAGGAGACGCCGGCTTTATACGAAACCAAGGACGGCAAGGGCTCCCTCATCAACGTTGATTTCAACGCGGGCCTCTTCACGGTTCCGAAGCAACTCGATAACGGCTATCTGGCCATTGGGAAAAAGAAGGTGGAGTTCCACCGTGCGGAAGGAAAGGAATAGCCATGACCGACCAAGATCAGAATGTTCCCGCTACCGTCCCCGAGCAGCCTGAGGCGAAGCCTCCCGTCAAGAAGGGTCTGCCGCTCCTGCTTGCTCTCGTCGTTATCATTGCGCTCATCGGTATCGCAAACTTGTCGAGCCTATTGAGCGGCAATAGGAAGGCTGCGCCCCAGAGTGCGTTGCCGATGCGTCCCGCAACGGCCAACCCGCAGCAGGTATCCAGCTTTCAGACCCAACAACAGGCGCAGGCGAGACAGGATGCGGATCAGGTCCAGCATCAGCAGGCGCTTGCCGCAGCGCTCCAGCAGTTGCAAGCATCGCAGCAGATTCCTGGACCGGAGTCAGCCGGTGCACCCGCATTGACCGCTGCGCAGCGCGATGCCATGTATGGCGACAGCTCCAATGCGCCCGCGCACACCTCCAATGTCTCGGAGGCGCAGGCTGAGGCCAAGCAAAAGCAGCTTGCGCGCGAAAAACAGCAGCAGGACGCTGTCAACAGCGATACCGTTGCCATCGACTTCCAGCACGTTGGCAGCGTAGGGGCTCCTGCAACATCGGCTACTGCTGCGCTTGGGGAACATCAGGAAGCATCCACGAAAGTTACAGGCGAAACGATCACTGCGGGTTCTGACAGCGGTAAAAAGTCTGCCACGGTAGAAACCGCTTCAGATCGAAACCAATCAAAGTCCGATCCCATGGGGCCGTATGACTTCGATACTTATGACGGGCGTCTGTATCGCGTCTTTGAAGGCAACTTGCTCGAAGGCGTCGTGACCAACCATATCGACGGCGGTTTCAGCGGTCCGATCATCCTGAGTCTGACAACCGACCTCTATTCTCACGACCACGAGCAGCTTCTCTTGCCGCAGGGGACACGTTTGCTTGGGACCGTGCAGAGCGTCGGCAACGCAGAGCAAAGAAAAATGTTCGTGACTTTCCATCGCGCGATCTGCCCGGATGGTTTCTCCCTGGAGTTTGCCAAGTTTATTGGCCTTGACCAGATCGGGACGACCGGTCTCGCCACAAAGGTCGATCACGGCTATCTCGAAGCCTTTGCCGCCGCCGCCGCGATCGGCGGTCTGGGTGGCCTGGCGCAGATCGGCAACAGCGGTAGTGTCTTCACGCCTTCGACCGAGATACGCAATGGCATCTCGCAGCAGACCGCTCAGGAGGGAGAACAGGTGCTCAATCACTTCCTGAATCGCCTGCCCATCATCACGCTCAAGGAAGGCTCACGCGCGCGTGTGTATATCGGCACCGATTTGCTCATCCCGTCTTACGCGGAACATCGCGTCAACCCCAACTTGTAGAGAGGAGCCTTGTGATGAGCGACGGGTATGAACATTTGTTTCGCAAAGCAGGCGATGCGAAGCGCGGCGGGCACGACGCATGGGCTGTGCAGTCCACGGGCGAAAAGGTCGCCGTGGCCCTTGTTCTCAATCGCGTCGATTGGCTGGCCGAGATGGGATACACCATTCCCGAAGCCATGGATCGCAGCGGTACGGAGTGGGTGGCGATCATTCCGCAGGTTGCCAAACAGCTTGCTGAGGAGGAATAAACGTGCAGACGCTTACCGTGCACCGTATGTATCGAGCATTCGGAATAGCCGCCGCCTCGGCAGCCGTCCTTCTAGTTCTCGGAACCTCTACCGGGCGAAACGTTCTTGGATGGATCTACCTCCAATCCACCGAGGCCATCACAAACGCAATACACACCCAGCATTTTCCCTTGGACAGGTTGGACCCCGCCTGCCCGCATTGCATGTAGTTCAACCCATCGCAGGAGGCTTTATGAAAGTCAAACTGACCAACCGCAAGTGGCTTCTCGGAGCGGGTGCTGCGTTGCTTCTCACGGCGACGCCAAGCTTTGCTCTGTTCGGTATCGGGGATATCGTCTTCGATCCCACAAGCTACGCCAGCCTCGTCTCTCAGCTCACCACGCTGGAGTCGCAGTACAACATGCTGAAGAACAACATCACGCACTTCAGCGTCAAGCAGCAGTGGCAAACGACGCTCCATGCCCTGGAGAACGTCAACGTCGCGAACATGTTCGGCGAAACCGCCGGCATCAAGGTTGCGCTCAACAGCAACAACCCGAGCGCCTCGGTGACCGGGTGGCAAACCGCAACCGTTCCTGTAAGCAGCAATACCAGCACCTACCTCGCCGGCCAGCAGTTCGGTAGCTCGCGCATGTCCCAACTCGCGATGATTGAGACCTCCGACGCGGTATCTCCCGACTGCCTTACGGCTGTCGGGCAATATCGTTCGGGCCGGACAACGAACCTTACCGCGAACAACTCGCTGACATCGACTCAGTTCGATAACAGCGATTCCACGAACGCGGAAGTGCAACAGCTTAATCTCCTCAACGCCGCCGAAGGCCAAAAGATGGCAGAGATGCAGTCGCAAGGGTCGCTACAGGTCTGCCTCGCTGGACAGATGACCGTAGCCAACATGGAGCGGCGTAATGCAGCCACGGAGGATATGAACACCGCTGCCTTCGTTCAACAGCAGCGCACCATCAATGACACCAGTGCCGCGAACGAGGGCAGCACCTGGACCACCTACCTTCCCTAGATTCACCTGAACCCGATTGAGAGAGCGATATGGCATCCATCCTCGTATTAGCGCAAGCCCTTCCTTCCGCCAGTTCCGGCGTCGATTGGCTGTATCAGTTCACCAACAATCTGACGAACCTTACCACGCAGAATGGCGGTGTGCTGACGCAGTTCGGACTTACCGAGCTGAGCTGTATCGCTCTCTTTACTTTGGTCAGCATGTCGGTGAACTGGAGCACCACCGGCATGACCTTCCGTCTTCACCACGATCACTTGCATGTGGGAGACCTGACCAACTTCCTTTTGCGGCTGATCATCTGCTGCCTGCTCGAAAATTATTGGGTGAACCCGATCCCTGGAGCGAGCTTTGGCCTCAATCACTTCTTTTCCTACATCGCCCAGGCAATGGTCGCGGCCTTCGATCAAAGCTCGCTGAATAATCTGCTGCAGCTTCTCAAAACCGCTGGCGACGGCACCGCGACCCCCGCTTTCACCGCGCCGCTTCAGACGCTCTGCTATGTCGTCGTACAGATTATCCTTGGCCTCGCATCGGCCATCCTGTTTTTGATCAATTGCAGCTCGTTCATCCTCTACGGCGTGACGGCCTTGTTCGGCCCTGTCTTTATCCCGTTGCTGATGACGCAGACATTTCGTGCCAAGTTCTTTCACTTTCTCGATGTGCTCATCAGCTTCGCGATGATCCGCGCCGTGGCGGCTGCGTTCATCTTTGTATGGGCAGGTTTTATGAACGCATTCCTACAGCAGACCTTCAACGGCAACTATTCGATGGAGATGTGGATGGCAAACCTTATCCCCTGCCTGATGGTCTTCGTCGCCTTCATCATCAACATGCTCTTCATCCCGAGCATGACGCAAGCTATCTTCGGCGGAGCGGCTGGATTAGCATCCGCTGCGACAAATACCGCTGTCGGTGGAGCAATGCTCCTGGCCAAGAAAGGTAAATCGTAACGTGATGAACAACCTCTTCTTTTGGCTATTTCTCCGGAGTGACGGGCGTCGTGTCCCGCTACCGCAATGGGCATTTACTGCCATGAAGATCTTCTTCCTTGGACTCGTAGTCGTGGTGACGATCTACACCGTCCATGTCATTCTCACTCTTCCGGAAAGGACCACAGGCCCCCATGTCCACGCACACCATTCCCGTTGAATCGCCCCTCTCCCCGAAGCACTCCTTGCTTGCCGATGAGATCGGCAATGAGGTCTATGCCTCTCACTACTCTGAGCGGAAGGCATACCGTCTCATCCTTGGCTGTGGAACGGTGCTCTTGCTTGGTTCGATGGGACTGAACCTTTCGCTAGCCCGCCGTCCTATGGCAAACCGCTACATCCGAATTGACGAGATGGGCCGCGCCCAAGCTATCCAGTACAGCGATCTGAGCTACAGCCCACGCGAGGGTGAGGTTCGGACATACCTTACCGATTGGGCCAATTACCGCTACACCATTAGCCGGGACACCATCGCGAAGAAGTACCCGCTCAACTACTACTTCCTGTCGCAGAATCTCGCCTCGCAACTGATGACTGACGACAATCAGAACCACCTTGTCTCGCAGGTTATGGGCGGCCAGATCGAGCAGAGCGATGTTGAGGTCAAGAACGTGACTATTACCTCTATGTCCCAGGAGACGGTGCAGGGAACGACGATGGCCCGTGGCACTGCGCTCGTGACCATCGACAAGCTGTACTCCCCGCGTAATTCACGGGAGCCACGCGTCGAACACTGGGGCATCAGCGTCACGTACTATCTGAATCCCAAACAGGTCAGTGATCAGGCCAAGATCTTCCCGCAATTTGAGATCATCAATCCTCTCGGAATGACGGTCACGGAGTTCCATGAGAATCGGCTGTCCGTTGATCCGATTGCGCCGATAACGAATGCCGCGTTGCCGGCAGTGCCGGCAACGCCAACAGCAGGAGCGACACGTTGAGCTACAAGCTCATATTGCCGTTCTTTCCGGAGGAGTTGCGTGCGCTCCTCCTGGACCCTTCGATTTCCGATTTGATGATCAATGGGACGACGGGTGTGTATGCAGACCGGAACGGGGTTATCCAGCACATTCCGCTAGCGGCTCCGTACACGAATGACCGCCTACAGGCGGCCATTGAGCGCGTTGCTCGCATCCTTGGACAGGATCTGACCAGCCAGAATCCCATTCTCAACACACGCTTGCCTGACGGCTCGCGTGTGGCCGTGGTTGGGCCACCCTCTTCGATCAATGGGCCCACGCTTACGGTCAGGAAATTCAACCGCTGGTACACCTCTGACGAGCTGGTCGCTGCCGGTGGGCTTCCAGCCCACGTTCGCGACGCCGCTGTGGGCCTCATTACGAAGCGCAAGAACGGCATCATCAGCGGTGGAACTGGGTCGGGTAAGTCGACCCTGATGAAGGCGCTCCTAGACCATGTTCCGCTACAGGAAAGACTGGTCGTGATCGAACAGCCTGCCGAGCTGAAGATTGCCCATCCCAACGCCGTTCGCTGGGAGGCGGTAGCCGCGATTCCAGGCCAGGTTGCCATCACGCCAAGCCAGTTGGTGGCGGCTGCGCTCCGCCACCGTCCCGACCGCATCATCATGGGCGAGATTCGCGACGAGTGCGGATACGACTTGTTGCAGGCCATGAATACAGGACATGGCGGGACGTTATCTACATTGCATGCAGATTCAGCGGTGGATGCGCTCGACAGGCTGGCAGACATGGCCCTCAGTGCAAGGACCAATTTGGACCAGGCTTTTGTCCGCTCGCAGACCGGCAAAGCCGTGGACTTCGTATTGCATTGCGAGCGCGGTCTCACGGGCCGCCGCCGCGTCCGGGAACTCATTACGGTCTCCGGGTACAGTCACGCCGAGCAGTCCTTCCTGACCGAGGAGGTCTATCGTGCCTCCGACGCCTGAGTGCCAGGCTTCCGCCTAGAGAATCCAACCCGAATTTGAGGTCACTTCGATGGTCCTTCATGCGGCTCCTATGGCTGCACAGCCCAACTCGTCTCTGATAGCGCCAAGCATGGCAGCACCGGCTCGCATGACGCGGTGGTACCAGTACCAGTCGGTGTGCTCGAAGCCGTCCTCATGGCCGGACATTGCGGGGAGTTATCGAGCTGGGGTAGGTGGAGCTTTCCGTCGCAGGAATCGTAGGGGTGACTTCGGTGCATTAGGGTTCCTTCCGTCCCGTTTCCCGTCCTCTACTCGGTCTCACGCTTCGGGGCCAAACCGGCGCCCTGCGGCTCGGCGTCGTTCTGCTTCGGCTATGCCGCCCCTGCGGGGTCTCGGTTCCTCCCAAAAGAAGTTTGAAAGCCGCGGCAAAGAACGCCGCACAAACTTCTTTCGGGCCCCACCAAGAAAGCACTCCTTGGCACTTGGGAGCCGGGCCCACTCGCTCGCTTCGCGAAGGGTGACCCGAGCAGGATACGGGAAATCAACGAAACGGAGATCACCACCATGTACACCAACAAAGTAACCC